>CAWBPF010000052.1:0-53527 GCA_963790515.1 uncultured Alphaproteobacteria bacterium | reverse complement strand
TTGGATCGACGGTCATCGTGCGGAACTTAAAGATACGGAACGTCCGATTATGCAGTCCGATCCGATCCTGGCGAAACAGCGCGGGGCCGGGACTGTCGAGGCGGATTGCCAGGGCCGTCAGCAGCAGCACCGGGCTGAGGGCCAACAAGGCAATCGCGGCGATCACCCGGTCTTCGATCAGCTTCAGCAGCGACTGCGAGCCCTTCAGCGGCTTCTGAATCAGGGGGAGCACCGCCTGACCGGCGATGTCCCGCAACGGGCGATCGGCTGCTTGCGCCGTGGTGGCATCGAGATTGAGAACCACGTCGGCCGACAGCCACTGCAAGGCCTCGATGACGCGAGGCAGCCTCTCGCGGCGCGCCAGCGGGATGGCGATCACGACCAGATCGACCGCGTCGCGATAGCCGAATGCCGCGAGCGCGGAGAGGTCGCCGAGCAACGGCCGCCCAGCAAACAACCCCGGCGCCACCTCATCGCCATCGCCGACAACGCCGATCACGTTGAAGTTGGCCGCTTGAGCGGGGTCTGTCAGCCGGCGCACCATGGCCTCGGCCTCGGCGCCGCAACCGACGACGATGGTATTGCGCCGCATCAGTGCCAGCCGGTCGATGCGTGATACCAAGATCCACACGACACAGCGCAGCAACAGCAGCAGCGCCAACTGCGGAAAATGGCAGGTCAGCAGAAAGACGTCCCCAAAGGTCAAACCGGGCGCGAAAGCCGCGACGTATCCGGCACTCACCGCCCACGCACAGCCCAAACCCAATGCGACGGTCGCGAGTGAGATTGGCAGCCGGGTATAGTTCTCCACCCTATAGGCTGACACGGACTGCATAACGAAAACGAAAACAACGGCTTCGAGCGCGAATTGGAAAAAGCTCTGGGCCAAGGTCAGCGCCTCAAGGCCGCCGCGATTGATCCAGGGATGCACAAGGCCGACGATCAACAGAACGGCAAGGTCGGCCAAAGTCACCAGGCGATTGATCAGGCCATGTGTCCAGCGAAACAGCGATGAACCCGACCGGGGCTGGCGCGCCCACTCCCAAACACGGCTGTTAGTTGGAGCCATCGCAGACATCGGCTGAAATTCCATCGGTTGCTCGGTTCTGATACGTGTTCGAGAAACTATCGGATGCATAACCTTCGCCCACCGCGTTACGGTGACCGATCAGCAAATCACTGTCGTCAAACACGAACACTATTGCCTAGCTGAGAGATTAATGCAATCCTAAATTGCATCTTAAGTGCGTTTTTTAGGATAATTTTATTATGAGTCTCATAATAAGCATTCCCGGTCCGGTTGCGTCACCCTTGGGTGTCTATTATAATGGATAATGGACAAATAAATGTACCCGCTGGCAGCATAGCTGTCGCATCCGATGATTGCGTGTCGTCGCCGGATGGAACTCACGCCGCGTTGTGTAAGCCGTCCCACTTATCGCGTTGGTGGATGCAGCCGTCGCAATTAAAATCCGGATCATCCAAGACTGGCGCGCCGCACGGCTGCCGGACGGGTACAAAGGACGCCTCGATGCATTGGAAGCTGGTGACACCTTTCCTGCACACCAAAGATCAGCCCTGGATTCACCAGCAGGTCTGCTCGGCGCATCACGATTTTGATGTGATTACGGCCGGCTACAATCACAACAGGTCGCGTCCAAACGCATCCACCAAGGACTGGTTGGACTATTTCCGGCACGCGGCACGCGGTTGGTTTGCCGGGATGACGTCTGAACGCAAGCCGGTGGGCTACATCACGGCGTTTCCGCAACTGGCCGTGTTCGTCGGGCTCGCCAAGCGCCTGACAGGGTCGAAAGCCCCTATCGTCGCTTGGTTCTTCAACATGGGCAGTACCTACGGTGGAACGAAAGGCCGGCTCGCCGCGTACGGCTTGGCAAAGGTCGATGTGTTTATCGTCTATTCGACCCGTGAGATCGTCAATTATGCCGCGATGCTCGGCCTGCCGCGGGAGCGGTTCGTCTTCGTGCCCTTCACCGAGGAACTGGTCGATCCACAATACAGCGAGGATCCGGACGACCCCTACGTGCTGTCTATGGGCACTGCCAACCGCGATTACCGCGCTCTGATCCAGGCGGTTTCGATGCTTGGCCTGCGTACCATCATCGTGGCTGGACCGCACGCGGTGAGTGGCCTCGATATCCCACCCAATGTCCAGATCCGGTCCGATCTCAGTCTCGCCGAGTGTCACGAGCTGTGCCAGAAGGCCCGTGTCAATGTGGTGCCGTTGGACACCGACGAGACCGCGTCCGGCCAGGTCACGGTGCGCGACGCCATGATGTTTTCCAAAGCCGTCGTTGCCACCGTCTCGATCGGCACCGAGGATTATGTCGAGGACGGTGTGACCGGCCTGCTCGTCGCGCCGCGCGATCCCGCCTCGCTGGCGGCTGCGATCAAGTCGCTGTGGGACGACCCGGCCAAGCGCCAGGCCATCGGCGTCGCCGCCAGGGCGTGGGTGCTCGAAAACGCGAACTTCGACGTCGGACCGAAGCGGATGCTCGAGGTTCTGGAGGGCATCCGCCTGAAAGCGACGGCATGACGGGCCGGCAGGCACGGCGATGAGATATCTGCTTTGCGTGATCGAGCAGGGCATGATCTCGGTCCTGAACATCGGCCTCAATATCTGGCTGATCAGGATTGGCGGCGGGGAGCTGTTCGGGCTCTATGCCTTCTGGTTCAACGTGGCGCTGCTTGCGGGCGCCGTGCAAACCGGCCTGACGATCTGCCACCTCGCCCCATTGGCTCCCGGCCCCGGCACGGCGCCACACCGCAAACCGGCCGAAGAACCGCTGATGGCGGCGAGCCTGGCACTGATCGCCGCCGCGATCGTCCTGGCCGCCAGCACGGTCGCGGTCGACCGCCGGCTGTCTGGCACGATCCCTGCCGCTGCGATCGTCTTCATCCCGTCCTATCTCGTCTATCAGTATGCTCGCGCCCTGGCGTTTTCGCGCGGCTCGTTGATGACGGCGACCGTCTCGACAACGATGGTGGCCGTGGTCACTGGGGTCGGACTCGCCATCGATCATCAGTTCATGCCAACGACGACCCCGGGGCAGGCGCTGCTGATCGCCGGTGCGGCCTATGGCCTGGTAGGGGCTGTTACGACGTGGCACCTCGCCGCCGGCCTGCGGGTGAAACTGCGCCATCTCCGCGCCTACCTGCCCTTCGCGTCGATCTCACGCTGGAGCGTCCTCGGCATCGTGTGTTTCGAGACCACCAATCGCATGCCCAGTTTCGCCGTGGCCGGCTGGCTCGGTGCAGCATCTCTGGGGCGCATGACGGCAACGCAAATTCCGACGCGCGTGCCGATTCTTCTCGTTGCGGCATTGCAGCCGGCGTTGCGCAACGATCTCGCGCACCGGCTGAGCGACGGAGACTGGAAGGGCTACGTGCGCGACACGGTGCGCGGCGCCGTTCTGGCTTTCGGGGCTAATGCGCTTTGGGCCGTGCCGGTGGCCATGGTGTGGACGTTCCTAGCCCGACTGCTGTTCCACGGCCGCTTCGTTGACGACGTCGAATTAGGAATGCTGTGGGCGACGAGCCAGGCATTGGGCAGCGTCATCAACGTCACCGTGACCGCATTTCAGGTTTGTGGCGCATTTAGGCTGATCGGCATTGCCGACATTGCCGGCACCGTTGGCACACTGCTGGGCCTTGCGCTGCTGATGCCGCCGCTCGGCGTCGCCGGCGCGGTTGCCGCGATCGCGATCGGCCAGGCGTGTTATCTGACCGTTACAATCGCCCAGTGGCCGGCGTTGCGGCGGCGAGTTGACGATCCGCATCGGGCGGGCGCGGCAGAGGCGGTTTCGGCAAGCGATCGCGCGATCGCCACCGGCTGACCGCCGCACCATCCGCCTGAGATCGGCAAGCGTCCACGGCCACGTACACATTCACGCGAAATTGACAATAAATTAGATTTTTCTCTGGCTTCGGCGCGCGACCAAGGCAATTAGAGGTTGCAATCGCTCGGAGCAACCATTAAAACCGCCTTAACGCGAGCAGAATTACTCTAAATTCACATATTATGTTATTAATTGGACGTTCTTGTTATGAGAGCTGGTAGCCTGTCCGGTCGTGCTGATACCTACGGATCAATTACGATGGTCGGCACGACCGGGACGCAGGTAATCGAACGGGAATTGCTAGGGATTCCGTTCGCGACACTCGATCAGCCGGCCGTGGTCCGTCTGCTGGCCGACCGCGCGGCGACGGAGCGATTTGCCTACGTCGCTACGCCCAACGCGCACCATCTCGTGCTGCTGCAGCGAGGGGCGGTCGATTTCGCATTCGGGCTGTCGCGTGCGTGGTTCCTGACCTGCGATAGCCAGGTTCTACGGCGTCTTGGCGCGCTGTTCTTCCACAAATCGCTGCCGCTGGTCACCGGCAGCGATTTGACGGTGCATCTGCTGCGCCACGTCATCGCACCCGACGACCCGGTCACCGTGATCGGCGGTAGCGAACATCTTCGGCGCAGGCTCGCCGAGCAGTTCGGACTGCGTCGCATCGTCCTCTACAGCCCGCCTTTCGGCTTCAGCCGCGACGCAGCCGAAATGCAACGCTGCGTCGATTTCGTGCGATCGAACCCGGCGCGCTTCACTTTTCTGGCGTGCGGCGCGCCGCAGTCGGAGGTGCTGGGTGGCCGCATTGTCGAGGCCGGCGGCGCGACTGGGATCGGTCTTTGCATCGGTGCCTCGTTGCTATTCGCCACTGGACAGCTCAAGCGAGCGCCGCTGGTCTGGCAGAAAATGGGCCTGGAATGGCTCTACCGGCTGTCCCAGGAGCGCCGCCGGCTTGGGCGCCGCCTCTGGGACACGCAATTGCCGGTATTGGGTATCGCCGCGAGCGCTTGGTTGTCCCGCGGCGGTGGTCACGCGCATGCCAGCCGGTTGCAGCGACCGCATGGCTTGCAGCCGGTCGGACACGATGGCCATGACTGAAGGTTCAGCGCGGCCGACGCGCGCCGCTGGCGCGCCACCTGGCACATTCGAGTCGATTCAGGCATTGCGCGGCGCCGCCGCACTTCTCGTGGTGATTTTTCACGCCGGGCTGCATTTCGACCCCTCGGAAGCGACGTTCCGTATCGGCAACGCCGGCGTGGACGTCTTCTTCGTCATCAGCGGGTTTGTGATGTGGACCGTGACGGCACGCCGGCCGACTTCGCCGACGGCCTTCCTGCACCAGCGGGTTATCCGGCTCGTACCCATGTATTGGGTCTTCACGCTGGCGATGCTGGTTTTCTGGCTGGTGCTGCCTCGGGAATTTCCACACATGCACCCGGACCCATGGCACTACCTGCTGTCCTTGGCGTTTGTGCCGCACATCTCGCCCGATACCGGTCAGGTGCTCCCGGTGCTCGGGCAGGGTTGGACGCTGAATTTCGAAATCTTCTTTTACATTCTTTTCGCGGCGGTTCTGCTGTTGCCGTCGGCACGCCGGTTCGGTGCCATTACCGCGATGCTGCTAATACTGCCGGTGTCGGGGCTGTTCCTTGCGACCCCGGACATCCCGGCAACGACATTACTTAGCCCATTGCTGATCGAATTCCTGGGCGGCATCCTGTTGGCCTGGCTGGTTGCCGATGGTGTCCGCCCCCGCATCGCCTGGTGCTGGGGAGCCGTCGCCGCAGGCGTGGTGTTGCTGGCTTTCGCAGCGCCTGGGCGCAACGACAACTGGGCGCGTCTGCTGGAATATGGCCTGCCTGCATTGCTGCTGGTCGGCGGTCTGGTCGGTACCTGAGGTCAGCTCCAGTCTGCGGGTGGGCGCGGTGTCGCTCTGGCTCGGCGATGCCTCCTACTCGATCTATCTCACTCACACATTCGTGATCTCCGCACTTGGCAAAATCTGGCCGCCCTCGCTCGCCGCCTGGGCATTCATCGCCGTGGCGACCGTGTGCGCGGCGCTTGTCGGCGGCCTCGTCTACCGCTTCGTCGAACGTCCGCTGCTCACGATCATGCGCGGGCCGCGACGGCCGCGCATCGCCTCGAAATCAGGAGAATCCGTCCGTGCTGCATAAAGACAACGTCATCATGGCGGTGAGCATCGTCGTGCCCTGCTACGATCGGATGGCGTTGCTGGAGCGGACTCTGCGGGCCTGCTTCGCACAGCGCCTGCGCGACGGCCTCGGCTGGGAAATCCTGGTCTGCGACAATCACCCGGACCAGCTGTCCAGATCCCTGGTCGAAGGCTTGCAGGCTGCGTCCCCGGTGCCGTTGCGTTACGTCCCCGCTCCGGCGCGCAATATCGCGCGCGCCCGCAATGTCGGCGTCTCCGCCTCTTCCGGCCGTTACATCGCTTTCGTCGACGACGACGAGGCGCCCGATGAAGGCTGGCTCGACACCTATTACGCCTGCATGGAGCGCACGGGTGCGGACGCCGCGTTCGGCCCAAAATACCCGGTCTTCGCGACCGGCTCGCCGCCGGCCTGGGACCCGCAGGCACTCAATTATACGACGGATTTCCATGTTCCGGCCGACACCCAGATCGGCCGGGTGGGCCGCAGCGGCCGCGTGCTGGGCACCGGCAATTCGATTATGCGGGTGGCGACCTGCCTCAATGAGGCGAAGCCATTCAACGAGCAACTGGGTGCGGCCGACGGCGAAGACACCGATCTGTATTTTCGCCTGCTGAAGGTCGGTCGTCGCTTCGTCTGGTGCCCCGATGCGACTGTGCAGGAAGTGATGCCGGAGAGCCGGCTGAGTTTCGACTACATGCGCGCGCGCCTGCATCGCGGATCGCGCACATCGGCGCGCTGCCGGATGAATGCAAGCGACCACAAGGCGGCGACTCATCTGATGCTGACTGCCGTCGGGCTGGCTCAGGTGGCTGCGCATAGCGCGCTGTTCGCGGTGACCGGAGAGTTCACGACGGCGAATCGCGTTCGCCACCGGCTCGGCATCGCGCGCGGCCTTGGCAAGCTGACCTATCGACGCGGCCAGGTGGACTTCATACAGGAGAAGCCGCTGCTGGCATCGAGCGTCGCGGGATGATCGACGACGCGAACAGCATCGAGACCGGCACCACTATAGATTGCGACCTATGCATCGTGGGCGCAGGAGCGGCCGGCATCAGCCTCGCGCTGCAGTTCCTGCGGTCCGATCTGCGCGTCATCTTGCTGGAATTGGGGTCCACCGCCCCTGACGAGACCACCCAGCAGCTTTACGAGTTCGAGGTGGCCGACCCGCTGCTGCACTCGCCGGGGGACCGGTATCGTGCGCGGCGGTTCGGCGGATCGACGACGATCTGGGGCGGACGCTGCGTGCCGTTCGATCCGATCGACTTCGAACGACGCCCCTGGGTGACAGCGGACTGATGGCCGATCGACTACGCCGAGGTCAGCCGCCACTACCCGGCCGCCAACGAGCTGTGTGAGGCCGGCGCATGCGTCTACGACGCCGACCGCGCCGTGCCGGGCGGCATGCGGCCGATGCTGCGCGGGTTCGAGCCGGCGCATTTTTCGTCCGACGGGATCGAACGGTTCAGCTGCCCAACCAACTTTGGCGCTCGCTACCAGCATCGCCTGGCGGCCAGCCGCAGCGTACAAGTGCTGCTGAACGCCAATTGCACGGAACTGCTGACGAACTCCGATGGCGCAACAGTCGACCGGCTGAGCGTCGGCACGATCCAGGGCACGACGTTCACGGTGCGTGCCAAGCAGGTGGTGCTGGCGGCCGGCGGCCTGGAAGTTCCGCGCCTGCTGCTGGCCTCGCGGCGGACGCATGCCGAGGGTATCGGCAATGCCCACGGGCAGGTCGGGCGCAACTACATGTGCCACATCGCCGGCACGATCGGCGACCTCAGCCTCACGCTCCCGCGCGAGGACATATGGCATGGCTACGAGGTCGCCGAGGATGGCACCTATTGCCGGCGCAGACTGGCGTTGACGCCGGAAGTGCAGCGGCGCCTTGGACTAGCGAGCGCCGTGATCCGACTGCACTTTCCGTCCATTCCGGATCCGGCGCACCGGACCGGCGCGCTGTCGGCGCTGTATTTGGCAAAGCCATTCATCAGCTACGAGTACGCCAAGCGCCTGACCGGCGAGGGCGCCGGTGGTGTCGGCAATTGGCTGCGGCACGCCGCGAACGTCGCGACCGATCCGTTCGGCACGGCCGGTTTCATGCTGCATATGGTGCGCAATCGCATGCTGGCGGCACGCAAATTCCCGTCGGTGATCGTACGTCCACGGACCAACAGTTTCAGCCTGGACTATCATGGCGAGCAGCAGCCCAACAGCGCGAGCCGCGTCACCCTGGGGCGCGAGGTCGACCGCTTGGGAATGCCCAAGCTACATATCGACTGGCGCTACAGCGCGCTGGATATCACGACGGCGATCGAAACGCTGCGTCTACTGCGCGATGACCTGGCCGACTGGGGACACGGTCGCCTGGACTACGACCCGGACACCGTCGAGCAGCAGATCATGCGCGACGGCGCCTATGGCGGCCATCACATCGGCACGACGAGGATGGGGCACGCTGCCGCGACCAGCGTGGTGAATGCCGAATGCCGCGTGCATGGGATGAACAACCTGTTCGTTGCGGGCAGTGCGGTGTTCCCGACATCGAGCCAAGCCAATCCCACGCTGACGATCGTCGCGCTTGCACTGCGGCTGGCAGATCACCTCAAGCGCGCGGCGGAGCGTCCATTGTCGACACGGACCGAAGCGCGCGAGCCCGTCACGTCCGTGTCGTGAACCAGGCGGCGGCGCTGGCGATCGCCGCATCGGGCGGCGTGCGGGCAAAACCGAGAGCCGCATCCGCCTTGCGATGATCGAGTTGGATGTCCTGCTGCCACAGCGCGAGCAACGATGGCGGCAACGGATCGATGGCCAGGCGGCCAAGCCCGGCGCGGCCGGCGGCAACCTGGCCGATCTTCAGAAAGGGCGCCAGCACCTTCGTCTCGATCTTCAGCCAGCGCGGCGAGATGCGGCGCACGGGCGTTGCGCCGATCGCCTGGGCGAAGCGCATGAAATAGCTGTTCCACGTCCCCGGATCGCGGTCGCCGAGGTTGAATGCCTGTCCCGCGATATCGGGCCGTTGCAGCGCCGCGACGATAGCAGCGGCGACGTCGTCGATGTAGACGAGGTTGCAGATGCCGTCGCCGGCTACGCCCAGGTCGCCGACACGGCGGTGTTGCAGCAGACGGCCAACGCGGCCGGTCCATTGCTCGCTCTGCGGGCCATGGATGCAGCCGGGCCTCAGGATCACAGCATCGCCGCCGGCTTGCGCAAAGTCTCGGATCGACGCCTCGCACCCGGCCTTCGCCTCGGCATACCAGCCGCTCGGGTCGAGCGCTTGCGCCTCGTCGACGAGGCCGGTCGCCGGACCGTACACCGCCATGCTGCTGAGGTGCACGATCCGGCGCAGCCCGGCAGCCCGCGCTGCGGCGCAAAGGTTGCGCGTCGCCGCCAACATGGTGTCGCCATCGCCGGCCACGCAGTTGACGGCGAAGGTTGCGCCGGCGAGGGCCGCGGTCAGCGATGCGGCGTCGGCGGCATCGCAGGTCCGGCGCTCGAATGTGTCAGGACCGCCTTGTGCCGGCCTGCGCGCGGCGATGATCGGCCGAAGTCCCTCGGTCGCACTCAGCCGCGCCACCACGCGGCGCCCGACAAAGCCGTTGGCGCCGATCACAACAACGGACTGGGTGGCATCAGTGATGGACAAGGTTGGTTTCCTGCAAGGTATCAAACGCAATTCATGATAGCCCTTGAACCGGCCGAATTGGCATATTAGGCGTTGCCCCACGCCGAGAATTGATCTTGCGGGCTGTATTGGATCGCGACGCGCGCATATAGGACAGAGTTTATGAAGATCGCCATCGTCGGCTGCGGTTTCGTTGCCGATAATTACATTCCAATGATCGCCGAACATCCGGAAATCACGCTGGTCGGCGTTTATGATCGCGATCCGGAGCGTCTGGCCGCGTTCACGAAATTCCACGGATTGTCCGCATTTGATAGCCTGGATGCGTTGCTGGCCGACGATCGCGTGCAGATGGTTGTCAACCTCACCAATCCCGGCAGCCACTACGAGGTCTCGATGGCGGCCATGCACGCTGGCCGTCATGTCTACTCCGAGAAGCCGCTCGCGATGACGATGGCGGAGGCCAACGAGTTGGTCGCGTTTGCCCGCGCGCGCGGCCTTGGTCTGGCGGCGGCGCCCTGCAATCATTTGAGCGACGCGATGCAGACCCTGCGGCGCGAGATCGACGCGGGACGGCTGGGGCGGGTTGTGCTGGCCCAGGCCGAGATGGACGACGGCATGGTGGCGCGGCTGGATTACTGGAACTGGCGCAGCCGATCGGGTGCGCCGTGGCCGGCGCGCGACGAGTTCGAGGTGGGCTGCACGATGGAGCATGCAGGCTACCAGATCACCCCGCTGGTGATGCTGTTCGGACCGGTGCGCAAGGTGAGCGCGTTCAATGCGTGTCTGATGCCGGAGAAGGGCCAGGATGTCGGCGTGAAGACCATCAGTCCAGATATCTCTGTCGGCCTGCTGGAATTCGACGGCGGCATTGTTGCACGGCTCAGCAATACCATTCTCGCGCCTGCGAACCGCTCGCTGCGCGTGGTCGGACTCGATGGCGTAGCCACGGTCACGGATGTCTGGGAATACCACGCGCCGGTGCGGGTCAGCCCTACCGGCGCACGGTTTGGCCCACGGCTCGTCCGCTGGATCGAAAAGCGGCTCTTCCGTTTCATTCCTGGGTTGCTGCTGGGTCGCTCGGCCAAGCCCGTCCCGGGTCGCAAGGTCGGCAAGACCGCCGGCGGCCATCGGATGGATTTCGCGCGGGGTATCGCGCAACTCTCTGCGCAGTTGCAGGGCAATGCGGAGAAAAAAATAGGGCCGGAACTGGCGCTTCACGTCACCGAAGTGACGCTGGCGTTGCAGGCGCCCGACGCGAGCGGCCGGGCCGTCGTCATGCAGACCAGTTTCGTATGAGACAAACTCTAAACCCTGCGGCGCGCGCAGTGACGTGGATGCCGCGGACAAACACCGTCCCGATCGCGCGGTGGGTCGAGCCGCTGGCTGTCGTCATTCTGGCGGTAGCCCTGGCGTATTGCGTCATGGGCAACGTCGGAGATGACCCCACTGACACGAGCCAAACCGATCGCGTCAACCCGCTGAACAGCTGGATCTGGCTCGGCATGCTAGCGATGTCCATGCCAATACTTCGGCAGCGCTGGCGGGACGTCGTAGCACTGGCATCCAGCAACTGGGCGCTGCTGCTGTTGTACGGTTATTTCGCGCTGAGCGTCACCTGGGCACTGGATCCGGGGGCATCCATGCGCCGCATCCTGTTCGCCGTCGTGCAGCTTGTCTTGTTCGCCATCCTGCTCAGTGGCATCCGACGCACGCCGGTGATGCACGTGACCATCGCCGCCGTCTGCGTCGTTTTGGCGGCGGCCGACCTGGTGTCCTGGGTCGTCGCCCCCGGCTATGCCATGACCGATGAAGGATTCGCCGGGCTGCAAGGGCAGAAGAACCAGACCGGTCTGCTGATGATGTATGGCTGTCTGGCCACGACCTTCTGCGTGTTTCTGCTGCGGGGGCGAATGTGGAAAACGGCCGCGGCCGCGGCGACAGTGATGATGGCCGGGCTGCTCGTGGCGACGCGCTCAACGACCAGCCAATCCGTCGTGGTCAGTGCAGCGCTCCTGATGCCGGTGCTGCTGCTGATCGCCAGATTGCCAAAGAAGGCAATCCTTGCGGTCTCAGCCACCTTCGTCGCGGTCCTCATTGCGTGTCCGCTGGGCTACATGGCGTGGTGCGGAGCGACCGGCTCAGATCCGATGCTGCCGCTGCGCGGCGCGACGTTCACCAGCCGCACCGATATTTGGTCGTTCGTCATTGACGAGATCAAGAAGCGCCCCTTCTTTGGCGTCGGCTACGCATCTTTCTGGAGCATCGACCCGGCGGTGCAGCCCACCCTAAAGTCCGACCAGTGGTTCAGCGTCGATGTGGTCATCAACGAGGGCCACAACGGGTATCTGGACCAACTGGCCACCGGCGGCGTGTTCGGCCTGTTCGGGTCGCTGTTCGTGCTGTTCCGCTCGATCGTGCTGGCCGGTCAGGCCGTCGGCCGCGCGAAGCCGGCGGCGCAGGCCTGGCGGGACGGCAGCCTCGCCTACCCCACTGCGGCCTTCTATCTGGCGCTGCTGTTAGGGCTTGTCGTGCACAACTTCACCGAGTCGAACCTGTTCGGCAATAACGGGTTACTCGCGGTGGCATTCCTACTCTGTGCGCTCGACCTGGAGAAGTGGCGAATCGCGGCGCGGCGGGCTGTGTCACCTTGATCTCCTGAGCCGCATCCATAGACTGCCGTGCAAGACGGGGGATCGACGGAAGGCGGCTTCGAGGTTTTGACGGAGGCTCGTCGTGAACGATCGCCCGATCCGCCCGTCCGGTCACTTCGTGTGAGCCTGCTGGCGCAGCAACTCGTCAACGGGCGTGATGCTGGGCGCGGTCTATGTCACCGTCGCGGTCGCGTTCACTCTGACCATCGGCATTCTCGATTTCCTCAATTTCACGATCCCAGGGCTGTTCATGCTGAGTGCGATGCTGGGCTGGGGCGTGCTGTCGCGCGGCTGGTTCGCCGCGGCAGGGACGCATGCGTGGGTGCCGTCGCTGCTGGTCGGCGGTGTGGCGGCGATCCTGGTTTCGCTGCTGGTCGAGCGGTTCGCCTACAGGACGCTGAAGGCGCGCTTCGGCGACGCGAGCGAGCACGCAATCCCGATCGTCAGTTCCCTGGGCTTCCTGCTGGTGATCGAGAACCTGGTCGCGATCTACCTCGGCACCGATACGCAGCCCTTCCCCACGCGCTTCACCGGGGCGAGCGTCCGGGTGGCGGGCCTGCTGATCAGCGTGCCGCAACTGGCGAGCCTCGTGCTGGCGATCGTATTGGTGGCGCTGCTGACGTTGCTGGTGCGCCGCAGCCGGATCGGGCGTGCCCTGCGGGCGATCGCCGAGAACCGCGACGCCGCGACGGTGATCGGCATCGACGTCGGGCGCATCGTGCCCGTCGTGTTCGCGCGTCACCGGACTGCTTGTGCGCCATCGCGGGTGCGATTTACGCGGTCAATTTCGGTCAGGTGTCGTCGGCGATGGGCGACGATGTCGGCGTCAAGGCCATCGCCGGCATGGTGATCGGCGGCCTCGGTTCGATCTGGGGCGCGGTCGCGGGCGGCCTCGCGGTCGGCCTCGCCGAGGCGTTGTCGATCCAGTATCTCGGCACCGACAGCGTGACGGCGGTGGTGTGGGGCTTGCTGCTGCTGGTGCTGCTGGTTTGGCCGAAGGGGCTGTTCGGCTCCAACCGCGTCGGGCGCGGCAAGCTGTGAGCGGCTATCTGGGCGCGCGAACTCGCGGTGCTGTGCATCGCCATCATCTACGCCTATGGCGTGTTCGTGCCGGTGGCGACGGGGCAGCTCAATCTCGGCGGCGCGGGATTTCAGGCGACCGGCGCCTATTGCGCGGCGCTGCTGAACGCGCAGCTTGGCTTGCCCGGCTGGGTGACGGTGCCGGCGGGGATGCTGGCGGGTGCAGCGGTCGCGACGCTGATCGCCGTTCCGGTGCTGCGCACGCGCGGCGCCTACATGGTGCTGGCGACGATGGCGTTCAGCGAACTTGTCGGCGGGCTGGTGCTGGCCACGCCCTGGTTCGGCGGCGCGGCGGGCCTGCCGGTGCCCGACTATATCGGCCTGCCAGTGCTGGTGCCTGCAACCCTCGGCGTGATCTTGCTGGTCTTTCTTCTGATGGCGACGCGACTCGGCCTCGCGATGCGGGCGGTGCATGACGACGAGGCCGTGGCGGCGCTGTTGGGTGTGTCTGCGCGTCGGCTGCAAGTGTTCGGTTTTGGCCTGGGCGGCGCGCTGGTCGGGCTGTCAGGCGCGCTCTATGCGCATCAGTTCGGCTTCGTGAATGCCGACGCGTTCGACGTGATCCGCTCGGTCGATGTCCTGCTGTGCGTGCTGCTCGGCGGCACGCAGACCGCATGGGGACCGCTGGTCGGGACCGTGGTGTTCACGCTGCTGCCGGAGGCGCTGCGCAGCCTGCTGCCGTGGCTCGCGGCGGCGTTGCAGCACGCGCGTCGGCGGACTGGGCGTCGCGATCGGCACGCCGGACGACGCGTGGCGCTTCGTCATCCTGGGCGCCTGCACCGTGGCGATGATGGCGCTGCGGCCGGAGGGTCTGGTCACCCGCCGCATGGTCGAGCGCATCGGCCTGCCGGCAGGCCGCCGCTGGTCGGCGACCTCATGACGACGCTGCTGTCGGTCGAGGGCATCGGCATCGCCTTCGGCGGCGTGCAGGTGCTGCAGCGATGTTTCCTTCACCGTTCCGGATGGCGGGCGGGTCGCGCTGATCGGGCCGAACGGCGCCGGCAAGACGACGCTGTTCAATGTGCTGTGCGGCGTGCATCGCGCCGACGCACGGGCGGCTGCTGCTGCGCGGGCGAGACTTCACGCGGCTGCCGGCGAGCCGCCGCATCGCGCTTGGCATGTCGCGCAGCTTTCAGAACATCCGGCTGATGCCGCATCTGAGCGTGGTCGAGAACGTGATGCTCGGGCAGCATGTCGCGTGCCAACGGGCGCGGCGCTGTTCAGCCTGGTTGCGCGGTTCTGGCCGTCGCGCTGGCGACGGAGGCGGAGGAGCGGCTGGCCGAGCTTCGGCCTGGGCACCTATCCGGGCGAGGCGGTGTCCGATCTGCCGTATGGCGTGCGCAAGAAGATCGAGGTCGTGCGCGCGCTGATGTCGGCGCCGAGGCTGATGCTGCTGGACGAACCGGCGGCGGGACTCAATCCGCGCGAGACCGCGGACCTGAACGACTTCCTGCTGCGCATCGCCGCCGATGGCGTCGCGATGCTGGTGGTCGAGCACGACATGAGCCTGGTGCGCGGACTGTGCACGCACGCCGTCGTGCTGGATTTCGGCCGCAAGATCTACGACGGGCCGACCGAGGCGGTGCAGAACGATCCGGCGGTGCTGGAAGCCTATCTCGGCCGCCGCGCATGCCGCAGGCGGTCGACGCATGCTGCTTGAGGTGCAGGGCTCGACGTTCGCTATGGCCGCAACCGCGCGGTGCAAGGCGTCGATCTGACGGTCGCCAGGGCGAGATCGTGACGGTGCTGGGCGCCAATGGGGCGGGCAAAGACGTCGCTGCTGCGCGCGCTGCAGGGCGTGGTGCGGGCCGCCGGCACGGTGCGGTTCGAGGGACGCGATATCTCGGCGGCATCCAGCGCCGAACGGGTCCGCGCCGGGCCTGGTGCTGGTGCCGGAGGGGCGACAGATTTTCGTGTCGATGACGGTGCACGAGAACCTGCTGCTGGGCGCGCATCTGCGGCGCGATGCCGCGATCTGGCGCCGGATATCGACGGCGATCTACGATCGCTTCCCCAATCTCGGCCGCCGCCGGGACAATCAGGCGCTGGTGCTGTCGGGCGGCGAGCAGCAGATGCTGGCGATCGGCCGTGCGCTGCTGGCGCGGCCGCGGCTGATGATGCTCGACGAGCCTTCGCTCGGGCTTTCGCCGCTGCTGGTGGACCAGTTGTTCGATCTGATCGGCGACGCTCAACCGCGATGGGCTGGCGCTGCTGCTCGTCGAGCAGAACACGGTGCTTGCGCTGGACATCGCCGCGCGTGGCTATGTGCTGGAACTCGGCCGCGTCGGCATGCAGGGCGACGCCGCCGATGCTCGCGGCCGATCCTGCGCTCGCCGCCGCCTATCTCGGTGCCCATGCCGGACCATCACAATGACGGAGTGTGCCGGATGCCGCGACTGAACCGACGTGCCTTCGTCGCCGCGACGCCGCCGGCCTGCTGGGCGTGCGTGCGGCGCGCGCCGACGCGGGCGACCTTGCGGCTCGGCCATATTGTCGACAGCTCGGGACCGCTGAAAGGCGTCGCCGAACCGTCCATCGCCGCGGTCGATATCGCGGTGGAGGAAATCAACGCGCCGGTGGCGTGGTCGGCAGAAGCTGGTCATCTCGCGCTACGACTCCGGCTCCGACCCGCGCCAGGCAGCCGTCGCCGCCCGCAAGCTGATCGACGACGACAAGGTGCTCGCGATCATCGGTCCGTTCTCCTCAGGCGAGGTCTCCGTCGCGGTGAACGACGCCGAGCGCGCGCATATCGTGATGATGCCGGGTGCGGCCTCGCTGCCCGGCCTGAGCAAAGGCAAGAAATACCTGTTCCGGCTCGCGCAGGACGAGGGCGTGCAGTTCGACCGGATGTTGCAGACGTTGAAGAAGCACGACATCCCGGCGACGAACGCGGGCATCGTCTACATCTCCGACGAGGCGGTGGACGCGGATGCCGGCACGCGGGTCTATCCGCAGTTGATGGACAAATACGGCATCAAGCACGACGACGTGGTTTCGATCACCTACAAGACGTTCGACCCGTCGCCGCAGGTCGCGCAAGCTGCTGCAGGGCAATCCCGACGTGATCGCGCTGGCGGCACTGACCGATCCCGGCGGACAAGCATCGTGCATGAGTTGCGGCGGCAGGGCTTCGCCGGCCGCGATCATCGGCTCGCAACTGTTCGCCGATCCCGCCACCGGACCACTGTTCGGCAAGGACGGCGACGGCGTGCTGCTGATGACCGGCTTCTGGGCAAAGGTCTCGCCCGCAGGCCGAGGCGTTCAATACGAAGTTCATCGCGGCCAACGCGGCGAAGGGCATCAAGAAGTCGGGCGCCTTCCATACCGATGCGCAGAGCTACGACATCGTGCATGTGCTGGCGGCAGGCGATGACCAAGGCGAACGTCACTGGCGATCCCGACAAGCTCGATGCCGAGCGCGAGGCGATCCAGCAGGCGATGGTCGGCATCACCTATAGCGGCGTGCTCGGCCATGACATCTGCTTCGATGGGCAAGATGCGCGGCTGCCCGGCTACGCGATCGAAATCCGCGACAGCAAGTGGAACTTGTTCGAGACATTCGCCGCGGCAGCCTGCGGCGGACCCTGAATTGATGAGCGGCAGGAACATTGCTGTGGTGGGTGGCGCCGGCGGCATTGGGCGGGCATTGGTGGCACGGCTCCTGAAAGAGGGTGCGAATGTCACGGTGATCGACCTGCCGGCTTCACTGGAGCGCCACCCGCCGCCCGATGCGGCGGCCGCGATTCCGGTGGATCTGATGCAACCGGATACGATCGTCGCCGCCGCCGCCATGCTGGCCGCGTCGTTTGCGGTGCTGCACGGCTGCGTCAATCTGAGCGGCTTCAGCCTGGGCGTGAAGCCATTGCTGGACACCACGGACGAGGCGTTCACGACGACGCTCGATGGCAACCTGACCGGTGTGCTGAGGTGGGCGCGCGCCGTCGTGCCGCTACTGTCCGCCAGCGGCCAGGGCGCGCTGGTGCACGTGGCGTCGGGGCTCGCGCAATATATTCGCCCAGGCTACGGCCCCTATGCGGCGGCCAAGGCGGGGCTGATCGCGATCACCAAGACGCTGGCGATCGAGTGCGCGCCGGCATTGCGGGTCAACGCGGTGGCGCCGGGTGCGATCGAGACCGCCTTCCTGCACGGCGGCACCGGACGGTCGAACGAACAGGGGCCGGGAACAATGGACCGCGACGCGTACACCACATTGCTGTCGCTGGGGCGGTTCGGTGCGCCGGACGATGTCGTCGGACCCATCGTGTTCCTGCTCGGCCCCGACAGCGCTTACATGACGGGGCAGGTGCTTTGGGTGAACGCCGGCGGCTACATGCCGTAGGGCGTCACTCGACGGCCGCCGCTCGGCGCAGGCCATCGATCATCGAGGTGCGCAGCAGATGTGCGCGCAGTCGTTGCGGGGTCGGCGGCGATCGCCTGCAGATCGGCCAGCAGAGCGCGTCGCCGATCCGGATCGCGCTCGCGCATGCGGGCGCGATTGCGGTCGGCCTGCGCCATGATCTCGTCGCGTCGCGACCGGCCGACGGCGGCGGTCGTAGCGGTCCAGCGATGCGCTTGTGCGCCGCCACCCCGCAGGCTGTCGCGGAAGCGCCGCCGCCAGCGCGAACGCATCGTGCAGGCCGCCGTTCAGGCCCATCCCGCCGGCCGGGCTGTTGACATGCGCCGCGTCCCCCGCGAGCGCGACGCGGCCGACCGCAATAGCGTGACACCATGCGCATGTGCACGCGATAGGGCCGGCTCTCGCAGCACTTCGTAGGCTTCGTCGCGCGGCACGATGGCCTGCAGGCTGGCTTCGATTGCCTCCGGCGTCATCTGCGCCTCGATCGGCACGTCCTCGCGCGGGTAGATCGAGACGCGCCACCGGCCCGGCACCCGCAGCAGGCTGAAATTGCCCGCACCTTCGCGCCAGCAATAGGTGACGTTGGAGAGCCCCTCCAGGTGCGCCTCGAACGGAAAAGTCGTTGTCGCCAGCAAGCGTTGTCTCGGGATAGGTCTCGCCCTCGAACGCCAGGCCGAGACCCGCCGCGAACGGTGCTGCGCGCGCCGTCGCAACCCGCGAGGAACGTGCTGCGGATGCGTCTGGCGCCCTCGCCCGTGCTCCACCGTAACCGTCGACGCCGGCCTCGTCCTGCGTCGAACGACGGTCACCCGTGCGCCGGCGAGCATCTCCGACCCGGCCGCTCAGTCGTGTCGCGCAGCAGTCCGACAGTTTCCACTGCTCGCATTGCAGGCGATACGGGTGCCGCGTGTCGCCGCGCCAGCACGCCACAGGTCGAACACCGCGCGCTCGCCCGAGGGATGCAGCCGGACCTGCCAATGCGGGCAACAGCAGCCCGGCGGCGACCAGCGCCGGCGCCGATGCCGATGCTGTCCAGCATGTCGAGCGTCGGCGGATGGAAGGTGGATGCGCGCAAATCGCGGCGGCGCTTCGGCATCCGCCTCGATGACCGTCACCTCGATGCCCTGTTCGGCCGAGCAGCAGCGCGAGACAGAGCCCGACCGGGCCGCCGCCGGCCACGACCACATCCGTCCGCTTCACAGCCACGTTCCTTTGACAGCAATCGGCGCGAAAATACAGGATGCCGTCGGTTTGTCAGGAGGGCGTCATGTCCAGCGAATATGCGCACCTCGGCCTGATCGGGACACTGACGCCGCAGGCCAACACGACGGTCGAACCCGAGTTCGCAATGTTACTGCCGCCGGGCATCGCCAGCATCGCCGCGCGGATGACGAGCCCGGCACCCGCCATGCCGGACAGGCTGCGCGCATACATTCGGCAACTTCCCGCCTGGATCGCGCAGTTTGCCGATGCGCGGCTGGCCGTGATCGCCTTCGCCTGCACCGGCGCATCCTATCTGGTTGGCCGAGAGGCGGAGCACGCGCTGATCGCGGAGACGCAGGCCCAAGCCGGCGTGCCTGTCGTGACGTCCGGCTTGGCGGTGGTCGCGGCGCTCAATGCGCTGTCAGCACGGCATGTGGCGTTCGTGTCGCCCTATCCCCAGGCGCTGACCGACGCGAGCATGGCCTACTGGGCGTCGTTCGGCATTGTAGCGTCACAAGTGGTGCACGTTAGTGCCACGGGCGGCGGGGACCACCCGATCTACGGCCTGGGTGCGGCCGACGTTGGGGATTCGGTCCGGGCGCTGGACGATGCGACAGGGTTCGACGCCATCGTGCTGCTGGGCACCGGCATCCCGACGTTACGCGTCATCCGCGATCATCCGCGGGCGGGTGGTGCGCCTGTGCTGTCCTGCACGCTGGCGACGGCATGGCGCTGCGTTCTCACCATCGGCGGGGAATCGCCCTCGGCGGCCAATCTGCTCCGCTGGATCGACCGCCCGGCCTGGGCGCACCGGGTCGCCGGTCTATAGCCAGAACCACGAGTTTGTGATCAAGAAAGTAGGATTGATCGGCGCTCGACGCAGGTCGGCCATCGGGACTAACGTGATCGGATGATATCGGCAATGGCGAAGCGTACGGGCGCGAGTGTCTTCAGGAGGCGTTACAACCGCCCCCGATCAGCCCAGATCTGAATTGAGGAACCAACCGCAATGAAAATTTCCATGCCTAGCAGCAGAAGGCCGGCGACCATCGGCCCTGCCGTCAAGGCGCCGGTGGCCCCGGTCGCCGTCAATCGAATTGTGCATATGCACATCCCGAAGACGGCCGGCAATTCATTCAAGACCGCGATGGAGAAGTGTAGCCCAAGGAAATTGCGCAGTTTCCCTCATTGGCACGAAGAAGAGTATCACTCGTTCTCCCCACAAGATTACGATTTGTATAGCGGTCATATTGGCTACGATACCGCGCATAAGATCGGTGGCGACATAATATCTATTTTTCGAAATCCTATAGATAGATTTGTTTCCGTCTATTATTTTTGGCGTTATTTGCATGAGGCAAATATAGAAGTCAGGCAGGCTACGATAATCGCCAGTAATACCAAATCCCAGTGATCAGAACCTATGCGCCCAGTCCCGCATTCCGATGGACATAATGGTCCAAGGCTGTGCGACGAGCTTGTTCCAGGAATAGCAGCAGTGATCGAGAATGTTGCTGTAGGACTGGAAGACCCTGTTCGATAGCCAGTTGTCGCGCATGAATTGCCAGACGTTCTCGACGGGATTGAGCTCGGGGCATTTGGGCGGCAGCGGGACGATGGTGATGTTGGACGGCACGACGAGCTTGTCTGAGAGGTGCCATCCGGCTTGGTCGACCAACAGCACCGCGTGAGCGCCCGGCGCTATCGTGATCGAGATCTCGTCCAGATGAAGGTTCATCGCCGCGGTGTTGCAGTGTGGCAGCACCAGGGCCGCACCCTTGCCGTGGCTGGGGCAGATCGCGCCAAAGATGTAGGTCGAGGCGGTTCGTTGATCGTGTGGCGCCGACGGCCGCGAGCCGCGCTTGGCCCAGCGCCTGGTGATCTTGTTCTTCTGTCCGATCCGGGCCTCGTCGGCAAACCAGATTTCTATGTCGGCTGGATCGATGCCCTTGGTGCGCGCGATCTCCTCCAGAATGGCAGGGAACTTTTTTTAAACTCCTCGATCGCGTCCTCGGCCTGCGCGTGATGTCGAGGGCGGGCAGACAGTTTCCGATAGCCCATGGCTCGCAATTCCCGGCTCATGGTCTGCTTGGCGATGCTGACGCGAAATTCTTCCCACATCCACTGGCACAGATCGACAAGCCGCCAGCGCACGACGCCATGGATCGCCGTGGTCGGGCCGCTCTCGATCATCGCCGCCAATGCCGCACGGTGCGTGTCGCTCAGCCTCGCCGGCTGGCCGGGCGGCTTGCGGTCGATCAGGCCATCAGGCCCCTGGCCGTTGAACTTCATCACCCAGTCGCGAACGATCTGCAGGGTCACCCCGCCGATCTTCGCCGCCTCGGTTCGCGTCCCGCCATCGTAGATCGTGGCCAAGGCAAGAAGCCGGCGCGCTTGCGCGGCATCCTTGGTCCTGCGTGCCAAAGAACGCAGCTGACCAGCGTCGAAATCAGCCCGGAGCGGGATCGGCATGGCGAAACTCCATCGTTCGCCACTTTGAATCCGATCAACGCCGCGTCGGGCAAGCCCCTTAAGTCGGGCCTTCAGGGATTTGTTGGTGTGGACGGCCCAACGGCATCACGTGCCAAAGTCGAGTTGTCAAACACCAACAAAGGGCCGTCCACATGGAGCTGAAGCGCATTGCGATTGATACGTCCAAACACGTGTTCACGCTGCACGGTGTCGACGCGCATGAACGCCCGATGTTGCGGCGCGAGCTCAGGCGGGGCCAGGTGGAGTCCTTCTTTTCCAAACAGGAAGCGACCGAGGTTGTATTGGAGGCTTGCGGCGGCTCGCACCATTGGGGACGATTGCTAAGCCGACTTGGGCATCAGGTTCGCCTGATCCCGCCGCAATACGTCAAGCCCTTCGTCAAACGGGCCAAGAATGACCGCAACGATGCTGAGGCCATCAACGAAGCGGCATCGCGTCCGACCATGCGCTCTGTCGTGGTCAAGACCGTCGACCAGCAGGCATCAGGCATCATCTTCAAACATCGTGAGATGCTGGTGAGCCAGCGCACGCAGGCGATCAATGCGCTACGCGGACATGCGATGGAATTCGGCGCGGTGGCGGCCAAAGGAACCGTCAAGGTCGTTGCGCTTCTGGCGGAACTGACCGCTGACAGCGCCATCCCCGCCACCGCGCGAGCGATGTTCGCGCAGATGGGCGCGCATATCGAGGCGTTGGATCAGCGCGTAATGGCTGTGGATGGCGAACTGGCGGCGCTGCACAAGGTCAATCCAGTCAGCCAGTTGTTGGCCGAAATCCCCGGCATTGGTCCGTTGGGGGCGATCACAATGGCCTTAACCGTAGAGCCGGGGAACTTCGTCTCGGCGCGACACTTCGCCGCGTGGATGGGTCTGACACCGAAGGAACATTCCACCGGCGGCAAGCAACGCCTGGGCAAAATCAGCAAAGCAGGCAATGAAAGGTTGCGTCAATTGCTGTTCGTCGGCGCTATGTCCGTCATCCGCTTCGCCAAACCGGGCAGCAAATCCGCCTCGGCGTGGCTTCTGCAATTGCTGGAGCGTAAACCGCGCAAGCTCGCCGCGGTCGCTTTGGCCAACAAGATGGCCCGGATCATCTGGGCCATGATGGCGCGCGGCGAAGCGTATCGGCGTCAGCCGGTCGCCGCCTAAACCGCGCGCCGATGCCAAGGGTTCAAGGGCAAGCAAGAGATGGCCATCGGTCGAACCGACGAGCGATACAATCCGTTTATACCTGTGGCAACAACAAGCCGCGGATTTGTTTGGATGTCGCTCGCGGATCCCATCTGGGCCAGCGGGAATGCTCCTGCAGCAAAGGCCGGACACATGACCGCATTCGAGCCGCAGCCAGTATCTCGCAAACCTACTTGAACCCTACGGGCCGTTCTCTAATCGCGCCTCCTCTGTCAACTGCCTTTTGCTCGTTGCTGTTGTGCCTCACCGGGGTCACGGTTCTCTCCGCGGTCGGCGTCTGCCGCCGCAACATCTGGTCCGAAGCACAGGCGCTGCAATGTCCACAACGGGCTCGCGTGGAATTCACGCGGCCCAACGGCCTCCCTCGCAGCTCAGCCTGCACCCTCGCCCCGGTGGGCAACCCTCACATCCGCGCTGCTCGTCGCGGATGAATTGTCGAGTGCTTGCTTATGCGCCCGCCGGCTGCTCCGACCAACGGAACGGCTCGCCGGACCGCCAGATGCTGTGCAGGATCACCGACAGCTTCCGGGCGAGCGCGACGCGCGCCTTGCCGGGGCCGGACCGCTTTGCGATCGCCTGCGCCCAGTCCTTCAAGCGCGAAGCCCGCTTGACCCGCGTCAGGATCACGACGGCCGCCTCATACAGCAGCGTGCGCGCCAGCGTGTCGCCGCACTTGGAGATCCTGCCGCTGCGATCCACCTCGCCCGACTGATACTGCCTGTGGCGTCAATCCCATGTGCGCGCCCACCGATCGTGATCGGGCAAAGCGCGCCGGGTCCTCGACCGTGCTCACGTAGGCCAGCACGGACAAAACCCCGATGCCGGGCACGCTCATCAGCAGGCGGCACGTTGGGTTCGCCTTTGCCAATGCCCGCACCGCCTTGTCGAACGCGGCAATCTGCTCGCGCAGCTGCCGCCAGGCGGCCAGCATGGGCCGGACGATCGGTGCCAGGTCGTCGCGGTCGGCGAGCAGCTCCTCAACCCGCCGGTCGAATGGGTAGGCCGCGCATTGCGCCAGGCAGCATACCGAAGGTCTTGAGCACCCCCCGGATGTGGTTCGACAGCCGCGTCGTCATGCCGACGAGCTGCGCTCTGGCGCCGAGCAGGGCACGCGCCCGGTGGGCGTCAAGCGACTTCACGTGCACCGGCCGATACCATCCCGTCCGCATGATCTGCGCCAGGCCCTCGCGTCGTTCTGATCGGTCTTGTTCATCTGCATCTTGAGCGCGGCGCTGGCGTGCCGGGCATCAAGGCAGGTGACGTTGAGCCCTCGGCGCGCAGTTCATGCACCAGCCATGGCGTCATCGGGCCAGTCTCGATGCCGATCCTGGCGTCCTCTCCCGCATGCCCCCTTACCATCCGCTCGATCTGCCCCGGGTCTGTGGCGCACTGGCCGCGCCACAGCCTACGTCCCGTCTCGTCCACGATGCAGATCGCCGTCAGCTTCTGCGACACGTCCAAACCAACAAATCGGGTCATCGAACCGCCTCCCATTGCGAACCGCCGGGCGACAACGCCCGGATCGCGGCATCATGGATGACCTATGCCCCCGCCGCGATTACCCGATGTCCACACATGGTATAAGTGCGCCCATCCAGATCCGCTAGCCTGGTCGGCAACGCCGACATCTTTCTGCTTTGCTCAGGAAGGACATTTTAGCTTTGCGCGTACAGTATGCTACCGCAGAACGTTCCTTATGGAATGCATGGGCCAAGTCGATAGACTGGATCTATGGTTTTCAGGACTTGCGACTCGGTGTTATGGAAACTAGCTGTATGGCGGATACGGTCCGGCAAACAAGTCTCCGACCGCCCATCTCATCCGGTAGGTCAGCCAACGCCGTGCAACGTGGTATGGCCGGTCGTGGATCATGTGGCAGCGCTGGCATAGGCACTTCAGCTTTGCTGGGTCGCTGTTAGATGGATCGTCATCCAGATGCGCTGTGGCAAGTATGACGCGGGTTAACCTGACAGCGTCGAGATGCTGACCGACCGGTGCCAAGCAAATCCTCCCGCGGCCATCCCGCCATTGGCCAAAGTCGTACTATCGGCCGTCGGCCACGCAGAGGATCTTGGTCTTATGGGGTCGCGAGCAGACTTCGCAGCGGCCTTTGGCACGTCCAAAGCGGATGGACTGGCTGAGCTGCGGCCAGTCGATCGGGTAAAACCACTTGAGAGCTGCTCGGATTGGCATGGTTGTGAATACCACGCCGATATTCCGTTTCGTAAGTGCCTCACGGCCTTACAGTTCAGCCGTGGCTAACTTGGGCTGCCGACCCTACAGGCAATCGCCGGGCCTGGGCCACATCAAACCAGTGCCGCAGGAAGTTCCAGCGTTCAGCGCCTTCCTGTCGATATCGCAATATGGTCGGGAGGATCTTCGTCGCTTCAAGCATTTCAGCGTTGTCGCAACTCAATACGACAAGAGTGCCGACCGCTTCTTAATCTCTATCCAATCAAGACCCGAAGCGAGCGCGATATTCCTGCGGGGTTGCTGCGAGCAGCCGAAGGAAGCTGCGCCGCATCGTCTCTTCTGAGCCAAATCCGCACCGCTGTGCCACGCGCTTCACGGGCAACCTCGAGTCCAACAACAGGCCGCGGGCGGCCTCCACCCGGAGGGTCTCAACAGCTCGTGCGGGTGTTTGCCCTGTGGCCTCCAGGTAGTGCCGGCTGAAACTGCGCTCGCTCATTCCGGCTTGTTCAGCCAGAAGAGAGAGGGATAGATCGCCAGATAAGTGCGCACCAATCCAGCTATGCAGGGCATCGAACCTGCCGTCGTCTTGCAGGGCCAGCGCCGCGCTGAACTGGGCCTGTCCCCCAGGCCGCTTCAAAAACACCACCAAATAACGCGCCACCGCCAGCGCAACCGCTCGGCCGAGATCCTCTTCGACCAAAGCCAGGGCCAAGTCGATGCCCGCGGTGACCCCGGCTGAAGTCCAGGCCGGCCCGTCATGCACGAAAATCGGATCGGGCTGGACCTGCACTAACGGGAAGCGTTTGGCCAATTCGGCGCAGAGCGACCAATGAGTCGCGGCCCGGCGGCCATCCAGCAAGCCGGACGTCGCCAAGAGGACCGCTCCGGTGCAAACGGAAGCGAACCGGCGTGCCCGATTTGCACGTCCTCGCACCCAGTCGACGAGTGCTTCATCCGTCGCCGCGGCCTCGATCCCGGGGCCCCCGGCAATGATTAGCGTATCCAGTGCGGAATTGTGCGGCGGAAGCGCGTCGGCCAGCAGCCCCACTCCCGAAGAGGAGGCGACAGGACCGGCCGCCTGAGACACGACATGGATGGCGTAGGGCGGAGGGCTGCCGCCCGCGATATTGTTTGCGGTAGCGAAAACCTGTAGCGGCCCGGTGACGTCCAGTATCTGGACCTGAGGAAAGGCCAGCAACTCGATAAGCCTGGGTAGCTTTGGCTGGATTCGAGGGTGAATTGGCATGTTCGCCAATCCTGTCAGTCCTATCTTCCGTGTCAAGGCAACCAGGCACGGAACACAGCGATGATCCCGCCAGACACACATCTCCAGATTGGCTCTCTCCTGTTTGAGGGCCTCGACCAAATTGACCTTACCGGTCCGTTCGAAGTGTTGTCGCGGATTCCGAACTCGACCTACCGCATCTACGGCAAGACGGTGGAGCCGGTTCGGGACCTGAAAGGGCTGCGGCTGAGCCCCGATGCGACGCTGGCGGACGCCCCGCATTTGGATGTCCTACACGTGCCTGGCGGCTTTGGGCAGAAGGCGCTGATGGAGGATGAGGCTGTTCTCGGTTGGATCCGCGAGCAAGCAACCGGCGCCCGTAGTATTTTCTCGGTCTGCACTGGTGCGCTGTTGTGCGGTGCCGCTGGACTGCTGAAGGGGCGCCGAGCAACCACACATTGGGCATCGCTCCATCTGTTGCCTTACTTCGGGGCAATCCCGGTCAACGAGCGGGTCGTCGTCGATGGCAACTGGGTGTTCGCGGCTGGCGTCACGGCCGGGATCGATGGCGCCCTGCGTCTTGCCGCTGAACTGCGCGGCGAAGCAGCGGCTCAGGCAATCCAGTTGCACATGGTTTATGCGCCCGAACCGCCCTTCAACAGCGGCACGCCGGAGACTGCTCCACCGGCAATTTTGGCCGAGGCGAGGCAGGCGGTGCGGCACATAACCACGAAGCGGGAAGCGACGGCACGACGCATCGCTGCCCGGCTCGGCATCCACGTCGCGAACCGCGCGCCCGTCTGATTGCCGATCACACGCGTACAACTAAGGAGCACATCATGACCACGATCACCTTCACTAAAACCGACCCGCCGGCCTGGCTGCTGGCCATGTGGAAAGAGATCGATGACAAAACCTTCGGGGATGGCTTCGACTGCTTCGCCGACGACGCGGTGTGCAACCTCGGCGTCGCCGACTGGCACGGCAGCGAGACCATCCGGCAGAACCTGCGCGCCTTCATCGATAAAGGCCTAACCGCCCAACACGACGTGGTTGAATATCTCGACAGCCCGCTGCTCAAAGTCTTCCACGGCAAGGTCCGGATGACCTTCGATGATCCGGACCTGCCTTCCGTCCGTCCGACGATGACCCACTTTTTCTACATGGACGAACGGGACCCTACGAAGGTGAGCCGCTGGATCGGCTCGGTCGGCCCGACAGGCTTCTGAAAGAGCGGGGGACCGGGCTTGCGACCGCGCGGTCCCCCCTCTGAAGCAATGAGCTACCGGCGATGGTATCGGCGTCGCCGGGGGTCGGGCCGCCCCTACCTCAAGCCCGGTAAGCCGAACCGAATGTCGGCCCGCTTTTACCGGGCCCCTCGAATTGCGAGATAGGCCAGGGCCGCCGCAAGACCGTCCTGGTAAATCTTCCTTGTCTCCAAGTTAGCGCGCCGGAGCCAAATGACATGAGCACAATTGACCGCATCAAAGCCTACGCAGGCGAGCTGACGGCGTTGCGCCACGACCTGCACACACATCCTGAGCTAGGGTTCGAGGAAGTTCGCACGGCTGGAATAGTGGCCGAAATGCTGGAGAAATTCGGTTGTGAGGTGCATCGCGGCATTGCCGGAACCGGCCTGATCGGCATCCTGAAGGGCCGGACAGACAGCGGGCGCCGCATTGGACTGCGTGCGGACATGGACGCTCTGCCGATCGAGGAGGAAACGAACCTACCGTATCGATCCATCTTGCCCGGCAAGATGCACGCCTGCGGCCATGACGGTCACACCACCATGTTGCTTGGCTCGGCCCGCTACCTTGCCGAGACCCGCGACTTCCATGGAACTGCCGTGTTCATTTTCCAGCCGGCGGAGGAAGGGTTGGGCGGCTCACGCGCGATGCTGAAGGAAGGCCTGTTCGTGCGCTTTCCATGCGACGAGATCTACGGCTTGCACAACCTGCCAGGCGGTGGCCGGGGGCAGATCAAGCTCCGCACCGGGCCGATGATGGCGGCGGCCGACTTTTTCGATATCCGGATCCGCGGCAAGGGAAGCCACGCCGCCTGGCCGCACCAAAGCATCGATCCCGTCATGATCGCCGTTGGTCTGGCGCAGGCGCTGCAGTCCATCGTCTCCCGCAACACCGACCCGCTGAAGGCGATCGTACTATCCATCACACGCATGGAGGCGGGCTCGTCCTACAACGTCATCCCGGGAACCGCACAGCTAGCTGGTACGATCCGCACACTCGATGCAGACGTCAGGGCCATGGCCGCGACCCGCATGCGCGCTCTTTCAGAGGCGTTCGCCACGGGCTACGGGGCGGACATCACGGTCGAGCTGCGGGACGTGTTTTCGGTGCTGAACAATGGCCGAACAGCGGGAAGTCGTGGTGGATGCCGGCGACCAGCATTTTGTCGGCGCTGGCCCGGTCGAACGCACGCTTGCGGCTTTCGCGTGCCGCAGACGGGTCAACGTCGAAGCTGACCGCGGCCTCCGGGTGTGCGTATTGGATGCCAGGCACGTGCACGACGTCAGCCCACAGGAACAGCGCGTCCGACCCTGACCGCAGGATGAAACCGGTGTGGCCGGGCGTATGGCCGGGCAGGAATACCGCCTTGATCCCCGGCATCACCTCCTCGCCATCCTCGAAGTGGCGCGTCCTGGCCCGTACCACGGTGAGGCCGGCACGCGCGCCGTCGAAGAACTGCTTGGCCGCGTCCGGCGCCAGATCGCGGTGGGCATCGCTCATCCCAGTAGGCGTACTCGACCTCCGTGATGGCCATTTCGGCGTTCGGAAACCGCGCGCTGCCGTCCGATCCTGTCGAGCCATGCGCACCCGGATCGTGAGCATACGGCGTAGGCCGCCGTCTGGCTGGCTTTTCCGATTAGGCGGCTAAACCTCGTCGGGTTTTTCGGCCACCGGCTTCATGAACGAGGCGATGAGCTTGTGGCGTTCTTCGATGATCCAGGGAGCGCCCTTGTGGAGTTGGATCAGATCTTTGAGGTTCTGGATTCCGTCATCGGTGAACGCCATCACCCCGTCTTCACCGACGCCGACAACCCATAGCTGACCATCCTCGGTATCCATTTCCTCGGCGACCTCGAACAGCCAGTCCTCGTTTTCACCGAGCATCTCGGCTACGTGGCTGAGAGTGAACACGTGGCTGACTTTGTTGACCTGCCCCATCACGCCGCCTGCGTCGTAAGGCTTTGCTGGCGCGCAATCTCCCAACCCCAAGGCAGCAGTTCATCAAGGCGATGAGCCGGGTGCGTGGCGATGCGAGTGAGCACATCGGCGAGCCAGGCCTGAGGGTCGACGTTGTTCATTTTGGCGGAGACGATGAGGCTATACATGGCGGCGGCTCGGCGCCCCCCGCGGTCGGACCCGCAGAACAGCCACGACTTTCTGCCCAATGCGATGCCGCGCAGTGCTCGTTCGGCGGCATTGTTCGACAGGCAGACACGGCCATCGTCGAGGAAGCGCCTGAAGGAGTTCCAGCGTTTGAACATGTAGTTCATGGCCTTGGCCAGATCGTGACCGCGGGACAGCTTGGCGCATTGCTCATGCATGTAGGCTTCCAGATCAGCGACCAGCGGCGCGCTCAGGGTCTGACGAACCGCTTGGCGCTGTTCGGGGGATTTGCCATTGAGTGGCCGCTCGATCTCGAACAGGGCGTCGATCCGGCGCACGATCTCGATCGCGATCGGTGAGATAACGATCTCCTTCTTACCGGCCGCCTTGCGGCGCGCGTTCTCTTCCAGGTCGGCCATGGCGAAGAATGGACGCCGGGCATGAACCCAGCAGGCGGCTTCCTGGATCGGTCCAGGACTTCGCCGTGGATCGTAGAGCTTGGTGTACCCGCTGAAGGCGTCGGCCTGGAGGATGCCATCATAGCCGGCCAGATGGAGCTGCGGATGCCCGCCGCCACGGTCGCGCGAGTAGTAGAACATCGCCGCCGGTGGATCTTTGCCGCCAAACGGCTTGTCATCGCGCACGTACACCCAGCAACGCCCGACGTCACATTTGCCGAGGGCCAGGACCGGCACGGGCGTGTCATCGCCATGAAGTCGCTCAGCCGCCATCACGTGGGCCTCTATTCGCCGCAGCAGGGGATCCAGCACCGAGCAGCAAGCACCTACGGCGTCCGCTACAGTGGACAGGCTGATCGGCACACCCTCCAGGGCGTATCGCTCGACCTGGCGGTTCAACGGCTGGTGCTGACCAAATTTCTCATGAAGGATCATCGCCAGCAGGCTAGGCCCGGCCCATCCTCGGGGGATCACATGGAATGGCGCCGGCGGCTGGCTGATCTTCTCACAGTCCCGGCAGGTGAACTTCTCTCGGACCGTTTCGACTACCTTCCACTGCCGGGGAATCGATTCCAGCGTCCTGGTCACGTCCTCACCCAGCTTTCGCAGGCGGGCTCCGCCGCAGCACATACATGCCGTCGGTGCCTCGATCACCACGCGCTCACGGGGCAGATGGTCCGGGAAGGTGTTGCGTTCGACCGGGCGCTTGCGTGTAAAGGCCGCCACCGTCGTCGACTTCGCCAGCGCCCTCTCGGCGGCAAGCTCATCCTCGGTGGCGTCAGCCTCGGCCTCTTCGAGCTGCAGCTCCATCTGATCGACAAGCCGCGCCGAGCGCTCGGAACGCGGCCCGTAGATTTGACGCTCGAGTTTGGCAATCCGAAGTTTTTGGTGCGCGATCAGCGCCAGGTCGTCGGACGCTCTGGCCTTCGCGATCGCCAACTCCGCCGCGACCGCGTCCTTTTCCGCGACGACGAGAGCGGTCTGCGCCAAAGCCTTCTCCGCCTGCGTCCGCGCGCTCAGCAACGCTTGCTTCAGCGTCTCAACATCGTCGGGAAGGGCCTCGGGAGCGGCATCCATGACCGCAATGGAATCACAAAACGGCGGTTCTTGGATTCCCTAAAATGCGGGCAGATCAAAGTTTTTACCTATCCAGCACTTGTAGGCCGCCAGGTTTGCTGCGGATTTCTCCAATCAATCGCCTCAAGCAAATAACCCATCTGCGCCGGCGTGATCGCGACCGACCCGCCATCGGTTGAGGGCCATATGAATCGTCCCCGGTCCAGCCGCTTGGCATAGAGCGATATCCCGAGACCGTCGTGCCAAAGGCATTTTATCAAATCGCCAAACTCCACGTCATTCCGCATACCGATCGCAATTTGTTGTCGTCGCATATCCTTGGCATCCGCTCCATGGCGAGAGCGTCCGGGTCTACGCACGGCATGGTCGGGGCGGCCGCCAAATTCTGTACATAGAGGTCCGGCCGGGGCTTTCGCGAGAGCTGCCGGCATGGATGAGTGATGCCGCGGTTTGCGCGGCGATCTCATCCGGTTCTCCTAGAGTTGCGCTCGCCCACCTGAACGACCTGCGCACCCTGCTTGATGGCCATTCGGCCAAGCAGCCGTCCGACCGATCATTGATCTCTTCGATGCAAACGGAGGGATCAAATAAATCGCTGCGCCCGCCATCAGCTCGTCCTCGACCTCGATCCAGACGAAAGTCCGACCCCACCGACGATGGCGCCCGAGGGCCTCCTCCAGGCCTTGGCCGACCTGCTTCTCGAAGCGCTCGGCAACGAAAGCAAGGCGTTACAAAGCGATCGGGAGGCCTGTGATGCAGCCAAAGATCTCGCCTGACCACCTTGGTCGCGGCGCCGTCGTCTATGTTCGTCAGTCCACAATGGGACAGGTAGTAGAACATACCGAGAGCCAGCGACGACAGTACGCCCTTGCCGAGTCGGCGCGATCACTCGGCTTCACCTCGGTTGCGTTAATCGACGACGATCTTGGCCGGTCGGGATCCGGGTTGGTAGAGCGTCCCGGATTCCAGAAATTAGTGGCGCAGGTCTGTTCAGGATCGGTCGGCGCCGTCTTCTGCATCGAGGCCTCGAGGCTGGCACGGAATGGACGCGACTGGCATCATCTGATCGATCTCTGCGCGCTCGCCGCTACGTTGGTGATCGATCCAGACGGCACGTACGATCCGCGCTTGGTCAACGACCGCCTCCTCCTCGGCCTCAAGGGGACCATGTCCGAATATGAGTTGAGCCTCCTGCGCCAGCGCGGACTCGCCGCACGCGACTCGAAGGCGCTGCGAGGCGAGCTCCGATTCATTCTTCCCCCCGGCTACTGTTGGAACGAGATTGGGCAGATCGAGATGGACCCTGACGAGCGCGTCAGAGGCGCTGTCGAACTTGTGCTCCACAAGTTTCAAGAGCTCGGGAGTGCCCGGCAGGTGCTGCTTTGGGCACAGGATCAGACATTGCAGCTGCCGATTACCCGTCGCAACAATGGCAGCGTTTGCAAGATCGAGTGGCGACCTGCGGCCTACCACACGGTGCTGATGATCCTCAGACACCCCGTCTATGCCGGAGCTTATGTATTCGGCCGCACGAGCCAACGGACCCGTGTTGTTGATGGTCGCGCCCGCAAAACCACCGGTCATTCGAAGCCCATGGCCGGTTGGAATGTACTCTTGCGCGATAACCATCCCGGTTACATCAGCTGGGACCAATATGAGGCGAACCAGAAGCTGATCTCAGAGAATGCCCACATGCAGCGCCGAACCGATCGCAAGTCGGCACGAGGTGGCCGGGCCCTGCTGACTGGCCTGGTGCGCTGTGGTCGGTGTGGCCGTACAATGCGTGTGACCTACGGTTCGCAGTCCGGCCACGCCCACCGTTACCATTGCCGCGGCGACGATAGTCACGTCGGTGGCTGGCTGTGTATCGGCATTGGCGGCGTCAGGGTCGACCGCGCCGTCGCCGCCCAGATTGTCGAGGCGGTCTCGGCGCACGCGATCGAAGCCGCCATCCAGGCCACCGATCAATCTGAGAGGGCCGACAACGAGGTTCGGCAGGCGCTCTGCCGGGAACTTGAGGAGAGTCGGTACGAGGCCTCTATGGCCGCCAAACGCTACGAGCTAGTCGACCCGACGAAGCGGCTGGTGGCGCGAGAACTCGAGACGCGATGGAACACGGCACTTGAGCGCGTGGCCCATATCGAAAACCGCATTGCCAAGCACGACGTCGCTGCGGCGCTCCGTCCGAAGATCGATCGCGCGGCGCTGATGGCTTTGGCGCGCGACCTGCCAACGGCGTGGAATGCGGCCGGCACCGATATGAGAACGAAACAGCGGATCACGCACATTCTGATCCGGGAAATCGTCCTCGATCTGGACGAGGCGTCGAACGACGCCCTCGTGACGATCCACTGGCACGGCGGCCGCCATACAGAAATCCGCGTCGCGCGCGTCAGAACAGGACGCTATCCGTCCGATCGTCATTCGAGCCCGGTCGAGGTTATCCGTAAGCTCGGCGGCCAATGGCCGGATCGGGAAGTGGCGACGACGATGAACCGCATGCGCTGCAAGCCGCCCGACGGCAAGGCATGGACGACAGTTCGTGTGCGTGAAATGCGCGAACGGCTTGGGGTCGCGCCATTCGATCCGGCATCAAGAAGCATGGAAACGATCAGCGCAGAGCAAACCGCGGCACGGCTCGGCATCTGCGTCGGGTCGGTTCAGAAGCTGATCCGCAAGGGCATCCTGCCGGCGACACAGCTCATGTTCTCCGCGCCCTGGCAGATCCCCGCAGCGGCACTCGAAAGCGAGGCAGTCAGGAAAGGCGCACGCGAAATCGCAAATAGACGGCCAAGATTCTACAAGCGATTCCAAGAGGATAAGTCTCTCAAACTGCCAGGATTCTGAGCATGAGGATGCACTATGTCGCGTGATTCCCTCGGGCTCCGCGAAACACGTAAAGATCGCCGGCATGGGGATCGCGGCCCAGCGCCTCCTGAACCTGTAGCGCCAGCCCGTTCATCCCGCGCCGCATATCGGTCCGCCCGACCGCGAGCCAGACGCGCACGCTGGCAGGGAAGGCAATCATCGACGCTCCAATGCATCCAGCACCAGCCGCAGCGTTGCGCCTTAACGCTGCCACAGACCCGGATCCGGCAACCACCCGGCAGCTCGATCTCGATGACGTCGGATGAAATTGCCGAGGACCTCTCGATCGATCTATCCGGTGTCACCACGACCGGCACGAGCTGCGGGCCTGGCGTGGCCGCGCTGGCATCGCCATAGCGTTTGCGCCATGCGAATACCTGGTTGCTGTTCACGTCGTATTGCCGCGCCACGATCGACACCGAAGCCCCCGGCGCAAACGATGCCGCCACAATCTCTCGCTTGAGCGCCTCGGGCCAAGATCGATGCTGCCGCTTGGACCTCAAACTTGTGTCCATAACCAAACTTGTGGACACTTCTCACCAACCTCATGCCGCGTAACGCGGAACTATCGGTGGCACGAAGCGCCGATCCCAGGCGGCCACTCCCGGAGGGATACGATTCCGCCGGGCTCATTGCCTCCGAAATAAGGCTACCGCGAGGAATTGTTATGCCAGACAGCGACGTAAACTGCCGCAAGCGAATGAGCGAACGGGTCTATCAGGCCTGGCTCGATGGTGGCTGTCCTGAAGGGACGCCGGACAAGCATTGGTACGAGGCCGAAAAGCATCGGTTACGAAGAGGTCGACGACACCGGGGTAGAAATCGCCCGAGCAATCCGACAGCGTTCATCTGAATAACTGGCCCCTCGTAGCGCCTGCCGAGCAACTGCCTCGCGCGCGGGCGCGGGCGTTCGGCGCGCAAATTGGGTCCCCCGGCGAGAGGATCGCTGGCTATGGGGCGACACTTGCCAGACGAGGATCGACAAGCTGCTCAACCCGCTCCTGGAATGCATCCAACGAGAAGCGCCGGGCTGCATCGGCTGCCGCCTTGGCAATCGACTGGCGTTCGTGCGACCGGTCAGGCTCCAGGAGCGACGCCGTCACATCGACAAGCTCGTCCAACGATTCGAACAGGAAGCCGGTTCTCGTATTCCGTATGATCTCGCATGGTCCACCGGCCGCAAAAGCCAGCGGAACGCATTCGGCTGCCATCGCTTCGACGATGCTGATGCCGAAATGCTCCGCCCGCTCCGGCGCGTGCGACGTGTCCGAGCCGTAGCCGGTGGCGTGCCAATAGAACATCGCCTCCCGATACAGCGCCGCCAATTTCTCCTTGTTGGCGTTAACGTGGAACGTCACCGGAATATCGGCCGCCGCAGCCTTCAGCTCGGTCAGATATTCCATGTCCCCGTCGGTCGGGAACGATGAGCCGACTATGTGGAACTCGATGGAACCGCCGCAGCGGTTGTACAGGCTGCGGAACGCATCGATCATGGCGTCGTGCCGCTTGGTGTGGCCGCGGGCGATGAAGCGTCCAACGGTCAGGATCATGGGCCGCTTCGCAGCGGCGTCCCCGGCCGGTAATACGACGGGCGGATACAGCACCTCGGTGCGAACGTCGTGGATGCGCTCCGAGCGAAGGCCGCTGTTCACGTGGGCCAAAGCATATTCGGAATAAGTCAGGACCAAGTTGTAGCCGGTGAGTTCGTCGCGCGAGGAGACCAAGGTTCCCTTGTCCATCGGGAAGGGAAACTGACAGATATACCAGTTGCGCCGGCCACCGCCCGGCGCCGGCGGGAAAAGGTGATTGCCCAGTGTCACCCAAATATCCGGCCTCGCCTTCTGCCGATATTGTTCATAAGTGCCCAAGGTGCATCTGGATAAATCCAGGGAGAATTCCTGACCCATATTTGCCAGTCGCAACCGGCTATAGGGGTAGATCGTGACGATCTCGACCGCGTGTGTCCGAGACAGGACCGACGCGAGCGTCATGATGACGCGCTCGCCGCCGCCCGGCGTAAGCAAGTACGGAGTAAAGATGGCGGCGCGGGGCAGCATTCCGTTTTCGGGTTGGCGGGTGGTTGCGGCAGGGATCACTTCGCGGCGCAATCCCTCCACAACGGCAGCGGAACTTGCGCCAGGCCAGCCGCCCCAGCGCGCCAGAAGCTTGGCCCTGTTCACCTCCTCGATGGCGTGGCCGCGCGCAGCGCCGGCGCGTTTGCGGCGGCCGCTGTGGAAGCGACTCACCGCGACGTTCGGGCAATACTTGATCGATCGCCCGATGAGACGAAGTTTGTAGCATAGGTCGACATCGGCGAGGCTTCCGGGCTCATAGGACAAGTCAAATCCGCCTACCTCGTTGAAGGCCGACAGATCGACAAGCAGGGCATCCGCCGAGGCAAAGTCGACTTCGGGGCGGCCGGTCACTGGCATCGCATCGACAAATCGAGGGGCCGCTGCGCCGATCGAGGAGTCGTCGCGGATGGCGGCGAGCAGCGATGCTAGCCAGCCTTCTCCGACCAGAACCCCGTTGTGCAGCAAGCAGATGAAATCTCCGCGTGCCGCCTCTGCCGCGATGTTGTTGGCTTCTCCGAAAAATCGGTCGGTGCCGATTCGGATGACGCGTACGCCGTTCCCGATGCCGTCGAGCCGCTGCAGATCCGGCGTGTCGCTGCCGTTGTCGGCAATGACGATCTCATACGGAACCCCGGTCGTGCAGGCCCACACTTGATGGAGGCAGTCGATCGTCTGGCCGACGTCATCATGATTCAGAATGATTATCGACACCGCAGGCGGGTCGCGCATGCACCACACCGCGGCGTTGTCATAGGGGTTGGAGCCGACGCCGAACGGCAATCTGGAAGGAGCAGGCGCGGGTGTCGCGACCGGGGATCGCAGGTGCCGAAGGGTTCCTCCCACCGTCTTGCGGATCGTCTTCAAGCTGCGGGCGGGAATGAGGCCGGCCACGGCCCGTATCGGACGCGTCAGCCGCCATGAGGTCGAGGCACGCAGCCTGGATAATTGATCGGCCATCGCCTCGAGTTGCGCGGCGACTTCACGGAGCGACGCCTGAGCCGTCTCGAGCTCAACTTCAAGCGCTGCCCGCTCGGCCGTCCACGCTGCCCGCTCTGTATTGACGCGGCGCGACAGCCACTGCGCTACATGGTGACCCAGAGCCGCCGCATCCGAGATCTGGCCGGAGTGACATAACGCCTGCGCGACCTCGACTGGCCTCGGTTCGCGCCCGAGACAGCTCCGCAGCATCGCGATGGCGACGGTTCGGCGCAGTTCCGGTGGCATTGGCGTCATCGCAGATCGGGCGCCGACCGCTGTCGGGTCCATGATAGGAACAGGTGGCGGCGGCCGCTGCGATCGTCGAATGCCGGCGGGTCCATCGGGCCTCCGAGTTGGCGCATCTCGACCGGTGGCGACGGCAGAGGGTCGTCCAAATCCACCACGATCATCGTGACTCCTGTGGCCGGGAAGGCGGCCTATTAGACACCTCGTCCGGCGCCACAACAACCGGACTGAAGCTCGAATATATTCAACGTCAATGCCGATCAGCTGCCCCAAGTGGTCGCGCATCTGAGGGCCACACTGCGTCCAGGCGCCTACCACATGACGGCGCCGTTCTGGGTACTCGAAAAACAACGCCGGAGCCCTGGCTCGACATCGGACCGTGCGATGTTCGGTGTTCGGCCTTCCAGAAGATCGCTTACTATTTTTCTTCAAATTCGACATTTTTTTGTCGATCGACAGGAAAAACCCACTGGCGGTCGTTCGCGCGTTCAAGCGGGCTTTCAAGGGCGCGGGCGCACACCCGAAAGTGGGCCTGGTCCTGAAGACGCTGAATGCCGATCACGTGCCCGAGAGAAGCCGGGCCCTCCGGGACGCCTTGCGCGAGGATCCGGATATTGCCTTGATCGAAGGGACGCTGGCGAGGACCGAGGTGCTCGGGCTCATCGGCGCGTGCGATGCGGTGGTTTTCTGCATCGTAGCGCGGGCCTTGGGCTGCTCGTGGCCGAAGGCATGGCGCTGGGGAAACCTGTCATCGCCACGGATTATTCCGGCAGCACGGAATTGGTATCACCGAGGACGGCATGGCCGGTGGATTTCAAACGGATTCCAGTCGGTCTGGGCGAATATCCTTAGCACGAAGGCCAGGTATGGGCGGATGCGGATGTCGATCATGCGCGGGGCAGATGCGCAGGGTGTTCGAGGACCGGCCGGAGGCGGAGCGACGGGCAGCGGTGGCACGCGCATCTGAGGGAAGCGTACGGCCTGGACGCCTGCGGCCGGCGCATCCTAAACCGTCTATCCGAGCTCGATTGGAGATGAGGCGATGAACGACGAATCTATTGTAAATGGGGAGATCGCCCGCGCGAGCACCGTTGACAGCAGTTCCCGGGCCAATCTCCTCGCGTCGCCGGAATACGAAACATTGCGTGATGAGAACCGTGTGGTCCATCTCGAGCTCGATGACTTGCGTGAAGAGAATTGACGCTTGCGCGCCTCGACGAAACAGATGCGCTCAGAGATCATGCTGTTGAGCCGCGCATTGGAGCCGATGCATCGGCTGAGCGAGGGGTTGGCGACGATGCGGGCGCAGGTCGATCGCTTGGACCAGCGTTTGAGTGCGACGTATGCGTCCACGTCGTGGCGGCTGACGCGTCCGGTGCGCCTGTTGTCGCGCCTGTTGCGCGGCCAGCGGGGGGCCGATTGGCCGGATCATCCCTAGCGCGTCGTACCGCGCGCGACAGCTTCGACCGTCGGCGCAGGCCCCCGAGACCTGCCGATTGCCTTGCGAGCGGCCTTGGCTGTGGTCTGGGCCGCCGCTGCCATCTGGTGGTGTTGGGATCCCCGGGGATGCGGAACACTATTTGCGGGCTTGGTGGTTGGATGAAGACATTGAGGTTGCCCGCCAGCTACGCCGTCTCGCCCCGTGCTCGGCAAGAGGCCGATCAGAACTGCATGGCTGTAAGCCAAACGGATTAGTTGGTCGGGTAAGGCTATCCGGCGGGGTTCCAACGAGATAGCGCGGTCGATTCAGCGCTGGCGCAAATCGATCGGATCGCAATCCCCCATGCGTCACGTGCCGATCAGGGGCGGCGGCGCGGTTAGTCTCTGAAGCCGCTTCAAGCAGGCTAGGCAGGTGATCGCGCTGGCGAGCGGTTCAGCCCAAAGCGACCGCGAACTGGGTTCGGTTGCACAAAGAGCCGAGCGGCAATTGGGCGTGACTGCATGGTATAAATGCGGGCGACCCGAACGAGCCGTGCCGACTTTTCGTAGAGCGACGAAAACCCGGCTGCCGCGCATGATCGCGTTCGATGGCATTCGCGAACCGTTCACCACCCCGTCTATCCCGACTGCCTAACCGTCGGATAGCCGCAGTGCGACCCATTCCGGTCCAGGAAGTCTTTGTGCCTTGGGTAGGACCAGGACCATAACGAATTTCTGGTTGGCGGCACGTGCCGCGGCCAACGCGCCCTGCGCGTCCGCGACACTGGCGACGGGTTTGTCACGAACCTTCAGTATGAAATCGCCTACCGCCAGGCCGCGCTGGGCGGCATCGCTCCCGGTTGCCACTCCGGTCACCTTTACGCCTGGAAGACTTTCCGGAAGGCCCGGCCGTGTCCTATCGGCGTTGGTTAGCGCCGCGAGCGTGATCCCGAGATTCGGGGGCACGGAACGCTCCGCCGCGGCCACGGGAATCGGCGGATCGATCTTCTCCCAGAGGGCGCGCGGCCACTCACGCACGGTCGCCTTCAAAGTCGCCGACTTGCCGTTCCGCCAAAGGTCCATAGTGATTTCCTGTCCGATCGGGGTCGTGGCAATCGTGCGCAGCAAAGCCCGCTCATCGCTTGGCGCAGCCTTGTTCAAGCTGACGACGACGTCGCCCACCCGCAAACCGGCCTCCTCAGCTGGACCGCCTGGCTGGACATTGGCGACGACCGATCCCTGTGCCTGCGGCATACCAAGTGCCTGGGCCATATCTGGCGTCACCTCTTCAATTTTGATGCCGGTCCAACCTGGCCTTAGCCAACCGTAATTCATCAACGCCAAATGATGGTCTGGGCGCGCGGGAAGGTATGGCAAAACCCAATCCGCTTGATCCGTTGGTCGGCGAGAGTAGCGCCGTGTCGACGCCGATCACTTCGCCCTTCATGTTGAACAGCGGACCACCAGAATTGCCGTGATTGATTGCTTCGTCGGTCTGAATGAAATCGTCGTAGGGCGAAGCCTCGATATTCCGGTGCAGCGCACTGACGATACCCCGGGTCACGGAGATCCCGACACCGAGTGCATTGCCAGTCGCGAACACCTGCTCACCGACCTGCAACGCTTCGCTGTCTCCCCACCGCACGGCCTGCAATGGGTGGCCGACATCGACCTTAACCAGCGCGACGTCGACCAACTGGGTCGCCTTCACCAGATGCGCCAGCGCCCTGGTTCCGTCGTAAAATCTTACTTCGATCTCCCAAGCGTCCTGCACGACATGGTAGTTCGTCACGATTAGCCCGCCAGGATCTACGATGAATCCCGACCCATATGCTTGGCTGGATCCTGACGGTGCGCCCGCCGTAACGCGGTTGGGTGCGCCGTGGGCAGCATTCTTCTGAATGACAATGCTGACGACGGAGGGCAGCACACCACGGATCAGCTTACTCTGCCCGTCCTCCACAGCAGGAGGTGTGGGATCTGCCAGCTGTGCGATGCCCGGGGTGGCCGATACGAGCACCGTGCCAGCCACCACGATGACGAGGCCGAAGCCGAAGCAGCGGCGCCGCGTTTGCCGGCGTTGGGGTGTATCTTCAAGCATCGGCCACTTTTCCCCTATCAGATGGATCGACGGAGCCTGACACCTCGGGCGCCACCATTCTCCGCGATGAACTCGACCCCAGCGGCTTATAGCGCAGCATTCTTGGTAGCGCTTCTCGCAACTCCTCGCTCCCGAGTGCGACGCGGGTAACGGGGGACATTCGGACAACCAGTCGGTCCTGCCGGCCGTCGATCTCCGTGGTAATCTTTAACGCTCACTTCGATGCTCGGCCGGCGAGGATCTTGCTGCCGTTTCAAGCAGGCACATCGAATGCATGAATGGTTGTGCTCCATTAGCCTGTCGTCCGCGTGGTCCGCAGTCATCCCTCAGCGCATGGTCATCGCCGCCGGCGATCCTTGGGTTGAGCAAGGACCGATCGGCCGATCCAGACATGGAACCACCATGCCCGATCCGAATTGACCCAAATGGCCTCGTATATCAGTCCAGCGCAGCCGCGCCGGCCTCACGGGGCTGTCGCCCTCCCACATGTCAATGCTGCCCTTGCGGCAGTTGGTAATGGCTTGATGCAGCACATCGGGTCGATCGGTGCCCATCCAAGCCGCCCGCTCAACTCGATCGGATGCGGCACCGAAACTCGCGATTGGCTCAGATTCGGTACCCACGGCATCAGTGCAAGCAATGGTTCTACGCACCAGCGGTGTCGGCGCCGGTGGCCATTAGCGGCCGCGCGAAGGCGACTGCGAGTGGGCGCCCGGCTTGCCAATAACTTGGTCAGCATGGGTCCGCCACAATCAGTTGCCTAAGGCGCTGCGCGGTCCTTGTGCAAACGATCCAGCACAGTTTCGCAACGCGGCGCGCCGTCGGAGCCCAACTCGACGTGCGGGAGCAACGACAGCACCCTGCCAATCCCGCGCGACAAGGCAGCCGACGGATCGGGTTCGGAGTGGGGATAGGCGAATGGGCCGCTGATCAGCAGAGGTCCGGGTAATGCACCCACGGTGAAATGCTTCGACTTGGGTACCGAAGCCTGAGCTCGAGGCGCTCCTGCGCGAGGTCGGCCGAGCCAGATCCTTGCAGCACCAGATCGGTCGTCTCCAGGATTAGGGCGCGCGTTGTAACGACGCCCGTGCCGCAGCGGTAGGTCCGCAACGAAGCACTGCACACGCGTGACCTGTGGCCCGGACAGCCAAGCCAGCAGCGCGCTTCCCAGCTGCAGGCCGGCGAGATCGACGAACAGCGCGCTCACGTCGCCCTGCTGCATCCACAGCGATACCTCCCCATCCGCCGCACCGAGAAGTGTCGCCACCGAGTCACCCGTTCCGGTCAGATGTATCGTGCCGTTCAGTGTCCCCGCCTCGTGATATTTTGTCGGGCCCATCAAGTGTGTCGAGACCCACGCCATCCAGCCGGACATCCGCTTGCCCGCGCATCGCCCCGCCTGCTTGTGGCGCGAACAGAAGATCGCCCGTGAGCTTGCCCTGACCGATGCCGACACTGAACGGCCGCAGCGTGAGCGCGCCGCCCCCCAGTTCCGCATGCAGGGTCCAGGTCGCTGAGCTGTTGTCGACGTGCCGCGGACGGTCTGCGCCCGATATGTCAGATGTAAAGCGCCGCCGTCGAGCTGCGGCAACCGCAAGGGTGCCGCGGAGAAACAGTTGCGATCCGCCCTTTGCCGGGATCTCGCCGTCGCTGTGCCGCTGATTGGCGATGACGGCGGCGAGATCTTTGATCGTCGCGTCGCGCGAGGACAAGTCCGCCGTCACGTCGAGCGGCTGATTGCCGCCGGTGCGAACCGTTATCGCCCCTTCCAGATCACTCTGCCCAACCCGACCGGCGTTGCCGGTGATACGGTATAAGCCATCCGCGTAATCCATCCCGACTTCGACCGTGTAGGCAGGCGTCGACGGCAGCGTGGCGCCGATCAGCGGCTTCAGCAGCGCCATGTCGGGCCCCGACATGGTCATCGTCAGATTGGCGCGGGTCGGGCTGATCGGATCGAGCAGCATCCCCTGGGCAGCGATCTTCGTCTGCCCGTTCGTGACCTGCAGTGTGAAAGGCGACGGCTGCGCGTCGTTGCCCGATCGCAGTGCGGCGTCCCAGGTCAGCCGCGCGGTGGTCGGCAACGCCGCATAGGTGCCGTCCACAATGGCGACGATCTGTGCCAGGTGATCCGGATCCGACGCTGCCTGCGTCGAGAACTCCACCTTAATGTCGGCGCTGCAGCCCGGCAAGTGTAACGTGCGCATGTCCATCCGTGATCCGCAGCATGTCCGCCTGGGCATGTCGGAACGTGTCAACGGCTTTGAGACAGGTTTTAGCTTAGTTTAGGCCTGTTGGCTGAACTTTGTGCTGCGGCGGATTGATCCAGACGGCGGTTGGTTTGCCTGGCGGTGCAGGCGGCTTTTTGACGAAGCGCTCCGGGTTGGCGGCGAAGGCGGCATTCAGCGTGACCTGTCGGGCGGCGTGGATCGCGTCGGCCTGGCCATAGTGAACCTGATCCGGTGTCATCAAACCGAGTCCGGCATGGTGATGGGCCTGGTTATACCAAGCGAAGAATTCGCGACAGAACTGCCTGGCATCCTCGATGCAGCCGAAGCATTTTGGGAACCGTGGCTGATACTTCAGGGTCTTGAAGTGACTTTCCGAGAATGGGTTGTCGTTGGATACATGCGGCCGGCTGTGTGATTTGGTAACGCCGAGATCGGCGAGCAGGAAGGCGGTGGCCTTTGCCTTCATCGGTCCGCCCCGATCGGCATGCAGGGTGAGCTGGCCGGGTGGCACGTCATGCTTGGCGATGGCGTCGCTGAACAGAGCCTTGAACAGGGCAGCGTTTTCAGCATCAGCGATACACCAGCCGACGGCGCGGCGACTGAAGATGTCGATAATGACGTAGAGGTAGAAATAGGTCCATTTCGCTGGCCCTTTGAGTTTCGTGATGTCCCACGACCAGACTTCATTCGGGCGCACGGCCAGCAATTCGGGCTTGGTGTAGAGCGGATGGCGCAGCTGCTGGCGGCGTGTGCGCACTTCGTTATGGGCCCGCAGAATGCGATACATGGTGCTGATCGAGCAATGATAGCTGCTCTCGTCGAGCAGGGTGGCGTAGATTTCTGCCGGCGCGAGATCGGCAAAGCGAGGCGAACGGAGCAGATCGAGCACGGCTTCGCGCGACGATGCTGGCAACGCGCGCGGTGGACTGGGCCTGCAGACGAGGATGGGTGGCGGGAGGGCCCGGCGTTTGACGCTGCGGTCCAGACTGGCGCGCGACAGGCCGAGTGCCGCACAGGTGGCGCCAACCGACCCGATGGCCGGCATACACGCGGCCAGCCCATCGGTCAGCGCACGTTGTGCGGCGCGAGCGGAATTCCCAGCAGGTCGGCTAGCTTTTTTTGGGTTTCAATAATCGCCTCCGCCCGTTGCAGGCGGTGCTTCAGCTGGGCGATGTCACGGCGTGCGGCCGCCAATTCTGAACTCAGCGGATTGCTCGGCGGCACTTTCGGGCCGCGCCGTGCCGGCGTCAGCGCGCCCAATGTTCCGGCCTCACGTTGGCGGCGCCATTCGCTCAGGGCCGACGAATACAGCCCATGGCGGCGCAGCAGCGCACCGACCGCGCCGTTGCCGGCCGCCAGATCAGCTTCCTTGAGAATGCCCAGCTTCTCCGCCGCGGTGAACGTCCGCCGCCGTGGGCGGGCTGAAATTTCTGGATCCGCGGCCGTGGGTGCCGGCACGACAGTCGGCCTTCGGCCTCCTTCAGTGCCGACACCCACGGCCGCGTCTTGGTTCGGCATGACCACGAGACATTCTCCCATCAACCCCGGAGCCTAAACTCCGCCCCGCATTTGTCTCATCGTCATTGGCACAGAGGGCTATGCCCTGCAGCCGACCATCCCGCATCTGACCCGCTCGTCATTGCATCGCTGCCTTCAGCGCCATGGCATCTCGCAGCTGCCGCAGGTCGAAGGCGAGGCATCCGCAAAGCGGAAGTTCAAAAGCTACCCGATCGGCTACTTCCATATCGACATCGCCGAGGTTCGGACTGCCCAAGGCAAGCTCTACTTGCTCGTGGCGATCGACCGCATATCCAAGTTTGCCTTCGTCGAACTGCACGAAAAGTCGCAAGAAGAACCGCGGCCGACTTCCTCCGCCATCTCGTCGCAGCGGTCCCATACAAGGTCCACACAGTGCTGACCGACAACGGCACACACTTCACATCGCCAGGCAACACCGCATCAGCCGCACCTGACATCAAAGCCGCGATCGAGGCCGGAGAACCCTTCATGGCACATGCCTTCGAATACGCATCCGTCCAACACGACATCGATCATCGCCTGACCAAACCAAAGCACCCGTGGACCAACGGCCAAGTCGAGCGAATGAACCGAACGCTCAAGGACGCCACCGTCAAACGCTACTTCTATGAGACGCACGATGAACTGAAACGCCATATCGCCGACTTCATCGCAGCCTACAATTACGCCCGGCGCCTGAAGACGCTGAAAGGCCTCACCCCTTATGAATTCATCTGCAAAACCTGGACGAACGAGCCGCGCAGATTCATCCTCAATCCGCTCCACCAAATGCCGGGACTAAACATCAGCGGGCGGCGCGCCCGTGTCGACGGCGGCCGCAAGCGCCCCGCCAGCGCGGTCGATATCGGGACGGATCGAAATTGAGTTCCCGCATGGCGTTCGGGTGCGCGTCGACGGCGGTGTCGACGAAGCGGTGTTGCGTGGGGTTTTTGGAGCAGCCCCCATTTCGACCGGACACCTGGCGCAACCCTGAGGGCCTAGGCTTACGCCTAGGCATGCGCCTATGGCCAACGATCCCACCCGCGTGGAAATCATCACCGGCCACGAGCGGCGGCGGCGGTATACTGCCAATGAGAAGGTTGCCTTGGTGGACGCCACCATGCAGCCGGGCATGACGGTTTCCGCCGTCGCTCGTCAGCACGGCGTCTCGCCGAGCTTGCTGTTCAAATGGAGGCAGCTGATGTCCCAGGGTGGTCAGGTCGCCGTCAAAGCCGATGAGGACGTCGTCGCGGCAAGCAAGCTCCGCGAGCTGGAACAGCGTGTGCGTGAGCTGGAGCGCCTGCTCGGCCGCAAGACCCTGGAGGTCGAGGTGCTGAAGGAGGCGCTCGTTGTCGCCCGGGAAAAAAAGCCCGTCTGGCAGTTGCCGTCGCCGCCTCGGGACGCTTCCCGGTGAAGGTTGTGGCCGACACGCTCGGCGTCGCCCGATCCAATCTTGTCGAGCAACTCGCCGGTCGCGCCAAACCCCGCGGCCGATATCAGTGCCGGGGCGACGACGAGTTGCTGGCGGCGATCCGGCAACTGACCGACGCGCGGCCAACCTACGGCTATCGGCGGATCACCGCGCTCCTGAACCGGGCGCGACGGGCCTCCGGTGCCGAGCCCGCCAACCACAAGCGTGTCTTTCGCTTGATGGCGCAGGCCAAATTGCTATTGCAGCCGCATGTCGGCTTGCGGCCGGTTCGCGCGCACGAAGGCCAGGTCATCACCTCGACATCCAACCGACGCTGGTCGTCAGACGGGCTGGAAATCAGCTGCTGGAATGGCGAGGTCGTGCGCCTGGCATTTGCCATCGATACCTGCGATCGGGAAATCATCGCCTGGCAGGCCAGCACTGGCGGCGTCAGCGGTGAGATGGTGCGCAACCTGATGCTCGCCTGCGTCGAGCGACGGTTCAACGCTCTGCGCGCGCCCCAAGCCGTGCAGTGGCTCGCGGATAACGGCTCCGCTTATGCAGCCCGCGAAACGCTGGAATTTGCCGCAGCCCTTGGCCTTCTGCCCTGCTTCACCCCGGTGCGTAGCCCGGAAAGCAATGGCGTGAGCGAAGCCTTCGTCAAGACGCTGAAACGCGACTATGCGCGCATACAGCCTCGCCCGGATGCCCTAACCGTGCTGCAACAGATCCCAGCCTGGATCGAGGATTATAACGAAAACCACCCACACAGCGGCTTGCGCATGCGCTCACCCCGTGAGTTCATACAAGCTCAATCGCAACCTGCCTCGTGTCCGGTTTAACGGGGGCAACTCCAGGCAGGTTGTTCTGAGACGGCAGCAGGCGAAGATCGAATGCACCCTGGATGCCTACCGCTTCCGCTCGATGATCACCGACGAACAGCACCAGGCCGCGGTCCTGTTCCGCTGGGCTTACCTGACAGCCGCCAGGACCATCAAGGTCGCCGACCCTGATTGGAGCCGTATAGACGGGGGAACAGCGCCTTCAGGCGACGAACGTCCCACGGTGGCCCGTATCAGGGTCAAGGCCGCCCACGGTGCCCTAACCGAGGAAGAATACGCCGTTGTGGAGGCTGTCGCTGGTTGGGACTGCACAGCTGGCAATAGCCGCCGACTGACGAAGCTCCGACACGGGCTCGATGAGCTGTTCCGGCTTTGGTTCTGAACATTACCCAATGCAACCAGGACGCTAGATAATAGTTTGGATTTGGGCCCGGCGCTGACCGGGTTGGCTAATCCTGAGGGGGAACCGCGGTGGCATCCGATCTTGTCGATCAGTTGAAGTCGCTTCACACCCGCGCCATCGATGCGCTGCACGGTTACCTCGAAGCCCTCGAAAAGGCGGAAGGGAGGGGGATGACACCGTTGTTCAAGGACATGATCGCTATCCACACCCGGAACTCCGACGAACTGGCGATGGACCTCAGGGGCATGGGCGAACAGGCCAACGACGATGGCTCCTTCATGAGCACTGTCCACACCACGATAATGGACATTAGATCGGTCTTCGGCGGCCTCGGTGAAAGCGTGCTGCCCGGCTTGATCGACGGCGAAAAGCGCAATGTCGAAAGCTACGATGAGGTTCTCAAGACCCTCGACATTCCCGCGCACCTGCGGGAGCGTCTAGTCCAGCAGCGGGTCAGGGTGGAGTTCGCCGTTTCTGACATGGAAGGCAGAAAGGCTTAGCCCATTCTATTCAGCGCGTTGCCGGTTCCAATGGCCTCGGAGGCGCGGACGCAGCTGGGTTTGGCGACTTTTGCATCGCTGTTTTGGGTTGTGCGTGATCGGCGTTGGAGTTGTGGGAGCGGGTGAGTTCTGGGGCGACAGCCCCGTGTTTCACGGCCCGGCGGGCTGGAGGCTGAGCGCGATGCCGCGGAAGAGTGCTGCTTCGGGGCAGACGGCGGCGAAGGCGATGCGGACCCTCGTCGCCGTCTCGATGACCCGTGCTGCGATCTTGAGCAAGCGCATGCGCAGCGTGACGAACTCAGCGGTAGCCAGCGTTTGCTGCTTGGGGATGGCGTCACGCAGGGTCAGCATAAGCCAATAGGCGGCCGTGTGCAGCACCAGGCGCACCTGATTGGCGAGCGCCGAGCGACAGGAGGTGCGGTCGGAGGCGAGCTGGCTCTTGTGCAGCTTGATCAGGTTCTCGGCCTGCCCGCGTGCGCAATACAGCGTGTCGTAAAGCCATTCGGCACTGCCGCCGGCCAGGTTGGTCACCACGAAGCGGATATCCAGGCCTTGCGTGCTGGCCTCGATCCTAGCCGCCACGCGCCGCTGGCACTTCCAGGATTTGGCGCCGTAGCGGGCCTCGGCATAGCGGCGCATCACCGGGGCCTGAGCTTCGGCGCGACGGACCCTGATATCGTCGGCGGCGAGCCTCGACCAGCCGGCTCAGCACGGCGTTGCCGGGCAGACCGAAGATGTAGTCCACGACGTTCGCCTCGCACCAGGTCATCACCTCAGGCCGGGCGTAGTGACCATCGCCGCGGATGGTCAGCCGCGTCTTCGGCCAGTGCATCCGGATGCGTCGCACCAGGCGACGAATATGGCCGCGCACTTCCTCCCCCGACGGTGTTTTGCCGGGCCGTAGCAGCATCGTCACCGGCCGTGAGGAGGCGGTGTCGTAGACGTGGATCGGCAGGAAGCAGCGTTCGTCGTAGTGTGCGTTGAACAGCGACATCTGCTGATGGCCATGCACGACATCGACGGTGTCGTCGATGTCCAGGGTGACGGCAGCGGGTGGATTGGCGTAGCTGGCGCAGTAGATGTCGATCATGGCGTAGGTCATGCGGATCACCTCGCGCAGCGTGGGCGCATTCTCCCAGCGTGACATGGTCGGCTGCGAGCACAGATCACGGCCGGTATCGGGCAAGCGTCCGCAGGCCAGCTTGAAGCCGGGATCGCTGCGAAGATGATCGAGATCGTCGGCGTCTTCGTAGCCGCAGGCGATAGCGAGGATGCGGGCGCGCAAGATGTCGGCGACGCTGTGCGTGACAAGGTTCGGGTCCCGTGGGTCGAAGATCAGGGCGGCAAGCCTGTCAGCGATGCCCAGCCGCCGCTCCGCGGCAGCCAGCAACATCACGCCGCCATCGGAGGTGAGGCGTCCGCCATCGAAGGCGGCAGTGACTTTCTTGCGTCCGACGGCTGGAAAGCAGAACGGCTCAATCGTATCGTCGGACATGGCGGGTGTGGCTCGGCGTGATCGTGGAAACGGATGGTCTCGACACCCAATTCGTATGCTCGATCAGCAGCTTATGCGACACCCGCCAGCGAATCGCTGCCATGCCGCGATGAATAAGAGCGGCTAGTCCCTTGCGCGTGGGCGGCTGTGGTCAACAAGGTGGCTATAGCGGCGCTGGCGAGCGACTTCGTGAGACTAGACGTCATGACACGTTTGTTCCCCATTTGCTCGCGAATTTGCCTTTCGAGCTCGTTCTCTAGCCGACGTTTTAGAGGGAACCAGCCGAACGAAGCCCGGTCAACCGGACTACCGCCGGGCCCTCGCCAGCCCGCTGAGTGAGAACCCCCATTATGGTATTCGCAGGAAGTCCCCGCGGCGTGCCGCCAGCAATGGCAAGAACACCCGCCCGCGATGATTTGCCGGCGAGGTGCGCCGAGGGTCCGCGATTACTTGTGCGGGTAGAGCCATCCGAGTGTTGCAAAACTGACCCTAAGTGCGGTGATGGCGAGCGATGCGATGGCGATCCCCCACGTCCGCGAGTTCTGCCGCTTTGTCTGCTGGACCTCCTGTGCCGCATCCTCCCGCGCCAGCCATTGTTCGGCGTAGACGCGCGGTACCATTTTGCCCACGATGTCGCCCAGCCCGCGCACCACGGCGCCCCGCTCCTGGTGGGCTTCCTAGTAGGGGAAGGCGGACCGCGCTCGCCCCCCGGTCGGCCAAGACCTTCTCCCATTTTGGATTGATTGCCTCGGCCATGCACTCCTCCCTCGCCGCATAGTCACACTGGAGGCTCGTGATCGGTCAATGAGCGACCCATGACCTCTGACGGCCTCCCGACGCCGCGCGACTATGCCGGGATGAACGTCAGCGTCACGCGGAGATCAAAGGAGCTCACCGCGTCGCGAACTTTCGCACGCCCGTCAGTCCACCCTTGGGCCTCGTGCTGACGATGACGGTGCGAACGCTTGCGCTCGGCCGGGCAACTCCCGCGCCGGATCGCCGTTGCCCGTGCCATGCGACGAACCGAGACGACACGACATGACTGAACCCACTGACATCGCGACCTTTGCCGGCCTGCCCGCCGCCGTGCTAGGCGACCTGGGCGGCGCGCGCGTCGCGATCCTCGGTGCCGATCACGGATCGCCCTACAAGCCCGGCGTGCCGAGCCATGCGGCAGGCGGCCCGGCCGCGCTGCGGCGGGGCTCTCAGCTTTTCGCCAAGCAGTTGACCCAGGTCGATTTCGATCTGGGTGGCGCCCTGCTGCGCGCGCCCGACGACCGGCGCATTGTGGATTGCGGCAACCTCGATCTCGATCTTTCGGACGGCGCGAGCAATCGCGCGCGCATCACCCAGTCGGTGCGCGGGCTGCTCGAGGCCGGTGCGGTGCCCGTGGTGCTTGGCGGCGACGATTTCGTGCCGATCCCGGTCTTCGCCGCCTATGAGGGCCGTGGACCGATCACCATGATCCAGGTGGACGCCCATGTGGACTGGGGCGACGGGATCCAGGGCAATCGCTTCGGCTACGGCAGCCCGATGCGCCGTGCTTCCGAGATGCCGTGGATCACCGGCATGGTGCAGGTTGGCATCCGCGGCCTGGGCAGCGGTGTGGCGGACCAGCACGACGATGCCCGCGCCTGGGGATCGCGCATCTTCACCATGCCCGACATCCGCAGCCAGGGGATGGCAGCGGCGCTTCGGCACGTGCCCGAGGGCGGCGATTGCTTCGTGACGATCGACTTCGACGGCATGGACCCCTCGGTGGTGCCGGCGGTGAACATGCCGACGCCGGGCGGCCTGCTGTATCAGGACGTGCTTGATCTGCTGCACGGCGTGGCCCGCCGTGGCCGCATCGTCGGTGCCACGCTGGTGGAGTTCGTCCCCACCCGCGACGACCCGCACGGCCTGGCCGCGATGACGGCGGCGCGGATCGCCCTGAGCACCATCGGCCTGATCGCCGCCCCTCGCTTCGTTCACGCTCCCGACGGGCGCCCGCGTCGGAGCATTGGCGAGCTTTCGGCTCAACCATGTTAACCCGGTCGAGCAATGGGTGGAGCAGGACGGGCGGGAGGTCGACACGAAGTTCAGCAAGACACGATGGTAAGCAGCGGAATGTCGACTGTTACAACCAGGCCCTGCGCCTCGCCGATATTTCAGGAACGCTGACGCACCATCTCATCGACCAGCGATATCGGTTGGATGCCGCGATCCTCGATACGACGCCCTGCAGGACGAGTTCCAGCGTCAGGTCATCTTGAGCTCGGTGATGACGATCACCGGCGGCTCGCCGGGCCCGCACGCCGACGACGTCGCAGCCGCACACCTCGCCCTTCACCGCGAAGCCTAGCTGCTCCAAGAAGGCATTCACGGGCACATAGAAAGACATCTCAAGGGCGCGGGTTATTTGATTCGCCATCCCCTCATTGGAATTGATGAATGACGCCTTGTCAGGGGCCGCGGTGCGACAGGCCCAGTGCGACTGGGCGTTCTGGATCGACCCCTCTGTGCTCGCCGTTCCTTTGGCGTCCGTCCTGGAACCGACGACAGTGGCGACGCCGGCCGCCTGTGCGTGGCCGCCGCGGGTTGACACGTGATGACACGGACCCCATGTTGCACTGCAGCAAGGCGGCTCTGCCGTCCTGCTTTCTTGGACGTTTCCTCCCTAAACTTGGCGGCGCAGCAATGCGCCGCCATTTTTTTGCTTCGCCCGCGTCGCCTGAGGCTGGTCGGCGGAACTGCGCCGCCACCCTAAAGCAAGGCGGGCCTTCGCGGCACTACGCCGCCTGTTCGGCCATATCCGTTCTGTCAGCGCGGTTGGCCTCACCCCGACGCACCCGGACAGTCGTCCAGGCGTCGTCCTGGTTGAGCGCCAAGTCTCCGGTGCGTGCCATCTCCAGGCCGGCGATGAGAGTACCTGGCGACTGCCGCCCGGCACCGCACCTCGCGGCGCGGCGCCTCGAGACCGATCCGCGGCAGAAAATCCTCCAACGCACTCCCGTCAGGCAGCACCGACAGGAGACTGCTCACCCGCCCGATTGCATCCGAGACGCTCCACAGCGGTGCAGGCCGCGGTTGCAGCGCCGCAGCCTGGGCGGCCGGCACCTTCAGGGCGACGAGGCAGGCGCGCAGCAGCGCGGTGATGTCAGCACCTCGCCTCTTGACGGCAATCTCTGGCGCCCCTCGCGAAAACACTTCCCGTCCTAGCTGCGGCTGCCGCTCGAGCCAGTCCGCGGCGGCGCGCATGGCCGCCCGATCGAGCAGTCGCCGGCGCAGCGCCTCGGCTTCGGCCGCGGCTTCGCGGGCCGCCGGTGCATCAGCCGGCAGCAACAACCGCGACCAGAGTTCGGTCAGCGTCGCCGCCATGACGGTCCAGGCAGCCCAACGTCCGATGTCGGCTCCGACCCGGCCGGCGAGCGCCGCCTCCATCGCCGTCGCGAACGCTTCCACCAAGGCCGCGATGGACAACCGGGCCAGGTCGATCTTCTTGGCTCGCGTCATTTCCAGGAGCCAGTCGAGCGGGCCTTCAAAACCGTCGACCGACAGGACCGGCGCCGCATCCGCCTGGACAGCGCGTGGCGGATCACCCCACTCGACCCAAGTCGGGCCTGACGTTGGCGTTGTCGCCGCCGATTTCACGCTGTCCATCATGACATCTCGTACGTCGGGCGCACGTCGAAACCCAGCGCCGGCCAGCGCGCGGCGATCGTCGCCAGGGCGACCCAGGGCGTCCAGTCGGCGGACCAGAACACCAGGTGCAACGCCCCCTGCCCAGCCCCGGTCGGCACCTCTCCGCGGAAGTCGCCACCCCATCGACGGCGACCTCGCGTAGCGGCTCCGAGGTCCCCCACGCCGTCCAGAGCCAATCCAGCGCAACGGGTTCGTCCGGACCCAGTGCCAGGATATCAGCCGGCACCGGGACAAGCGTGTGCAGATCGAACGGACACGTGTGGCTTCTCCCGACACGTGCGACGGCCATGCCGTGGCGCCGCGCCACGGCGGCGCGTAAATGGTCGGCGACTATCCGAGCGCCGGCCAGGCTCAGCGTCCGCTGCTGGGGAGCGGCGGCGCCACAAGCAAATGGAAAAATCCTCCGTCATCCGGTCGAGGTCGAGATGCCAGGGAATGACCCCGCCCCGGATGCCGAAAGCCGAAAATGCGCGAAATCGCCGGCCGGTCCGCTCACGGTCAGTCCGGCGACGCAGCCAGTCCGTGTTGGGCAGGCGCAACGTGGCATCCGTGCGAGACGACCGCGCCGCGGCACGCCCCGACGCGACGCTTTCGCGGCCGAGATCGAGCGGCAGGTCTGGCTGCCCGCGTGGCCCGTTGCCGGCGCCTGCCCGCACCGGCCAAGTGTGACGGCCCCACAACGGGCCCAACTGCCTCGTCGCCGGGGGGAACGCCGTCGAACAAAGCCCCTGCCGAACCGTCAATCCCCTCAGGAGGACGGGACGGCAATGGGACAGGCGGGGGCACCTGCTTTGGCTGGGTGCGCAGCCAATCGAGC
>CAWBPF010000051.1:0-158075 GCA_963790515.1 uncultured Alphaproteobacteria bacterium | reverse complement strand
TGCTGGACCTGAAAGACGGTGTGAACCGGGATCCCAGTTTCAACCGTTTGACGCGCCTGCGTCGATCGATCAGGTAATGCCTGAGCGATTATCTGGCGGGACGATGTGTGGCCTGATGGGAGCGGCAGACGGCAACGTCGTAACCGCGTCCGGTCAATCCGTAGGCGTCAACCCGGTCCAGTCCTCGCTTTGCATTTCGTCCAGTCGCGACGCGGTCCGCTCGAACATCTTCGCATTCTCGCCGCGCTGATACAGCTGGTCCGGCGTTGCATCCGCCGAGGCGACCAGCTTCACCCGCTGATCGTACAGCGTATCGATCAGAATGATGAACCGCCGCGCCTCGTCGTAATTGTCCGGCGACAGGCGCGGGACGCCGTCCAGCACCAGCGTGTGGAAATTGCGTCGCGATCGCCAGGTAATCGCCCGGCCCCAGAGCCGTGTTGCACAAGGCTGTCGAAGTCGAACCGCGCCACGCCGTCGGCCGCCAGCGGCACGACCAGCTCGCGGCCCATGACCATCAGCGTCTCCGGCCGGATCGCCGCCCCGCCGGTCAGCCGCGCGAACGCCTCATCCAGTCGCACGGCGCGACAACGCATCGGCCGGCACGTGCCAGGTCCGCATGCCGCGCATCCGCTCGCGCCGGAAATCGCGCCCGGCGTCCATCATCAGCACTCCAGCCGCTGCTTGATCAGCGCGATGAACGGCAGGAACGCGTCGCGCCCCGGCTGGCCCTTGAACAGATCGTCCGGCGCGATGTTGGAGGTCGCGACCACCACCACGCCGCGCTCGAACAGCGCCTGGAACAGCCGCCCCAGGATCATCGCGTCGGCGATGTCGTTGACCTGGAACTCGTCGAAGCACAGCAGCGCCGCCTCGGCGGCGATCGGGTCCGCCAGCGGCGGGATCGGATCGGCGCCGTCCGGATTGCGCCTGCTTCCAGGCGTGGATGCGCGCATGGACGTTCTGCATGAAGCGATGGAAGTGGATGCGCTGCTTGCGCGCCACATCGGCGGCGGCGAAGAACAGGTCCATCAGCATGGACTTGCCGCGGCCGACCTCGCCGACCAGGTACAGGCCGTTCGGCACGTACTCCTCGGCGTGGCGCCGGCGCAGCAGGCGCGCCAGGAGCCCGCCGCCGTTGGCGGAGCGTCGGCTCCGGATCGTAGCCGCGCAGCCGCTCCCACAGATCCTGCAGCCGCTCGGCGGCCATCTCCTGCGACGGATCGGGCGCCAGCTCGCCGGCGGCGACCAGGCCGCGATAAGCCGGCAGCGGGCCGGGTGCCTGCAGTGGGACGAGGTTGATTGATCCATGGCGGGCGCAGTCGAGATAGCGCGTCCCGGCGGAACGCCTAGATTCATCCGGCCATGGCGGCAACAACCCTGCCCCCTATTCTTCCCGACGTGATTGAGCTCATGGAGCGAGCCGGCGCATTGATGGCCGCGGAGTTCGGCCGCCTGGACGGTCCCCGCTTCAGCGACCCGACACATCGCCATCGACCGAGATCGAATTGTTCTCTGCGCGACCGTTTGATCGCCCTGTTGCCGGCGCGTTTCGTCGGCGAGGAGGCCGGCGTGCTGGCGGCTACCGCGAACGGCTTCTGCTGGGTGGTCGACCCGCATGACGGCACCCGCGCGTTTCTCGAAGGACGTCGCGGTAGTGCCGTTCGGTCGCTCTGCTGGATCAGGGCACGCCGGTGCTGGGCGTGGTGCATGCGCCCACCTGCCCTGATCGCGGTCCGACATGATCTCCTGGGCCGAGGGCGGCCGATTACACGCAACGGCGCGCCGGTGAAGGTCGACCTGAGCAGGCGTGAACTGACCGCGACGGATGTGGTGTTCCTGAATCACGGCGCCGGGCAGCGGCCGGTCTGGAACGGCACGGCCTGCGCGCCCGCGCGGTTCATGCCCCTGCCCTCGATCGCCTACCGGTCGCCCGGTCGCTGTTGGCGACGGCATCGCCACGTCACGCTGCGGCCGGTCAACGCGCACGACATCGCCGCCGGCCATGCTCTGCTGACGGCGGCGGGCGGGGTTTTGCTCGCCGAGGACGGCGTGCCGGTGACCTACGGCGAAGAGGGCGACAGCCGGCCGTTCGCCTGCTTTGGCGGCGCGCCGGCGGCGGTGGCGACGCTGCTGACACGCACCTGGCGAGGTAGTACCGAACCGAGGCGTCCGTCTAAATTTCCGCTGACATGGCCGCGGTTGGCGGAAGACCGCCGTTTCGATCGCGCGCTGGGCTGCATGCTGGGCATGGTTATCGGCGACAATCTGGGCGCTCTGGTTGAATTCCAGACGGCCGATGCGATTCTGTCCAGCCTACCGGAAGGCGTTCGCGACCTCGCGGTCAGTCCGGTCTGGCAGACGCTGGCGGGACAGCCAACCGATGACAGCGAACTGGGACTTACCCTGGCACGCAGCCTGGTGGATGGGCCGCTATGACCCGGAAGATGCCGCAGCTGGTACGGGCGCTGGGGACGGAGCGAGCCGTTCGACTGTGGCCATTCGACCAAACTGGCCTTTGCCGCCGCGGCGACGGTTCTGGCAGGCAAGGCGCAGGCCGCGCGGAAGCAGGCTGACCGTGGCGGCCAGAGCAACGGATCGTTGATGCGCATTGCCCCGATCGGCGTCGGGCCCTGACCCTCCGAAGCGGCGCATTTCGCCAGCGAAAATTCCGGCCTGTCCCACGCGCACCCGGTTTGCCGTACCGCCCGCGGGACCTTGCTCGGCGATCTCCGCCGCGCTGTCAGGGGCCGACCGGCGGGGCCTGCTGCAAACCGCCCTTCGTATCGCCGATGCCGCCGGGACCGAGGCGGCGGCGGTGGGTGCGGCGCTCCGCGCGGCCGAAGCCGGGGTGTTGCCGGGCGATTTCCATCGCCATATGGGGTGGGTGCTGATCTCACTGCAAAACGCCTTTCACCATCTTGCCGCTGGAACGCCGTTTGAGACCGCTCTGGTTGAAACGGTGTGCCAGGGTGGCGATACCGACACCAACGCTGCCATCGCCGGCGCTCTGCTTGGCGCTGCGGACGGCCGAGCGTCGCTGCCGATGCGGTGGGTGATGCCGGTGTTGACCTGTCGCCCGGATCCAGCGCTGCATCCGGCGCGGCCCAGACCCGACGAATACTGGCCGGATGACCTTCTCGACCTCACTGAGGCTTTGCTGCTAAGCCGCGCATCATCATGATCGAACTCGATTTCGCCAGGTTCAACGCCACGCCGGTCGTCAACGACCCTTCCCCATGTCGTGGTCCCGGACTTCGTGCCGCCGGAAAGCCTCGATGCGGTTCTGGCCGACCTGCCGCCGCTTGGAAAACGCGGGTCGTTCCCGACGGACGCGGTCAAGCTTGGCCCCGACGCCAAGGCACTGATGCAGAGGATGGAAGGTCCGGAGCTTCGCACTGCGATCGAACGGTTGTTCGGTCTGGATTTGCATGATGCGCCGACGATGGTGACGTTGCGCGGCTGGACCAGTGACCGGGATGGCCGCATCCATTGTGAGCTGCCGGCCAAACGGGTGACGGTGCTGCTTTACCTGAACCGGGAGACCGAAGCCTGGCGCCGGCAGGAAGGTTGCCTGCGCCTGCTGCGCGGCTCCGATAACCTGGATGATTTCGCGGTCGAGGTTCCGCCGGTGAACGGCACGCTGTTGATTTTCCCGAACGGTCCGACGACGTGGCATGGGCATCGGCAATTTGTCGGCCAGCGCTACAGCGTGCAGCTCAATTATATGACGACGGATGACAAGGCCCGGAGCGAGATGCGCCGCCATCGGATATCGGCCTTCATGAAGCGGTTAACTAGGGCGGCCTGACCGTGCTGTCGCACGTCTATATCGGGATCAACGACTTCCCACGCGCTTTCGCGTTCTACTCGGATGTCCTGAAAGCGCTTGGATTGACGCTGAAGTTCTCGGACCCGGATAAGCGCTGGGCGGGCTGGATGCAGGCAGGCGTCGCTCGGCCGCTGTTTCTGATCGGTCGTCCGTACAATGGTGAGGCGGCGGCTGCGGGCAATGGACAGATGGTTGCTCTGCTTGCGCCGAATCTGGGACGCGGTCGATCGGTGTTACCGGATCGCGATTACCAATGGTGGAATTGACGAAGGTGCGCCCGGGTTGAGGCCTTGGTACCATGCCAATTACTATGGCGCTTATTTCCGCGATCCCGATGGGAACAAGCTTTGCGTCTGCTGCCATGATCCGGTGACAGGGGCCAGGCCTTAGGTTGCTTCGGCGCACCGCGGATAGCGCTGGTCGGCGGTATTTCCGGACTGACGCAGAACGGGGCGCCGCAGCGCCCCGTCCATCATTCGTGGTTTGGGTCGTTGATCCGTCGTCTTAGAGCCTGACAGGTTCAAGCTGAAACTCTCAGGCTCTAATCTCTTCGTTTGAGAGAGGGCGATTTACGTCTGAAGTTGGACCAACTTCAGACGATCGCACTCTAGTTCTCGGTCAAATCCAACCGGCGCATTTTCACGCCCGAACGCTGGGTCGGATAAGGCGTCCCGTCCATGGTGCCTTCCCAGAGGACCTCGTTCATCAGGTCAACCGGGATGCGATCCTCACCCGAGAAGTCGAAACCGCGGGTTGCGTTAGCCCACTAGGCCGCGTCGTGCCTCGGGAGCACTCCGGACCTTCGCGAACTTCATCCGGTGTCGGCCAGCGCCAGCGACGTCGTCTTCAGGATGGTCGAGGCGACGGAGTTATAGGTCCAGGTACCGGACGAGGTGATGTCGAACACATCCGCCATCGGCCGCTGGTAGGCGGTGTTCAGGTTGATGTGCTGCGTGCCGAGGATGTCCTCGATCGTGCGCAGCACGCTGACCTGGTTGTAGCGGGTGTTGATGACCGCGTTCTGTTTCACGTACGGGCCGACCATTAGGTGGTGGACCGGTGCGAATCGACGTGGTCGGGGCCGTCCTGGCAGTCGTCCTCGGTGACGATGATCAGCGTGTTGTCGGCATAGGGGCTGTGCGCCACCGCCTCGACCAGACGGCCGACGGCGAGGTCGTTGTCGGCCTCCTGCGTCTCCGGCGTGTTCACCCCGGCCAGCGCGGTGCCGAAGCTGCCGGTGTGGTCGTGGCTGAGACGCATCGTTTCGCAGCTTGGGCAGGTTATTGTTGGCGATATACTGCATGGAACTCGCGGTTCCACTCGTTGACGTCCCACTGGTCCGAATACGTCATGTCGAAGCCGCGGAAGTAGACGTCGGTCTAGGGCCGCAGCGCCGGGTTCAGTTCGGCGTGGCCTGCACGATGCCGGCCTTGCCCGCGTTCTCGATCGGGTTGCCGTTGCTGTAGGTGGTCGGGCCGATGTTGTTGGCCTGCCAGCCGTAGTTTCGGACCGTCAGGCCGGCCTTCAGCACGGCGTCGAAGATATAGCCCTGCTGGACGCCGCAGGGCGAGTCGGTGCCGGCAACGTCGGCGGTGCCGGCGAACAGGTTCGCCGTGCCGCCCGGGAGGCTTGCCGAGAGGGTGCTGAACTGTCCCTTGGTGGCCGCGTCGCGATCCGCGGTCGCCGCGAGACCGACCGGAACGTTGCGGTTGGAGCCTTCGGATTCATAGGACAGGCCGCGGTTCGACGCCGGCGTAGTTGATCTGCTGCGTCACTTCTCCGTGCTGGTCATACGGCCGCGCATGGACCAGGACCAGCCATCCATGCTGCCGTCGCCGGGGTCCATGAAGTTGTCCAGCGTGACGAAGTTGGCTGCGCGAGGCGGTGGAAGTTCGGCGTGATACGCTGCCGAACTGCACCAGCGACGGATCGGCGTCGGCGCCGTTGGTCAGGTCGCCGAGCATCTGATCGAAGGTGCGGTTTTCCTTCACGATGTAGATCACATGCTGGATCTTCTCGTGCAGGAAGTTCATCACCGACGGATCGCTGGTGTTGGCCGCGACGCTGTAGAAGTTGTTCTTCGCCACCTGCGGCGGTCATCGCCGGCAGATCGGAACTGGCATGGCACCTGGGCGCTGACCAGCGTCGCATGTTCCAGCTGGAACTGATACTCGTTCATGCGCGGCCGCCACCGCTGCCGCCGCGTTGCCGCCCGGATAGGTGATGTTGGTGATCAGCGCGGTGTTGCCCAGCAGGTTGCCGGGGTTCGGGCCGGTGTCGCTCTTGCCGTTGATGATGTACATCCAGCTGCCGTCGGCGCTGAAGGTGATGTCCTTCGGCGCATAGGCGGTCGGGATCAGGCCGGTGACCGTGTTGGCGTTGGAGCCGGTCAGCGGGATCACGGCGATGGAGTTGGAGCCGGTCATTGACCGCGTAAAGCGTTTTGCCGTCCGGGGAGATCGTGACGGAGAAGGTCGCGGCACCGGTGTAGTTCGGCCCGGTCAGCACACCGGCCGGGGCGCGCGCATCGATCTTGGTGGTGATCTGTGTTGCTCGCCGTGTCGATGACGGCGACCTGGTCGGCGTTGTCCTGCGCGACATAAAGCGTGGACTGCGCCGCGTCCAACGTCATGCCGTTGCCGTTGCCGTCGAGCTTGATGCGGGTGATCAGATGGCCGGCGGTCGGCCCGGAAATGTCGACCACGACGACCTCACGGTCACGGTTGGAGGAGACATAGGCCGTGCTATTGCCCTTGATGACGACCGCAAGCGGATACTCGCCGCCGGCGACGCCACTGGTGCCTTCGTTATTGGCGGAATAAGGGCGCAGATCGTGCTCGTAGCGGACCGTGTTGGTCGCGGTGTCGATCACGCTGATCGAATCGTTGAAGTTGTTGGCCACGACCAGGGTCTTCGCCGTCGGCGAGATGCCCAGGCCGCTGGCATTCGGCTCACGCCGAGGCCGATGCCGGCGGTGCCGTCGGGTGCGCCATGACCGAGGGAGATCATCGCCGCCTGCGACCAAGCTGCCGCCAGACTTGGTATAGGCATAGACCGCGTCATCGTTGCCGCCCGCGGCGTACAGCGTATTGCCATCCAGCGACCAAACGAGGCCGACATGGGCGTTGGTCTGCTTGATGACCTGCATCAGCTTGGGCGAAGTCTTGTTCGCGTCCGCGACATTGTAAAGGAAGATATACTGCGTCGAGTTTGCCGTGTCGGCCGCGCCGGTCTTGTCGTTCAGCGTGTTCTGGCCGGCGCAGATGACCGCCAGTGTCGTGCCGTCCGGGCTGAGCTGGACCGCACCGCCTCACCGGCGACGAAATTCGGATAGGCTGCCAGGCCCGGGTTCAGGGGCTGCTGAACCGCGTTGGTCAGCGGCGCGGTCGGCGTAACATATTGGCCGGTCGGCAGGGGAAGCGTGCCGTTGTTACCGTCAACGAGGGTGTTGACCGCGGCGCGCACCATATGCGGCGCGGATAGCAACGTCGTGGCAAGCAGGCCACCTTTCAGAATTCGTCGATGGTGAGATGCGGTCATAACCCAGTCCCCTTTTATGAGCGGTGACCGCTGCAAAAGCGGCCGCCTCGCTTCGGCTGATCCAATTGGTTTCATGGCAGCCCGGGGCGGATCGATCTTTATCGAACCGAAGTCAGTTTGAAGAAATTGTAACCAAGGCACCTGGCTTTAGCGCTCTCTCGGTAAATTCTACTTGATGGGATAGACTATCGTTTGCCTCTGTCGCTGACATATTTGTGAATTATAATTCGCAATTAGAATGATTCTAGGCTGGCGAAATCCCCGGGTGTTCTTCGACACGTGTTTGCGGCCGGTCCGCCTTGTTCGGGTTGCTGTTCCAATTCGACGACGGCGGGAGCGTCGCCGTCGATCGCCAAGCAATTCCGATCCCTGAAGGGTTCATGACCACAGCGGCGTCGTTCGGCATTGTCGCTTGATAGCAACGTCCTTTGTGGGTCCTGTTGTTTATTGGCACGGCAAGGCCCGTACCGGTGATCGCATGGGCGATGAACAACCGGGCCGCCCTGATCGGCCTTGTCGTATTGTCAACCTATGTCTATCGCTGTGGTCGACATGAGCCGCAGCCGTGGCTTCAGATTGTCCGAACTGCTTCCGTTGCAGTTGCGCAGCCGAGGTATGGCACTGGCTGGACTAACGAACCGGGGGCTCGCATTCCTGGTAATGTTTTTGCTTCCGGAGACCTCCACCTAACCCGGCAAAACAGCTACCATGCTGCTGCTCGCGGAGTTTGATCCTTGCGTGCTTCGGGCTCGGGCGAAGCGCTGGTACGTTTGGCAGTGACCGTGCCGGTGCGCGTGACCCGAACTGGAACGGTTCGGTGGCCAACTGACGGCGAGACACACCTTGGTGCGGATTTGGTTAAGGCCGGGTCGCTCGCTTGCGCGGCGCTTTTGGCTTGGCCCGGGTCGCAACGGCCGCAGCCTCGACCGCTTGGCGTGCCCAGGCTTGAAAGGTCTCCGCATCGTCCAGCAATTCAGGGGGACAGCGCCAATAGGATCCGATCGTGTGCGACCCATGTTTTGTGGCATAGCTGAAGGGCGCCTGTCCCGCTGCCTCGTAGGCCGCACGATTGCCGTCGCCGACCTTCAGGAACAGTTCGTCGCGCGCGATCAGGCCAAACATCATTCCGTTTTGGAACAGCCCCACGCCGCCGAACATCCGTCGCGCCGAAACCGGACCGAGCGGGACGAGCAGTTCCAATAGATAGGTGGTGAGATTGTCGGGGCCTCGCATCGCAGGGCACGCTACACCGGATCGGCGACAATGGGAGCGGATTTGTGGTGCCCGGCGGCTTTATCGTGGCTGGGCCGGCTGAAGGTTCGGCCGTACAACCCGTGTCGCTGCCCAGGCGTTGCGAAGGATCCCGAAGGCGGCTTCCATTGTTGCCATGCAAAGGATCGAACCGATGTCCTCGCCCCGCACACAGGTCACGGGTTTCGACCACACCCTGATCCCCCGCCTTCGCAACCGCACCGCCCTGCTTACCCCCACCGAGATGGGTCAGGCTGATCAGGCCGCCATTCGCCACGGCCGTCCAGGACCTGTCCTGATGGAAGCCGCCGGACGGGCCGTCGCCCGCGCGATCCAGCGCCACACGCGACGCAGCCGGGTTCTGGTCCTTGCCGGTCCCGGCAACAATGGTGGTGACGGCTACATCGCCGCCCGGATACTGGCGCAGGACGGTTGGCCGGTCCGTCTCGCGGCGCTGGCCCCGCCGCGCGCGGATTCCGACGCCGGCTATGCCGCCCGCCTTTGGCACGGCCCAACGGTCCCGTTCACGCCGGACGAAGTGCCGCGATCAGATATCGTTGTCGATGCGGTGTTCGGTGCCGGCCTCGCCCGACCGGTGGCCGGGCTGGTCGCCGACACCTTGAAAGCTGCTCGCCGGATCGTTGCCGTTGACGTCCCTTCCGGGCTTGACGGCGCGACCGGCCTGCCGCTCGGATACGCTCCCTCGGCCGAGCTTACGGTGACGTTTTTCCGGTTGAAACCTGGCCATTTGCTGCTGCCCGGCAGAGATCTGTGCGGACGCATCGAACTCGCCGATATCGGCATCCCCGACTTTGTTTTGGACGCCGTCACGCCTGCAACGTTCGCCAATCTGCCTGCCTTGTGGCAGTTGCCAGCTCTGACCTCAGAATCCCACAAATATACGCGCGGACATGTCACCGTGGTCGGGGGCGACAGCATGACCGGCGCCGCTCGGCTGGCTGCCGAGGCTGCCCGGCGGGCCGGCGCCGGCATGGTGACGATCGCAGCCCGTGGCGCCGCCGCCACGTACCGATCCGGTGAGCCCGGCCTATTAGTCAGCACGGCAGACATCGCTGCCTTGTTGCGCGACGACAGGCGCAAGGTCTGGGTTTGCGGCCCGGGCCTCGGGCCCGATGAGGCTCGCACGATTTTCCCTGCCCTGATCGGCGCCGACCGGGTTGTGGTTGGCGATGCGGACGTGTTTTCCGCGTTCACCCATGATCCAGACGCCTTGCGCGGCGCGGCGGTCCTGACACCCCATGCGGGAGAGTTTGCCCGTGTCTTCGGTGCCCCGCCGAATGACCGGCTGTCGGCTGCTCGGGAAGCTGCGGCACACACTGGCGCGGTGGTCGTGCTCAAGGGCGCCGACACGATCATTGCCGATCCCGACGGCAGGGCCGCAATCAATCTGTCCGCACCGCCCTGGCTCGCGACCGCTGGAGCCGGCGACGTGCTGTCGGGCATCATCGCCGGTCTGCTAGCGCAAGGAATGCAGCCCTGGAATGCGGCTGCCGCCGGTGTGTACCTACATGGGCAGGCAGCCGCCCTGGCGGGACCTGGGCTCGTGGTTGAAGACCTCTTGCCAGCACTTATTCGTGCACTCTTAAATGAATCATGAGACGCCACTTTTTCGCCACACCCGCTATGCTCCGTCCGTCGTCGTTCAAATGAGGCCTGTATGAGCGAAGCTGTTTCCACCGGTCTTCTGGATCGTGCCATCCGGCGGATTACCGAAGTATGGCGCGACATGGCGTCGAGCGTTTCGGGCGACGTGGACGAGACGCTGGAAGCGCAGATGCAAGCCTGCCTGGCGGGTCGTGGTGGCGAGGTCAGCGCGCGTAACCGGGCTGCCAAACTGGCGCAAACCTACCTGACGCAGGACGAAGCCGGGCGGGCGGAATTCCTGCGTACGTTGGCCGCTTTCGACTCAGATCCCGATGCGGTCGCGGCGGCTTACACCAAGGTGCAGGCGGCATCCGATCCGGCGGAACGGGCAACCGCGAAGGCGGCTTTGCGCCGCGCGCTCGAACCGCCGCGGCTGAAGCTGCTGACGCAGTTCACGTCAATTCCGGATGGCCGGAAGTTCCTGGTCGATCTGCGCGGCTCGCTGCTGAAGGTGCGCGGGTCGGACAAGCTTCTGACGGCCCTGGATGCCGACCTGCGTGGCCTGCTTGCCGCCTGGTTCGATATCGGGTTCCTGGAACTGCAACGGATTGATTGGAACAGTTCGGCCGCCCTGCTGGAAAAGCTTGTCAGCTACGAGGCGGTGCACGCCATCCGTTCCTGGCGCGATCTGAAGAACCGCCTGGATTCCGACCGCCGCTGCTACGCCTTTTTCCATCCGCGCATGCCGGGAGAACCGCTGATCTTCGTCGAGGTGGCGCTGGTGAAAGGCCTCTCGGGTAGCGTCCAGGACCTGCTTGACGAAAAAGCGCCAGTCCAGGACCCAGCACAGGCAGATACCGCGATCTTCTACTCGATCAGCAATTGCCAGTCGGGGCTTGCCGGCATCAGCTTCGGCAACTTTCTGATCAAGCGGGTGGTGGAGGAACTCTCCGCCGAGTTCCGCAACCTGAAGACGTTTGCCACTCTGTCGCCGATCCCCGGTTTCCGCCGCTGGCTCGACCCGCTGCTGGGCACGGACGAGCCCGGGTTGCTGAGCGACGAGGAGGCATCCAGCCTTGCCGCCGCGTATCCGGCCGAAACCGGAACGGCCGCGCTGGCAGCGATCATCGGCAAGCGGCACTGGTGGCGCGACAGCGCTCTGCGGAAGGCCGCCGAACCGGTGCTGGTCCGCCTCGGCGCGCGATACCTGATGATTGAGGCGAACGGGAAACGGGCGAAGGATCCGGTGGCGCACTTCCATCTTTCGAACGGCGCCCGGGTTGAGCGGCTTAACATGGCCGGCGATACCTCCGACAAGGGGGCGAAGGAGAGCGCGACCCTGATGGTCAATTACCTCTACGATCCCGGCAAGATCGAGGATTGGCACGAGGATTACGCCGGCGAGGGCAAACGGAACGCATCCACCGCGGTCAGGAAACTGGCCCGGGGCTGGAGTTAAAGCGCAACCGGGTCAGACCCTGTCAGGCTGATCTGCCCCTCGGGCACCCGCTGTTTGGTGCACGGGTGCGACACGGCGGCAGGGTCCGCGGTCTCGTTTTCACTGTTGCAGGTATTCGGTTCACTGGCACTGAAGTCGCGCGTTGTTACAGAACCGCCTCAGCGTGACCGATAGTAAAGCGATCCGCGTTATCTACAAAATACGATGACGATAGGTGTTGTATCCACACAATAGCAATCCGTTTTCCTTAAATTCAATTCACACCGCAATATTTACCGTTTGTTTACTGATTTCATCACATGTGGCCGAGCGCCGATGGTGGCATGGCGCGTTCCTGATTTCTGGAACCGGCATGGTCGCGTGGAGATTTTATGACGGTCAAGACACGCACTATTAGCGGCCCGGTGATCAACACCGACACCTTGACCTGGTCAAATCAGTATGGTGGCGACTGGGCCACCGCCGCGAACTGGACGGACATCACCTCCGGCACAACCGCCACCGCTGCGCCCGGCGTTGGAAATACGGTGAGCATAACCGGTGGTGTCGGCAGCTTCACCAACATCGTGGGCTCCGGCGCCGTCGCACAGTTGACGATCACCAATGACGTGATCCTGTGGGGCACATCATTGGTCGGTGGCGCAATTACGGTTGCCGCTAACAACACATACCCGACCAGCGACCTGGAGTTGGATGGAAATGCCGTTCTGTCAGGCGCCAGCCTCAATCTCCAGTCCTCATCGACATTGCAGGTTAGCGGCGGCAGCAGGCTGACAATCAGCGGCAACGCGACACTGACCAACAGCTACCTGTCCGCGATGAGCGGCAGCACCCTGCAGCTCGGCGGCTTGATCCTGAATAACGGCACGCCTGGCTACTATGTCATCGGTGATACTTTCGCCGTGGACGACAATTCGTCAATCGAAATTGGCTCATCCGGCAACGCCGCATCAGGTGCGGTCACCATCGACAAAAGCCAGAACATCGCGTTTGCCGGCGTCCTGGACGGCAACGTTGTCGTCAACGGCACGATCAGTATCGAGGGCGGCGGCGGGTTGATCATCGGTGCCGCGCCAGCGAACGGCTCGATGGGACTGCCTGCGCTGAGTTCGGCTTCACTGCGGCCGCTGAACACTGTCACCGGTAGCGGAACGATCCGATTGAGCGAAAACAGCACGCTCATGCTTGCGGCGACCGACAGCGCGGCCATTCAGTTTACGGCACCCTTGGGTAAGCTGCTGTTGGGAACGTTCGGGCAAACCGGCACGATCAGCGGCTTCGCGGCCACCGACATCATTGAAACCGCCGCCGGCCTTGCGACCGGCGTGACTGCGGCCGAAACGACCAGTGCGACCAGGCTGACCTTCACCAATGGCAGCACGACAGTCGGGACATTGACCCTGGCCGGCAATTACATAGGCAGCCTGTTCCATTTCAGCCGCGGTTCAACCCGCGAAGGCTATGTTACGTTGCAAACGGTCGGCAGCGCCCCGGCTGTACCGAGCCTCATCCTCGGCACCACTGCGTTCGACATGTTGACCGCGACTGCCAACAACCAGACGCTGACCGGGCTTGGTGGCGGCGACATGCTATCGGCCGGCGCCTTCACCGGTATCGACTTCAAGGACACCAGCATCAACCTGAACGGCGTGACGATCCAATCGATCGGCACGACCGGCATCATAGATCTGACGGATATGTCGCTTGCCAAGGCGACCGTGACATTCGTGCCAGCCGCCTCGCCGGTTTACAATCCTTCCACGTCGCCCACTCTGACGATCGCCGACGGCACCCACACCGCGACCGTCGCGTTTGCTGCATTTGGCCCCCTGCCGATTGGCTATTTCTCGACCAGTACGGATGGAGCCACCGGTACTGACGTCAAATACGTCACGGTCAACACCGATGCATACCGCTATGCCGCGCAGGCGGGGGGCAGTTATTCCAGCGCGGGCAACTGGACGGATGTCACGACCGGCAACACCGCCACGACCGCACCGGGCGCGGGCAATGCCGTCAGCATCGCTGGCGGGTCGGCGGGATTCACCACCATCACCGGCAATGGCGTTGCCGCCAGCTTGGCAATAAGCGGCGACGTGGCACTTTCCGGGAGCATCGCCATTGTCAGTCTGCTCGGTGGACCCCCCGGGGGGCTCACCCAGTCGGGCACGCTGGCGTTGAACAATGGTGCGAGCCTGGCACTGCCGGCGACAGGAAGTTTGGGCGCCAGCGTCTGCATCGGCGGCACGATCCAAGTCAGCGGTGCCAGCAGACTGAGCGGCGCGGGCAGCATCGCGTTAACCCAGACCGGAGCGGCCCTGCAAGTCACAGGCGGCAGCACGGCACAATTCGCCGCTCTTTCCAGTCCATCCACTAGCCTATCTTCGACGCCCGTCTTTAACGCTGGGACTATTCGTGTGGACTCGACATCGTCGATCGAGTTCGGCACGTCGGGCAACGCCCAGAAAGGTGCGGTAAGCTTCGACGCCGGCGTTACCGGCCGTTTCTTCGGCACTATACAAGGTAATGTCGTGCTGAACGGCACCCTGATCGAGGCGGGCAGCACGCTTTCCATCGGCGGCTTCGCCACCGCGAGCGCGTCAGTCACCGGCGCCGGAACGCTGGCGTTTGGCGGCGCCAACGAGACGTTGCAGTTGACCGGATCGGACAGCGCCTCGATCCAGTTTGCCGGCGCAAATGACATTCTCGCCCTGGGCACCATCCTGCCGACAGGCACCATCGGCGGCTTCGCTCTAGGCGACACCATCGCCGTTGCGGAAACTATCACCAGCTTTCGCTATAACGGTGCGGGCTCGACCGGCGGCATCCTGACGCTGCTAAACGGAAGCGCGAACGTTGGCACCCTGGCGCTCAGCGGGACCTACACGACGAACCAGTTCCTGGTGCAACCTGCGTCCGATGGCCGTTCGAGCACCTTGTCCTACTTGCCAGGTCCGATCGTCGGCACGCCTGGTTTCGACATACTCACAGCGACGGCGAACAACGAGACACTGAGCGGGCTTGGTGGAAACGATCTGCTGTCCGCGGCAACGTTCACCGGTATCAACTTCAAGGATACCAGCACCAATCTGAACGGATCGACAATCCAGGCGTTCGGCGCAACGGATGTCATAGATCTGATGGACATGTCGTTGGCCAGGGCAGCTATAACCTATACCCAGGGTGCGTTCTCTGGTGTTCTTCCGAACAACTTGATACCGCCGAGCCTGATGGTCACGGACGGTACCCACACGGTGAGCGTTACCTTAGGCGGCTTTACCCCACCGGCGCCCGGGTACTTCGCCACCAGCTCGGATAATGGCGCTGGCACCAACGTAAGTTACGTTGTCGCCAATACCGACGCCTATACTTTCGTCACTCAGATCGGCGGCAGTTATTCAGCCGCCGGCAACTGGACAGACATTACCACCGCCGCCGCAGTGCCGCCGGGCGTTGGCAACAACGTCACTATCAGCGGCGCGTCGGCGGGATATACCAACGTTACCGGTAACGGCGTTGCCAGGAATCTCACGACGACGGGCGATGTGCTGATTTGGGGCAGCATTTCTACCGCCGACCTAATTGGCGGCGCCAGCGGCACGCTGACCCAGTCCGGTACGTTGACACTGGACGGCGGCGCGAGCCTCTCGCTTCGCGCGGCGGGGGGATCAGGCGCGAATGCCTTGATCGGCGGCACAGTCGAACTTGCGGGCGGCAGCAGGCTGACCAGCACGAGCGGCCTTGTATTCACCCAGTTCGGTGCGGCCTTGCAGGTGACAGGGGGCAGTTCGGCGCAGTTCGCAGCTCTCGCCGGCGCGCCCACATCACTGTTCGTCCAAACCAACGTCGCAACGATCGGGATGGATGCGACATCGTCGATTGAGTTCGGTACCGCCGGAAATGCGCAAAAGGGGGCTTTGACAATAGACGCCGGCGTGACGGCCCAGTTTCTGGGCAGCATCGCCGGAAATATCGTGCTGAACGGCACACTGATCGCACCGGGAAACGGTGTGCCGACGTTCCCGACGACCAATGCGCTTTCCATAAGTGGTTTCGCCACAGCCAACACATCCATCACCGGCAGTGGCACATTGGCATTTGGTGGCAACTTCGAGACGGTGCAATTGAGTGGATCGGACAGCGCTGCCATCCAATTTTCTGGCACAAGCGATATTCTGGCCCTGGGCAGCATTTTGCCGACAGGCGTGATCAGCGGCTTCGCAACCAGCGACGCCATTACCTTGATGCAGACCGTTACGAACGCAAGGTACAGCCAAGGGGCGACCTCTGGCACGCTGACACTGCTCAACGGCCTTCTTAATGTCGGCAGTCTTGTGTTCGCCGGAACCTATGCCGCGAACCAGTTTCAAGTGCAGCTCGCCCCGAACGGCCAGTCAAGCCTGATCGTTTACCTCCCGACGCCCAGTACCGTGTTGGGGAACCAAGTTAGCACCAACAGCGACGCCTATTCCTGGTCTGCCGCCAATGGTGGCGACTGGACCAATGCAAACAACTGGTCTGACACGACGAGTGGAACAGTCCCCTCGGTGGCGCCGGGTTCTGGCAACGCCGTTATGTTCAGCAGCACGACGCTGAACGGGCAGATCATCTCCGGCTCCGGATCGGTCGCATCGTTATCCGCCGCAGCTCAAGGCGCCGCGTTGGTCTTCACCGGAAATGCCAGTGTCATCGGATCGTTCACGGTGACCGCCTCGTCTGGTTGGGTCGATCTGACAAGCGGGGCGAAGTTCAGAGTCGGCAATCTGAATGACTATGGTGCACTACAGCTTGCCGCCGGCAGCGTGCTGACTGTCAGCGGCCAGTCGGGATTTAACTATATCAGCGGCACGCTGGACGTGATTGGCGGCGGCAGCGTGGCTGTTTATTCGGGCGCCGGTGTCGCCGGTAGCATAACGATTGACGGCTCTTCGACCGTCGAATTTGGCAACACCGGTGGCGTGGTCGCCGGCGCGTTGACAATCGACTCGGGCGTAATGTCGGCCTTCAATAACGGTGCGACAATTGCGGCGAACATGATCGTCAATGGTGCCGTATCTATCTCCGGCGCCCAGTCTCCAGCTCCTCAAGCCGTCACGATCGAGGGTTTCGCCGGGACAACCGGCACCATTACCGGCAGTGGCACGATCGCGTTGAGCGGCGGCAGCCATCTTGTTCTCGATTCAGCGGATAGCGTTACGATCGCATTCCTGCCCTTCGCCAACCTGGGAACGCTGGAACTCGGCGGCCCGTTGCCGACTGGAACCATCAGTGGATACGGAATAAGCGACATCATCCAGGTCGATCAGACGGTCACCGGGCTCAGCTACAGTCAGACTACGGCGTTGCGCGGCACGCTGACATTGCTCAACGGCTCGGCCACGATCGGCAAGCTCAATCTGGCCGGAAATTACACAGGCGATCTGTTCCATGTCGATGTCGCCGCCGCAACCGGATTCGCAACCATCTCTCTACTGACGCAACCCAGCAGCAACGGCTCCAGCATCGCCAGTACCGGCAAGGATGCATACAGTTGGCAGGGCACCAGCATCGGAGGTTGGTCGGCAGCGGCAAATTGGCGGGATGCCACAACAAACACAACCCCCACGGCCGCACCGGAAAGTAGCAACGCCGTCACCATTGCCGGGACCGGACTGACTACGATCGGTGGAAACGGATCCGCGTCGAGCCTGACGGACACCGGGAACTTGTTTCTGACAGGCCAGGTAAACGTCGCCGGGCAACTGACGGTCGGCGTCCCGTTGGGACTGCCCGCCAGGCTGGCGCTTGACGCCGGTGCGCAGTTCACGGCCGCCTCGGCTACAATCATCGGACAACTTCAGGCTGGTGGCGGCAGCAGTGCAACTGTCACCGGAACGGCAATCGTGGCAACCGGCACAATACTGGCACTGAATGGCAGCGCGATCCGCCTTGGTGGGCTGATCGGCAACAACGACATCCTGGCAGTTGACGCCACCTCCACCGTCACCGTCGGTTCGGTTGCGTTGCCGTCGCTTGGCGCGCTGAACCAGGCGAGTGGTTCGACCGTGGCCTTGAGCGGTGCGATCTACGGCAGCGTCGTCGCCAACGGTGTATTGTCGGTCGCCGGGGGCGCCGCGCTGGCAATTGATCTAAGCAACAATGCAGAATACGACCCTTATCAGATCAACCCGAGCATCACCGGTACCGGCACGCTTTCGCTTGGCGAAAACAGCCTGCTCAGTTTGGGGGTGGCGGACAGCGTTGCGATCCAGTTCGCCGGGCCGAATGCAACCTTGGCGTTGGCGAAGCTTCCGAGCGCGATCATCAGCGGCTTCGCGGTCGGTGAGCAGATCCAGGTGGATCAGCCGGTCACTGGACTAGCCTACGTTCAAACCGGATCGAACCTGGCCACGCTTACCCTTACAAATGGCGCAAACACGATTGGTACACTGAAGCTGGCTGGCAACTTTGGCGCCGGCGGTAATGCGTTCCATCTCGAAGCCACCGGGACGGGCAGCGCCGCGGTAATCAGCCTGCAGTCGCTGGGCCTCGCGCAGACGCAGCCAACCCTGATCCAAGGCACCGCCGCTGCCGACGTACTGACCGCCACCGCGAATGGTCAGACTCTTATCGGCCTCGGGGGCGGAGATCTGCTGAACGGCGCCAGCTTTACCGGGATCAGTTTCAGGGATCTGACCGCCAACCTGAACGGCAGCATGATCCAGCACTTCGCCGCAACCGACATACTGGACTTCACCGACCTGAAATCCTCGTCAGCGAGCGCGGTCTACAACGGCACGGTCCTGACTGTCAGCGACGGCACGCGCAGCGCTTCACTTAACTTTACCAACCTCAACCCGTCTGGCAGCTTGCACACCAGCGGCGACGGCGCTTCCGGTACCAAACTGATCTGGGCCGCCAACACATGATCTGACGGGCCGTTTGAGCCGATACCCGGCGGACAGGCGTCGGGATTGGACCAAGGCTACCGCCAGCCGCATGTTCATCGCTATGTCGGGGAGGTCAATCGTCCACTGACGCCTGAACCGTCCGTGTGATACCTCGAAGGCCGCTGCTCACGGCGACCTTCGGGATTGGGCGCCCACATCGGCTGCCCTGGCGGAGCTGCCGGGTGGTTACAGCTACAGAAACGTGTCCTCGGCGGGTCAGACGATCGGGTTGGAATCGACTTCCAACCCGGGTCTTTGGTAGATCGTCGCTCGGTTCAGCGGATCGGTGGTGCGTACTGCAGGCCGCCTTTCGACCAGATGTTGTTGATCCCACGCGGCACGCCCATCGGCGTGATGTTCCGGTCCCACATCTCACCGAAATTGCCGACCTGACTTGATCACGTTGTAGGCCCATTTGTTATCCAGCCCGAGCGCCTTGCCCATGTCGCCTTCAAGCCCGAGCAGTCGCCGGATATCGGGATCCGGTGCTGGTCATGAAGCTGTCGACGTTCGCGCTGGTGATGCCTTTCTCCTCGGCCGTGATCATCGCGATGAACGTCCAGCGCACGATATCGAACCACTTGTCGTCGCCCTTGCGGACCATCACGCCCAGCGGCTCCTTGCTGATGATGTCCGGCAGCAGCACCAGGTCGTCCGCCTTCGGCCCCTGGCTGAACCGGAACGTCGCCAGCGCTGAAGCGTCGGTGGAATAGGCGTCGCAGCGCCCGGAAAGGAACGCCGCTTCGAATCTCGGGCAGATCTGGCAATCAGGATCGGCGTGAACTTCATCTTGTTCAGCCGGAAGTAGTCGTTGATCGCCAGTTCGGTGCTGGTGCCGGGCTGCACGCAGATCGTCGCGCCGTCCATTTCTTTCGCCGACTTTACGCCGGCCGATTTCTTCACCAGAAAGCCGGTGCCGTCGTAGTAATTCACCCAGGCGAATTCCAGTCCCAGATTGCCCTCGCGCCCCAGTGTCCAGGTCGTGCTGCGCGACAGCACATCGACCTCACCCGATTGCAGCGCGGTGAAGCGGTTCTGCGTCGTGGTCGCGACGAACTTCACTTTGCTGACACTTCCCAATGCCGCAGCGGCGACCGCCCGGCAGCTATCCGCATCCAGGCCCCTTCATCACGCCCTTGGCTATCCGGCAGCGAAAACCCCGGCACCTGACCGGAAAGCCCGCACAGCACCTGTCCGCGCGCCTTCGCAGCGTCCAGTGTCGCCGAACCTGAACCCTGCGCCGCGGCCTGTTGCGTCAACCCCAGCGACACAAGCAACCCGGTCAACATTCCCAAAGCGCTGACTTTTCCCACCAAGTTGCTGACTTTACCCAATCGTTTCATTCCGCGGTCTCCCGGTTATGCGCGACTAATCCCGCAACAGCACCGGACTGTGCGGTGGCTCGGTGACAAGATCAATGACGGAATTTTCGATGGTCAAACCAAGCTGGCCATTGTGCATCATCCCGATGCTTTCGCGCAGACCCGCTCGCCGCAGCCCGTCGGCGTAGCGCGCGATATCCTGCGGCTGGGTAAAGGGCGACCGCTGTACTGCGGCTTCGACCGAGAAATCCGGCTCCAGCCGCAGCAGCCGGACCAAGCACCTCCGCGGCTTCCCGGGTGCGATCCATCAATCCCAGGGCGGCAAGATAGCTTTTATGCCCCGATGAGAATAACGGGTTCAGCTCGATCGCCCGCCGCCCCGCCTCCACCGCACTGGCACAATCGCCGCGCAGCAAATGCACGATGATCAACGAGGTGTCGAAGAAGAACCCGTGCGGATCCGACGGCGAAAGACGGCCCGCCTGGTTGATCCGCCGCAAGCCTTCTTCGTGCCGCCCGGTATAGACATACGCCAGACCCGAGAAGCACCAGGCGATCGCGAGATTGGGGTTGAGCGCGATCGCCCGCTCATGCAATGCGATGGCCTCTTCGGGGCGCCTGCCCAGGAAGCCGCGGACGTGGCCGGCCAGTGTCAGGGCACGGGCATCTCCCGGATCCAGCATGACGGCCCGTTCGGCCAACCGAGTAGCCTCGGCCGCGGATGCAGCCGGATCGGCGGACCACCCCTGCCCGACATAGAGCAGGTCCCAGTAGGCCAGCCATCCATGTGCCACCGAACTGCCGGGGTCGGCACGCAGTGACATTTCCAGCAAACGGCGCGCATCAAGGAAACTGGGGCGGTCCAGGCGGTAGATCCCAGGCAATGCCTGCAACAACAGGTCCTGCGCGGTCATATCATGCGACCCGCTCGCGGCAGTGCGGCGGCCTTCATGTTGCATGAGTTCCGGGTCAACCTGGGCCACGATGGCCGCACCCAGTTCGTCCTGCAACGTGAGCGGATCGGTCATGACACGGTCGAAGCGGCCTGCCCAAACGATTTCACCGCCCGCGCGCATGTCGAGCAAACGGACAATGATGCGAACCCGCCCGACGGCGTGTTGGATCGTCCCGTCCAGCACCAGATCTGCCTCCAATCCACCCCGGTGGCCGTCGAAACTGTCGCCCGCGCCGGAGCCCTGGGGCCAAAGCGTCGCCGGCACACAGGAGATCCAGCGAAAGCGGGACAGGCCGGCAGACACTTCCTCCGCCAGGCCAATCGCCAGGCCGTCGTTGGGTTCCTGCCCGATCGTCCGAAACGGCACGACCCGGAGCCGCAACGTCAGACGCTCGCCACGCGACGCGGTGCGCGTGGGTGTATAGGTCGCCTGCTGTGGGGCGATATGACGTGCCGGCTCCTGCGGCATTGTCGCCGACCAGTTGGACGTGCTCTGGCTGGGCGCGCTCTGGTGGGAGGTGCCCTGGTGGGAGGTACCTTGGGCCCGTATCCGTTCGGCCAGCTCCTCGGTCTCGGGCGATGGTCGGTTATCCGATGTCTCGGCCAGGACGCCTCGACACCGGTTGTAGGATGCAATGGCCGCACCAAAATCGCCGCGTTCGGCGTGGCTGCGCATGATTGTCCGCCACGCGCCTTCGTGGGTACGCTCGAACGACAACAAGCGCTCCGCCGCGTCGATCGCCGCGGCCGGATCTTCGCATTTCGCCAGGATGCCTTCGCCGATGGTCCGTCCGATGCGGACAAAACGCGCCCGTTGGTCTTCCAGCCAGCGATCGAATGCCGGATCGAGGCCGTTCAGATCCTCCAGCAAGACATCCTCGAACCGGTCCAGTATCTCTGGTTCAAGATCCTGCGGCTGCGCGAGGGTCAGCGCGTCGATGTCCAACTGCGGCCCACGCAAGGACAGGTGGTGCCGATCGGTTACGAAAAGATGGCTCCAGTCAGGAGCGAGGGTTTCCTGCAGTTCGTGAATGCTTTGCCGCAGCGACGCGCCGGCCTGCTCCTTTTCCCGTCGGCTCCAGAGCAACGAAGCAACCTGCAGGCGAAGGACCGGTTTGGGACTTGCCATTGCGAGGATCGCCAGCAAGGCGCGCGTCTTGCGGGTGCGCGGAAGATGGCTGCGGCCCGACGTGTCATGAACCGCCATGTGCCCGAGCAGGCGCAGCCGTAACCGGGACGCGTTGACAGGCGAATCTCTGAGCGTCCACCAAACGTGACACCTGCCGAAGAATAGCGCTCCCCTTACCATATTGTGATTGTGTTGATGAACTAATTGCAACTTGATGGCGAATTCTGCATCAGATCGTATCTGAACCGAACACCCCCAGCAATATGTCTCGCGCGAATACAGTCGCAAATCTGTGATAAGACGTGTCCGAGCGCCAAGACCTGAACATAGGCGTCGTTGCGCTCTTGGCGAATGAGGGGATATTTTTTCTACCGTCACCCGTGTTGATGACAAACTTTGGCGAATGCCTCAAGATCGCGCCGGATCAAGTCTCAGGAGGATCAGGTGGCGGCTCCAAGCTTAGCAATACCAGCACAATTTCGTATGGTGAAACAGGCGTGGTTTCGACGCGTCCTGGGTGTGTTGTTATGCGTTGGCATCGCCGCCCTGGCCGAACTTGGTGGATCGTTTGCCCCTTTGGTTGGCGCGCCGCTGTTCGCCATCGCCATCGGGGTGCTGATTACTAACGCGTTGCCTGCCATCGCCCAACAGAAATCATTGCGAATTTCCGACACCAGCAAGCTTTGCCTGAAGACCGGGATCGTCCTGCTGGGGGCCAGCCTCGACCTTGGCGACATTGTTCGCACCGGTTTGGGATCGCTGCCGCTTCTGGGCATTACCATGGCATCCGGCCTGATCTGCGCCCTTTGGCTTGGCAAATCGCTCGGGATCGACTGGCGCATGCGTTGCTTGATCGGAATTGGTACGACAATATGCGGCGCTTCGGCGATCGCCGCCCTGGCCCCGGTGATACGCGCCAAAGCCGAGGACATCGCCTACTCCGTCACCGTCGTTTTCTTCTTCAACATGGTGGCCGTCTTCACCTTTCCGGCGCTGGGGCATCTGCTCGGCCTAAGCGACAACGGGTTTGGTATCTGGGCAGGAACCGCAGTGAACGACACCTCGGCGGTCGTCGCTGCCGGATTTGCGTTTAGTCAGGCCGCGGGCACCACCGCGACGATCGTCAAACTGACGCGCACCACACTTATTATTCCGTTGGTGCTGGCTTTCGGACTGGTACTGCCCTTCGTGGTCAAGGACGAGGGCGCGGGGTCCCAGTCGCTGGCCAAGAGGGTCTATGCTGCCGTTCCAACGTTCATCATCCTGTTCGTCCTGGCTGCCGCCGCCAACACCGTCGGACTGATTGGCACCCACGGCATGCAGGTCCAGATGCTCGGTCGTCTCGTCATGGTGGTCGCGCTTGCGGCGGTCGGATTGCAAGGCCATTGGCGCGCTTTTGTTGGCGCCGGCAGCCGGCCTTTGATCCTTGGACTGGTGACCTGGTTCGTGGTGGCGCTGTCCGGACTCGCCGTGCAATCCTGGACCCAGGCACTTTGATGTCGGCCGACCTTGCGGCGTGGACTTTTTTCAGGGTCAAGCGGGAATATAGGAAAATTTGTATTGACGAAGGCTTATAATCCCGATAAATCTGAGCTCGCCAACAGCAGAGCTATGTCTAGCAACCTGGAAGGATGAAACGTCAGGACGCCGATCCACGGTCTTCCTGACTTCTTTCCCAAGGCTGCGAACAGAGACTTCATCAACCACTACCGACATGAGTGTCTATCAGGGCAGCGCGCCATCAGGCGGCTGCCTTTTTTGCTGTTGGCGGGTCGAATTAAACAAGGAGTTTAAAATGCAATCCTATTTGAAGGCAGACGTCAAAAGCCCGGTCGCCGCTTCCAAGACCGCTGACAGCGGAAAGATCCGTCTCGGTGGCGCTTGCCGCCTGCCGGTGAAGACCGCCGATAGCGGCAAGATCCGCCTTGGGGGCGCCTGCCGCCTGCCGGTCCGCGGGGCCTGATCCACGGGTCCGATCGATTGGATACCAAGGCGTCAGGCGCGAGAGCACTAACAACTGACGTCATGATCGGACAAAAAGCCTAACCCTGTTAGCGGAGCAATCGGATCACCTCAGATCCCGACGCCGCTTCCCATCCGGTGAAGCCTTGGGGCCAATTTATATAAACGGCCCGAGGCAGAGCCGGATGGCGAGGCACCAATGTCTCCAATTCCACAAGACAGGCCGCGGCGGCGACCAAGCGCCAGGCCAGACAACCTTTTACCATCCCGCCGCACGACACCCGGACAGCTGGATTGTCGCGCCCCCCGCACTTCGCTGTTTTCCCGGCTCCACGGAACGAAAACTCTTTCGGCGTAAAGGTTATCAGTATGTCCAGCTCCAGCGACCCCATCGTTCGTTTCCACCAACTGACCAGCCGCGGCCGAGCGCCGATCCGGGCGGATCGGTCCGCCATGGGCACGCTGCCGATGCGGGCCGTGCAATACTGTGAGGCGCTGACCAGCGCCACCGCGTTCGGCTGGTGGCTGTTTCTCGCCAATCGATCTGGAGATGCTGTGGGACGGTTCAGGAAATCTTCTGGCGCTGCGACGAGGCGCCCGACTGGATGCCGCTGCTGCCCTCGGCCCAACTGCCCAATTACGCGGCTGAGTTCGACGCCGTCGCGCCGGCGGCGCTGAAGGGCTGCTCGCCGCCCTTCCTGACCGCGTTGCCGGAACCCGGCACCGTGCAGCTATGGACCGGACTGATCGCCCAGACGGCGCCCGACTGGCACCTGCTGGTTCGCTCGCCGGCGAACTTGCCGCAGGCGGGCGGCATCTGCCTGTTCGAGGGGATTGTCGAGACCGACCGCTGGTTCGGACCGCTTGTTCACCAATATGCGGTTCACCCGCAGCCATATGCCGGTTCGCCTGCGCGCGACTATCCACTGGCCCAGGTCCAGCCAGTTCCGCGGCACAGCTACAGCAATGACATGCTCGACCGGATGGATGTGACGCCCGGACCGGCGGATCTGACCGCAGAGCACTGGGATGCCTATCACGCCTCGATCGTGGAACCGAACAGCCGGCCGAACCGGCCGTTCGGCGCCTACGCCGCTACCGCCCGCAAAAAGCGGCACCAATGCCCGCGCAAGCAGGAGGCGAACGCGGAATAATCGGCGCGCCAGAGGCTCAAACAATCCAGTTGGTTGTGCCGCGTGCAGCTTACCAAACTCAAGGCACCTCGTCTGGCTGGTCGGCTCTATGCTCCGTATTGTCGCTGGGTGTGGTCGTCCGCCGGTGTGCGGCCGCGAAGATGGTCCCGCTGTGCCGCGGATAGAGCGAAATGACAGAAAGCCGAAATAGCGAACGCCCGCACGTTATGTGGTCTCAGATCGGCACCAGCCGCATGCAGCCGGCACGGCGGCCGGCATTGAACAGGAACGCACCAGTTGGCCTGCCATGGGAAACTCGCTGGTGCTGGTGACCGATGTCAGGCCCCACAGATCCTGCACCGCATCGGCCGCGCCCATCAGCACCGGATCGCCGCTGGTCAGCAGCAGGATCGGCAAATCGCGGCTGTGTCGCGCGACCAGCTTCATGGTGTGGAAACCGTCCTGCTCTTCGCCCTCGACGTCGGCTGACCACCGCCATCGGACGCTGCTCCCGCAGAACCTGGCTCAGGTCCGTGCCGGCCGAAACGATCTTCCATCCGCAGATCGAGAAATTCGCAAACCGGCGCAAGTTGTACCGATTGTTGCCGGGTCGTCGCTGACGATGGCGACCACGCCCTGCTTGGCGGCGGTCACGGTGCCCAGGAAGCGAGGTCCTGAGGTAAATTGCTGGTGGCGATCATGTTCATGACGTGATTGCCTTTTGCGAACGAACCCGGCCTTGCTGAGCGGACGATCACATTATTGGTGAAGACGCACGCAATGTGAATAGTCGCGTGTGCGGGATAATTCTGCGTCGGGTTGCGCTATTTTTCCGTGAATAACCGTTAATTTCGACCCAGTCGTTTTATCATTCTAATGTTTCACGCGATCAGGGATTGATTGCTTCGCCCGGAAGCAAGCCCCAGAACTGCGTCGCGCCGCAGATATCCCCGATACGATCCGGTCTGCACGTCGCACCATTCGGACGCCGCCGCACAGGACCGGATGCGTCCGATCACGCCCGGCTTGAGGATTGCGACGGCCGAGGCGCTGTCGTTGGCATCCGACCGCAGCGTCGCATCGGCTTTCTGCACGATGAAACTCCGCCGTCCCATCAGGGTGGCCTGATGCACCCATCCCTGGATGCCGTCCGCATCGCGCACCCAGCGCCAGACATCGAATTCACGCTCGATCTCCACCGGCAGGTCGCGCCGCTTGTAAACCCAGTCGATGCGATAGCGGGTTCCCGGTCCGGCCCGCATGTTAACGTCATCGGATCGCAGCGAGGCAAAACGCGGCAGCTTCGCCGCGCTGCCGTCGGCTTTTCCGGCATCAGGCGACTTTTCCGGCTCGGCCGCCTTGGTTTCGTCTGGCGGCTGGCGCCGGTTGTGCCGGCGCGCCGGTGCAGGTTGGACGGACTCGTCCTGGATCGCCGGGACTGCCAGCGGCGGGCTTCTGCGGATGGATCGGGCCATGCGGCGGAACCACCGGCGTCTTCCCCGCTTTGGGCTCCGCCAATTTCATGGACCGGCTGCCTCGGCGCGGCGGACGGAGGCTTCACCGGCTGATCATGCGATGCACCGGACGGGAGGCTGAAGGCTGCCAGAGGACGCCGGGGCCTGTGCCTGCGCCAGGCTGCAACCACCCGTGGCCAGGAGCCATGCGAACACCAAGATACCCGAAGCGGAAACACGCATGCGCTATCCCTGCCAAATCGTGTCGAATCGGGTCAAGTGCATGCCTGCCCATGACTTAAATCGTGATCATCTGTCCAGTCCCGACAGCAGCCAGGAACGTTGCGATGCCGGCCACCTCCACAGTTCGGCATTAGCAAAGCGGCGTCCAGGCCTTCCGCCCGCAGGCCCGCCTCGCAGGCGATCATGCGCACCTCCATTTCGACGCAGGCCGTCGCGCAGCGTGTCCAGGCCGGCGACGCCGCGGGCCTGAATCCGCTCATCCCGGCCAGCGTCCGGCAGTCCCGACCAGTCCCGGCAAAGCGCCAGGCACCCCCGATTGGTGGCGAACAGCACCACCTGCCGGCCCAGCGCGGCCGCGCCCGATGCGACAACGAACGCGTAATGCGCCCGGTCATGCGCACCCGACAGCAGCAACACGCCCAGGGCCGAGTTCAGACGGCACAGGCTGGTCCGTCCGGGTACGCCGTGAGCGCTCAGGTCCTTGATCGTCGCCCTCGGCCCGCACAGTGCACAGGACGGATCGGGCCGCAGCTTGATGGTCCGGAACCGGGTATGCCAGCGCATCCCAGACCAGCAGACGGCCGGACAGGGTACTCGCCGATGCCTCAGAATTTCCTTCAACACCTCGGTCGCCTGCAGCGTGCCCATCACGCCGGTCACCGCACCAAGCACGCCCGCCTCGCTGCATGTCGGCACCGTGCCGGGTGGCGGAGCCTCGGGATACAGGCATCGATAGCAAGGGCCGCCCTCGTGCGGCTTGAAAACCGAAAGCTGGCCCTCGAACCGCAGTACCGCGGCGGAGACCAGCGTCCGCTTCGCCAGCGCACAGGCGTCAGCGACCAGGAAGCGCGTGGCAAAATTGTCCGTGCCGTCACAGACGATGTCATAGCGGCTGATCAGATCCAGCGCATTGTCGGCGTCCAGACGGGTGGCATGCGGCTCCATCCGCAGATCGGGATTGATCGCGGTGGCGGCCTGGGCCGCCGAGGCGACCTTGGACATGCCGATCCGGTCAGTCGTATGCGCCACCTGCCGCTGCAGGTTGGACAGTTCGACGACGTCATCATCGACGATGCCGATTGTCCCGATCCCCGCCGCCGCCAGATACAGCATCAGCGGCGAACCCAGCCCGCCGGCGCCGATCACCAGCACGCGGGCCGCCTTCAACTTCGCCTGGCCGATGCCGCCGACCTCCTGCAACAGGATGTGGCGGGAGTAGCGCTGGATTTCGTCTTCCGTGAAATCGAGGTCCATGCTCCTGATGATAGGATGCCGAGGCGCCGCTGGACAGAGGACCGATGACGCAACCCAGCCAGACCGAAGACACTGCCCTGGTGCTGTTCTCCGGCGGACAGGACTTCGACGACATGTCTTGCCTGGGCGCTGGCCCGCTATCCGCGTGTGGAAACCGTCGGCTTCCAGCTATGGCCAGCGCCACGCGATCGAGCTGGCGTGCCGGGAGCCGATCCGCCAGGCGCTGGCATCCCCTCGGCTTGGGGATGACCACATCGTCGACCTGACCACCACCATCGCTGCCCTCGGCCAAACCGCGATGACGGCGGAAATCGCGATTGAGATGGGACAGGGCGGCCTGCCCAATACCTTCGTACCCGGGCGCAACCTGCTGTTTCTGACTTGCGCCGCCGCCATCGCCTATCGCCGTGGCCTGCGCCGCATCATCGTCGGGGTGTGCGAGACCGATTACTCCGGCTACCCTGATTGCCGCGATGACACCGTCAAGGCGATGCAACTTGCCTGAACCTGGGCATTGGAGCGGCGCTTTGTGCTTGGAAACGCCGCTGATGTGGCTGGACAAAGCGGCGACCTGGGCGCTGGCGTTCGATCTTGGGGGACAAGAGCTCGTGGAGGTCATTCGCGAACGAACCCATACCTGCTATCTCGGCAACCGCACCAACCGTCACGCCTGGGGTTTCGGGTGCGGGACCTGTCCAGCCTGTCTGCTGCGCGCCCAAGGATGGGACCGGTGGATGGCTTCCGGCGGCTCGTGATCTCCCCCAGATACTGCACCACGTAACTCACGACATCACGTAACTGGAGACTTTGCGATGAAGATGCTTCTCGTGCTTGCGTTGCTGGCGTCCAGCATAGCCATGCCCGGCGCCTGGGCAGCGCAGCCGATTGCCTTGCACGCCAGGACGGCCGGCGAACTGGCGGAACTCTGCGGCGCCAATCCAAGAGAACCGGCGGCGGACGCCAAGATCAACTACTGCCACGGCTTTGCCCAGGCTGCCGTCGACCTCGAGCTGCAGCACAGTGGCGACAAGAAGCCGTTCTGCTTTCCCTCCCCTACCCCGAGCCGCACCGCGACGCTGGCTGAGTTCGTCAACTGGGTGCGTGCGCTACCCGAGCATCGCACGCTTTCGGCGACCGGCGGATTGTTCCAGTTCCTGGCCGAGCGGTTTCCCTGCAAGTAACACCGGCCGGTGCGGGGGATGCCCTCTGTCGCTTCATCCGAGGCGACATGGCGACGGAATTTCGCGCCTGCAGTCCCGCCACCGGCTTTGAGATGAACGCGATGAACTTTATTGTCTCTGAATTAAGACAACGGCGCGAACCTGCACTACAGAAGCCTGCCGGCAGCGCGCCAAGCCCAAGGTGCGGCGCCTCGGAAGGTCCTAGTCGGCCAACCCTGCCGTACTGTATCTGCTCGACATCGTCTGCGCGGTCGGTGATCCTTCCCGACCTCGGCATGCGAGCGCCGGTTGACGAAAGGGAAACATGACCGATACCGTCGCTGTCACCTTCAATCTCCGCGCCCCCGAACGTGCGGTCCTTGCCGACGCGATCGGCACGGCGGGACGCCTCGTCTATCTCACCGACCTCGACGACGCCGGCCGGATTGCGGCGCTGCAACATGCAACCGCCATCCTCGCCCGCGACACCGGCAAGGACCTTCGCCCGGACGAGCCGCAGCAGATCCAGTCCGCCCGCCTGATCCAGTTCATCACCGCCGGCATCGACTTCGTGCCGCTGAATGCACTCCCCGCCAGCCATTCCGGTCGCCAGCAACGGCGGCGCCTATGCCGAACCGATGGCGGAGCATGGCCTGGCGATGGTGCTGGCCGCGGCAAAGCGCCTGCTGATCGAGCATGCCGCACTTGCCCGGGGTGAATTCAACCAGTTCACCCGCAACCGCACCCTCTCCGGCAAGATCATGCGGCATCCTGGGCTTCGGCGGCATCGGGGTCGCCACCGCCAGGCTGATGCGGGCGATGGGCATGCGCATCCATGCCATCAACCGTCGCGGTCGATCCGACGAGCCAACCGACTGGATCGGCTCGGTCGACGATCTGGATCTGCTGCTGGCGGCGGCCGACGTGCTGATCGTCAGCACGCCGCTGACGCCTGCCACCAAGGACCTGATCGGCGCCCGGGAACTTGGCCTGATGAAGCCGGACGCCATCCTGGTCAACCTGGCCCGCGGCGAGATCATCCAGGAGGCGCCGTTGTTCGCGCATCTGCAGAGCCAACCCCGGACTTCTTCGCCTGCATCGATGCGTGGTGGGTCGAGCCGGTCCGGCACGGCACGTTCCGCGTCGACCATCCATTCCTGTCGCTGCCCAACGTCGTCGGCTCACCGCATAATTCGGCGTCTGTCCCTGGCATGACCGCGGTGGCGTTGCGCCGGGCGATGGCCAACATCCGCCGTGCGCTGGCGGGTCGAGACGCCGCATTACGTGCTGGGACCAAACGAGCGGATGAACTGAACACACTTCTGACACGCCGAGGCGGTCCGCGGCGTGGTCAGCCGTTGCCACTGCTCCACCAGCCGGGCAAATGCGAGCAACTGCGCTGCCTCGACGTCGGATACGGCGACATAGGACAACCCGTCCATCCGCCAGCGGACGATGTTGAAGCCATCCCGGCTGTCCTGCCGCAGGGGCGCGTCGGACCGGTCATCGCCGACACGAAGGCGAACAGATTGATGACGTGCTTGTCGCGATGGTACACGATCGCGGCGGCGCGGTGGCCATCGACGTAGTCCAGGCGCCCACCGACCAGCGGATAGCCCTCGGCGACGAAATCCTTGACCACCGGCGACAGATCCAGACGCGCCGACAGCCAGGGCTTGACCGTATGCTGGTCGCTGGTGGCGACGTCCGTCAGGTGGTCCGCCATCATCGACCGCACATGGTCGGCCACGACATCGGCGACCAGCGGATCGGGCTGCGGCGTCGAACCGGGTCACCGCCAAGGTCAGCGCGACACCGGCGAAGCCGCCCGCCATCGCCGCACCGGCAAAGCCCGAATCGAAACAGGCTGCCGCGCGGACCGGCGGGGGTGCCTCACGCGGCAGGGCCGAGCCGATCCGCATCGCCAGCGCCGGCGGCGCGCGATGGACCGGCAGGTTGGTGCGCAACGCGGCGCGCATCGCCTGCATCGCCTCCAGTTCCGCCAGACAGGACGGGCAGCGCGCGATGTGGCGCCCGAGCAGAAGCCGCGCGAATCGGTCCGATCTGACGATCCGCGTAGGCGGGCAGCAGGCGTTTGAGCGCGGTCGTGGTTCATGGCTTCTTCTCGTTGCTCGGTCCACGCCTTGCGCAGCGCCAGCCTGGCTCGGGACAGGCGCGACATCACGGTGCCGGGCGGAATGCCGGTCACCGCGGCGATGTCCTTGTAGGACAGGTCCTCGATCTCCCGCAGGATCAGCACCTCCCGGTATTCCGCCGGCAGCTGCGCCATCAGGGTGCCGAGGGTTTCGCTGTCGACCCGGTCCAGCAGCATCGCCTCGGGCTGGGGTTCGGATCGACCCAGTCCAGATCGGCCGGCGCCGGCTGGAACAGCTGCCGGCCGGAGCGGTTGTCCTTCAGCCAGTCGAGAAAGCTGTTGCGCACGATGGTCAGCAGCCACACCCGGAAATTGTCGCCGCGGAACGCATCGAGGTAGCGGAACGCGCGCAGATAAGCGTCCTGCACCACGTCCTCGGCGTCGGCCGTATTGCCGGTCAGCCAGCGCGCGAGGTTGAACGCCGCATCCAGATGCGGCATCGCCAGCAGCTCAAATCGTCGGTTCCGGGCGTCGGTCGCCACTAGCATGCATCCCGTGTGAAGCGGTGATCATACTGGCAGAGCGCGGCACTTTATTCCCGCCAGAAATTCTTTTTTTCCAGGCGGAATATCCCAGCGCAAGCCTCGGTAATGCGTGTCGGACCAACCGAGGAGCACAAGCACATGAGCATCGACGAACTACACCGCCGACCGGCGCGGCTTCCTGAAATGCATGACCTGGGCCGGCAGCGCCATGGTCTGGACGGTCGCCGGCGGCATCCCGCGGTCGCACGTCATCGGCGCCGGCAGGCCGAGGCGGCCGAGACCGGCTTCACCTTCGCCCAGGTCAGCGACAGCCATCTGGGCTTCGACAAGCCGGTGAACACCAACGTCACCGGCACCTTCCAGGAAGCGCTGAGCCAGGTCACCGGGATGGCAGACAAGCCGGCCTTCCTGATCCACACCGGCGACATCACCCATCTGTCGAAGCCCGAACAGTTCGACACCGCCGCGCAGTTGCTCGGCGCCACCAAGCTGCAGACCTACACCGTGCCCGGCGAGCACGACATCCTGGAGGACGACCGCAAAAGCTACCTGAACCATTACGGCAAGGGCACGCAAGGGCGACGGCTGGTACAGCTTCAATGCCCACGGCGTGCACTTCATCGGCCTGGTCAATGTCGTGAACCTGCAAGGCAACGGGCTGGGCGACCTTGGCCACGCCCAGCTGGAATGGCTGGAAAAGGACGTGAAAGGCCTGTCCGCCAGCACGCCGATCGTGGTGTTCGCGCATGTGCCGCTGTGGATCGTCTATCAGGACTGGGGCTGGGGCACCAAAGACGGCGGCCAGGCGCTGACCTATCTGAAACGTTTCGGCTCGGTCACCGTGCTGAACGGCCACATCCATCAGGTGATGCAGAAGGTCGAGGGCCATGTCGCCTTCCACACCGCGCGCTCCACGGCGTTTCCGCAAGGCGTGCCGGGCGTCGCCAAGGGTCCCGGCCCGATGCCCGGTCCCGCCGGGTGAACTGAAGAACTATCCTCGGCACGGCGCAGATCAGCCTGGTGACGACGCAAGTCGCCGCTCGCCATCGTCGATACGCCGCTGGCCGGCTGAGGGAGCAGCGTGATGAGGACAGTCTTCCGGCGCGGGCTTCTGCTCGCCTGCCTGCTCGTTCCGGCGGCGGCGCGGTCCGACGAACGATGCCAAGATCACAATCGACAACTTCACTTTCTCGCCGGCAAAGCTGTCGGTCAGCAAGGGAACCGAGGTGACCTGGACCAACCAGGACGACATCCCGCACACTATCGTGCTGACCGCGATTGGCGTTCGGTCCAAGGCGATCGATACTGACAAGACGTTTTCCTACCAGTTCGATAAGGCCGGCACGTTTTCCTATATCTGCGGCCTGCATCCGCAGATGCACGGCCAGGTCGTCGTCAAATAACGCTTGCTGCGGAGCCCTCTGCTCACTGCTGCCGCGGTGAGCAGAGGGGTCGCTTATCCCCAGGCGACCGGCAGCTCGGTCAGGCCACGTAGAGTGAAGCTGGTCCGCCACTTGGGATGACCGGGGTCGACCAATCGCAAATTGGGCAGCCGGCGCAGCACCGTTTCGAACACGACGGCTGCCTCGATCCGAGCCAACTGCGCGCCCAGGCAGAAATGAATGCCGCCGCCGAAGGATAATGGGCGAAGATCCTTGCGCGCGATGTCGAACTGGTCGGGATTGTCGAATACATCCGGGTCGCGATTGGCCGCGCCGATCAGTGAGATGACAATGGCATGCGGCTGCAGGGTGGTGCCGCCCAGTTCGACAGGCTCCGCCGCGGTGCGGGCGACAGTCTGGACCGGGCTTTCGAAGCGCAGGACTTCCTCGATCGCGTTCGGGATCAATCGCGGATCATCGCGCAGCATTTGCCACTGATCCGGATGGCGCAGCAGCGACAGGAACCCGTTGCCGATCAGGTTCACCGTTGTTTCATGTCCGGCGCCGAACAACAGGCTCACGTTGGCGCGCAGTTCATCCGTCGTGAGCCGATCGCCGGCTTCCTCGGCCTGCACCAACTGGGTGAGTAGGTCGTCCTGTGGGTCGCGCCGGCGTCTCTCGAACAGTTTTTCGAAATAGGCACCGGATTCGCGGGTGCCGCGGTTGGCATTGTCCAGTTCCGCCCGGGTGGGTGGCGTGGGATTGAGCAGCGCTCCCCCAGAGGCGGAGCCGTTGACAAAATGGGCCTGATCTTCTTCGGGGATGCCCAACAGTTCGCAGATCACCAGCACGGGCAGCGGAAACGCCAGATCGCGAATGGCATCCATGCGACCGAGCGGCGCGACTTTATCCAGCAGTTGGTCGGTAAGCTGCTGGACGCGTGCTCGCATCGCATCGATGCGGCGGGCGGTGAAGGCTTTGGTCACGAGGCCCCGCAGACGGGTGTGGTCGGGCGGATCGCGCATCAGCATCATATGCGTCAATTCCATTACCGCCGGTTCTTGCAGAGCGGTTGGGCCGAAGCGGCGCATCAGCGCGTCGGGGTCGTCGAAATCCTTGCCGAAGCGACGGTCGCGCAGCATCAGGGCGGTGTCTTCGTAACCGGTGATGAACCAGCGACCTTGTGGCAGTTTGCAGATTGGTGTCGTGGCGCGAAGCTTGCGGAAAACGGGATATGGATCGGCAAGAAATACGGGGTCACGGACGTCGAATGGCGGAGCCGCAGTCTCTGACATCGAAGGTTTCCTGTTGGTGAAGCGCTCGCACAGAACGATTACCATGCCCGCTCATGTTCTCATATGCGGGACGAGTGTAGCTTTTGCCTGCCTCCGACGGATTACCTGATCACGCCGGACATTCCCCTCCGTAAAGCAGGCAGTTGCACAACGCTGCGGTAGCGGGTGCGTCCGTCGATTGTTTTCGGAAGAGTGAGCCCGCTCACGGCACGTTTCTCGCGGTGCAGCATAAATGCTCTCCGCCGTGATCCACAGCATCTGGCGTGGGAGCCAAGACCCAAGGGCGGGGTGGAATAATTCGTGGGGCTACGGCGGAACCTGGCGATGGTCAATCATTGCCGGCGGCGGTCTTTCCAGCGCTCCGGTCGTTCACAGCTGATGTTTATCTTTGGGCTGTCCGCCAAAACGGGATCGGAGGCTACTTGTTGCTAGTCTCAACTATCCTTCCTGCGCGGGTGATTATCCTTTGGACTTCTGGCATTATTGAAGGAGCCCTCTGATGAGAGAAATCATTGACCACTATTTGGTCGTTGCCATGGCAATTGCCGAAGTCTTTCGCGGAATCCGCGAAGTACGAGACCATCTCGGGCGGCAAGAAAGAGCGTGCGATACCCCGGAGGCCAAGACGATAGCGGGGCGGATACTCCGGCGGCACCGCCAAAGGGTTGCCTTCGCCTTTGTCGGTGGACTGGCGTTGATCCCGACACTTTACTACGGCGGGCACGCTCTACCGCTGGTTGCGACGACGATTTTCTCCAATTGAGCATGCATACGCGCCCAGCGAGCGCCGTTAAACCCGCGGAGTCACATACGCGCTGCGAATGGCTGACGCGTTTGTTTTCTGCCAGCATTTCGCGATCGCCATCAGTGCGACCGCGGCCAATCGCCATCGGGCGCGCCTGCGAATGAAACCTCCTATTCCGTGGGAAGATCACGGAAATACGGCTCGACCGGCCCGCTGGCCTTCATCGTCAACGGCTTTCCGCGGCGATCGAGCGTCTTGCCAACGGCGACACGGACCCAACCCTCGCTGACGCAGTACTCCTCCACATTAGTCTTCTCGACCCCCTTGAAGCGGATGCCGACGCCGCGGCGCAACGCGGCCTCGTCATAGAACTTGCTGCTTGGATCGTTGGACAGGCGATCGGGCGGTGTATCTGACATCAAGAAGCCTCCAGGCAATTCATGCGCAGCCCGATACCGATCCTAGGCCGGGCTGTCCATGTCCAAGGCACCCGTAGCGCGGCGGCACGTGGTGGCTTAAGCGTGCGATTTTAGCTTCCACGGTCCCGGGGAGAAATCGAGTGATCACCCTTCATCATCTGAACAACTCACGATCTCAGCGCATACTCTGGCTGCTCGAGGAGCTGGGGGTTCCTTATGAAATCAAGCATTATCAGCGTGATGCGCAAACGCGTCTGGCGCCGCCCGAACTCAAGGCGATCCACCCGCTGGGAAAGTCACCGGTGATTTCGGACAATGGCCGGGTGATCATCGAGTTCGGGTGCGATTATCGATTACATCATCCGTCACCACGGCCACGGCCGTCTTCAGCCGGATCCTTCCACTCCCGCCTTCGACGATTACGTGCAATGGCTGCATTTCGCCGAGGGTTCAGCAATGCTGCCGCTGCTGCTCAAGCTTTATGTCTCGATGCTGGGGGACGCCGGGGCGCCGCTGCACCCCCGGATCGAAAGCGAGATCGCCAACCATCTAGGGTATATCAACACGATGCTGAGCGGGCCGTGACTACCTGCTGGGCGCCGAGCTGACCGGTGCCGACATCCAGATGAGTTTCGTCGGCGAGATCGCAGGCGCGCGCGCCGATCGGACGACTTATCCGAATGTCGAGACCTGGGTGCGACGGTTTCAGGCACGCCCGGCCTACCAGGCCGCGCTCACCCGTGGCGGCCCGTACAGCTACGCATCATAACGGTCGAGGCAGCGGGTCAGCGAGGCGGCAGATACTGCTGATACCAGGCGATCGTCGGCTCGATCACCTGCCGGAACGCCTCGCCGGTATAGACTTCATAGTGGCCCCAGCCCTTGAGCACGATCAGCTTTTTCGGCTCGCCGGCCTTGGCATACAGGGACTCGCTTTCGTCCGGCGGCACCAGCCTGTCGTCGTCGCTGGTGATGAACAGGACTGGCCGGGGCGCGATCTTGTCGACGACCCATTCGGGGTGAAAACCGAGCGTGTCGTCGATGTATTCGAGGGGGATGGTATTGACGGCGCCCGGGTTGCCGCGACGGGCGGCGGCGGCGAGTTCGGCGGATTGGCGGTCGGGCAGCAGCACCTCACTGCGTTCGGCAAATTCGGACTGGCCGGTCATCACCCGGCGCAGACGATCGGCCTCCGACCGTGCCAGAAGGTCGGCGAATTCGTCCGGATGGCGAACGCTGCGCAGCCAGCGGCGGCCATTGCCGACACCGACGACCGAGACGACGGCCTTCACCCTTGGGTCAACCGCAGCGGTCCATACGACGGTCGCGCCGCCATAGCTGGTGCCATAAATACCAAGGCGATCGGCATCGACGGTGGGTTGCGCGCCCAGGAAGGTCAGGGCTGCCTGGGAATCGAGGACACGACCGTACGGCGCCAGTCGCGATTTCGGCCCGTCGCTATCGCCCCAGCCTTTGTAGTCGAACGTAAGGACGACGTATCCGGCATCCGCCAGCGCCTTCGCGGTATCCGGTAAATAGAGGTTCCTGACGCCGGTGTAGCCGTGGCACAGAAGGATCCCGGCACGCTGCTCATTCGATCGCAGACCGTCCGGCACGAACAGGTCTCCCGACAGACGCGTCCCCTCGCTGTAAAAACTGACTGCCTGGCTTGCCATGGCATTTCCCCCGTTGCTGTGCTGATCTTGCCGGAGAATGAGGGGGAGACACCGAAAATGGCAACCTAACCCGAACTACGGATAAGCTTCGATTGTTTTGCCTGCGCGCGCGATAGAAGGCTTGCCTGGTCTGAAGGCATAAGCGACGAGGCAGGAGAGGATGTGGACCATGGCGTTCCTGACGGACCTGTGGCGTGAATGCTCAAGGCCCATTTCCGATTTCAGGGTATCGAGCACGGTCTCAATGACGAAGCGCTTGCGTAGCATGAGCTTGTCGGCCACCGGCATCAGGTGGTTGCGCATGTTGCGCCGGATGCCGGTGATCAGGTGCAGGCCGCGCTGCCAGAGTTTGTTAAACAGCGCGCGGCCGATATAGCCCTTGTCGGCGTAGAGCTTGCCGTTGAGATGGTGGGTGATCTCGTCTAGCACGGTGCTGTCGGCGGTGTTGCCGGACGTGATCTTCAGCGCCATGATCTGGCCGTTGTGATTGATGACAAAGTGCAGCTTGAGCCCATAGAACCACCCCATACTTGTCTTGCCGCGGGCGGCCAAGCCGTCGAAGACCTTGTGGCGGTGGATGCGGCGGTTGTGACAGACGGCGAGCTTGGTTAAGTCGGCGAAGTAGACGCCGGTCGGCTCGCCGCTCAGGCTGTGAAGCAGCACCATCAGAGGGGCAAACAGCCGCGGCATCAGGCTGACGAACCGGTCGTAATGCGGCAAATCGTCAAAGCAGGTGCGATGCTGCTGGCCAATCCCGTAGAGGTAGAACACCTTGAAATTCTTGTATGGCGCGAGGTGAAACAGCACCATGATGAACAGCATCTCGGCGCGCGACAGCTTGCCCGAGCGCTGCCGGGTCGTCGGCGATGGGATCAGCCGATGCGCTTCCCAGTCGTCGAACACTTTGCAGAAGTCATCAAGACAGCAGTAGAGCGCTGTGATATCCACCGCCATTGAGGGGACCCTCCAGAACCGGGTTTGAGGCTCAGTCTTCGCAAACCGATGCTGTCAAATCCTTGATCCGTTGGGAATCCCCTCAACCCTTATCCGTAGTTTGGGTAACCTATGTCCTGCTGCATGGCGCCTACCAGGGTGGCTGGATCTGGCAGCGTGTCGCACCGCACCTGCGCCAGGCGGGCCACACCGTTTTCACGCCGACGCTGGATGGCTGCGCCGAACGCCGCCACGCGCTGAGGCCCGGGATCGACACGGAATCCCAGGCGGCTGAAATTTCGGAAATGCTGTTCTTCGAGGACCTGCATAACATCGTTCTTGTGGGCACCAGTTGCGGCGGCATGGTGGCGGCCCGGGTTGCGGAAACCTCCCGGGACCGGATCGGCCGGATCGTGCTTGCGGATGCGCTTGCGCTGTTCGATGGCGAGACGGTGGCGGATCACGTCAAGCGGGCAGGTGCCGTGACGGACGGGATCGGCACCGGGCCGACGCGGGAGGATGCAGCGAACCGGATGTTCGTGTCACTGGATGGGCCGACGAAGACATGGGCGTTGGATCGCTATACACCGCACCCGGTGGCAGCGATGACGGCGCCGGTGAAGCTGGATAGTTTCTGGCAGCAGTCCTGGAATGCCTCGGTGATATGGTGCCGGCAAAGCGTTAATCCGCCGGTGGCACACCAAAAGCGGGCGGCGGAGACCTTGAAGGCGCGGTGGTATGAGCTCGATACCGGCCATTATCCGATGCTGACGGAACCGCAGGCTCTGGCGAGCCTGATGATGGCGGAATAGCGTGGGAATGACTAAATGATCCGGTCTCAGGAGGAGCTATCATGACCGAAGCCTGTATCGTTGGCTGGGCGCATTCGCCGTTCGGCAAGCTGGAAGATCCGGATATCGAAGCGCTGATCGGGCGCGTTGCCGGGGCGGCGATCGCCGATGCCGGGATTGCGCCGCATGAAGTCGATTCGACATTCCTTAGTCTGTTCAACAATGGGTTCTCGGCGCAGGATTTTCCGGCTTCGCTGGTGCTGCAGCACGTGCCGGAACTGCGGTTCAAGCCGATCACACGGTTCGAGAATGCCTGCGCTTCGGGATCCGCCGCGGTTTATGGCGCGCGGGATTTTCTGCTGTCGGGGCGTGGCCGTTTCGCCTTGGTGATTGGGGTTGAGAAGATGACTTCGACGCCGGGCAAGGAGGTCGGGGAGATACTTCTCAAGGCCAGCTACCAGAAGGAAGAAGCGGATATCCCTGCGGGTTTCGCCGGCGTGTTTGGGCGGATCGCGGAACGCTATTTCCAGCGCTACGGCGATCAGTCGGACGCGCTGGCTGCGATCGCGGCGAAAAACCACAAGAACGGCGTGGACAACCCGTTTGCGCAGATGCGCAAGGATCTGGGCTATGATTTCTGTCGCAATGTCAGTGAGAAAAACCCGTACGTCGCGCCGCCGCTGAAGCGCACCGACTGTTCACTGGTTTCGGATGGCGCGGTCGCGTTGATCATGGCGGATGAAGAAACCGCGCGTGCCATGGGCAAGGCCGTGCGTTTCAAGGCTGCCGTTCAGGTCAATGATTTCCTGCCGATCAGCAAGCGCGACATCACTGGGTTTGAAGGCGCCGCGCAGGCGTGGGCCCGAGCGCTGGAGGCTGCTGATACCAAGCTGATGGACCTGTCGTTCGTTGAATCACATGACTGCTTCACAATCGCTGAGTTGCTGGAATACGAGGCGATGGGTCTGACCCCGCCGGGCCAGGGCGCTCGGGCGGTGCTGGAGGGCTGGACGGCCAAGGACGGGCGGCTTGCCAATCAATCCTTCCGGCGGGTTGAAGGCGAAGGGACATCCGATCGGCGCGACCGGTGTGTCGATGCATGCGATTACGGCGATGCAACTGGTCGGCGAGGCTCCGGGCGGGATGCAGTTGGCAAAAGCGGATATCGGCGCGGTGTTCAACATGGGCGGCGCCGCCGTCGCAAATTACGTTTCGATTCTGGAGCCATTGCGCTGATCCCGACCGCCAACCTCGCTTCGTTACTTATCCAGACCGCTCGGCGGTATCCCGAGCGGCCTGCGATCGTGTGGCGTGATACGGTCTGGACCTGGGAGTCGTTTCGTACCCGGGTTCAGGCTGCGGCCGGCGGTTTGGCTGCGCAGGGTGTGGGTCATGGCGATCGGGTGCTGCTGCACGCGCGCAATTCCAACGCCGTGCTGGAGACGATGTTCGCCTGCTGGATGATCGGTGCGGTCTGGGTGCCGACGAATTTCCGGCTGACCCCGCCGGAAGTGGCTTACCTGGCTCAGTCGTCTGGCGCCGCTGTGCATATCTTCGACGTTGCCTTTCCGGACCATGTGCTTGCCGCCCGGGCGGAAAACCCCGCCTGCCGGCTGGAGATTTCGATTGGCGGCAGCGATGCCGACGACTGGGAGGCGTTTGCCGGCTTTGCGACCCCAATCGCGATGCCCGGCCGACGTCGATCGCGATCATCCGGCCTGGTTCTTCTATACTTCAGGCACCACAGGACGGCCGAAAGCGGGTGTACTGACGCACGGGCAGATGGATTATGTCGTCTGCAACCATCTCTGCGACCTGATGCCGGCGACGACTGAACAGGATGCGTCCCTGGTGGTGGCACCGCTGTCGCACGGCGCCGGCATCCATGCATTGCCGCAGGTCGCGCGCGGGCGCGGTATCGGTCCTGCTGTCGGGCGAGCGGTTGGATTGCGACGAAGCCTGGCGTCTGGTCGAGCAGCATCGCGTGACCAACATGTTCACCGTGCCGACGATCCTGACGATGCTGACCCGGCATGAGTCGGTGGATCGTTATGATCACTTCGTCCTGCGTTACGTCATCTATGCCGGCGCGCCGATGTATCGCGCCGACCAGGTCCATGCGCTGCGCAAACTGGGCAAGGTTCTGGTGCAGTATTTCGGCATGGGCGAAGTGACCGGCAATATCACCGTCCTGCCGCCTGCACTGCACAGTGAGAACGATGCGGACATGCCGGTGGGAAGCTGCGGTTTCCCTCGCACTGGCATGGATGTCGCGATCCTGGACGAGGCCGGCGCAGTTCGTCGACGCCGGCGCCACCGGGGAAATCTGCGTGCGCGGCCCGGGCGTTTTCGCCGGCTACCACAACAATCCGGAGGCTACCGAAAAGGCCACGGCGCATGGCTGGTTCCATACCGGTGATCTCGGCCACATGGATGCGCGAGGTTTTGTCTATATCACCGGGCGGGCGTCGGATATGTATATCTCCGGCGGGTCCAATGTGTATCCGCGGGAAATCGAGGAGGTCCTCGCTGCTGCACCCCGCCGTGGCCGAGGCCTGTGTTGTTGGTGTGCCGCACGAAAAATGGGGCGAGGCCGGCGTGGCGGTGCTGGTGCTGGAACCCGAAGCATCCACCTCCGCGGCCGAGTTGGTTTCGCACCTGGACGGCAAATTGGCGAAATACAAATGGCCGCAGGAATTTGTTTTTTGGAATGAATTACCGAAGTCAGGTTATGGGAAAGTTACCAAGCGAGATGTTAAACATCTGTTACGAAAGGACGTATGATGCCGCCTGATCCTGTCGATCCAACCCGGATCGCCGATTATCACATGCACGTCTATTATGATACCGCAAGCCGAGACCGCGCGGCTTTACTGCGGGAATGGGTGGAGGAACGGTTTCCCGTTCGTATGGGCCGATGGCACGACGAGCCGGTCGGACCGCACATCGCCGCAATGTATCAAATCCAATTCACGCCTGACCTGTTTCCCACGCTCGTGCCGTTCGTCATGATGAATCAGACAGGGTCTGACGGTTTTGCTACATCCTCAGTCCGGCCGGCCGCGAGATGACCACACGATCAACGCGACCTGGATGGGCGCTGTGCTGCCGGTGAAGACCGAAGTTTTGCGGGAGAGCGATTGACGTCTTGCTGCGGCGTTGCGGCGGATCGCCACTCCGGAATAGATCACCGTGATTTGGGGAATTGCGAATAGCCCTGGTCAATTGCCCTTCGTACCAGACGAAAGGAGATCGAGCAGTTCGCTCGGCGACGCAACAAGGGCATCTGCCCCGGCGATTTCCAACTCTGCCCTGCCGCCGTAGCCCCATAGGACGCCGATCGAGCGTAGAGCGTTGGCCTGGGCGGCGTGGATATCGTGCAGGCGGTCGCCGACCATGGTCGTGGTGGCAGGGTCGTAGCCCTCGACGCGCAGGATTTCGGCGAGCAGGTCCTTCTTGTCGTCCAGGCCGCCCGCCGGGCAGCGCGCCATAGACCCGGGGCAAGTATTGGCGGAACCCCAGGTAGTCGACGACCCGTTCCGCGAAATCCCGACGTTTGGATGTAGCGACGCACAGCGATCCGGCCGGACGCTCGCTCAGCGCGGCCAGCATTTCCAGGATCCCGGGGAAGGCGGCGCACTCGTACAGGCCGACAGTCGTGTAGCGAGCGCGATAGGTGGCAACGCCCAGGTCTACCCGGTCGTCGCCGTATTGCTGCCAGCAAGCGTGCCGATCGACACGGCGATTGGCGGACCGACGGCCCAGGTGACGTCGCCGGCGACGGCGGGGTCGTGGCCGAGTTCCGCCAGCATGTGGCGGAAGCAGGCCTCGATGCCCGGACGGGAATCCGCGAGGGTCCCGTCCAGGTCGAGCAGGACAGCCCGCTGAGGCACATACGCTCAAGCGACCTTGCCGAACAGGCCGCCGTGCGCGCCGAGATAGCTCAGGTGGGTGTCGGCGTCGCCGTAGAGCTGGTCGATCATCGTCACGCGCTTGAAGTAATGACCGACGGCGTATTCGTTGGTCATGCCGATGCCGCCGTGCAGCTGGATCGCCTCCTGCCCGACATGGCGGGCGGAGCGGCCGATCTGCACCTTGGCGGCGGAGATGGCCTTGCGGCGCTCGATCGGGTTTTCCTCGCCGGCCATGACGGCGGCGAACATCGCCATGCTGCGGGCCTGCTCGACCGCGACCAGCATGTCGACCGAGCGGTGCTGCAGCACCTGGAAGGAGCCGATGGCGCGGCCGAACTGCTTGCGGGTTTTCAGGTATTCCAGCGTCAGGTCCTGCATCGACTGCATCGCGCCGACGGCCTCGGCGCACAGGGCGGCGATGGCTTCGTCGATGACGTGCTCGATCAGCGGCAGGGCGTTGTCGCTGATCAGGTCGTCGGCGCTGACGCGGGCGTTGGCCAGGGTGATTTCGGCGGCGCGCTGGCCGTCCTGGGTGGGATAGCCGCGGCGGGTGACGCCCGGCGTGGCAGGATCGATCAGGAACAGGCCGATGCCGTCGCGGGCGCGGCGGTCACCGGACAGGCGGGCGGTGACGAAGATCCGGTCCGCGGTGTCGCCGTGGATCACGACGCTTTTGGCGCCGTCGAGGATGTAGCCGCTGCCGTCCTTGCGGGCGGTCGTGCTGACGTCGGCGAGGTTGTAGCGGGAGTGACGTTCGACGTGGGCGAACGCGAGCTTCAGCTTGCCGGCGGCGACTTTTGGCGCGAGCGCGCCCAGCATCGGCGCGCGAGCGCCGCCCGGCGCAGCAGGCCGCCGCCCAGGATGACGGTGGCGAAGTAGGGCTCCAGCACCAGGCCGCGGCCGAAGGCGTCCATGACGATCGCGGTTTCCACCGCGCCGCCGCCGAAGCCGCCCAGGGTTTCCTCGAACGGCAGACCGAGCAGACCCATCTCGGTGATCTGGTCCCACATGGCGGCGCTGTAGCCGGCGGGTTCGCGCATGTATTTCTTGCGCTGCTCGAACTGGTACTGGTCGGCGACCAGACGGTCCACGCTGTCCTTCAGCAGGCGCTGGTCTTCGGAGAGATCGAAATCCATGGTTACCTCTGATCCTGGCGGCTGCCGCTAGGCCGGTCCTCGACGAGGTCGGGAACATCGCCCCGATCGTTCATTACAGTCCCAGTATTGCCTTGGCGATGATGTTGCGCTGGATTTCGTTCGATCCGCCGTAGATCGAGACTTTGCGATAGTTGAAGTACATCGGCGCCGGCCTCGGTGGCGTAGTCCGGGCCGATGACCGGTTCGTTGTTGCCCTCGAAGTCACGCTGGTAGGGCATGACGTAGGGACCGACGACCTCCATCAGCAGTTCGGTCAGTTGCTGCTGGATGACCGAGCCTTTCAGCTTCAGGATCGACGACGCGGGGTTCTGCCTGCCCTTCGCCAGCTTGCGTTCGTCCGAGACGACGCGAAGCTGGGTCATTTCCAGGGCTTTCAGCTCGACCTCGACCGCGGCCAGCTTTTCCTGGAAGCGGGGGCTTTCGATCAGCGGGCGCTCACCGGCGAATTCCAGGGCGGCGAGTTCCTTGATGCGGGCGATCTTGGCCTTCGAGGCGCCGACGCGGGCGATGCCGGTGCGTTCATTGCCGAGCAGGAATTTGGCGTAGTCCCAGCCTTTGTTTTCCTGGCCGACGAGGTTTTCGACCGGGACTTCGACGTTGTCGAAGAACACCTCGTTCACCTCGCGGCCGCCGTCGATGGTGACGATCGGGCGGACGGTGATGCCGGGGGTCTTCATGTCGATCAGGATGAACGAAATCCCTTCCTGCGCCTTGGCGCGCGGGATCGGTGCGGCACGAGGCAGAAGATCCAGTCGGCGTATTGCGCCAGCGTGGTCCAGATCTTCTGGCCGTTGATGATGTATTTGTCGCCCTGCTTCTCCGCCTTGGTGCGCAGCGAGGCGAGGTCGGAGCCGGAGCCGGGTTCGGAGAAACCCTGGCACCAGAAGATGTCGACGTTGGCGGTGGCCGGCAGGAAGCGCTGCTTGATCTCCTGGCTGCCGAACTGGGCGATGACCGGACCGACCATGGAGACGTTGAAGGCGATCGGCGCCGGGCAGTTCGCCTGCTGCATCTCGTCCTGGTAGAGATAGACCTGGATCGGCGTCCAGTCCTGCCCGCCCCACTCCACCGGCCAGTTCACCGTGGCCCAGCCGCGTGGCGTTCAGGATGCGCTGGGCGTTGATCATGTCGTCGCGGGTGAGCCCCTCGCCTTCCGCGACCTTGGCGCGGATCGAGTTCCGGGATCGCGGTGCGGAAGAAATGGCGCGCTTCGTCGCGGAAGGCGATTTCCTCGGGCGTGAAGTTCAGGTCCATGGACGGCTCCCTTTTCCCGGGTTTTTAGAGGTTAGAATGAAGGCGAGGGCTCCGCCCTTCGATCCCACCAAGGTGCGGCGCACCTTGGAACCAGTTAGGGGATCAAAGGGGCGGCGGCCGGGGCTTACTCGGCGGCTTCGCGCTTGACCCGGTCGGCGAACTGCTTGCGGAATTTCACCACCTTCGGCGCGACGACGACCTGGCAATAGCCGGACCATGGGTTGCGGGCGAAATAGTCGTGGTGTTCGGGTTCGGCTTCGTAGAATTTCTTCAGCGGCTCGATCTGGGTAACCAGTTTGCGGGGCCAGATCTTGGCTTCGGTGATCTCGTTCATCACCGCCCGGGCGGTTTCAGCCTGGGTATCGGAATGGGTCAGGATGATCGAGCGGTACTGCGGGCCGACGTCGTTGCCCTGGCGGTCCTGGGTGGTGGGGTCGTGGATCGAGAAAAACACCCTGAGCAAGTCGGCGTAGGCCAACTGGCTGGGGTCGAATTTGACCTGGACCACTTCGGCATGGCCGGTGCGGCCGGTGCACACGGCCTCGTAGCTGGGGTTGTCGACGTGACCGGCGGCATAGCCGGACATCACCCAGCTTACGCCCCTCAGATCCTTGAAGACCGCTTCCAGGCACCAGAAGCAGCCGCCGCCGAGGGTCGCGGTTTCCTGCGCCGGGGCGGTTGATTGTGTCGCGCTCATGGGGGTGTGTTGCTCCCTTGCTATTTGGCAGGAGCATATATGGAGTTTCGCGCGCCGTCACATAGGTCTAAGGCTGCAGCATCCGTCTGGCAGGCGACCGATTTCCCAGGCGCAGCCGGTTGAACGGCACCTGACGTTGATCGGCAAGAGGTTATGAGGCCTTGGCGGCCTTTTTCGCGGCGCGGGCGGCCTCCTCGGCAGCAGCTTCGGCTTTGCGGCCGGCGACTTCATCGGCATGGTGACGATAGAGGTCGAGCGCCTGCATGGCGTGCTGGTTGGCCGCGGTGTCAGTCTCGGCGGCTTCCGTCGCCAGCAGGTGGGCCTTCTCAAAGTTGCCGGACTCGCATTGTTTCGCGGCGTCGCGGTGCATGCCTGCGGCGATTTCCAGGTGGCGAGCGGCGTCGTTGTGGTGCGCGGCGGCGGCGGCCTTGATGTCGTCCATACTGATGATGTCCTCCCGAATGGTTCGGCGAGAACGGGCCGGGTGCCGGTTGGGTTGCACGTTTCGTGTCTCCGCAGTGGTGGACCTCGATGTCCACGGCCTTCGTCTTCCGACAGGCTCGTTGCTGCCAATCGGCGGTCAGGGCGGCAACCGGCACGATGTCATCCCCTTAATCGCCGCTTGATGGATCTAATCGCCGCTTAAATGCGGTGATTGATTGACCTTGGCTGGTGCGACTGACTATAGGTAAGTGCCGCATTTTTGCGGTAGTCCGAGGATGTGACGGTTGGCCTATATTTGGCAACGCCCGACATGGCCGGCGTTTCGATGGGATGTTGCGGTGCTTCTGCCGCTAGTTGCACAGGTGCGCTTTCAGCATGGCCGATTTCTGGGGACGATGAACGCAGCGGGCCTGGGCCTGCAGCGCGAAACCGAGCTTGCGGCAACAGCGGAGGATGCGGTGGCGTCCAGCGCCATCGAGGGAGAGATGTTGCCGCCCGCGAGTGTACGTTCCTCCGTTGCCAGGCGGCTGGGGATTCCTGACGGGGGGGTGACGCCCCGGAATTGCCAGGTGGAAGGCATTACCACCGTGTTGCTCGACGCCACGCGGAATTTCCGGCAGCCGTTGACCGAAGCGCGGATTTTCGAGTGGCATCGTTCATTGTTCGGCGTCGGTCGCCCGGGTCGGGAGCCCATCGACGTCGGCAGGTGGCGCGCGGACACGTTCGGGCGAATGCAGGTCGTGTCGTCGGCCTATTCCGGCGGCAAGGCGCCGCGGATCCATTATGAGGCACCACCGGCGGCTGCAGTGCCCGAAGCCATGGCGCAGTTCCTGGACTGGTTCAACGCCGGCGCGGCGGACACGGATGGTTTGGTGCGGGCCGGGCTGGCGCATCTCTGGTTCGTCACCATCCATCCGCTTGACGATGGCAACGGCCGGATTGGCCGGGCGATCGCGGACATGGCGATCGCGCAGGCCGAGGGTGATGAACGGCGGTTTTATTCGCTGTCATCGGCAATCCTGCGGCAACGGCGCGCTTACTATGAAATCCTGGAACAGACCCAGAGGGGCGATCTGGACGTGACGCCGTGGCTGATCTGGTTTCTTGAAAGTCACAGGCAGGCAATTGAACAGGCCGAAGCAACGGCACGCAGGGTCATCGACGTCGCCAGGTTCTGGGCCGGGCTCGATGCCGTTGAACATCCGGTCAACGAGCGTCAGCGGAAGGTTCTCGGCCGACTGCTTGACGGTTGGGACGGTCCGCTGACGACCCGCAAATGGGTGGCGATATGCGGCTGTTCCGCCGATACCGCGCAGCGCGATATCGGTGATCTGGTAGCACGTGGGTTGCTTGCGCCGAACGCCGGCAAGGGACGTAACGTTGGGTATTTGTTACGGACGGGACCATCGCTGGATGGTATGCAATCGAGCGGTTTGGACGGATAGCCTGGTCGCTTAACCGTTCGGTTTGTCCGCATTCCAAAACTGCGTCACGTGTGGTCGGGCTCCGTCGGACAGCGACAACGACCCGACAGATCATCGGAGCCATGCTGCAAGTCTGGCACCAAATGCACCCGAATTGCGCTCCGCCGATGGACACGTCCGATTTCATCAAGTCGGCGTAGCGATGCCCCATCTATCGATCAGGAGACACACTGGCTGGACATTAGGTAGTTACGGTTCCTGCCGCCGAAGTAGCCAAAAGTACCCGTCTCCTTGACCCTTGGATATCTGCGTCCCTTATGTGCTGCATGGACGCATCCGTTGGTACCTTCAATACGCCGGCTGCAATCGAAGCTGTCGATCTTGCCATCACCGGCATGACCTGCGCGGCCTGCGTCGGCCGCGTGGAGAAGGTGCTCGCGCGGGTGCCGGGTGTCACCGACGCCTCGGTCAACCTGGCGACCGAACGCGGCCCATGTCGTGGCGGACCAGCTCCGGACGTCGCCGCGCTGATCAGGGCGGTGGAGAAGGCCGGCTACGGTGCTTGCGAGATCCAGCCGCAGGCGCCGCCGATTGACCACGCGGGCGCAAGACCGGCGTGATCTGTTCCATCTGATTGCCGCGGCGTTCTGACCCTGCCTTGCTGGTCGCCGGATGGTGGTCCCGGCCACTGATGTTGCCGGGCTGGGCTGCAGCTGGCGCTGGCGTCCGTGGTACAGTTCTGGCTCGGCGCGCGGTTCTACCGCGCGGGCTGGAATGCGGCGCGGGCGCTGTCGGGTAATATGGATCTGCTGGTGGCGCTGGGCACCTCGGCTGCCTGGGGGCTATCGGTCTGGATTTGGCGCGGACCGGACAGGCGCATGGCCTGTATTTCGAGTCTTCGGCGCTGCTGATTACCTTTGTGCTCTCGGGCAAGTGGCTGGAAGCACGGGCGCGACGGGGGACCGCCGCCGCAATCACCGCGCTGATGCGGCTGCGGCCCGCGACCGCTCGGATCAGACGTCACGGCGTGGAGACCGAGGTTCCGATCGACTGCCATCCGCCATGGCGATCTTGTTGTCGTTCGGCCGGGCGAGCGTATTCCCGTCGATGGCCAGATCACTGAAGGCAGCGGCGCGATTGACGCCTCCATGCTGACCGGCGAAAGCCTGCCGGCGGACCATACCGTCGGCGACCGCGTGGCCGCGGGTGCGGTCAACACCGACGGGTTCCTGGTCATCGAAACCACCGCGATCGGTGCGGAGACGATGCTGGCGCGCATCGTGCGGCTGGTGGAAGACGCCCAGGCGTCCAAGGCGCCGATCCAGCGACTCGCGGACCGAGTGAGTGCGGTGTTCGTTCCGGTGGTGCTGGTGATCGCGTTGGCAACGCTGGGCGGCTGGCTGGTCGCTGGGGCAACATCGTCGGTGGCCATCCTGAACGCCGTGTCGGTGCTGGTGATCGCCTGCCCTTGTGCGCTGGGCCTGGCGACGCCGACCGCGATCATGGCGGGCACCGGAATGGCGGCGCGGCGCGGCATCCTTATCCGGGACGCGGCGGCGCTGGAGCGGGCCCATGCGGTTCGGGTGGTGGCATTCGACAAGACCGGGACGCTGACACTGGGCAAGCCGTCGCTGGCACGAATTGCGCCGGCGGGCTTTCTGGCCGATGCGGCGGCATTGCAGTCAGGCAGCGAGCATCCGCTGGCCGAGGCGGTGCGGGTCGCCGCGTCGGGCCTGACACTGCCTCAGGTTGAGAATTTTCGGTCACTGGCGGGTTTCGGGGTCAGCGGGACGGTAGCCGGGCGCACTTTGCTGCTGGGGAATACGCGCCTGATGGCCGACCATCGGATTGCAATCGACCAGGTTGCGCCGGATGTTGCAACGATGACAGCGGCTGGGCAGACAGTCTCGTTTCTTGCTGAAACCGACGCATTGGGCACGGGCCGGGTTCTGGCCGTGCTGGGGTTTGCCGACACGGTGAAACCGGAAGCGGCTGGCGCGATCGAGCGGCTGCACCGCATGGGCCTTCGCACCGCGATGCTGACCGGCGACGGCGAAGCTGCGGCAGCAGCGGTGGCGACGGCTTTGGGTATCGAGACGGTACGCGCCGGCATTCTGCCGAGCCGATAAAGCGACCGTGGTGGCGGCGCTGCGCGGCTGACGGGACAGTCGTGGCGATGGTCGGGGACGGGATCAACGACGCCCCTGCCCTGGCGGCGGCGGATATCGGCATCGCCATGGCGGGCGGCACGGATGTCGCAATGGAGACGGCCGGAATTACGCTGATGCGCGGTGATCTGGCGCTGGTCGCGGATGCTATCGAGGTCTCCCGCCGCACGACCAGAAAGATCTGGCAGGGGCTGTTTTGGGCATTCGCCTATAACCTGCTGGGCATACCGCTGGCGGCTTTGGGCTACCTCAGCCCCTTGATCGCGGGGGCGGCGATGGCGCTGTCGTCCGTCAGTGTCGTTGGAAATGCGCTTTTGCTACGACATTGGCGATCATAAAGCGCCGCGTTTACCGGATATTAACTGCAATACGTTTGAACTGTCTGGTCTTCGGCAACAGGCGGGCATCGTGGCAAACCAGGCAGAACAAATCCAACAGGCGGTTTCCGAGACGATCCGGGACGAGATGGGCGATCTTCGGACATTCGTTGACCGCCGGATCGCTGAACTCAGCGCCGAGATCCATGCAACGGTCCAGCTGGTCGATTACAGCGAAACCAATTTGTCCGGGCAGCTTTCGGATATCCGTCAGCAGATCGCCACGGTCGTCGCACTGCCCACCAGTGCGACACGAAACAGCGGCTTGGAGCTGGAGGCGGTGGTGCAGGCGACCGAAGCCGCGGCGAACCGGATCATGGAAGCCGCCGAAGCGATCGGTGACTGGCTGCGGGACGGCAAGAATGACCCTGTTTCAATCGAAGCGGTGAATGAGAAGGTTAACGCCATATTCGAGGCGTGCTCGTTCCAGGACGTTACCGGCCAGCGCATCAGGCGAGCAATTCAGCACCTGCAGCAGGTCGAGACGATGCTGACCGACATGGTACCCGGCGAAGAGGTGAAGGAGCTACCACCCGCCGTTGTCGTGACCGCGCCGTACAATGGTGCGGGTGCGATCAGCGCGGAGCAGTCCGCGGCCAATCCGGATCTGGCCCAGGATGCAGTCGATTTGCTGTTCGACTGACGCTGGGTTCCGCTAACGCCGGCCGCGCCTCGACTTGGACCCGGCGCACGACTCAGGGGTGCCGCGTCCTTCGACGAGGGTGGTTTCCAGACTGCGCCTTACAGGCCGGGCGCCCCCAGACGGGGTGCGGCGTTCGTCGTCGCCAAGTAGTGCCAGACGCTATGAAACCATTCGCTGTGAAACCATCGTGTCAGGACACCGTGGGTTTGGACTAATCATGAACGCGACCTGCAGGCCATGTGTCCGTGTCGCTTGGCCAGGCCGGTTCTGCGTGTTCGCAATGCAACACCTGTCGTAATTGCTGCTGTTTCCCGCCCCGGCCGCCGGTATATGAGCAAGCGAGCAAGCACGATAACCCGGTAGCCCGGCCTGCGTTTGGCGGCACCTGCGCTTTCCCGAAGATTAATCTCCCGTCACAACATCCGCGGCGGGTTGCATTGGCATGCAATTCGGGTATTCCCGCGCCCAACGGGGACAGAGGGGAACGCAAGGGTGGCTATTCGCGTCGCGGGCGAAGTGGACCAGGCTGGTCCGGTCGAACCCGCCCTAATCGAAATCGTGGGGTTGACCAAGCGCTTCGGCGGCTTCACCGCCGTCGACAACGTGTCGTTCAACGTGCGCCGGGGCGAGGTGCTGGGTTTCCTCGGGCCGAACGGCGCCGGCAAATCGACCACCATGCGCATGCTGGCCGGTTTCATGACCCCGACCGCCGGCACCGCCCGGATCTCAGGGCCACGACGTGCAGACCGACAGCGTCGCCGCGCGACGGGTGCTGGGGTTCCTGCCCGAGGGCGCGCCGACCTATCCGGAGATGTCGGTCGAGGGCTTCCTGCGGTTCTGCGCCCGAATCCGGGGATTTTCCGGCTCCGAACTGGCCGACCGGGTCGATCACGCGCTGGGCCTGACGACGCTGCGAGGCGTGCGGCTGCAGCCGGTGGAGACCTTGTCGAAAGGCTTCAAGCGCCGGGTCGGGCTGGCGCAGGCGCTGCTGCACGATCCGCCGGTGCTGGTGCTGGACGAACCGACCGATGGGCTGGATCCGAACCAGAAGCACGAGGTGCGCGGGTTGATCGAGCGCATGGCGCCGGACAAGGCGATCATCATCTCCACCCATATCCTGGAGGAGGTGGATGCGGTGTGCTCGCGCGCCATCGTCATCGCCGGCGGGCGTGTCGTCGCGGACGCGACGCCGGCATGAACTGGAGCGAGCGGCATCCGTCAGGGCGGCTGGAGGAGGTGTTCCGGCCGCTGACGATGCCGGAGACGGCGATCGGGCACGACGCGGTCCATCGAGGCGGCCATGGTCCGGAGTCCGGGCGATGAATGCTACCTTGTCGTCGCCGGGCGGAGCTTCGGGCCTATTTCGCCACCCCGGTCGCCACGGTGTTCATCGTCATCTTCCTGGTGCTGCAGGGCGCGCTGACCTTCAACCTCGGGCAGTTCTTCGACCGCGGCCAGGCCGACCTGAACCCGTTCTTCACCTTCATCCCATGGGTGTTCCTGCTGCTGATCCCGGCCATCACCATGCGCCTGTGGGCGGAGGAACGGCGGCTCGGGCACGATCGAATTGCTGCTGACGCTGCCGATCACGCAGGGCCAGGCGGTGGTCGGAAAATTCCTGGCGGCCTGGGCATTCTGCGCCATCGCGCTGGTGCTGACGTTTCCGTTCGTGATCGCCGTCAATATCCTGGGCTCGCCGGACAATGGCGTGATCGCGTCGGGCTATGTCGGCTGCCTGCTGATCGCCGGCGCGTTCCTGTCGGTCGGCGCGGCGATGTCGGCGCTGACCCGCAACCAGGTGATCGCCTTCGTGCTGGCGGTGGCGGTCTGCTTCGTGTTCGCCGTCGCCTCCAACCCGATCGTCAACGACTTCCTGGCGCATAACGTGCCGGCGCTGGGCGAGTTCACCCGGCGGATCGCCGTGATCGACCGGTTCACCGACTTCACCCGCGGCATCGTCGCGCTGCGGGACCTGATCTACTTCGCGACGTTCATCGGGTTCTTCCTGTTCCTGAACACCGTGCTGGTCGATCAGCGGAAGGCGGACTGAGACCATGCGCCGACTTTGGCTTTCTCGATCCTCGGGGTCATCGCCGCGGCGGCGATCGCCATCGGCATCAACATGTTCGCCGATGCACGGCTGGCGAATGTGCAGCTCGACCTGACACAGGGCCAGATCTACACGCTGTCGCCCGGCACGAAGCAGATCCTGGCCGGGCTGAAGGAGCCGGTCACGCTGCGGCTGTTCTACTCGCGCGCAGCTCGGCAGCACGGTGCCGGCCTATGGCACCTATGCCGATCATGTGCGGGAGATGCTGCGCGACTATGCCTCGATCTCCCGCGGCAAGGTGAAGCTGGAGTTCTATGACCCCGAACCGTTCAGCGACACCGAAGACCGGGCGATGGCCTACGGGCTGCAGGGCGTGCCGCTGGATCAGGGCGGGACGCAGATCTATTTCGGCCTCGCCGGCACGAACCTGGAGGACGACGAGCGGACCATTCCGTTCTTCCAGGCCGAGCGCGAGCGGTTCCTGGAATACGACCTGACCAAGCTGGTCTATGAGCTGTCGAACCCGAAGCGACCGGTGATCGGGGTGATGTCCTCGCTGCCGCTGGATGGCGATCCGCGCGACGATGATGATGACGCAAGGGCGTGGGCCGGGCGGGCAGCCGTACGCGTCGGCGATGCTGCTGCGGCAGACCAACACGGTGAAGACCGGTGCCGACGGACGCGCAGGTGATCGATCCGGACATCCAGGTGCTGCTGGTGGCCGAGGCGCAGAACCTGTCGCCAGCGACGCTGTATGCGATCGACCAGTTCGTCATGCGCGGCGGCAAGCTGATGGCGATGGTCGATCCGTGGAGCGAGGCGATGGCGGCGACGCCCTCCCCGACCGGGATGCCGCCGACCGACACCGCATTCGGACCTGAAGAAGCTGTTCGATGCCTGGGGGATCGAGTTTCGATCCGACGAAGGTGGTCGGCGACCTGACCGGCGCCTGGCGGGTGCGGGCCGGACGGCCGGATCGGGTGCAGGCGGTGAACTATGTCGCCTGGTTCAATATCCGCGACGGGATCAACCACGACGATCCGGCGACCGCCGATCTGCAGCAGGTGACGGTGGCGTCGTCCGGGTACCTGGCGAAGGCGCCGAATGCGTCGATCGATTTCACCCCGCTGCTGACCAGCAGCGACCGCAGCGGGCTGATCCCGGTCGATGAGGTCAAGATGCCGGATCCGGCGAAGGTGCTGGCCGGATTCAAGCCGCGAGGGCGGCCCGCGGGTGATCGCGGCGCGGGTGCACGGCGTGCTGAAATCGGCGTTCTCGGCGCCGCCGCCGTTGCAGGGGGACCAGAAGCGGCCGGACGAATTTCCCGGCCTACAAGGCGCAGACCGACGGGCCGGCCAACATGGTGGTGGTGGCCGACTCCGACATCCTGGCCGACCGGTTCTGGGTGCGGATGTCGGATTTCTTTGGCCAGCAGACGGCGACGCCGTTCTCCGACAACGGGCCGTTCGTCGCCAACCTGATCGGCACGCTGGCCGGCAGCGACGCGCTGATCGGGCTGCGCGTCGCGCGGCGACACCAACCGTCCGTTCACGCTGGTGGCGGCGATGCAGAGCGATGCGGAGGCGCAGTTCCGCGCAGACCCAGCAGGCGTTGCAGCCGCATCTGGATGACGACCGAGAAGCAGCTTCGCGACTTGCGCTCCAGTGGCGGCAGGCGACGGCGAGATGACAAGGCCAAGACCGATGCCGTGATCACGCCGGAGCAGCGCGCCGCGATCGATGCGGCGCGGAAGGACATGCTGGAGACACGGCAGAAGCTGCGGGCGGTGCAACTGGAACTGAACCGCGATATTTCGACCTTGGCGGACGAAATGCGGGTGTTCACCATCGTGCTGGTGCCGGCGCTGCTGACGGTGCTGGCGATCGGCATGGGCGTCTGTGCAGCGGCGGCGTCGCGCGAGGGACGCGGCGATGAGGGCGCGTGACGGTCGGCCTGCTGGCTGGCGCTGGGTGTCCTGGCGATGGCGGGCGGTTGGTATTTCGGCACCGCGACAACGCCAGCCGAACAGACGACAGTGGCCGGCGGGGCAGCTGATGTTTCCCGATCTGGCGCCGCGGCTGAAGACGCCGCGCGGGTGGAGATCACCCATCAGGGCAAGCAGACGGTCATCGAGAAGCGTGCCGACGGCGGCTGGGGCCTCGCGTCGATGCACGACTATCCGGTGCAGGAGACCAAGCTGCGCGGCATGCTGACCGGACTGACGGAACTGCGGCTGGCGGAGCCGCGGACCACCGACCCGGCGCAGTTCGGCCGGCTGGGGGTGGACGATCCGAACGGGGCGGCATCCACGCGCCGATCTGCTGCGGGTGGCGGATGCTGCGAGGCAAGCCGATCCTGGCGGTGATCGTCGGGCACCGGCGGGTGCGCAGCCAGGCGAACGTGCCGGAGGAGAGTCTATGTCCGCCGGCCGGACGACAACCAGTCCTGGCTGGCCGAGGGCAGTCTGCAGGTCGATGCCGATCCGTCGTCTGGCTCGACCGCGATATCATGAACATCGGCCATGACCGGATCGCCTCGGTCGCGGTCGGCGATCAGGCGCTGGTGTTCGGCGCGGGTACGACGGCAAATTCGCGCTGACGCAGCCGGCCGATCATCCGAAGCTGGAAGACTACAAGGTGGACGATGTCGCCCGGGCGCTGGAGACCTGACGTTTCAGGCGGTGAAGGCCGACGCCGATGTAGCCGGCGACGGAGGCCGGGCACGCGGTGTTCACCACCGATGACGGGCTTGCGGTGACGGTCCGGTGTTCCACGCTGACAAGGATGTCTGGGCGCGGTTCGCGTGCCGCGGCATCGTCCGACAAGGCAAAGCCGGAGGCGGACAGGCTGAACGCGCGGTTGGCGGGCTGGACCTATCAGATCGGCTCCTGGAAGGAGAAGTCGCTGGTGCCGACGATGGATGACCTGAAGGCGGAACCGGAACCGGCGAAGCGGCGAAGCCGTGCGCCTGAGGCGGACAAGAAATGACCGACCGCGAATATCCCGCCCGGCCCATTGTCGGGATCGGGATCGTGGTGATCAAGGACGACCACGTGCTGCTGTGCCAGCGCGGCAAGCCGCCGAACCTCGGCAGCTGGACGCTGCCCGGCGGCGCGCAGGATGTCGGCGAGACCTGCGAGCAGGCGGCCCGGCGCGAACTGCTGGAGGAATGCGGTCTGGTGGTCGGGCCGACCTGCATTTCTGCGCCCATGTCGATACGATCCGGCGCGACGACGATGGGCGCGTCCGGTTCCACTACACGATCCTCGATTTCGCCGCGCGCTGGGTGGCCGGCGAGCCGGTCGCGGCGTCCGACGTGACCGCGGCGGTCTGGGCGCCGATGGATGCGCTGGAGCCTTACGGGCTGTGGTCGGAGGCGCACCGGATCATCGCGATCGCTCGGCGCTTGGTGGGATAAACCGCCGTTTCGTCGCAAACTCAAGAGCGGCCAGGCGACCTCCGTTGCGTGATCTTGGTACCGCCACATTGATCATTATTTCCCATTATGACTTGATCCAGGGATCATTTGTTCACCGATCCGCCTTCCGCAGGAGCCTCGTTTCAATCTTGCCAAAAGAAATGAAAAGGTCACTATTTGGTTAAACGGCGCCGCGATCATCTTGGTGGGCTGATCGCGGCAACCATTGTGCAAAATGCGGATCGGGCTTGCCGGCACCCGCGGCAAACGGATGAATTTTTGGCCTGCTGCCCGAGCCAACTGGGAAGCTGCCGGTCGAATTGCACACGATCGTTGGTCGAACCCGCTCGGGCGCAAAGCGCGGCGCGGGATCAGCCCGACGCCACGCTGCGGGTTTGATGCCGACCCGCGGCAACGATGATCCGCGTCACAGCAGACTTGATGAGAACGACGCAGGTGTTCCAGCGGGTGGGTGAAAGGGACCTGAACGCGCGGCAAAGCGACGACGCCGTTACTGGCGTTGCGACGAACCCGTCATGTCAGCGTCTGAGCTTTTTCACTGACCGCTTGGGCAGGCTACCAACTGCTGGCGGGGAGCCGTTGTTTCATGCCCGCCTACGACGTTACCACGTGGCGAACATGATCCCGACCGCAACCGCCATGACCGCCGTGCAAAGCCAGCCCATAGCACACAGGCCGCGGGACAGCGTGAATTGACCCATCACCTTCGGCGCCATTGCCATGATCATCATGACCACCATGAGAGGCACTGCGACGACACCGTTGATCACCGCCGCCCAGAACAACGCTTTCACCGGGTCAAGGCCGACGAAATTGATGCCAACCCCGATCAAGGTGGATATGACGATGGTGCCGTAGAAGGCGCGGGCATCGAGCGGCAGACGGTCCAGCCCGGTTGGCCAGTCCAAAGCCTCTCCCAGCGCATAGGCGCATGATCCGGCCAGCACGGGGATCGCCAGCAGGCCTATGCCGATGATGCCGGCCGCGAACAAGGCGAAGGTGAACACGCCGGCAATCGGGCGAAGGGCCTCGGCCGCCTGGGCGGAGGTCGCGATGTTCGTGATGCCGTGGGCGTTCAAAGTCGCGGCGGTGGTGATGATGATGAACAGGCTGACCAGATTGGAGTAACCCATGCCGACATAGGTATCCAGACGGATGCGGCTAATCTGGGTTTTGGCCTGTTCCGGCGCATGCAACAGTGAGTCGGCATAGGGGTCGATTCGCTCATCCTCGGCCTCCTGCGAGGACTGCCAGAAGAAGCAGTAAGGCGTGATGGTGGTGCCGAGAACCGCGACGATGGCGACAACATAGTCGGTGTCGAAACGAAAAGTCGGGATAAGGGTGTTGATGGCGACGACGCCCCAGGGTGTATCGACCACCAGCGCGGTGGCGACGTAGGCAAGCAGGAACACCGAGCTCCATTTCAGCAGGACCACGTATCGCTCGTAGCGGGAGAAAGTCTCCAGTGCGGCGCAGCCGACCGCGAAGCCGACGACGTATAGATGCGCAGAGCCACCGATCAGCAGGGTCAGGGCGTCGCCCATCGCGCCGAGGTCGGCACCCAGGTTGATGATGTTGGCGACCAGTAGCAGGCCGACCATGACGCGCAGCAGCAGCTTCGAATAGTGGGCGCGGATGTTGCCGGCGATCCCCTGCCCGGTCACACGTCCGATGCGCCCACTGATCTCCTGAATCGCCGCCATCAACGGAAAGGTGAACAGCATCACCCAGCACATCGAGAAGCCGAACTGGGCGCCGGCCTGGGAGTATGTGGCGATGCCGGAGGGATCATCGTCGGATGCGCCGGTAATCAGGCCGGGGCCGAGCGCGGCCCAGATTCCCTTCCCTGGCGGCTTCAGAGGGGCGCGATGAACAGCGATCCTCGCGGCCAGCACGTGACGGGTTGGGTGGCGATGGCGAGCGCGGGGCATGGGATGGCTCTTTCGCCTGCAGGTTGAACGGGTTGGTAAGAAGCAGGATCGGGTCGTTATTACATCGTCCGCGGTTGCCCTGCGAGTAAGGAGCGTAAGGTGTAAAGGCTTTTCCTGGAACGGAATGTCGAATGATTTACATTTCGGATCGGCTAAAAGATGTCTGGCGTACTTCGATCTTTCGCCCTGGCGCCAAAACCCACGTTACGCAGGCAGGACGCGTGCTTCCGGGGCTGGGCTATCGCGGCGATATCACTGCGGTAAAGTTTGATTAGCGGTAGATAGGACGGTTCAAGATGAAGCCAGCGCGCAGTGATAGTGCGATCCGCATCCAGGCGGTTCTCGGGGATTCATTCCGGGTTCTGGAGTTTGAGGAGAGCACGCACTCGTCGGCCGAGGCGGCGGCGGCAATCGGATGCGATGTGGCGCAGATCGCGAAATCGATGCTGTTCCGGGCGGGGGACGGCCAACCGGTGCTGGTGGTGGCGTCAGGGGCCAATCGGGTGGACGAAAAAAAGGTCGCCGTATTGCTTGGGCAAAAGATCAAGCGGGCGGAGCCGGATTTCGTGCTGTTGCATACTGGCGTTGCCGTGGGCGGCGTGGCTCCGGTCGGGCATGTGACGCCGCCGCTGACGTTGCTGGACAAGGATCTGTGCAGCCATTCGACAATTTGGGCCGCTGGGGGATCGCCGAACGCGGTGTTCGCCCTCACGCCAACTGATTTGGCGCGGTTGACCGGGGCTGAATTCGCCGATGTCGCCAAATAGGTTGGTGCGAGAGGGGGGATTCGAACCCCCATGCCCGAAGGGCGGTCGATTTTGAGTCGACTGCGTCTACCGTTCCGCCACTCTCGCGTTGGCGGCATAATACAGCATCGGATCGCTGGGACAACGCGCTGTTTCGTTGTTGCGGCTGATGTCGCGAAAATAGCGAGGACTCGGCGCCGATGCCGGCGTGCCAGGCTGCCAACATCGCACAACCCGCTTTCCGTAGTTGACCCGTTCGGCTGGGGACACTAGATAGGCGCCCTCCCGGCTATCGCTGCCGTGGGACCTGTTCGGGCGTAGCTCAGCGGTAGAGCAATCGGCTGTTAACCGATTGGTCGTAGGTTCAAATCCTACCGCCCGAGCCATTCTTCCTCCGCGGGACGTCGGCGCCGTAAGATCGGGTGGTCCGGATTGCACACCCTTACTGGTCCGCTTAGACTTACCGGCCAGTAGGAGGGACACATCCAATGGATCTTCGCTTTACCCCGGAAGAACTTGCCTTCCGCGAGGAAGTCCGCACGTTCATTCGCGAGAATCTGCCTGCAGACACGCGGGACCGCATGAAACTGGGGCATCCGCCTTCCAAGGAGGACACGGTGCGGTGGCAGCGGATTTTGAATGCGAAGGGCTGGGCGGCGCTGTCATGGCCCAAGGAATGGGGCGGACCAGGCTGGACCGCGATCCAAAAGATGATCTTCCTGGAAGAGAATCTGATGGCACCGGCGCCGGAACTGCTGTCGTTCAACATCACCATGCTGGGGCCGGTACTGCTCCATTTCGGCACCGAGGCGCAGAAGAAGCGCTTTCTGCCACGGGCCGCGAATTTGGATGACTGGTGGTGCCAGGGGTTCTCGGAACCCGGGGCGGGATCGGATCTGGCGTCGCTGAAGACGGCGGCAAAGCTGGATGGCGATCATTACGTAGTGAACGGGCAGAAGATCTGGACGTCGACCGCGCATAATGCCGACTGGTGCTTCCTGCTGGTGCGCACCGATCCGAACGCACGCAAGCGGCAGGAAGGGATTTCGTTCCTGCTGGTGGACATGAAGACGCCAGGCATCACGGTCCGGCCGATCATTTCGATCGACGCCAGCCATCACCTGAACGAGGTATTCTTCGACGATGTGCGCGTGCCGGTGGAGATGCGCGTCCACGCCGAAAACAAGGGCTGGGATGTCGCCAAGTATTTGCTGGGGAACGAACGCACCGGAATTGCCCGGCTGGGCAAATCGCGGGAGCGGGTCACTGCAGCGGTCGAGATGGCGCGCGAGGTCAATTTCGGCGGTGTGCCGCTGATCCAGGATCCGACATTCCGCCAGCGCGTGGCTCAGTTGCAGGTGGATATGAAGGCGCTGGAGATCACCCAGTACCGGGTGGTTTCGGCCTATGACAAGGCGAAGGGTGCGGGCAAACCGGATCCATTGTCATCGGTGCTGAAGGTGAAGGGCACCGAGCTGCTCCAGGCGACGACGGAGCTGACGGTCGATGTGGCGGGTCCACTGGCCACGCCGATCTGGGCGCAGGAGCTTGAGGCGATGAACGAGCCGGATGACATGATGGAGGCCAGCAGCGCCGGGACGGGCGGCTATTTGATGCTGCGTGCGGCCTCGATTTACGGCGGCACGAACGAGATCCAAAAGAATATCCTGACCAAAGCGGTATTGGGGCTGTAATGGACTTCGAACCATCCGACGACCAGCGACTGCTGGTCGAGAGCGTGTCGCGTATGCTTGGCGACACGTATAGTTTCGCCCAGCGCAAGGGCTACATGGCCTTGCCGGAAGGATATTCCCCCGCCGTCTGGGCGCAGTTCGCCGAACAGGGACTGCTCGGGCTGCCGTTTGCCGAGGACTATGGCGGGTTTGGTGGCACCGCACAGGAAGTCATGCTGGTAATGCAGGCTTTCGGCCGGGTGTTGGTGCTGGAGCCATATTTCCCGACTGTCGTACTGGCGGGGACAGCGGTAAACGTTGCCGGTTCGGCCGAACAGAAGACAACCATCCTGCCGGCGATCGCCGAGGGCAGTCTGAAGATGGCCTTCGCCCACAGCGAGCGCCAGGCCAGATATGACCTGACGGACGTGGTGACAACGGCCAAGCGCAATGGTTCCGGTTGGGTGTTGGATGGATCGAAGACGGTCGTTTCACACGGCGAGGCGGCGGACCAGATCGTGGTCAGCGCGCGGACCGCTGGGGACCGCTACGACGATGGCGGCATCACGCTGTTCCTGGTGGACGCCGCCGCATCGGGTGTCGCGCGACGCGGGTATCTCAGCCGGGACGATACCCGCGCGGCGGATATCTCGTTGTCCAACGTCACGGTGCCGGATGCCAACGTGCTGGGCGAAGTCGGCCACGGGTTGCCGATCATTCGGCGTGTGATCGAGGCTGGGATCGCCGCCACCGCCGGGGAAACCGTCGGCGCGATGGAAGCGATGAACGAGATGACGCTGGAATACAGCAAGACCCGGGTACAGTTCGGCCAGCCGATCGGATCGTACCAAGTGGTGCAACATCGGTTGGCGGACATGTTCATGGCTCAGGAACAGGGCCGCAGCATGGCGATGCTGGCGACAATGTCGATCGATAACCCGGACGAGGCTACCCGGACACATGACATCGCGTTGGCGAAAGTAGGGATCGGGCAGGCTGGGCGGTACGTATCCCAGAGTGCGGTACAGATGCATGGCGGCATTGGCATGACGGAAGAATACGCGGTCGGCCACTACTTCCGGCGTTGCATGGTGATTGAACGACTATTCGGCGATCCCGCTTACTATTTGGCGAAACTGGCAGCGGAAGTCGCGTAGCGTTCGCGCTGATTCTGGCCCCCTTCGGTCAGGAGCAATCTTTCTCGGGGCTGGCGGCGGCACGCGCGGGTAGCCGTTGCCCCCCTTTTCACCACTTAAAGTTCATTGGCAAATCAGCAAGGTTGGCGGTTACAAAACGGGGCTGGCTGTGGTTTCGCCCACGGGCTTCCTCGCTGGAAAAGGCGGCGGCGCCGAGTTTTGGCGCAACTGCTGAACGCTAAAGGTCGCGTCGCTTTGTCGCCAAGGCGAACGACCTCTCCATGAGTTGTGTTGTTGAATTCGATGCACCTCCCGAAGAATAAAGCCACCTTAAGCAGTGAGTATCATGACTGAAATCGTCGATGTCGCGATTATCGGCGCGGGGCCGTATGGCCTCTCGATCGCCGCTCATCTTGCCGGACGTGGTGTGGATTTCCGGATCTTCGGGAGCGCCATGCATACGTGGCGGACGTCCATGCCCGAGGGGATGGTGCTGAAGTCCGAAGGCAACGGGTCGAACCTGTACGATCCCGACGGCGAAATGACGCTGGAGCGGTTCTGTGCGGACCGGGGCTTGCCCTACAGGGACATCGGCTATCCGATCCCGCTTTCGACCTTCATCGATTATGGCATCGCCTTTCAGCAGCGCTTCGTCCCCAGACTGGAGGATCGCTGCGTCACCGAGGTCAATCCGACATCATACGGTTTTGACGTTCATTTGGCTGACGGCGAAGTCGCGCCGGCCCGACGGGTAATCGTTGCCGCTGGCATCCGGGCCTACGAGTACATGCCACCCGAACTGGAGAAACTGCCGATCGAGTTGGCATCGCACAGCGCGATGCATGTGAAGGTCGAGCCGTTCACCGGCCGTGAGGTCGCTGTTATCGGCGGCGGCGCCTCGGCGATTAACCTCGCCGCGCTCCTGCACCGCGTTGGCGCTAGCGTGACCCTGGTCGCACGTCGCCCGGAGATAGCATATTGCGGGCCGCCCTCGGCACGGACGCTGCTCGAGCGGATCAAGGAACCCGAGTCGGGTCTGGGCACTGGCTGGCGGTCATGGGCCTGCTGCACGATGCCGTTGGTGTTTCACGCCATGCCCGAGGCGTTCCGCCTGATGGTCGTACGCAAGCATTTGCCGGCGGCGCCGGGCTGGACGTTGCAGCCTCAGGTGGACGGCATCGTGCCGACCATCCTGGGCGCGACGATTGCCCGTGCCGATGCGGTTGGCGGTCGTGTACACCTCGAGCTGGATCTGCAGGGCGGCAAGAAACAGGCTTTGACGGCTGACCATGTGATCGCCGGAACCGGCTACCGCGTGGACATGCGGCGGCTGGCTTTTCTGGGACCCGCCGTTCTGGACCAACTGGACTGTGTTGAGAACACACCGCGATTGTCCCGCTGGTTTGAAAGCTCGGTTCCTGGCCTCCATTTTGTCGGCACGGCGGCAGCTAACAGCTTCGGGCCGATGATGCGCTTCGCCTATGGCGCCGGTTTTGCGTCGCGCCGCATAGCGGGACACGTGGCTGCAACGGCGTCGCGCGGCAGCGTACGAGGCGGCGCTGCAGCCTCGGGGCAATGGGCGAAGGCGAGTTTGGTCAGAACCTGACGGTAGCCGTTCAGGCCACATCCGGCACGGGTGCTCAGATTCAAGCATGCGTGCCCGGCCGCGCGGCAACGCCAGGTTGAGCCAGGAGGCGGTGTCGAAAGTGACGGACCCGGAGGCGTTTAGCCCACAGCAGCCTCGACGCCTCATGTGAAAGCGCCGGCCCGAAGCAGCCCAGCCGCCAAATAAGCACCTGACCTGGATGGGGAAGCTATGCGGGCCCCAGCAGGCCATCCCTGACAAGCTGCCAGCTATTTCGGTCCGGCGCACAGATCAGGCCGCCCGTTGTGTGTGCGGGTAAGTAGGGCGAGCCATCGAAATGGGCGCTGTAGCCGCCGGCTTCCTGATGGAGCAGCCAGCCGGCCGCGTGGTCCCAGGGCATCAGGCGGTTGTAGAACAGCACGTGACAGAAGCCAGCCGCCGCCATGCGATATTCGTGGGCCGAGCATCGCATCCAGGTAGCGGATCCCAGGCGAGGTAGGTTTGCTAGGACCGTCGCACGCAGAGACTCGGGCAAATAGTGGGTTCCGGCGATACCTTCCATCCGCGACAGCGGGGCAGCCTCGGCGACGCGAAGGCGAACGTGCGGGCGATCGTTCCTGGACAACCAAGCGCCCTGCCCTTTCAACGCGAGCGCACTGTCGTGGCACACCGGATCATGGATCACGCCGGCGACGATTTCACCCCGCACGATGGCCGCGGCCATGACCCCGAACAGCGGCAGGCCGGCAACGAAGTTGCGCGTTCCGTCAATCGGATCGACCACGAACGCCAGGGGTGCACCAGCGAGGCGCTCCAGCAGCGTGGGGTCGGATGCGGTGGCTTCTTCGCCCACGATCAGGGCGCCGGGGAAGCTCGCGCGTAGCTGGGCCGAGATCACCCGTTCGGCGGCCTCATCGGCCTCGGTCACGGGATCGAAGATGGAGGACTTCTGCCGCACATCGCCGTCTGCCAACGCCTTGAAGCGCGGCATGATCTCGGTTCGGGCGGCTTGGGCGAGGATGTCGGCGATGTGGTCGACGTCTTTCTGGACAAAGATCATGGTGATTTCCTTCGGCAGTCCGGTCGTCCGATCATTCAGCAGAGACGTGGGTGGCCAGCCCGCGCGTGGCGATGACAATGCGGTAAAAGCCGCGGACGCCGGGGTACTTGGATGCGGGTCGGAGCAACTACGCGGCTCACGCCCGAGGCAGATGCGACCTGCGGTGGTCGCATTCTAAGTCGGCAATGTCACAGTCGCCCTGGCCCCTATCGACGGGCGGTTGGCGATGGTGACGTCACCACCATGCGCGCGCATGATGTTGCGGGCGATGGGCAAACCCAGGCCCACGCCTCCGGTTTCCCGGTTGCGACTTGGCTCGCCGCGATGGAACGGCTCGAACACGCGATCGAGGTCCCCGGATGGGATGCCAGGGCCATCATCCTCGATTTCGATGACAACCATGCGGCCAGCGCCGGTAGAAAGCCGCACCCTTGCCGCGCCGCCATAATTGATGGCGTTGCTGACTAGGTTCACGAACACCCGTTTCAGTGACAGCGAACGCGCCCGTACGGTCAGATGTGCGGGACCGTCATAGGTCAGCTTGGCCGATACATCCGGGTTTGCGTCCCCCGCCTCATCAAGGATGGTTCGCAGCAACTCGGGCAGGTCGATCGACGACACCGGCTCGGTGGTCCGTGCGTCCCGGCCGAAAGCCAGGGTAGCGGAGACCATCGCTTCCAGCTCCTCCAGGTCGGCCAGAATCTTGTTGCGCTGTTCGTCATCCTCCACGAACTCCGCGCGCAGCTTCAGCCGGGTTATTGGCGTACGCAGGTCATGGCCGATCGCGGTCAGTAGTTCGGTCCGGTCTTGCACGAAGCGACGGATCCGGGACGCCATGGTGTTGAAGGCGACCGCGGCGATAGCGACCTCGGTTGGGCCATTTTCCGGCAACGGTGGGGCGTTGACGTCACGACCAAGCGCCTCGGCGGCTTCGGCCAGGGTGCGCACCGGAGCGGTCAGACGTCGCACCGCCCATAGTGTCAGCCCCGCGGCCGTGGCGGTCATCAGCAGGAAGGCCGCGAGGAAGGTCGGGGAATGCCAGGGCCGCAATGGCTCCAGTTCGGCGGTCACGTTCAGCCATTCACCATCGGGCAGCAGCAATCCGATGACTGCATGACGAACGAAATAGCCGCCGTAGATAACCATCTCCCGCCAGCGAAGCTGCTGGCTGCCCACGGGGATCATGTTCATGTTCACCCGCAGCAGCCGCTGCTCGGGGGGCGGCATCTCAGGAATGTCGACCTGGGGCGGTGTGGCGCTCAGCGTGGCGGCCAGTTCGGGCCCGCGGTGCAGTTCGGCCAGCACGGACGCCCGTCGCGACGGGTCGGTCAACGCCATGGTACGGTACAAGCTGACCACCCGCATCGAGAGATCGCGGGCCTGACCGAGGCGTTGCACATCCAATCGGTCGAACGCGTGGATCGTCAGACCGGCCACCTGGACTACGATCAGTCCGACCAACAACACGAACGCTGTGCGCGCGGCCAGGCTTCTTGGCCAAAAGCGAATTTTCATGCACGCTCCACGGTCGCGGCGAGGACATAGCCGCCGCCGCGCACCGTCTTTATCAGCTGTGCATTCCGCCCGTCATCTTCCAGCTTGCGGCGCAGGCGGGAAACGGCCACGTCAATCGCCCGATCGAACGGGCCAGCCTGACGTCCCCGCAGTAGGTCGAGCAGCATATCGCGGGTAAGCACCCGGTTCGCACGCTCCACCAATGCAAGCAGCAGGTCGTATTCGCCGCCGGTCAGCGCCACTTCCACGCCTTCGGGATTGAGCAGGCGGCGTCTGGCGGGCTCCAGGGTCCAGTTGTTGAAGCGAAACCCTCGGACCGAGGGATCATGCCTGGTTTCCACCTGATCGCCGGAGCGACGCAGGACGGCACGGATACGGGCCAGCAGTTCCCTGGGGTTGAACGGCTTGGGGACATAGTCGTCGGCGCCGAGCTCCAGTCCGATGATACGGTCGGTTTCGTCGCCCATGGCGGTCAGCATGACGATCGGGATTTCGCCCTGGGAGCGCAGCCAGCGGGCAAGGTCGAGGCCGGATTCGCCGGGCAGCATCAGGTCGAGGACGACCAATTGATAGTGTCCGTTCAGCCAGGCTCGGCGCGCCTCCTTGCCGTCGCGGACGGCGGTGACGCGGATGCGCTGCTTTTCCAGAAACCGGGCGAGAAGGTCGCGAATTTCGCGATCATCATCGATGACGAGGATGTGGGGGGTCTGGTCCATGTTTTGTAACATATGACATCGCGGGCGACTCCGGAACGACCGTTGCATTTTATTGCAATTCGTCGCCAGACCGAGCGGTTATGGTCAGTGGGGATGGTCCATGTATGCGGTGTCGCAATTCATGGAGAAAGCATATGCGCCAGACCCTACTAGCCGCCGCAACGGCGTTTGTTATTGGCGGCATCGCCACAGGGGCGGTGCTGTCGCAGGCCCAGCCCGCTCCGCCGCCCCAGCCTGTTTCGCCGACCCGCATGGAAGAGATGGCATCGCATCACGGAATGATGGCGTGGGGACATGGACCGGGGCATGATCGGCCGTTTCACCCGCGCGATTTCGCACTCATCTACCGGCAGCCGGATCGCCAGCTTGCGCCGGCTGACGTGCAGAAGATTGCCGAGGGCTTCCTGCTGTGGAATGGCAATCACAGCTGGAAGGTGACGAACGTGGCGGCCACGACGGATGGGCCGATCGGGTTCAGCCTGGCTACGCCGGAAGGTTCGGTGGTCGCCAAGTTCACAATGGACCCGCATACAGGGAAGATTGAGCGGGTCGGTTAGCGCGAGGGCTGCACCAGAGCCCCAGATGGCTCTGGTTGCGGTGGGCGCCGCGTTCGGGCCAGTGTCGTTGTATGAAGCCTGATATCACCCCGGCGATTGTGGACTTTCCGGACCCGTCCGGACCCGCCGCTGCCGCGATCGAGGCTCTGATAAGTCTCGATCCGGATTTCTCGATGATTTTGCAACGCGCGGGACCCCTGCCCTGGCGCCGGCGCACACCTGGGTTTACTGCGTTGTTGCAGGCAATCGTAGCGCAGATGATCAGCAATCAGGCGGCTGCGGCGATCTGGACCCGGCTGTGTGCAGTCCCCGGGGCATTGGAACCGGCTGGGCTGGTCACACTGACAGATGACGTGTTGCGCACGGCAGGTTTGTCCCGACCGAAGGTTGCGCATGCGCGCGCACTGGCCTCGGCGTTTCTGGACGGCACGCTCAGTGCGGACCGGATCGCGTTGCTGGATGACGAGGCGGCGATCGTCACGATCGGTTCGATCAAGGGGATGGGTCGTTGGACGGCGGAGATCTACCTGCTGTTCGCGCTTGACCGCATGGATGTGTTCCCGTCGGGTGACATTGCCCTGGCAGCGGCGGTGGCAGACCTGAAGGCGCTGCCGGCGCGGCCTGCTCCGCTGGCTTTGCGGCAAATGGCGGCTGCCTGGCAGCCGGTGCGGTCAGTGGCGGCACGGCTGCTTTGGCATCACTGGCGGCATATCACCGGTCGGCCGGCGATGGACGATTTCAAGCTCGTGTGACACATGAGGTTTTTTGTTCGCCACCGCCCGGACAATACCGGGGGTGATCAGGAGACCTTGCCCACGATGCCAGACCCAAGACTGACCGTATCCCGCGACGACACCATCGCGATCGTTACATTCAACCGCCCGGAGCGCCGCAACGCCTTTGATCTGTCGATGTGGCGCGGCCTGCACGCGATCATGCAGCGACTTTCGGACGAGGACGGCCTGCGCTGTGTCGTGCTACGCGGCGCGGGGGATAAGGCCTTTTCCGCCGGCGCCGATATCGGTGCCTTCGCGGCGGAGCGCGGCACGGATGAACGCGAGGCGGAATACGCCCAGGTCCTTGATGACAGCATGCAGTCGATCCGGCTGTGCCAGCATCCGGTCGTGGCGATGATCATGGGCTACTGCCTGGGCGGCGGCGCAGGCATCGCCACGATGTGCGATTTCCGGGTTGGCGGCGAGGGCATGCGGATGGGGATCACCGCCCGGAACCTCGGGGTCTGGTATCCGTACGCGGAGATTGATCCGATCATCACCTTGGCAGGCACTGGCGTCGCCTCCGAAATGCTGATCGAGGGCCGCATCTTCACTGGCCGCGAGGCTTATGAGAAGGGCCTGTTGTCGCGTGTCGTCCCCGACGACCGAGTCGAGGCCGAGGCACTGGCACTGGCTCGGCGGGTCGCCGAGGGCGCCCCGTTGTCGGCTCGTTACCATAAGGCGGCGATCCGCCGTTTGCGTGGGCCGTTGCCGCTGACGCAGAAAGAAGAAGCCGCGACGAGCGCGTTCACCCGGACCGAGGATTTTCAGAACGCATGCCGGTCGTTCCTGGCAAAGGAGAAGCCGGTATTCCATGGACGGTAACGGTCAGGCGTTGGTGATGCCGCCGTCGATCGTGATCGTTTGACCTGTGATGTAGGAAGCGTCCGGTGAGCACAGGAACCGGATCACCGACGCGACCTCTGACGGTTTTCCGAAACGCTTGAGGGGGATTTCTTGCCGGTAGGCTTCGCCGCGTTCGGCGATGACGGGGTCCGCCATCTTTGTTTCGATCACGCCTGGGGCGATGGCGTTGACCAGCACGTCCGGCGCCAGTTTGCGGGAAAGCGCGCGGGTCAGGCCGACGATTCCACCCTTGGCCGCGGCGTAGGGTACCCGGTCGGCACTGCCTCGGCGATAGGCGACCGAGCTCGCGAAGACGATGCGGGCTGGCTCCCGCCGGTCGAATCGGGTCGCGAATGCGACCGCCATGTCGTAGGCGTTGGTGAGGTTTGCGGCGATCGCCCGGTTCCAGACGCCGTGATCGTCGGGGTCCAGATCATCGCGTTCGAACAGGCCTGCCAAGTGCACAAGCGCGTAGACCGGGGCGCCGGCGGATTCGATGACACGCGCGCACTCGGTGGGGGTGTCCAGGGCGGAGGCGATCGTTGCCAGCCGCACGCGACCCAGCGTTTCCTGGGCGCGTTCCAGGGCAGCTTCGTCAATGTCGGCCATGACGACGTGGCCGCCCTGGTCCATGAAGGCTCGTACGGTTTCGATACCGATGCCCCCGGCGCCACCGGTGACGACGATTCGCTTGCCGGTGAAGGTCGACGGCATCTCAGGCGACCAGCGCCGGGTAGTCGAGCGTCGCCATGACCTGGGCGCGGCGCATGTAGCGATGTTCGTCCGGCATGTAGTCGGCGACGGCGTTATGCACGGTGCCGATGTTGTCCCACATCAGGACGTCGCCGACTCGACCAGTGATGGGCGTAGAGGAAGTCGGCGCGCTCCTGATGGCGGAACAGGTAGTCCAGGATCGTGTCGCTCTCCAGCCGGTCCATGCCGTCGATCCACATCGTGTAGCCGGGGTTGGCATAGAGAACTTTGCGGCCGGTCAGCGGATGGATGCGCACGAGCGGCTGCGAGACCGGGGGCTTTTTGCGTTTCTGCTCCTCGGTCAGGGCAGCGCGGCGGGAGCCGGGGCGGTGGCGCATCACCTCCCAGAACTTTTCGAAGTCGTGGGTCGCGGTGCGGCCTTCCAGCTTGTGCTTCAATTCGTCGGGCAGTTCGTCATAGGCGGCGTGCATGTTGCGGAACTGGGTTTCGCCGACCGATTTGCCGTTCCGCATCGGCACATGTCTGCGCGTGCAGCACGTTCGCCAGGGCGATGTCCTTGCTGTACGACATGTCGGTGTGCCAGCCCTGCCCGGCGTCATTCAGACCGACCGGCTTGCCGTCCGGACCCACCTCGTTGGACAGGATCATGACCTCGGGGAAGTCCGGCTCGTGGAACAGGTTGGCGACGTTTACTTCCAGGTCGCCGAACCGTTTGGCGAACGCGGCGAATTCAGGCGTATCGAATGTCTGGTTGGGGAAGCACAGCACGCCGTACTGACCGAGCGCACGCAGAATCGTGCGGAAATCGGAGTCGGACAAGCGATTGGCCAGATCGATGTTTTCGATCCGGGCGCCAAGTGTCTGGCCGCTGGGAATGATGTCCATGGATCGGGGTTCCTTGGCGGATTTCATGGGTCGGGACGTATTTGGCCGGGACTTAATGAGGCGTATGAGCCAGTTGCAAAACGGCCGCCACGACGTCCTCGGGGTTTTCCCTGGCCAGGAAATGGCCGGCCCGGGGGATCAGGTGGCGTTGCATGGGGCCGGTGAACAGCCGGTCGCGCGGGATGGAATTGGCCGGCGCGCCAACACCATCATCTTCGCCGTGCAGGACGATGGTCGGGACAGATATTGGCGGCTGTTTTGCCAGCAGGGCTTCGAGGTCGTCGTAAGCAGGATCGCCGGGCGCGTTGCTGTAGCGGTGGCGGTAGGACTGGATGGTGACGTCGACGAAATCGGGGTTGTCGAAGCTGGGGCTGGTTGCCTGGAATGTCGCGTCGCTGAATGCCCAGTTCGGTGACCACAGGCGCCACAGCAGGCGGGAGATTTCAGCCCGATTCGCCGTTAGCCCGGCGCGGCCTCGATCAGTATGAAAATACCATTGATACCAGTAACGAAATTCCTGTTCAGCCGAGGCAGGCCGCGCGGAGGCGGCGATGTCCTGGATGCCGTAGCCGGTGATGGCGACGAGAGCGGCGACGCGCTCGGGCCACAACGCAGCGACGACGCAGGCTGCCCGGCCACCCCAGTCGTAGCCGACCAGAACAGCTTGTCGGATAGACAATGCATCCATGAAATCGCGCACGTCGGCGCCTAAGGCGGCTTGCTGGCCACTGCGGGGCGTAGCCTGGTCCAGGAAGCGGGTGGGGCCGAAGCCACGCAGCCAGGGTACCAGAACGCGGAATCCCGCCTGAGCCAGCGGTGCGATCACGCCGTCGTAGTCGTGCACGTCGGATGGCCAGCCGTGCAGCAGAATGACAGCCGGTCCATCGGAGGGGCCATCATCCAGGTAACCGATTTCCAGAAGCGAGGTGCGAATGGTGTTCATGGTCAGTATGCCAGGAAGCCGCCATCCACCGGCAGCGTCACGCCGGTGATGTAGCGGGCAAGGTCGGAGGCGAGGAAAACAGCGGGGCCGGCGATGTCGGCTGGCTCGCCGAGGCGGCCAAGGGGAATGCGCTGGGCAAAATTCGCCATGTAATCGGGGTTCTGGCGGGCAGCGGCGTTCAGCGGGGTGGCGATCATGCCGGGGCCGATGGCGTTGACACGTACGCCTTGAGGCGACAGTTCGATCGCCAACGCCTTGGTCAGGGCGCGAATACCGCCTTTGGATGTGGTGTAGGCGGCGGAGTTCGGCAGCGCCACGAAGGACTGGATCGATCCGATGTTGATGACCGATCCCTTGGTAGCCTTCAGTTGGTCGAGGAAGGCGGTGACCATGTTGTAAGGCCCGTCCAGGTTGACCGCCATTGTGGCGTCCCAGTCTGTGCGGGCGGTGTCTGCTTCCAGCTTCCCGCGGCGGATGATGCCAGCGTTGTTCACCAGGATGGAAATCGGGCCGATCTTCCTGGCCAGCGCGTCGCAGGCGGCGCGGTCCGAGACGTCCAACACATGATACGCGGTGTCGTTGCCGATCTCGGTCGCGACTCGGGCAGCGGCCTCCGCGTTCACATCTGCGATGATAACGCGGGCGCCGTTTTCGGCCATGGCGCGGGCGATGCCCTCACCGATGCCCGAACCGCCGCCAGTGATCAGCGCCAGCTTGCCGTCGAGCAGCATCTCAACGCACCAGGTTGTTGGTGACGGCGCCGCCGGTCGCTGTCCGGCCGCCGTCAACAACGTATTGTGCGCCGGTGATGTTCGAGGCGAGGTCAGAGGACAGGAAAATGACCAGGTTGGCGACTTCCTCGGCGGTGCCGTAACGGCCGATGGGGATGTTGGCCTGGTAGCGGCTGCCGACGCTGGTTGGGTCCTCGGGATTAAGCATCGACTCGAGGGAATGGATCATGCGTGTATCGATCGGGCCCGGGCAGACGCAGTTCACGCGAACGCCCGACCTGGCGACCTCTCCGGCGGCGGTCTTGGTCAGGCCGATGACGGCGTGTTTGGACGCGACATAGGCCGACATCCCGGGCGAGGCGACGAGACCGGCGACCGAGGCGGTGTTCACCACCGCACCGCGGCCCTGCTTCAGCATCACGGGCAGAACGTGGCGCAGGCCAAGGAACACGCCTTTGACGTTTACCGCCATGACGCGATCGAACATGTCTTCATCGTATTGGTGGGTTGGGGCGACGGCGCCCTCGATGCCGGCGTTGTTGTAGAAGCAATCAATGGCGCCGTATTTTTCCAGCGCCAACTTCACGTAATTCTCAACGTCGGCGGATTTGGTGACATCGGCGGGAATGAACATCGCATCGCCGCCTTGCTGGCGAAGGATGCCAGCAGTTGCCTCCCCGGCGGCTTGGTCTTGGTCAACGATGACAACTTTGGCGCCCCGGTTGGCGAAACCCACTGCTGAGGCTCGGCCGATGCCGTTACCCGCGCCGGTGATCAGGGCGACTTTGCCGTGGAAGTCCATTGTTTCCTCACTCGCTTGTTGGCGTTGCGAGAGAGGCTAAAGCATTTGGGCGCGGACGGGAAACATCGGGACAGTTTATGGGCAGCCAAGTCCTATGCCCGGCGAAGCTGCGCCTCATCCACGACACGTTCGTGGTTGTCCAACGCACTCTTTGCGCGATACTGACAACCTATCTGAGTAACCGGCATGCGCCGAACAATTGTATAGATTCCAGGACGGACATTGATGTTCGAACTGTTCGTCATCAGCGCAACCTTGTCGCCAGCCGCGAACTTGTATTCGGTCAATCAGCGTCTCCTTTTTTGCAACATTAGGGCGGCGCCGGAAGCGCCGCCCAATATGTTAGCTCGCCTGAAGATTGACGGCCGAGGTCTTACCCTGCTGTCCACGCTCCAATTCAAAGCTGATCGTCTGACCCTCGTTCAGGGTCTTCATCCCGGCGCGCTCAACGGCCGAAATATGGACGAATACGTCCTTGGAGCCGTCGGACGGCTGAATGAAACCAAAGCCTTTTTGTGGGTTGAACCACTTTACAGTACCTGAAGCCACGTGAAGTCTCCGCAACTGGCCAAATCCCGCGCACATGCAGGATATCTTACTTTTCAATTGGGGAGAGAACGGCGCGCCGCGGTGCGATTGGTGACGCAGAGCGACGCGAAATAGGGATCTTGCCCCGGCTGAAAAGTTCAGCCGTTCAACCTGTATACAGGCATCGGCTAGAATTGAAAAGCGATTATTTCAATCCCTCGACACGACCTCGGTATCAGTGAACTCCAGCCGCGCTTCCTCCAGACAGGCCCAGACGTAGGGCACGAAAGACCGCGGCACATCGATGTGGAACACCTCTGCGGCGATGCGCCACAGCACGACCTCCGCCTTTCCTATCAGGGTGCGGGTGCACATTCCAATCGGAAACGCGTGCAGGTCGAGGTCCAGCGCACAGAATGCGTTAAGGCACCAGGCCGCCCGATGGCCGGTGATTTCCAGGGTCTGCGTACCGATGGGAAACGTCGATAACACTCGCGGGATGACCCCCGACGGCCTTGATTGCCTGGTCCGCCAGAGCGGACGCGGTTTCCGGGGCAATGATCAGCCACTCGTCCGGCCCTAGCCACAGGGCGGCGCGATCGCGGGAAATGACGGAACGACAGGGAACTGTCGGCATCAGGACACCAAGTGCCAGCCCGATCGCAGTGCCGGCAGCAGATCCTCCCCGGACCGATACGCGCGTGGTGGGCGCGAGCACGGCCAACTGGACTGAACCACAGGTACGAGCGACAGGGGCCGGCTGGTCGTATCCAGGCCGCAGCGGCTCGGCGGGTGGGCGTGTCACCGGTCGCGGACGCAGCCGTTCTCCGGATTTATCGACAAATACCGGTTCGGTGACCGTGACCCTGACGGTGCCACCGTGTATCGGCACGGCCGCGGTTGAGCCGATCAGAGCTCGGCCGTCCGCCACCAGGGCCAGCGCGAAGCTGCGGCGGAGGGTGGCACTGGCATAGGACGATGTTACATGCCCAATCGACCTCGGTTGTGCGACCGGGCCTGGTTCGCGCCTGGTGCCGTTCCGCCCGGCCGAACGTGTGGCGCCGACGATTACTTGGGCGCCCTCCTCCAGAACCACTGTCGGGTCGGCCGGCAAGAGCCCAACAAGTTGTTTGCGGTCCGATCGCGCCAGGTCGGGCAGCGACAAGGATCGGGCGCCCACGAAATCGGCGCCGGCGGCAGCCGTCGTGCGCATGCCGAGATCGAGTGGCGTGACTGTACCGTCGGTTTCCTGACCGACGATGATGTAGCCTTTCTCGGCGCGCAGCACATGCATCGCGTCGGTGCCGTATGGGGTTACGTCGCGGTGCAGCAACGTATCCCATACCCGCTGCGCCTGAGACGGGCGGAAGATTGATCTCGAAACCAGCTTCGCCGGTGAAACTGACACGGAACAACCGGATCGGGATCTCGCCGAAATGGCCCTCCCGGACGCTCATGTGCGGCATCGACCCGAGTTCGACATCCGGCATGAATGGCGCCAGCACTTCGGTCGACCGTGGCCCCTGCACCGCGATCACCGCCCACTGCTCGGTAACCGAGGTCAGCCAGACCCGCAGGTCGGAGAATTCGGTCTGCAGGTAGTCTTCCATATGCTGCAGCACGAACGCGGCGCCGCCTGTGGTCGTGGTGACATGGAACCGGTCGGCGGCGAGGCGGGCGACGATGCCGTCGTCACGGATGAAACCATCTTCGCCCAGCAGCACGGCGTAGCGGCACCGTCCTGGCGCCAGGTTGGTGAAGTCACCGGTGTAGATACGGTTCAGGAACGTCGGCGGCGTCCGGGCCGGCGACCTCGATCTTGCCCAGGGTGCTGGCGTCCAGCATGCCGACATCGTTGCGCACGGCCAGACATTCGCGGGCCACCGCGGCATCGATCGTTTCGCCGCCGCGGGGGAAGCAGCGCGCCCGCTTCCAGGTGCCGACGTCTTCCAGCACCGCGCCCGGCGTGGCGATCGGTGGCAGGCGGATCGGGTGCGAACAGGTCCGCGCGGTACGGGCCGGCCAAGGCGCCGAAGGTCACCGGCGTATAGGGCGGACGGAAGGTGGTCAGGCCGACCGCCTGCAACGGCTGTCCGGTCAGCGCCGCCACGATGGCCAGCGCGTTCAGGTTGGATGTCTTGCCCTGGTCGGTCGCCATCCCCGTGGTGGTGTAGCGCTTGACGTGCTCGATCGAGACGAAGCCCTCGTCGGTCGCGACGGCGAGATCCTTGGTCGTCACGTCGTTCTGGAAATCGACGAATGCCATGACGGTGCGGCGGCGTCGGCAGCGGTGGTTCGGATGGCGTCATCGCGGGCATGCCGGCGACCGCGAACGACCGGGGCTCGCTGCCGCCCGCCGCCGTGCCGTCGCGCAGGCAGGACGCCAGATCGAAGACCCCGGCGCAGGCGCCGACAGCGCCGCTCGACGGCAGATAGCGCCCGGAAGCCGCATCGAACACCAAGCGGCCCGCGCGACTGGCTGAACAGATGCACCGATGGCGTCCAGCCGCCCGACATCAGGATGGTATCACATGGAATGATATCGCTGCCGTTCGCCAGCTTGGCAGAATGCACCCGGCCGCGCCCCTCGGTGCTGGCGATCGTCATGCCGGCTACGACCGGAATGCCAAGCGCTCGCGCCGCGTCCACCGCGTCGCCGCCGGGGTCGGTCCGCTGATCGACAATGCCCGGCAATCGCCACGCCAGCCGCATGCAGGTCGACGGCGGCGCGATAGGCGCTGTCATCGGCCGTGGCGACCACACGCGTTGGTCCCGACCTTGACGCCATATCGATGTAGATACGTCCGTGCCGCTCCGGCCAGCATGACGCCGGGCCGGTCATTGCCGGGAAACACCAGCGGCCGCTCGATCGCGCCGGTCGCCAGCACCACCCGTCCGGCCCGCACTGCCACAGCCGCTCCCGCGGGAGCCTCGCCGGCTGGTGCGGCAAGATGGTCGGTGACCCGCTCCACCAGTCCGATCATGTCGCCGGGATACCAGCCGAAGGCGGTGGTTCGCGGCAGCAAGCGTGACGGACCTGCTCAAGCGTCGCGATGACCTCCCGCACCCAGTCCGGCGCCGGCCAGCCATCGATCGTCACGTCGGGCTCGTCCAGCAGCGAGCCGCCGAGTTCCGCCTGCTCATCGCACAGGATGACCCGCGCACCGGTGGCCGAGGCGCCCAGGGCCGCCGCCAGCCCGGCCGGCGCCGCCGCCGATGATCAGCACGTCGCAATGGGCATAACTGGTGCAGATAGCGGTCTGGGTCCGGGTCGGCCGGGGCACGGCCCAGGCCGGCGGCGCGGCGTATCACCGGCTCGTAGAGCCGCTTCCAGAACGACGGCGGCCACATGAAGGTCTTGTAGTAGAACCCGGCGGACAGCAGCGGCGCGACCATCCCGGCCAGACGCACCGAGGTCAAAACCGAGCGACGGAAAACGATTCTGGCTGCGGGCGATCAGGCCGTCATACAGCTCGACCTGAGTGGCACGCAGGTTCGGCGTGATCCGCCCTGCCCCGCGATCGATCGTAACCAGCGCATTTGGTTCCTCCGACCCGGCCGACAAAATCCCGCGCGGGCGGTGATATTTGAATGACCGCCCGACCAGATGCACGTCGTTCGCCAGCAGCGCCGAAGCCAGCGTATCGCCGGCAAAGCCTTCATAGGCGTGACCATCAAATTTGAATCGAAGACTGCGCGGCGGTCGATCCGCCCGCCCTCGGCAATTCGAAACGGCTGGGTCATGGCGGCGGTGCCTCGCCCGGCTTGTAGGTCGCCGACGATGCGGTCGGTGACGGTGTCGCGGACGCAATTGAAGAACCGGCCGCAACCATGGACGTGCCGCCACCGCTCGGTGTGCCGCCCCTTGGGGTTGTCGCGCAGGTACAGATATTCGGCCCATGCCGCGTCATCGACCGCGGACGGAACGGTCGGCCGGTCGATATGCGCCTGACCGCCGTAGCGAAATTCGTTCTCCGGCCGGGGGCCACACCAGGGACAAGGGATCAGCAGCATCAGTGCGCCACCGCCGCGGCAGCGGCTTCGTCGATCAGGCGCCCGGATCGCTGAAACGGTCCAGACTGAATGGCGCCGCGATCGGATGCGGCTCGCCTCGGGCGATGGTCGCGGCGAAGATTTGGCCGGACCCGGGCGTCGCCTTGAAGCCGCCGGTTCCCCAGCCGCAATTGACGAACAAGCCCGGCACCGGCGTCAGGCCGATGATCGGCGACCGGTCCGGCGTGGTATCGACGATGCCGCCCCAGTTGCGCAGCATGCGCAGCCGGCGAAACGACGGGAACATTTCGCATAATCGCCTCCAGCGTCTCGCAGGCGATGTGCAGGCCGCCGGCCTGGCTGTAGGATGTATAGGCATCGGTGCCGGCGCCGATCACCAGCTCGCCCTTGTCCGACTGCGAGATATAGGCGTGCACCGTGTTCGACATCACCACGCAGGGCATCACCGGCTTCACCGGCTCGCTGACCAAGCGCCTGCAGCGGAAACGATTCCAGCGGCATGCGCACGCCGGCCATCGCCATCACCACACTGGTGTGGCCGGCCGCCACCACGCCGATCCGCGATGCCGCGATCGGACCCGCGGTCGTTTCGACGCCGGAGACCGCGCCCGCCGGCATCGCGCGTGATGCCGGTCACGGCGCAATTCTGGATGATATCCACGCCCATGGCGCGAGGCCGCCCGCGCATAACCCCAGGCGACCGCATCGTGCCGAGCAACACCGCCGCGGCGTTGCAAGGCGGCGCCCAGCACCGGATAGCGCGCGTCCGGGCCGATATCCAGCGGCGGGCAGAACGCCTTCGCCTGAGCCGGCGTCAGCCATTCGTTGTCGATGCCCTGCAACCGGTTGGCATGCACGTGGCGCTTGAACACCTGCACGTCGTGATCGTTATGCGCCAGCATCAGCACGCCGCGCGGCGAATACATCACGTTGTAGTTCAGTTCCTGCGACAGGTCTTCCCACAGCTTCAGCGCGTGCTCGTAAAGCGCCGCGCTTTCCGGCTGCAGATAGTTCGACCGGATGATGGTCGTGTTGCGCCCGGTATTGCCGCCGCCCAGCCAGCCCTTGTCGAGCACGGCGACGTTGCGGATGCCGTGCTCCTTGGCCAGGTAGTAGGCGGTGGCCAGCCCGTGCCCGCCGGCGCCTACGATCACCACGTCGTACGACGCCTTCGGCTGGGCGTCGCGCCACTGCCTGTCCCAGGCCTTTCCGGTCCCGTGCCGCAACAGGGACAGAAAGGAGAATCGTGCTGCTTCCCCCATTACGCGGCATCCTTGCCACACCCCCTGCCCCGCGCAAAGCCGTGAGCCTTCCACCGTCGCTGAACCTGACGCTATAGACTTGTCACAAACGGGGGATGAGACGATGGCCGAGTTCGACTACATCATCGTGGGCGCCGGGTTCCGCCGGCTGCGTGCTGGCTAACCGGCTGAGCGAGGACAGCCGCTGCAACGGTGCTGCTGCTGGAGGCCGGGCCGAAGGACAGCTCGATGTGGATCAACATCCCGGCCGGCTTCACCAAGCTGCTGAACAACCCGAAGCTACAACTGGAATTTCGAGAGCGAGCCGGAGCCGAAGCGGCCAACCGCCGGATCCCCATTCCGCGCGGCCGGACCCTGGGCGGATCCAGTTCGATCAACGGCATGCTGTACGTGCGCGGCAACCCGCTCGACTACAACACGTGGTCGCAGTTCGGGAACCGCGGCTGGGGCTACGACTCGGTGCTGCCGTATTTCCGCAAGGCGGAACATTTCGCGCCGGGCGGCGACGAATCGCGCGGACGCGGCGGCCCGCTGAATGTCGAGCACATGCGCGAGCGGGCCGAACTGCTCGACGCGTTCATCGATGCCGCGGTGGACCAGGGCTTTCCGCCGCAACAAGGACTACAACAACGGCCATCAGGAAGGTTTCGGCTATTTCCAGGTCACGCAGAAGAACGGCGAGCGCTGGTCCTGCGCGCGCGGCTACCTCGATCCGATCCGCAAGCAGCGCCAATCTGAAGATCGAGACCGAGGCCTTCACCACGAAGGTCCTGCTGGAGGGCAAGCGCGCGGTCGGCGTCGCCTACACGCAGGGCGGCGTGGCCAAGGAAGCGCGCGCCAACCGCGAGGTGATCGTGGCGGCCGGCGCGGTGAAGTCGCCGCATATTCTGGAACTGTCCGGCATCGGCAACCCTGAGCTGCTCGTCGTCGCTCGGCATTCCGGTGCAGCACGCACTGCCGGGCGTCGGCGAAAATTACCGCGACCACTATGCGCCGCGCATGAACTGGCGGGTGAAGCTGCCGGTCACGCTGAACGAGCGCAGCCGCGGCCTCGCGCTGGCCAGGGAAGTGGTGAAATACTACACCCAGCGGCGCGGCATCCTGACCTTCACCGCCGGCATCGCTTACGGCTTCGTCAAGACCCGGCCGGAGCTGGAGGAGCCCGACGTGCAGTTCCATTTCGCCCACGCCAGCTACGGCAACGCGCAGAAGCGCGACCTGGAAACCGAACCGGGCATGACGCTGACGGTCTATCAGTGCCGTCCGGAGTTGAAAGGCTCGATCCACGCAAAATCGAACGATCCGCAGGCGGCGCCGGCGATCCGGCCGAACTACCTGGCCGACCCGATCGACCAGCGCGTGCTGGTGGACGGCATGAAGATCGGCCGCAGCATCATCAACAACCGCGTCATGGACAAGTACCGCGCCTACGAGATGAACCCCGGCGACAAGGTGCAGACCGACGCCGAGTGGCTGCAGTTCGCCCGCGAGAACGGCCAGACGACCTATCACGTGATCGGCACCTGCAAGATGGGCCAGGATCCGATGGCGGTGGTGGACGACCGGCTGCGGGTGCACGGTATCGCGGGACTGCGGGTCGTCGATGCCTCGATCATGCCGACGGTGCCGTCGGGCAACACCAACGCCGCGGTCATCATGATCGCCGAAAAGGGCGCGGATATGATCAGGACAGCCACTGTGGACGATCTTCGGGCGGCGGCTTAGCGCGAAGCATCGCCCCGCTCGCGGCGAAGGGCCGGCGGCCCTTCGATGCCGCTGATCAGGACTCCAGAAGGCGTCTCAGAAGCTCGACGTCCTCGGCAAATGTGCCGTCGCGTTCCATCAGTTCGGTCACCCGGGACACCGCGTGCATGACGGTGGTGTGGTCGCGGTTGCCGAACTTGCGGCCTATTTCAGGCAGGCTGCGGCTGGTGAGTTGCTTCGCCAAATACATTGCGACCTGCCTTGGCCGGGCGACTGCACGCGCGCGCCTGGCGGAGGACATATCGGTCAGGCGGATACTGTAATGCTCGGCGACCTTCTTCTGGATCTCCTCGATCGTGATACGCCGATCGTGGGACTTTAAGATATCGTGCAAGACCTCGTGGGTGGCCTCCAACGTCACGGGACGGCCAAAGAGGTTGGCGTGCGCGACCAGCCGGTTCAAGGCACCTTCCAGTTCACGCACGTTCGAGGTGATCTTGTGGGCCAGAAATTCCAGCACCTTCACGGGCACGTCGACACCGGCGCGGGCTGCCTTGGCCTCCAGGATGGAGATGCGGAGTTCGTAGGTCGTCGAGTGCAGGTCGGCGACCATGCCGCAGCCGAGCCGTGTCCGCAGGCGATTTTCGAGCCCGCTCAGATCGGACGGGGATTTGTCCGCCGAAACGACGATCTGTTTGCCTTGTTCTACGAGATAGTTAAAAGTATGGAAAAATTCTTCCTGCGTATTGTCTTTGCCGATCAGGAACTGCAAATCATCGATCATCAGGACATCGACACTGCGGAGGTTTTCCTTAAACTCCATTGTCGACTGGCTGCGGATCGCGGCGATGAACCGGTACATGAATTTCTCGGCCGACATATAGGCGACGGAGACAGGGCTGCCGGTGCGGTCTGTCAGCTCCCAGGCGATTGCGTGCATCAGATGGGTCTTGCCAAGCCCGACGCCGCCATAGAGGAACAACGGATTGAAGCCGGGACTTGATGGACGCTCGGCCACGCGACGAGCGCAGGCGTAAGCAAATTCGTTTGGCTTTCCGACAACGAAACCTTCGAAGGTAAAACGCGGATCAAGTGGCGCCGCTAAGTCCGAACGTGGTTCGGTTCGGTCATCTTGCCATCCGGAAGTCGCTGAAACTGCGGCAGGACGGGCAGGCACGATCGGTTCCCGTATTGTTACTTTGCCGCTGTCCTTTGCAATTTCTCTGGGGCCAGACACGCTTTCTGCCAACGACTCCGACTGCGGCAATGCGCCACCCACACGGATATCGACACGGCGCACAGATGAATTCTCTGACTGCCACATTGCGCGCAGGCGATCACCGTAACGGGTTGAGACCCAGTCACGCAAAAATCGCGTCGGCAAGGTCACAGTAATCTCGTCACCGTCGATACCGGCGAGCGTCATCTGGCGTAGCCAGGTGCGATATTCGACCTCACCGACCTCAGCCTGCAGCCGTCCCCTGATACGAGTCCACTGAGCCGACAGCTGCGGCATTTCCACGATCTCAGTCTCAGTCGTGGTCATCCAAAACTCCCCTGCCTCGGCTATCCGCAGCTCGTTCGATAATAATGGCCGGCGGTTCGTAAGTGCCGGGCTCTGCCCTGATTCTGATCCTGCTGAACGCAGTTCCGCTTCCCCGCGAAGGGGTTCAATTCGGATATCGCTGCTGTCCGGCTTGGGTGACGAAGTATGTCACAGTTTAAGAGCGAGGCAATCGGAAATTAACCCAGGTCAATGAAATCCAAATAAACGAAATAACATTGCCTGGGGTTATTACTGCAGTCTTTGCAGCGTAAGCGCAACTATACTCGAACGATACATTCCGCCAAGCATTTTAAGAGAAGAAATGCATTGGCAACAGATGCTGTCGGACGCACCTCAACCATGCTCGTTCGGAACGAACTCGTCAACCGCTCTAATTGACCGAATTTCCGATATCAGGCGCTTGGTAGCGCCTTGATGCGCGCGGACAGGCGCGACAGTTTGCGTGCCACTGTGTTGGCTGTGGATCACGCCCTTTCCGGAGGCACGCTGCATCTCGGGCTGCGCTTCGCGCAGCGCCACAGCAGCGGCAGATTTGTCACCGCCGGCAATCGCGGTTTCAACCTTCTTGACGAAGGTGCGCATGCGGGACTTCCGCGCTTGGTTCCGCGCGGTGCGGGTGACGGTCTGGCGGATGCGCTTGCGCGCTGATGCGGTATTGGCCATGCGTTCTTCGATCACAACGTTAAGATGCCAAACAACCGTAGTTGGCGAACCCGGGTTGGTTTGGCGGAAGCCGCGACTTCTACGCATCCGTCCTGGGTGAGTCAAGTTCCGCGGATGGGGTGCATGCGCCGGAGCAACAGGTCAGAGCACTGGGACACCGCCCTGCTTGGCCTTTTCCTCTGGCTCCACATGGATTGTAATCATCAGGTGATCCATCTCCGTCTTGAGTGCATCTTCGATCCGGTCGCAGATACGGTGTGCCGCCGCGACCGTCATGCTGCCGGGCACCACGAGGTGAAATTCAAGGAAAGTCAGCCGTCCCGCGTGGCGCGTACGCAGGTCATGCGCCTCGATCGCACCGGCGGCGCTGTTGGCGACCAGTTCCTTGATACGTTTGACGACAGCCGGCTCCGGCGCGGAATCCATCAGCCCGCTGACCGAGGATGAGATCATCCGCATGCCGGACCACAGCACATAGACACCCGTCGCCGCAGCCAGCAGCGGATCCAAGATCAGGTGGCCGGTGAACACCGCGAGGAACACACCGGCCGCGATCCCCACCGAGGTGATCACGTCGGCGAGCAAATGCCGCCCATCGGCTGCCAAAGCCGGGGATCGGAGGCGTCGGGCCGCAGCCGTCAGGACGCATGACCAGACCGCGTTGATCACGGTCGCAACCGCATTGAGCCCGATGCCCAGCAACGGTGCATCCAACGTCCGCAGGTGCAGCCAGGTCTGCCATGCATGATCGAAGATCAGCAGGGCGGCGACGGTGATCAACGCCCCCTCGATCACCGCGGCAAAAAACTCCGCCTTGTCGTGGCCGTAAGGATGGTTTGCATCAGCCGGGCGGGCCGCGAAGCGCAGGGCGCTCCAGGCAATCAGGCTGGCGGCGACGTTGACGATGCTCTCCAGCGCGTCGGAATACAGCGCCGCGCTACCGGTGAACCACCACGCAGCCCCCTTCAGGCCGAGCACAAGGCAGCCAGCGAACATGCTACCGAGTGCGAAACGCTCACCGCTGGTCATGATGGCGGCGCGTAGCACATCGGGGAGCGGGCGTCAGCCTTGATGGACCGCAGCCAACTGGGTTCGGCGGATCTGGTTCGCCCGCAGCGGCCGCAACACGAACAGGGCCAGGAGAACGACAACCACGTTGGTGACCGCGGCAACCAGGAACACCGCTTCCCACCCGCCGGTCGCTGACTTCAGGACGTTTGCGAACGGCACCAGGAAGGCCGACGTACCCTTGGCTGTGTACAACAGGCTGGCATTCGCGGTGGCATATTTCGGGCCGAAGGTGTCCGTGCAGGTGGAGGGAAACAGTGAGAAAATCTCGCCCCAGGTGAAGAATATCAAACCGGCGCACAGCACGAAGGCCCACGGCCTCTGACCAGCCACTGCAAGCAGCCAGTAGCTGAGTGCGCCCAGGCTGAAGGCCAGTGCCATCGTCCATTCTCGCCCGATTCGGTCGGATAAGCCGCCGAAAAATGGCCGCGCAAGGCCGTTCAGAACGTTGTCCACGACCAGTGCGACGCTCAGTGTCGATGCCCCGAGAAAGATCGTGGTGTCGGAGATGCCATAGTCCTTGGCGATCGGACCGAGCTGGGCCGTCGCCATCAGGCCGCTCGCGGAGACACCGAGGAACATAAGGTACAGCAGCCAGAATACCGGCGTGCGCAGCATCTCCAGACTGGTAGCGCTGGCGGTGACCTGCTGCAGGTTGGCATTGATCTTTTTGGCGAGGATAATTGGCTGTTCCGGCCCCCGCAGGACGCGGGAAATAAGGATCACGATGACCGCCTGACCGACGCCAAACCACAGGAACGCCTGCTCATATCCGGCGGTTCTGATGATCAGGCGGATCGGGATGACGGTTAACGCCGCACCGGCGCCGAAGCCCGCCGCAGTCAGGCCGACGGCCAAGCCGCGACGATCAGGGAACCATTTCACCGCGTTACCGACGCAGGTTGCATAGATCGCCCCTGCGCCGGTGCCGGACACGGCGGCGCCTGCGTATAACCAGGTCAGTGAGGCGGCATAGGCATTGATCACCCAGCCGATGCCAACCAGCAAGCCACCGACGGCGATCGTCACGCCGGGTCCGGAGCGCGGCCCGAGGCGATCGACGATGGTGCCGGCGGCAGGCGTCAACCATGTTTCGGTAGCGATAAAAAGGCTGAAGGCCCACTGGATCTCGGCCAGGGTCCAGCCACGCGCGACGTGAATGGGATCGACGAACAGTGTCCAGGCATATTGCAGGTTGGCGATCAGCGCCATGCAGATCACACCCAACCATAGCTGAATCCAGCGACCGCGAAGCAGCGGTGCAGATGCATCTTGAGGCACAGCGTTTCCTCCCAGAATGCCGTTTCGGCACGGTTATTGAGTTATCCGTCGTGCCCGGCCGCGACTGCCATGTTTGGCAGCCGCCAGCCTGGCTGCGGGACGACAGGTGTTACCTAAACGCCCTAATCAACGGGAACAACGCTCTGAGACGTTTCTGCGAGTACTCTGCGATGAATTGGCGATGGCGGTAGAGGGCGGACTCGCGCTATCCAGCCAGCGGAACCGCCAAAAAGGGAGTATTCCATGCGTCGACTTGTGAGTGCTGTTGCTTTGCTGACCATCGCTGTCCGCCCAACCCGTTCTGGCGGAGCGTCAATGCACGTCTATCGCGGACCAGTCGGCATTTGAGGTCCAGGCGCTCCGTAGCGAGCTGATGGTGCTGGCGACGGGCTGCCATGACGACGACCGGTACAATGCCTTCATCCGGCGCTACCAGAGCGACCTGCAGGCCAACGAACGGACGATCAGCGCCTATTTCCAGCACCGCTATGGGCGAGCGGCCCAAACCGAACATGATCGGTTCGTGACCGACCTGGCGAACGCGATTTCGCGCCAGGGCAGTCGACCTGGGTGGCGATTTCTGTCCCCGCAACGGATTGATCTTCAATGAGGTGCTGGCACTGCAATCAGCAGCCGAGCTGGCGGACTTCGCCGCAGGCAAGAATCTGGTTCCCGCCTCGGTAGAAATTTGCACCCCCATGCCGTCAAGCGCCGCAACGACGCGCAAGACGGTCGCCACAAAGCAGAAGAAATAAGCGAAAATCGGCCTCATGACCTGTGCCATGGCAGAGGTCATGAGGCCCGAACTGGCGCCCAAATCCATGCTCCCGTTACCGGGATCGAAGAGGCTGCCGGACCCTTGGCGGGTCCGGGCAGAGCCTCACATTAGCTAAAATCAGTTGTTGTTCCGGTTGCCCAGAAGCTGCAGCAGCATCATGAACAGGTTGATGAAGTTCAGATACAGGCTCAGCGCGTCGTAGACGCTGCGCTTGGCCGCACCGTCCGCGCCCTCGGCATAGGCGAACTGCAGGTAGCTGGACTTGATCCGCTGCGTGTCATAGGCGGTCAGGCCGGTGAAGACCACGACGCCGATGATGCTGACCGCGAACTGCAGCGCGCTGCTCTGGAAGAACATGTTCACCAGGCTGGCGATGATGATCCCGAACAGGCCCATCATCAGGAAGCTGCCCATGCGGGTCAGGTCGGACTTCGTCGTGTAGCCATACAGGCTGGTCGCGGCGAAGGTGGCGGCGGTGATGAAGAACACCCGGACGATCGACTCACTGGTGTAGACCAGGAAGATGTTCACCAGGCTGGCGCCCATCGCGGCGCAGAACACCCAGAACAGGGCCTGCGCGGCGGAGGTGGACAGCTTGTTCACCCCCAGCGACAGCACCAGCACGAAGGCCAATGGCGCGAACATCGCGATCATCGCCAGAGGCGTCGCGTGATGCGCGAAACCGAACGGCGTCTGCACGAGCGGATAGAACGCGTTGATCAGGCTGGTATTGGCGATCGCGAAAGCGACCACGCCGGTCAGCAGCAGACCGGATGCCATCCAGTTGTAGACCCGCAGCATGTAAGCCCGTAGCCCGGCGTCGAAGACGGCCGTGGTGGCGGCGGATGCCCGTGGATAGGCCCCGAATTGCGGACTGTAAGCCATGGTTCCCTGTTCCTTTCGAGCGTGAGCCCGCGTTGGTTATACCCGATTTCCCTCCCCTGTCATAGCAGCGGGAGAATCAACCGGGTCGGTTGCGACTATGGTCCGTCAGCGGGACCGGACGGAGACCGAATGAATGCGCTACTCGTTCCTCAAGAGCGGCGCCGGCCTAGCCCGCAAAGCCGCCGCTGTTCCAGCATAGCCGAACAGCAGCATGAGTGCGAGTGCTCCCGCAAGTGTGTAAATAAGCGTAACACGGCAGAAAAATCCAGTCCGTGTGCATAATGTAATGCGCGACGCCGAAGCTTGCGGCCGACCCCACGACGGCGGCAATCAGGCCGGCGACGAGCGCCAACAAGCCCGAATTCGGTCAGCCAGGCGGTGCGGATCTGCGCCCGCGTGGCACCAAGGGTCTTCAGGATCACCGCCTCCCGCACCCGCCGGCGCTGGCCGGCAGCAACGGCCCCCACCAGCACAAAGGCTGCCGGCAAGCAGGGTCAGCGCACCAGTGGCGGTCAGCGCGGCGGCGACCTGGTCCAGCAGGGTGGCGATCGCGGCAAGCACGTCCTCGACCCGGATGCCGGTCACGTTCGGCAACGCGTCGGTGACGGCGCGAAGCAAGCGCCCCTGCCCCGCGTCCGCGATCCGAACGGTTGCGATATGGGTGTGCGGCGCGTGCGACAACAGGCCGGGGCTGGCGACCATGAAGAAATTTATGCGACAGCGACTGCCAGGCGATGTCGCGCAGATTGGCGATCTTCAGGTCGATGTCGCGACCGAGGACGTTGACCCGGATGATGTCGCCGATACCGACGTGCCAGCCTTTGGCCAGATCGGCATCGAACGAGACCAGCGGTGGGCCGTCATAATCGGCAGGCCACCATGCGCCGGCAACAAGACGTGTGCCCTCGGGCGGTGTGGCGGCATAGGTCAGGCCGCGGTCGCCGCGCAGAGCCCAGGCGGTTTCAGGCGTGGTCACCGCCTTGTCGGCCGGTACGCCCTTGACCGCGACGATCCGGGCGCGCAGCGACGGGACCTGATGCATGGCCTGGACGCCCGGTTGGGCGCGGACAACCGATTCGAACCGGGACAGCTGGTCGTTCTGGATATCGATGAAGAAGAAGCTGGGCGCGTTGGACGGCAGCTGCTCCTGGATCTGATGCTGCATGTTGCCCTGGATCAGCGCGACAGCGGCGAGGGTCGACAGACCCAGGCCGGCGGACAACAGCAGCAAAGGCGTCGGCGCGCCGGGTCGGTGCAGATTGCCGATCCCCAGGCGAATCGACGGCCACCGTGACGGTGGCGCATACCTGGCAATGCGCATCAGGGCTGAACCGCCAGCGCGGAACAGCACCAGCGTAAGACCGGCGCCGACGCAGAAATATAGCGAAAAAGCCGGTCCGTCGCCGTCGGCCACGGTCAGGCCGACCAAAGCAAGGGCAAGGGCGGTATTCACCGCGATCAGGATGAAGGACGGTCGAACGGCCTCCGGCATCAGCCCGTCGCGGAACAGCGCGCCGCCCGGGATGCGGGCAGCCCGGCCCAGCGGCCACAGCGCGAAGCAGAGTGCGATCAGCAGGCCATAGATCGCCGCCAGTAGCAAGCGGGCCCGGATAGACCCCGAGAACGGGCGGCACCGGCAGAACCGGGGCAAGGAAATGCGCGCCGACCAGCGGCAGCAACGGCCCCGGCGATGACACCCAGGCAGATGCCCGCCGGCCGCAAGGGTCAGCACCTGGATCAGGCAGACGGCGAACACAAGCCGGGCCGACGCGCCGAGGCAGCGCAGCGTTGCGATCGTGCGGGCGCGGGCGTCAAGCCAGGCGCGCACGCCATTGGCAACGCCGATGCCGCCGACCAGCAGACGAAGTCAGGCCAACGAGCGTCAGGAACAGCGCGGTCTGGTCGATGAAGCGGCTGACACCAGGCGCGGCATCACCGGGGTCGCGGATGCGCCAGCCCTGGTTGGGGAATTTTTGGCGGATGTCCCGCTACGATCACGGCAGGATCGTGCGCGATCAGGCGGATCGAATAGCGCACCATCGCGCCGGGCGAAATCAGGCCGGTCGACGCCAGCGCGTCGGCAGCGATCAGCACGCGGGGACCGAGGATTGCGGCCGTGGCAACACGGTCGGGTTCCTGGGTCAGTACCCCCGCTACGCGAAACGTCGCGGTGCCGAGGCGGGCGGTGTCACCCGGATGCAGGCCGAGGCGGTCGAGCACGACCTGTTCAGCCAGCATGCCATAGCGGCCATCCTGTTGCCGCAGCGCAGCGGGCAGCGGTTGCGGCGGTCGCGTCGTCGCCTGCCCCACCAGCGGCCAGCTCGCGTCCACGGCTTTCAGCTCGATCAATTGCCGCTCGCCGGATGGGGCCACCAGCATCGAGCGCATCTGCAGCACGCCGGATGTCGTGGCACCGCTCGCATGCAGCCAGTCGCGGAGGGCGTCGGGTAGCGGCTGCGAACCGCCGTCGATTTCCAGATCGCCGCCAAGCAGCGCGCGGCCATCAGCGGCAAGACCGGCATCCACCGCCGCCCGCAGCGTGCCGACGGCGGCGATGACGCCAACCCCAAGAGCGAGGCAAAGCAGGACGATCCACAACCCCCGGACACCGCCGCGGAGCTCTCGGCGGGCAATCGTCAGGGCCAGAATCACGCCGCGGTCCAGTAATAGGGTACGAAGCCGGGCGTCATGCCGGCACGGCCTCATCCACGCGGCCGTCGGACAGATGCACTTGCCGGTCGCAGCGGGCCGCCAGATCGCGATCGTGAGTGATCAGCAACAGTGTCGTGCCGGTGCGCTGACGCATGGCGAACAGCAGGCTGATGACGGATTCGCCCGTGGCATGATCCAGATTTCCGGTCGGCTCATCAGCAAGGAGCAGCGACGGCTCGGGCGCGAAGGCACGAGCCAGGGCGACGCGCTGCTGTTCTCCACCCGAGAGTTGGCCGGGCAGATGGGTCAGACGATGGCTCAGGCCCACGGCGTCGAGCGCGGCACGTGCGCGGCTGCTGGCGTTCCGGACACCGGCCAGTTCCAGTGGGATCGCGACGTTTTCCAAGGCTGTCATGGTGGGGATCAGATGGAAGGCCTGGAAGACGATGCCGACCTGATCGCGCCGCAGTTTCGCCAGCGCATCTTCATTCAGACGGGTTATCTCCTGTCCATCCAGCGAAACGCTGCCTGAGGTTGCGCGTTCCAGACCGGCAAGTACCATCAGGAGACTGGTTTTTCCCGATCCGGAGGGGCCGACGAGACCGACCGCTTCGCCCCTGGCCATGTCGAGATCGATTCCACGCAATATGTTGACCGGCCCGGCAGCGGAAGGCACGGTCAGGTAAAGGTCCCTGATCCGCACGAGCGGCATGATTGATTTGGCTGAAAGCGGAGAGCGCGGCATGGCATCCATTGGCCCTTATATTGTGGTGTCGGTTGGCGACGAAAGGCCTGGTACGTGATTGCAATGGTGTTAACTGTTGCGACGCCGGCCGTGGCTGCTCCACCCCGGTTGCTGGTGCTAGGCGATTCGCTGTCCGCCGGGTACGGATTGCCGCATTCCGACGGCTTCGAGGCGCAACTGCAGCAAGCACTGGCGGCTCACGGGCACGACGGTTTCCATCATCGACGGTGCGGTGTCCGGCGACACCAGCGCAGGCGGGCGCGCCCGGCTCGACTGGACGCTGGGCGATGGCGCGGACGCGGCGATCGTGGAGCTGGGGGCGAATGACGGGCTGCGCGGGCTCGATCCGAAGGATATGGAGGCGAATCTGGCGGCGATCCTGGACGCGCTGGCGGCGAAACATATTCCCGGTGCTGCTGACCGGGATGTATGCGCCGCCAAACCTGGGTCCGGATTACCAGAAAGCGTTCCGTGCGGTGTTCGACCGGCTGGGTAAGCGGCCCGGCGTGCTGTACGATCCGTTCTTCCTTGAGGGCGTTGCGATGGATCCCGACCTTATCCAGGCAGACCACCTGCATCCAAATGCCGAGGGCGTAAAGCGCGAGGTTGCACGGATCCTGCCCATTGTGGAACAATTGCTGGCTGAGGTACGTCCCGCATGAGGTTGACAGGATGAGACTGTTCGTCGCCCTCGATCTGCCTTGGGCGCTACGGGACCGGCTGTCGTCGCTGGCCGGATCCGGCATTCCTGGTGCGCGCTGGGTGCCACCGGAAAATTACCATCTGACGTTGCGCTTTATCGGCGAGACGCCTGGGTACCGAGCGGAAGATATCGACACGGCACTGAGCGGACTGCGAGCCAGAGGGTTTTCACTGACCTTGGCCGGATTGGGGACGTTCACCAAAGGCGGGCGCAGCACGGCCCTTTGGGTGGGGGTGGAGCGAAACCCTCAGCTGGATCACCTGCAGAACAAGATCGAGACGGCGTTGCAGCGCTGCGGGCTGGAGCCGGAGCGGCGGCGGTTTCAGCCACATGTCACGCTGGCGAGACTGGACAACGTGCCGGAGGGCAAGCTGGTGTCGTTCGTGCAGGCGCACAACCTGTTCCGGGCGGATCCGGTGCCGGTCGAGCATTTCACTCTGTTCAGCTCACAACTGGGGAAGGAGGCTTCGGTCTATACGGCCGAGGTCGAGTACGGGCTGACATAGGATGTTTGGCTAAGTTTCCTGACGTGATGGCAGGATGTTGTGGCCGACAAGTATTCCAGCGAAGTATCAGGTGGAGTAGCGCCTCGAACGAATATGGTGTCGTTACTGCCATGGAATTCGCGACTGCGACCCGAATGTATTGTCGCGAAGGACAGACCGGCTGGATGGCCGAAATTGCCTGCTCAGGCTGAAGGCCGCCGGTCTGAGGGCGCGGGGCAACGTTGCATAGCGTGACAATCCAGGCTGGCGTCGATTTGCGTGCGTACCAAGGCGTTTATCAGACAAGGTGACAGGCGACGCGATGGCCTGCTTCGACTTCCCGCAGGACGGGCTCCTCGCTCTGGCATCGTGGCTGCGCCATCGGGCAGCGCGGATGGAAATGGCAGCCCGACGGCGCGGTTGATCGGGCTGGGGACGTCGCCCATCACGTGCTTCTTGGTTCGCCTGACCGTCGGGTCGGCGACCGGAACCGCGGCCATCAGCGCCTGGGTGTAAGGGTGCAGCGGTCGGGCGAAGATCGTCGCCTTGTCGGTGTGCTCGACGATCCGGCCCAGATACATCACCGCGACGTCGTGGCTGACATGCTCCACCACCGCGAGGTTGTGCGAGATGAACAGATAGGACAAGCCGTCCTCGCGCCTGCAGGTCCATCAGCAGGTTGATCACCTGCGCCTGGACCGACACGTCCAGCGCCGAAACCGGCTCGTCCGCGACGATGAAGCTCGGCCCGAGCGACAGCGCGCGGGCGATCGAAACCCGTTGGCGCTGGCCGCCGGAGAACTGGTGCGGATACAGGCCCATCTGCCGCGGCTGCAGACCGACCTTGGCGAACAAGCGCCTCGACCATTTCACGACGTTCGGCGGCGTTGGCGATGCCGTGCACCATCAGCGGTTCGGCGACGATCTCGCCGGCACGCTGGCGCGGATTGAGCGAGGAATACGGGTCCTGGAAGACGATCTGCATCTGCCGGCGCAACGCGCGCAGATCTCGCGCCGGCTAATCTGGTGATGTCCTGGCCCTGGAACTGGATCGTGCCGCCGGTCGGCTCGATCAGCCGCAGCATCGCGCGTCCGACGGTGGATTTGCCGCACCCGCTTTCCCCGACCAGCCCTAAGGTGCGGCCCTGGGCGATGATAAAGCTGATGCCGTCGACGGCATGGACACGGTCGATGACGTTGCCCAGCAGCCCGGTGCGCGCGGGGAAGGTTTTGCGCAGGTCGGTGACCTCGAGCAGCATGATCAGGTTACCCAGCAGGCGGCAATGTGGCCGGGCCGCTTCAGTTCCAGCGGCGGTATTTCGTCGCGGCACCGCGCGATCGCGGACCGGCAACGGGGGGCGAAGGCGCAGCCGGCCGGCAGGTCGGCTCAGCGGCGGCACGATGCCGGGGATTTCCCGAAGACGTTCCCCGTCAATCCCGCCGAGGCGGGGCACCGAGGCGAGCAGGCCCTGCAAATACGGGTGGCATGGATCGGCGAACAGGTCGGCGGTCCGGCCTTCCTCGACCTTGCGGCCCGCATACATCACGATCATCCGGTGGGCGACTTCGGCGACCACGCCGAGGTCGTGGGTGATCAGGACAACCGCGGTGCCGAGTTCCTGGCGCAGATCGTCGATCAGGTCCAGCACCTGCGCCTGGATCGTGACATCCAGCGCGGTGGTCGGCTCATCGGCGATCAGCACCTTCGGCTTGCAGGCAAGCGCCATCGCGATCATCGCTCGCTGACGCATGCCGCCCGACATCTGGTGCGGATATTCGCGGGCGCGGCGCTCGGGTGCCGGAATGCGGACCTGGTGCAGCATTTCGACGGCGCGGCGCATGGGCGGCCCGGCGGGAAACCTTTTCATGCAGCGACACCATCTCGGCGATCTGCCGGCCGATCGTCAGCAGCGGATTGAGCGCGGTCATCGGCTCCTGGAAGATCATGGCGATCTGGCTGCCGCGCATCCTCCGCATGCTCGCTTCGTCCAGCGCCAGCAGGTCGGTGCCGTCGAGCTTGACGGTGCCGGCGGTGATCTCGCCCGGCGGCATCGGGATCAGCCGCATCAGCGACAGCGCGGTCATGGTCTTGCCGCAGCCGGACTCGCCGACGATCGCCAGCGTCTCGCCCGGCGTCGACGCTGAACGAAACGTCCTGCACCGCCCGCACCAGTGCCGGTGCGCGTGTGAAACACCGTGGTCAGGCCGGAGACTTCCAGAACAGGCGCCATCAGTCGCCCTGCCTGGGATCGAGGATGTCGCGCAGCGCGTCGCCGAACAGGTTGGTGCCGAACACCACCAGGCTGATCGCCAGGCCCGGGAAGATCACCAGCCAGGGCGCGGAGCGGATATATTCCGCTGCCGATTCGGACAGCATGCGGCCCCAGGACGGGTATGGTTCCGGCACGCCAAGGCCGAGGAACGACAGCGACGCCTCGGTCAGGATGGTGGAGCCCAAGCTGCGCGGTCGCCAGCACGATCAGCGGCGCCAGCGTGTTGGGAAAGACGTGCACGAGCGCGATGCGGGTCTCGCTCATGCCGACGGCGCGCGCGGCCTCCACGTAGTTCAGTTCCCGCAGCGACAGCACGTTGGAGCGGATGACCCGGGCGACGTTCGGGATCAGCGGGATGGCGATGGCGATGATGGTGTTGACCAGCGACGGCCCCAGCGAGGCGGTGATGACCAGCGCCATGACCAGCAGCGGCAGGACTGCATGATCTCGGCGAGCCGCTGCACGATAAGGTCGAACCAGCCGCCGAGATAGCCCGATGCCAGCCCCAGCATCGCGCCGAGGCCGCTGCCGATGCAGGTGGCGCCAAGCGCGACGGCGAGCGAGATGCGGGCGCCGTGGATCATGCGGCTGAGCATGTCGCGGCCCATCATGTCGGCGCCCATCAGGTAAGTGCCTGCTCGGGCGGGGCCAGGGAGGCGCGTGGCGTTGGTGGTCAGCGGATCGAGCGGCGCGATCGACGCCGGCGAAGACCGCGGTCAGGACGAACATGATCAGGATGATCGCGCCGGCGACGCCCAGCGGATAGCGCCGACGCGATAGTACAGGGCCTCGCTCATGCTGCGCAGCCTGATGCGGGGATCGACGAAACATGTAGGCCAGATCGACGATCAGGTTCACGGTCACGACGACGATGGCGATGAACATCACGAGGTTCTGCACCATCGGATAGTCGCGCCAGCGGATCGCCTCGACCAGGAAGCGGGCGACGCCGGGGATGTTGAAGACCGTTTCGGTGACGATCAGGCCGCCGAACAGGAACGCGGTCTCGATGCCGATGGTGGTGATGACCGGCAGCACGGCGTTGCGCAGCGCGTGGATCGAACGTGACCGCGGCTTCGGACAGGCCTTTGGATCGGGCGGTGCGGACGTAGTCCTGGCGCAGGACCTCCAGCATCGACGATCGGGTCAGGCGCATGATCAGCGCCGAGCTGCGGAAGCCGACGGTGGCCGCGGGAACGCCCAGCATCTGAGCGCGAGCGCACCCCAGGTTGGCGGCGCCTTGTCGTAGATCGGCAGCAGTGCCGAACCAGTTGACGAAGGCCATCAGGACCAGCAGGCCGAGCCAGAACGACGGCATCGACAGACCGCAGCAGGCTGAAGATCGCGGAGCATGTAGTCCAGCGCTGTGTTCTGCCGCACCGCGCTGATCACGCCGAACGGCACGCCGGTGCAGACGGCGAACAGCAGCGCGAGGCCGGCGAGGCGGGCGGTGATCGGGATGCGCGGCAGGATCTCGTCCAGCACCGGCTTTTCCGAGACGTAGGAGTAGCCCAGGTCGCCGTGGGCACAGCCCGACGATCCACTGGGCGTACTGCATCGACCAGCGGCCGATCGAGGCCAAGGTCGACGATGATCTTGCTGTTTCTCGGCCGGATCGATCAGGCCGGCGCGAGTCGAACAGGATGTCGGCGATGTTGCCCGGCACGATGCGCAGCAGCAGGAAGATCGCGACCGACACGCCGAACAGTGTCACACCATCAGCCCGAGCCGACGGAGGATGTAGGTCAGCATACGGCGTCAGCTGGTCCAGCCAGACGTCCTCGAAGCGCCAGTGATTGTAGATGCTGTTGACCGCCGATCTTGATGCCCTTCACGCGCGGCCACCAGCAGGTGCCAGCCTTGCGCGTGATAGACGATCGGGCCGCGCGCCATCCTCCTGCAAGTTTCGGTCGATCTCCCAGACCAGTTTGCGGCGGGCGTCGATGTCCTTCATCTGCGACTGCTGGTGGAACAGCTTCTCCAGGTCCGGCGTTGCAATAGGACGTGTAGTTGCGTTCGGAGCCACACAGGTAGTTCTCGAAGAACTGCACGTCGGGATCGTCGATGCCGGTGCCTTGGACGTTCATGCCGACGGCGAAGTCCTTGCGCGCCAGGCGGGCGTACCAGACGGAGGAGTCCAAAGGTTCCAGTTCGCCTTGGATGTAGATCGATCTTCAGGTGGTCGATCAGGATGACCGCGGCGTCGCGATAGTCGGGGATGTTCCGGGTCGTGACTTTCAGCGGCAGCATCTTGTCCGGGCCGTAGCCGAGTGCCCGCATGATCCGGCGGCCTTCCTCGCGGCTTTTCTCGACGTCGGCGCCGTACCCGGGAACGGTCTCCATGAATTCCTTGCGACCAGCCCCAGAAGCCTTCGGGCGGCGGCAGCATTGGCGCCGCCGACCTTGATACATGCCGCGGCTGAGAATATCGGAAAACGCCTTGCGGTCGATCGCCAGCACCATCGCCTTGCGGATCTGCGCGTTGTCGAACGGCGGGCGTTCGCGGTTGACCAGCAGGTTGCCCTGGGTGCCGGTGGCCTGCACCACGCATTGCATCGGCGGGCGCCTGTTCCTGCAGTCCTTCATCAGTTCCGGCGTCAGCTCGCTGGTGAAGGTCAGGTCGAACTTCCCGGTCGCCAGCGCCAGCAGCATGGTCGAGCGGTTGGGGATGATGGTGTATTCGATGCGCGTCCAGATACGGCCGGCCCGGCTTCCAGTAATCCGGGTTGCGCACCAGGCGGATCGACTCGTTCTGCTTGAACTCGACGAACTTGAACGGCCCGGTGCCGATCGGATGGGTGCGCATCTCGTCGGCCGGCACGTGGCAGGGATAGACCGGGGAGAATCCGCCGGCGAGCATCGCCATGATCGACGGCTGCGGGTCGGTCAGGTGGAAGATCACCTCGCTGTCGCCGTTGGTCGCGACGTCCTTGATGTTGAACCACCAGGTCTTGCGCGGGTTCTTGCGCAGTCTTGCCGTCGACCTTGCCGGTCAGCATGTCCCAGGTGCATTTGACGTCGGCGCTGGTGAACGGCTTGCCGTCGTGCCACTTCACGCCGTCGCGCAGCTGAAACGTCAGCGTGCGGTCGTCGTCGCGTCATCGTCCAGGATGTCGCGAGGTCGGGAACGATCCGGTCCAGCCGGTTCTGCCTGGCTGTCCGGGTCGAACACGACCAGGTTGTTGAACACCGCCATGAACGGCATGTCGGTGGAGATCGTCGCTTCTTCCATGGATCGAGGCGCTGGGCGGGTTGTCGCGATGGGTGACGCGCAGCATGCCGCCTTGCTTCTGCGCGGACGCGGTGCCAATCGAGGCAAGCAGGCAGGCGACCGCCAGCCACAGGCACGGGCGCATCATTCGACGTTTCCCTTCGGGCATTGTTCCTATGGTGGGCAGCATAGCCGACGATCAGAGTGCTGGGAATGCGGGGTGCTACGCTTGCGACGCCCTTTCGGGAAGCTCGGTAACGGGACTCCGTTGATCGCCATAATGGCTCGCGGATCCATCGTGAGCGAACCCACATATCCTCGGATCACCGCGGTCGAGTTCGTCGTCCGGACGCTGGCGCGGCCCGAAGGAAAGTAAGTCCAACTCCTGCCCGATAGGGTGATTGCCGCGTCGCCCGAACGCGCGGTACGCGGACGGATGAACGCGCGGTGCGCGAACGGATGAAGCGCCGCATGAATGACCGGATCGAAGACGCCACCCGAACTGACGGTTTGAGTGTACAGCCCTTCCCGACGGCAATATCGTTTCTATTAGCAACTGAATGTTTTCATGCGTGGTATGAAACGAAATCGTAGCCGGTGGTTTTGTCCATGCCGACAGTCAGGATGCCGGCAGGGGTGGACTCGCTCACGTGATTCAATTGGTAGACAAGTCTGCCATGGTCCATCAGGTCGATTTTTCCGTTCAGACCACCGGGCACGCTCGGTATGAAATCCGCCGCATCGAAAACCGTGTGACCTAGTTCTATGTTTACAATGTTACCTCCGGCCCCAAGGGCGAAGGAATTATTCAGCAAGTTTCTTTGAGGATGATCTAGGATTAACGTGCCGCCGCCGATGCCGAAACTGATATCGGTCCTGCCAATGATGTGGCCGACTTCGATCGTGCTGCCAAAGCTGATCGAGAAACGACCAACGTTCAGAAGATCACGGCCGACATCGAGAAAGCCACCATCATGAACCTCGACGGTCTGGACGTTGATGAGATCGTGACTGACGATAACGCCGCCGGACGAGGGAATCTGCAAATCGGATAAATTGGCAAGGTCATCAGCATGGAGAAACCCGGTCACGAACAGACCTGGATAGCTGATGCCGGCACTCGCTCCGATCACATCGTTCGCGACGAACGGGGTCTGCGCCGTGCCGAGGTTATCGACCGATGACGCGTCGAGCAGAATGTTTAGTTTGTCGCTGCTGACTGGTACCCTACCATTTGCCCAAACTGCCGGATTATTCCAGCCGTTACCTGGCTGGTTTCCCTTGAGAACCGCGAACATGACGTTTGCTTCCCGATAGCGGCGTTATATTTTGTAGTCTGCATACCGGATTTCTGCCATCGGGCGTTTGCCAAATCGACGTGATGACCAAGCGCATCCTCTGGCGCCGGCCGGTCAACTCGAAATCAATGAGCCGGTCCGGCATGACACGCCAGCGCGATCTTGTCCGGCTTGATCAGCCGGGTATGAAGGGGCCACACGGTCAGTAGGATCGCGGCATGCCCAGCACGTGCTGGCCGACATAGCCCAGGATCAGGTTGGTCGAGATCGGCGCGATCTGGTACAGCCGCACCTCCCGCCACTTGCGCTCGATCTCGTATTCCCGCGCGTAGGCGAAGCCGCCGAAGGTCTGCATCGCAGGTGTCGGCCGCTTTCCAGGCGGCTTCCGACGCCAGCAGCTTGGCGATGTTGGCGTCCGCGCCGCACTCCTTGCCGTCGTCGAACAACGCGGCGGCGCGGCGGCAGACCATGTCGGCGGCCTCCAGTTCCGCCCAGGCGCGGGCGATGGGAAACTGCACAGCCTGGTTCTTGCCGATCGGCGCGCCGAAGACGACGCGGTCCTTGGCGTATTGCGTGGCCTTCTTGACGAACCAGCGGCCGTCGCCGACCGCCTCGCTGGCGACCAGGATGCGTTCGGCGTTCATGCCGTCCAGGATGTAGCGGAACCCCTTGCCCTTCCTCGCCGATCAGGCTGTCGGCGGGAATGCGGAAATTGTCGAAGAACACCTCGGTGGTGTTGTGGTTGATCATCGCCTTGATCGGGCGGATCTCCAGGCCCTTGCCGGTGTTCTTCTCGGTCATGTCGATCAGGAACACCGACAGCCCGTCGCTGCGCTTCTTCACCTGATCGGCCGAGGTCGTGCGCGCCAGCAGCAGCATCATGTCGGAATGCATGGCGCGGCGAGGTCCAGACCTTCTGGCCGTTGACGATGTAATGATCGCCGTCGCGCACCGCCCGGGTCTTCAACTGCGTGGTGTCGGAGCCGGTGGTCGGTTCGGTGACGCCGAACGCCTGCAGGCGGATGCGGCCGGCGGCGATCTCCGGCAGGTATCTGCGCTTCTGCGCCTCGCTGCCGTGCCGCAGCAGCGTGCCCATGATGTACATCTGCGCGTGGCCCTGGCTGGCGACGCAGCCGGAGGCGTTGATCTCCTCCAGGATCACCGCGGCGGCGCGCAAGCGGCAGGCCGGAGCCGCCGTATTCCTCCGGGATCAGCGCGCCGAGAAAGCCGGCCTGGGTCAGTTCGTTGACGAACTCGGTCGGGTAGGCCTCCTTGTCTTCCAGCCCGCTCCAGTAGGTGCCGGGATACTGGGCGCAGATCCTGCGAACCGAGTCGCGCAGTTCGGGATAGTCCTCGCCCAGGGCGACCAGGGTTTCCTCGGACATGGTGGCGTCTCCGTGTTGTTCGGTTGGCGCGCACGCTGCCCAACCATCGGCGTGGCCTCGGTCAAACCGCCTGGCGGTAATCGCGCGTGACGACGTCGCGACGCACATGATGCGAAATCCTGTTCGTGACCTCCAACCGGCTGGGCGACGCGGTGCTGTCCACCGGACTGCTCGACCACCTGATCCGCACCCATCCGGCGGCTCGGTATTACAGTGGTATGCGGCCCCGTTGCCGAGGGCGTGTTCGCGCGCATGCCGAACCGGGACGCGGACGATCGTGTTGCGCAAGCGTCCTTGGGGCCGGCACTGGCTGCCGCTTTGGGGCGCAGCGGCGCGGCAGGTCTGGGATCTCGTGGTCGATATCCGCGGATCGGCATTGTCCTGGCTGGTGCCGACCCGGTCGCGCGCGGTGTTCCGCCGCACGGCTGGGCCGAAGATCGCGCAGCTGGGGGCCATTCTGAGATTGTCGCCGCCGCCGCTGCCGGTCGCCTGGATCGGCAAGACGGACCGAGACCGCGTCTCGACCTTCTGCCGGTTGGACGGCCGTTCATCGTATTGGCTCCGACCGCCAACTGGCAGCCGAAGGTCTGGCCGGCGGACCGATTCGCAGCGGCGTTTCAAGACTTGGCAACCTCCCTGATACCAGGCGCCGCGGCAGTCATTGTGGGTGGACCTGGTCCGGCAGAGCAGGCTTTGGCCGACCCGCTAGCGAAGGTGTTGCCCGATGCGATCCATCTTGTTGGCACCTTGTCGCTACCGGAAGTAGCGGCGGTCTTGGAACGGTCGGCGCTGTTTATCGGCAACGATTCAGGGCTGATGCACCTGGCGGCAGCGGCGGGCGCGCCGACGATCGGCCTGTTTGGCCCGACCGACGCCGCGATTTACGCGCCCGCCGGGCGCTGCGCCACCGCGGTCGTGGGACCATCGATGGATGCGATCACCGTTCAACAGGTGGTAGAGGCCGCCAGGTCGCTGCTGTCCTCCAGTGCCGCCTTTTCGTGCCGGCCGAATTGACAATAAATTGTTAATTTTGATGCCAATTCAATCTTGAGCAACTGTCGGAGCTTAAGTAATGTGCAGACAAATTGGAGGCATGAAGCATGTTGCGCCGCGGTGTTGTTGCTTTGCTGGCTGCTATGATTACAAGCGCATCGTTCGCATCAGCCTTCGCCGCCAATGCCGAAATGGAGCACGGCAGGTATCTCGTGCAGATTGCCGGTTGTACAGATTGCCATACGCCAGGACATTTCTTCGGTCATCCTGACATGGCACGCTATCTCGGCGGCTCGGACGTCGGTTTTGGTGTTCCTGGCCATGGTGTGTTCGTCGGCCCGAACCTGACACCCGATCAAGAGACAGGGCTGGGCAAGTGGACACGGCAGCAGATTGCTTCGGCCATTACGACCGGTGTGCGACCCGATGGCCGAATATTGGCACCGGTCATGCCGTGGCGAGGGTTTGCCAGTTTGACAAAAACCGATGCTCTTGCGATCGCCACGTACCTCAAGAGCCTGCCGCCGGTCAGCAACAAGGTCGCGGGCCCATTCGGACCGACCGAGAAGCCGACCGGGTTTGTGATGTCGATCCAGCCCGGCAATGATTATTATGCAGGTCAACCGAAATAGGAGTTGATCACGCAGGGCTAAACGGCCTCTCCGTAACTTAGACAGGTCGTCGCAATACTCGCAGTTTGCCGGAACAGGTGCGGCAACTGCGCGGTGGTATTGGATGAATGCTGGATCGCTGGCGAATGCTTCAGCTTCCGACAGCTGAGAGCAGTTCCGCTAGCGTCTCCTGCAGCTTACGCCCCGTCGTTTGCAACTGAATGTCAGCCCGGGCGTAGAGTGTCTGCCGGCTCTCCAGAATTGCTCGAAGGTCAGCCATTGACTGTCGGTTGTCCCGCATTGGTCGCAAGTCGCCCTGGTCGATGACTTGTTGCATGTGGTCCTGTGGAGCAGCGCGCACCCACACTGTCAGGCATGCTGCCAAGAGACGGTCGAATGTCGCGGTTTCGACAACGATGCCGCCGCCGGCCGCGATCACGACCTTCGGATATGTGGCGATCAGCCGGTCCAGCACGCCACGCTCCAGCCGCCGAAACCCGGGTTGGCCGTGCAGTTCCATGATCTCGCCGAGGCCGAGTCCGGCTTCCTTTTCGATTTCCTGATCGAGTTCGAGAAACGGTATGCCACGTCTCTCGGCCAGCAGTGGGCCGAGGGTAGACTTCCCGGCCCCACGCAAGCCGATCAGTGCGATCCGATTGCGGTAACCGATTGCTCGGACGACCGGGCGCGCGTCCGGTTTGGGGCCGTCCTCCAGCAGGGTGCGTAGTTCGACGTGCAGCGCCACCGCGAGTGCGCGGAGCAGGAGGATCGAGCCGTTGCCCGTGCCCGCTTCCACGGCGGAGATGTAGCGTTCAGAGACACCCGACTGGGATGCGAGGATGCGGCGCGTCATGCCGCGGCGCGCTCGTAGCAGCCGGATTCGCTGACCGAGCGTTTGGAGGAAGGCGTTGTCCTCGGCGGACTGGGTCATGCATCCACTCTGAGGTCGCGGTGTAGGTTCAACAGTCGCCAAGCTGTTGGGTCGGGGGAATGGCGCGATTTAAAGTGTTCGGTTCCAGCAGCTTCCCTGGGGTTCAGCGACCAAGGCTCAGACGTCACCGACCGGCATCGCAGGGCCAGCCATCTTGGTCGTCCCATAGCGCCGGCCGGTTGAGGCCGTTGGTTGTAATGCAATATATTGCATGTTACCCCGCAGACCGGCAACAGAACGGCATTATTCATGTTCGAGGTCTTTTCCACCCCGCCCACCGATCGCTTCTTCGAGGACTACGTGGTGGGCGCCACCTATGTCTGCGGATCATTCACGGTGTCGGAGGAGGAGATCATCGCGTTCGCCAGCCAGTATGACCCGCAGACGATGCATATCGACCGCGATCTGGCGTCGAAAGGGCCATTCGGCGAGGTGATTGCCAGCGGCTGGCACACTGTCGCCTGCGCCATGCGGCTGCTCGTTACTAATTTCCTGCCTCATAACGGCCTGGCGGCCCCGGGAATCGACGAACTTCGATGGCCGAGGCCTGTTCGCCCCGGCGACACGCTGACGTTGCATGCAACGGTGGAGCAGACCCGACGGTCTCGCACCAAGCCTGATCGGGGGCTCGTTCATACACTGCTGGAGGTGGTCAATCAGAATGGCGAGGTGGTCATGAGCATGAAGCCCATGAATTTGGTTCGGCTGCGCCACCCGGGAGCATGATCCCTGACACGGACTATGGAGGATAGCTGGCCCGACGCCTTACCGGATATCAGCGGCCGTGCAGCACCCGTAGCATCTCTCGATACTGACGTTCGCGCTTGTCGTCCTGCATCACGATGACAGCCCAGATCGCGGCGGGAATCCACCCAAGCACCGTGAGTTGGAGGCCAAGGCAAAATGCCGCCTGGAAAATGTGCCCCCGCAGCAGCAGCGCAAGCCATGGCAGCAGCACGGCTACAACGATCATAGGTCAATCCTTCTTTCTGTCATGCGTGATTGGACAATTTTCTCGACCTGCCGCCTGGGGCAAGGTGAAGCTGGGTCGACGGGTTGGAGACTTGGCATATCCTCTGGGTGGTCGGCAGCAGGACTCCGAGTGGCATATAGGGCGTCGTCATATGGTTTCCTCATCATCGATGACCGCGCGACGGTCAAAGGCAGATAACTGAGATTTATGCCGCGGCAAAGGCACGAGACCGACTGCCGCATGTCGAAGGCTTACGCGTCTGAACGATCTCGGATGTGGCGCTCCGACGTTCGATGATCCCCGCTTCGTCGTAGCGACGTGAGGGCGATTTGTTCCGCTATAATTTCGATCCGAATTCGAATCTTGTTGCAACGGCGGCGGCTCGTGTGAGATGGCGCACAGCGGCGGGATCGGCGTGTCCGTAGAAATCCAGCTCACGGAGGACATGCATATGAAGTCGCAAACCAACAAGCTCATTTACCTGGCGATCATCCCCTTAGCGGTGGTCGCCATATTGTCGAGCGTACGTCCGAACGGCCTTTATCAACGGGTGAGCTTCTTGCTGCTGACGACCGCCTCCATGGAAGCGGCGGCCAATGGCGGCGCGATTGGCGAGAATCTTCCGAATCCCTGACGCCGGTCACGGCATCGGGGTTTCATCGGTGTACCGCGGTTAGCTACCCTTGGACCATTGCGCAGCCGCCCTTGTCGATCGGCCGGAATGCCTCGGCTGCCGGCACGGTTCGCCTGTGGGTGTAGTAGTCCCACGGCTCCTTGGACTGCCCGGGGGATTTCACCTCGAACAGATGCATGTCGTGGATCACCCGTCCGTCTCTGCGCACCGCGCCGTCGCCGAAGAGCGGATCCTTGGTCGGCGTGGCCTTCATCTGGTCGATCACCGCGCGTCCGCTCGCTTTCGCCTTGTCCGGGCCCAACGCGACGCAGGCCTTGAGGTAATGCATCACGGCCGAGGTACCGGGCAGCGTGCACCGATCCGGGAACATTCCCGGGCATCAGCGTGGCGAACCGTTTGGTGAATGCGCGGGTGCCGTCATTCATGTTCCAGTAGAACGGTTCGGTCAGCAGCACGCCCTGGGCGGACGACAGACCAACGCCATGCACATCGTGGATAAGGAACAACAGGCCGGCGATCTTCTGCCCGCCCTTCTGAATACCAAACTCGGCGGCCTGCTTGATGCAGTTCACCGTGTCGCCACCACCGTTGGCGAAGCCGATGACTTTGGCGCCGCTTGCCTTTGCCTGAACAAGGTATGACGAGAAATCGGTGGTGCCGGGGAACGGTGCCAGTGCCCGGCCGAGAACCTTGCCCCCGGCACCCGTCACGAAACTGGACGCATCGCTCTCTAATGCGTGTCCAAAGGCATAGTCGGCAGTGATGAAATACCAGGTGTCGCCGCCCTCTTTTACCGTCGCATCAACCACAGCGTGCGGCATGGACCAGGTGTCATAGGCCCAGTGCAGATGGTTCGGTCCGCAATGCTCGCCGGTGATCGCGGCTGACGCTCCCCCGGTGAATATCGCGGCCTTGTCCTTGGCCTTCACCATGTCACCGATGGCGAACGCCGCCGAGGACAACGGCACGTCCGTAATCAGGTCAACGCCCTGGTTGTCGAGCCAGTCGCCGGCGATGCCGACCGCGACGTCAGGCTTCAGCTGCAGATCTGCGGAAACCAGCTCCACTTTTACATCCGGGCGCAGCCTGGCGAAATCCTCGATGGCCAGTTTCGCCCCGGCGACCGATCCAGGACCGGAGTTCGCTGCATAGGCACCGACCATGTCGGTCAACACGCCGATGCGGATCGGCCTCGACTGCGCCCGGGCACCATGCGGCCGGGTGATGCTTGGCAGGGCGGCGGCGATGGTACCGGCGAGCAGGCGCCGTCGTGGCAGAAAGACGTTCATATTCCCTCGCAGTTTATTCTTATGCCGGGCAGCGTCCTCCGCTTCGGATGGTTGTGCAAGCCGGTGTCTGATCGCAGCGATTCCCGGGTCGCGTAGCGGACGCGTTTCGTCAGGTGAATTGGTCATTTCCCAGCATATCGCGACGGGTCGCCGTTCTCTGCTGGGCGATACCAAGCAGGCTCTCTCGGGTTGCCCCACGCTTCGCGCGGTGGAAACCATCGATGCGGCGGGGTCAGGCCGTCCTTGCGGGATTTTCGCGACTGTTCGCGGCAAATTCCCGAGCGGCCAAATGCGATCCGGCCATGGCTTTGCGCAGGAGGTCATGAAGACGGTCCGCATCGGGTTGTTCGGACGTTTGGCTCTGGCATTGTGTGATCAACCACGTCTCAAAAGCCGCGGTATGAGAATCTATCCCATCTTCTGAGACGTCGTTCGCGCGTGGGCGGTCCGCACCCTCGGCTGGCGGCGCTTCGGGCAATGCTGCTTCGTGCGGTCCGGCGTTTGTATTTAATACCTCGGTCATAGACTGTTCGGCGACGTGCTGCGCCCAGGCGTCCTGGTCTGCCGCGCCCTCGATCGCCTCCCGCTTCTGGCGCGAGGCCTGCACCCGCATCAGGCGTGCGTGCACCGACAGCGATGTCCGCACCATCGAGCCGTATTGTGCGTTCAGCCGCATGACCAGACCGATGTCGTTGGCGTGCTGACGGAGCAGGCGCAATATGTCCTCGGCCTGGGCGCGGGCGGCGATGCACTGGGCGGCGAGATCGGCCTCATTGGCGTTGACCGGCAGCAGCGCCGCTACCTTGGCGATGGCGGCGTGGTTTCTGGTGGACAGCGCTTCGGGGGTGTCATCGAGCGGCGGCGGCAACAGATCGGTCAGGGTGTACACGAGCTGGTAGTACAGGTGTGTGGCGAGATCGATGGGCGGATGCGGGGTGGAGGAGGTTTCCATTCCTGTAACTTAGATCGATATAGGAAATAAGTCAAGATTTGTTGTTGCCATTCCGATCTGGGTCATCGGGAGAACGTGAGTGGGTGTGTTTTCGCGGGCGGAAGGGGCCGTTTGGGCTTAAGCGGTTCAGGTCGATGCCGTAAAAATGGCGCGTTGGTCGGCTCACTTATTGTTGGGCGTCTGATTAGAGTCGTCACCGTGCGCAGACCACGGAAGGTTTGCCTAGGCAGGAACACCCTTGGTCGTTGAGTATTCAAAATGCAGCGCCTGGTCCGGGTGAACGACCGGAAAGATCGCGTGCGCCGCAACCGCTGCCTCACTGAAGCCCTGCAGGATCAGTTTGAGTTTGCCGGGATAGGTCACGACATCGCCGATTGCGAACACGCCGGGAAGACTGGTCTGGCAGGTCGCGGGATCGATGGTCACATGGTGCTTCTCGCTTTGCAGGCCCCAACTGCCGATCGGACCGAGGTCCATCGACAGTCCGAAGAACGGCAGCAACACATCGGCTGGAAGCTGCTTCACCGCACCGTCCAAGGTTGCGACCTCCACCGTCGATAAGACGCCATTGGCGCCGGTGAGGCCGTGCAGCTGGTAGGGGATGACCATCTCAATCTCGCCATTGCGGGCTGCTTCATCCAGTTGCTGGGCACTTTCGGGGGCGGCCCGGAACTTCGGCCGGCGATGCACCACTGTGACGCGGGCGATGTCCTTCAAGGCCAGCGCCCAGTCCACCGCGGAATCGCCCCCGCCCGCGATCACGACGCGTTTATCCCGCAGATCTTCACGCCGGCGGACATAATACTGGACGGCGCCCGTCGCCTCGTACGCGGGCAGGTCGTTCAGCGGCGGTCGGTTGGGGCCGAACGCGCCGGCGCCGGCGGCGACGATGACGGCCTTGGCGCGCACTGTGTCGCCCCGATCGGTGGTCAGGCTAAACGCGCCGCGCTCTCCGCTCAGACCGTTGACCTGGCACCCAAGCAACCGGGGGGTGCGGAATGGGGCGATCTGTTCCTCCAGCCGGGTGATCAGCGCGCCGGCCTCGATCGCCGGGTGGGCGGGGATGTCGTAGATCGGCTTTTCCGGATACAGCGCGGTGCACTGGCCACCGACCTCCGCCAAAGCATCGATCAGGACGCTGGAGAGTTTCAGCATCCCCAGTTCGAAAACGGCGAACAGGCCGACCGGGCCGGCCCCGACGATCGCCACGTCGGCTTCAATATGTTGGGTCATGGCCGGGATATACGTCGCTTTATCGTCAACACAAAAACCATAACACCTGGGTGACACCGGGTCGCATCAGCCGCGCCGTCGCCTACCTGCCGACACACACCTTACAGGCAGGAAACAGCATGACGTGGCCCAACCGTGAATAATACCGGTGTTGCATTTGTACGACCACCGCGGATCGTTGTTGCGATCCCGGTACGGGATGAAGCCGAGCGGATCGGACAGTTGTTGAACGCGCTGGACACGCAGACGCGACTTCCGGACAGTGTCGGTACTGCTATTGAACAATTGTATCTGATGACACAGAAACGATCGCGCGACGCATGGCACCCCACCTGCGTTTCAGGTTGAATGTCATTAGTCGGAATCTGCCCCCTGAGCAGGCCAACGCGGGTCACGCCCGGCGCTTGGCAATGGAATTGGCCGCGGAACAGGCCTGTACGGACGGCATCTTGCTGACCACCGATGCCGATGCCGTTCCGCCGGTCGACTGGGTTGCCCGGAACCTCGCCGGGCTGCGGAACGGGGTGGATATCGTGTGCGGCCGGGCGATTATCGATCCGGCAGAGGCGGCCTTGATCCCAACGCATCTGCACGAGGACGATGCCCTGGAATGTGAGTTGATCGCATTGTTGGACAATCTCGCCTGGGTGCTGGACCCGGAGCTGCACGACCCGGCGCCGCGGCATACGGAGGCATCCGGCGCCAGCCTCGCGGTTTGGGTCGAGGCATTCCGGCGGGTCGGCGGCATTCCCGCGATACCGGCCGGTGAGGATCGCGCATTCGTCCGCGCATTATGGATGATCGATGCGCGGGTGCGCCACGATCCGGGAATTCGCGTGACCGTATCAGGGCGAATTGTGGGGCGGGCGCAGGGCGGGATGGCAGATGCGATCCGGCGTCGGATCATCCAACAGGACGAGTTCACCGACGATCAGGCCGAACCGGCCCTGGACGCGTTCCGCCGGTACAGCTTGCGACGACGGGCCCGGTGCGTGTGGAACGGATCGAGCGACCGAGCGCTCTCGGCCGATCTGGCTATTTCGTCGACGGCGCTGGCGAGGATTTCAGCACAACGCTATTTCGGTTCCGCCTGGGCGGAACTGGAAGCCGTCAGCCCAATCCTGCGGCGACGCCGGGTTCGTTTCGCCGATCTGACGGCGGAAATCGCTTCCGCACAGGTTCTGCTGCGGCAGCTCGCCAGGACCGCAACATTGGCGGCGGATTAGCCATGAGAACACCGCTGGCCGCCATGACTGAAATGCTGCCGTGGATGCAAAGCCGCGCTGATGCACTTGATCGGGACAGCGCCTTTCCCGCAGAGGAGATCAACCGATTACGCCTGTCGGGTGCGTTGAAGCCGCCATTGCCGGTTCGATCCGTTACCCGCAACGATGATGCCGCGGATGCGCTGGCGACGATGCTGATCCTCGCGGGCCAGGGCAACCTGTCGGTTGGTCGCATTCTCGAAGCTCATGTCAACGCATTGCACTTGATCGCGCGATACGGCTCAGCCGCGCCATGGCACGACGACTGTCTGTTCGCCCTGTGGGTCACTGACCCGCCGGAAAACGGGCTTCGCATGCGCCGTGTCGGCGATCGGATCCTGCTGACCGGCCGCAAGCAGTTCTGCTCGGGCGCCGGTTTCGCCACCGGGGCGGTGGTGACTGCACAGGACCCCGAGGGCAACGCCCGGATGCTTGTCTTGCGGCTAGGGATGGGTGAGCGGGCCGTCGCCCTGCCCTCACCGCTTCAGGGCATGCGGGCGGCGGTCACCGGCGCGGTGGATTTCTCCGGTTGTGAGACATCCGCCGATGCGCTTCTGGGACAGCAAGGCGACTACCTGCGGGAGCCGGATTTTTCCTGTGGCGCCTGGCGAGGATCGGCGGTGGCCGCGGGTGGCTTGATCGCACTGCTTGATCATTCGGTAGCGCAACTGAAGAATAACGAGCGCCTGGATAGCCCGCACGTGCAATCCCGGATAGGTCAGGCGCTGATCGCGCGTGAGACCTGCCGGCTTTGGGTGAAGGCGGCGGCTCGGGTTGCCGAGGATCCCACGGCCGATACGGCTTATCGTGTCGCCACCGTGGGTCTTGCTCGGATTGCTATCGAAACGAACTGCCTGGACGCGATGCGGCTGGTGCAACGGTCGCTCGGGCTGTCGGCATTCCGACAAGGCAATCCGGTGGAGCTGATCTGCCGTGACCTGGCGACCTACCTGCGCCAACCGGCGCCTGATGAAGTCTTGACCGAGGCAGCGGACTGGTTCGCCAACCATCGGGAGGCGTCGGTATGACCATCGTGGCGCATATTCACGACGCATGGCGAAACCTGCCGCTGGGATGCCTTGATGACATTATCGGCCGTGGCACATGCCTGATTTTGGCGCCGCATCCTGACGACGAAAGCCTGGGTTGCGGTGGATTGATCGCGGCCTGTGTTGCGGCAGGCCGGATTCCGCTGGTTGTTTTGCTGACGGACGGATCGGGATCGCATCCCAATTCGCGCGCCTACCCGAAGGACCGGCTTCGTTCCGTCAGGGCGCAAGAGGCACGAACGGCAGTAGCGCACCTTGGGCTGCCGCCGGATCGCATTGTGTTTTTGAACGAGCCTGACACCGCGGCGCCCCGGCAGGGTCCAGGTTTCGACGCGGTGGTGGCGAAACTGACAGCACTCATCGCGGAAGAAACGGATTGCACAACGATTCTGGCACCCTGGCTGCACGATCCGCACTGCGATCATGAGGCCGCGTCACTCGTCGCAGCCAGGGTGGCGGCCGGCGCTGGGGTCCGTCACGTCGCCTATCCTGTCTGGGGTTGGATGCTGTCGGGCGAGACTGTCGTTCCCGCTGCTTCCACCCGTGGCTGGCGGTTGGATATTGGTGAATTCCTGCCAGCGAAGCGGCGCGCGATCCGGGCCCATCAATCGCAATACGGCGACCTGATCACCGACGATCCCACCGGGTTCCGGCTGCCTGCTGAACTGCTGTCCGTCTTTGAGACGCCCTTTGAGACTTTTATCGAGCCATGACAAAATCGCGCCCGGCGGCCCATTTTCAGCACCTCTACCAGGCGAACCCAGATCCGTGGGGGTTCAAGACGAGCGCTTATGAGCAGGCCAAGTATCGCCACACGGTGGAAGCGCTGGGGGAGCGCCGGTTCGTGTTCGGACTGGAGGTCGGGTGTTCAATCGGCATCCTCACTCAGATGCTTGCGCCGCGATGCGAGACATTCCTGGGTCTCGATATTGTCGAGGATCCGTTACCGGCGGCGCGTGCCCGCTGTGCCGATCAACCGCAGGTGCGCTTCGAACGCATGCAGGTGCCGCTGGACTGGCCGTCCGGTGCTTTCGACCTGATCGTCTTTTCGGAGGTACTGTATTTTCTGTCGGCGGAAGACATTGCAAAGTGTGCCCGCCATGTCCTGGACACACTGCTTCCAGGTGGCGCCGTGGTGTTGGTGAACTGGCTTGGCCAGACCGATGACCCCAGCCCGGCTGACGCCGCACCAGACCGTTTCATTGCCGCGATCAATGGCGCACTTCGCGTTGTCCGGCAGGAGCGGCATGCGCGCTATCGACTGGATGTCCTGTCCACAGTGTGAACCCGTTCGGCTGAAGAACTGATGAGTTCTGACAAGTGCCCGCCGGGCTTGTCCCGCATCCCGGGCAAGGCTCAGCAGCGCGGGTATTTGCGACGGATGAGCCAGGACAGATTGCAGCACGCTGGTGATGCCAACGGAGCCATTTGGGTTGAGCGCCACCAAAGCGGCCGGTGGAAGATCCCGTTCAGCCGGATCGCAGATCGCGCGTACGACAATGAACGGCAAGCCATGCGCGTCGGCGACGCTGGCGACGGCACCGCTCTCCAGGTCGATGGCGTCCGCGTTCGTATCCGCTCGCAGACGCCGCTTTGCCGCGGTATCCACGGCGACGACCGAGCCGGCCAGAAGGATATGACCGCTGAGACCGCCGAAAAGCTGCGCCAGTTCCGCGTCAGTGTGCAGCCGTTTGCCGTCCGTCAGCACAATGGAAGGGATGACTATCGAGCCCGGACGCAGCACTGGATCGAGGCCACCCGCCAGCCCGAAACTGACCAGCGCGGTTGCCCCATCGGCGATCAACCGGGTGGCCGCGACTTGGGCCCCAACGGGTGTCCCGCCACCCGCCCGAACCGGATGGCCAAGTTTGGCGGCGATCCGGGCCTCGGCTGCCAGACCAACGACGAATCCGAATAGCGGCGAAGCTGTCAGAAGCCGACCTCAACCCGCCGGGTATTGCCACGGCGCAGGTTACGGTAGCGGGCCAGCGCCAACAGCGGAAAGTACAGTTTGTAGCCGTGGTAGCGCAGATAGAAGACACGCGGGAAACCAACGGCCGTATAGGGTTGCTCGGTCCACTCGCCATCTTGTTTCTGTGTGGTCGCGAGGTAGGCGATGCCGCGCGCAGTGGCCGGGTGATCGGTCGCACCGGCGGCCATCAGCCCGAGGACGGCCCACGCGGTCTGGCTTGGCGTGCTCTCCTTGTAGCGGCCGTGCCGGGCGTTGCCGTAGCTTTCTTCGTCCTCGCCCCAGCCGCCATCGTCGCGCTGGACCGAAATCAGCCAGTCCACGGCTTGGGTAATCGCCGGATCGTCATGCGGGACGCCTGCCGCGTTCAGGGCGCAAAGCACTGACCAGGTGCCATAGATGTAATTTGTCCCCCATCGACCGAACCAGCTTCCATCGGCCTCCTGCTCCCGCCGCAAATAGGCCAGGGCCCGGGCCATCACCGGATCGTCGCTGGGCATTCCGATCTGAGCCAGAAACGAAACGCAGCGGGCACTGACGTCCGCGGTTGGGGGATCCAGCAGAGCACCGTGGTCGGCGAAGGGAATGTGGTTGAGGTAGTGGTGGGTGTTCTCTGGCTCGAACGCACCCCATCCACCGTCGGATGACTGCATGCCAATCACCCATTCGCGCGCACGGTCGATCGCGTGGGCGTGCGCCTGATCGCCGTTGCGGTGGAGCAGCATTCCAACGACGGCGGTGTCGTCGACGTCCGGGTAATGCGGATTGTTGTATTGGAACGCCCAACCCCCAGGACGCAGGCCGGGGCGGCGCACGGCCCAGTCACCGACCACATCGGTGATTTGCAACGGCGTGAGCCAGTGGCACGCCGCATCGGTCGATACACCTGCCTCGGCCAGTGCGTGGCCGGCGAGACTGGTATCCCACACCGGCGACAGGCAGGGCTGGCAGTAGGCCCGATCGTCCTGGTGCACCAGCAACTTGCGCACGGACTGCCAGGCAATCGCAGCGTCCGGATGGTCGGAGGCATATCCAAGCGCGTCGAACATCATTACGCTATTGGCCATCGCCGGATAGATCGCGCCCAACCCATCTTCGCCGTTCAGCCGCTCGGTCACGAAGGCCACGGCTTTGTCGATCGCGCTTTTGCGGCTGGATTTGGGGAACCGTGGCTCGACGACACGCAGCACGGCATCGACGCCCTTGAAAAAACGCCCCCAACCGGAACGGTACGGGCCACGGATCCAGTCTTTGATCTGCTCCGGCGGGGTTCGGAAAAGTTCCGCAATAGCGATGCCGCGTGGGTTGCGGGCTTTTGGCCGGAGGCCCATCAGCACCAGAAGCGGAACGATCACCGTGCGCGACCAGTACGATACCTTGGACAGGTGAAAGGGAAACCATAGCGGCAGGTGCATGATCTCCAGCGGCATCACCGGCACCGCGCGCCAGGGCACTGCCCCGAACAGGGCCAACTGGGCGCGGGTAAAGACATTCGTCCGCTCTGCTCCGCCGGCCGCCAGAATGGCCTCACGCGCGCGGCGCATATGCGGCGCGTCCGGGTCGTCGCCGATCGCCTTCAGCGCGAAATACGCCTTGACGCTGGCGGAGATGTTGAATGCCCCGTCATGGAACAGCGGCCAACCGCCATGGCTGCCTTGTATGGCTCGGAGATAGACGCCGATCCGCGCCTCCAGGTCGGGGTCGATGCGGGCCAGGTAATGCTCGAGCAGCACGTATTCGGCCGGGATCGTCGCGTCCGCTTCCAGTTCGAATACAAAATGTCCGTCCGGATTTTGGTGCCGCGTCAGCGCTCCCGCGGCGCGGTCGATGGAATCCAGCAATGCGTGGTCATCGACAACCGGCGCGGCTATCGCTTCGAGAGTCATCATGCGTGGGGAGCCATCATGTCCTTGCAGTCAGAGCGAGAGAACGACGTCCGCGGCAGAACGGCCTGACCTTATTGCGCCCTCGATCGTAGCGGGCAAACCCGTATTGGTCCAGTCGCCCGCGAGCGCCAGGTTCGAAGCCAGCGCGGTGCGGGCTCCTGGTCGCCTGCGCTCCTGCTCCGCTGTCGCGGCGAAGGTCGCGCGTTTCTCCTTTACGACCCGGTAGGGCGGCATGGCATCCTTCAGGCGCTCATCCTGCCCGAGCGCGTCGACGACATTCGGCCATACCATGGCGGCGATGGCGCGGGCCGGTTCATCGACCATCCTGTTCGCCGCGCTGATGGTGACCGAGACATGCCCTGGCTTGGCAAAAAGCCACTCCGCGGTGCCGGATGTCAGGCCGAGGAGCCCGGTCTTTGCCAATGGTCCGGCTGGATCGGCTTCGTGGCGGAAATGGATGTTCAGGATGGCTTCGAACGCATTTGGCGCGACCAGTCCAGGCAGAAGGTCCGCCGCGACCCAGGGCGGAACGGCGAGCACGACAGACCCGTCCTGATCGAGCGCGATCGCTCCGTCTGGGCCTTTCATGGCGGTGATCCGGCCGTTGTCGAGGATGATTTCCGAGATCCGACTGTTGAAGCGGATCTCGGCGCCGCGCGCCTGCAACGTGGCGATGGCGGGATCGATCAGCGCTTCCGACAAGCCTTGTTTCGGCAGCATGGGGATGCAGGCTTTGCCGCCCCGCAGCAGTGTCTCCCGCATCACCGCACCGAGCAGGCGGGCAAGCCCTTGCTGGGAGGGGGTGTTGAGGGCGGCGATCGCAAGCGGCTCCAACAGGCGCCAATAGAGTTGTCCACGCCGCATGCTGTCGGCGACCGGAGTGTCGTCGTGGATGCGAATGATCCGGGCCATTTGCCAGTAGTCGGACAGGCGGGTGTCTGGGACGCGACGATCGCGACGCAGGATCCACCAGGGGATGCGGCCTGGGTTCGGGCGTACCGTCCAGCGCTCCTGGGTGCTGAGATCCATGAACGGAAACGTCGCGTCAGCAGGGATATTAAATAGGGCCTCGGCCCCGACCTCGGCGATATAGGCCCTGGCAGCATGGTTGCCCGACAGCAGCAGATGGTTGCCGTTGTCGATCCGCAGGCCGATTTCCTTGTCAAAGTAGGACCGGCAGCGCCCGCCTGCCGCGGGCCCAGCCTCGTGCACGGTTACGGACCGCCCCTGCGCGGTCAGCGACAAAGCTGCCGCGAGTCCAGCCAGACCGGCGCCAATCACGTGAACGTGCGTCATTCAGCGCTGCTTCTGCATGGAGGTCCCGGCATTGGCAACCATCGGGCGGATGCACCGCATCTCGGTTCGATGAAATTCATTCCCTATGTGCACGGCATGAACTGACAGCGCGCCCTATGTAGGGTCGTGCACGCAGGCGTGGCCCCCAGTATCGTACACCATCGCGTGTGGGTCGGGGAACGGCGGCAGAACCGCGCCGGTCAGAGGAGGCACAGAGCGCGAAGTTCATGGCGAAGTGCTGCGGGAAGGCTGTCCAATCCGGTGATGGCGCCCAAAGCCGGCATGTCGGGCGGCGCCGCGTCCGGCTCGAGATACCGCCAGCCTTGGAAGGGACGGGTTGGGCGTCCCGATAATTCCACGAGTTCGGGGTCTAGAATGAAGCTGGCGCAGGCCGTGAGGTCGTCGCGCTGATCCTCGACGATATCGAGGATACGCTGGCGCGCCATCATCGTTCCGGCGATGACCCAGTACATCGAGCCGCCTTCAATCACCTCGGTCCGGCGGCGCGGAAAGTTGCGGGTACGATGCCGCAGCGGGGGATGGTCCCGCATGCGCGCGGCCTGCAGGTCGCGGAGGTGGTCGATGTCCCGAACCCCGACGGCCAATTTAGTCAGATGCAACATGGTTGAGCGACTCGGTTGTCTGCGGTGTCGTTATGCCAGCCTAGTATCTTCCTTCGCGGAAGGGCGATACGTCGCGATGTGGGCGTGACCGGTCCGCGGGTAAAATAGGGTTGCTGCGCGATGCGCATTTCTTTGCGACCGGATACCAGACGCAAACCTGGTGCACATCATTGAGCAGGATTCGGCAGCCTGGTTGATTCAATGCTGCGGTGCAGCATATGGGTCAGGCACTCTTAAGGTTAGCTCGCGCTATGAATTGGTCTCGCAATCCTGGCACGGTCGTCTGGGGCGTCAAGCTCGTCGCCGGGCTCGTCAAGTCAAAGCTGAGAGGCCTGAGGGGCGCGCCGTTGGCGCCGGCGGCTGATGAACCCAGCGGCCTCGTCAGTTTCAACGGCTTCGGGGACAATCCCGGCCGGTTGCGGATGCTGGCTTACCTGCCGACGACGGCGGCGGATCGTCCCCTGGTGGTGCTGCTGCACGGTTGCGGCCAGGATGCGGCGGCGTTCGCCGTGGATTCCGGCTGGAGCGAGTTGGCCGAGCGGCTGCGCTTTCCGTTGATTTTGCCGGAACAGGCGAAAACCAATAACGCTGGCCGCTGTTTTCAGTGGTTCCATCCGAACGATACCGCCCGCGACGAGGGTGAGGCCGGATCGATCGCTGCCATGACGCGCGCGGCGATCAGCCGGTTCGGCAGCGATCCCAGGCGGGTATTCGTGGTGGGGCTTTCCGCGGGCGGTGCGATGGCCGCAGCGTTGCTGGCCGCCTACCCCGACCTTTTCGCCGCTGGCGCCTCGGTTGCCGGCTTGCCTGTGGGTGCGGCGAAGTCGGGCCTGCAGGCGATGATGCGGATGGCGTCAGCGGGCCCCGACCAAACGCCGGAGAACTGGGCTGCGCTGGCTCGGGCCGCCGCCCCGGCCGGGTTTGCCGGTCCATGGCCGCGCCTGTCGATCTGGCAGGGACAGGCAGACCAGACCGTCGCACCCGAGAACGGTAACCTGCTGGCCACGCAATGGCGCGCCCTCCACGGCCTGGCCACACCGGCAATGGTGGAACAGGTGCGGCACGGGATTCAGCACCAGATCTGGCCGGACGGAAAACGTCGATCCGTTGAGCTTTGGTCCCTGGCCGAGCTGACCCACGCGTACCCGGCCGGCAACCAGTTCGTTGCGCCCGGACGTTTCATTGAGCAGGCGCCGGTTGACGCCACGGCTTGTATCGCGCGGTTCTTCGGGCTGGACTGATCCGCGGCCGCCATGCCTACTGTGCTCCGGGAGACAGGGAGCACCGAGACAATGAGTGCCGTCGTAAGCACCGAGACCTTAACGCCGGACGTGGGTTCGCTGGAGGAACGTTATCGCGAGTCCGCGGCGTTTCGGGCAGCCTCTGATCAGACGCGGGTTACCCCGACGCACGTGCACATCGCGGTCGCCAACGGACTAGGTTGGGGCTTCGACGGCATGGACGGCGTGATTTTCGCCCTTGCCTCTCCTTTGATCATCAAGGACTTCGGGCTAACCATCCCCGATTACCGCTCGGGATTGCAGATCGCGCTGCTGGTCGGCATTTTCGGGATGTTCGCCTGGCCCTGGCTGGCGGACCGTTACGGGCGGCGTACGTTGCTGGCGATCAATATCGCCATGTTCTCGCTGATGATGCCGATACTGGCGATCTGCCAGACCTGGGCGGCGTTTGTCGCGGTGCGCTGCCTGGTCAATTTCGCCTTGAACGGCGAGTGGTCGCTGGGGTCGATGCTGGTCGCCGAAACCTGGCCGGCGCGGTTGCGTGGGCGGGTCATCAGCATCAATCGCGGCACCTGGTGCTTCGGCGCCGCGCTGGCCGGCGCGATCGCGACCTATATCATCGCCGATTTCGGCTGGCGGGTGGCGTTTGCGGTACCCGCCGTGGTGGCCCTGATCGCCGTGTATGTGCGTGCCAAATGCCCGGAGTTGCCATACTGGGTGCGGATGCAGGACCGCAAGGCGCGGATCGCGCGTTCCCAGTCCTTGGGCGTGCCGCTGTCGGCGGAGGACCAGGACTGGGTCACCAAGGCCAGGCGAATCCCGATCAATCAGCTTTTCCTGCCGGACATGCGGCGGAACACGGCGGTGGCGACGTTCATCGCCTGCTGCTCCACCACCATCTACGGCACCGTCGGCGGCTGGATGCCGCTGTATCTGTCGCAGGAGCGGCACTGGTCCACCGCGATGTACGGCCAGTTCTATATCTGGTGGGGGCTGGTCGGATTCCTGGGGTTGCTCGCATCGGGCTGGATTTCCGACCGCTTCGGCCGGCGGCCCGCATTCTACGTGATGCTGGCCGAAGGCGCGGTGTTCATCACGCTGTGGGTGTTCGCGACCACCAACACTGAACTCTGGATCTATGGCCTGCTGTGGAGCGTCGGGTTCCTGGGCTTCTGGGGACCCAGCATGATCCTGACGGCGGAGATTTTTCCGACGCGCATTCGTGGGGTGGGCAACGGCTTCGCGTGGTCGGTCGCCTGGGTGTTTGGCTTTGTGCTGTGGCCGTTCCTCGCGGTCGGACTGCAGCAGCATACCGGGTCGTTCGCCGCCGCGTTCCTGCTGATACCCGCGGCAATGGCCTGCATGGCGCTTGGCGTATGGTGGTTCACGCCGGATCATGCGGGACGTGACCTGGACGAGATCGCGACCTGACAAAGGAGGAAACAATGGCCAAAGGCATCCTGCTGGTAGCATTCGACTATACCAATGCGCACGCTGATGAATTCCACGACTGGTATGACCTGGAACATGTGCCGGAGCGGCAGCGCGTGCCCGGTTTCGGGCTGTGCGAGCGCTGGATCAGCGTGACCAATCCGAAGCACGCGGTCGCCAGCTATGACCTGGAAAGCCTCGCGGTGCTCTCGAGCGAACCCTACAAGGCGATCGCCTTTGAGAACCTGTCGGTGTGGTCGAAGCGGGTCGGCCCGATGTGCACCCGGCTGCTTCGTTTCGATGGTGAGCAAACCCTGCCGGGCAATGCCGACAGCCCGCCAAACGCCGGCGGACTGCTGGTCAATGCGATGAATGTCGCGCCGGAGCACGACGCCGAGTTCAATGAATGGTACGACCACGAGCACATTCCGGCGCTGGCCGCGGTACCCGGGGTGCTGTCTGCCCGGCGGTTCAAGGATCCGAAGGGGACCCACCGGTACCTGGCACTTTATCACCTGCGGGCGCCGGAGGTCACGACGGGACCGGACTGGAAGAACGCTGCCTCCACGCCATGGACGGAACGGCTGCGTCCGCATTTCCGTGATCACCTGCGTATCCCGTGCCGGCGGTATAGGCGCGGCGAATAGGCCGGTCCGAGGTCCCCATCCTGCCATCGCGGCGGCACGCGCGGCGGGTTGGGGACGAAGCCCAACTCTTGCACCCCTGGGGCGACAATGTTAGTGCCGCGCGACTTCCTCAGGGGCTAGAGCATGGCATCGACGTATGAAACCGTGGCGGGGATCATCTCCGACACCTGCGACATCGAACCGGACAAGATCACGCCGGAGAGCCATGCGATCAACGATCTGGGCATCGACAGCCTGGATTTCCTGGACGTGGCCTTTGCCATTGACAAAGCGTTCGGGATCAAGATGCCGCTGGAGCAATGGACGCAGGACGTAAACGCCGGGACGGTGACGACCGACGAGTATTTTGTGCTGAAGAACCTGTGCGCCAACATCGACAAGCTGGTTGCGGCGAAAGCGGCCTGACCGGTTTTTTTGTGACATAGAGCAACGGTGGCCTGATGCGCCTGGAATACTTCCAGATGGTCGATCGGATCACCGAGTTGGATGTGCCCGGTGGACGAATCACGACGGCCTGCCAGGTGCCAGAGCAGTCGCCGGTGTTCGAAGGGCATTTCCCTGGGTACCCAATCCTGCCGGGTGTGCTGATGATCGAGACGATGGCGCAGACCGGCGGCTGGCTGGTGCTGGCGACGCTTGGCTGCGCGAAGATGCCGTTCCTGATGCAGGTCGAGAAGGCCAAGATGCGCGCCTTCATCTCGCCTGGGCAGGCGCTGGAGGTGACGGCTGATCTCCTGCACGAAGGCTCCGGCTATGCCGTGGTGAAGGCCAGCATTGTCCTGGGGGGGAAGAAAGTGACGGACGCCGAAATCCGCTACGGCGTCGTGCCGTTCCCGAACCCGACCCTGAAGGCGGCCATGCTGGAGACCGCGCGCCGGATCGGACTGGCAGAGGAATTCCTGCATGGCGCATGAACGCGATGCCCTGATCACCGGGATCGGCCTGGTTTCCTCATTGGGCTGCGGCGTGGATGCGCACTGGGAGGCGTTGAACAGATTCACGCCGAACGTTGATACGCACAGCTTTCCGCCGTTCATGGTGCATCCGCTGGCACCCCTGGACATGGACCAGCAGATCCCGAAGCGCGGCGACCAGCGGCAGATGGAAGCGTGGCAGCGCACGGGCGTGTTCGCGGCAGGCATGGCCCTGGATTCCGCCGGGGTCAAAGGCGACACCGCGTTGCTGTCGCGAATGGGAATGATCGTCGCGGCTGGCGGTGGTGAACGGGATTATGCCGTTGATACCGCCATCCTGTCCGGATATCCGAAAGCGTCGAACCCGGGCGCCTATCTGAACGAGCACCTGATGGGCGACCTACGGCCGACCCTGTTTCTGGCGCAGTTGTCGAACCTGCTGGCGGGCAACATCTCAATCGTGCATGGCGTCATTGGTTCATCCCGCACGTTCATGGGCGAGGAGAGCAGCGGCGCCGATGCGGTGCGGATCGCCTGCGCCCGGATCGCGGCCGGCCAGGGTGACATCATGCTGGTGGGCGGTTCGTATAATGCGCAGCGGCCCGACGTACTGCTTCATTATGAAATGGGCGGTCTGCTGCGTCGGTCGCCGTTCGCGCCGGTTTGGGAACGGCAGGCTTCCGGCGGAGGGATGGTTCTGGGTTCGGTCGGGTGTTTTCTGGTGATCGAAAGCCGGGCCCATGCGGCGCAGCGGGGCGCGACGGCGTTCGGGCACATCGCCGCCATACGCACCGATCGCAGCACGCGCGGCGTCGGCGAAGCGACTGCGAACGCCCGCGCCCAGCTTGACAGCATGATCGGCCATTATAACCCCGCGGAGGCTGCGGTGATTTCAGGTGCGTCCGGGGTTGCCGCACCAACCGCCGAGGAAGGTGCGCTCCTGGCTGAGGTTGGGTTGCCGGTCCGGACGACGGCGACGGCTTTGGGTCATTCGATCGAGCCTTCGTTTCCGGCAAGCCTGGCCCTCGCCGCGATTTCGGTGCAGCGCGGTGCGCTGTTCCCGCCCTTGGAGGCCGCCGAACGATCGATGACGGGTTCGTTGAAGCAAGCTCTTGTGACGTGCTGGGGGCATTGGCGCGGCGAGTCGCTCGCACTTGTCACCGCAGGCTGAGGGAGACGTCACGATGACAAGAGACACCGATCATCTGGGACGCCCGATTGTGGTGATCACCGGGATGGGCGTGCTGACCTCCCTTGGGCAGGGACAGACGGATAACTGGAAAGCGCTCACCAAGGGGGTGTCAGGCATAAGGCGGATCTCGCGGTTCCCGATCGACGGGCTGCGCACGACGATCGCGGGGACGGTCGATTTTGTGGCTATGGATGAGATGTCCTCCCCGGCGCTGTCGCAGCGGATGGCGGAACTGGTCATCGAGGAAGCCATCACCGAATCCGGTATCGGACGGGTTGGCGACTTTCCGGGACCACTTTTCCTGGCGCTGCCGCCGGTGGAAATCGAGTGGACGCAGCGTTTTGCCTTGGCGGCGGCGTCGGGCGCGAACGAGACTGTCACCTACGACGATCTGCTGCGCGCCGCGGGCAGCGGCCGATTCGCCCCGTTCTACCGCCGCTTCCTGTTCGGCTCGGTGGGAGAGAATCTGGCGGTCCGGTTCGGGACGAAGGGATCGCCGATCGCCACATCGACAGCCTGCGCCTCTGGCGGAACGGCAATTCAGCTTGGCGTCGAGGCGATCCGGCGGGGCGAGACCGACACCGCACTGGTGGTTGGAACCGATGCGTCGGTCAATCCGGAGAGTTTGATCCGGTTTTCACTGCTCTCCGCCCTGAGCACGCGGAACGATCCGCCGGCCTCGGCTTCGCGTCCTTTCAGCAAGGACCGTGAGGGGTTCGTGATGGCCGAAGGTGCCGGCGCGCTGGTGCTGGAGAGCCTGGCCGGGGCCCGAGCACGCGGGGCCAGGGTGTTGGGCGTGGTTGAGGGCTGCGGGGAGGTGGCGGATGGGTTCCACCGGTACGCGGTCGTCGCCGGACGGCAAACCGATCATCGCGTGCATGCGAAATGCACTGACCGATGCAGGGCTGGAGTCCGAGGCGGTGGACTACATCAACGCCCACGGGACCGGCACGCCCGAGAACGATAAGATGGAATGGATCGGGGTGTCCGCGGTGTTCGGTGAACGGGCCGGTTCGATCCCGATGTCGTCCAACAAGTCGATGATCGGGCATAGCCTGACCGCGGCCGGGGCGGTGGAGGCCATCTTTTCAGTGCTGACGATCCGGGAGGGTTTGTTGCCGCCGACCATCAACTACGAGATCCCGGATCCGGCGCTGCCGGTGGATTGTGTGCCGAATGTCGCTCGGGCGTCAGCGGTGCGGCATGCGATTTCAAATTCATTCGGGTTTGGCGGGCAGAACGTCTGTCTGGTGTTGGGATCGGCCGAGTAGCTTTTGCGCCGGCCCAAGCGCTGGTTTGTCACGGTACGCCAGCGGATTCTCGGCGGCTATCGCTGCGAGACTGTGCCGGGGTCAGGTCTTGATTGATGGATCTGGCGCGATTGACTGACCACGACGCTTCGAAAGCGATGGCGAAGTTTGGTTTCGCCACGGCCTTGCACGGGTGGATGATCTGGACCGGCGTGTCAGGTTTGAAAGCAAAGACGTGGTGACGTATTCGCCCCTCATCAAAAACCGTGTTGGCGGCGTCGGCATGACGTTCGCGGAACGCTAAGGGGCGGCTGTGATTCGGGGCGACAAGACGGCGGACAGTCTCATTCTGGCAAATCTCGGCAATGCAACGATCGCCTCGGTTGGGTGCGCGTTGGCAGCGGCGCTGGCTGATGAAGATCGTTCTGTTTGTTGACGGAACACACCGCGCAAACCCTGAAATTGACAGCCGGGAAACGGTGCTAATGCCAAAGTAACGAATGACTCGATGGGGTTCATTGACGCTGTGTTCTACCCGCGTTGGCGACAAAGCCCGAATGCCGATCCCGATTTGGCATCTCGTCCCATACGCCGCAAACTGCGATCCGGGAGGACCTGATAATGCCAACACAACGTAAAACCGCAATCGTAACCGGTGCCGCGAGCGGCATGGGCCGCGCCATGGCACTGGGGCTGTCCGAAGCTGGGTTCGATGTCGTCGCCGTCGATCGCAACGCCGCAGCCCTGACCACCCTGCCCGCCCCGATCAAACCGGTGGCCGCCGACCTGTCCCAACCCGACTCGTTCGATACTATCGTCTCGCAGACGATGGCAGCCTTTGGCCGCATCGACGTGCTGATCAACAACGCGGGCATCGGTCAGGCAGCGATTCGATCGGACCAGCGCAGCAAACCGATCCGGTTCTGGGAAGTGACGCCCGAACAATGGACTCAATTTCTGACCGTCAACGCCACGGCGCCGATCATGATGTCCCGTGCCGTCTTGCCGCACATGCTGAAGGCCAACAGCGGACGGATCATCACGGTCACCACCAGCCTGGGCACGATGGTGCGTGAAGGGTACCTGCTGTACGGATCCAGCAAAGCGGCGGCGGAGTCGTCGATGGCGGTGCTGGCGGCCGATCTGGCCGGTACCGCGGTTACCGCCAACGTGCTGGTTCCGGGTGGCGTGACGGACACGCCGCTCGTGGGCGACGCCGGAGACCGATCCAAAATGCTGCGTCCTGACATTATGCTGCCGCCGCTGCTCTGGCTGGTGTCGGATGAGGCCGCATCTGTCAGCGGCCGGCGATTCATCGCGGCTGACTGGAACACCAGCCTGTCACCTGCCCAGGCAGCGGAAGCCGCGGGCGCCCCGGTCGCCTGGCTGAGCATCGCCAGGATGCCGATCGAGCCCGGTTAGCGGCGGCACTGCGCCCGGAAGAAGGTTTTGTGGCATCGCGGCGATGTGATGAAACCTTACCATAGCATGGACGCATGCTCACGGCGCGGACATTCCGAACAAGCACCGGATTGCGCCGCTCAATAAGAATATCAGGAGGAGATCAACCGTGATCCTGTTCAATCAAAGTACGCGCCGCCAGCTGCTGACCGCGGCCGGGGCCGGCGTTGCAGCACTCGCATTGCCCGGCCGGTCGCAGGCGAAAATGGCGATGGGTCTAGCGCAAGCACCCTATTTCTATCGGTTCAAACTCGGAACCGCCGAATGCACCATCGTTTCCGACGGCCAACTGCCGCTCGGTGATCCCAACGCTGCGTTTCTGAACATCGACAAAGCGGAAATCGCACGCGAACTGAAGGACAATTTCCTGCCCACCAACGACGCCGTGCTGGAGCAGAATATTCTTGTCGTGAACTTTGGCGACAGAGTCGTTCTTTTTGATACCGGAATGGGTGGCGAAACGCTGTTTGGCGATTCCACCGGCAAAATGCTGAAAACGCTGAAACAGGCGAACATAGATCCGGCCAGCGTCGATGCCGTCGTCATGAGCCATGCACACATCGATCATTGTGGCGGTCTGGTCGGGGCTGATGGCAAACGCAATTTCCCCAACGCCCAGTATTTCATCGGCGAGGCCGACTTCAACTACTGGACCGATGATGCCAAGATCCCGGCGAACTATCCGGCGAGGCCGCATTTCCTTGGTCAGGCACAAAAGAATTTGTTGCCTGTAAAGGATGCGATGCACTTCTACAAAGACAACGAGCAGATCCTGCCGGGCGTCACCGCGCTGTCGGCGCCGGGCCATACCGTAAGCCACACGATCTTCATGATTAAATCCGGCGGCAAGCAGCTTTGCTACATCGGTGACCTCGCACACCATCCCGTTTTGCTTCTAGAGCACCCGCGCACACAGTTCGCTTACGATACGGACGCGGTGCAATCGTCCGAAAGCCGGGTTCGCATGCTGACCATGCTGGCCAGCAACCGTATTCCGCTGCTGGCGTACCACTTCGCATGGCCCGGCGTCGGTCATGTGGCGAAAGAAGGTGAAGGGTTCCGCTACTTCCCTCTGCCGGTACAGATGGAAACCGTAGGAACAATCTGAGCCGCTTGCCTCGGGTCCTTCACGCCGGACCCGAGGCCTACTTCCACGAAAACGCGAATTGCCGGTTTTGCCTGCTCCGGCTGCTTTAATCACGACTTTTCCGCCTATTTTCGTCCCTTCCACCAAGGCTGCAACGCTGCGGCTAACTGACAATGGCCTTGGGTCCGAAACACGGCTCCGCGCGGGATTGGCGATTGATGCGGTGTGATCTATTGCCGGGAAACGATGGGCATTTCGAACAGGCGATCCGTTCTCTCGCAACAATTATTGAATAGGGACACCGCCCGGAGGTTCCCATCTGTGTGGGCGCATAACTGAAGGAATTGCCCTATGCGACTCGCTTTGATCGCCTTGCTTCTACCGCTCGCCTTGGCAGGATGCCTGTCCTTCAGCAGCAGCAATCCGCCCCCGCCGGCGCATGACACCACGGTGGTTACACCATCACGGTGAAGCCGGCTCTGCGGAGCATGAAGATTTCGTCGTGGCTTGTTAATGGGCTTGGTGTGCGCTGATCCAACGCGCCATGCCCATTACCTGGCCAGAAAACAGCACGCCGAGCATCGGTATCGGAAGCCCACCGGCGCGCAGTGTGGCCGCTGTCCAGGTATTGCAGGTGAAAAGACCATCGTAGGTATCATCAGCCGCGTAGAACACACTGCCTGGATAGGGCCCGTTTGCCAGAAGCAAGGGCTCGCCATCTGATGAACGATCCAGTTCCTGCCAAATGACGGCCTGTATCCGCGCCATGCCAGCGGGCGGGATACGCAGGGCGACGACATTGTCCGCACCGAACGCTGCTTCAGGAATTGTTCGCAGCGCGGTTGCCAGGAGCGCGCTACGGCTAGGCAACAAAGCACTCAGCATGGCGCCGAAGCCGGTTTGCCGATCGACCACAAACTGCCGTTCGCCAAAGCCGAAGGTCAGGAACCGCACCCCTGGGAAAGGGGCTTCCAACCTGGCCAGCGGCCCGGTGATCTCCTCAGCAGGTAAGCCGATGTCGGTGTGCCAGCCCCGTTCGATCACATAAACAACGACATCGTCATCCACGGGGGGAGGTGACGTGGGCACGGAACACGAGATGCCGAGCATCGGCAGGACGAGGCATGCACGTATAAATCCGCAACGCGGCCGCATGATGTTCCGATCGTTCCGTCATAGAAACTTGATAAAGCTGGGCTGGGTCCAACCCTTGCGCGCCGACCGCGTCTGACGGGACAATAGCGCGTCCGAGAGAGGTGCCCAAAGGGTGTCATGATACCGCGCATAGAATTCGATCCTACCGCCCCCGCGCCGCTGGATGGCATCCGGGTGGTTGACCTGTCCCGCCTGGTCGCCGGCAACATGGTCAGTCTGCAACTTGCCGATCAAGGCGCCGAAGTCATCAAGATCGAGGATCCGAAGACCGGCGACCCGCTGCGCGCGTGGCGGGTCAAGGGGCTGTCGCTGCACTGGAAAGTCTATGCGCGAAACAAGAAGAGTCTGGCGATCAACCTGCGTCCGCAGGCCGGGCGCGACGCGTTGCTGGATCTGCTGGCAACCAGCCAGGTGCTGATCGAGAACTACCGGCCCGGCACGCTGGAGCAGATGGGACTGGGTCCCGACGTGCTGCACGCGCGCAATCCGGGCCTGATCATCGTGCGCATCACCGGGTTCGGTCAGGACGGGCCGTATCGCGACCGCCCCGGGTTCGGCACGCTGGTGGAGGCGATGTCCGGCTTCGCGGCGAAAAACGGCTATGGCGACCGGCCGCCAGTGCTGCCGCCGCTGGCGCTGGCCGACATGGTCTCGGGTCTGTACGGCGCCTATGCGGTCATGGTCGCGCTGCGCGTGGTCGAGCGTGGCGGGCGCGGGCCAGGTGATCGATCTTCCGCTGCTGGAGCCGATGATCTCTGTGCTTGGGCCCGACGCGGCGAGCTATCGCGTGTCCGGAGAGAAACCGGTGCGGACGGGCAGCCGCTCGCTGACGACCTCCCCACGCAACGTGTATGGCACCAGCGACGGGCGTTTCATTGCGATTTCCGCATCCATCCAGGCGATGGCGGAGCGGCTGTTCCGTGCGATCGGGCGGGCGGATGTGATCGACGATCCGCGGTTCCGGACCAACACGGATCGGGTCCGGAACATCGATGCCTGTGACGGGATCGTCGCAGCATGGATCGCCGAACGGACCTTGGCGGAGAACATGGCGGTGTTCGAGGCGGCTGAGGTCACCGCCACACCGATCTACGAGATCGATCAGTTGCTCGATGATCCGCATGTGCAGGCGCGTGGCGTCATCGTGGAGGTACCTGACGACGAGGCGGGTTCGGTACTGATGCATAACGTCATTCCGCGCCTGTCCGGACACGCCCGGCAAATTACGTTCGGCCGCCCCATCGCTCGGGCAGCACACGGATCGGTTCTGAAATCGATTGGCTACGACGCCGCCCGTTTGGCCGCGCTGGCCGCCGACGGCGTAATCAAGGAGGGCTGACAATGCGCGACGATTTGCCGGTATGGCGATCCCTGATGTTCGTTCCGGTCACTGCGGAAAAATTTGTTCGCACCGGGGCTGACCGCGGCGCCGACGCGATCATTCTGGATCTGGAGGATGCAGTCGCACCCTCACAAAAGGAACACGCGCGCACATTGATCGCCGGCGCGATCCCGCAGGTTTCGCGCAATGGCGCCGACGTCGTGGTGCGGGTCAACCGGCCTTGGCGGCTGCTGGTGCGCGACCTGGAGGCGGCGGTCGATTCCGGGTGTGACGGCGCTGATGCTGACCAAGGTTGACAGCCCGGAGCACGTCCATGGCCTGCGCCGAAATCGTTTCAGAACTTGAAAGCGAACGGGGATTGCCGATTGGTGGAATAAAGTTCATCGCGCTGGTAGAGAACGCCAAGGGTTTCTTTCGTATCGAACAGATCGCAAAATCCTCTCCACGGATCGTCGGACTTAGCCTGGGTTCAGAGGATTTCGCCGCCGATGTCGGTATGCAGTCGGAGCCGGAAGGGCTGTTCTATCCCAAGCAGCACACGATTTTCGCAGCCCGCGCGGCGGGCATCATGCCGATGGGTTTCATAGGCTCGATCGCTGACTTCCGGGATCAAGAGGCGTTTCGGGCTATCGTCCGCCGGTCCCGGCGTTTGGGCTTCATGTGCGCGAGCGCGGTGCATCCGTTGCAAGTGTCGGTGCTCAACGAGGAATTTTCCCCCGACCCTGACGAAGTGAGGCGAGCCGAGCAGATGATTGCCGCGTACGATGAGGCGTATGCCAAAGGTCTAGGGGCAGTTCAGTTCGAGGGCGCTATGATCGACGTTCCTGTCGTGGAACGTGCTCGTTCCGTGGTGAAGCGGGCGGCGGCGCTTGCAGGCCGCATCAAGCGGTAGCTCGAAGCACCGCCCGCGGTCGTCAGAGCGTTTTCCGTTCGCGCGGGCGCACCGGCAACGCTCTGACGAATTGTTTCGTGAGCATCCTCACCCGCCGCTGGTCAAGCACGGGAGGTCAGTGCGCATTGCGATGTCCGATCGCCCAAACATAGTCGGCGACGGCCGCAACGTCGGCCTGTGACAGTTGAACGCCACCCTTCGGTGGCATCGCACCGGTGTGTTCCTTGGGTTGCGGCACGCCGTTGAGAATCGTCTGCATTATCCCCTGGACGCTGCCGTCGCTCCATATCCAGTGGCCGCTTGCCAGGTCGGAGCCGACGGCCGTGCCGCCGCCATCGGCGCTGTGGCAGCCTGCACAGGTGCCGCCGTCCGCCTGACCGTGGAAAATCCTGTCGCCCAGCGCAACCTGATCCGGCGAACCCCCGGGCGGGATCGGCAGCGGACCAGCCCCGGCGTCGGGATGAATTCCCTCGGGCGGGGGAACGGTATTGGACGCGGTGACCTGTGCGCCAGACGGTGTGGGTGCGGCGGCGGCAATGCCGGAGGCTTTGCTGCCGTGGAAGGTAACTCGCCAGATCCGGCCGCCGGAATCGTCCGCGATATACAGCGCGCCGTCGGGCCCCACCGCCAACCCGGTCGGACGATGAGCCGCTCGGCCGGGTTCCTTTGATCGCACCGGCAAAACCGTCCGCGAAGACAACGAACGGTTTGGAGGCCTTGCCGTCCTCCATCGGCTGGAACACGACATTATAGCCGCCCTGCGGTGACGGCGCGCGGTTCCACGAGCCGTGAAACGCAATGAACGCACCGTCCTTGTAAGCGGACGGGAACTGGCTGCCCTCGTAGATCAGCATGTCGTTGGGCGCCCAGTGCGCGGGAAACGCTGCGACCGGTGCTCGCTTTTGGGCACAAACACCGATAGTCTTCCCGCCATCGCCACCATATTCCGGCGCAAGAACGAGCTTCTTCTGGTCGTAATCGTAGTAACACTCAGGCCAGCCGAAATCGGCGCCCTGTGTCAACTGGACCAGTTCCTCGGCCGGTTCGTTGGCGCCCTGCTCCGGTTTGTACAGACTGGCGAAATTCTCCGCGAGCTGGTCGCGGCCGTGCTGGGTGGCGAAGATCCGGCCGCCAGAATCGAAGGAAATGCCCTCGCCATTGCGAAGACCGGTCGAGAACCGTTCTGCGGCCGAAAAATGCTGGCCTAGGCGGTTGGCGTCGTAGCGCCACGTGCCGCCGCGGGTTTCCAATTCAGTGCACGGCTTGTTGCCAGGAACGTTCGGCATGCGATTCTGGCTCTGGCAGGAATTCGTTGCTGAACCCAGATCGACATAAAGGTCGCCTTTCGCATCGATCTGAAACGGATGCATAGGGTGATCGCCCGTCAACGGTAGCCCCGAAATCACTGTCTCCGGCTGGCTCGTCGGGGCGATCCCGCTGGCCGGCAGGACGTAGCGCACGATCTTGTCGTTCGTTTCGGCGTAAACGTAGTTCTTGTAGATCGCGATGCCGGTGCCGCCCGCATCGCCGTCAGCCTGTGTCGGGCCAAAGCGCACCGTCCTGTCGGCCTGACCGCTGCCTTTGCTGTCCTGAAGGGCGATTAGAAAGCCGCCAGGTGGCGGTGTGTCGTTGTGGTAATAACGCCCGCTCCAGGTGTTCACATACATCACCCCGTTTGGGGCTACGACCAAATGGCGGGCGTGGCCAAGCTTGTCGGCAAACACCGTCGCGCAGAAGCCGGGGGAAAGGGTCAGCCCACCATTGTCGCCACCGCAGGCGGCAGCCCCGCCCGAATCGGACTGAGCATGTGCTGATGTCCCGGCGATCGTGATCAGCGTCGCGCCAACCATGGCCACGGCGGTCAGCGCTGACGTTCCTCGAAGTTTCTTGTGGGTGCTCACGGGTGCAAACTCCTTGATGTCGACGTGGCTTCTACACTTGCCTGGAGCTAAAGCGCGTCGGCAGCCTCGGGTTGCGCCGAATTGCCAAGTGCCACGAGGAACCATGCATTTTCAGAAAACTGGCGCTGAGTTTTTGCTCGCGGCAATGCGATCCGCTCTGCCGCTTGGACCTGGGCGAAGCGCTATCCGACAATGGACATGCCCACCGCCGGACTTGAACCGGCACGTCCTTTCGAACTGCGGATTTTAAGTCCGCTGCGTCTACCATTCCGCCAGGCGGGCATAGCGGTGCCTTTTATCGTCCCTCAAGCGCACCGGCCAGACCTTTAACACTTGAGGATAGGTCGCAAGCTGACAATGCCGCCACGTCACAGCAGGAAGCGCCAAAATCTCACTCAGGCGCGGCCCAACGCCTCCTGAATGGCCTGCACAAGATCGCGCTGCTGATAGGGCTTCGAAAGCAGGGGCAGATCGGAGATCTCTGTCTCAGAGGCGCCCGGAACACTTCCCGCCATGTAACCAGACGTCAACAGCGCCTTAAGTCCAGGACGCCGGCGACGTGCCTCTCGAACCAAAGTCACGCCGTTCATTCCCCCTGGCATGACCACGTCAGTCAGCAACAGGTCGATTTCCGGTGTATCGGGCCTGGCGAGAATCTCCAGCGCCTCCGGCCCCGAACCCGCGATCAGCGGGGCATAACCAAGTTCCTCCAACTGAAGCGCCACGAGGTCGCGGACATCCACGTCGTCCTCGACAACCAGAATTACGCCAGAACCCCCGCCCGCATGGATGGGGTTTTCCATGCCGGGCGCGGCAGGCGCGACTTGTGGCAGGTAGACGCGGATGGTGGTCCCCGCTCCCGGTGTGCTGTCGATTGACAGAAAGCCACCGGACTGGCGAACGAAGCCGTAAACCTGACTGAGGCCCAGGCCGGTTCCACGGCCAGCCTCCTTCGTGGTGAAGAACGGCTCGGTCGCCCGCTCCACCACCTCCGCCGGCATGCCTGTCCCTGTGTCAGCGACTTCGACCACCGCATAGGTTCCGGGTTGGGCGTCCGCGTATCGCGCTGCCATCGCGGCATCGAGTGTCAAGTTACCGGTGCGGATTGTAAGGGCGCCACCCCCCGGCATGGCGTCACGCGCGTTCACCACCAGATTGAGCAGCGCGGAACCAAACTGTGCGGAATCGATTTCGCATGCGCCTGCGTCGGGATCGAGCGCGAAAACAACATTCACGGTCTCACCCAGCATCCGTGTGGCCAGCACGTCGAATTCGTTGATCAATTCGTTGATGGGCCTTCGTTCGGGCCGCAACATCTGGCGCCGGGCGAAGGCGAGAAGCTGGCTGGTAAGTTGTGCTCCTCGGGTCGCTCCTTTGTAAGCCGTGGCAACGAAGCCGCTCAGCCGTTCGTTGCCGGCGACGGCGCGTCCAAGCAAATCAAGATTGCCCATGATGACCAGCAGCAGGTTGTTGAAATCATGTGCGACGCCGCCGGTGAGCTGTCCGACCGCCTCCATCTTCTGCGCCTGCCGAAGCGCGTCCTCGGCATAACGTCGCTCGGCCACTTCGGCTTCAATGCGTTGCTCGAGCGTTTCGTTCATCTGCCGAAGCGCGTCCTCTGCATCCCGTCGCCTGAGCGCCAGGCCGAGCAGGTTGGCCACAGCTTCGAGGAAGTCGATATCATGATCGGTGAACGCGCCAGGGGTCTCGCTATCGACCTCGAGCACGCCGAAAGGCGTTCCATCTCCGAGCAAAATTACATTGATCGCGCGCCGAACGCCGTGTTCCAGCAATAATTCGGGGACCTTGAACCGTTCCTCCGACGGCAGATGGTTGGATATCACTGGTCGTCCGGTATGCAAGGCGTACCCGCCGGTGATTGCAGTTCGGCATCGATCGTGACATTGCCTACGACGCCTGGATGCCAGCCGACACCCTCACGCACCAGAAATCGGTTTTGCTGAGGCAAATACTCCAGCACTTTGCAGTACCGCACATCCATCCCGAGCGCGGTCAGCCGTGTGGCTTCCTTAAGCAGATTGTTGAAATCCGTTTCGGCCAACGCCGTCCGGCCCAGTTCCGCCAGCACCGCCTGCTGGTTTAGTCGGACCTCAAGCTGGTCGCGATCAGGCGATGGGCTCGGGCGTTCGCTCATTCTTCAGCGCCCGTGACGCCGGGCCAGGAAGGCGGCAGGTGGAAGGTGTTTCGCATTGGTAGAGAACTGTTTGAAAGCCGCTATGGTTCCTGCGGCCAGCCCGTTTAACTCCAAGCGTCATCCGCCGGAGCCGCCCGGATTTTTGTTCCGCTATGTGTTGCCAGCCTTAGCAGTAACGGCCTTGTTAACTTAAATGCGCGAAACCTAGAGTTAGTAACATTTAACCGCGGAAATGGTTCAGTTTGTCGCCGACATCCCGCAGTGACATGTCAGTGCGGCGGCGCGCGATCGAGGAAAGTTGAACCGGGCTGATCGCGCGGGACCACCCTATCGGAGCCGCAGTAACGGTGACGACAACTCCCGGACAGGTGCGCGATCATCGCGAGCCAGACGAGCCCAACTGCTGCCTGAAACCTGATATGACTTTAATCAACGCAAAGCATTCCTGCGATGGTCTACACTACTACGCGATATAGCTTCGACGGTGATACCGTTGCTGCAAGTTATTGCTTCAGACCAATCCGCTTTATTACACATCCGACGAACGTGCCGCGGCTGGATCAGCGCATTTCGGCCAGCACGTCATCAATGTCCGCCGACGTCAGACGCCAGGCGTTATCCAGATAAGCGACAAGGTGGCGCATGAATGCTTCACTCAATTCCAGCGCCTTCGCGTCGTTGCGCAGGTGATCCGCCAGCAGTGCCAAAGCCAGTTGCCTTGGTCCCGGTCCCACGTATGTCCATTCAAAGCCGGTGCGGTTGAAACAGTGCAGATCCATTCGTGGCGGTAGTGGCTTACCGTCGACCGATACCCTGACCCCGCGCAGTGTGCGCTCACCCTCGTAGATCTTCATGCCGCGCCTCCCACACCCCATTTCTACGTCATCGGAACTCTTGCATTGGGTCCGACCGTGTTACCAGGCGGCCGAGATCAACCGGCCTACGACGAATGCCAAGCCGCACAGGCCGCAATTCGCACAGGCCGCAAGCCGCCCAGGCCGCAAGATGACATGCTTCATTAATCGTCGACCATACACACGAATCCGGCTGACGGTGATAACCTGCGCCAGGTGAGCGATCCGATCCTCCTGTTCCTGGCCGTTGACGTCGCTGCCCTGCTTTTGCTGGGTACATTCGCCGCCACCGTGCCGCTAGCCGGGGTTGGTTTCATCATGACCGGCTTGTGCGGCCTGGGCGCAATGTTGTGCCTGCCCTCGTTGCTGATGCGCACGCCTGCGGCAGCTTTCGGTCTGCCGGTCGGGCCACCCGGGCTGTCGCTGCACTTCGCGCTCGATCCGCTTTCAACCTGCTTCCTGCTCATCACACTGCTTGCCGGCACTGCCATCGCGGCGTTTCAGGCAACATCCGTCCCGCCCGCACCGATGGCATCCATGCGGGTTACCGCACTGTGTGTGGCTGGAACGTCATGGTCGCTGATAGCCGCGGATGGGGTTGCCCTCGGGATCGGGCTGGTCATTGCCTGCGCAGCCGTCTGGCTTTCCCAGACAGCCAGACGCAATCAGGCGATGCTGTTGATCCCGCTTCTTCTGTTGACGGCCGTCAGCCTGCTTACCCCCGCGGGTTTCGCGCCCCGCTTCGACACAATCCGCGCTGCTCCCCTCGACCCGGATCACGCCGCCGCTGCCACCGCCATGGTCATCGCCTGCCGTCACCGGCCTGATCTGGTTCAGGCCGAGCGCGCGTTGCTGGACACGTGACGCGTTGATCACCGGCATGATTGTGCCGCTCGCGTCGTACTTGTTACTGCGGCTGGTCGCGGATCTCTCGGGTTCGCCGGCGCAGACCTTCTGGGGCTTCATGCTGCTTCTAATCGGAGGCACTGTCGCGATTATCCAGAGTTGGCGTTCGGCAATCCACCCGGACATCGATGGCGCTGTCGCCTGCCTGGTCCGGCGTCAGGCCGGTCTGGCGATGATTGGCGTCGGACTGGCCTTGATCGCACGCACCGCCGATTTGCCCGGCGCAGCGTCTTTGGCATTTGCCGCGACCCTTCTGTTGGCGATCGGGGGTGGTATTGCGGGGTCCGCCACATCGCTGGCGGTCCATGCGATCGGCAGGAGTGCGGGCACCTATCGCCTGTCCCGCCTGGGCGGCTTGATCGACCGGATGCCGTCAACCTCTGCCGCCCTGGCCGCCGGGCTGTTGGGGCTGGCCGCGGTGCCGCCCGGATTTGGCTTTGCATGCCTGTGGTTGCTGTTGCAGTCCATTCTGTCGGCACCCCGCACTAGTGGTCTGTTGTTCGAACTCCCGCTGGCTCTGGTCGCCGCAGCGATCGCCTTGTCCGCTGCTCTTGCCACGGCCGCTGCTGTCCGTCTGGCCGGGATCGCCATTTTGGGCCGGCCACGCACGCCACAAGGCGCCGGTGCCCAAGAAGAAAAATCGGTAACCCGCATCGTCCTGCTGGCCCTGGCCGTTCTGTCGCTGTTGACCGGCATCCTTCCGGGTCCAGCGCTCTGGCTGCTCGCGAACCCGGCAATTCTTGTGCTGACGGGGGCTCCGCCGGGGAGCCATATCGGACTCGGCCTGTTTTCGTCCGGCTCTTCCTCACCCGGCTATCTGGCCCTTCCGGTGATCGCGCTGTTGGCGTTGGCGACCGGCGCCGTGATGCTGATACCGCGCGGATCACGCAAAGACAGCAAGGCCGCCGGTTTCTGGGCGAACGGCATGGAGCCACCGGTCGGGCTGCCGTTCGGCGACCCTGCCGCGCAATCCGCAGGCGCTGGCTTCGTACCCACACTTCCTGTTGTCGGCCTGCCTCCGATCCCCCGGCTTAGCTGGTTCCCACGATTTCGCCGCCCCTCTTCTTTCGCCGGCCTCTGGCTGCTGCTCGGCGCATTCGGGATGCTGCTACTGGTTCTATCGGTCGCCGGATGAGCATTGTCCTGTCGCTGTTCACGCAGCTGTTCCATATCGGGCTGATGATCATCGCCGCGCCGACGATAACCGGATTGATCGACTGGCTGGACGCGAGACTGACCGGGCGTACCGGGGCGTCAATATTCCTGCCGTGGCGTGATCTCACCCGGCTGTCGCGCAAGACGCCGATCAACTTAGAGAGCATTTCGGTCGCTTCTCGGATGGCGCCGGCGATCAGCCTTGGAGCGACCCTGGCCGCCGCCGCACTGGTTCCGTCCTTCACATTGGGCATGGCCTTGTCGCCACTGGCCGACATCGTCGTGGTCATCTCGCTGCTTACCGTGGCGCGGATCGCAATGGTCCTCGCTGCGCTGGATTCCGGCGCCGCTGCACCGGGCGTGGCCGCGCAAAACGCCAGTGCGCTTGCCATCCTGGCGGAACCGGCTTTGATGTTATCCGTGATCGCTCTCGCCCTGATGGGTGGTAGCTTCAACCTGGAGTTGATCATTAGTCAGCAACACGACGGACTGTTGCTGCCGGCCGCAGCTTCCGCGGTTGTCCTGACGGCGCTGCTGGCCCTGGGATTTGCCGACGTCACGAACGCGGGCACCGGTCTTGACCAGATGTACAGTGGTACCGGGCTTGGGATATTGAAAATGACCGCCTGGCTCCGGCGCCTGATCTGGATCGATTTGATTGGTGGGCTGTTCCTACCCATTGGAATGGCCACGATCGACAATGGGCCGGGGGACTGGCTGATCGGCCTGACGTGTTGGAGCCTGAAGGTCGCGACGTTCATTTTGGTGCTGTCCGGCATTCAGACGCTGCTGGGCCGGGTGCCGCGTCACAGCCTGGGCGATTTGATCGGTATCGCGGCCCTGCTGGCGCTATTGGCCATCATCATGGTCCTGGCCGGCACGGGGTTGGCATGATTGCGTTGGCCCAAGGCGGTGCCGGGCTGGCGCTGGTCATGTGTTTTGCATTGTTGCGCACCCGCCAGATCGCCGCGGCTTCCATCTTACTGTCGGTTCAGTCTGGCGCGGTCGCGTTGACCGCGGTTGTTGCGCATCGGCCGCTGCTGGCGGTGCCGCCCTTACTTCTGAGCGGCGGGATCTGGCTGATCAAGCACCGCACAACTATGCTGGAAGCGAACACCGCACCGATCGGGGGCGCCAAGCTCGGCATCGTCATCGGCGCGGTGCTGGGCATTCTTTGTCAGTCCCAAGGAAACCTGGCTATACCTTCGGCGATCGTGCTGCTGTCGGTTCTGCTCGCGGCGACAAGATTTCATCCACTGATGCACATCATTGCTTTGGTGGCGGTCCAGAACGGCGTTGCGTTGGCCGGCAGCCTCGTAACCCACCCGGTTTCCTACACCATCATGCAGTTGTCACCAGCGCTTCTGCCGTTCGCCTGCCTTGTATTGCCGCTTCCGCTCGCGGCGGGCCTGCTGGTGCCAGCTCTTCTCGCGTCGCATGGCGGACTTGCAGGACAGCGACTGGCAAACCCGGAGCCGTCGCGGATTGCGCAGGCAGGCATAGTCTTGATGCACCGCGTCAGGACCTGGCTGGGATGGATCGACCTGGCCATGGCGCTTGCCGTATTCGCCGTGACGCTGATTGTCCCGCTGGACTTCCTCGCGACGGTGTTTGGGCCGCTGCTTGGCCTGGACGGCGTGCTTCGGTCCTCGGCGAGGTGTAAGCGCGACGCCCTGACGTTGGGACACCGAAGTGCGGCGTTATTGCAAAGCGCTTGCGGTGTGGTGGCGGTATGTGCCCCCAATCTGATCGTCGCCTGGGTGGTGGTGCTGGCTGCGGCGGCCGCGGGCCTACTACCCGTGGTCACCAGGCGTTGGCAGAGCGCTGTCCTGGCCTTTCTCGCCGCCGGACTCGCCCTGTTCGGTGCGTTATTGCTGCCGACCGCACCATCTGTGCCCGCGTATTTCAGCCTGTTCTCCGGCTTCACCATTATCGCCGCCGTGGTCCCCGATCTCGCGGTAGTGGTGGTGGTCCTGATCCTCCGCCTCGCAAGTCAGGCACCATGGCCGCCAGCGGTCGAGGCCTTGGGCATCAGCATGGCGCTGATCGCCCTGCTGGCCTGCGCGTGCCTGCTGATCAAACCCGCCAGACCCGGCCAGGTAACGCTGCTACAACTCGCACAGGTCAGCGTTGCCGCTTTGTCGATCTGCCTTGGCCAGCCGGACAGCCGGTTCGCAGCCCTGGTACTCCTCATGCTGCTGATCTTGACTCGCGCATCGGCACGGCACGTGGGTGGCTTGGCCCCAACGCTGGCATTGGCAGGACTGGGCGGCATTCCACCGCTCGGCGTGTTTCCCGGTCTGGTGCTGACGATCCTGGCAATCAGCGCCCACAACCCCTGGCTTCTGCTTCCGCTCGGGGCCGCCTTGATCCCCATCGCCTCCGCCGCCTTTCCGCGGCATCTCCCCGGTTTTTCGGTCCGTCTCACGATCCCTTCGATCGCCTGGCTGCCGTTGGTGCTCACGATATTAATCGGCTATTGCGCACCGGAACAGCTGGTTCACTGGTGGCGCCTGCTGACGATTGGCCGCACATGATTGCCGCACAGGATATCCTCCGGTCAGCGGACGCCGAGGTATGCCGTCCCTGGCTGCGTCACATCCTGTCGCCCGCGCAATGGACCGCCCTCGCTTACGCGTCGGTCGCCGAAGCATGGCCGCTGCTGGCATTTTGGGCCGACACCGTGCAGGCCCATGCCGTGTTCCTGGACCCTGACACACTGACCGTCGTGCCGGTTTCAACTGGGGTGGAGGCCGGCCGCTATCCGGCTCTCTCCACCATCCTGCCCGGTGCGGCGCTGTATGAGCGGATGATCCACGACCTGTGGGGCCACGAGGCCGAGGGTTCCACGGACCTTCGGCCCTGGCTGGATCATGGCCAATGGCCGCAGTCCAGCCCGATGGCGCTGCGCCCGGCGGTGCCTTTGTCGGAACTGCCTATGGCCGTTGAACCCGCCATGCTCGCCTTGGACAACGTCATGGTGCTTCCACTCGGACCGATCTGGGGCCGGCTGGATGAAGCCGCTCATCTGCGCCTGACCTTGGATGGCCCTGCTGTCCAGCGTGCCGAAAGCCTGCTGGGCTTCACTCACAAGGGCACACTGACTTTGATGCGCGGCAAGTCACCCCGAGCGGCGGCGCGCTTTGCGGCCCGTCTGTCAGCCGACGCTACCGTTGCCCACTCGGTGGCTTTCGCCCAGGCCACCGAATCCGCGATGGACGTGGTGATACCGCCCCGGGCCGCGGCGCTGCGTATTGTCATGATGGAAATGGAGCGCATCGCTGTCCATCTCGACAACCTTGCGGAAGTCGGTCGTCTGGCGGACGCCCCTATCTTGACAACCCGGTGCGGCTTGTTGCGGGAGAATTTGTTGCGCGCGTCGGCGGCGGCGTTCGGCCACCGCTTGATGATGGATTGTGCGGTGCCCGGCGGTATCGCCACCGATATTGCCGAGGGCGGTCCGCAGGTCATCCTGCGTGCACTGGGCGACGTTGCGTCACAATTGAATGTCCTGCGCCGGCTTCACGAAGGTCCGGCGCTGTCCGCCCGGCTCGTTGGTCTGGGACGCGCGGGCGGAAAGCTCGTGGCCGCTCTTGGGGTCAGCGGCGTCGCCGGCCGCGCATCAGGACGCGCTTTCGATGTACGCACGGTGTTTTCGCCGGGATACGGCCAGTTCTCCCCTCGCCTCGCGATCCGCCGGGAGGGCGATGCGGCGGCAAGACAGCACCTACGGATTTTCGAGATCGGCGAAAGTCTGCGGCTGGTTGGCGCCGCACTCGATATCTTGCCGGAAGGACCTATCACCGTCGCGTTGCCGCAGCTCAGTGGTGAAGGTATCGCCTGTGCCGAATCCGTCCGTGGCGATGTATGGCACTGGTTACGCCTGGATCATGGGCAGATCGCCACTGCCTTTGCGCGTGATCCCGGCTGGGCACTTTGGCCGCTGGCCGAACGCGTCCTGGAAAACTGCCACCGCCGATGAGGCCGACCTGATTCGCACATCGTTCGCGCTGCCATCGTCCGGGATGGATCTGTAATGACGCTGAAGCCGCGATCGGAGCCTGCGGGACCGCTCGATTCGGAAACCACCGCTTCACTGGTTGCCCGTCTGGAGGCTGCCGCGCAAACGCGCCTGGGCCGTAGCCTGGCGATCCGCCATATCAACACAGGAAGTTGCAACGGCTGCGAGTTGGAGCTGCGGGCATTGAAGCAATGTTCTATATGATCTGGAGCGCTTCGGGCTGCGGTTCGTGGAAAGTCCGCGTCATGCCGATGTGTTGCTGGTGACCGGACCATTGACCCGAAACCTTCGAGCAGCGCTCGAGCAAGCCTGGGACGCTACTCCAGATCCTAAATGGGTCGTCGCTGTTGGCGACTGTGCTTTGGACGGTGGTGTGTTCAAGGGGAGTTACGCTGTTCTGGGCGGCACCGGTGTCTGCGTCCCGGTAGACCTGACCATCGGCGGTTGCCCGCCACCGCCGGCGAGAATTCTAGCCGGGCTTAGAAATTTACTGGAAGCGAACACGAGGTAGAGGCAACCTCTCCCGCGAACGGGAGAGGCTTAAGCAAGGCGATCGATTAGCTAGCGGTCGGCGTCGTGGCCTTCTTGGCATGGGTCCTGTGCGAGCTGGCCTTGTGGACAGACGTGTGGTGCTTTGCCTTGGTGTGGCTCGCGGCCATGACCGGCGACGTAACCAGGGCAGCGGCCGGCAGAACGAATGCCAGCGCGGCGATCAGGCGCTTGAACGAGGTAATCACGAGCGTGTGCTCCGGGTGTGTGTGAGGGCGGGTTAGTTGACAGTCGGGGCGAACTTCTCGCCCTAATCGACTGACATTATTATGCATCGTTTCGTGAGGTGAAATCAAGTTAAATCAAGCGCGAAGATGTGATCGTGCCGTTAAAACAACCCATAGCGGCAAGCAAGCCACAGTTTTCGCCATTTCGGCAGGCTGACTCGCTCATCCAGCCGTTTCCAGCCGCGTCTTTCCAGCACCGACAAGATTGCGTCGTAGGTTGCCCCCATCAGCCGAGCCGGTTTCATTGCCACCGGATCGCATTGTCCATCGCTTCCCGGGCTTCGCGGAAATAAGCATGGGCCAGTATTGCCAGCCGGCCGCACACCACCGGCAACCCAGGCGCGGTCAGGATCGCGACCGGATCGGCCGGCACATTAGCGTCCCGCATGATACTCCAGCGGCAAGTAAATCCGTCCGCGTTCCGCATCTTCTTTGATGTCCCGCAATATGTTAGTCAATTGCAACGCTCGACCCAACGCATGCGCCACCCGGTCCGCGGCCGGGGACGCATCACCAAACGCCCGCACCGACAAACGTCCTACCGCGGACGCAACGCGATCGCAATAAATATCCAGGGTAGCCATGTCCGGCGCCACCACGACCGTTTCCGCATCTGTCTGCATCCCGTCGATTACGGCAATAAAATCTTCATACTCGCAACTGAAACCGTGCTACCGCGGCGGCCAACACCCGGGTCACCGGCCGATCTGCATAGTCCTGATACAATCATCGCAATATTATTGCGCCATGCAGTCAATGCAATCCGTTTCTGTTCCAGTATGCCTTCCTCGTCGGCGATGTCATCGACGATGCGGCAGAACGCGTAGATCGCATACATCGCGTGACGACGGTCCGGGGGAAGCACGCGCATGCCATGGTAGAACGATGTGCCGGCCGAACGCACGATCGCCTCGACCGCGTCCAGATCCTCCTGAGCGACGCCCAGCGGTGTGGAACGCGGGTTCATACCAGGTAGAACAGCGATGTCAGAGCGCGCGAACACCGCGTCGCGCTTCCGCAGCTTCACCCGCTTGGCCAACGGATCGTCGAAAGCCAAGCCGACGGGCCAACCGCTTTGCCAGACCATGAATGATACCGGTTTCCAGCCGCAGGCCGCGGTGCCGGACGATCTCGGGCAATTCCGACGCCGCGTGGTTCATCCGGTCGATCCGGTCAAGCAACGTGATGAAAACGCGGCGCAATGCCGGCGTTTCGGCGGGAAGCCGCAGGTCGGCGACCGACGCACCGAAATGATCCAGCAGCGCCTGCGGCAGGTAGCAACGATCCAGCTCCGCCAGGTCTTTCGCCGCATCCTGCATGTGGTTCAGAATTTGCAGCGACGTGCAAAGCGCGTCGGATGGCGAATAGCATTGATGACTTTCACCATGCAGATCCAGCACATAGCGCCCGACCGGCACGGCCGAATAGTGGCAATAGTTGTACAGTTCGTCGATCGTGCCGTAGCGCGTTTTCGTCGCATCCTGCCGGAACGCGATCAGCAGGTCGGTCGCATGCTCGGGCGTCACCCCGGTTTGCCGCAAGCTGGCTCGCAGCGCCGTGGCGCTGGGGAACCGCATCGGCCGACGGCCGAGCAAACGTCTTCCATGATGTCCAGCCGTCGCCAATCTTGTCCGCCGGAGGCAACGTCGGCGAATCGGCGATGTCGTCGGCGTTGCGGGCGAAGGCGTAGTAATCGGTGCATCGGCTCGCGAAACTTGCGCGCGATCAGCCAGGAGCCGACAGGGAAATTCTCGTCGTGCCGGCCCTTTGCCGGACCACGTCTCGACGTTCAACTCGGTCGCGAGCGTCCGGCTGGCTCATCCGCGGTATCCCCTGATAGGCGCGTCCTTTCCAGGCGACACCCACGTCCGAGATAATGGTTCACCGCCGACCCGATCGTCGCCGCCATGTAGAACGCTGGCGATCAACGGCAGAAACGGCGCCCAGAGCGGCGGACCGCCCAAACCGGCGCAGCGTCGGAAGATAGCGAAGCCGAAAGCATCACCCAGCGGCCAGACCGCACCAGAACGCCAGGCCATGCCCGAACAGCGCCGGCCACCGGCGGCACCAGCCAGATCAACGCCATGCCGAACCGTCGTCAGCCAACAGCAACGGCAGCGAGTAGCGCAGCTGCACAAAGGCGGTCCGGGCGACCATCCGCCAGATGTCCGCGACCGACGGATACGGCCGCACCGACCGTGCCAGAGCCGCATGGCCCAGCCAGATCCGCCCGCCCGTCTTCACCGCCGCCGCCAACGCGACGTCGTCGATCAATGCCCCTCTCACGCTTTCGATGCCGCCGATCCGCTGCAAGCGCCCGCCGCCGGATCAGGATGGTCCCCCAGCCGCCGCGGCCGTGGCTTTGAGGCCGTCGTTCACCCATGCGAACGGATAAAGCAACTGAAAGAAGAAAACGAAGGCCGGCACCAAGCGCCCGCTCCGCCCAACTGTCGCACGCCAGTTCCACCATTTCGGAAACCAGATCAAGGTCCGTACCGCTCGATCTTGGAAACCAGGGACGACAGATGCGCCGGTTCGTGAACGATATCGGCGTCGGTCAGCAGCACCAGCTCCGCCTCGCCCGCTTCCGCCACGCCCTGCGACACCGCCCACAGCTTGCCGCTCCATCCCGCCGGGCGTGGCGCGCCGCTGATCACGGTCAGCCGGGAATCGCCGATCGACCGGGCGATGTCACCGGTGCCGTCGGTGCTGTTGTCGTCCGTCAGGATCACCCGGAACGGCCCGGCATAATCCTGCGCCAGCAAGCGACCGCAGGCTGGCCTCGATCGATCGGCGCCTCGTCGCGCGCCGGCACCACGACCGCGACCGACGGCGCGGTGGTCGGGATATGCAGCCGGCAGCACCGGGCCAGCCTGCCAGAACCTGCCGTGCGCGAACAGCAGATAGAGCCAGATCACCAGGGCCAGCATCGCCAGCAATGGTCATCCGGACAGCATGCCGTTGGCGCGGAACCAGGCGACCGCATCCTCGACCGCCAGCCGCGCCGGCCGGGGCTGGTAGCCCAGTTCCGCTGTCGCCTTGGCCGAGGAATAGAACATCTTCTTGCGCGCCATCTTCAGGTGGTCGCGGGTCATCATCGGCGCGATCCCGGTCACCTTCGCCAGCTTCTCCATCACCAAGGCGCAGCCGGCCAGACAAGCGCCTCCGGCAAGCGGATCGAAGGCGGCCGGCGATGCACGACATCCGCCACCAGCGCCAGGATGTCCTTCAGCAGCATGTTCTCGCCGCCCAGGATGTAGCGCTCCCCGACCCTGCCCTTCTCCAGCGCCAGCACATGGCCCTCGGCGACGTCGTCGACATGGACGATGTTCAGGCCGGTATCGATATAGGCCGGCACGCGCCCCGCCGCGGCATCCAGGATCATCTTTCCGGTCGGCGTCGGCTTGATGTCGCGCGGCCCGACCGGCGCGGCCGGATTGACCACCACGACCGGCAGCGCCATCGCGTCGAGCCAGGTCCAGCACGGCTTGCTCGGCAAGGTATTTGGAGCGTTTGTAGATGCCGACGAAATCCGCCTCGTTGGTCGGCGTCGCCTCGTCGGCCGGCGTGCCGTCGCCGATCTGGCCGAGTGCCGCGACCGAACTGCAATGGACGATCCGCTCGGCGCCGGCGTCGGCCGCGGCGCGCACCATCGCCACCGCGCCGTCGACATTGGCGCGCAGCATCGCGTCCGGGTCCGGCACCCAGAACCGGTAGTCGGCGGCGACATGAACACACATAGCGGCATCCGGCGGCGGCGCGCGCGCAGCGAGGCGGGGTCGGTCAGGTCGCCGGTCACGACCTCGGCATCCAGCCCGGCCAGATTGCGGCGGTCGCTGGACGGCCGCGTCAGCAGCCGCAGACGTGTGGCCGCGCGCGGCCAGCGTCCGCGCGACGGCGGAGCCGACAAAGCCGGTGGCACCGGTGACCAGGGTCGTCATTCGCAATTCCAGTCCCATACAGCGTGACGCTTCAATAGACGAAGCGCGCTCGTGCATGGAAACAGGCAGAGCCGAGCGACGTCAGCTCGTCCGACAAGTGCGCTTGACAGCCTTGCCTTGCCCTGGCCGTGCGCGGGCAGAAGCCGTCGCATCATGAAACGCTTGTCTTATGTCCTGGCGCTGCTGGGCGTGCTGATCGCGCTGCTGCTGGTCGCCTATTTCGGCTTCGGCAACGTCGTCTCGGCCGTCAGCCGGATCGGCTGGCCGGAGTTCGGCGTGATCGTCGGCTGGCAGTTCGTGCTGTTCGTGATCCTCGGCCTGGCCTGGGACGTGATCACGCCGGCGCGCACGATGCGCCGGCCCTGGGTGCTGATCTGGGGCCGCATGGTGCGCGACGCGTCCGCCAACTGCCTGCCGTTCTCCCAGGTCGGCGGCTTCGTCTTCGGCGCCCGCGCGGTCACGCTGCACGGCGTCGAATGGCACACCGCCACCGCCTCCACCGTCGTCGACGTCACGGCGGAGTTCCTCGCCCAGATCGCCTTCGCCTGCATCGGGCTTGGCATTCTGCTGGCGCGCGCGCCGGCCTCGGGCCTCGCCGTGCCGGTCGAGGTCGGCATCGGGCTCGCGGTGCTGGCCTGTTTCGGCTTCGTCTGGGTGCAGAAGGGCGCGGCACCGCTGTTCGCCCGGCTCGGCCGCCGCATCGCCGGCAGCTGGTTCCAGGATGCCGAGGAACGCATGGAGGTGCTGCAGGCGGAGCTCGGGCTGATCTACGGCCACACGGGCAAGCTGGCACTGGGCTTCCTGATGCATCTGATCGGCTGGATCAGCACCGGCGTCGCCGGCTGGATCGCCTACCGCGCGCTGGGCGTGCCGATCGACTTCGACGACGCGCTGGCGATCGAGGCACTGCTGAGCGCCGCGGCGGCCGTTGCCTTCCTGGTGCCGGTCAACGCCGGCGTGCAGGAGGCGGGCTATGCCGGGCTCGGGGCGATCTTCGGTGTGCCGCCCGAGCTGTCGCTGGCCGTCTCGCTGGTCCGCCGGGCGCGAGACATCGTGGTCGGCGTGCCGATCCTGCTGATGTGGCAGTTCGTCGAGATGCGGCGGCTGCGCATCAGGCGCGCATCAGGCCGGGCTAGGGTAAACCGCTCCGTCATTGACGGAACGGTAGCGCGCAGCGGCATTTCTCCGCCCATGCGCATCGCAGCCATCCTCGTCGCCGCCGGTTCGGGCACCCGCTTCGGTGCCGAGATGCCGAAGCAGTTCCTGATGGTCGCCGGCAAGCCGGTTATCCGCCACGCGGCGGAAGCTTTGGCCGCCCATGTGTCCCTGCTGCAACCGGTCGGCGACGCTGGCCCGATCGAGGCCGCGCTGGAGGGTATCCCCGGATGCCTGCCGGTCGTTCCCGGCGGCGCCACCCGCCAGGACAGCGTCCGGGCCGGGCTGGAGGCGCTGGTTCCGCATGAGCCCGACATCGTGCTGGTCCACGACGCCGCCCGGCCCGGTCATACCCGAGGGCACGATCCCCGCGCTGCTGGCCGCGCTGCGGGAATCGCCCGGCGCAATTCCGGCGGCTCCGGTCGCCGACACGCTGAAGCGGGTGGTGCGCGGCGTCATCACCGAGACCGTGCCGCGGGCCGGGCTGTTCCGCGCCCAGACCCCGCAGGCCTTTCGGTTCCAGACGCTGCTTGCCGCCCACCGGGCAGGCCTGACCGGCGCGACCGACGACGCGTCCCTGCTGGAAGCCGCCGGGCGAAACTGTCGAAGTTGTCCCCGGATCGGACGACAACATCAAACTGACCTATCCGGAAGACCTTGTCCGGCTGGAGCGTATCATGGCGGTTCCGCTGGTTCACGCGCGTCGGCACCGGCTTCGACGTCCATCGGTTCGAAGCCGGGCGGCCCCTGTTCCTGTGCGGCGTCAGGTGCCGCATGACAAGGGCCTGGCGGGCCATTCGGATGCCGATGTCGGCATCCATGCGCTGTGCGATGCGATCTACGGCGCGCTGGCCGAGGGCGATATCGGCCGGCATTTCCCGCCCAGCGAGGCAACCTGGAAGGACGCCGACAGTGCCCGGTTCCTGACCCATGCGGCGGAGCGCATCGCCGCTCGCGGCGGCCGGCTGGCCAACGCCGATGTCACGCTGATCTGCGAGCGGCCGAAGATCACGCCGCACGCCCCGGCGATGATCGCGCGCCTCGCCTCGCTGCTTGGCGTCGAGCCCGGGCCGCGTTTCGGTAAAGGCCACGACCACAGAAAAACTAGGCTTTACCGGTCGCGGCGAGGGCATTGCCGCTCAGGCCGTGGTATCCATCCTTGTTCCAGAATGACCCACTATCGCCGGAGACCGCGAGATCATGACGAAGATGCACCACGCTGGCCGCGGTGCTGGCCGTCAGCCTGATCGCCGGTTGCGTCGAAAACCAGGCGGCCGATGCCAACCCGTACCCGCCGGTCCCGCCGTTGATCTCCGAGACGGTCCCGAAGCCGCCGGTGACGGCGGAGGCGCTGATGTGGCAGCCCGGTCACTGGGACTGGAACGGCAGTGGCTATGTCTGGGCAAAGGGGCAATATGTCCCGGCGGCCGGCCACGGCAACCTGTGGATGCCCGGATGGTGGTCACGCACGCCGTCCGGCTGGACCTGGCAGCCGCCGCACTGGATGTCGTAGTCTGCTAACCGGCGATGGTTGTATCAACCCCATCGCCGGCAGGGTGACAGACCATTGACCGACGCAGCGCTATCCCAGGCCCTTTTTACCCCGCGCCGGATCGCGCTGATCGGCGCATCCACCGACGCCTCGCGGCTGACCGCGCGCGCCCAGGTCTATCTGCGTCGCCACGGCTTCACCGGGGATCTGTTCCCGGTTAATCCGCGCGCCGACCTTGTGCTGGGCGAAAAGCCTATCCAACACTGCGTGACGTGCCCGGCCCAATCGACTTCGCCTATATCCTGGTCAACACCCAGAACGTCGAATCGTCACTCGAGGACTGCGCCGCACGAGGCGTGCCCGTGGTGTGTATCCTGGCCGATGGGTTTGCCGAAGCCGGCCCCGAGGGAGTCGCCCTGCAGCAGCGCCTGCTCGCGATCGCACGACAGGCTGGCATCCGCCTGCTTGGCCCAAACTCCATGGGCGTCATCAACATTCCTGAAGCGATCGCGTGTTCCGTCAACGCGGTGCTGGAAGCCGACGACCTGACCGCTGGTCGGTGGTCCCTGGTCTCGCACTCCGGCAGCATGATGGGCACGATCGCTTCCCGCGCCGCTGCCCGGGGTCGCGGTTTCGCCAAGATCATCGGCACCGGCAACGAGGCCGACCTGACGGCCGGTGAGATCGCCAACCTGCTGGTGGACGATCCCGCCACCGATGTGATTCTGCTGTTCCTGGAAACCATCCGCCGCCCCGACCTGTTCGAGGAAGCCGCCCGCCGCGCCCACGCCGCCGGCAAGCCGATCGTCGCTTACAAGCTGGGCCGCTCAGAGGCCGCAGCGAAACTCGCCACCACTCATACCGGAGCACTGGCTGGGTCGGACGCCGCTGCCGACGCATTCTTTCGCGCCATCGGCATCGTCCGCGTCGACCAGCTCGAAACACTGCTTGAACTGCCACCCCTGCTGCTGGGACGCACCCCGCCAACCGCACCGAAACGTGCCGTCAGCATTGTCACAACCACCGGCGGCGGTGGCGCGATGGTGGTGGACCGGCTGGGAATTGCCGGGATCGCAACGGCGCACATGCTCGACACGACCCTGGCGGGCGCTAGCAAGGACTTCGTGGCCAACGCGCTGAACCAAGCCCGCGATTCGGACGACTCCGATGTCGCCATCGCGGTGATCGGAAGCTCTGCGCAATTTCGTCCACATGAGGGCGTGGCCGGGGTGATTGCCGCGGAAGGCAAGAATCCGATCTGCGCATTTCTGGTGCCCCAGGCCGATGCCGCCATGCGGTTGCTCAGCGATGCCGGCATCGCCGCGTTCCGCACACCGGAAGCCTGTGCCGATGGTGTGCGCGCCTATCTCGACTGGCAGCCGCCACGTGCCGTGCCGTCGATAGGCGATGTGACGCAAGCCGCCGGGTTGGTCGCCCAGGCCGGTGACGAACCGGGTGCCCGGGCTGTGTTCGCGGCACTCGGGTTGGACGATACCGCACGCCGGATCGATCCCGGATCGCCGCCAGCCGATCTGCGCTATCCGGTCGCTTTGAAAGCCGTATCCGCGACCATTGCCCACAAGACCGAAGCGGGGGCCGTCGCGCTGAACATCCGCGATGCCGCAGGTCTGCGTGAAGCCGCGGCGAATATGATTGCCCGCCTCGGCCGCCAGATCAGCGGCTTCATCGCCCAACCGATGGCCAAGGGCCTGGGTGAAGCCATCGTCGGCTATCGCCGTGATCCGCTCGTCGGACCCATCATAGCCTTGGGCGCCGGGGGTGTGCTGGCGGAAATTTATCGCGATGTCGTCCTGCGGCTGGCGCCCGTCACCCAGGATGAAGCCATGGAAATGATTGGTCAGGTGAAGGGCCTCGCCCCGGCACGCGGCTATCGTGGAATGCCGAGAGGCGATCTGGCGGCCTTGGCCCAGGCGATCGCCGCCTTCTCCCGCCTCGCCGCGATGCCCACGGTAACCGAGGCCGAGATCAACCCGTTGATCATCATGCCCGAGGGCCAGGGCGTCGTGATGGCCGACGCCCTGCTGGTGTCAGATCCGGTCGGAAGCTGATCAGTCCAGCAACCACGGGGCCGCGGCGGCCTGGGCAATCTGCCGCACCTGGTTCATCAATCCGGCCCCAACCGGAATGCCGGTCTTCAACCGCGCCTCCGCATATTTCCACTGTGGATCGCCCGCGACCATGACGGGGCGTGCAGGATCAACCGGCGTGGTCGTCCGCAGCGCACCCATGAAGCTCGCGACGTCGCTCTGGAAATCATCCGACTCGCGAAAAATGCTCGGGTCGATCGCCATGAAGAAATGGCCGATATCCATCCCGCCCGGCTTTTTCGTGTGCATCGGATCGGTGATCAGCGTCGCACCGGACAGGCAGGACGCCAGGATATTGACCATCACCGCCAGGCCATAGCCCTTGTAGCTGGAATTTTCCGGCGACCCGCCCAGGGAGGTCAGAAACCCGCCCTTCTCTTTCGCCACCAGCGGATCATTGGACGGATTTCCCTCGGCATCCAGCACCCAGCCATCAGGTGTTGGCAAGGTTCTCGTTCGCCTTGTTGCGGATGCGGCCAGCGGCCACCGTGGTTGTCGCCATATCCAGCAGAAACGGCACCCCGTCAGCGCTCGGGGCAGCGAATGACCACGGATCGGTCCCGAGCCGCGCCTGCTTACCGAACGTTGGCGCCACCTGGATGCCCGAGGCCGATGTGCAGGACATCCCGATCAACCCCTGCTTTGCCGCCATCAACGAATAAAAACCCGCCGCTCCGAAATGCGCCGAATGGTGCACCACCGCCGCCGCCATACCTGTCGTCCTGGCCTTGGTGATCGCCGCCGACATGGCGAAATGCGCCGGCACATGGCCCAATCCCCCGCCGCCATCGACGACGGCGGAAACCGGCGTTTCCCGCACGATCTTCGGCCGAGCATCCATTTTCGCTCGGCCTGACCGGCGCAACCCGTCATAGCCTGGGATCATCGAGATACCGTGGCTGTCGACGCCATGCAGGTCGGCCCATGACAGAATTTCGGCTGTCGTCTCCGCGTTCTCCTCCGGCATACCCCACCCTAGGAGAATCGCTTTTAACTGGGCACGATGATTGGCGTAGGACGCGGGCATGGATGGCTCCTTCCAGTGTTTGGCGTTGACGCCGAACCTTGCGCGTCCGCAGGGTTCCGGCAAGTGTGGCGGTCGAAGCTCAGCAATGCGGAGGAAAGCAACCATGGCCGACAGTCAGGCCCTGCTGCAGGCGCGGTTTGGCATCGATCTGGACCGGAACCGAAGTCCCCGATGCGATCGCCAGTTTGATCGACCGGCGGGTGACCCGCCGCTACACGGAACAGGATGTGCCCGATTCGCTGCTGGATGCCCTGCTGGCCGCAGCGCAATCGGCGCCGGCCAAGTCGGATCTGCAGCAATTCTCGGTGGTGGTGATGCGGGACCGGCCACGGATCAAGCAGATTGCCGACTGGATTGGCACGATGGACTGGATCGCCACCGCACCGGTTTTCCTGGTGTGGTGCGGCGACATGCGCCGCGGACAACAGCTTTGCACGATGCACGGCATGCCGCACGCCAACAACAACATGGATACGTTCCTGAACACCGCTGTCGATTGCACGCTGGCCATGGGGCAGTTCATGGTCGCCGCCGATGCCGTCGGCCTAGGCACCTGCCCGATCAGCTATGTCCGCAGCCATATCGAACGTGTATCGCCGTTGCTGGGTCTTCCGGATGGCGTTTACCCGGTTGCCGGATTGAGCGTCGGCTGGCCGGTATTCCGCCGCCCGGTATCGATGCGCCTGCCCCCGTCCATTGTCGTCCACCACGAACGATACGATGACAGCGCGTTGGAAGCCCACGTCATCGACTATGACCGCCGCCGCAACGCGCGCGATCCGGTCGCCGCGGCCAGCCTGAAGAACAACGACGTCTATCCGCCGCGTGACGGCGTCGGCTGGAGCGAGAATGTCGCGCGGCAACTCTCGGTCCCTGAGCGGTTCGGCTTTTCCACCTACCTGAAAACGAAGGGTTTTGATCTTGCCTGATGATGCCTCGGTAATCGTCACCCAGTCCCACAGACTTCGGGCGAAGCACGCAGCCAGCCTGATTGTGTTCCGGTTCGCAAATGATGAACCGCAAATGCTGATGGGCATGCGCGGCGCGAAACATCGTTTCATGCCGAACCGTCTGGTGTTTCCTGGCGGTCGGGTTGACCCGGCGGACCTGAAGGCGCCGTTCGCGGCACCGCTGTCGCCGGCGACTGAACGGATGTTGCGTAAAAATCACACTAACGCCAGGCTGGCGCATGGTCTCGCCGCCGCCGCTGCTCGTGAATTGCTGGAGGAAACCGGGCTGTCGCTAGGTGTGCCGCCGCGCCTGGACGTGCTGCATTACCTCGCCCGCGCCATAACGCCTCCCGGCCTGCCGATCCGTTTCAACGCTCGCTTTTTGGCCGTCGAGGCACACCATGTCCAAGGTGAGCTCGGCGGCGACGGAGAACTGGACGGGCTGCGCTTCTACGGCATGACTGAGGCACTGGCGCTCGATCTCGCGTTGCCCACCCGACGCGTATTGGAACGGTTGCAACAATGGCTCGCGATGCCGGAGCCGGAACGGAATGCGTCAAACCCGGACACCGGTTCTGCTGCGCGATCGTGGCTGGATCATGGAATAGCGCAACCATCGCCGCGTGTGGTATCGGTCTTGCTTAGCCTTCAGCAGATCGTTCGCAAGTTGAAGGCATTCTTGATGACCGAACTGCATTTCATGACCATCGCGCAGGCATCCGCCCAGATCAAAGCGCGGAAACTGTCCCCGGTTGAACTGACCGAAGCTTTTCTCGACGCGCGTCAAGCGGCTGGACGACACAGCTCAACAGCCATCTGCTGGTGCTGGAAGAACAGGCGATGGCGGATGCCGAGAAAGGCCGAGGCCGAAATCGCAGCGGGCCACTGGAAGGGTCCGCTGCATGGCATCCCGATCGGTCTGAAGGACATCTACAACACCGCCGGCATTCGCACGACCGGCCATTCAGCGCTGTTCAAGGATCATGTCCCGGCCGAAGATGCCTTTACTGTGAGCCTATTGCGCCAGGCAGGTGCCGTCATAACGGGCAAGTTGGCAACTTGGGAATTTGCCATCGGCGGCTCCTCGTTCGACCTGCCGTGGCCGCCGGCGCGCAATCCGTGGGACATGTCGCTCGATCCGTCAGGGTCGTCGTCCGGTTCCGGCGCCGCGGTCGCGGCGGGCTTGTGCATGGGTGCCATGGGCAGCGACACCGGCGGATCGATCCGCGGGCCGGCCGCATGGTGCGGCATCGCCGGGCACAAGCCGACCTACGGACTGCTCAGCCGGCGCGGCATCCTGCCGCTGTCGTTCTCGCTCGATCACGCCGGCCCGATGTGCTGGACCAGCGAGGACTGCGCGCTGATGATGCAGGTCCTGGCGCGCCACGATCCGCATGGACCCCGGCAGTGCCTCGGTTCCGGCGGTCAGACTATACGCCGCAGCCATCGGCAGAGCCTCGCCGGGCTGCGCGTCGGCGTGGTCCGGCATTTCTTCGAAAAAGACCTGCTCACCGATCCCGAAACGATCGCCGCGCTGGAAACCAGCTGTCGTGGCGCTGCGCGACATGGGCGCTGTCGTTGCGCGACGTGCAGTTGTCGCCGTTCGGCGCCTACGCGACTGCGGCAGCCTGATCTCCCGCAGCGAGGCCTACGCTGATCCACCAGCACTGGCTGCGCACGACGCCGGAGCTGTACGGCACGTTCGGCCGTCATCGGCTGATGGCGGGCGCGTTCATTCTGCGGCCTCGGATTATGTCAATGCGCAGCGCGAACGGACACGGCTGGTCGCGGAACTGGCCGAAACCATGAAGACCGTCGATGTGCTGGTGTTCCCGACCGCCCGCTGCCCGGCGCGCCCGATCGGCGAGGATTCGATGGCCTCCGGCTTCCAGCCCTTCTTCAACCGCGCCTTCAACGTCACCGGCAGTCCCGGCGCTGTCGATCTGCAACGGCTTCAGCGAGACCGGCCTGCCGCTGTCGCTGCAGATCGGCGGCCGGCCGTTCGAGGACGCCCTGGTGCTGCGGTCGGCGACGCCCTGGAGCGCGACGCTGGGAACAAGGACCCGCCGGCCTGCGCTGACCAAGGATCCCCGGGTCCCGTGGCAGCTGTCGCGTCTACGCCATCGAGATTTGGGTGAAATCCATGAACCAGCTTTGCACCGGCACGAAGCCCTGAACCTTCTTCGACATCGCGCGCGGGTTCAGGTCATGCACGATGAACAGCCAGGCCGCCTCATCGACGATCTTGCCGTGCGCCTCGGCCAGAAGCTTCGTCTGTTCCGCCGGGTCGAAAGTGGCCTGCGCCTGTTTCAGCAGGTCGGTGACCTCCGGCGTTGTCGCAATGCCCCCAGTTGTAGTTGGTGGGCGAGAAGCTGTCCCTCGCGTAGTAGCGGAACATGGTGGATGGATCGACCGAGCTGAGGCTGATGTTGATGCCTTGGACGCCGTGCGACTGGGTCGCCTTCGGGATCGCTGCGGATGGCCACCAGCATGGTGCCCCACTCCACCACGTCGAAGTCGATCTGCATGCCGACCGCAGCGAAATTCTGTTGCAGGAACTCATTCATCGGGATCGGCAGCATCTGCCCCGACCCGGAGGTCGAGATCATGATCTTCGCCTTGGCCGGCTTGCCGGGCCCGTAGCCGGCCTCCGCCAGCAGCGCCTTCGCCTTGTCCGGATCGTAGGTGTAGTGTCTGCGTCGGCTTGCCGAAGAACGGATTGCCGGGCGGATACAGCCCGACAGCGGGCTTGGCGATGCCGTTCAGCAGCTTGCACAGGCCTTCGCGGTCGATCGCATAGTTCGCCGCCTGGCGAACCCGCACGTCCTTGAACGGCGAGCCTTCCTCGGTATTCAGCACATACGGCCAGGTGTGTGGGTACGGCCACAGTGTGACGTGAAGCCGGCCTGCTTTCAGCGACGGAATGGAATCCGGCGCCGGCACCTCGATCCAGTCCACCTGGCCGGAGCGCAGCGCGGCGATGCGCGTGGTCGCTTCCGCCATCGGGCATGACCACCAGCTTGTCCAGCTTCGGGATGCGGTCCTTGTCCCAGTAGTCCTCGTTGCGGACCATCTCGATATACTGGCCGGGCACCACGCGGGTGATCTTGAACGGCCCGGTGCCCGACGGCTTCTTGCCGAACTCCGCCCAGGTCTTGCCCACCGCCTCCCACTGCGCCGGGCTGACCATCAGCACGCGGGTCAGCAGATAGGGCAGGAAGCTGAACGGGTATTTCGTCGTCATCACGATCGTCGAGTCGTCGGCCTTCTCGTACTGTATCGACCATCGACACCGCGGCCTTGCACGATCGGCGCGGCGGTCGCATCGTATTGCGGCGACTTGTCGTCGTAGATCCGGCCGCAGATTCCAGATCACCGCATCGGCGTTGAAGGCCGATCCGTCGTGGAACTTCACGCCCTGGCGCACGGTGAAGATCCAGCGCAGCGGATTCGTCTCGTCCGGCTTCCAGGCGGTGAACAAGCCCGGGCGTGATGTCGGCCGGCTTGTCCGGATTGTGCCGCAAGTCCCAGTTCACCAGCGCGTCGTATGGCGGATAGCCGAGGAAACGGTATCCCTCGAAGCCATTGTTGGGGATGCCGTGCGCGCTGGGCAGATCCGCCGCGGTCATGGCAATGCGCAGCGTTCCGCCGCCGGCGGCAGCGGCCGGAAGCGGCCGGCAGCGCGGCGACGGCCGCGGCGACCGGCGAGCAAATCGACGTCGTGACATCATGAAGCACCTCTCAGGCCATGCTGATCTGGGTGAAGTCCTGGTACCAGCTTTGCGCCGGCTTGAACCCCGTGACCTTCTTCGACATCGCCGCGCGGATTGAGGTCGTGCACGATGAACAGCCACGGCGCCTCATCCACGACGATCGCATGCGCCTGCGCCAGCAGCTTGTCCTGCTCGTTCTGGATCGAACGTCGCCTGCGCCTTCTTCAGCAGGTCGGTGGCCTGCCTGGTTGTCCCAGTGCCCCCAGTTGTAGTTGATCGGGGAGAAGCTATCCTTCGCGTAGTAGCGGAACATCGACGACGGATCGGTGAAGCTCAGGCTGATGTTGATCCCGTCATCGCCGTGCGACGGCGGCGCCTTCGGGTCGCTGCGGACCGCGACCAGCATGGTGCCCCATTCGACCACGTCGAAATCGATGTCCATGCCGACGGCTTTGAAGTTCTGCTGCATGAACTCGTTCATCGGGATCGGCACCATCTGGCCGGAACCCGAGGTCGAGATCATGATCTTCGCCTTCACCGGCTTGTCCGGGCCGTAGCCGGCCTCCTTCAGCAGCGCCTTCGCCTTTTCCGGATCGTAGTTGTAGTGGTTCTTCGGCGTGCCGAACATCGGATCGTCCGGCGGATACAAGCCCGACCGCCGGCTTGGCGGTGCCGTTCAGCATCTTGCACATGCCCTCGCGGTCGATCGCGTAGTTGAGCGCCTGGCGCACCCGCACATCCTTGAACGGCGAGCTGTCCAGTGCAGTTCAGCGCGTAGGGATAGGTGTGCGGATACGGCCACAGGCTGATCTGCAAGCCGGCCGCTTCAGCGACGGGATGGAATCCGGCGGCGGCACCTCGATCCAGTCCACCTGCCCGGAGCGCAGCGCGGCGACCCGGGTGGTCGCTTCCGGCATCGGATAGACGATCATCTTGTCCAGCTTCGGGATGCGCGCCTTGTCCCAGTAGTCCTCGTTGCGCGACATCTCGGCATATTGGCCGAGCACCACCTTGGTGATCTTGAACGGCCCGGTGCCGGACGGGCTTCTTGGCGAACTCGGCCCAGTTCTTGCCGACCGCCTCCCATTGCGTCGGGCTGACGATCAGGATGCGGGTCAGCAGATAGGGCAGGAAGCTGAACGGATATTTCGTTGTCATGACGATCGTCTTGTCGTCGGCCTTCTCGTACTTGTCGATCATCGACACGGTCGCGCGCACGATCGGCGCGGCCGGCGCATCGTATTGCGGCGATTTGTCGTCGTAGATCCGGCCGAAAGTTCCAGATCACCGCATCGGCGTTGAAATCCGAGCCGTCGTGGAACTTCACGCCCTGGCGCACATCGCAGATCCAGCGCAGCGGGTTGGCCTTCGTCGATATGCCATGCGGTGAACAGGCCCGGCGTGATGTCGGCCAGCTTGTCGGTGTGGGTGAAATCCCAGTTCACGACTGAATCGTAGGCCGGATAGCCGAGGAAGCGGAACCCCTCGCCGCCATTGTTGGGAATGCCGTGGGTGGTCGGCAGGTCGGCGGCCGTCATGCCGATCCGCAGCACCTGCGGGGTCGCCGCACGTGCCGGAATGATCGGGAAATGCCGCGGCGCCCGCCGCGGATGCGAGGAGGCCACGCCTGGAAACAGTCATACCGTCGTCCCTATCGCTGCGGATAGCTGGCAGCGGTTCCGCTGCAAGGCGCTATGCCACGCGCACTGGCTCGCCGCTGGCCGCCTGATCGCTGCCGGATCAAGTCCGATCATTGCGTCGGTATCGATCGACGTCGCAGAACGTGTGCGCCATCGCCGACAGCGTGGCGTTGTGCTCCTCATCGTTGAACGTCGCGTTGCCGTCGGCGATGAAGAACACCTTGTAGTTCAGCATCATCGCGTCGCGCGCGGTCGACTCGCAGCACACCTGCGTGGCGGTGCCGGTGATGATCAGCGTGTCGATGCCGCGCTCCTGCAGGATCGCATGCAGGTCCGACGCACCGGGCGCGAAGGCGCCGAAGCGGCGCTTCCGCACCTTCAGGTCCTGCGGCAGCACGTCCAGCCCGGGCCACAGCGCGTGGCCGCAGCGCCCGGGCGTGAACGCCTCGATCATGCGCTGCGCGGCGCGCGGGCGAGCAGAAGTGGTCGAAGTAGGTGGACCAGGTCCGGACGGCGACGTCGTCGAACGTGTTCTGGATGTAGACGACCAGTCCGCCGGCCGCGCGCAGCGCGGCGCTGATCCGGTTGACGTTGGGCACGATCTCCCGCGCCGTCGGCGATCTCGGCGACCGCGCCGGGCGCCATGAAGCCGTTCTGCAGATCGACCACGATATGGGCAGTGCGCTCAGAATCAGGCTGTCGAACACGCGCAGCCGCCTCGCCGCTCGGTAACCCGGGCGATCAACGTCGGGATGGATCGCGGCTGTTGTGCATGATCAGCCTCCTATTTGCCTAACGATTAGCCACTGATGCGGTCGAGCCACGCTAAGTCTGATGCACGACATTAATGCAAATGCTCATAAATCGAGTCAGATTACGCCCCTGGACAGAGGCGCGCGACTATGCTAGTACTTGTGGCAGATTGCTGCGATGCAGCATACCGTTGTCGCCGTACCAGCACGGAGAGCACCCGACCGCATGCTTCTCTTCGCCGCTCCGCCGCCTGCTCCAGGCCATCCCGATCCTGCTCGGCGTGTCGCTGGTCGTGTTCGGGCTGGTGCATATCGTGCCCGGCAACCCGATCGACATGCTGATGCCGCCCGAAGCCTCGCCCGAGGTCATCGCGCAGATGAAGGCGGCGTTCGGCTTCGACAAGCCGCTGTACATGCAATACCTGCTCTGGCTGCTGCGCGCGCGTGCAGCGGCGATTTCGGCCTGTCGGTGTTCAACGCCACCCCGGTCTGGGGCCAGCTGATCGACCGCGCTGGGCAACACCTTCGTGCTGGCGATCCTCGGCGCGCTGCTGGGCTTCTCGCTGGGCATCGTCTGCGGCATGGTCTCGGCGCTGTACCACGGGCGCTGGCCGGACAAGCTGTTCTCCGCGATCGCCACCACCGGCGTGTCGCTGCCGCATTACTGGTGCGCGATCGTGCTGGTGCTGGTCTGCGCGGTGCTGCACGACTGGCTGCCGGCGCAGGGCATGGGCGACGACTCGCTGCCGCTGTACGAGCGGCTGCAATACCTCGTGCTGCCGGTCGTCACCCTGTCGCTGATCCCGATGGGCGTGATCGGCCGGCTGGTGCGCGCGACGGTGCTGGACATCCTCGGCCAGGATTTCGTCGGCGCGCTGTCGGCCAAGGGCCTGACGCGCTGGCCGGTGATCCGCCACATCTGCAAGAACGCCGCGCCGCCGGTGCTGGCGCTGATGGGCCTGCAGTTCGGCTACCTGCTGGGCGGCTCGATCCTGGTGGAGACGGTGTTCAACTGGCCCGGCTCCGGCAACCTGCTGAACCTCGCGATCTTCCGCCGCGACATCCCGGTGCTGCAGGCGACGATCCTGGTGCTGGCCACGTTCTTCGTCGTGCTCAACCTGCTGGTCGATATCGCCCAGGCGGCGATCGATCCGCGCATCCGGCGCTGAACAAGGATCCGGACATGTCAGACATCACGCTGGACACCCGAGCTTGTCGCCGCGCCGCCGATGCTGCCGGCCGCGCCTGCCCCGGGCTACTGGAAATCGGTCGCGCAACGCCTGCTGCGCGACAAGGTCACCATGGCCGTCACGCTGGTGCTGCTCGGCATCCTGTTCATCACGCTCGGCGCACCGCTGGTCACCCACTACGACCCCTACCAGGGCAGCGTGCTGGCCCGCCTGAAACCAGCAATATGGTG
>CAWBPF010000050.1:0-308386 GCA_963790515.1 uncultured Alphaproteobacteria bacterium | reverse complement strand
ATTCTCGAATTCATCTGCCAGCGCCGCGGCGTAAACGACCTCGACGATCAAATGCGCATCCCTGGCTGACGTGGACGCCATCGCCCAGGAGAACAGCTTTTCCCTGCTTCGCCTGATCACCTGGGCCATGCCGATCGTCGGCTTCCTGGGAACGGTGCTCGGCATCACGGCAGCCATCAGCGGCGTCACGCCGGAGGCGCTGGAAGAAGGCATGTCCGGCTTGACCAGCGGTCTGTCCGAGGCGTTCGACTCGACCGCCCTGGCCCTGGCGCTGACCATGCTGACCATGTTCCTCACTTCGCTGGTGGAGAAACAGGAACAGTCGATCCTCGAACTGGTGGATCGCTTCGTTGATCGCTGCCTGGCGCACCGCTGGAAGCGCGACGTGCTGGACCAGGCCCCCGTACTGGCCCTGGTGCAGCAGAGTTCGCAGGCGATGACCGCCGCGGTGGAAAGCGTGGTGAACCGCCAGGCGGAGATCTTGGCCGACGGCCATGGCCGAGCCGGAGAAGCGGGCGATCGCGGTGCAGGAGCGCATGCTGCAACAGTTGCTGCTCGGTTTGCAGCAGGCGATGGAGCAGACGCTGAAGCGCGGCACGCCCAGCGATTGGCGGCGCTGGAGCAGCAGGCGGCGCAGGGAAGTGGACAACTGATGCAGCAAATGGCGGCCCTGGCCGCGGCGGTGCGCGACACCGGACGCGAGCAGCAGGCGGCCCTGGTGCGCATCTCCGAGACGATCGCCGGCCAGGCGAACGTGCTGGGCAAGCTGCAGGAGGGCGAGGCGAACCTGGTTCACCTGCAAGCGGTGCTCCATCAGAACCTCGCCGCCCTCGCGGGCGGCGGCGCGTTCGAGGAGGCCGTGCATAGTTTGACGGCGGCGGTTCACATGCTCACCACCCGCGCCGGCGCGCCCGCGCTGCGCGCCGCGCAGGGGAAAGCTGCATGAGACGCCGAGGCAAACCCCTGCAAGTGTCCATGTTTCCCTTCCTGGCGGTGCTGCTCTGCGCAATGGGGGCGCTGATCCTGGTGCTGCTGGTGATGGACCGCCGGTCCCGCATCGCGGCCCAGCAGAAGGCGCAGGAAGAGGCTCGCCGGCAACTGAACGATCAGGTTCAGGCCCTGGCCGACCGTCGTAATGAGTACCAGGCGAAGAAGCGAACGCTGCATCAGGTGTGGGAGAAGAAACGCGACGCGCTGCTGCGCGCGCGTGGGGGTGGAGGAATCCGCCTTGCAAGCGGAGCTTCGCCTCATCCAGGCCCGGCTGGCGAAGGCCGCCCAGCGCGTGGACGACGAGGAAGGAACCGTCGCGAAACTGCGGCAGCAGTTGCAAGGGGAACAGGCCCGGCTGTTGCAGCAGCAGCAGGCGCTGGCCACGGCGCGGAAGGACGCCGCCTCCGTGACCGCGCGGATGACGGCCACCGACCAGACCAAGGCGCAGTTGGCCGGCGAGCTGGTGCGACTGGAGAAGTCGCTCAAGGACCTGCAAGAGGCCCGGCTGCGCGACGCCCAGACGTACTCCGTGATCCCGTACTTCGGCAAGCACGGCGAGAGCCGCAAACCACTGTACATCGAGTGTTCCACCGCCGGGCTGATTTTCCACCCCGACCAACTGCACCTCGACGGAAGCATCGCTCCAGCCCAGATCGGCGCGGAAGTCGTGCGCCGGGCGTCCGTCCAGGTCGCACGCATGAAGGCGGCGGGAGCGAAAGACACCCGTCCTTATATCATGCTGCTCGTCCGCCCCGACGGCATTCATCGCTATTATATGATGCAAGCCGTCCTGCGCTCGCTGGGGCTGGAATACGGCTATGAGTTCATCGACGCCGACTGGATCTTGCAGGTCCCGAGCGACGGCCCGCCGCCGTCACAAGTGGCTTCACTGCAACCGCCAGCCGGCGTCAAACCGCGGACGGTGCAGAGCGGAAACCCAGGGACGAACAACGGGTTCTTCGGTCCCGGCTCGGAAGGAAACAGCAGCTATCCGGGCAGTATGGGGAACAACGGCAACACTGCGCCGGGCGCCAACGGCCAACCAGGGTCGGGGGTGGGCAGCGGCCCGCCCGGCCCTGGGGTGCGACCGACGGGCCCTTCGTCCCAGGCGGTGTGCCAGGAGGGTTTGGCGGTCGAACAGGAGCGATTGGTTCCGGCACGCCCGGGATCGGCCTCCCCGGCGGCCCTTCGAGTGCTGGGGTGCAAGGGACCGGCCCCTTCGTCCCAGGCGCGGGAGGCGTGCCAGGCGGCTTTCCGGGTCGAGCAGGACTGTACGGTCCCGTAGTGCCTGGGAGCGGAGGGTTCAACGGCTGGCGCCAGTACGATGGCTGCGGGGCCCTTTGTTTCAGGTGCGGTCGGTGGTGTGACTGGCGGCGGGTTGGGTCAAGCAGGACTCGAGCGGTCCCGGAGTGCCAGGGAGCGGAGTCCCCGGCAGTTCGGGGCCCAATGGACTGGGCGAACCCCTACGCATTCAATGGGAACAACAACGGAGCAGGGGCCCAATCGGCCAGGTCGGCCCGGGCGGGCTCGCTCCCTCTGGGGGCAACGGCTACCCAGGTTCTCCCGGAGGGGGAAGCCCCGGCACTGGGCCGTCTGTGCCAGGTGTTGCGGGCAGCCAATCTCCTGGCTTCCCTGGACAGGGAAGCGCCGGCAGCTCGAGGCGCTCCCTGGAGTGGAAACCAGGGCGGCGGGTCGGCCTCCGGCATACCTGGGGCCGGCGGGTCGGGTCAAGGCAGCCCTGGCAACGGAACATCGGCGAACCAGAGCCTGGTCACGATGACCGCCCCCCAGCCGTACAACACCGACGGATCGGTCAATCCACTCTACGGCGCCGGGACGCCTGGCGCTGCCGGAGGAGGCGGCCCATCGACCGGCGGATCGGGTGGGGCAACCGCAGGTGGGACAGGCGCTCCTTCGCCAGGCGGCGTCTCTGGGGCGAGCGGGATGCCTGGTTCCTCAGCAGGCCGTGCGTCCGCATCGATCGGCACGCCGCAATTGCCGACGTTCCCCACCTATGGTCAGAGCGGAACTCAGGGAGGTCCCGGAATCGCTCAAGAGGGAGGGTCTTCCTCCCCTCCTCCGCCGCCCCCGGAGAAGAATGCCCCGCCCGCCGCAGTCGATCCGAACAACGTGCGTTCCTGGACCGGGTCCGAGTCAAAGATCAACCCGGCGCTGCCGCTGGCCCAAAGGAGCGGGGGCGGCGGAGGCCGTTCGGACGAACTTCCGCCCTTTGCCCCCCAAGGGCCGCCCGTGGCCAGTCGCAAGCCGCCGCCCCTTCGGCCGGCGCCTGGGGAGCGACGGGCAGTACGTGATCTTCATCGAATGTTTCTTTGACCATCTGGTGATCTACCCGTCCCGCCGTCAGGTGGGGATCGATTCGCTCAATCACAGCCCCAGTTACAATCCGCTGCTGAAGGCGGTCGAGCAGATGATTGACCGCCGCACGTCCACCTTGCGGCCCGGCGAGAAGCCGCCGCGCATGCAGGTGCGCTTCCTGGTGCATGCCGACGGCGAGCGCACGCTGCATCTGGCCGGCCCGGCCCTGGAACCGGTGGCCATTGAGAAGGTGCAGGTTCGCCTGCAGCCGGAGGACAACGTCGAGCGGATCATCAGTGCGTACTGATCGCGGCGGGTGATCCCGAAACGATTGATCCGAGAAGGCGCGACGCAATCCTTGAACGGGAGGCTCTCCCGATGTTTCGCCGACGGCGACCCGTACGTGAGATCGAATTCAGCTTTGACTCGTTTCTCGACGTGGTCGCCAACGTCGTCGGCATCATCCTGCGTCTGATCCTCGTCGCCTGGGTGGGAGCGCGCACCTACAAGGCCGTCGTTCCGCCTTTGCCTCCGGTGCCCGCCATCAGCGAACCGTCGCCCTTGCCGGAACCCACCGAGCCGCGCCTGGCCCTTATCGAACGGAAGCGTCACGAGATCGCTCGCAAGGCCGTCGAGACCGAACGCGAACACGAACAGCGCCGGCAAGAAGCCCTCAAGCGAGAACAGGAGATTCAGAAGGAACTGGCCGCGCTGGTCGGCAAAGAGAAGGTATTCGAGCGCGAGAAGGTCGAAACGGTGAAGCTGGCGTTGACCGGCGACGCCCGGGTCAAGGCGGTTCAAATGTCGCTGACCGATCTGGAGAAGCGCAGCAAGGCGCTGCTGTCCGAGCTGGATAAGCTTCGCAAGGAGCCGCACGCGATCAAGAAACTCCGCTACCGTACCCCGGTCAGCGCTCCGTTGCAGACGGAAGAGGTCACCTTCGAGTGCTATCGCGGCAAGGTGACGGTGGTGGAAGTGGGCCGGATGCTGGACGAAGCCCAACGCGAAGCGCAGGCACGGATCAAGGAACTGGAGAACCGCTGGGACATCAGCGATGTCACGCAGCCGGCCGGGGCGTTCCGGATGCGCTTTGTGGTCGAGCGCGAACGAACGGCGCTGGACGGAATGGGGCCGCCGACGCCCGGGGCATACCGTTCCGGCATCACGAGTTGGGAGATGGTGCCCATCTCGATGGACCGCGGCGAAACGCTGGAGGCGGCCATGCGGCCCGGATCGGCCTTTCGCCGGATCATCGAGGCGCTGGAGCAGCAGCAAACCGCGGTCACGTTCTGGGTCTATCCCGACAGCTTTGCGATCTACCGCAAACTGCGCGATTACCTGCACGACCACGATTTTGTCGTCGCCGGCCGGCCGCTGACCGAGGGGAACCCCATCGCGGGGTCGCGCAAGGGGTCGGTGTCGCGCGGACAGTAGGTAGTAGGAAGTAGGTAGTAGGTAGTAGAAAATGAGCGGCCCGTCGCGTAAGTGTTGTCACGCGACGGGCCTTGTGCATTTCTACTACCTACTACCTACTTCCTACTATCTACTTCCCTGCACCAGATACCCGAAGCGCTGGCGGAACTGCTCGGGGGTCATCTTGACTTCGCGGGCCAGGGCGGTGATGCGATCGGCGTCCTCGAAATCGCGTTTCTCCAGCCGGAGCATGTAGCGGCGGGCGCACTGATAGCCCTCGCCGCTGACGTTCACCCGGCGCGTGGTCATGCGCTTGGTGACGGGGTCGATCATCTTCTCGAACGGCAGCGGTTCGAGATGGCCGCCCACCAGGCTGATGATGGCGCCGAACTTGCCCGCTTCCTCGCTCTGCAGGAACTTGACTGCGCCGTAGCCGAGGTTGCGCGTGTACTCGGCGTCGAAGGGGATCGGATCGGCGCAGCGGAGCTCGTAGCCGAGGTCCTTGTCGATCAGCGTCGTGCTGATTCCCAGCTCGTCCAGCTTCTGGCTGAGACGGTCCTTGATCATCCGGCCGAACTCGATCTCGCCGAGGCGCAGGTGGCCGTGCGGATCGATGGTGATCTCGCCGTAGCGTCCCAGTTGTTTGGACGCCATCATCACTTCCAGGCCTTCCCGGCCGATCGATTCGATGAGTCCCTCGGCAAGGACGGCGACGCCGTAGTTGCTGCCCTTGGCGCGGCGCTTGATGATGGCGCCGATGAGGATGTCGCACACCTCGTCGAGGGTGACGCGCCGGTTGCGGAACTCCTCGGGGATGATGGTGAGGGTGGCGGCGGCCGCCTTGCCGATGCCCAGGGCGAGATGGCCGGCCGCCCGGCCCATGCTGATGATCAGATACCAGCGCGACGTGGTGCGGGCGTCGTCGGCCAGGTTGCGGACGATGCCGACGCCCACCTGACGGGCGGTCTCGAAGCCGAAGGTCGGCGTCGAGCCGGGCAGCGGCAGATCGTTGTCGATGGTCTTGGGGACGTGGGCGACGCGGATGGCGCCGCCGGCGTGCTTGTAGACCTGGCTGCCGGAATAGGCCGTGTCGTCGCCGCCGATCGTCACGAGCTTCTTGATGTTGAGCTTCTCGAAGACGCCCAGGACGTTGCGCATCAGGCTTTCGGATTTGGTCGGGTTGGTCCGCGAGGTGCGGAGGATGGACCCGCCGCGCAAATTGATCTGCTTGACCTCGTCGATGGTGAGCTTGAGGTAGTTGTCGGCGTTGCCCTCGACGAGCCACTTGAAGCCGTCGCGGAAGCCGAACACCTCGTAGCCTTGCTCGACGGCCTCGATGGTCACGGCGCTGATGACGCCGTTGATCCCCGGCGCCGGCCCGCCGCCGACGACCAGACCCACCCGCTCCGATTTTGCGTTGGACATGTGCAACCCTCGAAAACTGGACGGAAGCCAACACGTCTGCCCCCGCCGACGGCCTGCCTGACCCGGGCTGCCGGCCAGGCCCCTTGCCCTTCCGCACATCCGCCGGCGCGGAGGAACGAACACCCGACCCGGCATGAACACCCCTTCAATTTAGCGATTTTGTCGCGAGCGACCAACGCCGCCGGCCTTCTCAACGGGCCCGCCTCTGGCAAGCAGAGATGCGTCTCTTGTTTACCGTTTTGCGCTCTAGCTCTTGTTTACCGTTTCGCGCTCTTGCTTCCCCTCTTCGCGGAAGAGCGAGAAACGGTGAACAAGATAAAGACTCCCCTCGCCTTACTGCGCCGCCTTCAGCAGCGCCGGCTTGAGCGACCACGCTTGCTGTTTCGCCAGGTCCATCATCGCCGGCGCCTTGAACCCCGGCGGGAAGATCACCCAGGTCCACAGTTTCGGATTGTCCGCCGAAACATGCTTCGCCGCCGCCAGCTTCGCCGGCGTCACTTCAATCTTCGCAGGGACCGGCTTGCCCGCCAGCAGTTCCCCAGCCACCGTCGCAAGCGCCCGCAGATACGCCTCCGGCGGCGCCGGCGTGCTGCCCAGCCATACCGTCGTGGGAATCCGCCCGTGCTTGCGCAGGTAGTCGTCCACGTCCTTGCTCGTGCGCAGAAACTGGCTGGCGTCCGTCGTCACCTTCTCCTCGAGCACGGGACCCTTGCCCGTCGGGCCCAGCGGCGTGCCGTTCAGGACCAGCGCCTTGATGGGTTGCTTCGCGGCGCGGAGGCTCACGCAGCGATTCAGCAAATCGAACACCTCGCTCGCCGAAAGGGTGCAGTCGCCGTGGGTCTGGAAGGTGATGTCGTCGCCCACCGAGCGGGCGATCTTCGCGAGGGCGTCTGGCGTGAACGGCTTGTTCTTCGCGAGGTCGGCATAGAGCCTGCCCGCCTCGCTGGCGGTGATGAACTGAACGTCCGCGAAGCGCTTCATGAAGGCGATGTAATCGGAGAAGATGCGATAGGCTTGTTTCGTTTCCTCGGCGGTCTTCTGCGGCGGGGGCTTCCAGGCGCTGCGCGGCGGGTTGGCGCCCTTGCTTAAAGTTGACGCCGTCCCAGAACTGCTTGTGAACCCATTCGCAGGGGTGGTAGACGATGCTGACCACGCCGCCGCCCTCCGCGAGGAGCTCCTTGCGCGCTCGGCGAAGCGCAGCGTGGCCTTCTCCAGTTCCTCGGGCTTCTTGAGGTCGGCGCGTATGGTGTGCGTCAGCTTGTAGAGGTTGAACACCCCGCGTAATAGCACGGCTTGCCGTCCAGATCGACGTGCTGGCCGGCGTCGAGGTAGACGTTCATCCCCCACTTCTTCATCGCGCCATAGCTCTGCGGCCCCCACGAGCTGCCTGGCTGGCCGTAGCACGTCGGCGCCGTCCCGAAGATGCGCTCGACGTCCGCCCGGCCCGGCCCTTCTCGGCGGTCGAACTCGGCCACGCCTTCGTCCCAGCCGAGGCTAGACAGATACATGGCCGGCGTCGGCTGGACGCTGTGATAGTTGGAGTGATAGCCGATCTCGTGCTTCTTCAGAGCGGCGATCACGTCGGTTCGCTTGCGCTTTTCCAGCGTGCGCGCCTTCTCGCCGACGACCTTGAAGGTGGCGCGAATGCCCTGGCTGGTGAGGAAGTCGGCGACCTTGAGGGCGGCGTCGTCGCTGGCGGGCAGGAGATAGTCTTCGGTGTCGAACCAGAGGATGACGTAGACCTGCGGTTTCGTCTTCTCCTCGGCGGCGGTTGCGCCAGGAGCGAACAGCAGCAGGCCGGCCAGGATGCACAGGAGGCGGAACAGCATGAAACCTCTCCCAGGGGCGGTCTCAATCGAACTGCAACACGATGCGGGCGGTGGCCGTCGCTGCCAGGTCGGCCCCGAGATCGACGGCGCGGCGGAGGAGCCGCTGTTTCTCGGCGGCGTCCTCGACCACGGCGGCCAGATCGACGCACAGGCGGGTTTCCAGCTCCGGCGGCGGCGCCAGCTCCATGGCGCGAAGATAAGCTTTGAGTGCTGCGAAGGCAATCGTGCGTTCGCGCAAGTTCTTCCCGCGCAGGTGGTGCAGGTGCGGCAGCAGCGGGGACCGCTCGATGGCTTGCTCCGCCAGGCGGATCTTTGCCTCGGCCGGCAAGGGGCCTTCTTCCAGGGCGTGCCAGGTCACGAACACCTCGTGAGGGATGCGATCCCCGGCGAGCAGTTGCGCCAGATGAAGGGCGGGGCGAGTTAACGGCCAGCCGGGCGCCAGCCGCTCACATTCCTGCAAGGCGGAAATCGCCTCGGTGGGCCGCCGGAGATACAGCAGCATCAGACCGGCCTGAAGGTGCGGCTGTGGGGCGAAGGGATCGCATCGGGCGGCGGCGCGGAACAGCGCGAACGCTTCTTCAAACTTTCCTTCGTTGGCCTTGCGGGTTCCAGTGTCGAGCAGGTGCTGGGCGGGGCGCAGCGTGAGGCGGTTGCGCTCGATGAGGAACGAGAGACGGCCCGCCGCGCCGGCCAGCACCTCGTCCACTTCCATGCGCCGGCCGTCCACCTGAACTACCACCCGGCAGAGCGGCTCGCCGGCCCGCACCAGGGCGGCCTGACGGCGATAGAGAGCGGCCTCGACGTCGTGGTCCTGCTGTTCCACCAGTTCAGCCAGGCGCTCGGCCTGGGCGGCGGCTTGATTTGGCTGGGCGAGATAACGGTGGATCTCGTAGAGGTTGCCGCGCAGAGACTGTTCCAGTTCGGGGGGAGCGCGCCTTGACGAAGGGCGTCATGGGTGGCGGCGGCGGCGCGTTCGGGGTCGGCGTTCTGGAAGTGGCACTCGCCGAGAGGCCAAGCATGGCAGCGCGGAAGGGCGCGGCTTCGCGGCAGGAGCGGGGGAGAGCGGCGAGATCGTCCATCAGGATCGAAGCGGCCTCGGTAAAGGCGAGTTCGTCCATGAGGGAGTGGCGCGGTCGAGCTGATCCTGCCAGGCCGACAGGGCGCCGGGATCGGGCCGGCCGGGCGAACCGAACAGCCGCTGAAAAACACCCATCGAGGGGATTCCTGACCGAAGACTCGTCCAGGGTCAGTATAGTAACAGACAGCGCAAAGAGCGGTCATCGATGCTGTTCTGATAGAATGAATTCGCGCATGAGGAACCAATCCCCAGGAGAGACGACATCATGTTTAACCAGTCCATCCTCCTTCGGGGCACGGTGCTTCCCGACGGGTCCCTGCAGATCGCGGATACGGTCAAGCTTCCTCCCGGTCCTGTTGAAGTTGTCGTCCGGCCTGTGGAGGCAGCGAAATCGGGCGAAGACGTCCTGGCGGTGCTGGCGCGTATTCGCGCTGAACAGCAGGCGAGCGGATACAAACCGCGGACGGCCGAGGAGATTGATGCCGATATCCGTGAGATGCGCGATGAGTGGGGCGAGCGGGACAAAGCGATCGAGGCGCTGCAAGAAGAATGCCGACGCCTTCGGGAGAACCTGCCTTCTTCGTCGGTGACGCCGTGAGAATTTTTCTCGACACCAATATTACTCGACGCGGTGGTGAACGACACAATCCCGTGCAGGCGCGACGCGAAGTCCCACGGGAGCGGAGCGCGGTGGCCTCACGCTCCGCTCCCGTGGGACTCCGCGTCGCGGCTGCACGAAGTTGCTTTGTGTCGTCTACCCCCGCGTCGAGTATAATTGATCGACCTCACGCCGGCTCAACCGGTCCCGCGGCGGCAACCTTCTCTTCGGCCGCGTCGGGGATGGCGAACAGCGGGGCGGTTCCCGTGCCGGTCCCGCCGCGCAGCTCGCGCTCGCGCGGACGGCCCGCCGCCCCTTCGTCCGTCGCCGCTTCCGTTTCTTCCGGCCCGGCGTGCAGGCGCTTGCAGCTCAGGCCGATCTTGCGGTCGCCGGCATCGACGCGCAGGATCTTGACCTCGATCTCGTCGCCGATCTTGACTACGTCCTCGGGGCTCTCGACCTTGTGCTCGGCCAGTTCGGAAATGTGCAGCAAGCCCTCCAGGCCAGGCTCCAGTTCGACGAAGACGCCGAAGTTGGTAAGCTTGGTGACCTTGCCCTTCGTGACCGCGCCGGCTTGTAGCGCTCGGGGATGTCGCCCGCCCACGGGTCGCTGTTCATCTGCTTCAGGCCCAGGGCGATGCGCTTGCGCTCCTGATCGACGTTCAGGACGATGCAGGTGAGCTTGTCGCCCTTCTGTACGACCTCGGAGGGGTGGGCGACCTTGCGCACCCAGCTCATGTCGCCGACGTGCAGCAGACCGTCGATGCCTTCCTCGATCTCGATGAAGGCCCCGTAGTTGGTCAGGTTGCGAACGACGCCGGTGATGATCGTGTTGGGCGGATAGCGTTCGGCGACTTTGTCCCAGGGATTCGACATCACCTGCTTCATGCCCAGGGAGATTTCCTGCTTCTCCTTGTTGATGTTCAGCACCTGAACCTCGATCTGGTCGCCGATCGCCACCAGTTCCGAGGGATGGTTGATGCGCTTGGTCCAGCTCATTTCGCTGATGTGGACCAGGCCTTCGATGCCCGGTTCGAGTTTGACGAAGGCGCCGTAGCTCATCACGTTGACCACCTCGCCCTTGTGCCGGCTGCCCACGGGGTACTTGTCGCCGACGGAGGACCACGGGCTGGCCGTCTTTTGCTTCAACCCCAGCGCGATCTTCTCCTTCTCCTTGTCCACGCGGAGAATGAAGACCTCGATGTGCTGATCGATCTGCACGACCTCGCGCGGGTTGGCCACCCGGCTCCAGGCCATGTCGGTAATGTGCAGCAAACCGTCGATGCCGCCCAGATCGACGAAGGCGCCGAACTCGGCGATGTTCTTGACGACGCCCTTGCGGATCTGCCCCGGCTCGATCTCGGCGAGGAGCGTTTTCTTCAGGTCGTCGCGCTGGACTTCGAGCAAGCGGCGGCGCGACACGACGATGTTGCGGCGGGCCTCGTCGATCGAGACGATGATGCATTCGATGTTCTTGCCGATGTACTCGGCGATGTCGGCCGGCCGGCGAATGTCCACCTGCGAGGCGGGCAGGAAGACGTTGACGCCGATGTTGACCAGCAAGCCGCCCTTGATCTTGCGCGTAACCGGGCCGGAGACGACGTCGCCTTCCTTGTACTTGCCGATGACGGCTTCCCATTCGCGCTGCCGCTTCGCCTTGCGGTAGCTGAGAACGACGGCGCCGTTCTCGTCCTCGACGGCCTCAAGGAGGATCTGCACCTCGTCGCCAGGCCGGGGCGGCACGATCTGATTGGCGTCCTCGTCGTACCATTCGCGCAGCTCGACGACGCCTTCGCTCTTGTAGCCGACATCCACCCAGACGCCGTCTCCGCTGACGTGGAGGACCCGGCCGGTGACGACCTGCTGCTCGCGGAAGTCCTGCCCTTCGGCGGGCAACCAGTCGTCCCCCTGGCCAAAGGCGGCGTCGTCCAGTTCCTGCTGGAGCTGGTCTTCAGGAAGTTCGTACTGATGGAGCAGGTTACGGTTCACCATAGGAAAGGGCCCTCTCACGAACATTCCGCCCGCGGCGCGGGCCGCCGGGATCGGTGGAATTACCAGGATGAATGGATTGTCCCCGGGCCGCCGGCCCGAGGACGCCCTGAACACGACAAACGACCGGAGCGAAGCAACAAAACGTCCCTGTCCGCAGGAGTGCGGACAGGGACGCCGTCAGCCTTCGCTCAATAGCGCCGCCCGCCCCCGCCGCCGCCGTAGCCGCCCCGGCCGCCGCCGCCGCCGCCGCCCCGGCCGCCGCCTTCGGTCTTGGGCTTGGCCTCATTGACCGTCAGGGCCCGGCCCTGGTTGTCCTTGCCGTTGAGGGCGGCGATGGCGGCCTGGGCCTCCTGGTCGCTGCCCATCTCGACGAAGCCGAATCCCTTGGACTGGCCGGTGTCGCGATCCATGATCACCTGCGCCGACTGCACGGTGCCGTGCGCTCCGAACAACTGTTGCAGGTCGGCGTCCGTCACGCCGTAGGTCAGGTTGCCCACGTACAACTTCCTGCCCATGGAGGGCCTCCCGAAAAGGTCAGAGGGCGCGTCGTCGCCGGCAAGGCGAAGACGTTCCCAGGAACACGCTCGCTCAAGATGGGGCAAGGGAAAGGCGGATGGGGGTGAGGCGGGCGGCATCCCGGCCATACACGGTTCACAAACCCGGAATGATGGAGTATACGCGATCGGTCCGCAGATGCCTAGAGCAATCCGAATGTTCGATTCTTCCTGCTGGGATCATCGTGCGCCGCTTGTGTCTGCCGGCTTTGCGGGTAGGATAAGGCGAGCGGCAGGAAAAAGAATACCCCGGCCGCGCGGTAGCCCGACTCTCCGAGTCGGGTTCTGCCGCCGCACCCGACTCGGAGAGTCGGGCTACGATTTCCTGCCGCTCGCCTAATCGCGCACGCCTGGACGACTACCACGACTCCGCGGGGCCTCTTTTCATGTCAACCGCTTCCAACGTCTTCCCATCCGACGTCTTTCGCCGCGCCGTCTTTTTGTCCGTCGCTCTGGCTTGCCTCCTCCTCGCCGGATCTGGGGCCGGCCCTGTCCGGAAGGGGGCTATCCGATGGTTCGAGGGGAAGGACGCCACGGTCAACCCGGCCGGGGCGTTGCATCTCGACGCCGACAAGAGCTGGGCCTTCCATCCCGGCAAAGACCCCTTCAAGGCGGATGCGCTGTTCGACCTTCGCTCCCTCAACGAGAAGACGGCCGGCGAGAAGGGCTTCGTCCGGCTCAGCGCCGACGGCAGCGGCTTCCTTCTGGGCGACGGCACTCCGGTTCGCTTCTGGGCCGTCGACGACACCGTTTATCGCAAGACGAACGCCGAGCTGGCGTACCACGCCCGCTTCCTCGCCAAGTTCGGCGTGAACATGGTGCGCATGCACGGCTCGTTCTCGCCCAAGGGGAAAGGCACGAAAATCACCGACTTCGACAAGGAAGAGATCGACCGCGCCTGGCGGCTTGTGGCGGCGATGAAAAAGCAAGGGATCTACACCACGATCTCGCCGTACTGGGCCAGCGGCGGCCACACTGGGACCGCCGCCTCCTGGGGGATCGAGGGCCACGGCGACAAGGCCGACCTGTGGGGCTTGCTCTTCTTCCGCGACGACCTCAAGGCGGGCTACAAGGCGTGGACGAAGGCCCTGCTCACCCGGCGCAACCCCTACACCGGGATTGCCCTGGGCAAGGACCCGGCGGTCGCCATCCTGCAGATCCAGAACGAGGACAGCCTGTTCTTCTGGACCCTCCAGGGCCTCAAGCCGCCGCAGATGGCGTTGCTCGGAAAAGAAATTCGCCGCGTGGCTCGTCAAGAAGTACCGCACGCTGGACGCCGCCCGCGCCGCCTGGGACAACTTCAAGGCGGCCGGCGACGACTTCGCCAGCTCCAGGGTCGGCATTCTGTCGAGCTGGCACATGACCCAGCCGATGAAGGGCGGCGCCGGCAAACGCATGCGCGACCAGGTACGAATTCCTGGCAGAGATGCAGAGGGGCTTTTATGCGGAGATCGGCCGAATACTTCCGCAAGGACCTCGGCTGCAAGCAGCTCGTCAACGCCAGCAACTGGGTCACGGCCGACCCGGAAAAGCTCAACGACGTCGAGCGCTGGACGTATACCGCCAATGACGTGGTGGCCGTCAACAAGTACTACGCCGGCGGCCCGCACAACGGCCCGAATGCGGGCTGGCGCATCGATCCGAACGACTTCTTCGAGGGTCGATCCGCGCTGAAAAACCCCACGGCCCTGCCGACCTCCCTCAAGCAGGTCGTCGGGCATCCGACGATGATCACCGAGAGTTGCTGGGTATACCCGCTTGCCTACGAGTCGGAGGGGCCGTTCCTGATCGCGGCCTACGGCGGGCCTGACCGGCGTCGGGCCCTATTACTGGTTCAGCGCCGACACGCCCGGCTACTGCCTCGATCCCTACTTCCCCTGGCAAACCTTCCCCGACGGACAGAAGGGCGTCTTCAAGTGGTCGCTGCATCCCGGCACGCAGACCCAGTTCCCGGCCGCCGCCTGGATGTATCGCAAGGGCTACGTCCGCCCGAGCAAGCCCGTCGTTCATGAGGAGCGGACGCTCGCCGACCTGTGGGAGCGGAAGACGCCTCTTCTCGCCGAGGGCCGAACCTTCGACCCCAACCGCATGACCCGGTTCGCCGAAGGGGCCGAGGGCAAGACGCAGGTCGATCCGCTCGCCTTCCTGGTCGGCCGGGTCGAGGTCAAGTACGGCGGCGACCCCGGCAAGACGACTTCCATCGACTTCGGCAAGTACATCGACCCGAAGACAGAAGACGGTGACTAGTGCGACCGGCGAGCTGAAACTGAACTACGGCGTTGGTCTATGCACCCTCGATGCGCCCAAGGTTCAGGGGGCGAGCGGGTTCTTCGCCGACGCGGGCGGCGAGGTCAAGCTGACCGACGCGGTCATCCGCTCGAGCAACCCCTATGTCACGGTCACCCTGGTGGCCCTCGACGACAAGCCGCTGCGCGAGTCGGGCAAGGTCCTCGTCCAGGTCGGCACGGTGATGCGCCCGACGGGCTGGACGACCGAGGCGGCGACCGTGCGGGACAAGGAAGGCAAGGCGACGGTTCGGGGCGAGAAGATCGTCAACACGGGCAAGATGCCCTGGCGGGTCGCGAACACCGATGTGACCATCTCGCTGAAGAACGACGGGCTGAAGAAGGCGATCCAGCTCGACGCCAACGGCTACAAGGCGCGCGAGATCGCCGCCAAGGCGGAGGCCGGAAGCATCGTCGTGAAGCTGCCGGCGGATTGCCTGTATGCGGTGCTGCTGCACTGATGTTCACCCGGCTATCGTGACAGCCGCGCGGTTCTGCCAACCGCGACGAAACGCGGGCCACTACCGAATCAGTCCCGGCACGACCTGTCCGCGCATCACCGGCATCGGGCGCGTCGCGCGCCTGCACGATCGCTTCGGGATCGAGCCCCATGGCGGCGAAGAGGGTGGCGGCCAGGTCGGGTATCGACACCGGATCGCGATTCGGCGCGCCGGCCTGCGCATCGGAGACGCCGTGGACGATCCCCGGGCGCGTGCGTCCGCCCGCGAGGACGCCGAAAAAGCAGTTCGGATAGTGATCCCGGCCGTCGGAAAAGACGCCGCCTCCCAGGTTCTGGCCCACGCGCAGGATTGCGGCCAAATTCTCCGCCGAGGTAGACCACGGTGTCTTCAAGCAAGCCGCGGTCCAGCAAGTCCTGGAGCAAGGCGGAGTAGGCCTGGTCCAGCGGAGGCAGCAGCGTGGTTTTCAGCGATGTGAAGTTTTGCCCGTGCGTGTCCCAGAGGTGATCGCCGTCCGGTCTGCACGACGTCACCGTCACCAAACGACAGTCTGCTTCAATCAGCCGGCGGGCCAGCAGGCAACTCTGGCCCAGGGTCGATCGGCCATAGCGGTCGCGGACGCGACTCGGTTCCGCATCCAGATTGAAAGCCGACCGCCCACCGCTCGACACCAGCTCAAAGGCGCACTCTTGCAGGTCGGTCATGGTTTGCGGTTCGCCCTGGGGCATGGCCGGAAAACCAGCCCCAAGGGCGGCGTCGCGGCGCCGGTTCAGGGTCGCGAGCAACTCGCGCCGGCGGGCCAGCCGATCAGACGGCATGTCGTGGGCTGGCGTCAATCCCTCAACCTGGAAATGGCGGTCGTTGGGGTCCTGAGCCAGAACCATCGGGTCTGACTGGCTGCCCAGCCAGCCTCCCGTCTGCCCCTTGAGGTGGGTGTTCTGCCCCTTGACGCGCACCGGCAGCATGACGCAAGCGGGCAGCCCGGGACGGGCAGGCGCCAGCCGGGCCGCCAGCGAACCCAGGGCCGGGGCGTCGTCGGCGCCCGGCGCTCCCTGGGCGGCGGTTTCGACCCGGGGATCGACGCCGGTGAGGAGGTACGAGCCCGCCGGCTGGTGGATGAAGCGGGTGTGATGCAAGGTGCGAATGATCGAGTAATGCTGGGCCAGACGGGCCATGCGCGGCAGGTGCTCGACGATGTGCGTGCCGGGCACGCTGGTTTGGATCGGCTTGAATTCGCCGCGGATCTTGTCGGGGGCGTGCGGCTTCATGTCGAAGGTGTCGATATGACTCGGTCCGCCCCAGAGGAAGATGAAGATGCACCCCCTGGGCCGATCCGCGCTCCGCCCCGTGGTCCGTGCCAGCGCCTCGGCCTGTTCGAGACCTGCAAGCGACAGCCCAAAGCCGCCGAGGGCGCCAACCTGCAAGAACCGGCGTCTGGTGGTGTTGCGCCGCGATGCCATGTTCGCTCCCGGTGCGTTGCGAAGGCCGTTTCCACCGCCTGATCTTACCGCCTGGGATCGAGGACTTCAATTGGGTTGAGCGGAACCGGCCCTCCTCGTTCGCCAGCAAGTCGCCGAATACCAAGGCTGCGGCGCAAACACGACCAGACAGCGCCACGGCACTTTATTTGTCCCTCCTGTTTCTGGCGCTCCAATACTTAAGGCCAAAGACAGTTTCAAGGACGCCCACGAGCGTGTTCGACGTGATGCCAAGCCCGGGACTTTCTTGGAAGCGTGGGCAAAGGGCGGACACATCGGTCGCCACCAACGGGCGAGCGGCGCCGGGCGCCAGGAGGGTCGAGCCCGCCGGTAACGGCATCCACCGGCGGACTCACGCCGCGCCGCTGCCAGACCGATTGCTTCACAGCCTCTCCGTTCTGCCTCGCCGTCATCGGATTGAGGGCACAATTCGTCACTTTGTCGCCTTGTCCTCAGGGAGCGGCGGAACAACGATGGCGGCGCTGCTGCCGGGAATGATCCAGCCAGGATTGTAGAACGACGCACGCACGGTCACGCGCTTCATACTGGTGTCCAGGAACCCCTCGACGTAGGTCAACTGTCCGGCAATGGGCTGATCCCTCTCGGCTTGCTCGGGCGTCTGCCAGATCAGGACGCGATTGTCCTGCGTGCCGGCGACGGCCAGATTGCTGTCGGGCGAAAAGGCGGCGCAGGTGACGGCCCCGCCGCCCCAGACGTACTGGCGAAGTTCCGCGGGACGCGTCGTGCCGTTCGGCGCCCTCCACAGTTGCAGCCGGCCGGCCGCGTTGCCGTTGGTCAGAATCGTCTTGCCGTCGGGCGAATACAGCGCCAGCGTTGAGAATGCGGCCGTCGCCGAGGCGTTCCGCAGCGCGCCCTCGATCTTCTTCGTTGTCAGCGACAGCACGCGCAGCTCTCGGCCGTCGTCGAACACGGTATGCTCCCCCGACGGATCGACGCCCAGTTGCGGCACGTCGCCGGAGCGACGGTCGAACTCCTCGGCCTTCTCCAGCGTCTGACCGCCCTGACCGTCGTCAACCAGGTTCCACACCAGCAGCCGGCCGTCCCGGCCGGCCGACACCACCTGACCCTTGCTTGTACACGTCAGCGATGTGATGCCAGCTCCGTGCGCCTCGGCCGTCTTGCCCAGCAGAGCACCGTCGGCCGCGTCCCACAGGCAGATACACCGGTCCTCACCCGCGGTCGCGCAGAGAGTGCCGTCGCTGCTGAACGCTGCTGCGTTGATGGGGCCGGCGTGGTGGCCCGCCAGGAAGCGCTCGCTCCCCTCCAGATGGTCCAGGTCGAACAGACGGCCCCGGCCCGTCGCCGTTGCCGTCAGCAAGAGGTTGCGTTTCGACCGGGGGGACGTGCAAGCCACGGCGGTAACGATGGCGCGATGGTCCAGCCGGTCGCTTTCCCTCCAGAGGCCGGACGCCGGGTTGCGCTCCCAGATGCGCACCGTGCCGTCCTCGCTGCCGGAGATGATGCGCGGCTCTGGATCGCTGCTGACCGCGATGCAGGTCACCGCTTGCAAATGGCCCGCCAGGGCGGCCAGCGGCGGCTCCACGCGGCTGGCCTCGATCTGCACCGCCGTTAGGCGATCCGCCTCCTGTTCCAGGCGCGGTGCGGAACCCGGCACTCCCTGGTTCTTCCCTTGCGCCTCGGCCCGCAGGACGTTGGCTTTCCTGCGCAGATCATGCGCCCGCTCCACCCGATCGCGAAGGGGCAGGGCGTCCTGCAACTCCAGTTGCGCCTCGACGCGCAGGCGCTCGGGGTTCTGGATCTGCAGCACCGGCTCGTTGTTTTTCACCGCCTCGCCGTTCTGCTTGTAAATCGCCTTGATCACGCCGTCAATCGAGGCACGGATCATGTGCATGTTCAGCGTCGTCTGCGCCCGGACAGCTCTCGCTGCGCTTGCCGCACTGCCGCGGCGCTTCGAGATTTCTTCCTGCTTGTAACGCTCCACCGTGACCCGGGCAACGCCATAGTCGTCGTCCGTCACGGCCCGGGCGTAATTGGCGCGCAGCGAGAGGATCGAGTCCAGTCGCCGCTTCGACTCTTCTTTCAGGGCCACCGAGGCCTGCACGTCGGCGTCGGCGGCCTCGACCTTGGCCTGCTTGATCGCCAGGTCGTCCAGGGCGAGGGCCGGGTTGATCACGCCCAGCAACTGGTCCTTCTGGACGCGGTTGCCCACGTCCAGCTTGCGAAGCCGCGGCCGTTCCCGCACGATGGCGGTCGTGCCCGGGGCCAGATCGTCGTCCGGCCGGGCGCGGCGATAGTAGCGGTCGGGCGTGTGCGCATCCTGGAGGCGGTCCTTCGCCGGCAGGGCGAGCCAGGCGCTCTCGGTCGGCACGATGACGCCCAAAACGCCGATCTCGCAGGTGATCAACTTGTCGTCGGGGACCTTCTCGGCGGGCCCGGCCTCGGTGGCCAGGAACAACAGCTTGCCCTCGCATTCGCTGGGCACGTCTTGCCGCTCGCTGGGCAGCACGCGGGCGTCCTGGATGATCCGCGCTCGCGGCCCGCCGGCTGCCTCCTCCTCCATGAGAACAGCCACCTTGTCGTCTTTCTCCGAAGACGGCGGCGAATAGGTCTCGACCGGCCTTGCCGGTTGAGAATCAACCCTGAAGTCTCTTGTTTCCCTGACGGCTGCCGGAATGTGACGCTCCGTCCTCTCCGAGCCTCTCAAGGCCTGCCCCAGGACCACCATGGCGCCGATGCATGCACAGACGCCGACCAAACAAACACTGATAAAACGCATGATTCGTGAACTTCGCGTATTCGTCCAGAGGTAGGAAACTCGCATCAACCTCTGGTTATATTATACCCATGACTCCCGGAAAACGGGCGCGAATCGGTAACCCTGACGCCACTCCCGACTCGACCTGTTGGCCCGGCGAGATAGAGAGTGCCGAGCCCGCTCGCCGGCGGAGGCGGGCTCGCATGGAATCGGGGGAGGCGCGATGGAGCGGCTGGGTCGTGCCGGTTGCTCACGAGGCGAGAGTGAAGCTCGTCGCGCCGCTCCATGCGATGGGCCCATCGAGGCCAAGACCGCCTTCCGCCCCCACATACCAGGTGTAGCTGTGCCCGGGCTGCAGCGGCCCCATGACCAGGAACGAGGCGCTCGTGAGGTCGGCGTTGTTGATGATCGCCCCTCCGCCCGCCGTCGTATCGACCACATAGAGATAATAGTGAGCGGCGCCCGGGACGCTGCTCCAGCTAAACGTGGGCGTCTCGTAGCCGCTGCTGGCCGCGATGAATCCGCTGGGCCCACTCGGCGTCGGCGCGGCAAGAGCGGCCAGGGAGAAGGTGGTCGCACCGCTCCAGGCGATGGGGCCATTGAGGCCAAGGCCGCCTTCCGCTCCCACATACCAGGTGTAGCTGTGGCCTTGCACCAGGGCCGTGCCCGGAATGAACGATGCACCGGTGACGCCAGAGTTGTCGATGACTGCCGTGCCCGTCGCCGCATCCTTCACGTAGAGGTAATAGTGAGCGGCCCCCGGGACGCTGCTCCAGCTAAACGTCTGCGTATCGTAACCGGGGCTGGCAGCGACGGCTCCGTTGGCCCTGCCGGCGTCGGCGCGCTCAGGGCGGCGAGCGAGAAGTTCGTCGCGCCGCTCCAGACGATGGGACCATTGACGCCAAGGCTGCCTTCCGCGCCGACATACCAGGTGTAGCTGTGGCCCGGGATCAGGGCCGTGCTTGGCGTGAACGAGTCGGCCGTGATGTTGGCGTTGTTGATGACCGCCGCGCCCGTCGCCGCATCCTTCACGGAAAGGTAATACTGCACGGCCCCGCTGACGCTGCTCCAACTGAAGGTGGGCGTGTCGAAGCCGCTGCTGGCCGCAATGGCGCCGAGGGGGCTTGCCGGCGTCGGCGCCGCCATTTCGGTCACTGTCTCCTGCTGCGTCGCGGTGTGCGCGGTCAGGTTCGCGTTCCCATCGACAGCGGTCAGAGTGGGCGTGCCAGCGGTAGTGTCGTAGTAGACGAAACTGGCCGCGCCGGTGCTGTCCGTCGTCACGGCCGTGATTGGCGGCGCGGTGGTGCTGACGGCGAAGAACTGGCCCGTGCTGCTCGTCGTGCTCAGGTCAATCACGTCGTTGCTTTCGGCGACGGGGTTGCCGTACTGGTCCTCGACCTGCACCGTGATGACGCTCGAGATCGTCGCCGCGGTGAAGCTCCGCGGGCTGGTGGTGAAGGCGACCGTGCTGGCGACGGCCGAGGAGACCGCGACCGTGTCCGACACCGTCACTGAACCGGCGCTCTCGTGGTTGATGCGCACCAGGATCGTGTGGGGGCCCATCTGCGTAAACGTGGGCCCGCCCGCCGTCACCGTGAACGTGTTCGCGCTGCTGTTGTAACTGACCGACCCGGCGCCGAGAGTGTAGCTGGCGCCCGTGCCGGTCCAGTCGATGTCCGACGAGTAGTCGCCCACCGCTTCGGCCCCGCCCGGATCGGTGAAGGTCGCCACCGGCTGGATCGGCAGGGACGCGCCCGCCGCGACCGTGAGGGTCAGTCCGCCGGTTGCCTGCACCGCCGCATCGCTCACCGTCGCAAGCGCCGTTACGGCCGAGACTGGCGTTGACGTGCCGTGCGACAGGGTGACTGTGATCTGGTACGGGTTGGTGTTCGGCTGGGTCGCGTCGCTCTCTTCGGCGTAGCGGTGCGCGCCGGAAACGGTGAACGTCCCCGAACTGAACGTGATGGTGCCCGCCGTGGTCGTGCCGTCGCCCCAGTTAATGAGGGCGGCGTACTCGCCGGCATTGGGCACGTTATTCGTCACGTCCGCGCCGCCGGGGTCGGTGAACGTCGCCACCGGCTGGATCGCCGACAGCACCCCTTCCGTGGCGGTGAACGTCAGCGGCGTCGTGTTCGGAACCACCGATTGATCGGTGACGCTGAAGCCTGCGTCGCCCCGGTCGTGGCGCCGCCCACGTCGCTCACCGCAACGCTGAAGACGGCGTCGGTGAGTGCCTCGGCGTAGGTGTGCGACGCCTGCACGTCGAAGCCGCCGCTCATGTCCGGAACGATCTGGCCGTTGGCGCTGGCCGCGCTGGTCAAGGTGACGGTGTTGCCGTCGCCCAGCGTCACCTGCGCCGTAAAGTCGTTCGCCGTGGCGTAGGGGTTGGCGTCGGTGAAGTGGAACACCGTGTCGTTGCTGAACGCCTGCCCTTCCACCGCCGCCGGCGGCGTCAGCGCCCCGGCCGTCAGCGCCGCATCCGCCACGTCGAAGGTGGTGTTGCTGTCGCTGACGGTGCTGCCGCCCGCGTCGGCGACTGTCACGTTGGCCGTGTAGCTGCCTTCCTCCGCGAAGGTCCCGCTGGCCACGACCTCCCACAGCGACTCCGTTGCCGTGCGTCCCACCAACTCCACCGAGTAGCTGGGCGCCACGGCAAAGCTCGGCGCGTTCGTGTAATTCACCGAACTAACGCTGAAGTCGCTCCCCTGAGCGGCCGGGTTGCCGTCGGTGAAGGTGCTGATCACCACGTTGCTGAAGGCCGCCCCCTCCGTCGCCTTCCCCGTATCGTTGGGCGGCGTCGTGTCCACCAGCGGCGCATCGGCCACGTTGGCCTGGGCGTTGCCCAGGTTGTTCCAGTAAATGTCGTAGCTGTTGCCGGCGTTGTACCCCTCCAGCATTACGTTGCTCAGCGTCGTCGTCCCCGTCGCCGTCGTGTCGGTGTACACCAGCTTGCCGTTGACGAAGTAATCGACGTCGGCCCCGACCACAGCCATGCCGAGCTGATACCACTGGTTGCCCCCGGTGTAGCCCGGCACGTTCGTCCAGCCGTTGGTCTGATCGAACACCTGGAAGCCGCCGCTGCCCGAGCCGGCCGTGTTGTTGTAGCCGATGATCGGATAACTCGTGACGTTGTTCGAGCCGTCCACGCCGGTTGCCCAGAAGCTCGCCAGCGACCCCCCGTTGGACGGATCGTCGCTGCTGTCCTGCTGCGCCAGGCTCGACCACGACGACGGCACGTACAGGTCGATCCCGATGTATGTGGTCCCCGCCGGCAGGTCGTACTTGCGACCCTGGTAGTCGTAAAAGGCGTTGTTGTACGCCGGGGGCCGCGAGCCGTCCGCGTCGGCGGAGCTGATGAACTCGTCCAGCACGCCGGTCTGGCCGGCGACCGTCTGATTGGGAGTGAAGCCGGCCGGGGCGTAGCGGTCGGTATACCACACGCCGGGCGCCTCCGTGTCGCTGGTGACAACCGCCCCGGTCGAGCTGAGTCCGACCCCAATCGCGGCGCCGTCCGCATCCGCGATCTGGACGGAGACGGTGTAGTCGCCCTCCTCGGCGTAGGTGTGGTCGCCGGTCACCGTGTAGACGCCCGTGGCGGCGTTGTAGGTGACGACGCCCGTGGTGTCGAGCGGAGTCGCGTCTCCTCAGTTGATGGCCGTGCTGAAGTCGCCGGCGTGGATGCCGGGGTTGCTGTCGGTGAACGTCGCCACCGCGATGGGGCCGGTTGCCTCGCCTTCCACCGCGCTGATGGTCGGCGGCGCCAGGGCGGTGAGCTGCCCAGCACCCGTCCCCGCAGTCCCCTGGTGGATGGTCAGCACGGCGGAGGACCAGCCGCCCAGCTCGGCGCTGTTGTCCACGCTGGTCAGGGCCAGGTTGACGGTCCGGTCGCTCCCGACCCCGCCGGTGTCGAGGATGGGTATGGTGATGGTTTCCTGCGTGTCGCCGGGATTGAATGTCAGCACACCCGACTCCGCGGTGTAGTCCATCCCGGCCGTCGCCGTGCCGTCCGCCGTGGCGTAGCCGACATCGACCGTGCCGGCCGTGCCGCCGGTGCGCGTGACGGTGATCGTTGCGTCCGCCGTGCCGGGCTCATCGACCGTGTAGGTCGGCGCCTGAAGGCGAAGAACTCGCCCGCGGCCGACTTCGTGATGGTCAGCGTCGCCGTGGTTTGCGTCCCCAGGGTGGCGCCGCCCTCCGGGTCGCTGAGCGAGAGATCGACCGTCTCGTCGCCCTCGCTGGCGTTGCCGTCGTTGAAGACGGGGACGGCGAAGGCCTCGACCGTTTGATTTGGCACAAAGTCAAGCGTCCCCGTTACCGGGACGTAATCGACGCCGGCCGTGGCCGTGCCGTCGGAGGCGGCGTAGTTCACGGTGACGTTCTGATCGCTGCCGCCGGTGCGCGTGACCACGATGTACGCCTGCGGGACGTTGTCGCTGACGGTGTAGGTGGGGGCGCTGAACTGGAACTGGCCGTAGTCCGTCTCCAGAATGGTGACCTGGGTCGTGCCGTCCGGGCCGACCGCGAACGTCCCGCTGGGATCGGTCAGACCCAGGGAAAAGGTGAGGTTGTACGAGCCCTGGCCGTCGTCGATCAGAGGAACCGTGAAGGTCTGACTGATCTGGCCGGGCGCGAACGACACGGTGGTGGACGCCGGCGTCTGGTAATCGACGCCATTCTTCGCCGTGCCGTCGGTGAGCGTGACGTCAACGCTCGCCGCGTCCGCCGTATCCCCCTGGCGAACGATCGTGACGGTGACGGAGCCGCTGTCTTCGTTCACACTGTAGTTGGAGGCGGCGAAATCGAAGAGGTTGTCGGCCGTCAGCCTGGCCACGAATCCAGCGCCGTCCCCGTAATCGACGTCGCTCGCCGTCTGGTAGGCGTTCACGGTCGGGAAGTTGCTGGAATAGGTCTGTCCGGTCACGAAGGCGTCGCCGGAGGCATCGACGGCGATGCCAAAGCCGTAGTCGGAGTTGCTGCCTCCCAGGTAAGTCGAGGAGATCAGCGACGCCGCCCCGGAGGCGGCAGGGGCCAGCTCGCTCACGAAGGCGTCCCAGCGGCCGCCATACCCCTGCAAGGCGTTCACCGTCGGGAAGTTGTTTGCATACGTCTCGCCGGTAACGAAGACGTCGCCGCCGGGGTCCACGGCGATGCCATAGCCTTCGGTGTCGCTGTTGCCGCCGAGGTAGGTGGAGTAGACCAGGGCGCTGCCGGCGGCGTTCAGCTCCGTCACGAAGGCGGCGTCGTAAGAGTCGAAGTAGTAGTACTCCCCACCCGCGAAGGTGGTCTGGTACGCGCCGGGGGTCGTGGGGAAGTTGCTGGCGTCGGTGTAGCCGGTGACGAAGGCGTCGCCGCTGCCGTCCACGGCGATGCCATTTCCGACGGTGTAGTTGTTGCCGCCGAGGTAGGTGGAGTAGACCGCCCCGCTGCCGGAGGGGTTCAGCTCCGTCACGAAGGCAGACTCGTTCCCCGGGTTCGACGTCTGGAAGGCGCCGGGGGTCGTGGGGAAGTTGCTGGCGTTGGTGTAGCCGGTGACGAAGGCGTCGCCGCTGCCGTCCACGGCGATGCCCTGGCCCGCTGTGGAGTTGTTGCCGCCGAGGTAGGTCGAGTAGACCACCCCGCTGCCGGAGGGGTTCAGCTCCGTCACGAAGGCAGACTGATTCCCCGAGTACGACGCCTGGTAGGCGCCGGGCGTTGCCAGGTTGCTGGCGTCGGTGTAGCCGGTGATGAAGGCGTCGCCGCTGCCGTCCACGGCGATGCCCTGGCCCGCTGTGGAGTTGTTGCCGCCGAGGTAGGTGGAGTAGACCAGGGCGTTGCCGCCGGCGTTCAGCTCCGTCACGAAGGCCGACCCGTTCCCCGAGTACGACGCCTGGTAGGCGCCGGGCGTTGCCAGGTTGCTGGCGTCGGTGTAACCGGTGACGAAGGCGTCGCCGCTGCCGTCCACGGCGATGCCATAGCCTTCGGTGTCGCTGTTGCCGCCGAGGTAGGTGGAGTAGACCAGGGCGTTGCCGGCGGCGTTCAGTTCCGTCACGAAGGCGTCCTCGTTTCCCGGATTCGACATCAGGAAGGCGCCGGTGGTCGTCGGGAAGTTACTGGCATAGGTCCAGCCGGTGACGAAGGCGTCGCCGCTGCCGTCCACGGCGATGGCCTGGCCGGAGGTGCTATTGTTACCGCCGAGGTAGGTCGAGTAGGCGAGCGTCGGATCGATGACGAGCGCCTGAGTCGGGTCGTAAGTCGCCGACGGCGAAGCCGACCGCGCCGTCGGCCTCCAGCACGTACCCGCCGGAGACCGACTGGCGGACGCCGTTGAGGATCTGGTACATCACCGGGGCCTGCTCGATGACGTCGCCGCCGGAGGTTTGCAGCACAAGATTGCCCTGCGCGTCCAGCGACAGCCCCTGCTGGCCCTGGAACGACATGCGGATGACGCCGGGATCGGCCCCCGGGGCGACCACGAAGTCGTACTCTAGGCTCTGCTGGTTGCCGTGGTAGATCTCGTTCACGCCGGCATAGACGTTCAGGTACTGGATCTCGCCGTAGTTGGCGACGTTGGTCACCCATTGCGACGGATCGCCGATGAGGTAGTTGGTGACGCTGGCCTGTTTGTCCAGCCCCTGGACCAGGGGGTTGGCGTTGCCGCCGACCAGGCTCATGCTCAGCACGTCGCCGCTGACCGGGCCGCTGCCGTTGTTGCCCGGCTTCACCAGGCTCAGCACCGACTGGGTGGGCGTCAAGAACAGCGAGTAGCCCGGTCCGCGGGAGAGGAAATCGACGCGCGGATCGACCTGGCCCTGGTTGGCCTCGAAGGCCAGGGGGACCTGCCCGTACGCCGCCGCGGTGAGAGAGGCCGCGAATACGGTGCGATCCTCCAGGGCTTCGAGCCAGAGAGATCGGGTCGCGCTCCGCTTGCCGCGCGACGCACGAGAAGCTTTGAAGGGCCGGAAGAAGGTTTTCCGCAGCCAGGAAGCGAAGGGGAACACGGGGAGCCTCGGGTTCTTATTCCAGTTAGGACGCATTGTGCAGCAGCGGGGCCAGCCAGGCGCGCACCGCGGACGCGAGCGTCGGGGTTATCCATTCACGGTTGTGCTCATCAGCAGAGATCGCCGTCGCTCGGCTCCGCCCGGCAGACCCTGTCGTTGCGGTGTGCTCTTGCTCGTTGCGCTGTCAGTGCTGTGGCCGTTCTTCATAAAAAGCAAGTCATGTGCCATTCATGGGGTTCGCCCGGCCCCAGACAGTCCTCTTTGCCCCCATGAATCGCTTCTCTATTTCCTCGAACAACTTGTGTCGAGCGATCGGCCGCGCCGGGTTCCCGTTTTCTCCGGCCGGTTCTCCCGAGGGAGTGGACGGACTGTCAGCGACTGCCCCAGGGCGGACACCGGTGTCCGTTATACGGTTGCCGGTGGAGAACCGATTGGTGGTAGAAACATGTCGGCACGACGGCTGCGTATTGCGCAATGGGACTATCGACATTGTGCAGATACAGAGTATCTTTCCGAAATGCGGTCGTTCTAAAGTTCCGTAGGCGTGGGTCGGATGGTTCTTGAACCGAACGCGAAGAGTCAAGCGACCTCGCGATATTGCACTGGGATGTCCTGCTTGTCGATGATGTGAAACTTCTCCGTCATCAGCGATTGCAGCTCGCCGCGATAGTTCTCCAGATGATCCAACACCTCAGAAACCGCAGCCTGCATGTCTTCAAACGTCTTGTGCCACTTGCACAACGCTTTCGCACGCATGAACTTCCACATTCTCTCAATCAGGTTGACATTGGGAGAGTACGCTGGGATTCGCGACAGGTGGAACTCGGGATGCCGTTTCAACCACTCCTTGACGACTGGACTGCGGAAGTATTTTGCTCCGTCCACGTACAGAATGAACTTCTCGGTCTCAGGGTGCAGCGAGCGCAGCAACCGCAGGAAATTCACGAACTGCTCGCCGTTGATGTTGTCGCGTGTCAGTCGGTAATCCACATACTCGTGGTCGTCTGGGCAATACCCCCCAAGAATGTTCAGGCGTTTGCGACCGCTGCCCATGCCCACCAACAGACGCTGTCCGAGCAGCAACCAGCAGCAAAATACCAGATCCAATCCCCATACCGGATGACAAGCATCGACGTAGTAGCGGCGTGTTCGTGGAGCACCTTGGCTCTTCGCCTCGCGTTTGTGCCGTGCAATCCTCTTGACGAAGGCATGTTGTTTGTCGGGATCTCCTTTCCACAAGAAACCACTCACCTTGTGGTAGGTAACGCCAATGCGCTTGAGGAGATCTTTGAGGCCGCTGGAAGAATACTTGACCGCAAAGCTGGATTCGATCCAGTCGCGGATCTGGTCGGAGTTGCGAAAGCAACCCGTGCTGACTTTGGCTTTGAGTTGCTCAATCTGGTGAGGGGTAAGTTTGCCCGGATCGCCCTTGTTGTGGATCTCGCAGAGGGCGTCGAGTCCTTGGTTGCGAAAGACCCGGAGCCATTCGCTCAGTTGGGTAAGACCAACTCCCAGCAACTCGGCGACTTCTTCCCGGGTTTTGCCGGCAGCAACCGCCAAGACGGCGGTGAGGCGTTGGTAGACCCGCCGATCGAGCGTCCCCTTGCGTCGCCGTTCGATCTCTTTCTGCTCCTCCGCGGTCAGTACAATCGGTTTCATCGGCGTCTTCTTTGCTTATCTGGCTGATCTTTCAGGTGGCCGAGTTCTCACGCATTGGTCTATTATACTGGTCGGTTCTCCACTGGCGACGGTATATCGGACGGGATCGCAACAGAACGTGTTTTGAGACTTACACGCTACGCTTTCGCTTCCTTTGAGCCCGAAGGGGCGCCCGAGTCAGGACGGTGGAGTGGGCCAAACGCAAAGCCGCAAGCGGCGGGGAGAATACCGCTTGCGGCCTGGCGCACTGAGGCGAGGCGGGACGGGCGGCGGTCGAACGGAATGCATTCCATTCGACCGCTTCCGCTCGCCCCGGGAGGGATGCGATTCCTCGTTCCTGTCCTCCGCTCACTCGAAGGAGTTGTGCCGGACGAAAGACCGCGCCGTCTTCGTCGGCCTCCTCCGGATCGATCGTGCGAACGAGGTGCGGCCTGTCGGGGACTGTCCGGAAGCGGACAATCTACCGATCGCATTCCGGACATGCGTATAATGACAATAGCAAGCATTCGACAACCCACCTTCCCCGCTTTCCGCGCGGGCGCGATTCCGCCGTGGCCGGTCAGGAAGCGAAACGAGAAGGGCGCCGGGGCCGCAATCCCCGAACCCTCCAGGGCCTGCACGAAAGGTTTGGCCATGGCCGCCAAGGAACAACAATCCTCGCCCTGTCCCGCGAATACGAAGCCGAACTACGGCATCGTCGGAACGAGCCCGGCGATCGCGCACGTGCTCCGCCTCATCAAACGACTGGGGCCGTCCGACGAGAACCTCCTGATCCAGGGAGAGAGCGGCACGGGCAAGGAACTCGTTGCCTGCGCGGTGCATGCGGCCAGCCCGCGGGCCGCGGGGCCATTCGTGGCCTTCAACTGCGCCGCGATCCAGGAAACGCTGCTGGAATCGGAAGTGTTCGGGCACGAAAAGGGGGCGTTCACCTCGGCGCACGCGGCCAAGCCCGGCCTCTTCGAGGTGGCGGAGGGAGGGACGCTTTTCCTCGACGAGGTCGGAGAAATGAAGGGGCCCTTTCAGGCCAAGCTCCTGCGCGTCCTCGAAGATCGACGAATCCGGCGCGTGGGTTCGGTCCACTGGGCCCGGACCAACGTCCGCGTCGTCGCCGCGACGAACCGGGACCTGGCGCACGACATCGCGGAGCACCGCTTTCGCCGAGACCTCTACTACCGGCTGGCCGTTCTCATGATCAAACTACCTCCCCTCCGGGAGCGGCTCGAGGACGTTCCCCTGCTGGTCCGCCATTTCCTTTCTCTGGAGCCGGACGGGCCGCAGGAGATCGATCTGGAGAGCATGAACGCGCTGCTCGCTCATGACTGGCCGGGTAACGCGCGCGAGTTGCGCAACGCGGTGAAACACGCCCAGGTCCTTGCCGAGGGCCCGAGCATCACTCTCCGGGACCTTCCCGAGGAAGTTCTCCACGGAGCGGCCCCTGCCCTTCGCCAACGGTCCCCCGGCGTCGGCGACCAGCCTGGAGCACGCCGAGCGGCAGCTTGTCCAGCGGGCCCTGGGTTCGCATGGGGGAAACAAGTCCCGTGCGGCCCAGAGCCTGGGGATCAGCCGGCAGCGATTGTATCGCCTCCTGGACAAGCATGGACGCCCCGCGTAAAAGGCGAACCTCTCGCGGCAGGGCCCCATCCAATTTGCCGGGCCCCAGCCTGCCGCTTCCGGAGAGAGAACGACGTGTCCGCTCCTGTCCGATATCGGACAGTCAGTCGTCTGCTCTCCCTATTTCGACTGTCGTTGTTGCGTGGTCACCCTGGTTAGCCGCGACGCGGAGCGGAGCGCGGGCCCCGCGCTCCGCTCCGCGTCGCGGCTAACCGATTGGATCAACGATATACCGTCGCCAGTGGAGAACCGACCAGTATAATAGACCAATGCGTGAGAACTCGGCCACCTGAAAGATCAGCCAGATAAGCAAAGAAGACGCCGATGAAACCGATTGTACTGACCGCGGAGGAGCAGAAAGAGATCGAACGGCGACGCAAGGGGACGCTCGATCGGCGGGTCTACCAACGCCTCACCGCCGTCTTGGCGGTTGCTGCCGGCAAAACCCGGGAAGAAGTCGCCGAGTTGCTGGGAGTTGGTCTTACCCAACTGAGCGAATGGCTCCGGGTCTTTCGCAACCAAGGACTCGACGCCCTCTGCGAGATCCACAACAAGGGCGATCCGGGCAAACTTACCCCTCACCAGATTGAGCAACTCAAAGCCAAAGTCAGCACGGGTTGCTTTCGCAACTCCGACCAGATCCGCGACTGGATCGAATCCAGCTTTGCGGTCAAGTATTCTTCCAGCGGCCTCAAAGATCTCCTCAAGCGCATTGGCGTTACCTACCACAAGGTGAGTGGTTTCTTGTGGAAAGGAGATCCCGACAAACAACATGCCTTCGTCAAGAGGATTGCACGGCACAAACGCGAGGCGAAGAGCCAAGGTGCTCCACGAACACGCCGCTACTACGTCGATGCTTGTCATCCGGTATGGGGATTGGATCTGGTATTTTGCTGCTGGTTGCTGCTCGGACAGCGTCTGTTGGTGGGCATGGGCAGCGGTCGCAAACGCCTGAACATTCTTGGGGGGTATTGCCCAGACGACCACGAGTATGTGGATTACCGACTGACACGCGACAACATCAACGGCGAGCAGTTCGTGAATTTCCTGCGGTTGCTGCGCTCGCTGCACCCTGAGACCGAGAAGTTCATTCTGTACGTGGACGGAGCAAAATACTTCCGCAGTCCAGTCGTCAAGGAGTGGTTGAAACGGCATCCCGAGTTCCACCTGTCGCGAATCCCAGCGTACTCTCCCAATGTCAACCTGATTGAGAGAATGTGGAAGTTCATGCGTGCGAAAGCGTTGTGCAAGTGGCACAAGACGTTTGAAGACATGCAGGCTGCGGTTTCTGAGGTGTTGGATCATCTGGAGAACTATCGCGGCGAGCTGCAATCGCTGATGACGGAGAAGTTTCACATCATCGACAAGCAGGACATCCCAGTGCAATATCGCGAGGTCGCTTGACTCTTCGCGTTCGGTTCAAGAACCATCCGACCCACGCCTACGGAACTTTAGAACGACCGCATTTCGGAAAGATACTCTGTATCTGCACAATGTCGATAGTCCCATTGCGCAATACGCAGCCGTCGTGCCGACATGTTTCTACCACCAATCGGTTCTCCACCGGCGACCGTATAGTCGAACTACGGGGTGCTGCGCCGGGTTCCATCAGGCACAGGACTGGTGGGCTCGGCGTCGCGAGGGCGGCCCTGGGTTCCCTCCCGCCACGGTCAGGAAGGGGAAGGCGAAGGACTTCCGCCGGGACTTGAAATGAATGTGCGGAGAACCTTGCCGTGGCTCGACTGTCCCGGCGAAAACCTCAGCGGCGCTGATTGGCCTTCGGTTCTCCTTCTCCCGATCATTCGTTTCAGAGGGCGCCCGCATGTGAGAGGGGGAGGTTGGATAAAACGCAAGTTGAGGACAGACCCGCGATCACTCCGCCTTCTCCTTGCACTTCCGGCCAGCTTGGTTTCGCTCACCGTTCGCCCAGATACCAGGTCCGCGTCTGTACGCACTCACTGAACGGAGTGCCGTCGCCGTGGCTGTCGCGTGCCGCCAGGGAAACCGTTTCGCCGGCGCTGCCGCCGCGGCCGTCCCACAGCCGGCCCGTCAGCGCCACGCGCCCGGCCGCGCCGCGGCGGGGCAGAAAACGCAGCCGGTCGCTGCCTCGGAGCAGGCGGGCGCGGCCGTGATAGACCGGGCCAAAGTCGCGCCAGCTCCGGCCGTTGTCGAGCGAGAACTGCCACGTCCCTTCGCCCGCCAGGCGGACCACGGCCAGGGCGTCGCCCACCAGCTCGGCCGCGGTCGGTGCGTCCACCCACGGATCGATGATCCGGCCGGGCTCCACGGGAGGCGGGGCCAGCGTCGTCGTGGCGGAGGCGGAGGCTTTGCTGAAGGCGGTGCTTCCGCCCGTGGCGTTGCGCGGAGAAAGGTTCACGACCTCGCCCGCCTGAGCGGTGGTCTGGTCCCAGGCGTGATAGGTCAACTTGACCGATCCCGACCAGCCCGGTCGCGGTACGAAGCGAACGGAATCGCACTCGCGCAACAGCAGGGCCTGGCCGTGATGGGCCACGGCCAGATCGAGCCAGGGGCCGCCTTCGAGCGCGTATTGCCACTGTCCCCGGCCCGCCAGAGCGACGACGGCCAGGCCAGCGTGCAAGTGCGGCTCACAACACTGCGTCATGCCGTCGAGGACTTCCGCGATGCGGCAGCCGTCCAGAACGGTGGCGAGCTGGCCGTTGCCGTTGAGGATCGAGGCGCGGCGCAGTGGGTTCGATGAGAATGGTGAAGACCGTGGCGGGCACCTCGCCTTCGGGCGTGGCGAAGGTGAAGCTGTCGCATTCCTCCGCGCCGCCGTCGTGGCGGTAGTGCAGTCGGCCCAGGTCGATGTCTTCCTGGGTGAACACGTCGCCGCCCGTCAGCGCGAAGCCGTCGCGCACCAGCGCCCCTTGCAGCGGCGCCGACAGGATCATCACGTCGAGCAAGCACGGCTCGCCGCCGGTGAACTGCAACTGCTCCGGCGTGACGGCAACCATTTCTCCCACAGTCAGCGACAGGCCGTTGTTGACGGCCAGCACCGGAACCGGCAGGGGCGGCAAAGGCGCAAGCGCGACCTCACTTTCGGTGAAATCGTCGAGCCTGGTCGCCTGCTCTCCGGAGGCATCCGGGAAGAGCGTTTCTTCCTCCTCGGGCCCGGTGACGCGATCAGCCTGTTCGTCAGCGTCCGGGGGTGTCTCAAAAGATGCGGGTTCTTCGGAGAACGCCTGTTCTTCGTCGCGCGGGCCGGACGGAGGGATGACATCCTCATCGGCGGGGAGCTCGAACGAAGGGGACTGTGACTGGCGCATCTCGAACAACCCGGGGGCCAGGGTGGTCAAATCGTAGGAAGTGCCGCCATCGACGACAGACCGTCGCTCGGTCATGGAAGGCTCCTCGGGCGTGTGATACGAGACGCCGGGCGGAAGAGACATTTCAATCGGCACGGTGTCCACCACAATGTTCATGAGGGCGCAGCGGATGCGCTCGGGGGGGGCGAAGGCGCAGGGAGGCGGCTCGTCGAAGCGGAGCGTTTGCCGCACCACCTCCTCGGAGACGTGGGGTGTGCCGGGATGGTCGAACGTCAATGGGCTGCCAAAGAGGGCCTCATCGAGGCTGAGGCGGTCGTCGGACGTTGTGCTCGCCGCGACTTCCGGACAAGAAGGGGAATCCGTGGCGCAGTTGTTGCGACCTCATGAGCGCGGCCTCCATACCGCCAGTCTTCTGCGTCCTTCGCACAAGCCCCAGTCTATAGCCGGAGCCAGGCGGGATGGGCAAGAGCAGTTTTCCAGCCGAAGCGAGCGAACGCCCTTCAAGCAGATGGTTGACATGCCGCGAAGCACATAGGATAGTGCTGCCTTCTGTTACTTTCGACCGCGGTTCATGACGAGGAACGCGATCATGCCGTCACTTGCTGGACGCTGGCTGATTTTGGCTCTGGCTTGCTGTCTCTGCGCTGTCCCCTTGGCGAACGGCCCCGGTATCGCCGGCGCGGAGAACCATCTTCCCGTCCGCGACTGGAAGACGCAGCCGGCCATCGTGGAAATCGACACGAAACACGACGTCTACGCTCTGGGCGACATTCATGGCGACTACGACCGCCTTGTGACCTTGCTGGTCGCCGGCAAGATCATCCAGAAAGACCCCCCGACCCCGGAGAAGGTGCGCTGGGCGGCCGGCCGATCGGTCCTGGTATGCACGGGCGACGTGATCGACAAATGGATTCAGTCGCTGCCGGTCCTGGCGCTGCTGCGGGCGCTGCAGTCGGACGCCGCGGCTGCCGGCGGTCGCGTGGTGGTGGTGATGGGAAACCACGAGGCGGAGTTTCTGGCGGCGGGCGGGCGCAACAAGAAAGCCGCCGACTTCGTGAAAGAGTTGACGGCAAAGGGGATCAAGCCCGAGGACGTGGCCGCGGGAAAAGACGCCCTTGGCGCCGGCGCATTCCTGCGGAGGCTGCCCTTCGCCGCCCGGGTCAACGACTGGTTCTTCGCTCACGCCTGCAACACGCAGGGGCGGTCGCTCGTCCAACTACGAAGCGAGTTGCAAGAAGGCGTGGACGCCAGGGGCTTCAATGCGCCTGTGCTCAGCGCCCCCGACTCGCTGCTGCAAGCCCGGCTGCATCCGGCGCCGTGGTGGGAGCGTTCCGGAGACAGCGCGGAGACGGCGCGCGAACGCCTGGCGGGATACGTCAAGGCGCTGGGCGTGCGGCATCTGGTGATGGGGCATCAACCTGCCAAGGTGCGTTTCGCCGACGGCTCTACGCGCCGGGCCGGCGAACTCAGCCAGCAAATGGACGGACTGATCTTCCTGATCGATGTCGGCATGAATCGGAAGGTCGGCTACAGCACGGGGGCGCTGCTGCGCATTCACGCGGGCAAGCCGGCCCGGGCCAGCGCCATCTTCGCCAACGGCTCGACAAAGCAGGTCTGGGCGGGACCCAAGTAACTGATACGCGCACCCGCTGAGAGAGTCCGATCGTTGACCTCATCGTTTAGCCGCGGTTCGCAGAACCGCGTGGGGGCGTGCGCCGTTCGCAGAAGCGCACTGCCCCCACGCGGTTCGATAACCGCGGCTAAACGGGTTCCCTCACCGGGTACGTGTATCAGAGGAAGTGATTTGGTCCATAAGCTGTTACCTGCGATCCGGATTGCGCTCCAACAACTCCCGCGGCTGCGCCGGCTGTTCCTCAAGGGGGCAACCGTTGATCGCGAGCCACGGCAGCAGCATCAGACCGGCCAGGTCGCGCGTTGTCCACTCCGCCTTGATACTCGGTTCCTGGTCGCGGAAGCCATCCCCGTCCAGCAGAACGAGCCGTTCCGCGCGGTCGTCTTCGGTATTCGATTCCGAGAACCGCGCCGAATCGGTCCCCTCCCCGGCGAGCTGCGCCTGATTCGCGAGCGAGGCGGGCGTCAGAACGTTGGTTTCCGCGCTGTTGTTCCCATTGCCGGTCGAGTCGCTGGAGACAATGCTGTCTTCGGTCGAGCAACCGGACAGAGCGCGATCGAACGGGGTTGCGTCGTCGCCGTTGTCCACGCCGGCCGAGCCGCCGGAGACGGCGCCGTCGTTCACCGGCGTTGCGCCGGTGTTCGCGCTGCCGTCCGCCGAGGTGGCAAAGCGATTGCTGCCGGCCAATGTCTGGGAGTCGGTTTCACCGCTGCTGCCTTCATTGCGGATTGAGTCGGCGGAGACGACGCTGCCCGTCAGCGCCAGCGCGGCGGAGCTGACGCTGACGGCGCTGTTGCCGGCCAGATTGTCGGAGACGACGCTGCCGGTCGGCGTCCGCGCGGCGCTGTTGACGCTGGGGACGCCCGTGTTGCCAGAGATGGTGCTCTCGATCAGCGTCAGCGTGCCGCTGTTGGCGATGCCGCCGTCGCTGAGCGCCGCGTTTCCCGAGACAATGCTTTCATTCAGCAGAAGGACCGCGGTGTTGACGATCCCCCCGCCTTCGGCGGCCGAGTTGCCGGAGACGGTGCTGTCGGTCAGTGTCAGTCTGGCCGTGTTGTAGATGCCGCCGCCGGCGCCGCTGGCCGAGTTGTCGGTGACGGTGCTGGCGGTCAGCGTCAGGGTGGCCGTGTTGCAGATGCCGCCGACGCTGGTGGCCGAGTTGCCGGCAACGGTACAGTTCAGTAGCGTCGCCGTGCCGTTGTCGTAGTTGCCAATGCCCCCGGCGCCGCTGGCCGTGTTGCCGGTGACGGTGCTGTCGATGAGCGTCATCGCGCCGCCGTAGTTGGCCAGGCCGCCGTTTCCCGAGACAGCCGTGTTGCCCGAGACGGTGCTTTCCATGAGCGTCAGCGCCCCGTGCTGTCGATGCCGCCGTCGTTGAGCGCCGCGTTGCCCGAGACGGTGCTGGCGAAGAGCGTCAGTGCGCCGCTGTTGGCGATGCCGCCCCCGTTGCCCAGGACGGCCGTGTTGCCGGAGACGATGGTGTTGGTCAGCGTGAGCGTGCCGGCGTTGACGATGCCGCCGCCGCCAGAGACGCCGAAGGAGGCGCCCTCCTCGACCGTCAACCCGGCAAGGCTGACGGTGGCGCCGGCAGCGACCTCGAACACCGTGCTTTGGTTGTTGCCGCTGACCGCCAGTTGGCTCGCCCCCGGGCCGCTGATCGTCGCGTTCTGGTCCAGCAGCAGGGGGCCGTCCATCAGGACGATCTGCTGCTGCGTCGGGCCGAACAGGTTCGGGGCGAACTGGATGACGTCGTTGACGCCAAAGGGGCTCGTGGTGTTGATCTGGCTCGCCTTGGCCGGTGCGAGACTATTCCCGGAGGAGTCGGTCGCCGCGCCGCCGGTGTCGATCAGCGCGACCGCCTCGCGCAAGGTCAGCGCCGAGCTGGCGGCCGAGACAGGGCCGTCGGCGAGGCTGGTTACGGTGAGGAGGGCGGGGCGCCAGGCGGTCTTCGAGGATCGTCAGGCTCAGACGGGCCGGACATCGCCGGGCCTGGGTTTCACGCCTGGTGCAGCCCCAGCGGAAATGCTGACCGAGGGATTTGGCCAGCAAACGCAGAACAGACATGGAAGGTTCCTTAACAGGAGTACAACGCGGCGAACGGAGGGTCGATTCAACAGGCCCCGGCGGGCCAACATCGGTTCTGAGGCTCATAGGGAACCTATCTTCGGATCTCGGGAAATCCTCAAATGAATTCCGCCTGGCGACCCACCCATCGCCGATGGGACGCGGCGAGAGGCCGTCGTCAACCTCCGGAGAGGAAACGGTCCTCCCCTGAAGTAACACGTTTCGTCAGGGCTCAAGCGGGCGCCTTTGACGCGGCGGCAGCACAGAAGTTTCGCGTTTTACCCCCTTGCACGGACGCAACCGGGGAACAAGGTGCGAGCGGTCGTGGAGAGGCGCCACGCAGGGCGTGCGACCTCCTCCAGACCGTTCGTCCCCCGTCGAAGGATGCACAAGAGGTGGCACTTCGCTTGAGTGCAGGGCCTACCCGCTATACTGGTGGAAAGGAAAGAGAAGCGAAGCGAGGCCCGCGATAGGGGGCAACCTGACACGGTCAAGGCGCACCGACGTTGGTTTTGATCGCGGTCGCGATATCGTTCATCTGCTGGTCGGTGCCAGCGCCGAGACAGCGGATGAACCGATGCAGCGAGGCGCAGCGCGTCTGGAACGTGTCGGCGCCTGAATCCGTGGTCAGTCCGTTTCCCGCGTCGGCGGGAATGAGCACGAACCAACGGAAGTGGGAGAAGTGTGGTTGCCAGCTGGTCAACGGGACGACCAAGCGCAGAGCCAGACGACCGACGTTTTGAGTGTTCACGACAACGACCGGCCGAACCTTGCCCATCTCGTCACCTACGCTCGGCTCCAGATCGACCTGCCAGATCTCACCGCGGATCGGTTGAGGGAGGGTTCCGGCCATAGAAATCCTCGTTCATGGAGCCATTGCGGTAGACCTCCTCCGCCAGGGCGGCCCCCGCTTCGTAAATAGCGTCGATCTGTTCGCGAGGCAGCAACGCCACCTGTCGAGGCGTCAGTTTCCGAGCCAGCGGGTTGGCGGGATCGAACTCCGCGGCGAGGCGCGCCCTTCCTCCTGGTCCGCCAGAAAGCGGAGGACGGCGCCCCAACGCTCCTGAGGCACGCGCCGCAACGCCTCGAGAATCTGGTGCTCGCTGACAGCGGCTGGATGTTCCGTGTTCATGTTTCTACCTTCGGACGAGCGAATCTCGAGTCTTCCCCTGTGGCATTTTACCAATCCGCATCGCCTCGATCAGCCCCATAGAAAGGCGAGCGGCGGCGCTTGTGCCCGCCGTCTTGCCCGGCCGGTCCAAGCCCCGCCGCTCGCCCGTCTCTCGCAGCCCGGATGGCGACCGGTCCGGTCACCAGTCCTTCCCCATCGCCTCCCCGCCGTTGCGCGTGACCGCGGCCTTCAAAGTTTTCTCACTGACCTTGTCCGAAATGAAGCGGACCGACCCGTCGCATAGCGCCGCGTAGAAGCCGCCCTTGTGAAGTCCGCCCAGCTTGGGCAACGGCTTCGCCGGATCAAACGGAATGTCCTCCGGCTTGGTCCAGGGCACGTCCTTGCCTGCCTCGACGATCATGAAGGTGTTCGACGTCCCATCGGTGATGTCCCGAAGGTTCGTGCCGCGTTTGCCCTCGAAAAGGCCGCCCTTGCCGAAGAACCCCTGGTAGTAGGTGTATCCCGGCGCGGTCTGTTTGATGCCGGGAACTACATAACACTTGGGTATCGTGGTGAGGAGCTTCTTGTTGTGCGGACTGTCCCACGCCTCGTCGAGCTTGAATTCCCCATACAACTTCTGCTGCTCCACATAGGGCAAGATCGTCACGCGCCAGCTCAGCAGCGGCTTGCCGGCCTTGCTGTAGATTGCCTGCGCCGGAAAGTCGCCGTTGTAGGCCGAGGCGTAGTTGTGGAACGCCAGGGCGATCTGCTTGAGGTTGTTCGTCTCCTGCGCGCGCTGGGCGGCCTCGTCAGACGCGCATCATACCGCCCAGGAGCGAGCCCATCGCCACGGCCGGGTCGATCTTCACGCGCACCTCGCCCAGCACGACGCTGCCTTCCTGTTTCAGGCGGCCTTCCTTCACGCCGTCGCGAAGTTCGTTCGCCAGGCCCACGATCACCTCGTTCGATTTGACCTTGCTCATCGCCGTGATGCTTTCCCCGAGCAAGCCCAGACCGAGCTTCCGCGCTTCCTCGACCGCCTTCAAACCCGCCGCGGCCGAGCTGGCGTCCGGGAAGGTGGCGCGCAGGCGCAGAGACATCGGCTTGGCCAGGTCGAACGTCGCCGTGGCGATGTTCGCCTTGAGCAGCGGCTTGAACGGCGCACAGGTCCGGCGGCAAGTCGTCGGGCGGGGGCGGGAAGGCGCCGGGAACGACGCCCACCACCGCCAGGTGCTTGCCGGCGGCAAGACGAACCGCCGGGGCGAGCCCGCCCTTGCTGTCGGGGGTGTCCGTCAGAACGGCGCGGACGTCGGCCGGAGCGCCGTACACAAACGCCCGATCGCTCAGCGCCGCGACCGCCGTTTTGTCATTGGCCGTGTAGGCCTTTTGGCCCGCCTTCATCTCCTTGCCGTCGGCGACCAGCAGGCCGAATACCTCCTTGGGATCGAATTTCTCCGTCGTGGCAACGAACATCATCAGCTTGTCGGTCGAGCGGACGTCGCGCACGACCAACGTCAGGCGCTCCATCTTGTCGGCGCTGACCCCGGTCAGCCTGGCAACCACTCCGCCCAGGCCTTTCGCATCCTTCGCCATCTTCTCCCGCACGAGCTTTCCCGCATCGCTCGACCACAACTGCGCCGGCCGCAACGACAGCAGCCCCACCGCCTTGGTCGGCACGTGCGCCAGGTCCGCCGGCAGCTTGTCGTCCGTTCCGCCGTCACCGCAAACCCAGCCGACCAGGACCGCCGCCGCCAGCGCCCCAGTACGAAGCCTTTTTCACGGATCCATTTCATGATGATTTCCTCTCGATGCGCCCCACCACGGAGCGTGAGTCGTCACGCTCATGGTCGGCAAAGGTCATGTTGCAGCGCTTCGCCTGACCGTCAAGGGACAATCGCCCTGTCACTATGCAAAGCGGGCGCCGCCAACAAAGTTCGCTGGACAATTCACGGGCTTTCAGGTTCAATCATCGGCCTGGAAGGCCCCAGCTTGAACACACCAAGGAGACATGGATGCGAACCTTGTATTCTTTGCTGCTTGTCGGCGTCTTGGCGTTGGTTCCCTTCGTGAGCGGTTGCAGCGACAGCGACCATCCCTCCGATTCCGATAATGTGGTCGTCGTGTATTCCTCCGTGGACGAGGAGTTCGCCCGACCGCTCGCGGACCAGTTCGAGAAGGAAACCGGCATCGAAGTCAAGCTCGTCTCCGACACGGAGAAAGCCAAGAGCAGCGGTCTGCTCAACCGACTGCTCGAGGAACGCGAGCGGCCTCAATGCGACGTCTTCCTCAGCGAAGACCCGGTGCGTTCGGCCGTCCTGAAGAAAAAAGGGCTCTCCACGCCGTACCAGTCTCCCGCCGCCAAGGGACTGCGGCCGGAGTTTTCCGACCCCGACCATCACTGGACCGGGATGTCGGCGCGCGTCCGCGTCCTGCTGGTCAACATGAAACACCCGCTCTTCAAAACGGAGCCGTTCCCCACCAGCGTCTATGATCTGGCCGACCCGCGCTACAAGGGGAAGGCCTGCATCGGCAATCCGCTCTTCGGCACGACCACCTTGCACTGCCTTGCGATCTTCCACCATCTCGGCGAGGAAAAGGCCAAGGAGCTGTTTGAAAACATGCTCAAGAACGAGGTCCATCTCGTCGCATCCGACGGAGACGTGCAAGACCGGGTCGAGAAAGGGGACTTCGCGTTCGGCTTGACCGACAACGACGATGGGATGGCGGCGGTGCGCGAGAGCCGGGGCAAAAAGATGAAGATGGTGTTTCCCGACGAGAAGGGATTGGGGCTGCTGGCCCCCGACGCTCCCGTGCTCATCAAGAACGGCCCCCACCCCGAGAACGGCAAGAAGTTCATCGACTTCATGCTGCGGCCCGAGACGGAGGTCGAACTGGCCAAAATCCCCTCGCAGATTCCGCTGCGCCTGGACCTGCAGCCGTCCAAGGAATACCCCTATCCGCCTTTTGAAAGACTGCGGGGAATGAAGGTGGACTACAACGAACTTGCGGACCTGCACGACAAGCTCGTGCAGGGTTACCTGAAGGAATGGGCGGATCGGAACAAGAATCGATGACCAGTTGCATGGTTCTGGAATGGCCGGGCCGTTGGCGGGCGGGCGGCCTTGCCGTCCTGCTGGCGCTGCCGTTGCTGCCCACCCTCCCCCTGATGTGGTTCGCCCTTTTTTCCAGCGAGCGGTTTGTCTGTCGGCGGCGCCTCGTTTGAACACGCACTCGCGAACAGTGTGATCGTGGCCTTCCTGGTCGCCGTGGGATCGTTCGCCCTGGGCTTGCCGATCGGCGTCCTGAACGCGCTCTACGACTATCGGGGGCGGCGGGTTCTGCTGCCCCTGGCGCTGCTGCCGCTGCTCGCCCCTTCGTTCCTCTGGCCGCTCGGCTGGCGCTGGCTCATGGAGCATCGCGGCCGCTCCTTGCTGCCCCTCATTTCCGGGCTATTCCGGCTGCGTGCTGATGTTCCTCCCCGGGGCGGTCACGTTGGTCCTGTTCACCACCGCCGCCTCCCTGGCTGGGCTGTCCCGTTCGCAAGTGGAAGCGGCCCGGCTGGCGGGTGGCGAAGGGACGCTGTTTCGCCTGGCTTGCCGTCACGCTGCCGTCCCCGCTGCCCTCGCGGCCGTGCTGGCGGGAATCTTGACCCTGTCGGACCCGGGCGCCGGCTTCGCCGTCGGGCTGCCGTTGGCCTCGTCGGAGATCCTGATCAGCTTCACGGCCTTTTACGACTACGCCCTCGCGGGACGACAATGCCTGACGCTCGCCCTGCTCGTGCTGACGGCCGCGCTGCCGATCGCCTGGCTCGCCGCTCCGCGTCTCGTGGCCGAGCTGTCGGCGCGGCAGTTTCGGCCGGCGCAGCGCAGTCTCCATCCCGGAATGGGGAAAGCGGCAGGTGCGGCTCTTTTTGCACTGGTCCTGATGCTGACGCTGCTCCCCTCCTTGGGATTGATCTTGCCGCTGCGTCGCTGGATCGATGTGGTGCGCGCGTGCGAACGACCTTGCTCATACGGGAATGAACACCCTGTTATATGCGGCGGGGGCCGGCTTCTTCGCCGCGGGCCTGGGGTTGGCCCTGGCCTTCTGTGCCGGACGAGAGGAACGCCTGCGCCGGCTCGCCATCGGCGTCTGTCTCACGCTTTTCGCGTTGCCGCCCATGCTCCTGGCTCTCGGGTTCGTACGCGGAGTGGCCCAGATGCCTGCCTGGACCGATCCAGTGCTGCGCGGCCGGCTGGGAGTTTGTCTGGCGCTCGGGATGCGCTTCTTTCCCGTGGCGGCGCTGCTGGCCTTGCGCTCGTGGGGGACGATGTCGCCCTCGCTCGCCAGGGCTGCCGGCGTCCACGGCGTCCCGCTGGGCCGTTATCTCTGGCGCGTGGTGCTTCCCTTGCAGCGCCGCGTGCCATGCGTGACGGCGGTGCTGCTGGTCGGGTTGCTGGCCACCGCGGAAATCGGCATGGTCCTGCTCCTCTACCCGCCGGGCGAGGAATCGTTGCCCTTGCACATCTTCCAGATCATCGGCTACCCCGCGCCCTCGTCCCGGCTGGCCGCTCTCTGCGCGGTCGATCTGGCGCTGGCCGTCGGTTTGCTCGTCCTGACCTGGAGTCTGGGGGGAGGCGATCGGGCATGAGTGATACACAGTTCGAAGTTCGCTCCCTCAGCAAGAGCTACGGGGCTACCAGGGCGTTGTGCGACGTCTCCTTCGCCGTCACGGCCGGGGAACACCTGGCCATGCTCGGTCCGTCCGGCTCCGGCAAATCGACAGCGCTGCGGCTGCTGGCCGGCCTCGAAGCTCCGGACGCCGGGCTCGGTTTTGCTGAACGACGTCCCCGTGTCGGAGCCGGGCCGAATCTTACTCGCGCCGCACCGCCGCGGCATCTCGCTGGTGTTTCAGGACCTGGCGCTGTGGCCCAACCTGTCGGCGCACGCGAACGTCATGATGGGCCTTTCGGGGCTGGCGCTGTCGCGCCGCGAAGCTCTGGCGCGGACGCAGGAGGCCCTGAGTCTTTGCGGCATCGAGGAATTGGCCGATCGCAAACCGGGAGCGATGTCCGGCGGCCAGCAGCAGCGCGTGGCGCTGGCCCGCGCCGTCGCCGTTCGCCCGGCGTTCCTGCTCATGGACGAGCCTTACGCGGGCCTCGATCTGGTTCTCAAGTCGAGGCTGCTGCCGGAAGTCCGCGAACTCGCCGCCTTGCAGGATATGACGGTGATCCTGGTCACGCACGATCCTCTGGAAGCCATGTCGCTGTGCCGCTCGGCCGTGGTTCTCGACCAGGGCCGGATCGTCGAAGCCGGACCGTTGACGGATCTGCTGGATGCACCCCGATCCGAGCTGCTGCGCGTTTTCCACGACGAATTCAGCCGCCATGACAGGGCGGCGCGATGCGAGCGTCTGATTGCCGCGGGCTCATTTCAAGTACACCAGCAGGGTGTATTTTTGGCTGACCGTGGCGCCGACCGCGTCGGTGGCGGTAATGACGGCCGTGAAGGAGCCGATGCCTCGTGAAACGCCGGTGATGACGCCGGCGCTGCTGAGCTTCATGCCCGGAGGCAGGCTTCCCGAAGCGATGGCGAAGGTGTCGGCCCCGGTGCCGCCCTTGACCTGGACGGCCGCGGTGTAGAGTGCGCCCATCGGCGATGCCGTGAGGCTGGTGGTCGTGATCACCAGGGGGGGATTGATCGTAATGCTGAAGGTCTTGGTGACGCTGGCGCCGGCGGCGTCGTGAAGCGTGATGCTCCCGGACGCGAAGGTTCCCGCGGCCGTCGGGGTGCCGGTGAAGCGAATCGTGTTGCCGCTCACGACGGCGGTCAGGCCGGTGGGTAAGCCGCTGGAACGAGCGATCGCTGAATGGGCCGGTCCCGCCGGTGATGGTCAGGGCGCTGCCGAAGCCGGGCGCGCCGGCGGTCCATTGCGTCGTCGTCAGGTTGCCGAGGGTCGGCGGCGCGTTGATCGTGATGGTGAATGTCCTGGCGATGGTGGCGCCAACGGCGTCGCGGAGGGTGACGCTGCCGGTGAAGGTTCCCTTGGCAGTCGGCGTGCCGGTGAGGCGGATCGTGCCGCCGCTCAGGACGGCCGTCACACCGGTCGGCAGTCCGGTGGAACTGGCGATGCTCAGTCCGCCGGTTCCGCCGGCGACGGTCATGGCGCTGACGAACCCTGAGATGCCCGCGGTCCATTGCGTCGTCGTCAGGTTGCCGATGGCCGGGGCGGCGTTGATCGTGATGCTGATGGATTTGCTGACGCTGGCGCCGGCGGCGTCAACAAGGGTGATGCTTCCGGCCGCGAAGGTTCCCACGGCAGTCGGCGTGCCGGTGAAGCGGATCGTGTTGCCGCTCACGACGGCGATCAGGCCGGAGGGTAAGCCGCTGGAATGAGCGATGGTGAACGGGCCGGTCCCGTTGGCGACGTTCATGACGCCGGTGAAACCGGACGCGCCCGCGGTCCATTGCGTCGCCGTCAGGTTGCCGAGGGTGGGCGGCGCGTTGATCGTGATGGTGAACTCGTGGCTCAGACGGCTGCCGACGGCGTCGGTGACATTCACGGTGAAGGTCGCGGTCCCCACTGCATTCGGCGCGCCGTTGACGACAATCGTGCCGACGCCGGGGTTGATGGCGATCGTAGAGGCGCTCAGCCCAGTGGTCCCCGCACTGAAGCCGGTGATCGTGAACGTCGTGTACGGCGTCGATCCGCCGGCGATTGTGATGGTTTGATGATAGTTCGTCCCGAGGGTGCCCTGCGCCAGCGACGGCGTCATGGTCAGGCCTGGGTTGATCGTGATGGTGTAGGTCTTGTTCACAACGGCGCCGATGGAGTCAACGGCATTGACGTTGAAGCTGACGGTTCCTGCCGCCGTGGGGGTGCCGTCGATCGTCACGGCGGCGCCAGCGGTATTGATTTTGACGTTGCCCATGGTCAGCCCGGTGCCGCCGCCGTTGAACTGGCCAACCGTCAAGCTGGTGAACGACACGCCGCCGCCTCCGGTGACCGTCAGCGTCTGGTTGTAGTTCGTGCCGGCCGTCCCCGCGGGCAATGAAGGAGTGATGATCAACGGCGGGCTGAAGGCGATCGTGAAGTTTTTCGTGACCACGTCGCCGGCTGAGTCGGTGACGTTGACGGTGAACGTCGCGGTCCCTCCCGCGCTGGCCATGCCATTGACGTAGAAAACGCCGGTTGCGGGCTGCGCCGTGACATCGCCCGGTTGCAGGCCGGTGGCGCCGGCGTTGAAGCTGGTCACCGTGAAGTTTGTATACGGCAACACGCCGCCGACGACGGTGACCGCCTGGCTGTAGTTCATGCCGGCCGTCCCGCGCGGAAGCGACGACGATGTGGGGATGCTCAGCGGCGCGGCGATCGTGACGCCCATGTTCTGCGTCAGGCTGTTCCCACCCGTGGTGGCGACGGTCACGGTGAAGGTGGCGGTCCCGGCGGCGGTGGGCGTGCCGCTGACGTCAATCGTTCCGTTGACGGCGTTCGTGGTGATGTCGCTTAACGTCAAGCCGGTCCCGCCAGGAAGAAAGTTGCTCACCGAGAAAACGTTGAACGCCGACGTGCTGCCGACGACCGAAGCCGTCTGGTTGTAGCTCGCGCGGGCCATCCCCTCCGGGAACGCGGGCGATGATGCTGAGCCCCGACGTAACCGTCAAGATGGCGGGAGCGCTGGCCGTGGAAGGAGTCGGGCTCACGCCGTTGGTGAAAACGGCCTCGTATTCGTAGCCGTTCATCGCCTGGGTGGCGTCGGTGATGGTGAGCGTGTCGGTGGTGACGTTGCTGTACACGCCGGAGTTGGTCAATGGCGTGAACGTTGCGCCGCCGTTGGTGCTTCCCTCCCACAGCACAGTCGGCGTCGGGAAGCCGACGGCCGCCGCCGTGAACGTGGCCGTTTGGCTGGCCACGATGGTTTGATTGGCAGGAGCGGTGGTGATGGTCGGGGTGGCAACGACCTCGCCGATCTGGCTGGCCGCTCGATTCCGTGAACCAGAGCGTGCCCCCCGGCCCGGCGATGATGTTGGTCGGGGAGGCGCCGGCGGTGGGTACGGCGGTTGCGGTGACAGCCCCGGTCGCCAGATCGAGTTCGCCGATCTGGTTGGCGCCATACTCGGTGAACCAGATGTTGCCGTCGGCGCCGGCCGTGATCCCCAGCGGGCCGCTGCTGCCGGTGGGAATCGGGAAATTGGCGAAGGCATGGGTCGAGGTGTTAATCACACCGATCCGGTTGCCGGCGTTCTCGGTAAACCACAAGTTGCCGTCTGGGCCGACCGTAATGGCATACGGCTGGCTGCTCCCCTGGGGAATGGCATATTCGGTGATGGTGTGCAGCGTCGGGTTGATCGTCCCGATGTTGTTGCCGCCCGATTCGGTGAACCAGATGTTGCCGTCAGGCCCCGCCGCGATCCCCGAGGGCGCGCTGCCGCTTGTCGGAAGGGAGAATTCGCTGATGAGGTGCGTTGTCGGGTTGATCATCGCCGATCTGGCCGGCGGCGTTCTCGGTGAACCAGATGTTGCCGTCCGGCCCGTCGGTGATCCCCGACGGGCCGCTGCTGGCGGTGGGGACGGCGAATTCGGTTACCAAATGCGTTGTCGGGTTGATCTCGCCGATCTGGTTGGCGGCGTTCTCGGTGAACCAGGTATTGCCGTCGGGGCCGGCCGTGATCCCATCCGGGCCGCTGCTGGCTGTCGGGATGGGGAATTCGCTGACGGCGTGCGTCGAGGGGTTGATCATGCCGATCTGGTTGGCGGCGTTCTCGGTGAACCAGATGTTGCCGTCGGCGCCCGTCGTGATGCCAACAGGAGAACTGCTGGCCGTGAGGACCGGGAACTCGGCGATGGTCGCGGAGGGGAGCCAGCGATCTTCGAGAAACTCCAGTCGCGGGATCAGCCGCCGGCTGGTGGGCGCTTGCTTCCGGATGGCCGCCGGTTTTCCCCAGGGCGTCCATTTGCTCCATAGATATGCAAGCATGTTTCGTTGCCCTTCGGTGGACAGGCCCATCCCCGCCAACGGAAAAGATGTGTTCCGTCCTGGACGGTTCGCCGGATTCAAGTCCACGCTATTTGAGGAACGTGACATACTCGCATTGTGGCAAGAATGTCAATTCAGCTTCGTGCCGGGACGGTTATCGTCGTGTTGGCCAGCCTCCGTAGGCACAGGCTGCCAGCCTGTGCCAACTTCGACTGTCGTTGATCCAATCGGTTAGCCGCGACGCGGAGCGGAGCGCGAGGCCCCGCGCTCCGCCCCGCGCTCCGCCCCGCGTCGCGGCTAACCAGGGGGACCACGCAACAACGACAGTCGAACTACGGACGGCTTGCCGTCCTTCCGCGGGTGATTTTGGCCAACAACACGATAGCCACCGCGCCGAGCGCTTCCGCTTGACAAACTTTGCTCCATCGGCAATACCTCTCCGCTAACCTTAGATAAAATTGTTTTCAGGCGAAGCGCCCCGCTCGAATCCAAGGAGGCTTTCCGTGCGCACTGGATTACTCTGGGTGCTTGGAGCGTGGCTTTTCGCAGCGGCGCCGATTGTTGCCCAATCGCCGCCGCCCGACCCGCCTGACCCGGATGTGGAAGTTTCCGCTCCTCTGAACGCTCCGGCGCGGTCGCCGGATCTCATTCCGTATTGGGTGCGAGCCGAATACCTGGCCTACTGGGTCAAGAACGCGCCGCTGCCGGTCTCGCTGGTGACAGGCGACCCAGCCAATCCGACGCAGGAATTGCTCAACTCTGATCGGGGCCTCGGCATGTTTTCGGGCTTTCGCGTCGGAGCGGGGGCCTGGCTCGATCCCGGCAACAGTTTCGGTTGGGACGGCGACTTCTTCTGCGCTGCAACAACGTACGCGCAATTTCACTGCTTCTTCGGACGCCGGGGGCAACCCGACGCTGGCGTTCCCGTTCATCAATCAAACGCCCGGCGCCGTCGGTGATACCTTGCTGCCGATTGCCAGTCCCGGCGCGTTCGTCGGGAGCGTTCAGGTTGCGTCAACGTTGCAGCTTTGGGGCATGGAAACGAACGGCGCCTTCTCCTTGCTGCATGCAGGGGATTTCGAGATCGTCGGGCTGGCCGGCATCCGTTACCTCAATTTGCACGAGAATTTGAATATCGGTACACTGTCGAGCGATATTCTCACCACCCCCAATACCGTGCTGTCCCAGAGCGATCTGTTCAGCACCCGCAATCAGTTTTACGGCGGCCAGGTCGGCGGCCGCATCAACTGGCAAAGCGATCGCTTCGGACTCGACCTGACGGGCAAGCTCGCCATCGGCGCCACGCATCAGTCCGTCGATATCCAGGGCGTCTCGACGCAAACCGGCCCCGGCGGCGTCAACGGCACTTTCCCCGGCGGATTCTTCACGCAGAACAGCAACATGGGCCACACCACTGCGAACCAATTCGGCTTCATCCCGTCGGTCGAGATGAAGTTTTCGGTGTTTATCACGTCGTATTTGCGCGCCTTCGTCGGCTATGATTTCCTGTACTGGAGCCAGGTCGTTCGCCCCGGCAGCCAGGTGGACCGCAATATCAACTTGACGCAAAGCGCCGTCTTCGGCACGGGGGCATTGATGGGCCCGGCTTATCCCATGCCGCTCTTCAATCGCAGCGATTTCTGGGCGCAAGGGATGAATGTGGGGCTTGAGTTGCGGTTCTAAACCCCGCTTCCCCGGGTTCCGAAGACTCCACCCGGGGCTTTATTCCATCACCCACAAGGGGTTAAGGAGGTCTCGGGTGCTGTAGAGGAACCCCGGTGGGGTGAACCGAATAAAGCCACGGGTGGAGTCTTCGGAACCCGGGGAGGCCATTGCATTACTTCGGGCCAGATCCACCAGACCCGCTGGCCACAGTGACCGGATTCAGTGCAGCCGATTCGACCTCCTTGGAATACGCCGACGTGCTGCCGACGAGCGCCCACGACGACAGATCGAGGACGCTGCCCGCCACTCCCGTTGTCTCATCCCAGGCGCGATAGGTCAGTTGCGCTTTGCCGTTCCAGTTCTTGGCCGGCAAGAACCGAAGGAGGTCCGTACCCGCCAGGAGGCGGACGCGGGCGTATGACACATCGCCCAGGTCGCTCCAGGTTTTTCCGCCGTCGCGCGAGTATTGCCAGGTTCCTTGCCCGGACGCCCCTACCAGGGCCATGCCGATCTTTCCTTTCGGATCGAGGTACGCGATCGTACCGGCGAGGATATTGGCCACACTCTCCCCAGGCGGGTTGGCGGCGTTCGCCGTTGGCAGCGAGAGCTGTCCCGGACCGCTCAGCACCGGGGCATGATGCACGTAGGTCACCACGACGTTGGCCGTCGCCGCAGCACTGCTGAAGGCAGTCGTCCCACCCGTGGCGGCGGCGGCGCTGAGATTGACCACTCCGGCGGCCTGGCCGCTGGTCTGGTTCCAGGCGCGGTACGTGAGCGTGGCTGTGCCGTAGAAGTTCGCTGCGGGGACGAAACGGATCTTGTTGTTGTCGGAAAGCAGCCGCGCGTTGGAGAGCGAGACCAGACCCAGGTTTTCCCAGGTTCGGCCTCCATTGAGAGAGAATTGCCATTGCCCCTGCGCGCCGCCGGTAGCCCCGACGATGGCGATGCCAGACAAGCTGTGGGGGTTGGTGGAGTGGAACGTGTTCCCCAGAAGAGCGAAGATGTTCACGCCGGAGGGGTCGCTGGAGCCCTCGGGGATGGTCTCGCCCTGGCCGTTGCCGCTCAGCCAGGGCGCCGGGACCAGCGATCGGACGCCCAGGAGTACGCCGGTCAGGTTCAGGCCGCTGGCGTCGGTCAGATGCAGAAGGGGGGTGGTCGTCTGTTCTTCGGCGAGCAGCACCAGGCGAATCGTGACGGCGCCGGCCGGCAAGCCGGTGAGCACAAAGCGCCCCTGGGAGTCGGTGATGGTGCTGGGGTCGCCCGGACTGAGTTTGCCGTCGCCGTTGAGGTCGGCGAACACCACCCGACCGGCCAGACCGGGGTCGCCCGCATCGAGCTTGCCATTGCCGTTGGCGTCGGAGAACACCTGACCGCTCACCCGGCCAAGCTGGAACGACCCCAGAGAAACGCTCACGGTGCTGCCGGCCGGCAAGCTGACCACGCGCGACCCGGCGGTCGGACCGGCCGAGACGCTGCCCAGGCCGACGATGGCCTCTGCCAGGGTGAATACGTCCACCCGCTCGAAGGTCGCGCCGGTGTGGGCGACGTTGTCGTCCTCGGTCTGACCGTCGATGATGGCGGCGCCGGTCGAGTTCAGCAGATCGCGCATCTGCGTCGTGTCGAGCTGGTGTCCCAGCGTCTGCATAGCAAGCTGCTGCGCCAGCGCGACCACGCCGGACACGACGGCGGCGGCCGTGCTGGTGCCCGACAACTGCGCCGTACCGTCATTGGGGGCGGCCCCGGTCATCAGGGTGCCCGGGGCGAACACCTCGCCGCCGCCCGGCAGACGCTGCGAGAAACTGACGATTTGATCCGACCCGGTGGTGTTGTCGCGGGCGCCCGCGTTCCACACCCAGGGACCGCCGTGGTTGGCGTCCCAGACGGCGCCGACGGCGATGACGTTCGGATCAATGGCCGGATAGCTCAACCCGGGCTGGCTGTTTTCCGCGGAATAGCCGTTGCCCGCGGCGGCGACGACGACGACGTTGTCGGCCTCCAGCGTCGCCAAATCGGGGCCGATGCCGTAGAGCGATTGCGGCGTGGTGTAGTCGCCGTTGTCGCCGAACGACATGTTAACGCAGGCGATGTGATAATTGTTGACGTTGGCGATCACCCAGCGCAACGCCTGGTCGATGTTGCCGAACTCGCCGTTGCCCTGGTCGTCGAGCACCTTCAGGATGATCAGGTTGACGCCCGGGGCAATACCCGGATACGTGGAGTCGCGCGAGGCGATGATGCTGGCGACGTAGGTGCCGTGCCCGTCCACGTCCGTGGCCACATTGCTTCCCGTGGTGAAGTCGTGCTGATAGACGATGGAGTCGGCCACGCCCTGGCTGTTTAATGGACCGAAGAACGGGTGGGTGTCGTCGATGCCGGTGTCGAGCACGACCACGGATTCGCCCTGGCCGAGGAGGTTGGCGAAGCGGGGGTTGGCGCGGAGCTGGTCGAGGCCAATGAGCTGGTCGGCGGGGGAAGAGGCGGGGACGCTGGCGGCGACGACGTAACTTGTGGCCGTCCAGCCGGCGGGCACGACCTGACTGACGGTGTAAGTGCCGGGGGCGAGGTTGGAGAAGGAAAACGCGCCGTTGGCGCCTGTGACCGTGCTGGGGTCGCCGGGGTCGAGTTTGCCGTTGTGGTTGAGGTCGAGAAAAACCGTGCGGCCGGCGATTCCAGGATCGCCCGCCACGAACTGCCCGGTCCCGCTGCGATCCACGAAGACGGTGCCGCGGATGACGGCCGGCCCACTGGAGAGGCCGGGAATCGAGACATCGACCACGGGGGAGGCCGTTCCGGAAAGGACAACCCGGTCTTCGAGTTCTTCGAGGGCCAGGGGGCCGCGCCGGGCAGGTCCGGGGCGCCGGCCGGTCGGCCGGGCCTCGAACCAGGACCAGAACGCGGAGAAGGCCATCGCATCTCTCCTGGGCCAGAAGGTCTGGTGGAGATGAGAAACATTCGCGGCGGGGGTGGTTGGGTCGGACGGGGGCGAACCTCCGCGGACGCAGGAAGGCCGCCTCTGTACCCGAATGAACCCGCCAGGAAAAGGCCAGCTTGGGCGCACTCCGGCCGGACGACCCAGACGACGCAGAGGGGCTGTTTCCTCCCGGCTCGCGGGTTGATACAGTACGTCCTGGACAGATCAGCTCGTGCGCACTCCGGAGAGCAAGCGATGGCCAGACCCAGACAGACCATTCTCTGCATCAGCTCGTATTTCAAGGGCAATCGCTTCCTGCAGCGCGGCAAACGCGAAGGAGCGCGGGTCTTCCTGCTCACCGTGGAATCACTGCGCGGGGCGGCGTGGGACCGCGAGCACCTCGATGATCTTTTCGTGATGCCGTCCCTGAGCGACCCGCGGCCGGTGATCAACGGTCTGGCTTACCTGATGCGCAAGGAGAAGATCGACTGCATCGTCGCCCTGGACGACTACGACGTGGAACTGGGGGCGGCCCTGCGCGAACACTTTCGCTTGCCGGGAGTTGGCCAGAGTGTGAGCCGCTTCTTTCGCGACAAGCTGGCGATGCGGATGCGCCGCCCGGGAATGTGGCTTTGCCGTGCCGGAATTCGTGCCGCTGTGGCACCATGAAGACGTGCGCCGTTTCCTGGACTCCGTACCGCCGCCGTGGCTGATGAAGCCGCGGAGCGAGGCGTCGTCGATCGGCATCAAGAAGTTGCATACGGCCGACGATGTCTGGCGGCGGATGGAGGAACTGGGCGACAACGTTTCCTTCCATCTGCTGGAGCGATTCATTCCCTCGGACCTGTACCACGTCGATTCACTGGTGGTGGAGGGCGAAGTCGTTTTCGCCGAGGTGGGGGCGTATCGCAAGCCGCTGCTGGAGGTGTGGACCGGCGGGGGCGTCTTTTCCACGCGGACGGCCCGGCGCGACTCGCCGGAAGCCGTCACGATGAAGGAGATTAACGCCCGCGTCCTGCCCGCGTTCGGCATGGTGCGCGGCTGCTCGCACACGGAGTTCTTGCGCCGAAGGAAGATGGGCGGTTCTACTTCCTGGAGACGAGCGCCCGCGTCGGCGGGGCGAGCGTCTCCGACATGGTCGAGGCGGCCACGGGGTTGAACCTGTGGGAAGAATGGGCCTCTGTTGAACTGTCCGGACCGGAGTATCGTTTGCCGGTGCTGCGCGAGGAGTTTGGCGGAGCGGTGGTGTCGCTGGCGAAGCAGGAAACGCCGGACACGTCGGAATTCAACGACCCGGAAGTGTTTTATCGCATGAGCCAGAAACACCATATTGGCCTGGTGGTGCGATCAGCGAGTTCGCAGCGGGTGGAGGAACTGCTCGACGATTACACGCGGCGGATCATGCGCGATTATCAAGCCGTGCTGCCGCCCGCGGACAAGGCGACGGCATGAAGTTCATCCACACGATGTTCGATGAACGCATTGACCGCGTTCGAGTCGAGAAGATAGCGTCTCATTCCCACACCTTTCGCAACTTCTCGGTGTATTCGTCGAAGTGAGCGATCTCCCATTCCTTGCGGGCTTGCCGATCCGCTTCCCAGGCCGATCGTTCCTCTTCCGTGAAGATCAGCGGTTCGAGCGAGTCATACCACTTCAGCCAGGCGGCGATGCCTTCCGGGCTGTTGTCCCAGCCGTCTTCGTCATCCGGTGAAACCCCCGGCAGCGGGATCAGCAGTTCCGTTCCTTCCGGCAGGTCGAGTGGCTCTTCGGTTTCGATTCGGCCGTTGCGAATGACGGCTTTGATCGTGTTCATGTTCGTTCTCCTTCGTCTTACGGCCGTGCTTGAAGATCAGGACAGCGGCCGGGATGCCTGTGCCGAAGTACAGGTTCGGCCGCCTGCGTCACAGCGCCGCCCGCAAGATCCCCTCCAGCGCCTCCAGCGTCACCTCGCGCGGATTGACGCGCAGGATGCGCTTGATCGCGAACGCCTTCTCGGCGAACGGCCGCAACTGGCTCTCCTTCACGCCCAGTTGGCTCAACCGCGTCGGAATGCCGATGTCCGCCCGCAGTTTCTCCACGGCCGTGATCGCCTTCTCTGCCGCGGCGGTCTCGCCCAATCCCGCAACGTCCTCGCCGAGCAGCATGGCGATGCGGGCAAGCTCGCGTCTCCCGGCCGGGCAGGTTGTAGCGCATCACGTAGGGCAGCAGCAGCCCATTGCCGGCCCCGTGCGAGCAGTGCGTGGCCCCGCCGACGGGATATTCCAGCGCATGCACCACCGCCACGCCGACGTTGGAGAAGGCCATGCCCGCCAGCGTCGCGGCCAGGGCCATGCCCTCGCGGGCCTCCAGGTCCTGGCCGTCGGCACGCGCCTTGCGCAGGTGCTGGCCGACCAGCGCGATTGCCTTCTCGGCCAGCATGTCGCCGAACGGGTGCCGGCCCTGGTAGACGGTGCGCTCGCCCGGGCGGCAGCGGAAAACGTCGCGTTGTCCACGGCAGTGTAGGCCTCGATGGCGTGCGTCAGCGCGTCGATGCCGCTGTCGGCCGTCACCTTGGCCGGACAGCTCAGCGTCAGCAGCGGATCGACCACGCGCCACGCGCGGGCGCAGGTAGTTGCTCAGAACGCCGACCTTCATGTGGTTCTCGGTGTCGGTCAGCACGGCCGCGGCTGACACCTCCGAACCGGTGCCGGCCGTGGTCGGCAGGCACAGCAACGGCATGATCGGACCGGGAACCTTGCCGTCGCCGACGTACATGCTGGGCGTGCCTCCGTGCGTCAGCACCGTGGCGGTTATCTTGGCCAGGTCCATGTTGCTGCCGCCGCCCAGTCCGAGGACGGCGTCGGGGCGGAAGTCGCGGCCGGCGCTGATGGCGTTGTAGGCGGCGCGAAGCGAGGGTTCCGGCTCCCCGCCGGTGAACAACTCCACCGTCACTCCCGCCTCGCTCAGGGGACCGAGCACCGGATCGACGAGGCCGGCTTGCATGAGCACCGGATCGGTGACCAGGAGCAATCGGCGAATGTTCAGACTGACTGCCACTTCACCGAGGCGGCCCGTGGCGACGCGGCCAAAAAGGAGCTGACCAGCCGAATGAAACGTCCAGGTGGTGCGCATGCACTTCTCCTGTGGAGAGCGGGCCCGAGCCCGTGATAGGTCGGTCCATCCCGCCGGGCCCGTTGCTGCCGCGTCCGGCGGGATAGACTGATCTACGTATTGTCGGTCGCACGTCCACGGCGGTCAACCGGGGGAACATGGGGAATCCGCGGGCGGTTCCGTTGACATGGCAAGCGATTCCGGGGTATAGTCAAATCAGATTCATTTGCGGCGCGGCCGTTTCGCCTATACATCATGTCTCCAGGCGAGAGGAGAATCACGGCTCGCGAACAGTGTTGCGCCCGAGCTCTCTCACCGGGCTTACGACCCATCGCCAAACCATTGCCCACGATTGGACCGTCATCCGGAACATTCCTCCCACGGTTCCGGGCCCATCGGCGCGGCGGGTCATCTGCGTATCACTCTGAGGGGCGGGATAGCCTCCCGTGAACAACGGCCATGGCGTCGCACTCACCAACGGAAACGCCTGGAAGCAAATCGCGTCTCCGTTTGCCGGCGCGATCCCCCGATCCGTCCTCGGAAGATGTGCTGGCCGTCCCGGGCCCGCCGACCGATGACACCCCCACGATCATTACCCGACAAAACCCCGCCGCTCTCACAAACCCCGAGGCAGAACCGGCAAGCGGCATTCGCGGCCGGCGGCTGGCCCATTTCGAGCTGATCGAGCCGATCGGCGTGGGCGGCATGGCGGCGGTCCTCCGCGCCCGCGACACCCAGCTCGACCGCTTCGTGGCGCTGAAGATCCTGCCTCCGGAGATGACCGACGACCCCGAGAACGTCCGCCGCTTCCACCAGGAGGCCCGCAGCGCCGCCAAGCTCGATCACGAGAACATCGCCCGCGTCTTCTTCTGCGGCGAAGATCAACGGCTGCACTTCATCGCCTTCGAGTTCGTCGAGGGCGACAACCTGCGCACCATCCTCGAACGGCGCGGCCGGCATTCCCGTTGGCGAGGCGATCCACTACATGCTGCAAGTGGCGGCCGGGCTGGCCCACGCATCGCAGCCGCGGCGTCGTCCATCGCGACATCAAGCCGTCCAACATCATCATCACGCCCAACGGCCGGGCCAAGCTGGTCGATATGGGCCTGGCCCGCTGTCTGGCGGCGAGAACAAGGACCGTCGCCCGCAGGCGCGGCCCGGGCCTGAAGCAAAGGACCGGAATTGAAGGCAATGACCAGGATCGCCCGCCCGATCGCACGCCAGGAGGCAGCCGTCTATCTAGCCTGTGCGGCTGAGTGGAACAGAAAACTAGCATAAGACCACTCAAAAGTCCCAAGCGGAAGTCGACTTCCTGCTGCGGCCGCAGGCCAGGTATCTCAGCGGTTTAATATCGCAAAAATCCCGTGCGGAAATGCGCATTCCGCAAGGGCTTTGCAACGGAATCCTGAAACACAAACTTGCTCGATCGCATGGGATGTAGAAACCTAATTAGGCTTCTGCCCAGAGTCCGCAACAAGTTGCCTTATGCCGGTTTTCTGTTCCACTCAGCGGCACAGGCCCTCTTGATAGCTGGCCATCTTGCGGCGGAGTTTTTTCAAAGATGCAAGCGCCACGCGGCTTCCCCTCATCAACGGACGGCTTCTTAGATGGACGCACCAAACGTTTCGCGGAAGCCCGCCATCTGATATAAGGCCGTGCTGAGAAAAAAGGGGAAGCGCGAAGACCCCTACGGCAAACGATTCTAACACGTTGACGGGGCGGCAATGTTGCCGGTGCCAAAAGCCTGCCTCGCAAGGACGAATCTGAAGAGGGCAATCACTTTTGGTGTTAGCGCGCCTCGGTCCAGCTCTCCGAGAAAGCCAAGGCGCAGGTGCTAAACGGTTTGCCATCGCGTTGTGTTGGAAAGGGACGGCCTTTCGCCTGAACGCCATTCACCGTCAGGCGTGCGCCGAGTGCCGGAATTAGCACGGTGCAGACGCCATATTTGCGTGCCGGGGGAGGGCCTGGGTTGGTGTGGATCAACAACGGCTCCCCGATGTCATACCAGGTGAGCGCGATTTCCTCGTCGTGCGATACCGCCCGCTCAGTCCAGAAATCGCGCGCATCACCGGCCTTGTCGAACGCGGCATCGGTGACCGGGATTGTGGTGTCGGACAGTTCTTCGTTGAGCATTCCCTGGACGGTTTTTTGCAGCCAGCGGGTCATGGCAATGTTGTCTGAGTAGATCTTCCACCGGTCCAAGGTCAGATCGCTCTTTACGTAAAGCACATGGCCGGGGCCGGCGGGCGAGATCAGGATGCGCCAGAAGCTCGCGTTCGTAGTGGTTGGGCCGCCGTCGGTGTCGCTCAGGCGGATGAAGGGGTTCTCGCCGGTTAGTATCAGTCGGTTTGGGTCAAGGGACATCGGATTGCCTGAAATTGGATGGTGCTCCTTTGACCCTACAGTTTATTCTGTGTTGCCGGCAACTGAGGCGGCGCTGCCTTGGCCAGCAGCCAGGTGACTCCCCAGTGAACTGCCAGTGCAGGGACTCTGTGCGCCAAATAATTCGCCCACGCGCGAAAACCGCTGTCGCGTTCTGCCTTGCACCGTTTCAGCCCAGACTTCCGCAACAAGTCGCCTAATGCCGGTTTTCTGTTCCACTCAACCGCACAGGCCTACCTGACGTCCGTAGGCACCACGCTGATGCTGTTGAACGGCGATCCGTTGATCAACTTGGTGCTGACGACCGTATAGACAAGAACATGCTTCTCCGGGTCCAGCGCACGGTGGATCTGAAACGTCTTGAAGAACAGCGACGCCTGGGAGAACGCGATCACCTCGGTCTTCGGCATCGATCCCGGCAGCGCCACCGGTCCCACCGCCCTGCAGGCAATCGAAAACCGGCTCGGATCTTCGGCAAAGCCCAGCCCACCCTTGATCCCACCGGTCTCGGCGCGCGACAGGTAACAGGAAACATTGGCTACCCGCGGATCATCGTATCGCTCGACAATAATCTTGTCGTCCGGTCCTAACCAGCGGAAATTGGTGTTGATGGAATCGATCCGGGTTTGCGCCCATGCCGGCACCGCCAATCCGGTCAATCCTGCCAACAGGGCGAAAACTGGGGCAAACAACGCAGTGCGCATCAGATCGAATTCCTCCCGTAGCCGTTGCGCGATTTGCACCAGAATGGCCGCCGTGGCACCCCAGATAAAGTGGTCAGGGTGCGGCCAGACCCAGTATTCGCGCCAAACCCCGCCGACATGCTGGCGCTGCCGCCGCGGCGCGTCCGGATCCAGCACCACGCGCATCGGCAATTCGAAGATCGCCTCCACCTCGTGCGGCGAAAGTTGATATTTCAGCGCCGGCGGCAATACCGCCAGAACCGGCGTGATGCGGTAACCGGTGCCGGTGATATGGTCGGTCAGGCAGCCCAGGACCTCAACCGAACCGGGTTCCAGGCCGATCTCCTCGTGCGCCTCGCGCAACGCCGCGGCGACCGCGTCGGCGTCCTCGGGATCAATCCGGCCACCCGGGAAACTGATCTGCCCGGCGTGCTTGGTCAGGTGCGATGTCCGCTTGGTCAGCAGCATGCTGGGGTGCTCGCCCATAACGACGGGCACCAGCACCGCGGCGGGAACCGCGGGACGGCCAAGACCGCCCAGCACCTCGTCGCCGTGGATCACCGCGCCGTCGCGTGGCGCGGCGGCGATCTCGGCCAAACGCATGCGCAGCGCCGCCGGTGTCACGCCTCGGTCGGCGGGACGTCGCCCAGGGAGAAGAATTTGCCGCGGCTCCAGACACCAAGCTGGCGCTTGTTGCCAACCCACTCGGGAACCGCCAGGGCCACCAGTTCGTAATAGGTGGCACGATTGATGCGCGCCTCGATCGAGAGGTGCGCGGCGGCGCCAGGACGAACCAGGATGTATGGGGTCGGCTCGCAGGTGAACAGGTCGTGCGACACCCGGATCGGATGGTCCGGCCCTGCCGTCACCACCTCATCGACGTTGGTGCGGAAGGACAGCACCTGGTGACGCCCGTCCCCGGTCCAGTCCAGTTCCACGGCAACGAACGGCGCGTCCTCAACCTCGATACGCCCACGCTCGGCCGGGGTCTGCAGCCACCAGCTGCCATCTTCCTCGCGTCGCAACACGCTAGCAAAAAGGCAAACCAGCTCCTTGCGGTTGATCGGGGTGCCGCGATACAACCAAGAGCCGTCGCGCTGAATCAGGAACGGAAGATCCCCGCATTCGGTGGGAATACGCGCCGGTCGAGCATTGCGGACCCGATCTGTGCAGGCGGCGAACGCCTTGTCAGCCGATGGTCCGATCAACTTGGCGGCGGCGAAATCGCATGGGCGGTCCAGTCTCGTTCACGTAACCGGTCTCCACTGGAAGCCGAACTTCCTGACAAGGATACGATATAGGTAGCATCCCCCCACTCGCGAAAGAGCCTATATGGTCCGCTGGGCATAAACGCGGAGCACAAGACCCGTATGTCGGGCGGTATGGCTGGTACGCCACAGAATACCTCGAACTGGATTGGTGACATGAACGACGATCCGAACGCTATCCTGGCTGCGACAGAGGCGCTTGGCGCCCGCATTGTCCAGGTCCGCGCCGCCATCGGCCGGGTGATCTTTGGGCAGGATGAAGTGGTTGATGAGACCCTGATCACATTGTTGTCGGGTGGCCATGTTTTGCTCGTTGGCGTGCCCGGCCTGGGCAAAAGCCGGCTGGTGGAAACGCTGGGTGTCGTCCTCGGCATGGCGACCAAGCGCATCCAGTTCACCCCGGACCTGATGCCGGCCGACATCGTCGGCAGTGAGGTGCTGGAGGAAATCGACGGCCGCCGCGCCTTCCGCTTCGTCCGCGGCCCGGTCTTCTGCCAGCTGCTGATGGCCGACGAGATCAACCGCGCAAGCCCGCGCACGCAATCGGCGCTGCTGCAGGCGATGCAGGAACAGCGGGTCGCCATCGGCGGGGTCGAACACGCTTTGCCGCGCCCGTTCCATGTGCTGGCGACGCAGAACCCGATCGAGCAGGAAGGCACCTACCCGCTGCCGGAAGCGCAGCTCGATCGTTTCCTGCTGGAAATCAACGTCACCTACCCGGACCTCGACGCCGAACGCACCATGCTGCTGGCGACGACCGGCGCGCAGGAAGCACGACCGGTTCAGGCCATGACGGCGGAGGACCTGCTGACCGCGCAGGCGCTGGTCCGCCGCTTGCCGGTCGGGGAGAAAGTGGTGGATGCGATCCTGGCGCTGGTGCGCGGCTGCCGGCCAGAGAGCGCGGGCGACGACATCGTCCGCCGGCATGTCGCCTGGGGTCCGGGACCACGCGCCGCGCAGGCGCTGATGCTGGCGACACGGGCGCGGGCCCTGCTTGGACGGACGGCTGGCGCCCAGCATCGATGATGTTGCCGCACTGGCGCGTCCGGTGCTGCGGCATCGCATGGCGCTCAGTTTTTCGGCCCGCGCGGACGGGATCATGCTGCCTGATGTGATCGACCGGCTGGTCGGGAAGATCGGGTAGCGCCGCGGTGCCACCCAGGGACGCCCTCGCGGCCGAAGCCCTAGGCGCCCGGCTGCCGCCGCTGCTGGTCGCGGCGGATCGGGTCGCCTCCACCGTGGCCCAGGGCGTGCATGGCCGGCGGCGTGTCGGTCAAGGTGACAGTTTCTGGCAGTTCCGCCGGTTCGTCTCCGGCGATCCGTTGTCGCGGATCGACTGGCGGCAATCGGCGAAATCCGGCCGCGGCGCGCCCGAGGGTTGGTTCATCCGAGAAACCGAATGGGAAGCGGCGCAGACGGTCTGCTTTTGGCGCGACGCCTCGGCGTCGATGCGCTGGCGGTCCCGCCAGGTCGCGGTGGAAAAACGCGACCGCGCAAATCTGCTGTTGCTTTCACTCGCCTCTCTGCTGCTTCGTGGTGGCGAGAGAGTCATGATGATGCAACAGGATGCCCGTCCGGTCGCCAGCCGGTCCGGCCTGGACCGGCTGGTGTCGGAACTTGGAAGCCGCGGATGACGACAAAGGCCTGCCGCCCGCCGTGCGGCTGCCACGGCACGGCACGGTGGTGTTGTTCAGCGACTTCCTGTCGCCGCTGGATGAAATCCACACCCTGATCGGCCGCTTCGCCGCCGTCCCGGTGACCGGCTACCTGCTGCAGATCCTTGATCCGGCGGAAACCGCCCTGCCCTATCACGGCCGCGTCCGCTTTCGCGGCATGGAGAGCGACGGTGACGCGCTGATCCCCGCGGGTCGAATTCGTTCGCGATGCCTACGCCGAACGGCTCAAGGCGCAGCAGGACGGGCTGGCCGCGATCTGCGCCACGGCGGGCTTCGGCTTCGGCGTGCACCGCACCGACCATCCGCCGGAGATGGCCCTGCTGACATTGTATCAGGCCTTGGCGGCACGATGATCTTTGTCGCACCATGGGTGCTGATCGGCCTGCTCGCCCTGCCGCGTCTTGTGGTGGCTGATCCGGGTAACCCCGCCTGCCCCGCGATCGGAGATATTCCCCGCGGTGCGCTTCCTGCTCGGCTTGAACGCCACCGAGGAAACGCCCGCGCGAACGCCGTGGTGGCTGCTGGCGCTGCGCTTGCTGGCGGCCGGACTGGTGATCATCGCGCTGGCCCGGCCGGTGCTGGATGCCGGAACCGCGCTGGCCGGCAAGGGTCCGGTCCTGCTGGTGATGGATAACGGCTGGGCCGCGGCAAATGACTGGATCGCGCCGCAAGGAAGCCGCCGGAGCGCTGCTTGACCGGGCGGAACGCGCCGGACGCAAGGCGGCGCTGCTGACAACGGCGCAGGATGGCAGCGGCGCCCCGGTGGCGATTTCGGCGACCATGCCGGTTGCCGATCTGCGGGCCAGGCTTGCCGCGCTGCAGCCGGTGTCCTGGCCGCCGGACCGGGCGGCCGCCGCGGATGCAATGCGCGCCTGGCGTGACAATGCCGACGCCTCGGTGATTTACGTGCCGGACGGGCTGACCGACGGCGCCGACTTCGACCGCTTCGCCGCCGCAATGCGCGATACCGGCCCGGTTACCGAAATCTGCTGCGACACCGCCTCCGCGTCCTTGCTGCTGCCGCCCACAAGTGAGGCGGACCGGCTTGTCGTGCACGTGGCCCAGGCGCCGCGCGGCACCGCGACCGAAGCCAGCGTGCTCGCCCAAAGCGGCGACGGCCGCACATTGGCCCGCACCTCTGTGACCGTGCCGGCAGGCGCCTCCGTCGCGTCAGCCCCAATTCCGCTGCCGCCGGAGTTGCGCAACCGCCTGACCCGCCTCGTGCTCGAAGGCCCCCCGAGCGCCGGATCGGTCGGTACTGCTGGACGAACGCTGGCGGCGGCGGCCAGTCGGGTTGCTGTCCGGTGACCTGGCCACCGCGGACACGCCGTTCACCGGCTCGATCTATTTCCTCAAGCGCGCGCTGGAGCCGTTCACCGAGTTGCGGGAAGGCGACGCGTCGACCCTGCTGAAACGGGACATTTCCGTCCTGGTGCTGGCGGACCGGCCATTGCCGGACGGGGCGGAGCGGGATGCGCTGGAAGCCTGGGTGCGCAAGGGCGGGCTATTGATCCGGTTTGGCGGACCGCGCACCGCGGAGGCGGCGACCAACGATACCGATACGCTGCTGCCGGTCCGGCTGCTGGCCGGCGACCGTCAGCTTGGCGGCGCGCTGTCCTGGAGCCAGCCGGCCGGCCTGGCGGCGTTTCCATCAAACTCGCCGTTTGCCGGTTTGCCCGTCGGCGACGAAATCAAGGTCAATCGCCAGGTCCTGGCAGAGCCCAGCGCCGATCTGGCGGGCCGTACCTGGGCGGCGCTGGAGGACGGCACCCCGCTGGTGACCGAAATGCCCCAGGGTGCCGGACGGGTCGTGCTGTTCCACGTCACCGCCAACGCCGATTGGTCCAATCTGCCATTGTCCGGTCTGTTTGTGGACATGCTGCGCCGGCTGGTCGAGCTGTCCGTCGGTGTCGCCAGCGCCCAGGGCACCGCCATGCTGGCCCCAGCCGAAACGTTGGACGGCTTTGGCCTGTTGTCGCAGCCGCCGCCGGCCGCGGTTGGGCTGCAGGCAGACCGGTTTGCCGCCACCGCGGTTTCGCCGCAGCACCCGCCCGGCCTGTACGGACCGGAAAGTGGCCGCCAGGTGCTGAACCTCGGAACCCAACTCGCCGCACCGGAAGCCGCCGCACCAATCGGCGGCGCGACCCTGGAGACGGTTCGCGGCTCAGCGCGGGAGCGCGCGATTGGGCCGCCGCTGCTGGCATTCTCGATCCTGCTGTTGTGTGTCGATATGGTGATTTCCCTCGGGTTGCGTGGTTTGTTGCGGGCACGGGTTTCCGCCACCGCCGCCGTTTTCTTGTTGCTCCTGATGCCGGCCGCGCATGCCCTCAACAGCACGCCAAATCCGGCCATCGACACCAGGCTCGGCTACATCGTGTCCGGCGATTCGCAGGTCGACGCGATCGCCAGGACCGGCCTGGAAGGCCTGTCGGAATACGTCAACGCCCGCACCGCCGCGACCCTGTTCGAACCGGACGCGGTGCAGCCAGGGCAGACCGATCTGAGCCTGTATCCATTGCTGTACTGGCCGGTGACCGCCGATGCCCCGGCGCTGACCACCGCGCAGGCGGCGGCGTTGAATGATTACATGAGCCGCGGTGGGATCATCCTGATCGACACGCGCGATTCCGGATCAGGGGCCGGCTTCGCCCCGGGCACCGAAGAAGCCTTGCGGCGCATCAGCCGCGGCCTGATCGTGCCGCCACTCGCGCCACTGTCCGGGGAGCATGTGCTGTCACGGGCATTCTACCTGCTGTCGGATTTTCCCGGGCCGCTTCACCGGCGACACGGTGTGGGTGCAGCGTGACCAGGACCGCACCAACGACAGCGTCAGCCCGGTGATCATCGGCGGCAATGACTGGGCCGCGGCCTGGGCGATCAGCCCTGACGGCAACAACCCCTACGCGGTCATCCCTGGCGGTCAGCACCAGCGGGTGCTGGCATACCGTTTCGGCGTCAATCTGGTGATGTATGCGTTGACCGGCAACTACAAGGGCGATCAGGTGCACGTGCCGGCCATTCTGCAACGGCTGGGCCAGTGATGCGCCCGGAGCAGGTCATCGCCGCCATCCGGTTCGAGCCTCTGTTGCCGACTTGGGCGCTGATCGCGCTCGCCGTGCTGTCCCTGGCCGTAATCGCACTGGGTATCTGGCGCCGAGGACGCGGCACCCTGCTGCGGCTTGGCGCATTCGCCGTGCTGCTGGTGTGGCTGGCGGGGCCGCGGCTGGTGCAGGAGACGCGGCAGTCACTGCGCGATATCGGCCTGCTGGTGGTGGATCAGTCCGCCTCGATGCAGGTGGGCGATCGCAGCCACCTCGCCGACATGGCCCGCCAGTCGATCGAGGCGCAGGCAGCCCGGTTCCCCGATCTGGAACTGCGAACGGTGACCGTGCCGGAAGCCGGCAATGCCGGGACGCAGTTGTTCGCCGGGGTCGATCGTGCGCTGGCCGATATACCCAGGTCACGACTGGCCGGGACCATCGCGATAACCGACGGCCAGTTGCACGATGTGCCGACGGCCTCGCCCGGTGGCGCGCCGCTGAACCTGCTGCTGACCGGCCGCGGCGAGGAAACCGACCGGCGGCTGCGGGTGATCGAGGCGCCCGGCTACGGCATCGTCGGCAAGTCCGTCACCCTGCGGGTGGCGATCGACGATCTCGGCGTGAACGGCCACACCGGCCCCGCCACGCTGACCGTCCGCCGCGACGGCCAGCCGTTCCGCACCGAAAGCGTGCCGGTCGGCGTCGAACAGCGGATCGACGTGCCGATCACCCGCGCCGGGCCCACCGTGATCGAGATGTCCGCCAGCCCGCTCGCCGGCGAGATTTCACAGTTGAACAACCGCGCCGTGGTCGAGATCAACGGCGTCCGCGACCGTTTGCGGGTGCTGCTGATCTCGGGCGAGCCGCATCAGGGCGAACGCACCTGGCGGCGGCTGCTGAAGGCGGACCCGTCCGTTGACCTGGTGCATTTCACCATTCTGCGGCCGCCCGAAAAGGATGACCGCACGCCGTTGAACGAGCTGGCGTTGATCGCCTTCCCGGTGCGCGAATTGTTCGTCGACAAGATCGGCGAATTCGACCTGATCATCCTGGATCGGTTCCAGAACCGCGGCCTGTTGCCATTGCCGTACCTCGCGAACATCGCCAACCGGGTCCGCCAGGGCGGCGCGCTGCTCATGAGCGTCGGGCCGGAGTTCAGCGGCGCCACCAGCCTGGCCTCGACCCCGTTGGGCAGCGTGCTGCCGGGCGGTCCGGCGCGAACCAACGCCGTGGTCGACGGTCAGTTCCGCCCCTGGGTAACGGATCTTGGCCAGCGCCACCCGGTGACCGAGGGGTTGCCCGGCGCCAACCCGCCCGATCCGGCCAGCAAGGCGCCGGATTGGGGCTCCTGGTACCGGCGCATCGAACCCGGGACCGTCAACGGCGAGATCTTGCTGCGCACCCCGGACGGCCAGCCGTTGCTCGCGCTCGACCGCGCCGGTCAGGGGCGGACCGCGCTGTTGCTGTCGGACCAGATCTGGCTTTGGTCGCGCGGACATCAGGGCGGCGGACCCCAGGCGGAGCTGCTGCGCCGGATCGCCCACTGGCTGATGCAGGAGCCGGATCTGGAAGAGAACGCGCTGACCGCTCGGGTCACCGATGGACGGCTGCGGATCGAGAACCGCTCGACCGATCCGGGCCCTGCGCCGGACGTGATGGTGACCGATCCGGATGGGAAAAAGGAGACGGTGAAGCTGCATGAGGATTTGCCCGGACGCGCGACGGCAGTACGCCTGGCCCCGGTGCCCGGCGTCTGGCAGGTGACCCAGGGTCAACGCTCGGCTTATGCCGCCGCCGGTGCTGCCAACCCGCCGGAACTGGCCGATCTTCGGGCAACGGCGACCGTAGCCGGGCCGCTGGCACGCGCCTCGGGCGGCGGTGTCCACTGGCTCGGCGGCGGGCTGACCGCGGGGCTCGCCGGGGACGCGGCGCCGGAGCTGCGGCGAACGGAAGACGATCGGGCCGCTTCGGGCAGCGCGTGGATCGGGTTGCAGCGGCGGCATGATCACGTGGTGACCGGTGTCGCGTCCCTGGATCTGTTGCCGGCGTGGCTGTCGCTGCCGGTCATGGTGGGACTGCTGGTGCTCGCTTGGCGGGTGGAGGGGCGGTAGAGGGCGCGGCCCTGCCCTTTCGATGCCCGGCCGACGTGGGGCCTTTGTGCAGAGGTTTGGCGGGTTGGTGAGATGGAGCGTGGGGTCCCCGCCGCGCGATGACCGGTGTGGGCGCTCTCCATCACTATGCAGTCCCGCGTGAACGTTGATTTGAAGGACCGAAATTGGCCGATTTCTGAAAGTCCGCTTCTGGTTTGGCAGGAGCATAAGCTACCTTCACACGAAAACGATCCGTGCTGCGGGGCTCCGCTTTAAGTAATGTTGCCCAGCGAGATGGTAGTCGCGACGCCCTCGATCCGCTTCTCGAGCTCATGTGCCTCGGCGACGCCGACCGCGACGAGCCTGCCAAGGACGCGATCGATGCGACCCCTTTCGGGATGGGCCGGTCCCAGGAGGCCGGATTCCTCGATGATGGCGACCGCGAACCACTCCACGACCTTCCGACCGGTTCCGGTAGTAATCCAGATGCCGGCGTCCGATGGCAGTCGCTCGAACCAGGCCTCGACCGCCGCGAGGATGAAGTCCAGGTGCCTTGCCCTTGGCGCCACCAGTAGCATGTTCATCGTGCACAATGCCACGAAGGCGGTCGGCCCACCGGCCTGCAGCGAGCGCATCGGTTCGAGTAGCGGATCCAACCTGTCGGCGACCGCCGGCACGAGATAGCTCCGCGTCCCTTGGAACCGGTCATGTGTGTTAAGGAGCATTTTCGCAACGACGTCACCGGTGTCGAAGTCGATCGAGAGGTCACCGGGCGAGTAGCTGTATCTCCAGCGCCGCAGCGCCACCGTGCGGCTCATAATTCGCACACGCAGTGCGACCGGCCGCTCGGGCGGCCGCGCCGCATCGTTGAAGTATAGGACATCGGCGGCGTGCAGCAGCGTCCCAGCGACGTGCGCGAACGACTTATCCGGCAGGCTTGTGACCTGCTCCATCATCGCTTCGAGATCCTCTAGCGAGGCGATCATGAGCGCCTGGGCGTAGAGCGCATAGAACTGCGTATTCCATTCGCTGGGTAAGCGATCCACCTCCGCTTCCGCCGGAAGCCTAGCTCCGTTCAATTTGGCGGTCCAGCCGGAGTAGGACCGAACGATCTCGCCACCCCAGTCGAAGCTCTTGCCATCGCCCCCATTGAGCATCTGCAGCCACCGGGCAGCGGACTTGCTGTCCGCGTGGATCGTCGCGCCACGGTCGGAAACTTCCTCGGCCCCCTCGTCGGCTAGGTCGATTTCGTTTCTACGCGGGACGCGAATTCGATGGGAAGTGCGTAGGATGGGCCTCTCGTCCGGAAAGGTGGGCCAATCCGGTTCCTCCGCGCCGTCAAGCCAGGAGATCTCGGCTGCTATCGCGTCCTGCAGGGCAGCGTCACGTTCTTCCTCGACGCGTTTCCGCACCGCCTCGTCCTCATCGTGGGGATGCCAGCACCAGATGCATCCCGCGAAGGCCGCGCGCATGCTCGCCTTGAGCAGTCGTGGATCCTTGTAGGCTATCATCGTCAGCGCCGCCGCGAACGCCGCCAGACCACCACGATCCCTCTGCGCGGCGATCGACACCAGCGCATCGCGGTCTGATTTCTGCCCACGCCTCCGCCATAGGTGGAGCAATGCGAGAGTTCCGAGCGCCGGACGATTGAAGCGGAGCAACTCGTCCGAGCCCGAGTATCGGTCCGTCTCCTCCGCGAGCGCCCGCCGGATGACCTCCCTCACCCAATCCTCGTGCCCATCCAGGAGTTCATCATCGCCATCGCGGGCGACCAGCATCGCGGTGGCGATCAGTTGGGTGGATCGCGACTTCGAGCGAGTCGGTGTCGCTGTCGTCCGGCAGGTCCCCGTCGGCGTGTTCGACGGCGCCACGTGCGGTCTCTGGCGTCGCGTGCTGCGATCCGTCGATCGCGAGCTGGATTCGCGCCTCCATCTCGCACTCGCGCACGAGGCTGTCACTGCGCGCACCGAGTCGCTTCAGATGGGCCGCTTCTGCAGGCGGCGATCGGTAGGCGCGTCCGCCCTCGACCTCTTCCCAGTTCTCCGGGTTAAGGATGTTCTGGCCATGCCGGCCCATAAAGGAGGGGTCGCCGAACCCTGCGTGCTCCTCATACGACTCAAGCCCATCAACCGCGCTCCGCAGACGGCCTCTCAGCACGTCGGACGTGAGATCGTCGGAAAGATATGCGGGCAGCAAATTCTCCAGTGTGGCCCGCCGAGACGGCTTCGCCCGCAGATCGGCGAGCGTGACCCGGCCCGAGGGCTCGTCGCCGATCGTGCTTCGACCGCGATCCATCTGGTCATGTCCGCTGCGGTGCCGCTCGATGGCGAGCAACGCGGGGCTGGCGAGAAATGGCACCAGTGCGGATCGTGTCGAAGGGAAGTGGGAGATGAGGACGTCCACCGCCACCAGCAGATATGCGGCGCAGCTGCCACCGGGGCCGAGGATGTCGGCAAGGACGGCTTCCACGGGCTCGCCTGCGTCCAGGCGATGATGACCCCATGCCTCGAGGGCCTTCAGCCCTGAAGCTACCGAATACTCGTGCGCCTGATCACGCGACCAGAAGTAGGTCTGGCTCCAGGGGAAGAAGCGCGGGCCGTCGTCAAACACCAACATGAATCCATCCTCTCCCGGCTCTGCTCCTTCGCTGTGGGACTCGATCGTCGCGCTGACGAGACGGCGCACCAGCGCGAGACCATTGTCCGGCGACGCGAGCAGAAGCTCGAGAAAGGGCGGCTGGGCGGGCGAGGCCGGCAGGTAGTCGGTGTCGGCATGGCTGAACGCGCGACCATCCGATACGTCGTAGGTGGGTTTGCGGCGTCGCTTCTCGATGAGGCTGTTCGCGATCAGTTCGGCTAGCTCAGCGGGAGCAGCGGAGGCCAGGGCCGTACTGAACTGACGGATCGACTTCACCTTGTGGGTGTCACGCCTCGCGTCGACCTCGCGCAGATATGCCTTTGCGGCATCGGACGACTGCCCGGAGAGCAGAAGGGCCACGGTGCGGAGGTCCTCAACCATGCGCTGCCGCACGTTGCTGTCCATTCGTTCGGCGGTCGGGTCCGTCGGTATCGTGACTTCGGCAGCCCGTCCATCTAGTCGGCGCAGCCAATTGAACAGCATGGTCGCGGTCGGTGAGGCCAGCCCCGGCAGTGCCATGAGTAGCTGGATCTGTACCCCGACGAGATCCACGACGGCGCCGATCGACTGCACCGGAAGCTCATTCGAATGCGCCAGGACCCACCTGAGCAGCCAGATTCCCGTACCAGTGGTGTTGGTACGAAGCGACTTGGGGACTGGTTTGTCGGTCACGACCTGCATCGACGCGATCAGGTCGGCGGTCGATATCGTCTCGACCGTGGCAATTGTCTTGGTGAGTTCCGTGAAGAGCGCACCACCTCGGGCGAGCAAGGCCCTGGCGCAGCGTTCCAGAAGGTCGGGTCCGATTTCCGAACGGACGATTGCCAGCAGGCCCTGCCTCCGCCAGGAGCTATGGGCCCCCACCGGTGAAAGCCTGTCGAGCAGGCCCAACCATCGGGTGCAGTTCGAACCCCCCTCGAGAGCGAGGCGCGCGGCGAATTCGACGCCGCGCGCGGCGCGCGGCGAAGCCGGCACCGACAGGTCGAGGCCGCAGAGCCTCGTGTGATCCTCATGAACGAGGTTTCCGATGCCCCAGTCCCGCAGAACGTCGTGATAGTAGGTGAACTGGTCGCGACGGACCTCGGTCAGAGCCAGCGAGCTAGTCAGATGCGAGCGTGCAGCAGAGTCTTCACGGAGTTCGCGCGTATTGCCGCCGGTCAGGCTGGTCTCCGCGAGGTCCGCGAGGATGCGTTGCCCGGCCCTCACGGCATCTTTTGGCGCGTTGTCGGCGCTGGCCCACCACTGACTCGCCAATGCAGCTTCCGTTCGGATCTTCGAGGATGCCGGGACCTTGAGGAGTCGCGACAGGCGGTAGAGGTTACGCGCGATGCTGGCAGCTGGATGGCCCGGCGCAAGAATTGCTCGTAGTTCGGGCGTCTTCCGCGACAGAAATTCGACCTCTTCGTCAGTCAGTTCGCCGACCATAGTGGGATGACTTCCGCCGAAGGCAGCGAGCACATCGTCGGCGATCCATTGATCTGAGCAGGTCTCATTGGCACAGCGGGATGTGGCGATGATGGTGAAGCCGGGCACGGCGCCTGCCTCGCGCAAAAGCTCGTTGACCGTTCGCTGCTGGCCGGGATCAGTGAACATGTCGAGGTTGTCTATGACGATGAGGGCGCCGCCGCTCGCTGCGAGGTCGTGGAGGAATTCCCGTGCGGTTCCGGGGACGCCGATCGCCTGGGCGAACGAGAGCCAACCCCCGGCTGGTGTCGAGACTTGGTCCAGGATGATCAGCTGGGCTTCGCGTCCAACGCGTTCGGCGACGAGTCGAAGGACCGCGGACTTGCCGACGCCGGGTCCGCCGCGCAGTTCGACGAAGCGGTGCTCATCGAGTGCCAAATCGAGATCCGTCACCGCTCCACGGCGGCTTAGGCTCACCCCGGCGACAGTGGTTCCGATCTTAGCCAAAGTCATCTTGGCCAAATCTGCCAACCGCGCACGCGCTTGCCGGTAGTCGCGATCGCCAGCGAGACGGTACCCGCGATCGAGCAGCTTCACGCGCAACTCTTCCCGGCTGATCCCTCCTCCGACCCGGCCGATGGCGATCGAGATCTCGATGAGGCCGCTCCACAGGCTCTCCGCCCGCGAAACATCCTCGTCCGCTAGTACCTGCCTCGCCAAGGCCAGGGCATGGAGGCGAGCGAGGGGCGCGGTCGAACTCGAAATCGAACGCAAGGATTGCGAAGCGTCGGAGCAGCTTCCACATGACGTTGTCGTCGTCGGCCACGCCTGCTGCCACAAGGTTAGATCGAAAGGTGGCGACGAAGGTGCGCATCGGATCGCTGGCGACGCCCTTGGCGGCCACCCTATCAAAGAACTCGCGGCTGGTTTCGGCTGCACGCGTCCAGAGCAAAACGTCCTGGTAGGGGCCTGAGATCGACTTGCTCTGACGCTGGGTCGCAACGGCAAGGAGGTGACGCTCCTCTGGCACCTCCCGGACCGGGCTGCGAGCGACCTGCGTCGCCACTTCAGCGAACGTACCTGTCCTTCGGAGAAAAGGTGATGTCCCGTTTGGACTGTATTTCGAGGAGTGCGTTTCCGGCTGGACTGGTCCCCTCCAGGATCAGATCATCCATGGTGTAGCCTTGGTCGACACCTTGGAAGCGAACGTGGCTGATCCTTACCCCGGGCATCCCGCGAGCTTCGGTCCCGGACAGCATGGCGAGAAGATAGAAGGCGCCGAGCTCGCCTTCGATGTAAACACCAGCGCCGCCCCGAGAAGCTGGGCTGGATCCGTGTTCGACCTCTCGTTCTTTTCCTGGGTTCGACATCGCATCAATGTGCGAACCGCCTTGCAAGCCGTCAAGCGATATCGGTCGGTTTCAGGGGGTTAAGGCGGTCGGCGGTTTTCGGGAATGGTCATGAAGCTAATGAATGAACGGCCGAAATGAGCGCCGACCAGACGTAACCTCGCCGCAGTTCGCTTCCGGTAGCGCCATGACGATAGGAAACCGCATCGACCCGAAGCAGTATGTCCGGACCGGCCTCTCCGCCACCAATACCCACGAAAAACCGCGCGCCACCCGCGGAACCCAGACCGGAACAACACCGGAAAACCTTGACTTATTTCCTATTTTGACCTACCATCCCAGGAATGGAAACCTCATCCACCCCGCATCCGGCCATCGATCTCTCCACCCCCCTGTATTACCAGCTCGTCTACACCCTCACCGACCTGTTGCCGCCGCCGCTCGACCACTCGCCCGAAGCGTTGCGCGCCAGAAACCATGCCGCCATCGCCAAAGTGGCCGCCCTACTGCCGGTCAACGCCAATGAGATCGATCTCGCCGCCCAGTGCATCGCCGCCCGCGCCCAGGCCGAGGACATGTTGCGCCTGCTCCGTCAGCACGCGGACGACATCGGCTTGGTGATGCGGCTGAACGCCCAGTACGGATCGATGGTGCGCACGTCGCTGTCCGTGCACGCACGCCTGATGCGCGTGCAGGCGGTGCGCCAGAAGCGGGAAGCGATCGAAGGCGCCGCGTCCCAGGACGCGTGGACCCTGCATGTCGCAGAACGCTCTATGGTAAAAGTGCTCGACCCAAACGCCGAACCCCAGCCGGCGGCAGCGGCCGCAGCCGCGCCGGCAGCTAATCTGGCCCAGGCCATCGAGGAGAATGTCTCAGAAAATACGCCAAACTCTCAGGATATGGCTTTTGAGACGTGGATGAGTGCGCAACCCTGGAACCAAACGTCCAAAGCGGCTCTGCGCAAGGGCATGCAGGAGGCGATGGCCGAATCGCTCGGCGCCGAATCGCATTTGCCGGGACGCGAATTCCCTGCCAACGCTCGCGAAAGTCCCAGGATACCGGCCTAGTCAAGCATGTCGGCTAAATGTCCGGACAAGCCGCAAATCAGCCGTCGCCACCGGACACCCGCTTCGCCAGCGTTCCACAATTGCCGCCGGACCTGAAAATGATAGCCGCCCCCACCGGTCGGGGGGCGAGGAGCCAACTAACTCCGTCGCCAACCCGTCAAATCAACCGTAACAAAACAGCAACTACTCCGCCGCCCGCATCGCCGGCTGATACGCCGGGATGTCCGCGCGCTGCCCGGCATCCATAGGCTTCGGCCACCACCGATGTTCCCACTCCGAATAGAACTTCTTCAGTGTCGGCATCACCTTCTCGGCGAACAGCCGAGTGTTGTACCGCGTCAGCTCCTTGTTCATGTTGCCGAACTGCATCAGCAGCATCAGGTTGCCGACATTCAGGTTTTCAGCCAGTTCAACGATCTGTTCCGTCACCTGGCTCGGTGTCCCGATCAGGATGTAGCCGGCATCAACCAATTCCTTCATCTCGGTCGGCCTGGCGACGGATCGGGCGGCAGCGGCGCTCACCTGGCTTGTCAGGCCAAAGCGCATCGTCGCCTCCGTGGTATAACCGGGCGGGGCAGCGAACCGTGGATCGATGTGCAGGCAGCGGCCGAAGAAATACTCAGCCGCATCCTGGTACATCTCCATCGCCTGGTCGTGGCTTTCAGCGACGCAGACCGTCTGAGCAAAGCCCGCTCGGTACGGGTTGCGATCCTTGCCGAGCCGGTCCATTTCCGCCCAGAACCCGTCCATCGTCGCCTTGCCGACCTTGTGCCCGTAGTAGGACAGGTAACAGTAGACGTAGTCCATCTCGGCACACCACTGCCAGGTCTCCACCGAACCGCCGCCGGGGATCCAGATCGGCGGATGCGGCTGTTGGATCGGACGCGGCCAGATATTGACATACCGCTGCTGGTTGAACCGGCCGTTGAACGCGAAGGTGTCTTTCTCCTGCCAGGCCTTCATCACCAGGTCATGCGCTTCCAGGTAGCGGTCGCGCAGCTGGCTGGGATTCTGGCCATAGGCGAAGCACCCGTCCATCGGCGTGCCCACCGGAAACCCGGCGATCAGCCGGCCGCCGGAAATCACGTCAATCATGGCGAATTCCTCGGCCACCCGGGTCGGCGGGTTATACAGCGCCAGGGAATTGCCCATGACACAGATGGTCGCGTCCGTGGTGCGACGCGCCAGCGACGAGGCAATAAGATTGGGCGACGGCATCAGGCCATAGCCGTTGGAATGATGCTCGTTCACGCAGATCGCGTCATAGCCGCAGTCGGCCGCGTATTCGAGCTCATCCATGAAGTCGTTGTACATCAGATGCGCACGCTTCGGGTCGAACAGTGACGAATGGATATCGACCCATATCGACGGATGCTTCTGTTTGAAATCCGCCGGCAATTCCGTGTACGGCATCAAATGGAACCACATCAACTTCATGGCGCGTTTCCCAACTCCAGTGAGGCTACTGATCAGTAGCCGATGTCGGCGAGTTGGGCAATGAAGCGGTCATTCTCCGGCTCCGCTCTCCTGGCGCGGCTCGCTTTGGCCGGCGTCGGATTTCGGCTGCGGACTCGCGGCCGGGCGTTGCGGGACTGGCGGTTGCGGTACCGGCCCGGTGATCACGTCGAAATCGAAGCTGGAAGGGCGTCGCGGGAATGCGTTTGGCATCGTAAACTCCTTGGTGTTGTCACCAAAGGCCGATCCATCTTCAGCGGGGTTTCGCAACGGGGTGTAGAAAAACGAAAGCCGCCGGGATGGGGCGGCTTTTGGGTCTTGCTACGGGTGCATGATCCTAGGCCGCCGGAAAATACCAGCGGTACCAAAATCGCAGAACGGAACTAGGGGCACCCATGGCGCGTTTATAGCCGGCAAACCCGAGCGGTGCAAGGCGGGGCGTAATCTTACCGGGTGCAATCCCCCAGGGCATAATCCCACGGGATGCAATCTCCGGTGCGCAATCCGTGGGAATCCACATGCGCAACTGGAAGTGATGGGTAAGCGACAACCGCTGGCACCACGTCCCGGGCGATGCCGGGTGGGAAAATCCCCTGTCCCGGCCTCTGACCAAGGAGATAACAATGGCAAAGACGCGTTTGCTTCAAGCAGTATGTGCGGTCGCGATGCTCGCGGCGGCGCCTGCCTTCGCCCAGACAAATACAGAGACAGGCTCTACCGGAGCAGGTGGCGCGGCCAATAATCCGACCGCTCATGAAACGATGCCGAACAGCATGGGCAGCCAGTCAGGCTCCGGCAGCATGGCGCCGGCCGGCAAGTCGATGGGTTCGCATGCCGCGATGGAAAGCCATTCGGCCCACCGCTCGGCAATGGGGCACCACGCGATGCACGGCGCCATGTCGCAGGATTCGGCGGTGGATCAATTGAACGACCAAAGCTACCAGGCGGCGCGCAGCGGACAGGCGTTCAACGCGGGCAACCCGGGTAGCGGCTCCGGCGGAATGATGGCGCCCGGCGGTTCGGGCAGCATGAACGACATGTCAGGCGGCTCGATGTCAGGCAACGGTGCGCCCGCCGCTACCCCCAAGTAGACCGCTACCCCCAGGTAGCTTGCTGGCAGCGGCGCCGCGTCATGCGGCGTCGCGCCCGCGACGACGTGCCACGGACGTCAGCACCACGCCCGCGGCAAGCAGACTCAGTGCGGTGGGTTCGGGCGCGTACACGTCGCCGGAGGTAATCAGGCGCGCGGTGCCGAACGGGACACCGCAGGCGACTTGGTTCGACACGCACACCTCGTACGATCCCGCCAGCACACTGCCTGCGGCGCTGCCCGGGATAATCGCGTCGGCTCCCCCCGAAGCAAACCCGAGTGGCGCAGCCAGATCGAGCACCAGGTCAAAAACACTGCCGGTCGTATTGAAGGTAAAGCTGTTCGACGGCGGCGTTCCAACCGGACCGCCCGCAATATAGGTATTCCCCGCAAGGATACTGCCGGATGTCGTTGCCAGGTTGAAATCTGACAAATAGCCGTAAACGTTCAGGTCGAAGTATCCGACCGCCGTGCCACCGTCGTTGAAGGTTATGTTCTGCAGTTGCATGGCCGGATCGGCTTTCGCCCCGGCCAACGGCAACAGCGCGATACAGAGCCCGACCGCCGCAAGTCTGATAGGCAGCCAGCGCATCGACGGTTTCCTCAAGCGATGATGTCGCATATTATCGTTGTAGTTTTGAAATAGCAATTGAATGGGGGAAAAATGTCTGGCCAGCCCTATACCATCGATCACAGCAGCAACTTTCGCCGCAAGGCGGTCGAGGACTGGTTGTTCGGCCTGGACCTCGTGACCCCGGAATTGCGTGAAAGGATCGTCACCGCCTGGGTCACCACATGGTCGTCCAGCCCGTACGCGGAGCTGTCGGAGATGCCCTACTCTCCCAGCGCCCCGCACTACCGGCTGGAATGGCATGTCAACGATGTGACCCGCAACGGCCTGGATCTGGCGAAGCGGGCGGCGGCGGATTGGGGCAAGCAGGTCGACAACAACATCCTGGTGCCGATCCTGATCCTGCACGATGTCGACAAGCCGCTGATGTATGTGCGCGAAAGCGCCGACAAGGTAACCTACTCCAAGCTGTCGCACGAACTGCAGCACGGGGTGGTCGGCGCCATGCTGTTGAAGGAGCTTGGGTTCGATCACACCATCATCAGCACGGTCGCGCTGCATGCCGGAAACTCCCCGTTCCACGGCCGCAACCACGAAGCCTATGTGTTGCATTATGCCGACTATTTCGCCACCGATCACGCCATCATGCAGGAGGGGCCGGACAAGGAGCCCTATTACCAGAAGCATTGGCGATAGGGCGCGGGGCGGCTAGGGTTCCCCTTCGGACCACACACTGGAGGAAACCCACATGAAAGCCGCGGTCTTTCACGCAGCGCACCAACCTCTGACGATCGAGGATGTCGAGATCGAAAAACCGAAGCGGCGCGAAGTGCTGCTGCGCACCGCTTATGCCGGGCTTTGTCACTCCGACCTGCATTTCATGGAGGGGCTGTATCCCTACCCGACCCCGGCGGTGCTGGGACATGAGGGTGCGGCGGTCGTCGAGGCGGTGGGCGAAGACGTCACCTACGTGAAACCCGGGGATCACGTGATCACGTGCCTGTCGGTGTTCTGCGGTGAATGCGAGTATTGCACCACCGGGCACACCAACCTTTGCGATAATACCGAGGTCAAGCTGCTGCCCGGCGCCGCCCGCCGGCTGAAATGGAAGAACCAGGTCCTGCACCAGGCGTTCAACCTGTCGGTGTTCGCCGAACAGATGCTGGTGCACGAGCATGCGGTGGTGAAGATCAACAAGGAAATTCCGCTCGACCGCGCAGCCCTGGTCGGCTGCGGCGTGATGACCGGCGTCGGTGCCGTGTTCAACGCGGCCAAGGTGGAACCCGGCAGCACGGTTGCGGTGATCGGGTGCGGCGGCATCGGGCTGTCGGCGGTGAACGGTGCCGCGATCGCCGGCGCGGAACGCATCATCGCGATCGACACCAACTCGTCCAAGCTGGAAAAAGCCAAGGAGATGGGCGCCACTCACACCATCAACGCCTCGAACGTCGATCCCGTCGCCGCCGTGAAGGAGCTGACCGAGGGCAAGGGCGTGCCGTACTCGTTCGAGGCGATTGGCCTTAAGGCCACCGCGGAACAGTCGTTCGCGATGCTGCGTCCGGGTGGCGTGGCGACGATCATCGGCATGATCCCGTTTGGCACGAAGATCGAGTTGCACGGAGCCGATTTCCTCCGGGACCGCAAGATCCAGGGAACCAGCATGGGCGGCAACCGCTTCCGGGTCGACATGCCCCGGCTGCTGGAGCTGTGGCGGCAGGGTCGGCTGAAGCTTGACCACCTGATCTCGGGCCAGGTGAAGCTTGACCAGATCAACGAGGGCTTTGCCATGCTGAAATCGGGTGCGCCGGTACGGAACCTGATCAATTTCGGCGTTGCCTGATTGACCAAGGTGTCGAGCGTCGGGCCTTCCGGCGCTCGACACTCACCGCCGATCCCGTCGTCTCTCGCAACGGGCCAAAGTCCAACGGCCAAGAGTTTAACGGGCCAGAGTCCGTCGCCAGCGGCCACCCGCCCGGCGCGTCCGGTAGCATCCGTTCAGGTCGAACCCGTCCCACGTCGCGATTTTCCTGATCTCGGCACGAACGAACCCTCGCCAAATGCTCCGAGCTGACGAACGGCTCCACGGCCGACGATCACGCAATCGCGATTTTGTCCGCCTGCCTGCGATGCGAGTGGCATGCCGGCCTAAACCGCGGCTAGGCTGTTCGGCAACGCCAGCAAAAGGCGACCGGGAGGAATGGCGATGCCCACGGACTTCGAAGCCGCCGTCATGCGCAAAGTCGCTTGGCGGCTGATCCCCTTCCTCAGCCTTGGCTATCTGATCAATGCGCTGGACCGGTTCAATATCTCCATCGCCGCGCTGACGATGAACAAGGAACTCGGGCTGTCCGCGACAACCTATGGTCTGGCGGCCGGTGCGTTCTTCTGGAGCTATGTGCTCTTCCAGCTCCCTGCCAATGCCATCATCACCCGCCTCGGCGCCCGGCGCTGGTTGGGTGTCACCATGGTCGTGTGGGGCATCTGCTCCGCCGGCACCGCGTTCGTCACCGATGCCACCAGCTTCGTCACGATGCGCTTTCTGCTGGGCATCGCCGAATCCGGCTTTTTCCCCGGCGTCGCCTGGTTCATGACCCGCTGGTTCCCGTCGCGCCATCGCGGCCGGGCAATGGGGATCTTCTATGCATTCGGCGCGAGCGCCAGCGTGATCGGCGGCCCGCTGTCCGGCAACCTGCTGCTGCTGCATGGTTGGCACGGCCTGTCCGGCTGGCAGTGGGTCTTTCTGATCGAAGGCATTCCAGCCTGCCTGCTGGCAGCGCTCTGCCCCATTCTGATGCGTGACCGCCCCGAGGACGCCGCCTGGCTGAACCGCGACCAGCAGACCTGGTTGCGCCACCAGCTCGATGCGGAGAGCACGCAGTCGTCGAGCCAGACGCTGACATTGATGCAGGCGCTGGTCAGTCCGATGATCATGATGCTGATCCTGGGCTACCTGCTGATCGGCTTTGGCGTCTATTCGAAGAACTTCTTTCTGCCGCTGATGATCAAGACGATGGGCTACAACGATCAGATCGTCGGGTATCTGTCGGCGCTGCCGAGCGTGGCTGGCGTCGCCGGCATGATCCTGTTCTCGCGGAGTTCGGACCGGACAGGGGAACGGGTCTGGCACGTCGCGTTGCCCTGCCTGCTGGCCAGCGCCGGGCTGCTGGGCGCCGGCCTGACCTTGGCGGTCAACCCGATCCTGGCGATGGCGTGTTTCTGCGTCGCCGGCTTTGGCATCTCCGGCTCGTTACCGACATTCTGGAACCTGCCCACCGCGTGGCTCGGCCCGACCGCCGCGGCCGGCGGGATCGCGGTGATCAACTCGATCGGCAATATTTCGGGTTATGCCGCACCGCAACTGGTCGGCATCCTGCGCGATGCCACCGGCAGCTACGAAATACCAATGGTCGTCGCCAGCCTGTTCATGCTGGCGGCCGCGGTCTGCATCCTGCTGTCGCCCCGCGCCGCCGCCCGGCCGATCCTGGCGCGTGTGACGGCGCGCCGTTGATCTGAAGCGACCGCGACCCGGCAACGCGCCGGACTTGCATTCGTCCAGCGCCTGAAAGTAAGATCAAGTAATACAGGTGTCAGCGGGCAGCCGCTTTATTCACCTGCCCGCGTCATTGCCAGCTACCGTCCGGTGGCCATGGGTGGAGTCTAAATGCGATCTTGCTACCCTCTCAACCGGCTGCGTCAGTAGCGGGAGAAGTCCAACATGCCACAGATGTTTCTCTACCAGCCCTTCGCCAACTATAAGGAAGATGCCGTTCTTGAGAAATGCATGGAGTATTTCCAGCGGACCGGAATGGTTTGCACCCTGATCGAGCCTGGCATTGGAACGCCCCTCGCGGTCGTGGGCGACGACGACCTGTTGATGATCGATGGGCATGGCGACATCAATACGCCGGGAACTCTGTATCTATGCAAAGCCGACGGTCTGGACGAACCATTGACGGCGAATGACCTCGCCGCCCAGCTCCTGCAAAAGGGGCTTAAGAAGACGCATCAGAGCATTCTTATGCTGCCATGTTTCGCCGGCGGAACATCGTCCATCAAAGCCGGCGCCGCACCCGGCACCGGGGGCGTGCTTGCCGCTGCAAATCTGATTGCGAAAAACAACAAGAAGAATGAGTGTTTTTCGTCGGTGCTGGGAAGGGCCATGGGCCTCGCAGGGTATTTCAGCATTCTGGTTGGTGGGTTCCCAGGCGTCTTCACCAAGATTTCCTATAGCCTGAACGGTGTCACCGCCTTCCAGGCGGACGACGGGACGCGGGTGCGCGCACAGCTCGATCACATCCAGTGGTTCGATTGCAAGGGCGCGCCAACCTGAAGCGTGCCGCCCCATCCGGGCAACGCCCCATCCGGGCAACGCCCCGTCCAGGCAACGCCCCATCCGGGCAACGCCCCGTCCAGGCAACGCCCCATCCGGGCAACGCGCCGTTGACGGGATCACATGTCTGTTTCAGCTTCGTGCCCGACCAGGGGAGTTGAAACAATGGCCACCGACTACACCGTAGCAGATCTCGTCGCCGAGTTCCTGTCCGCGTGCGGCGTCACCACCGTGTTCGGCATCGCGTCCGTGCACAACATTCCGATGCTGGACGCGATCGGCCGCCGCAACACCATCCGCTTCATGATGGCCCGCGGCGAGCTTGGGGGCGCCCACATGGCCGACGGCTACGCGCGCGTTTCGCAGAACCTCGGGGTGATCTTCTCCTCTACCGGTCCAGGCGCCGCCAACACCATCGGCGGCCTGTTCGAGGCGCGTTTCGCCAGTTCGCCGGTTCTGCACATCACCGGCCAGACCGCGACCAAATACGCCGACCGCGCCATGGGTTCGGTGCACGACCCCTACGATCAGCTCGCGATGATGGGCTCCGTCTGCAAAGGCGCCTGGCGCATCCGCTCCGCCCAGAACGCGATGGGCGTGCTGACCCAGGCCGCGGTCGAAGCCCTCACGGCGCCGATGGGTCCGGTCAGCGTCGAGGTGCCGATCGACCTGCAACGTGTCAAGATCGACCGCCCGGCCATGCTGGACAATTTTGTCCTGCCGCTGCCCCCGCCGCGGGTTCCGACCGCCGCGGAACTGGACGAACTCGCCGCCCGCGTCGTCGCCGCGAAACGGCCGCTGCTGTGGCTGGGCAACGGCGCCAAGCAGGCCGGCAGCGCGGCTGCAAAGCTGCTCGATATGGGCTTCGGCATGGTCACAAGCTTCAACGGACGGGCGACCGTGACGGAAGACCATCCGCGGAACCTGGGCGGCCTGACCGGAAGCGGGATGCCGATCATCACCGATTTCTACAAGACGGTGGATCTGTGCCTGGTGGTCGGCTGCCGGCTGCGCGGCCACGAAACGAACGACTTCAACGTCAGGCTGCCGGACAATCTGGTCCAGGTCGACGCCGATCCACTCGCCAACGGCCGCACCTACCCCAGCCAGTATTTTGTCTGTGGCGACGCCCGGGCCACGCTGGAAGGCCTGGTCAGCCGCATTGAAGGCAAACTGAAAGTCGCCCCAGGCTACACCGAGGAATTCACCGAACTGAAGCGCAACGCACAACGGGTGTTCATCGATACGCTCGGGGCGTACGGCACGTTCAGCAGGCAGCTTCGCCAGGTCATGCCGAAGGACGCCATCTGGGCGCGTGACGTCACCCAGAACAACACCACCTGGGGCAACCGGGTGTTCCCGCTGAATGCGCCAAATCAGAACGTCTATCCCGTGGCGGCCGGGATCGGTCAGGGGCTTTGTCTTGGGATCGGGGCGGCAGCGGCGGCCGGCGACCGCAAGACGGTTGTCATGACCGGTGACGGCGGCTTCTTCCTGAACGTCGGCGAGTTGTGGACCGCGGTGCAGGAAGATCTGGACATGGTCGTGATCGTGATGAACGACCGCGGCTACGGCGTGATCAAGCGGATCCAGGACGCAACCGCCGGGGGCAGACGTTTCTATGCCGATCTGGAAAGCCCGGATATCGAGAAGCTGGCCGGCCTGTCGGATATCCCCTATTTCCGCTGCTCGCGTGCCGATACGTTTGGCGATACGGTTGCCAAGGCACTGGCGATCAAGGGCCTGACAATGGTCGAAGTCGATATGGCCGCGGTGGGCGAATTCCCGGCGTACTATCCATTCAACCAGAAGCCGGCCGGCTGACCGCGGTGCTGCATGCCGGATTGGGCCTCGGGTCCTTGCTGCTGCTGGCTTTTTTATGCAGCGAGGACCGGCGGCGAATCGCCTGGCGCACGGTCATCTGCGGCGTCGGGCTGCAGATCGGGTTCGCGCTGCTGCTGATCGGCGTACCCGGCGCGGACCGGGCGATGTTCTGGCTGAACGACGCGGCAAATGCACTGCATGCGGCGACGCTGGTGGGGACGCAATTCGTCTTCGGGTTCCTCGCGGGCGGCGCGCTGCCGTTCGCGGAGACCCATCCGGGTGCCAGTTTCATCCTGGCGTTTCAGGCGCTGCCTTTGGTGCTGACGATCAGCGCACTTGCCTCGCTGATGTTCTACTGGGGCGTGCTGCAACGGGTGACCGGAGCGTTTGCCTGGCTGCTGCGGCGATCGATGGGCATCAGCGGCCCGCTCGCGCTGGGTGCGGCGGTGCATGTGTTCGTCGGCATGGTGGAGGCCCCATTGCTGGTGCGGCCGTACCTGATGCGGATGCAGCGCGGCGAGTTGTTCGCGCTGATGACCTGCGGCATGGCTGGCGTGGCGGGAACGGTGATGATCATCTACGCGTCGTTCCTGGCGCCGTTTGTTCCAAACGCATTGGGCAACATCCTGATCGCATCGATCATCAGCACGCCCGCGGGGTTGGCGGTGGCGGCGCTGATGGTTCCGTTTGATACGACCGAGCGGCCGGGCGGCAGACTGGTGCTGGAGGATCCGGCGGTCAGCAGCCTGGATGCGCTGGTGAAGGGCACCATGGATGGGGTGCCGATCCTGGCGGCGATTATCGCGATGCTGCTGGTGACGGTGGCGCTGGTCACGCTGGCGAACATGGCTTTGGGGCTGTTGCCGGACTGGGACGGAACGGCGATCACCCTGCAGCGACTGTTCGCCCTGCCCTTCCGTCCGGTGATGTGGCTGGTCGGCGTGCCGTGGGCCGAGACCGGCATGGCATCGACGCTGATGGCGACAAAGACGGTGATCAACGAGTTCGTTGCATATCTGAATTTTTCCCAGTTGCCGCCGGAGACGTTCTCGCCGCGCAGTCGGATGGTGCTGACCTACGCGCTGTGCGGTTTCGCCAATTTCGGCAGCCTGGGCATCATGATCGGCGGGCTGGGCGCCATGGTGCCGGCCCGGCGGGCGGAAATCGTGGGGCTGGGACTGCGGACAATCCTGTCCGGGACATTGGCGACGTGCATGAGCGGTGCGGTGGCGGGTGCCCTGGCGGGTTCATGATCCGTCGGTTTGCCGCCGGAACACGAACAGGCAGTAGCGCATCGAGCGCACGCGATAGGCGACCATGATGCGGAACAACGTCAGCGCGAAGATGCGGTCTGTCGCTGTCGGGTTCAGCAGGAATTGCAGATAGCGCGGACGCGTCAGCAGCGCTGCCAGCACCCGCTGCGCGCAGATCCACCAGGTGCGCCGGACTTGGTCACTCAGGTCCTCGACCTGCTGCACCTGGAAACCGGCCTGTTCGCCAAGGCGGCGGTAATCGGCCTCATCGCCCATGCTGGGCAGGCGGCCTTCCCGGCAGATCGGTTCCAGCAGATGCCGGACCTCCCATGCGCGTGCATTGTCGCCGGCGAGCCAGGCACATACGGCCAGAATGCCGCCGGGCTTCAGGGTGCGGAACGCTTCGTTGAAAAAGCGCTGCTTGTCCGCCATGTGCTCGGAGCTTTCGATGGCATAGGCGCGATCGAAGTGTTCGGAGGGGAAATCGTTAACCAGCCAGTCCTGCTGGTGGATGGCGACACGTCCCGCCGCCGGCACGCGGGCCTGAACCGCTTGGGCGGCGGAAATCGTGACACCCGTCACGTTCACCCCGCTGCGTTCCGCCAGCAGGCGTGCGGTCGCCCCGTAGCCGCAGCCGATGTCGCATACGTCGTGCCCGCTCGCCAGTTGCAGCCGGCTGACCAGCAGATCCACGAGTGCGACGACAGCTTGGGCAGAGGTTTCCCGTCCGGTCGGCCAATAGCCATGGTGGACATGCTCGCCCCAGATTTCACGGTAAAAGCTGTCGAGTTCATCGTAATGTGCGGCAACGGCGGCGGCCGTTTGCGGCTGTTTCGGAAAGATCATCGCGTTTCCCAACCTGGCGGTCATAGCCTAGGGCAACATCACCCTGACGGGAACAGTCGGGATGACAAAGTTGCTCGCTTAAACAAAGCGATAGAGCGCGCTGACGATTTCCGGCCAGGCTGAAAGCGCGGTAGGATGCAGGGCGGCGCAACCGCGATCAAGCAACCGGCCCGAGGCCCCGATAAGGTGCGGTGGATGCTTGCGACGAGGCGATGCATGAACGCGGTGGCGAAGGCTTTGTGGTTCATCGAAAGCCATTCCGGAGAAGAAATTACATTGGCCGAGATCGCCCGTGTCGCCGGCATTTCGCGCTTTCACATGGTACGCGCGTTCGGTGTGACCACTGGTCATTCAGTCATGCGCTACGTCCGCGCCCGGCGGTTGACCGAGGCCGCCCGGACCCTGGCGCGGGGAGCGCCCGATATTCTGACGGTGGCGCTTGACGCCGGCTATGGCTCACACGAGGCGTTCACCCGAGCATTCCGTGAACAGTTCGGCGCAACCCCGGACATGGTGCGTGCAGCAGGGACTTTGGAAGGGCTTTTATTGGTGGAGGCTTTTGGCATGGACGAGACATCGAAGACCACTTTGGGTGCACCCAGGATGGAGAACGGCCCAGCGCTTCTGGTGGCGGGGCTGGGGGAACATTTCACGTTTGAAAGTCTGGCCGGGTTACCGGCGTTATGGCAACGTTTCGCTGCACACCTTGGCAACGTTCCCGGCCAGGTCGGCGGATTTACCTATGGTGTTTGCTACAACACGGATGATGCGGGTCAGTTCGACTACATCGCCGGGGTCGAGGTCGCCGACTTCGCCGCGCTGCCCAAGGATTTTGCCCGCTTGCGGATCAGCGAGCAACAATATGCGGTGTTCATGCATGAAGGGCATGTTTCCGCGGTGCGAGGGACGTTCATGGCGATCTTCAATGACTGGCTGCCAAAATCCGGGTACCAGTTCGCCGATGCTCCGTTGTTTGAACGTTACGATGAACGGTTTGATCCACGAACCGGCATCGGCGGGTTCGAAATCTGGGTGCCGGTCAAACGCTAGCGCTCAGCGATTTTTTCGCTATGGAGCGGCCGCGCGGCAAGCAGCCCATCGCCTATTGCCAAGGCCCTTCATCGCGGTGCGCTTTGCGTTCATCTAAGTTGAAGGCCTGCCCCGCCGCGCGATGCCGTGCCGCAAAGCGCGGGGTTTATCGACGACGCTGCGGCTCTGCTTGTTGGCACGCGCCACCGGAACAAGGCGGGCGACAGGTTGGTGCGGATTGGTGCGAGCCTTTAGCAGCCAGACGACGGCAAAAAGGCCCGGTGGCTCCTTGCTTGCATCAGGCGGGCGCGATATGTGGGTGGTGACAGGCGGCCGTCCGCATAGGACGGGAAGCTGGCTAGCGTGATGTCGCCCTGTCCTTTGAACCTGGCCTATGCGGCTTCGAAATCCTTCCAGGCAACCATAATGCGGCGCGTTTCAGCGACCGCGGGGAGAGATCAAAATGTCTGAGCCAACATACAAGGTTGTGGAAATCGTCGGCACGTCGGAGATCAGCATCTCCAAGGCGATCGAGGGCGGCGTTGCGAGGGCGTCCGAATCGCTTCGCCATCTCGGCTGGTTCGAGGTCATGCAGATCCGCGGCAACATCGCTGACGGCAAGATCCGCCACTATCAGGTCACGCTGAAAGTCGGATTTACCCTCGAGTGATGGCAGCCGAGTGATGGTGACCTGACGCCATCCAGCAAGGCGATGGTGGCAGTTGCCGCTGATCCTCGGAATGGAATTCTACGTCCTGACCGCCTTGACTAGCCTGAACGAGCGGGACTGCTACACAGGGGTCTTGTTGGTTGACACCGTGAGGGCGCGGTCCCGCGACCTGATCGCCGCTGGGCCGCTTCCCACCGCTGTGCCATTCTTCATGACCGTTAATTTGAAGGATCGGAATCAGCCGTAAACGGACGACGGTTTTTGCTGCCTGGTCCCAGGATAGACATGAAATTCTTTCTGACCGCTCGTATAATGACCGCTTCAAAGTCCATCCTGTACCGGACGTAACGGTGCCGGGCAGATCGCTGGCCGTATGAGCGCCTTCTTCGACGGCCATAACGAGCGAATCGTATGATTCACATCGCTCCGTGCGGGCGGCTATGTGCTCAGCGACCTGACCTCGGTGCTGAGCCGGGAAAGTTTCGACCTATGATCGGACGGTGTCATCAGTAGTCGCGGCCGAACGACATCATTCCTTGCTTGGTAAGCGACCTCAAGTCCCGCGTCTTCGACGCACCGCTATACGGCTGCGGGGCTTGTCCTCGCCCACTGAGAGAGGTTTGCACTCATGCCGTTGAGGCAAGATCCTGTTCTGGCCTCAACCGAGTGCAATCGACGTTATCGATCAGTGTCGGGCGGGTTAAATCCAGACCATTGCAGCCTCGGCAGGCTTGCTCGGATTACCCCACGCTTCGCATGGCGCAAACCATTGGCATCGAAGCCTGCTTGCCGTCCCCATCGTGCGTAAACCGCGGACGGTTTGCTTAGGCCATGCGCGCCAGTCACCAATTTCAGCGCCCGTCGCCCTCGCCAAAAAACGCCAGCAGTTGACGCAGCAATTCCTCCGGCTGCTCTTCCGGCATCCAGTGACCGCAGTTTTCAATCACGCCACCCCGCACGTCCACCGCCAGCCGCCGCAGCGACTCGACCACCTCCATCCGCCGCCCCCAGGACCGGTCGCCACCCAGCGCCAGCACCGGCATCGGCAGCTTGAACCGCGCGGCGGTTGCGGCGTTGTCGGCGATGTCCCGCGGGATCGCCCGGTAGTACGAAAACCCCGCCCGCAGCGCGCCGGGCTGGCGATACACCCGCAGATATTCGGCGATGTCCGCGTCCGGAATGGCATCCGGCCGAGCGCCGTAGTTCCGGTAGAACCAGCCGAGGTAGATGTCCTCGCGACCGGTGACCAGAGCCTCCGGCAGGTCCAGCGTCTGGTGGAAGGCGTGGTGCCAGCGCCGGCCGCCCTGGCTGATGTTCGGGCTGCCGTCGCCGGGGATCGTCACGTCCAGGATCGCCAGCTTCCGCACCGCATCCGGATGCGCCGCGGCGACCGCATAAGCCGTCGGACCGCCCCAGTCATGCCCGACCAGATAGAACGCCGAGATGCCCAGAACGTCGTTCACCAGCCGCCAGATGTCGTTGCCGACGGTCTTCTTGTCGTAGCCGTCGGCCGGACGCGACGAATCCCCCAGTCCCCGCAGGTCGGGCGCGATGACCCGGAACCGCTCCGCCAGCTCCGGAATGATCTGCCGCCACTCGTACCAGCTCTGCGGCCAGCCGTGCAGCAGCACCACCGGGAAGCCCGCTCGCCCGCCGTCACGTAGTGCAGCCGCACATCGCCCAGATCGGCATGATGATGTTCCATCGCGCTGGTCTCCCTTCCCCATCGGCCCCAACGCCCCTAGCATGCAGCGACATCAAAACGGGGGAAACCATGCACTGGACCGATCGCCGCGAGCGTTACCGCGACGTCATCGCCGGCAACGCCTGCATCCATCCCGGTTCGGTCTACGACGCGATCTCCGCCCGCATCGCCGAGGAGCTTGGGTTCGAGGTCGGCATGTTCGCCGGCTCCATCGCGTCGTTCACCGTGCTCGGCGCACCCGACCTGATCGTGCTGACGCTGACCGAATTCGCCGCCCAGGCCTACCGCATCAACCGCGCCGGCAAGCTGCCGCTGATGGTCGACGCCGACCATGGCTACGGCAACGCGCTGAACGTGATGCGCACGGTGCAGGAACTGGAAACCGCCGGCGTGGCCGCGCTGATGATCGAGGACACGCTGCTGCCGCGGGCGTTCGGCGAGAAGAAGCCAAGCGTGCTTTCGCTGGAGGAAGGCGTCGGCAAGATGCGCGCCGCGCTGGCAGCGCGTGAGGACAAGTCCCTGGTGATGATCGGCCGCACCAGCGCGCCGTCGATCAACGGCTTGGCGGACGGGATCAGCCGCCTGAAAGCCTACGAGGCGGCAGGTGTGGACGCGCTGTTCATCGCCGGCGGACTGACCCGGCCGGATCTCGACGCCATCGCCGAACAGATAAAAATTCCGCTGATGCTGGGCGGCGTGTCCGCCGATCTGCAGGACAAGGACTATCTGGCCAGCCGCGGGGTGCGGATCGCGCTGCAGGGTCACCAGCCATTCTCGGCCGCGGTCAAAGCGACCTACGACACGCTGAAAGCGCTGCGGGAGGGAACCAAGCCGTCGGCCCTGCAGGGGATCGCATCGTCGGAGCTGATGGCCAAAGTGACACGGGACGGTGACTACAAAAGCTGGACCGAGAAATTCCTGAACTAAACCGTTGATCTTGGGCGACGGCCGGGAAATGGTGCGGGCATGATTCTGTCCGGCAAAGCGCGAGTCGCGGGGATTACGGGATGGCCGGTAAGCCACTCCCGCTCGCCCCGGCTGCATGGGTTCTGGTTGGAGCGGTACGGGATCGACGGCGCCTATCTGCCGCTGCCGATCCATCCCGACCATTTCGCCGAGGCGATTCGCGGCCTGATGCTGGCCGGTTTCGCGGGGGCGAATGTGACCATTCCCGCACAAGGTCGCCGCCTTCGCAATCTGCGACGAGGTCGATGCATCCGCTCGGCGGGCCGGCGCGGTCAACACGCTGGTGTTCGAGAACGGGCGGATCACGCGGCAGCAACACCGATGGCTGGGGCTTCCTGGAGAACCTGCGCGCTCATGGCGTCGATCCCGCCGCCGGTCCGGCATTGATACTCGGCGCCGGCGGATCGGCGCGCGCTGTCGCGGCGGTCCTGCTGGAACTTGGGGTACGGGTGACAGTGGCGAACCGCACCCGGACCCGGGCCGAGGCATTGGCCGGCGAACTGCCCGGGTTGACGGTGATCGACTGGGACTCCCGGGATGGTGCCTTGCCCGGCACCGCTTTGCTGGTGAACACGACATCGCTCGGCATGGCCGGCCATCCGCCGGTTGAAATCGACCTGGACCGTGGCGCCCGCGGGCTGACTGTTGCCGACATCGTCTATGTGCCGCTGGAAACCCCGCTGCTCGCCGCCGCCCGGTCGCGGCAATTTCGCTGCGTGGAAGGGCTTGGGATGCTGCTGCATCAGGCGGTCCCAGGCTTTCATGCCTGGTTCGGTGTCGAGCCGGTGGTCGACGAGGCGCTGCGCCGGTTCGTCGCCGCCGACCTGCTGCCGGCATGATCATTGTCGGCCTGACCGGCGGCATCGGCATGGGAAAATCAACCGCCGCCGCGGCGTTCCGGCGTGCCCGCATCCCGGTGTTCGATGCCGATCTGGCGGTGCACCGGCTGCAGGCCAAAGGCGGCCGCGCCGTCAAGGTGATCGAGCGCCGCCTTTCCCGGCACCATCCGCGACGGCGCCGTCGACCGCCCCGCCCTGCGTCAGGCCGTGCTTGGCAACCGCGCGGCGCTGACCACGCTGGAGCATATCCTGCATCCGATGGTGGAAGCCGAGGAGCGGGCTTTTGTCGGCCGGGCGCGCCGGGCCGGCAAGCGGGCGGTGGTGCTGGACATTCCGCTGCTGTTCGAAACCAAGGGCGACAAGCGGGTCGACACCGTGGTGGTGGTTTCCGCGCCCCGCGCGACCCAGGTCTACCGCGTCGGCCTGCGCCGCGGCATGAGCAAGGCGGACGTCGAAGCCGTCATCGCCCGGCAGATGCCGGACGCGGAAAAGCGCCGCCGCGCGGATCTGGTGGTGCGCACCGGATTGTCGCGCAATCACACGCTGCGGATGCTACACCGCTTCATCCGGGGGCTTCGCACGTGATACGCACGGTTCTATTCGACACCGAGACCACCGGGCTGGACCCGCTGAACGGCGACCGGGTGATCGAGGTTGCGGCGCTGGAACTGCTGAACGACCTGCCGACCGGCAAGCATTTTCACGCCCTGATCGACCCGAAGCGGGACATCCCGCCGGAAGCCTCGCGGGTGCATGGCTTTACCAGCGCGGATCTGGCGGGCAAGCCACTGTTCGCTGAAATCGCCCAACCACTCGCGGACTTCTTCGCGGACAGCAAGCTGATCGCGCACAACGCGCCGTTCGACTTTGGCTTCCTGGACATGGAATTCGGTCGCGCCGGCCTGCCGCCGCTGGGCCGCGACCGGATGATCGATTCGCTCGCACTGGCAAAAGTGCGGTTCCCCGGGATGCCGAACAGCCTGGACGCGTTGTGCCGGCGATTCTCGATCGACCTGTCGGCCCGCACGACGCACAACGCACTGCTGGACTGCAAACTGCTGGCCGAGGTCTATGTGGAACTGACCGGGGGGCGCCAACGCGGCCTGTCCCTGGCGGCTCAGGATTCCCGCGGGCCGGTGACGGTGTATGTGCATACCGGGCCAAGGACTCCGCGACCGATTGTGCCGACCGAGGCGGAGCTGGCCGCCCATGCAGCGTTCCTGACACGCATCAAAGAGCCTCTGTGGCTGCTCCCGTAACGGCGGCATCGGCAAAAAGTGCGTCAGCGCGCTGATAAAGCTGCCCGGTCACACCAAAATTTGGGCCGGCATCGGCAATCAGTGCGTCAGCACGCCGATAAAGCTGCCCGGTCACACAAAGATTTGGGCCGGCATCGGTAAAACGCCTCGAACTGCAGCCAACATCGGTGAACAAGCCCAAATCCGGTTTCTCGCGTCTGCACGAGCGCGGACTGATTTGACGCCGGCCGCAAATGACCCGGTTCGCCGCGGTTCAAGCCTCAACACGACGGGTTCGCGGCAGCCTGAAGCTGAAACTGAACACGGCGTCGGGCGCACCTGATTTAGCACCGCGGCAGCAGACCCGACGGTCCGCCGCCCACCAAAAACCTCGGATAGAACACCGATGCGCCGCACATCGCGTTCATTCATTGCCACCTAGCCCGACACCAGCCTTCAGTTCACCTAGAAGGCGCCGGACATTTCCATGTTGCCCAAGGCGGACATTCCAACTTTGTGCGCACAACCATAAACAACCACGGAAACAGCACATGCCGATGTCCTATATCGCCGCTTTATGTCGACGAACCGGCGGCGCCGCCAAATGCGGACTGTTCATGACGGGCTTGGTCGCGAACGCCGTCGGGATGTCAGGCCCGGCTGCCGCCGACATGTGCCGATTTGCAGGCACCACGGAGCCGACTGGCCAAATCTCCGTCAGGGCCGACGTGACTGCCAGGGACGGCGCCATCCGAGTGGACGTTGCTGCGGTTTACCACACAACGACTTTATTCTGGATTGACGTCCAGTACATGGTCGAGGAGGTAAGCGTCTGGCGAGCCGGACGCCTTGAAACCGTAGGCGCGAATACGCGCTACCTGCTCGGCGGCAAGGTCATTCGGCAGACATGGGACGTGTTTCGCCGTGACCGTGATGCGTTGCGAGGATACCGGGTGCAAGGCAAGGTCCTCGCCGACTTCGGCAGCAAATTCCCAGGGTTCGTCCAGCATTGGGACCCGGCAAACTTCGGTCAGCCTTGGCTCGACGACTACCAGACCGCCCCGCCGGAGCGGCGCGCCGACCTTGACCTGGACAGTCCGCCACCATCGGAAGGTCGGCTCACGCCGCTGGCCTTCGCATTCTACTGGATAAGATGGTTGCCTCCGGGCCACCGGAATGTGTCCGTGTTCCTGCCCGGCTTCAAAGCCGACAAGGCCGTGGATTTGCCGATAAGGGCTGAGGATTCCGCTGGCGGAACACTTTGGCAGATGCCGCTGCGATACCGGGCGCTGAACGCGGCCCAGGCGTCCACAGCCACCGTACGGCTGTCTCCCGACCGGCACATCCAACAACTCGCGATGGATGTGCATGCGCTGCGCGGTTCGGGAACAGGACTCCTGACGCAGCAGGGCTGCCAAGGAACGCCTGTGATGCCGCGTTAGCGGCTGGATGGTTCCAACAGGTAGCGGCACGGCCGCCACCCCGCACGCTCCGGACCCTTCTGTCCTCACCAAGGAATCAATCAGGCTCACGTCGAAGCAATATTTACAATCTGTTAATCACAACCTGATAGCCTCGCCCGCTGTTAATCAGGTCTCAGGGTTATGCGATAGATGCGTATACGTTACGTCTTCCTTCTGTCGATGTTCCTTGGATCAGCGGTCGGCACACTGGCCACATTGCTTTTTGCGGTACAGGAATGGTCCGCGCTGCGCACCGCCCACGACGTGGCCCAGGACACGCGGCTGCTCGGCGCCGCCCTGCACTTGCCAGAGGCCCTGAACCTTGAACGCGCCATGGTCAGCCCGCGTTTGTTCGCGCCGGCACCTGCCACCACCGAACAGGTAGCGCAGCTTCAGCGCCAGATCGGCGTGGTCGACACGGCCCTTGCCAATGCTCGACGCGAGACCGCGATACCGGGCGACCTTTCTGCGCTGGAAGCGCTGGAAGCGGAGCTTTCACAGGTACGGCGCGGCGCGCTGCCCGCCCTTGGCCAACCGGCCGCCGAGCGTCCGGCCGCTATGACCAAGGACTACGTGTCCAGGATGTTTGCGGTGCAGGAGACGGCCCGCGGCATCGCCCTAAAAGTACGACGGCGCATCGTCGACCGCAGCCCGCAGGTCGGCCAGGCCGCACAGCTCGCCCTGCTCACCTGGGACATGCGCGACTGGGCCGGGCGGCAGACCACGACCTTCGTACGTGATCTCGGGCTGCATCTGCCGATGGTGGGCGAACCGGCGGAGGCGCTGTCCGCGTTCACCGGACGGATCGACCAGATCTGGCTCGCCATCCGCGAAGCGGCGGCCGAGATTGCCAGTCCCGAGGTCGAAAGGGCGCTGGCCGGTATCAAGGACGGCTACTGGACGCATGGCGGCGAGGTGTTCGCGACCTATGTCGTTCCGAACCGCGGCCAGCCGGTGCCGCTCGCGCCTGAAGCCGCGGTCTCCAGCGCGATGAAGATTCTCAGCACCATCATGCCGCTCTGTGACGCCGCGCTGACCCAGGCGCGATCGCAGGCGGATGCGGAAATAGCCACCCACTGGGGCCGGTTCGTGCTTGCGCTCAGTCTTATGCTGCTGACGGCGATCGTGAACGCCGGCTGCACCTGGGCCATCACGCGCCGTGTGGTCCGCCCGCTTGGCCAGATAACCACCACCATCCTCGCCCTGGCGTCGGGCGAGCGCGATGTGAATGTGCCACTGCAGGACCGGCACGATGAACTCGGCCAGATCGCCGAAGCGATCGAAACCCTGCGCCGAAACGCGCTGGAGGCGGATGCCGCCAGCCGTGCGGCACTGGCTGAACAGCAAGTAAGAGCCGTGCGCGGGGCCGGGGTTGAAGCCGCGGCACGCACGTTCGAACGCCAGGCCGATGTGACGCTGGGTGACGTGGCCGCTGCCACCGCCACGCTTGAACAGGCCGCGACGATGCTCGCCGGTGCGGCGGCAGACGGCAATCTGCAGGCCGACGCGGTGGCCGGCGCGGCGGCCGTGACGGCCGAGAGCACCCGCCACGTGGCCGAGGCGATTGACCGGCTCCGATCCAGTCTGACCGCGGTCAATGCGGGTGTGGCCGACGCGACCGACATTGCCGCGGGTGCGGCCAGTGCGGCGCGCGACACCGATGCCTCGGTGCAGGAACTGGTGACCACCGCCCAAAGGATCGGCGACGTCGTCGCGCTGATCCGCAGCGTTGCCGCCCAGACCAACCTGCTGGCACTGAATGCGACCATCGAGGCGGCGCGTGCAGGCGACGCCGGCAAAGGATTTGCCGTGGTCGCCGGCGAGGTCAAGGCGCTGGCCAGCCAAACCGCGCGAGCGACCGACGAAATTGCCAGCCAGATCAGCAGTATGCAGCACAGCACAAGCCGAGCCGTCACCGTCATCGGGGGCATATCGGTAACCGTGGGCCGGCTTGAAGCGGTCACCACGGCCCTGGCCAGCGCTGCCGGCGAACAGGGCGACGCAACGCACAGCATCGCCGAGGCCGTGCTGCGTGCGACCGCCGGCGCCGACGACGCATCACGCCACGCCGCGGCCGTTCGTCAGGGCGCCAGCCGCACGCGGGAGACAGCAAGCGCCGTCAGCGCGGCAACCGGTCTGCTGACCCAACACGGGAAGGCAATGCAGGTGGAAGTCCGCGACTTCCTGACCTCGGTGCGCGCTGCGTAATCGGATTCAGTCCAGACCCGGCCGCGAACAAAAGCCCGTCCTGAACGAAAAACGGCGCGGAACCGTTATGGTCCGCGCCGATTTTCAAACGCCTGCGATCAGGCGCTCTTCTTCATGATCTCGTCCGCCACGTTGCGCGGCACCGGATCGTAGTGATGGAACTGCATGGTGAACGACGCGCGCCCCTTCGTCATGCTGCGCAGATGGGAGATGTAGCCGAACATCTCCTTCAGCGGCACATGCGCCCGCACGATCACGGTCGACCCCGAGCTTTCCTGGTTCTGGATCATGCCCGCGGCGGCGATTGAGGTCGCCCACCACGTCGCCGACGTGATCCTGCGGCGTGGTGACTTCCACGTCCATGATCGGCTCCAGGATGATCGGCGCTGGCCTTCTTCATGCCCTTCGCGGAAGCAGGCCTTGGCGGCGATTTCGAACGCCAGCGCGGACGAGTCGACGTCATGGTACTTGCCGTCGATCAGCGTGTACTTGAAGTCCACCGTCGGGAAGCCGGCCAGCACGCCGGTATCGGCCTGCACCTTGATGCCCTTTTCGACCGCCGGGATGTATTCCTTCGGCACCGAACCGCCGACGACCTTGTTCTCGAACACGACGCCGGTGTTCCGCTCCAGCGGCTCGAACATGATCTTGACCTCGGCGTACTGGCCCGAACCGCCGGACTGTTTCTTGTGCGTATAGGTCTCGGTGTGCGGCTTGGAGATCGTTTCGCGATACGCCACCTGCGGCGCGCCGATGTTGCAGTCGACGCCGTATTCGCGGCGCAGCCGGTCGATGATGATCTCCAGGTGCAGCTCGCCCATGCCGGACAGGATGGTCTGGCCGGTTTCCTGATCGGTGCGCAGCCGCAGCGACGGATCCTCGCCGGCCAGCTTCTGCAGGCCGAGCGTCATCTTCTCGACGGCTTCCTTGGTGCGCGGCTCGACCGAGATGTCGATCACGGGCACCGGGAACGCCATCCGCTCCAGCACCACCGGATCGTCGGTGGAGGCCAGCGTGTCGCCGGTGCCGGTGTCCTTCAGGCCGACGAACGCGGCGATGTCGCCGGCCTCGACTTCCTTGATCTCGGCGCGCTTGTCGGCGTGCATCTGGAACATCCGGCCGATGCGCTCGCGATGGCCCTTGGTGGTGTTCATCACCATGTCGCCCGACTTCAGCGTGCCGGCATAGACCCGCACGAAGGTCAGCGTGCCGTACTTGTCGTTGATGATCTTGAACGCCAGGCCGGCGAACGGCGCCTTCGGATCGGCCGGGATCCGGCGGCGGTTGGCGATGTCGCTCGTCGTCCTCGCCTTCCTCCAGCGCAACGGCGATGCCGGGCACGTCGATCGGCGACGGCAGGTAGTCGATCACCGCGTCGAGCAGCGGCTGCACGCCCTTGTTCTTGAACGCCGTGCCGCACAGCACCGGACGGAACGTGCCGTCGATCGTGCCGCGCTTGATGCAGCGCTTCAGCGTCTCGATCGCGACGTCGCCCTTGTCGAAATACTCCTCCATCGCCTGCTCATCGACCGACAGCGCGGTGTCGAGCAGGGTCTGGCGGTGCTCGGCGACCTGGTCGGCCATGTCGGCGGGAATGTCCTCGTAGTGGTATTTCGCGCCGAGCTCGCCGCCTTCCCAGATGATCGCCTTCATCTCGACCAGGTCGACGACGCCCAGGAACTTGTCTTCCATCGCCGATCGGCAGCTGCAGCGGCAGCGCGACGATATCCAGCTTCTCCTTCAGCGTGTCGAAGGCGCGGTAGAAATCGGCGCCGGTGCGGTCCAGCTTGTTGATGAAGATGATGCGCGGCACGTTGTAGCGGTCGGCCAGGCGCCAGTTCGTTTCGGACTGCGGCTGCACGCCGGCCACGCCCTCGATGATGAAGATCGCGCCGTCCAGCACGCGCAGGCTGCGGTTCACCTCGATGTTGAAGTCGATGTGGCCGGGCGTGTCGATGATGTTGATGCGGTTGTCTTTCCACTCGCACGTCACCGCGGCGGAGGTGATGGTGATGCCGCGCTCCCGCTCCTGCTCCATGTAATCGGTCGTGGTGTTGCCGTCGTGCACCTCACCGATCTTGTGCGACACACCCGTGTAATACAAAATCCGCTCGGTCGTCGTGGTCTTGCCCGCATCGATGTGCGCGGTGATGCCAATATTTCTGATTTTATCGAGCGGCGTAACAGACACGGCAAACCTCCTACCAACGAGCGAACGGGCGGGCATATCAGAAAGGGCGCGTGACCCATTGCTGGATCCGGGGACTACCCCCGCGCGCCCGCCCACGGTGCCGGCCGAACGCTCGGCCGGTTATGTAGTCCGGGAAATGCGACAGCGCGCGCGGTTTTGCAAGTGCGAATTCAGTGCAGGCGGTGCATGGCAGCAAAACGTCGCGGCGTTCCCGGCCGCGAAGTCTGAAGCGGCAAAGCCGGTTCACCCGCAAAGCTTGCAGCAGCGGATTGACAGACGCTTTATCACAGTTGTGATACAGGCGAATCAGCTAGATTACCGGCATGGACATTCTTCGCCGCCCATGCTCTCGTGCGTTTCGGGCTCGGCCGCCGCGGCGCCGAACCGCTGCCATCCGATCCCGCGGCCTGGCTGCTCGACCAGCTCCGGCAGCCCGATCCGACCCAGTTGGACGATCCGCCGAGCACGGCGAAGGGTCTGGCGGCGCTGCGTGAAGATCGTGCGACAAAGCCGCCGCCGGGCGAGTCGCAGGCAGCCGGGCGCTGTTCAAGGCCCAGGCCGCCGCCCAGTTGGCGAACGCGGTCACCACCGCCGCCCCGTTCCGCGAGCGGCTGGTCTGGTTCTGGACCAACCATTTCGTCATCTCCCTGCGGCGGCGGCGAATGCGCCGCGGTCGCCGCCGCGTTCGTGGAAGAAGCCATCCGCCCGCATGTCACCGGCCGCTTCGGCGACATGCTGCTGGCGGTGATGCGCCACCCGGCGATGCTGCTCTATCTGGACAACGCCGACTCCTTCGGCCCCGACAGCCCGATCGGCCAGACGCACCCACCGCGGCCTGAACGAGAACCTGGCGCGCGAATGCATGGAACTGCACACGGTCAGCCCGCTGGCCGGCTACACCCAGGCCGATGTGACGGCATTCGCCAAGATCCTGACCGGCTGGTCGGTCGACCTGAAAGCCGACCCGCCCGGCTTCCGCTACCGGCCGTTCGCGCACGAGCCCGGCGTGCAGACGGTGATGCAGCAGCAGTTCCCGCCCGATGAGGCCGGCGGTGTCGCCGCGCTGGCATTCCTCGCCAACCATCCGGCGACCCACCGCTTCCTGGCCACCAAGCTGGTGCGGCACTTCGTGGCCGACGATCCGCCGCCCGACGCGGTCCGCGCGATCGAGGCCGTGCTGCGCGACACCAACGGCGATCTCGGCGCGGCCTCGGCGGCGCTGGTGAAGCTGGACGCCGCCTGGCAGCCCGGGACCAAACTGCGCACGCCGATGGATTATGTGGTCGCCAGCGTCCGCGCGCTGGACATCCCGCCTGACCAGATCCCCAACATGGTGGGCATTCTTGGCGGGCCTCGGCCAGCCGCTCTGGACCGCGCCCGCCCCGAACGGCTGGCCCGACCGCGCCGCCGACTGGGCCGCGCCCGAGGCGATGCTGCGCCGGATCGACTGGGCGAGCGGGTTCGCCGGCCGCATCGGCGACCGCGATGTGGTCGAGATCGCCGACACCACGCTCGGTCCGCTGCTGCGGCCAGAAACCCGTGATGCCGATCCGCCGAGCCGGCTCCCGCCGGGACGCGATGACGCTGCTGCTGACCAGTCCCGAATTCCAGAGGCGCTGATCCCATGAACCTCATCACGCCGCACCGCCCTGCTGGGCCTTGCGACCACCGCCAGCATTGCGACCTGCAGCCTTGGCCGCACCACCCTGGCGCTGGCGTCGGCGCCCGACCGACAAGCGGCTGGTCGTGATCATCCTGCGCGGGGCGCTGGACGGCATGGCCGCCGTCGTTCCCTACGGCGATCCGGGATCTGGCTGGCTTGCGTGGCGAGCTCGTGCCGCCCGCGCCCGGCCAGCCCGATGGATTGCTGGACCTGGGCGGCTTCTACGGGCTGCATCCGGCGCTGGCCGGACTGCACGATATGTATCAGGCGAACGAAGCGCTGGCCGTGCATGCCGTCGCCGGGTCATATCGCGTCCGCAGCCATTTCGAGGCGCAGGATTACCTGGAATCGGGCGCCGACCATCGCATGACCAGCGGCTGGCTCAACCGCGCGGTGGCTGCGTTGCCAGCGGCCAAGCCCTCGCCCGCGGATGGCGAGGCGCTCGCGGTCGGCGTGTCCGTGCCGCTGTTGCTGCGCGGGCCGGCGATGGTCGCGAACTGGGCGCCGCACGGGTTTTCCCAGCCCGCGCCAGACCTGTATGCGACGATCGCGGCGCTGAACCAGAACGACCCGGTCACCGGGCCGGCGATCGCCGAGGGTCTGCGGGCCCGCGGCTTCAGCGCCTCGGTCATGGCCGGCGAGGAACCGGCCGACGGACAAGATATGCGTTCGCGGCGCTGGCCCGGGCTGCCGGGGAGATGCTGCGCGCGCCGGATGGCCCGCGGATCGCCGCGCTGGAGACTCGGCGGCTGGGATACCCATACCGCGCAGGTCAACCGGCTGACCGGACCGCTGAAGCAGCTCGATGCCGGTCTGGTGGCGCTGAAGACGGCGCTGGGTCCGGCCTGGGCACAGACGGCGGTGCTGGTGATGACGGAGTTCGGCCGCACCGCGCGGGTCAACGGCACCAAGGGCACCGATCATGGCACCGGAACGGTCGCCTTTGTTCTGGGCGGTGCCGTCGCCGGCGGGCAAGTCAAGGCCACCTGGCCTGGCCTGGGCGCCGGTCAGCTGTTCGAGAATCGCGATCTGGCACCAACCGCGGATCTGCGCTCGGTCGCCAAGGGCCTGTTGGCCGCCCATCTCGGGCTGGATAGCGCCGCTCTGCGGAGCGTCTTTCCGGCCAGCGATGGGGCCGGTACGATGGCCGGGTTGATCCGCACATAGGTGCCGCCCGCCGCACGGTCGCCGGGCAGCAACCCCGACGAAGCCGCACCGGGCCCGCCTGGATGCCGTCAGGCGGGCCTGCCCTACCCCGCCGCACGCGCCAGCTCGCCGGCGTCCGGCGCCTGAGCCAGCGCCCAGCATCGTTCCATCAGCGCCCGCGTTCGCTCTGTCCCGATGACGGGGATGGCCATACCAGCGAATTTTACCTCCAGTTCGGCGTTCGTCATCGGGCGGGTGACGCTGCCACTGCCGTGCTCGATCCGGCTCGTGTGGATCTTGCCGTCGGTCAGCGTGACGGTGACCGTAGCGGCGTCCGCGGCGCAGCCGGGATCGAGCGTGGCCTCAACACGGTCCTGGAATGCCATCAGCACGGGGTCGCGGACCGCGGTCTCGGTGTCCATGTCCTGGATGCGCGCGGTGCCCCGGACGAAGGCAACGGCCACCCAGTGATGCAAGCTTACGTGCGCCTGCATCTCGTCGCTGGGATTGCGGTTGTTGCAGAGCGCCATCGCGCCGGGCGAAGCCGCTATCGCCACGGTTGCGATCCGCGCCGGGTCCAGATTATGGCTGCCGCGCAGTTCCAGGCAGGCATCGATGATCGGATGGATCACGATGCCGCACGGATAGGGCTTATAGGTGTTGCGCAGCAGCTCGAATCGCGTGCCCAGATCACCGGCCAGCGCATCCAGGTCCGGCTGGTCGGAGAACACGCTTAGATAGCCGTAGCGCCCCTCGAGCGCGGCCGCGGAGCTGGTGAAACCGGCTTCTGCGAGCAAGGCGGCGCGCAGCCCGGTCTGGGCCGCCTGGGCCGGCATCAGCGGCGTGCACAGGCTGCCGTGCATCGCCCGGAAGCCTGCCGCCTGGGACAGCGCGATGCCCATCGCCGTTCGCATCCCGGGCATGTCGAGCCCGAGCAGACTGGCAGCGGCGACGGCGGCGCCGAAACCACCGGTGATACCGGTGCCGGACCAGGCCATCGAGCCCTTCGCCGGCGGTACCGTCAGCGCTTTGCAGAGCCGGCATTCCAGTTCCACACCCAGTGCAAAGGCGGCCAGGAAGGACTGACCGGACACCGGGGCCAGTTCCGCCAACGCCAGGGCGGCGGCGGCCACCGGACCGCTGGGGTGAACGACCGCCTGTTCGTGGGTGTCATCGAAGCTGTAGATACTGGATGCCAGACAATTGATCAGGGCGGCGTGCAACGGATCGGCCAGGCGTCCCCGCCCGATCAGGGTGGCACGCGGTAGCCCGGTAAAGCCACTCAGTGCGGTGTCCGCCACATCGACGCCGTGATGCCGCGCGCCGCCCAACATACAGCCGAGAATGTTGAACACCGATCGAAGCGCTTCCTGCCGCACAGATTCCGGCAAATCGCTATACTTGGCGCCGACCGCATAATCGGCAAGCTCGGTCGTGACGGCATTATCAGGGAATTGCATGTCATTTGTCCTGATGGGTGATCACGCTGGGCGCGACGTTAGCGGCGGCAGCGCCATGGGGTTGAACAAAAGGCCAGCTTGACTGCAGTCCGGCTTGACTGGGCGTCGTGACAGTCAGTCGGCAGTCGTCCCAGTGTAGCCGTTCCCGCAACGCCCGCGAACCAGGCGTTATGTTCCCGGCATTATAGCGACCGGGTCGCGCCGCCATCGATATCGATAACGGAGCCTTGGATGAAGTCCGCCTTGGACGAAGCAAGATAGGCAACCAGCGTACCAATCTCCTCCGGTCTGCCAACCCGCGTTGTCCCGTGTGAGGACAGCAGGAATGCCAGCGCATCATCGCGGCTAAGACTTCTTTCCCGCATCACGCGTTCTACATTGCGGGTGAAACGGTCAGTTGCGATCAATCCAGGGTTGATCGCATTGACCCGAACTCCGTCGCGGATCCCGATATCGGCCATTGCTTTAGTGAAATTCAGCAGCGCGACGTTGACTGATCCGCCGATGGTGAATTCGGCCGATCCTGCGCGTGAGCCAATCCCGACGATGTTGACGATGCCGCCACTGCGATTCGCGCAGCAGCGGCCACGCGGCGCGGGTCATTCTCACTTAGCCGTGAAATTTCAGTGCGAAACCATCTTGCCAGTCTTCTTCTGTCAAGGTGAAGAAATCGGCTCGCTTGGTTGCACCGGCGTTGTTGACAAGCAGGTCGAGCCGTCCGAACTGCCCGACTGCCCACGCAATGGTCGACTGCGGTATCGCCGGATCGCTTAGATCGGCGGCAAAAACTTGCACATTGATATTGGCGGTCTTCTGAGCTGTTCGGAGACCTCTTGAAGTTTGACCGAGTCGCGCGCGACAAGGCAGAGATTCATGCTCTCGGCGGCGAGCTCAGCCGCGATCGCGGCGCCAATCCCGCGACTGGCACCCGTTACCAGCGCAACTTTTCCGCTCAAAGCGAGTTTCATGATCCACCCCGTGAGTTTTTCAGGGTGATAGTGCCGCCAAAGTAGACCGAATCGCAAACTTAGCTGGGGGGTGAGGGCAATCCTATACGAAATTTATTCAAAGGACTATGGCGCTATTACCCAACCAGTCCTATATTGCCCTGACTGGATTGCAGGAAAGAAATATATGCCAGAAGATGTGTTGGGCCTCACGGCTCAGATCGTAAGCGCTCATGTGACAAAGAACTCGGTATCGGTCGAGGATTTACCCGGGTCTCATCCGCGAGGTCTACAAGACCTTGTCGAGTGTTGGCGAAGCTGTGGTGCCAGTCGAAGCCGCGAAACCCGCGGTCGCGGTGACCAAGTCGGTGTTTCCCGATTACATCGTTTGCCTTGAAGACGGCAAGCAGATGACGATGTTGAAACGGCACCTGATGACCGAACATAATATGACGGTTGATCAATACCGTGCGAAATGGAGCCTGCCGTCCAGTTACCCGATGGTGGCGCCGAACTACGCGGAAACCCGGTCTTCGCTGGCCAAGAAAATGGGCTTGGGCCGCAGCCGGACTGTTGCTCCGCCAGCCAAGAAAGCGGGCCGCAAGGCCGCCGGGCGCAAAGCTGCTGGTCGTTCCTGACAGTCAAACCATAGGCAGCCGGAGGGAGGAACGCATGCGGTGGATCCTCCTTCCTGGCACAGCAAACCAGTTCTACCGCCCTTTGAAGCCGCGTGGCTTGCGCTTCTCTTTGAATGCCAGTGCGGCCTCTCTGAAATCTTCCGTCAGATAAAGTCGCATCGGCGCCTGCTGGAAAGCGGCTTCCTTCGCATAACGATCCAAGAACCAGCGGCGTGCTCTTACAGTGGCACGAACCGACAATGGTGGATTCGCCGTAACCGCCTGCGCAAGCACTTGCGCGACTTCCATTACCTCATTCTTTGGCGCAACGCGATTGATCAAATTCGCAGCAAGCGCTTCCTCGGCTGAGAAATACCGTCCTGTTAATGATACTTCGTCGCCAAAAGCGCCTGCCCCGCGAAAATGGAACTGCGCCCAGTGCTTCGCGGCACCCAGTCCGCGCGAAGTCTCGGTCAATTGGAACTGGGTTCCCGCTTCGGCGACGATCAGATCACAGTCGAGCACCATGCCAAGACCAAGGCCCAGCACATAGCCATGAACCGCGGCAATGACAGGTTTCCAGTTCACCGCCTGGAACAGTAGATCGCCAGCATTCGCGCCATGGCCCTGTGGCCCGCCGAGACGTTCAAACTCTTCCCGCGACCGCAACTGCCGCTGATGCACGTCCGCGCCGCTGCAGAAGGCGCGGCCGCGGCCACACAAAATGGCCACATGCGCGTCTGCATCAGCGTCAAACCGGCGAAATGCCGCCATCAACTGCCGCACCACCTCGTCGCTGACCGCATTCAGCTTTTCCGGTCTGTTCAATGCAATGGTCGCGATATGGCCGCTGCACTCATATTCGACGTATTGCCGTTCGTCACGAGCCGTCCATGTCCGTCCTCCCCTGGTCTTCGTTGGTATTGCTGTTAGCCTAGTCGCCTGGCTGGAGGAATGACATCATGAAACACGGCAGAATACGCCTCGAAACGACTGGCGACGTCGCCGTCCTGACATTGAACGACCCCAGCGTGCTGAATGCATTTGGGCAGAAGCTGCGTGAGGACATGACGGTGGCGATGGACCGGGTCGAAGCCGGCGCCGCACGTTGCCTGGTCATCACCGGCGCGGGGCGGGCGTTCTGTTCGGGAGCAAATCTGAACGACCCCGATCGTTTGCCGCGTGACCGGGCGGCCGAGGCACGCGGGGAAGCAAAAAGCGACCTGGATTCCTGGTACAACCCAATGTTCATGCGGCTTCGCGGATTGTCGATACCGATCGTCACCGCGATCAACGGCATGGCAGCCGGCGCCGGCATGAGCCTGGCGCTGTCCGGCGATATCCGCATCGCCGCACGGTCCGCCTCCTTTCTGCAGGCCTTCGCCCGGATCGGACTGGTACCGGACTGTGGTTCGTCATGGCTGTTGCCACGTCTGGTCGGAATGGCGCGCGCGATGGAGCTTTCACTTCTCGCAGAACGTCTTCCCGCGGAAACCGCACTGGCCTGGGGCCTGATCAATCGCGTGGAAGACGACGACGTCATGATGTCAAAGGCAATGGAATTGGCCCAAGGCCTCGCGTCCGGCCCCAAATCGCTCGGTTTGATCCGGCAGATGTATTGGCAGGGTATGGACAACCACTACAGCGAGCAGCTCGATCTGGAAGCAAAATTACAAAGCCGCGCCGGCGTGACGCGTGATTACGAAGAAGGTGTCGCCGCGTTCCGGGAAAAGCGGCCCGCCAGATTCACCGGCGAATAGAGGAAGCAACACTATGCGAATTGGTATCGTCTCCATCCCGTCCGCGATGGAAACGGGTCCCCACGTCGTTGAACAAGTCTCGGCGATTGCCCGCCAGGTGGAGGCGCTGGGGTTCCACGGCCTGTGGGTGACTGACGCGTTTGCGCGTGGCAAGGCGACGCTCGATCCGCTGATACTGCTGGCCGCCCTGGCAACCCAGACATCCCGTATTGAACTGGGAACCTGCGTCGTGCAGGTCCCGCTGCGCCACCCGGTCGAACATGCGCACCGGGTCCAGACGCTCAACGCCTTGTCGCAGGGGCGACTTCCGGTTCGGCGTCGGCAGTGGTTCCACACGAACACGATTTCGAAGCGGTGCAAGCTGACTACGAGGCCCGGTTCAAGACTCTGACCACCTACCTGGCGGTCATGCGGCGGGTCTGGGCCGGCGAGGCAGTGTATGGCCCGGCCCTGTCGGTGTGGCCGGGAACCGAGGGCGGCCCGCCGGTGCTGCTGGGGGCCTGGCGCAGCGAACGCTGGATCAACCTGTCGGCGAAGGTTTTGCAGGGCTGGATCGCGTCGGGGATCCACACGTCATGGGAAGATCTGGCGATCGGCCTGAAGATGTTCCGCGACGCAGGCGGCAACCGGGCGGTGCTGGCGAATATCTTCACCGATTTCCGCGACCCGCCGGCCAATCTGCCGATCAGCCATGTGCCGAAGATTTCGCTGTTCTGCTCGCCACAGCAGGCCAGGGACCGGCTGAACCGGCTGGAGGACCTCGGCATCGATGATGCCCTGCTGGTGGTCCCGTCGGACGATCCAGGGCAACTGGAGGCGATCGCCGAGCTTAGAGCCTGATAGGCAACAAGCGCGTCAGCACAGCGATAGAACTGCCCGTTCGAACAAAGGGCTTGCTCAACACCGCAAACGGTCGCGATAACGGTTGGGCAAGCCCTTATGAAGCGGTAATGCTTTCCACGCCGCCCATATACCCACGCAGCATTTCCGGCACGGTGATCGATCCGTCCGCCTGCTGATAATTCTCCATCACCGCGATCAGGGCGCGCCCGACCGCGACGCCCGATCCGTTCAGCGTATGGACGTAGCCGATGGTCTTGCCATCCTGCCCGCCACGGAAACGGCCATTCATGCGCCGGGCCTGAAAGTCCCGGCAATTCGAGCACGAGGAAATTTCGCGGTACATCTGCTGGCCGGGCAGCCAGACCTCCAGATCATGCGTGCGGGTCGACGCGAAACCGGTGTCGCCGGAGGACAGCAGCATCCGCCGATACGGCAAGCCCAGTTTCTCCAGGATCAGTTCCGCCGAACGCGTCATCCATTCGTGCTCGTCCGCACTGTTGTCGGGATGCGCGATGGTGACCAGTTCGACCTTGCGAAACTGGTGCTGGCGCAACATGCCGCGAGTGTCCCGCCCAGCCGATCCCGCCTCGCTGCGGTAGCAGTCGGTCAGCGCGGTCAGCCGCATCGGAAGCTGCTTTTCCGCCACGATGTCACCGGCGACGGTGTTGGTCAGCGGCACCTCGGCGGTCGGGATCAGGTACCGGCCGTCGGTGGTCTTGAACAGGTCTTCCTCGAATTTCGGCAGGCTGCCGGTGCCGTAGACCGCCGCCGCGTTCACCAGCGACGGCACGATCGTTTCGAGATAGCCGCGCTCCAGCGTATGCTGGTCCAGCATGAACTGACCAAGCGCCCGCTCCATGCGGGCCAGCGGGCCGCGCAGGACGGTGAAGCGGGCACCGGCCAGCTTGGCCGCGGTGGCGAAATCCATCATGCCCAGCGCCTCACCCAGCTCGAAATGCTGCTTGGGCGCGAAATTCAACGCGCGCGGCTCGCCAACCTGCTTCAGCACCACATTGGCGGTTTCGTCCGGTCCGTCCGGGACCGAGGCATCCAGGACATTGGGCAGCGTTTCCAGGATGCCGCGAATGCCCGCATCCAGTTCCGGCACCCGCTTGTCCAGGCTTTCCATATCCGCGCGCAGCGCCGTCGCCTCGGCTTCCAGGGCGGCGGTGTCGGCGCCGGTGCGCTTGCCCTGGCCGATTTCCCTCGCCAGCGCGTTGCGCCGGGCCTGCTTTTCCTGCAACGCGGTCTGCGCCGCCCGCCGATCGGCATCCAGGGTCATCAGCTCGGCGGCGATACCGGCGGCAGGCCCCGGCGTGCCATCGCGGCGTCGAAAGCGGCGGGATCGGCACGGATGGCACGGATATCGTGCATGGCGATCAGACCTCGACAGGCTTTGGTTCGACCCAACGGGCAGAAACGATCGAGATTTCGTAAAGCGCGATCAACGGCAGCGCCAGTCCGGTCTGGGTGATGACATCAGGCGGCGCCAGGATGGCGGCGATGACAAACATGCCGACATAGGCATAACGCCGGAACTTCTTCAGTTGCGCCGAACTGGTAATCCCAACTTTCGCCAGCAGCGTCAGCGCGACCGGAAGCTGGAAGGTGATCCCGAACGCGAAGATCAGCTTCATGACCAGGTCGAGGTATTCGCTGACCCGCGGCAACAGCTCGATCGGGACGCCGCCGCCGCCCACGGGATCCTGGAAGCTGGCGAAGAACCGCCAGGCAAAGGGGAAGACGAAGTAGTAAGCCAAGGCGGCGCCGGCGACGAACAGGATTGGTGTCGCGGCCAGAAACGGCAGCAATGCCCGTTTTTCGCTGCGGTAAAGGCCGGGCGCCACGAACAGCCAGATCTGGGTGGCAATCATCGGGAAGGCGACGAACGCGCCGCCGAAGAAAGCAACCTTGATCTTGGTAAAAAACGCTTCGTAGAGCTGAGTATAGATCAGATGCGGATCAGGATTGCCCTGGTCCCGCAGCACGGTCGCCAGCGGTTCGGCCAGGAAGTAGTAGATGGCACCGGCGAAATAGTAGGCGATACCGAAGCAGACCAGGAATGTCACTGCCGACCAGATCAGCCGGCGGCGCAGCTCGATCAGGTGATCGAGCAGGGGCATCGGCTTGTCGTCAATCTGGTCGTCTTCAGGTCTTGCCACGTTCGGCTTTCTCGATGGTCAGGCGCGTCTACGCCTTGGACTGGCGTTGCCGCACGGCTTCGGGGGGAATGAAAGGCGGTGCTTCAGCCGGCGCGGTCACTTGCTTGGCCACGTGCCGGGGAACCATGTTGGGCGGAATGAACGCCGGCGCCGCAGGCGGTTCCGGTTCGGCCATAACCTCGGGCGCCGTCACCTGGGGCGCCGTCCCGTCAGGTGCAGGCAGCTCAGCCGAAGCAAGCTCAGCCGAAGAAACCTCCGGAAGCGCGATGACGCTGGCGTTATCCGTGCCGGAATTTCGCTCGCGGTCGGATAGGTCGGCTTGAACGGATCTTCCGCGAAGGTGTTGCGGATCGACCGGTCCGGATCGACATGCTTTTCCAGCGCCCCGGCGATATCGAGGTTGCGGATGTCGTTGAAGGCCTTCTTCACGTCCCCCAGATCGGCCTCACGCACCATTTCATCGACATGGGTCTGGAATTCGGCGGCCATGCGGCGCGCTTTCTTGATCATGCCGGACACGGTGCGGATAGCGGCAGGCATGTCCTTCGGCCCGATCGCGATCAGTGCGACGGCTCCTATCAGGACTATTTCCGACCAGGCGAAATCGAACATGGGTGTGCGTGTGTCTCCGGGGGGCGCTTGCTAGCAGGAAGCGCGCGCCGGGGAAACCTGTCGCTTTGCGAACGGCCGGATTACCGATGCGCAATCGACACCGGCGCATCCACCGGATCGGCGGTCAGGAAGCCCAGCGTGTCGGCCTCCAGCACCACGCAGGTCATCTTGCCGCCGAACACCGCGCCGGTGTCGATGGCGATCCGGTTGTGCCGCACCACCGGCGCCTTCACCGGGGTATGGCCGTGCACGACGACGGCGCCGAAATCGGCCTCGGAATACAGGAACGGCTGGCGCGTGCGCAGCAGGTCGTCGCGCGCCTGGTCCTCCAGCGCGATGCCGGGGCGCACGCCGGCATGGATGAAGGCGTAGCCGCCCTCCCGGTGCATCAGCGACAGGTCGCGCAGGAACGCCTGGTGCGCCTGCGGGATCAGCGCGGCCCACTGGTCGCGCGGGCCCGTCCGGATCGATGCCATAGCTTTCCAGCGCCGCCCTGCCGCCGGCGAACAGCCAGTCGGTGCCGGCGGCCCGCTCGCCCCGACAGCGCATCCAGCATGGTGCTCTCGTGGTTGCCCATCAGGTTGACCATCGTCCATGCCGGGGATCGGACAGCCCGTGCACCAGCCGCGCGATCACCCCGGCGGTGTCCGCGCCGCGGTCCACATAGTCGCCGATGTGCAGCAGCAGGGCGGAGGCGACGGGCCGGGCCGCCAGGTCCTCGGCGATCAGGTCGTGCAGGTTGGCCAGCTGCCGGGCACAGCCGTGGATGTCACCGATGGCGTAGATACGGCGGCCGGGCGGCAGGGAGGCGGGCGCGGGTGAGAGTTCGATCATTGCACATTGGGGTTACAGGGCTATCGTGATTTGATCAACTCAATCGGCGCGGCGGTTGCGGGACAGCCGGACCGGTTCGGCGGACCGCAAGGATTGACCGTGCGTGGCCGCCGGCACGGTTGAAGCGCGGCCGCGGCTGCCGCATGCTGGCGGCAAATCTGCTGGGAACGCGTTCGATGCGACGAACCCTCGTTTTCGCCCTGCTGCTTTGCCTCCCGTTGCACCCGGCCTGGGCCGGTTGCGCCCCGATCGCGTCGGCTGAACCGCGTGTGTGGCAGGCGGTCGCCACCGACGACACGGTGGAAATCAGCTTCCTCGGCCATGCCAGTTTCGAGATCGTGTCGCCTGCCGGCATCAGTGCGGTCACGGATTACAACGGCGTAAACGTGCCGGCCGAGCCGCCGGACATCGCGACGATGAACCACGCGCATTTGACCCACTACACGCTCGATCCCGACCCCCGCATTCGGCATGTGCTGCACGGCTGGGCGGAAAACGGCCAGGTGCCGGCCTTCGACCTGACGATCGAGGACATGCACGTCACCAACCTGCCGACCAATATCCGCACCTGCGATGGCGGCACCGAACGCTACGGCAATTCGATCTTCGTGTTCGAAACCGGGGGCTTGTGCATCGCCCACCTCAGCCACCTGCACCATCTGCTGGAACCGGCCGATATTGCCGCGCTGGGCCACATCGATGTCGTGATGGTGGCGGTGGATGGCGCCTGGACCATGAGCCAGCGGGATGCAGCGGCCGTTGTGGAGCAACTGCAGCCGCGCGTCGTGCTGCCGATGCACTACTTCTCGCGCGATGTGCTGCTGCGGTTTCTCAATCTTGCCCGCGGCAAATACGCGATCGATGTGCGCGACAGCCCGGTGCTCGACCTATCGCGCACCACCATGCCGCCGGTGCCCACGGTGATCGCGCTGCCTGGCGGTTACTGACGGAAGCGCCTGCGTCCCCGCTCGCATCCAGGGTGGTTTCGCGCGCCCGGATCGCGGTCTAGGTTGCGGTAAAGCACAGGGGAGGATGCAGCATGAGCGAACGCCGGCGAGTTTCGGTCGCCTATGACAATATCTCGATCGATGTAATCCTGGACGAGCCGGTCGGGGATGCGGCGGAACCGCTTGTGCTGCTGCCGTCCTCTTCCCGCGATTCCGAGGATTTCGACGAAATCGCCGAAATGTTCGCCGCCGAGGGCTTCCGCGTCCTGCGCCCGCAGCCGCGCGGCATGTGCGGCAGTGTCGGCCCGATGGACGGTCTTACACTGCACGATTACGCCCGCGACGTCGCCCAGGTGATCGAACGGCTGGCAGGCGGCCAGGCATTGGTGCTCGGGCATGCCTTCGGGCAATGGATCGGGCGCTGCGTGGCGGCCGATTTTCCGCATCTCGTGCGTGGGGTCATCCTGGCCGCGGCAGCCGCGAAATCGGCTGATCCGGCGCTGCGCGAGCATCTTGCCAAGTGCATCGACACGTCGCTGCCCGACCCGGTTCGGCTGGCGGCGCTGCAGGCGGCGTTCTTCGCACCGGGACATGATCCGTCGTCCTGGCTGGGCAACTGGCACCCGGTGGCCTCCAAAAGCCAGCGTGCCGCGAGTGCGGCGACACCGCAGGATGAATGGTGGGGCGCCGGATCCGCGCCGGTGCTGGATTTCCAGGCCGAACTGGACCCCTGGCGCCCGGCGGACACCCGCAACGGCATCCGCGATGACCTGGGCGCCGGGCGGGTCACGGTCGTCGTCATCCCCGGCGCCAGCCATGCGCTGATACCTGAACAACCTGTTGCCGTCGTCCGCGCCGTACGCGATTGGACCCGGACCATCTGACCTGCACCGGAGATCCCATCATGGTTACGCCCCGCACGACGCCGCCGTTCCGCGCCGACCACGTTGGCAGCCTGTTGCGCCCCAAGGTGCTGCAGGAGGCCCGCGCGAAATGGAAGGCCGGCACCCTACCCCATGACGCCCTGAAGGCGGTCGAGGACCAGTGCATCACCGCCGCGATTGCCCGCCAGGAAGACATCGGTCTCCGGGCAGCGACCGACGGGGAGTATCGTCGGGCATACTGGCACTACGATTTTGTCGCCGGGCTCGACGGCGTCGAGGTCTACGAGCCCGAGCAGAAAATCCAGTTCAAGGGCAACGTGCCGCTGGGTCATAAGCTGCGGGTGAACGGCCGGATCGCCTGGACGAAGCCGACAATGATCGACCACTACCAGTTCCTGGCCAGCCATGTGCGCACGGCGGTGCCGAAGCAGACGATCCCATCGCCGTCGGTGGTGCATTTCCGCGGCGGGCGGGAAGCGATCGACGGCCAGGTCTATCCAACCATGGAACCGTTCTTCGATGACCTCGGCGTGGCATACAACAAGGCCGTCGCCGCGTTCGGGGCCGCCGGATGCCGGTATCTGCAGCTTGATGAGGTCAACATCGCCTATCTGTGCGATCCGGAGCAGATTGCCATGCTCAAGGCCCGCGGCGAACATGTGGAGGATATCCTCGGCATCTACGCAAGAATGTTGAACCAGGCCATTGCCGGCAAACCGGATGGCATGACCATTTCGATGCACCTGTGCCGCGGCAATTTCCGCTCCACCTGGATCGCGTCCGGCGGCTACGAGCCGGTGGCCGAGGTGCTGTTCAACCAGATCAATTCGGACGCCTATTTCATGGAATACGACACCGATCGCGCGGGCGGGTTCGAGCCGCTGCGCTTCGTGCCACGCGGGCCGAAAATGGTGGTGCTGGGGATCATGACCAGCAAGACCGGCGAACTGGAGAGCAAGGACGAACTGAAGCGGCGGATCGACGAAGCCGCCAAATACCTGCCGCTGGACCAACTCGCGCTGTCGCCGCAATGCGGCTTCGCATCAACCGAGGAAGGCAACACGCTGACCGAGGATCAGCAATGGGCGAAACTATCCCGTTGCGTTGAAGTCGCTCGGGAGGTTTGGGGCAGCGTCTAACGCAACGCCAGCCTGACCACGTGCTAGGATCTACGAACAAAGTGAGAGTTCCTTTGCCAGGAACGCGTCGTGTCGGAAATTGAGAACAGCAAAGGTGAGATGAAGGAAGCGCTGGTTTTGTCGCGGCGCAAGGTGATGCGGATGAGGTCCTTGGCCCGTGAACACATTCTCGATGCCATGCCGCCAGCGATAGAGGGTCGACGATGAAAGAGCCGCAACTGCCCCATGCCGGCGCATACAGCAGCTTTCCCGACGAGCCGGAAGCGTACCGAGATGCAGCCTGGGACAGGACGCAGAAAGCACTATTCGAAACGGCGGTGATACACGCTGAGGATCGCATCGCGTGGTACAGCCGCAAGGCCGGCTCAATTTCTCAGCGTGCCCGACGGCTGCGGTTCACCTCACTTGGGCTGTTTGCGTTAGGAACACTGGCGCCAATTGCCGCGCCGCTGCTGGAAGGGATTGCGGAATGGCGCAACGGGACCGCCATCGCAGCACATTGGCCGGTCGCCGAAGTAGGATATGTGATGCTGGCCTTGGCGGGAGCGATAGTAATCTTCGACCAGTTTTTCGGCGTCTCCAGCTCCTGGATCCGCTTCCGCCAGTCCCAGGCACGGCTCGAAGTGCTGCTCGCTGAGATGCGATTCTCCTGGGCGGCGCTGATGGTGGCGGAACGAGCCAATATTGATAAAGCCCTCTGCACGGCCCGCATCAATCTGCTGCGTGAATTTGTCGTCAAGGTCGAATTGCTCGCCGAAGCGGAAACCAAAGAGTGGGCGGCGAGCTTTCGGTCACAAATCGAAAGTTTCGACAGCAATCCGCAGCTCAGGATAAAGAGTGCCCAGGCCCTAACGGGACCAACTTTGTCCTCCGATCACACCGCCGTTGAGGGGCTGCCTAGGGTCTACGGACAAAGTTAAGCTTCCTTGGCCAGAACAGCGTCGCGCCGGATGTTCAGAACCGCACAGGCGAGATGGAGGAAGCCGACGTAGGAGTTGTGGGTTTTGTCCCGGCGCAAGGTGATACGGATGACGTCGTTGGCCCGCACAAGCACATTCTCGATGCCATGCCGCCAGCGATAGAGCGCCTTGTTGGCCTTTTGCGGCTGCCGGCGACTGGCTTTTGATGGGATCACCGCCGTGCATCCGCGTGCCGCCAGATCGCTGCGTGTAGCGTCAATGCCGAATGCCTTGTCGGCGATAATAACGGCGCCTTCAATCGGCCTCAGCGGGGCCGTAGCGAGGGTGCAGTCATTGCGCTGACCGGGCGCGAGAACCACACGGATGATTTTCTGCGTTGTCGTGCACACAGCCGCGCAGATCTTGGTCGTCAGGCCGCCGCGCGCGCCGGCCGCACAGCGATGTGCTTTGGCGATCGTCCCGTCGAACATCCGTTTCTCGACCCGCTCCGCCGGCACCGTGCCATCGAACAGGAACTGCCATGTCCCGGCCTGGCACCAGCGACATAACGTCGATTGCGATCATCCTGTGCGTGCTTCCAGGTCCGGCCGATCGACTGTAGTCCCTGCTTCAGCGCTGCCCACTCTGCACCGCTTGACTGCTGCCTTAGCATGGACGTGGCTTGCTTTGCGTCGACACTTCACGGTGCCACGTCCACAAACCCACAGAAAACCTCTCGTCTGCGCTTCTCACCACTCAAATCTGCAGCCGACGACTTTGTCGATAGACCTAAATTAGCCGCAGCGTCAGATCGAGCCAATCGGTCAGTCGATCAACTGACCGGTGCCCCGCCGGCGTGATATCAGTCCGGATCCCGACCATGAACGGCAGCAAAGCCGCAGCCGAACGCCGCGTCGCGCTTCTGAAAAGCGTGCTTCACCCCGTGCTCCCGCATCGTCGCCTTGAACGCCATCGCCTTCGGCGCGAGGTGACCGCGCGCGTCGATCTCGGCACCGATGCGCTGGATCGTGCGCGCGCCCATCAGTTCCAGGCCCAGATTGACCAGACGTTTGTTGGCCGAAAGCAAATGCGGATCCACCAGGCCCATGCGATCGGCCAGCCGCATGACCTCATGTCTCGCAGTTGATCCGCCGGGTAGGATTTCAACGCCAGACCGATCTCCGCCGCGTCCTTGCCGGTCAGGTGAATCGCCGGTCAGCAACAGGCGTTTCGCCCATTGCGGACCGCAATGATACAGCCACATGCTGCCGGGCGGCGTGCCCAGATCGCGCACCGGCGGAAAGCCGATACGGGCGTCGTCGGCGACGATGATCATGTCGCAGAACCACGCCAGTTCCGTCCCGATCCCGATACAAGTCCCATGCACCTGGGCGATCACCGGCTTATGCATGTCGAACAGCTCGACCCGCAGCCGCTGGCCCTGCTCCAGCCGCCAGACGTCGTCGTCGATCTCGACGCGGCCGCGATATTCGGGGCCGCGGCCCGAGGAGAATTCGTTCAGGTCCGCGCCGGCGCAGAAATGCGGACCGGCGCCGCGCAGCACGACGCAATGGACCGGGTTGTATTCGTCCGCCTCCCTCAACGCCGCGTTCAGTTCACGCAACAGCTGGCGCTGAGCGCATTGCGCCGCTCCGGCCGGTTCAGCGTGACGATCGCGGTGGTGCCTTTGACCTCGTAGGCGATTTGTTCGAATTCCATCGTTTCCTCCCTCTGGTGCAGGCCGAAAGTTGCGGCCGTTGAGCCGAACATCCTCGTTCGTCCCGGCGATATTTCGGACCACTTGCAGGGTGACGGTGCGGTTTGCAAGTGGTCAGCCTGACCGAACGCCAGCCTGGTTGGACGCCGCAGGCCGCCTGCGCCGGTTTCCCGGCCCCGATTTCTGCGTAAGCGACCGCACCCGATCCCGGCCGGCCAGAACGTAAAATCCAGCTGCCATCGACATCAAATGCACCCCCGACCGACACCGCGACGCCGTCGCACTTGACGACCGGCCAAAACAAGGCGGCAGATTGGAGCATGATCGGTTCAAGCTGAACCTATCATGCTCTAAGAACTCTTTGTCTGAGAGGGCGATTCACGTCTGACGTTGGGTTAACCTCAGACGATCGCACTCTAACGCACAGGATCTTGCCTAGGCGAAAGGACTGCCGACACACGACGACGATGTTTCCGGGGAGGAATTAGAATGGATACGCTCGAACGGCGTACGATGACGAAAGTGGCCCGACGCCTCGTGCCATATCTTATGTTATGCTATTTTTTCTGTTTTCTTGATCGCGTGAACGTCGGCTTCGCGGCGTTGCAGATGAACAAGGATCTCGGCTTCACGGCCTCTGTGTTCGGGTTCGGCGCCGGCATTCTGTTCGTGACCTACATGCTGTGCGAGGCACCGTCGAACCTGGTGCTGGTCAAGGTCGGGCCGCGGCGCTGGATTGCCCGGATCATGGTGACATGGGGGCTGCTCGCCTGCGGCATGGCCTTCGTCACCGGCGAAAACAGTTTCTACACAATGCGAGCCCTGCTCGGTGCCGCCGAGGCAGGCTTCTTCCCCGGCATCATCTTTTACTTGACCAGTTGGTTCCCAGCCAGTCACCGCGGTCGCGTGACCGGCTTGTTCATGGCGTGTATACCGCTTTCCGCCGCGGTTGGCTCACCGATCTCCACCGCGCTGCTGTACCTGGATGGCGTTTTTGGCCTTCGCGGCTGGCAATGGCTGTTCCTGGTCGAAGGCCTGCCGCCCGTTATACTCGGTGTCGTCACGTGGTTCTACTTGACCGCCTCGCCCACCGAAGCAAAATGGCTGCAGCGGGACGAGCGGGACTGGCTCGCCAGCCGGATCGAAGCCGAGCACGCACGCAAGCGGCAATCGCTGCAACTGAGTGTGCTGCAGACAATTTTTTAATCCGCGCGTGGTGGCGCTGGGACTGGTTGCGTTTTCATTGGCTTCCCTTCTGTTCGGCGTCGGCTTCTTCCTTCCGTCCATCGTCAAGAGTTTCGGATTGACCAACATGCAGACCGGCTGGGTGTCAATCATCCCGCCGGCAGCGGGTTCGGCCGCGATGATCTGGTGGGGCCGGCACTCTGATCGCACGATGGAGCGCAAGAAACATCTATTGGCCTCCATGACCCTGGCCGCGGCCGGTGTTGCGGCGGCCGCGTTCATCGACGAGCCGGTGCTGAAAATGGTGGCATTCACTCTCTCAGCGGTTGGCTTGAATGCCTCCAACCCGGTGTTCTGGACCTTGGCCCCGACATTCCTGACCGGCGCCTCGGCGGCGGTGGGCATCGCTTACATCAACTCATTCGCCGCCTTGGGCGCGTTCCTCGCACCGTGGATGATGGGGCTGGTGAAAGACGCGACCGGCAGTTTCAGCTATGCCCTGCTGGCATTGGCGGCAGTCGTGGTCGGTGGGGGCTGTATCGTCCTGAGTTTCGCCCATGACAGTTCGCTCGAACACGCCCCGGAGCACGCAACCACCTGAAACGCGGCGACCCAGCCCAGGTCGCCGTCGACCCCGGGAGAACCCAAGATCCTGTCTGCTGGAACGTGCCGGCGCACGACCGATGATGGCCGCCCCCGTCAGAGATACGGCAACATCAGTCGCGCGCTGGCATCGCGTATACGTTCCAGCAACGATCTGGCGTTCAGGTCAGCCTTGGTAAGGGCCGGGCCACGGGCGCCCTCCATCAGTTCGGTAAGCGTCGTCGCCAGGCCAGTGTCATAGATTTCCATGCACAGCTCGAAGTTCAGCCGGAACGAGCGGATGTCCCAGTTCGAGCTGCCGATCAGGCACCATTGCCCATCGACAACCATAATCTTGGAATGATGGAAGGGTGGCGGACTACGCCAGATGGCAACGCCGGCGGACAGCAGCGGCGCGATATTGGTTCTGGTCGCCCAATCCACCAACGTGTGGTTGCTTTTGGCCGGCACAACCAGTTCGACATCCACCCCGCGCATCGCCGCCAGGGACAGGGCTATGATCAGCCGCTCATCGGGCAGAAAATACGGCGTCATGACGGCAATACTCGTGCGCGCGCAACTCACCGCCTGCAGCACGGCAAACTCGACTTTTTCCAAATCTTCGTCCGGACCGGAGTCGATGACGCGCGCCGACGGCCCAGCCCGCGCGGGTATTGCCGGCAACCAGGTTTCGCCCGCCAGTTCTTCGTTGGTGACGAACGCCCAGTCCTCCGCGAACGTCTCGGCGAGTTGCGAGACAACCGGCCCGTCGATTCGAAAGTGCAAATCCTGGACCGGCATCTTCGGATGCGTGGCCATGACGTTCTCGTCCGCGATGTTCATCCCGCCACTGAACGCGACCACGCCATCCACCAGCAGGATCTTCTTGTGCGATCGCAGATTGACGAACGGCATGCGCCACGGCAGCGACGAATGCATGAAGCGGGCGGCCATGACATCTTTGCGGCGCAACCGATGATAGGTGGGCGACGACAACCAGCCGCCGCCGATCCCGTCAATGAGCACGCGCACCGCCACGCCTCTTGCCCTGGCCTCCGCCAATGCCTCGATGAAGCGTCCACCCCAGAGGTCGTCGCGAAAAATGTATGACGACAGGGCTACGCTCAGCTTTGCCGATGCAATTGCCGCGAGCATCGGTGGATAGGCCGCATCGCCGTTTTGATAGGCCTGCACCGCGGTACCAGCCAGCAAAGGACGCGCGGTGATGCGTCCGATACCAAGCTTCAAAGCCTCCAGGTCATCACCGAGCCGTTGTGTACTCGGCGCGATCGGGTTGGGGTCGGCGTCGTCCTGCGGACGCAGCAGACGGGCCCGACGCCTCACGCGATTGACCCCGAACATCAAATAGCTGATTGCCCCAAGGATCGGGGCGAACCAAACAAGCCCGATCCAACCGACCGCGGATGCCACCTCCCGCTTGTGCAGCAGAATGTGGATCGTGACGGCGACGGCCAGCACAAACCCGATCGCCAATGTCGCATCGGCGCGGAGGTGCAGAAGGTTGCGCCAGATATCATTCACGACGATCGGCCGTTGCCGGAGATCGGGGGTGGCGCATGTCGGTCATGATCAATCCTTGTCGTCCGGCCGCAACGAGCCACGCTGATCGCAGCCCGTATCGCTCGGTCCGCCCGTGGCGCGATTGACTGGTGTCACCACGTTCGCCGGCCGCACGTCCCCGATTCCAAGGCCAACGAATACGATGCGTCAGCCCGCGCGGTTGAGTGTGTGTGATCAGGCAAACCATCTTCCGCCGGTCCTAGACCAGCGTGGGGGGACCTAGCAACACGGCAGGAGGCCGGGCAATGCCGCAACCGGTGACCGGCGCATCGGCTGTCGGATGCGTCGGTCACCGGTCGGTACAGCTTAGATACCCGGCAGACCTACCGCCGGGAAACGCGACGTGTCACGCCCCGGCGGGTCGTTTCATTTTGCATGTTGTGGGTTGCGCGAGCTCGGACGCCGGGATGGTTTTCACCGTCTTCCAGCCATAGCCCGTGCGTTCGGAATCGTATTTCACGCCGGACGTGAACACCGCCGCGTAGAACTGATCGATCAGCTGATGATCCTCCCGCCGCATCGTGTTCTTCTGACCCAGCGCGTCGGTGATCTCCATTCCTTCCAGCGCCAGCGCGATCTTCATCGGATCGGTCGAGCCGGCTTTGTTGATCGCGCCCTGCAACATCTCGAACATCGTGCGGTAGTTGATCCAGGTGTAGTCAAAGTCGGGAAACCGGTCATGGAACCCACCGATCCAGGCATCGGCCTCGGCATTGCCAATCTCGTTTGGGATATTGTGATGGAAGTCGAGGGCGGCATAAACCCGATCGACACCGGTTTTCCCCATGCTGGTGGGGCCGCCATTCAGATGGGCTGACAGGGTAAAATACTTCACGTCCAGCGCCGTCTCGACGCCGGATTTCAGCAACAGGTTAAAGTCCACGCCCCAGTTGGACGTCAGGACGGCCTTCGCGCCTGATACCTTGATCTTGCCGATATAGGGCGAAAAATCCTTCACCTTGCCGAACGGCACCAGATCATCGCCGACAATCCGCACATCCGGCCGCAGCTTTGCGAGGTACGACTTCATGTCCGCTTCTACGGACTGGCCATAAAGATAGTCCTGGTTGATCAAGTAAACCGTCGTCGTGTCCTGCGGCAGCGCCCGGATCAACGTTTCCACCCGCTGGCCCAACGTTGGCGGCGAAGCGGAAATGCCAGAAGTCGCATTTTTCATTGGTCAGTTCGTTCGCCAGTGCGGCGCAGTTCAAGTAAAGTACTCGATTTTCTGGATTTCGCGCGTTGTATTTCGCCACACCGTCGATCATCGCGGCGGCGACGTTGGAACCAATACATTGGATGACGATCGGGATGTTCTGGTCAGTGACCGACTTCAGGGCAATAATCGCCTCCGCCGGTTGCAACTTGTCGTCGAATGTCACGATCTCAAACTGTTTACCAAGCGCACCGCCGGTTTTATTGACGACATCCATCGAATAGCGAAGTTCCTTCAGAAACGCATCCCCCTGAGGTGCGAAGGCCCCCGAGAACGGCCCAATGAAGGCAATCTTGATGGTATCTTCGGCGGTCGCGCTCGGCATCATCCACGGCGCCAGCGTTAGTCCCAGCACCAGCGTGAAGCCAAGAAAAGCTCGCAGGATCTTCTTCATGACGTCCCTCCCCTGCCCGCGTCAGGCGCGGGTTCTTTTGAAGTAAAGCAGGATAGCGCGGAGTGTCCCAATGTGCGAGTCGCGACCGGATGCGACACCCATCTTGACCATGGCGCGATGTTCGCTTTCCCTGCCCTTCAAAATGGAGGCAAACGTCATGGCATCGCGTTGGGTTGGCACCTGGACCGCGACACCCGCACCGGCCGATGGCGTGGCACTCGCGTCACCCACGATCCGCATGTTTCCACGCATCAGCATCGGCGGCGACACCATCCGCATCCGCCTGTCGAATGCCGCGGGCACCGGGGACCTGACGATCGCCGCGACCCATGTCGCATTGCGCGGTCCAGGGCCGACCATCCGGCCCGGAACCGACCGGACCGTGACATTCAACGGTGCTGCGACTGCAAAGATTCCCGCCGGCGCCTTCGCGATCAGCGATCCGGTGTCGCTGCCGGTAAAGCCCCTGGAAGACCTTGCCGTCAGCATCTACCTCCCGACCGACATTCCACCCAGTTTCGGCGTCACCGGCCGGTATGCCCGGCAATTCAACTATCTGTCCCCACCTGGCGACTTCACGCGGCATGAAAGCATGCACGTGAGCCGCGTCATCGATGACTGGTTTTTTCTCAGCGGTATCGACGTCCTGACCAGCGACGACGTCGGCGGGATCGTGGCGTTTGGTGACTCGATCACCGACGGCAACATCTCGACCCACGATGCGTTTTGCCGTTGGCCGGACCAGTTGGCGCGCCGGCTGGTCGCGCGCGGCGGCAAGATGTTCGGCGTGATGAACCAAGGCCTCGGCGGCAACCGCATCCTGCACGATATCCGGGGCGACTGCGGGGTGAAACGCTTCGACCGCGACGTGCTGGCCCAACCCGGCGTCACCCACGCCATCGTCGTGCTCGGCATCAACGACATCCGCAACCGCCGTGGCCTGGCCGAGGAGGTCGTCACGGCGGAGGGAATGATCAATGGTCTCAATCAGATGGCGATGCGCGCCCGGGACGGCGGCATCAAGCTGTTCGGCGGCACGCTAACACCGTTTGAGAACGAAACATTCATGCTGGGCGCCTATACGCCGGAAGGGGAGGCGAAGCGCATTGCGGTCAATGAATGGATCCGCAACTCTGGCGCCTTTCATGCCGTGATCGATTTCGACCAGGGCCTGCGCGACCCGGACCATCACGCGCGGATGCTGCCTGTCTACGACAACGGCGATCACCTTCATCCGGGCGATGTTGGCTACAACCGGATGGGCGACCTGATCGATCTGGCCTTGTTTGATTAGAGCAATATCGCCGTGACTGGAACCGTCGGGGCGATAAACCCGCTCGCTTAAACAAAGCGACAGAGCAAGCTGACTATATTCGATCAGCGTGCTCTATCCTGGAATTATGCGAAGATCTCGCCCAGCCGCTTGATCGTCGCCAGCGTCTGCGCCTGTGGCAGACCGGGCCAGTTGCAGCGCATGATGAAATGGTCAACGCCGAGCAGCTCGTGGTATCGCGCGATCTCCTCCTTGACCGATACTTTGTCGCCGATAATGAATTTGTCGCGGGCAAAGTCCTCGAACGTGGTTTCGGTGCGCCGCCCCGGCAGGCCCCAGGACGCATAGGCGTTGTACTTATACTCTAATGGTCCGCGGCATTCTTCGTGCGCGGTGGCGTGGCGCTCGCCGACATAACATTCGACGGTGATCGGAAATTCCATCGCGGTCCGCCCGTATTCGGCCAGCGCCGCCCGATAGGTTTTCATCAGCGGCATCACCTTGCCCAGGCCGCCGCTGTTGACGATCAGCCAGGCATCGCCGATACGCGCCGCGCGTCGCACCGATACATCCGCCTGGGCGGCAAGATACAGCGGCGGGCCGCCCGGCCGCACCGGCTTCACCCCGATGCCGGCATCGTTCACGGTGTAGAAGCGCCCCTTGTGACTGAGTTTATCTTCGGTCCACAGCCGCTTCATCAGCCCGATACTTTCGGTGAAGCGCGGCGCACGCTCCGACAACGGGATGCCGAACGCGTCGAATTCCGGCTGACGGTAGCCCTGGCCTATGCCCAGGATGTAGTTGCCGCCCGTCAGCACATCGAGCGTGGCGGATTCCTCGGCCACATGCATCGGGTTCAGCGGTGGCAGGATCAGGATGTTCGGACCGATCGTCATGCCCTGCGCATGCGCCGCGACATAACCCATCACCGGCGTGATCTGCAGCATTTGCATCGGATAGGTCAGCCAATGATGCGGAAACCAAAGCGAACTGAAGCCGGCGTCGCGCGCCGCGCGCACCTGCTCGACAATTTCGGGGACGCGTTCGGCGACGTTGAAACCCTCTGGAAACTGCGTGTTGATGAACAGACCGACCTTCATGACTGGCATCCTCCGCGACAGGCGGGGATCAGTGTAGGGCACCTCGGTCACGCGGGAAACGTACGCGATGCGGCGCACCCGGGCGCGTCAGTGAAATGCCAGCCGGTGACGCGGCCGGACCAACCCATCACCGCGTCCCAGCCCGGCCGCCTTCCACCATCACCTTCTATCCAAAAACCGAGTGCGCTCCCGACAGATTGGGGGTCAAGCTGCCGAAAAGACCCTGCGCCTCGTCCTTCACCCCAGCGGTGAAATAAATCGTGTTGGGATCTCCGCCCGACCCGCCGTTCCCGGTCGTAATGGCCCACAGATCGCCGATCGCGATCGGTTTTCCATCCGCCCCGGTCAGTGTGCCCGCAAAGTGATTATTACTCAGATTGTACACGTTGATCGTGCCATTGCCAAAGTTGCCCACCAGCAGGTCGCCGGCAAACCTGCCAAAGCTCTGGGGGGCGATCGTCAGGCCCCAGGGCGAATCCAACGGTCCGCCGGACGCAACGCGGCTTAGCAAGTGCCCGTTCAGATCATATTCGTCGACGAACCCGTTGCCGGACCCGGCGACATCGTCATGCTTGGTGTCGTTCTGCTGTGCAAACGTCACGAACAGCTTGCCGTCGAGCACCTGCACGTTGAACGGTGCAAAACCCTTCGGCACGCTGGGATCGGTGAAGCTGTTCACCAGATTGAAATTCCGGTCGTACACATCGACCGTGCCGTGGCGGAAGTTCGCCGCGAACAGGACCGGGCCGTCATCACCCTTCCCGATCGCGAGCCCCTTGTAGACCGCGCCTAGCCCCAGCGTCTCATCACCATCCGCTGGATTATCCGCTTCGTCTACCGTAATGATGGATTGTGTCCCCGCGGCCGGGTTCCAGCCCGATATCGTTCCGTCCTCAGTCGCGAACAAAAACACCGCCGGGGCGCCGTCGCGCAGCATGAATGCGCCGTCCGACTGGAACGCATTGAAGACCTGCCCGGTCGGACTGGCCGTGCCCGGCATCTGGCCCGGCGGCACGGCGATCGTGACCGGTGGGATCACGTTTGTCGTCACGCCGGCGGCGTTGGTGCTGTAGATGCTCGTCAGACCCGATCCGTTGTCAGAGATCCAGAATGGGCCGCTGGCGCTTTCGGAAATGCCCCAGGGATTGATCAAATTGGGATCAGTCTGCGCGGCGCCGACCGACGGGTCCGATCCGACCAGTTTGTTCTCGGTAAACGTCATACGCTGTTTGTGGTGCAGCACGTGGCTGATGTCCCCGGCCGAAACATAGCCGAGGTCGTGGGTGAACGATAATGCCATGGGGGCTTCTCCCTTGACTGTTGTGCGACGATCAGGTGACGCAGGCGCAATCGACTGGAGTCCAGCACAGCCGGCTCCATGCGAGATCAGACGCTCAGTCCAGGGTATTATTCCCGACCCACTGCTTTTTTCGCGGTCACGATCGCCAACTCATACACCGGCTGGTCTTGCCCAGAACAAGCCACGCGCACACGGCCTCGACTGTGGCGTCAGCCATAGATAGGTTATCGTATCATTTAGTCTTGGAGGCCCTAGACCGGCGCCATAATCAGGCGCGATCGCTGTTTCCAGGTGCTGGAGTAGCATCCGCCGGACTCGAAAAGTCGGGGTGATAAAGCTGCGCGTGAAAACAACAAGCTGGATCGCCTTCAGCCCCACGCTCAGGGTGAGAACGTTATGCTGCCCTGCGTCATCGATGATGAGTGGTTAGAGCGGTTTCAGGCTGACCGGAATCGCAGCCATGCAAAAATGGAGGTTCCGAAACACCCCCAAGTACCAATTCGTAGGTCTCCGGTTTTCGATCACTGGAGGAACAGATGCTGTGGCGGCGCGGCCAATCCTATTCGCAGGATCTTCGGGAACGTGTCTTCGCGGCTGCGGACGATGGTGAGCCGGTCGGCCGGATCGCGATCCTTCTGCGTGTCAGCGTCTCCTATGTTTCCAAGGTGCTGTCGCGCCGTAAGCTGACGGGTGAAACGACGGCGCGGGCGCAACGCTGCCATGTGGTCCCCAAGCTGAGCGGGCTGCATTCGGCGATCCTGGCACAGGTGACCAGCCGTCCCGATGCAACAATCGCCGAATTGCGTGCCTGGCTGCTCGAGACGCACCAGGTCTCAGCAAGCATCGGCCTGATGAACAAAACGCTGGCTGAGCTTGATCTGACGTTTAAAAAAAGGTTCTCCCGCACATTCCGTGCTGCCCGAGCTTGTACTTTTTTCTGGATTGAGGAACACACCATGGATTCACGTCCATGGTGCTGCGACTCGTGTCCTCTCCGTTGTTATCCCTGATCCCGCGGACGCTGCGGGTCCTGCGCGTGCTGCCGGCCGCTGATCATGTGACCATTGAGGCCGGTCCGAGCCGGTGTATGGCGGTATGCCCGACATGTGGATCATCCTCCTGGCGCGTCCATAGCAACTACCTGCGAAAGCTTCGTGATCTGCCCTCGCACGGACGGGTGGTGATGATCCTCGTGTCTGCCCGGCGGTTCCGCTGTCTCAACGTCGCCTGTGCCCGCAAGACCTTCGCCGAGCGTCTCGAAGATGCCTTGGCTTACGGCCGCCGAACCAAGCGGCTTGGCGATCTACAACGCCAACTCGGTCTGTCCCTCGGCGGGGAAGCTGGAACCCGCCTCGCGGCGCGTGTTGCCGTGCCGATCAGCGCCGATACGCTGCTGCGGATGGCTGCTTCGACCGCCGGCGAGAGCCCGGTAACCACACCGCGCGTACTGGCTGTCGATGATTGGGCCTGGCGCCGCGGGCATCGCTACGGAACCATTTTGGTCGATCTGGAGCGCAATCAGGTCGTGGCGTTGCTGCCCGATCGACAAGCGGACACGCTGGCCGCGTGGCTCCGCGAGCATCCAGGTATCGAGATCGTCGCACGCGACCGCGCCGGGGCCTACGCCGATGGTATCCGCCAAGGTGCGCCGGACGCCGTGCAAGTTGCTGACCGCTGGCACTTGCTGCGCAATCTTGGTGATGCCGTTCGAGCCGTTGTCGATCGTCACCATGTCGAGGTCCGCCGTGTCGCCAAGCAGATCGCCGGGGAGGCGGTCGTGCCCGTGGCCAGCGTGTCCGTGCCGCCACCCGATGCCGCCAAACCGACAGCGATCGAGCAGCGCAGTCAGAACGCCTACGCGCGCCGGCAAGCGCGCTACGAGGAAGCTGCACGGTTGAAAACAGCCGGCGCATCGCTCAAGCGCATTGCGGCCCAGATCGGCGCTGAACGGAAAACGATCCGACGCTGGCTGCGAGCCGGCGCAGCCCCTCTCTGGCGCCAACCGCGACGGCTCGGCGGTCTCGCGCCCTACCAAGATCATCTCGACCGCCGCTGGGCGGGAGGCTGTCGTAACGCGGCTCAACTCTGGCGCGAACTTGTGAAGCTCGGCTTCGCCGGCAAGGCGGGAACGGTACGACAGTGGGCGGGTCGGCGACGCAAGAGCGAACCCCAGGCCGCGAGCACACCGAAAACACACGCCGTCACGGCCGAAGCCTCATCCGCCCGTCAGATCGCACGCCAACTGATGACCGACGATATTCTGCCCCAGCCGGAACAAAACTTTGTCTCGCGTCTTTTGTTGCACGTGCCTGCGCTTGCCGACTGCATCGCAGCAGCGAAGCGGCTCAACGCGGTGCTACGCCGAAAAAGCAAGGAGGCCCTAGATAAGGTGCTTGAAGACGCCGGCAAGACGGCGCTGGGATCATTTGTCGCCAGTTTGCGGCGGGATTTCGGTGCAGTGCAGGCCGCCCTCGAGCTTCCCTGGACCACCAGCCCCGCTGAAGGCCAAATAAACCGGCTCAAGATGTTGAAACGAACGATGTACGGCCGTGCCGGCTTCGGCTTGCTCCGTGCTCGCGTCCTACACGCCACCTAGCGCAACGACAGCACGGAATGTGCGGGAGAACCTAAAAAAAGTCCCTCCATGCCGCCGAGCAAGCGCGTGAGGACGTTGCCTCGGCCCGCGTCGAATGGCGCCAGCAGCAGCCCAAGCTGATCCCGTCAAGGCTTGTTTTCATTGATGAAACCTGGGTGAAGACCAACATGACGCGGCGCTATGGCCGGGCCAGACGTGGCCATCGTCTGGTCGACGCCGTGCCGCATGGGCACTGGAAGACGACAACCTTTGTCGGCGCGCTTCGCTGCGACGGCCTGACCGCACCTCTGGCCATTGATGGCGCGATCAATGGAGAGCTGTTCGTGGCCTACGTCGAGCAGGTCCTGGTGCCGACACTGAAGCCAGGCGATGTCGTTATCATGGACAACCTCAGGGTCCATAAAGCGGCCGGCGTACGAGAGGCCATCGAGGCCGCGGGCGCGAAGCTGCTGTTCATTCCGCCCTACAGTCCCGACTTGAACCCGATCGAGTTGGCATTCTCCAAGCTCAAGGCGCTGCTACGAGCCAAAGCAATCCGCACCGTCGATGCCTTATGGAACGCCCTGGGAGACCTATGCGACAACTTCAGTCCCACAGAGTGCGCCAACTACTTCCGCCATGACGGCTATTTCCAGTCAGCCTGAAACCGCTCTAGACGTAGCGGAGACGCAAGGCACCACTGCTTTGTTGCAGAGCGCGATCGTCTGAGCCGGCAAGTCCAAGATTCAAGGTTCACCTAACTTCAGACGTGAATCGCCCTCTCGAGCAAAGAGTCCCACAGCCTGACAGGGTCAATCTGAACCTATCAGGCTGTGGCGGTCTGCTGGTCCCATTGCTTCGGCGCAAGCTGCGCCAACGCAATGGGCATCACCCTAGTTCACGGCAGAGCGGACCGGCGCACCCGTGCAGGAGTCGTGGAAGGCGTGCCGGTTGGCGTCGTAGACTTCGTAGCAAGGCCGCGGGGCTTTTGTGTTTTTTGGACTTGGACCTGGTTGGACAATGGAAGGTACGATCCGGGATGAATACGTCTGGCTGAACGGACCCGCGAAGGCTGACCCTGTGCCAACGGCAAGCGCGACGACTGCGAAGGCCGCTGAGCGAAAAAGCGGTGACATTTGAGTCTCCAGTCCAGTTTGCGCGGCTAAAGCGGGATGCGTCAGCAAGGATCGCGTTGATCCAAACGTTAATCGAGATGACCGCCGCCAAATGTTAACTGGCCCATACTTGTCGTTTTATTTCCACGGAGCTTTGCCTGTTGCGTTTGCTTTTAAAAGCCGCCGGCAAATTCATCCCCCCTCGCCCCGACCCTGTCATCCCGTCAGGTCCCGCTGCTGAAGTCCAATCCTGACCTTTACAGCTCTGAACAAGATGCCGGCTTCATCGACACAGCGCAGGCCGGCGCCGCCCGATGGCACCGGCCGGGACCACTTTGCCTCTAATCCCGTGAAGTCGTTCATAACGTTCGGTATAGCCGCCTCAGTTGGATGCGGGCGTCCACCACTATGGATCAAGGTCCCCAGCCGCTCGCGCGTTTCGGCACCAGGCTTCACGACATCCTTCTTTACGGCGATCTCTTTCACAGCCACGCATCGGCTCCGTCACGACGTTACGGTGCCGTCAATTCAAACATTCCACGCGCTGTAAACGACGAAAGCCACTAGCCCTGCGTCCCCAGATCGGTGCCAATCTGCTTCACCAGCGGAACGAGGTCACCCGCGGGGATTGCCGCCACCACCGCCACACCAAGGCCATTGCCGATCCAGGCACAACCATTGACACCACCCTGCTCGATCCTGGTGTTCGGCGCGTGAAGGGCTGGCGCCATCGGCCGCAGCAGCACGGAAATCCGTTGGTGGCCGGCATCGTCATACATCAACAACGCCGCGGCCCCACCATGTTCGGTGGCAAGCAGCCTGCCGCCAACCAGATGATACCCAAGCCCCGACAGATCGGGCGCTATGACGGTTCGATCGAGCCGGTTCGAAAGCCATTGCTGCAGGTGTGGCGTCTCCGAACCCGCCACCTCCACCGGATGGCGCCGGTCGACGGTGTAGACGATATGACTTGTAAACGCTTCCTGCTCCAGAAAAGCCATCGCCTGTTGGGTGCGCCCCGGGGTTGGCGCCGTGTGCAGCAGCCACCCTCCCCCCAGGCCGACGCCAAGCGCCAGCAAAACCGAGGCAGCAAACAGCCAGCCCCGCGGCATCCGCCGGTTGCGTTGCGCGATGATGTGGCCAAGCGACAATTCCCTGGGCAGCGGTTCAGCGCCCCGCGCCGCGAACGCCGCTCGGATGGCCTCCCGCTGTGTCTGGTAGGCCGCGACGCGATCCGCCGCTTCCGGCGTCTCCTCAAGATAACGCTCGACCGCCCGTCTTCGATCAGCCTCGAGCTGGCCGTCAACGTAAGCGTGCAAGTCGTCCTCATGGATCGGTGGTGTCACCCCGCTCATGCCGGTTGCCTGAATTCAGGCGCCTCCGCCTTCATGACTCGCGCCTTACTCGTTCGCGTGCGCGGGACAAACGCGACATCACCGTGCCGATCGGGATATCCAGCACGCGGGCGACTTCGGCATAAGACAAGTCCTCGACTGTCACCAGCACCAAGACACTGCGAAGATCCTCCGGCAATCGTTCCACCGCCTGCATCACATCCTTGGTCCGGACACGGTCTTCCTGCGACGGACCTACTGCGACGACGGAATCCGCTATGTCGTCAAGCGCTTCCATCTGGCCTCGCGTCCGCCTCTGACGCACCCTGCTGACATAGAGATTGTGCATGATCGCGAATAACCAAGGCCGCATTTCTGCATCGCCGCGCCGCGTATGCAACCGATCGAGCGCACGCACCAGGCAGTCATGCACCAAGTCGTCAACCTCCTGCCGATCTCGTAATAATGATCCTGCATAGCGTCGGAGTGCCGGAATGCAGGATTCAATCAGCCCTATGCTTCCGGTCACGGGCCGCGACAACGGCGCGGCCGACATGCGCGGCGGCACTGCGCTGCTTGGACCGGTGACATCCAGATCGGACGCGGCATGTCTGCTTGGCCTCTCGGAAAGGCACCCGCAAAAGCTGCGCCGATATCCCTACACTGGGAACAGACGCACAGCGTGCGATCCTATTCCAATTTGCGGCTAAACTTTCATCAACTTATTTGCAAGCGAATGCCGAGGACTGCGACATGGCGGGCCGACAGTGTCGCAGCCTCAATCCGGGCCCGACAACTGTTCAAAACGCCAGCCACGCGAAGACAAACAGCGTGTTGTTATCCGCCGCATCGTGGCCGAAGCCGTCGTAATTCTTCGATCCACCATTGAACCGCGTGTAAATAGTGTACTGGACACCAAGTTTGAGGTTGGCGAGCGGCCGGCCCCAGGAATCCGCCTTGCCGAACGGAACCCAGTCGGCCTCTATGACAAAACTGTTGCTGTCCGGCTTGCCGTTGGCGCTGCCGCTGAGCGGCGCGGGGGCAAAAAGCGCCGGATTCGGATCACCCCAGGTGTTCTGCCAACCGAAACTGACGCCATAGGTTTGCTGGTAAAAGTAAGCCATGTTCAGCCGGACCTGATCCAGGTGATGGCCAGGCCCGCTGGACGCTTGCAATCCGGTCGAAGCCTTCAGGTTCTGCGTCTCGTGGGTGAATATGCCGTCAAGCGTAACGATGTTCGATCCGTCCCCGAGGAACTGGTATCCGGCATCCGCGGCAAAGTCGGAATAACTGTCGCGGCCAAACGTGTCATCCACGGTCCGCTCCCCGGTCGCCGGATTCAGATTGGCATACAGCATCAATGCACCGACATGGGCCGACTGGCCGGCCCAGTTCCACTCGTAGGCGACGCGGGCATACAGCGCCGGATTGTTGGTGGCGCCTGGTCCGAGGTTGGCCCCGGTCAGTTTCAGCGCCGACGGTCCATACGTGTCGTAGAGCCCGCCTTCGACATACAGGCTGCGGTCATACCAGGCATAAACGGTCGTGCCGACCGAATTCCCGATCAGTCCGCCTGCCAGAAGCGGCTGCGCCGCCGGAACCGGCGCGAGCTTCGACGCAGCGAACGGAAAGATCCAGGCAAAGGTGGAGTTGTAAGGATCCTGGACCGTTGGCCCGTTATTCACCGACATGCCAATACGCAAGTCGGCGTCGCCAAGATCCAGCACCGTGGTCAGGCGCACATCGGTGGCATCCAGGGTGAACACGTGCTGCACCCCATCGTAGGTGCCCTGGACAAAGGCGCCGGCATAATCGGTCAGCCGCCCCGCGAAGAACAGGCTGACCTGATCCAGGGCGGCATTGTTGTTGCGGCCAAAGCTGGGCGCGGCCGGCGCAGGCTGAGGCGCATTGGTGTGCGTGAAAGAGTTGAGAATGAAGCCGGACAGCGGGATTTGCGACAGCAAGCCCTCGCCGCCCGCCTGGGTGTAGCCGCCGATCTTGAAAGCCCTGCCAAGCGGTGTGAGTTGCGGGCCAAAGGCGCCCACGTGACAGGCAGCGCAAGGCTGGCCGGTCTGCGCTGCGAACGACGGCACCGCCTTCGCCGGCCGGCACAGGGCGGACAGCGTCAGGCCAAGCAGGACCACCAGCCCGCAGAACCTGATCCACAAGACCCGCATGACAGGCCGTGCCTAACGCAGAGTGGCCAGGAAGGCGATCAGATCCGCCCGCTGATGCCCATCCTTCAGCCCCGGATAGGTCATCAACGTGCCCGGCACGACCTGACGCGGCCCGGCAATATACCGATCGAGCGTACTGGCATCCCAGACCAGCCCGGACGCTCGGTTGGCCGACGAATAATGGAACCCCGGCACCGCTCCGGCCGGGCGGCCCACAACCGAAAACAAGCTGGGCCCGACGATGTTGCGATTAGGTCGCGGCGAGTGACAGATGCTGCATTGCGATTCAAACACCTTTTGCCCTGCGGGAGCGTCCTGCGCCCGCGACACCCCAGGCGAACCCACAATTCCACCGAGCACAACCGCACCCCATAGCATGTATCGCATGCTTGCCCCTTCACCGCGTTGCCTGTGCGCATGCACCGCGGGCCGATGCCGGGTGCTATCGAGACTGTGGACGCCGCGGTTCGGAAGTTATTCGCAGGCGCGAAAAATTTTGTCGGCTGCCCGGGCGGCAGACTGGATCTATGACCAGGCCAATCCTGAGTAAGCCGATCCCGCGTCAGGCGTTCGTGTCGCGCATGCCGCCCGACCCGGTTGAACCGCACCCCCCCTTGTCGGATCGCGGCGCTCGCCACACACAAGACATTATCGGGTAGCCCGGCGTTCGAACCCGGGCCGAGCGACAGATTTTACGGCAGCCCATGATGACGTAGCAGCGCGACCAGTTCCGACACGCTGTCCCAGTGCTCGCAACCATCGACCGCGGCCTCAACCGCTGCCGCGCCGTCTGGCGTCAGCACTTCGCAGGCCAGTTCACGAAACTTCGCCCGAATTTCGGCTTCGGCGAACGGCTGATTGAAATCGCCCCGGTGGCTTTCCACCGACCGCGTCGCCTGTCGCCCGTCGGTCAATGTTACGCTGACCCGCGCCGGCCGCGATTGAGGCACCAATGCGCTCATCGCCGGATCTTCGGTGATGTGCACCCGATGACGCAGCGCCGCGATGACCGGGTTGCGCAACGCGACGTCGTTAAGCGCGCCATGCCCAGCCGCACCCGTAACGACCATCGTCGCGGCAGCATGCGGCAGGGAGTATTTGGAGGCGAAGTGGTTCGGTGGCTCCGGGTTGCGCATCACCGATGCAAAGCGATACGTCGCGATATCGATCCGATCGATCTCCCCGGCTGACGGCCGCAGGTCTGCCAGCACCGCCGCCAGGGCATCCAGCGCCGGATGGATCGGATTGCAGCACGCGTACAGTCGAAAGTAGTTTCGGGTGATGTGCCAGGTGGTCCCGAGTTGGTCCAGTAGCTGGCTGGGTTCAAAGCCGCTGCCAACCAGGTTGGCCAGTGCTTCCTCGATGGCATTCTCTTGTGCCTCAAAACCCGCCGCGGCAAGCTCCGGCGCCAACGCACCGGCAAATCCGCTCATTCCACCAGCGACGTTCAGCGCCGTGGCGCCGGCCACGACGTTCGTATAGCTTGGCGTCAGGACCAGCGTCGCACCGATGCGCATCGCCCGGCTGATCCCCGCGGCATCCAGACCGGTCAGTCGGGCGCCTGCCGCGATCGCGGCCAGCATGCAGGCCTGGCCGTTCTGATGGGCTAACGGCCATGGCGTGAACGCGCCGCAAAACCGAGCGGCCACATCATACGCGGTGACAAACGCCGCCATCATTGCTTTGCCGGACGCGCCAACGGCTTCCCCGACGGCCAACGCGGCGGGCAGAATCTGCACCGCCGCTTGCCCCGACACCAGCCGCAGCCCCTCGCACAGCTCGATGGACCGCCCGGCAATCCCGTTCAGCAACGCCGCCGTTCGGGTATCCGTCGTCGGCCAGGAGCGGCCATACACCGTCGCCCCAGTCCCCGACGACAACGTCATCCGGTCGCGCAGGTTACGCACCTCGGGCCGTTCCGAACCGGCGAGGATCACACCGATCGTGTCCAGTACCACCAGCTTTGCATGCTGCCGCACCGCAAGCGGGATATCGTCCCAGGCGGTCTTGGCCACGAACCTTGCCAGTTCCTCGATCGGCTGGCCCATTCCCTCGTCTCCCCTTGCTAGAGTGCGATCGCCTGAGGTTGACCCGACTTCAGACGTGAATCGCCCTCTCAGATAAAAAGTCTTAGAGCCTGATAGGTTCAACCTGAACCTATCAGGCTCTAAGCGGTGGATTTACCATGCAATCCGCGATTGAGCAGCATCGGACCACAGGTTTGCAATCCTGCTCCAGAAACCAGTTTTGCGACATTGTCGGCGTTCGATGGCATGAACCTTGCCGACGCACCCTGGCTTCCCTGCCAGGATCGGCTCACCGGGTTGATCCCGGTCAAACCTGATGCATCGCATGCGCTGTAGCATGACGCTCAAGGAATGGTGGATCATGCCGCGAGCGTTCGACGCGATTATCATTGGTTCAGGCCTTGGCGGACTGACCGCGGGCGCGGTCTGTGCAACAGCCGGGCTGCGAATTTTGCTACTTGAAAGAAATGAAACACTCGGCGGTGCCGCCACGGTCTATCATCACAATGGCCTGGCGATCGAAGCATCGCTGCACGAAATGGACGGCTTCGACGACGACGACCCGAAATTACCTCTGATCCGCCTGCTCGGTCTTGATCGCTCACTACGATTGACCGACGTGGGCGACCTGTACGAGGTCCGCGGCCCGCTGATCGGCGAACCGTTCGTGCTGCCACACGGTCCCGAAGCCGCGTTGAATGCAGCGACGACCCGTTTTCCGCAGCACAGGACAGCGCTCGTCGAGTATTTCAGGCGCCTGATGGCGTTGCGCGGCGCAGTGTCACGCGCCGCTCGCCACATGGACGACCGCACCTGGTGGCTGACACATGCGCCGCAAGCGTTGCGCAGCCTCTGGTCTCTTTTACGCGACGGCCGCGCCACCGTAGCCGAGGTCATGGACGAGTTGTTCGGCACCGACGAAGCCGTAAAAATGGCTCTCGCCGCCAACCTCGTCTATTACCATGATGATCCTGCCCGCATGCGGTTCCTCCACTACGCGATCCCGCAAGCCTCCTATCTGGCGGGCGGCGGTCACTACATACACGGCGGCTCGCGCGCACTCAGCGACCAACTGATCGCCTTGATCGTGCAGGCGGGTGGCGTCGTCGAGCCGGAGCGTGAGGCGGACACTCTGTTGATCGAGGACAACAGCGTCGTCGGCGTCGGCCACCACGCACGCAACGGCGCCGACCCGCGCCTGGACCGGGCGCCGCTGGTGTTCGGCAACGCCGCACCGCCCGTGCTTGCCGGCATGTTGCCGGAAGACCGGCGCGCCGCGTTTCTCGCGCAGTACCGCGAACCGGCGCCCGTCGATCTCATTGTGGATGATCGCCCTCGGGTTGAACCGCCCGGCCCATCAATGCGGAGTCAGGCGCTACTCGACGTTCATCACACCGGACTGGATGCACAGTCTTGCGCAGATGCGCGACGCCGTTGCCACGATCGATGGCCCGCCGGGTAATAAAATCCCGCCCTACGTGCTCGTCGACTACAGCCAGATTGACAGCGGGCTCAATCAATCCGGACCAACCCTCGTGACCCTGTGCGGCGCCGACCGTGTCGAGAACTGGGCGCGACATGACCCGGAGGAGAAAAAGCGGCGCAAGGACCAGTGGATCGACTGTCTGATCGCCGATATCAACCGCCATTTCCCAGGTATCGCCGATGCTGTCGTGCATCGCGAAATGTCGACGGCAGAAACGATGCAGCATTACCTCAACACCCCCGGCGGAGCGGTCTATGGCTTCGCACCCGAAGCGTCGCTCGGGCAGACCATCACACAAGGGCCACGCACCACGATCCACGGGCTCTGGCTCGCATCGGCCTATGCCGGCAGCGGCGGTGGATTTACCGGATCGATGATGGGCGGCGCACAGGCGGCGCGTCTGGCCATGCGCGAACTGATGGCAGGGCGGATGCGATAACCTGAAGTCCTGACCACCGCGATCTCACCGCGCGACGGGCGCCGACGCAAACAAGAATTTGGTGTCAAATGCAATTATTATATGTTGCATGAACATAATAATATCCTCGCCGCGACACCTATCCCGCCCGCATTCCTCGGACAACATCGCTCGCTGTTGCGACGGCGACATCGCTGTCCCACGCGCGCCCTAGTGGTGGCTGCTAACGCATCCTGGATCGTCACCGGACCGGGTAATGAGCCGCTTCAACCAACGGAAACGGCGATCCCGGCATTTTCTGCACCACCATTATGGAAATAAGGCCTTTGTTCACCGGCACCTGCAAGATAGCAACCCGCGCGTCTCTTAGGGTGCGATTGTCTGAGGTTGACCCAACTTCAGACGTGAATCGCCCTCCCAAATAAAAAGTTCTTGGAGCTCTGCCTTAATGTTGAAGCCAGAAGCAGCAAACCGCATTCCATCTGCCGAGTTATCAACTCGGACCAATGTCCGACCGTTCACCTAAACAACGGGACCATTGGCGCGAGCTATGAAATCAGCGAATTGAGGCACAAAATGGAACCGATGAAACCCATGTCGGGTGGCGAGAAGTGGTGGCCCGATGACCTTGGACAGCCTTCGACTAGCGGCTCACAAAACGACATGCGTTATGCGTTTTTCGCCGAGAAACATCGTTTGCTGATCGAGCGGAATGGCAAGCTGACGACCTACGACACGGGTGACCACCGCATAAGCGGCGTCTCACAGCAAGCCAGCCAGGGGCAGTCACTCAGCTTCAGCGACCAGAACGGTTCGGTGAAACTGGAGGATCTGCCGCAGGTCAAATGACGGCCCGCGGGCATCCACCCTTCGCCGCCCAATCGGCCGGCCCAATGGTGGAAGCCCGCCGGTTCTTACGAATATTTGTCGAAAACCATCACTTTAGACACAAATGCCGTCATATCCCGCCGGTGGACCAATCCGCAGTCCTGCGCCAGTCGCGGAAAGTCCTCCTTGATATAGCTGGTGAAAAATGGCTCGTGAAAACTTTGCGGAAACAGTTCGAGCATCCCCTCATAAGCCGGGTCATCACCGCTCTGCAGCGAATCCAGAATGATAAGCCGGCCACCCGGCTTGAGTATTCGCCCGAATTCCGCAATGGCGCCGCGCCGGGCTCGTGGCGGCAGCTCATGAAACAGGAAAGTGCTGGTCACCGCATCCAGGCTTGCGTCCGGCATCGGTATGGAACTCGGCATTTGCAACAATCAGTCCAGTCCAGGACCACGGGCGCAAGTATAATCTCGCTTCCCGCAGGTAAGCCTCTGAAAGATCAAGGCCGGTGACCTGCAGCCGAGGCCAGGCCTGCTTGACTGAATCGATAAAACGTCCGGTCCCGCAGCCAACATCGAGAAGCCTTAACCCGCGTTGGTCGCGCCCGGCGAAAGCCTCCCGCAGCGCAGGTAGAGCTTGCCGCCGCATGGCGTTAGCGGTTCCGCTAAAGAACACCTCAACCTGCGTATCGTATCGCTGCGCCAACTCGTCCGTCATCCAGCCGCCTGACTGGAAATGGAAGTTCTGCAGATAATATCGGGGGCGTTTGCCCAGAAAGGCCGCACCCAGTCCCTCAGACGTCAATCCGCTCTCACGACGGCGATGGATGGACGGCAAGTCCTCGAAAAACAGGCGCGAGCGATTGATCAGCGTCCGCAACGAGCCATCCCGGTCGATCGGCAGCGGGTAAATCCCGGCGTCTACATTGGCCAGGTCCAGTTGAAGCAGTTGCGCCATGTCGGTCAGCAGGCGACGACGATCCGGAACCGGCTTGTCGGTGCGCGCCCGCGGCCGGGTGCTTCCGCCCGGCTGCTCTCGCGTGGCCTTCGACAACCGCCGCATCGCCAACCCATGTCCAACGTACCAGGCAAGGCGCGGCAGTTGACTGGCACCATACGCCGCGCGCGTGGCGAGGCGGCTGAGAGGATCACTCATGTTTTCTTCGCCTAACGCTTCCCGTGCGGCCCGACACTCAGTCCGCGAACCATCAAAATCATATGGACGATATTCCGCGGACGGGAAGGGCATTTTTCAGGCCGAGTGTTCGACGCACGCCGCCGTCAATCCTCGCCGCTGCATCTCCGCCACCCTTCCACGCACCGACAATGCTGCGCAGGAGAATACCGGCTTGGAAACAATGTCCCACGCGAGCGGGGAGATATTCTAACCTGGGTTATCCGACAGACTTCAACCGGCAGGAGCGCGGCATGAGCGATGAGGGAGACGGGCAAGAAACAGCCCCAAGGCAAGTTCCAGCGACAACCACGGGCCGTTCGCCAGCGGTCAGACGCGAAGGCGCCATCGCCGTCGGCACGACCGCCATCGGCGCATTGGCATTGGGCACACTCGCGATCGGCGCAATCGCAATCGGCACATTCGCCATTGGCAGACTGGCGATCGGGCAGATCGCCTTGGGTCGAGCCAGACTACGCAACGGGCGGATTGATGACCTGCGGATCGCTCGGCTCACGATCGAGGAATTGCGGGTCGAGCGGGTCCAGGGAAATCCATCCTGACCGCCCCAATATCCCGCTGAATTGTCCAGCACGGTCGTCGGCGACCACCCTGCGTCCGGCATAGGCGCTGCGACGACCGGCCCGAACGTCAGGCACACCGTCGAAGCCACGAAGTTCGACCCAACGTGCACGATCCGCCAACAACAAGCCAAGGCGGTCTCAGTGGCATGGTCGATATGAGGAAATATTACGCTTTACACAACAATGCCGTCCGGGCGTCTCGTCCCCATGGCCCGCCCGGCCACGCAAAATCACCGACGGATAGCGGCTCCCGCCTTCAACGCCGCCGCGGGGGCCTCGCGGCCAACTGTCACATCTCGTCCGAGTTTGGATGGCGAAGATGCCATAGACGCTCGTGCGCGGCGATCAGGCTCTCCATATTTCGCCGCCGCGTTCCATCCGGCGTCAACGGCCGGCGGGTCAGCATCATCTCCAGGATATGGAGAAGTTGTTCCGCCACTTCAAAATCCGCTTGGTCACAGGCATGGTGAAACGCGATCAGAATCTTGTCCGACAGACGTCGGCTGTATCGAGGCGCTCCACCCGTTACGGTCTCCCGGCCCGTATCTTCGTCAGTATGGCTCACAACCGCCCCTAACATGATGGTACCCACCATCTAAGCCTCCAACCGGTGCAATGGCGCACCCTCCCCGCATGAAGTCTTCGGTTCTCAGCAACGCCAGGATGGCGCAGAACGCGGATTGAATCATGCACACTGAAACATGCTCAGGCGTTAAAAAATCGTTAACTCTGACGCGAAGTTCGTCAAAAATACCGCCGGAATGAAAATAACTGACCCACGTGATACAAAAGCCGTTTGCTGGACATATTAGGTCAGGCTTTAACGCTCCCGAAGCGACCACATGGGACCTGGTGGCCGCGCCGGATCGGCTAACGCGTTAGCCAGGCAGCACCGCCGCGGTCGGAACCGGGCTCCCGCCAAACGCCTCTTCCCATGTGCCGGCGGTCGACGCCTTGCTGTATTCGGTCGCGCGGTTTTCGAAGAAATTGGCGTGTTCAACCGCGTTCAGCATCTCATCCAGCCATGGCAGCGGATTTTTCGCCACATGGAACAACTCGCTCAGCCCAAGTTCGATCAGGCGGCGGTCGGCGATGAAGCGGATATACTGCTTGACCTCGCGCGGCGTCAGGCCTTCCACCGGTCCCTGCTCGAACGCCAGGTCGATGAACGCGTCCTCATGCGAGACGATGGTGGCGCAGGTCAGATAGATCTCCCGCCGCAGATCCTCGGTCCAGAGATCCGGGTTTTCCTGGATAAAGGTGCGGAACAGCTTGATGATCGAGGCGCAGTGCAGGCTTTCGTCGCGCACCGACCAGGTGACGATCTGGCCCATGCCCTTCATTTTGCCGAACCGGGGGAAATTCAGCAGGATCGCGAAGGACGCGAACAGCTGCAGACCCTCGGTGAAGGCGCCGAACGCCGCCAGCGTCTTGGCGATCTCGAACCGCGAATCGACGCGGAAGCCGTGCATGTAGTCGTATTTGTCCTTCATCTCCTTGTATTTCAGGAAGGCGGTGTATTCGATCTCCGGCATGCCGATGGTGTCGAGCAGGTGGCTGTAGGCCGCGATGTGCACCGTCTCGATGTTGGAGAACGCCGACAGCATCATCAGCACCTCGGTCGGTTTGAACACCTGGCTGTAGTGCTTCATGTAGCAGTTGTTCACCTCGACATCCGCCTGGGTGAAGAAGCGGAAAATCTGCGTCAGCAGATTGCGCTCGCCGTCGGTCAGGTTGCGGTGCCAGTCCTTGACGTCGTCGGCGAGCGGCACTTCCTCCGGCAGCCAATGCACGCGCTGCTGGGTCAGCCACGCCTCATAGGCCCACGGATAGCGGAACGGCTTGTAGACGGGGTTCTCGGTCAGCAGGTCAAACCGGATCGGATGTTCGTCGGCCGCGCGGGCAATCCCGTCCATGTTCGTCCATGTCCCTTCCAGAGAAGCCTGCGCGCGATCGAATCGCCGGGGTCGCGTAATCCCACCCATTGTGGTCAGATGGCCGATCCGTCGCAACACTTAGTGTTGCTGACGGCAACTTCGACACGTCATACCATGATCATCAGCGCATGTGGCGATGATGCTGCGTTTGCCAACGTTGCCAGACAGCCGGTCCGGTCTTACGGTCGTGTGAGTGGCGCGGCTGAGTGGCGCGGCGCGTGAAGACGCGCGTCTGGACCAGCAAGCCACGCGCTGTAAGGGATGAACGGATGCCAAAGGGGATGAACGCATGAAGGTCGGTCAGGCTGTCGCTGAAATCATGAAGCGCGAGGGGATCGAGATCCTCTGCGGCTATCCCGTCAACCATCTGCTGGAATTCGCCGCCGCGGCCGATATCCGCCCGATCATCGTGCGCCAGGAGCGGATCGGCCTGCACATGGCGGACGCGATCTCCCGCGTGACCTCGGGCCGCAAGATCGGCGCGTTCTGCATGCAGCACGGACCGGGCACCGAGAACGCCTATGGCGGCGTGGCGCAGGCCTATTCCGAATCGGTGCCGATGCTGGTGATCCCGCAGGGCTATCCGCGCCGCATCGCCCACATCGACCCGAACTACAATGCGGTGCGCGAGATGCGCGGCGTCTCCAAGTCGGCCGAACCGGTGAACATGCCCGGCGAGGTGCAGAACGTCATGCGCCGCGCGTTCAGCAACATCCGCAATGGCCGCAGCGGCCCGGCGATCGTCGAGATCCCGACCGATATCTGGAACGAGGAGATCGGCGACATCGACTACACGCCGGTCGGCATCCACAAATACGGCCCCGACCCGGTCGACGTGCGCAAGGCGGCCGCCGCCATCCTGGACGCCAAGCGCCCGGTGATCTATGCCGGCACCGGCGTGCAGTGGGCCGAAGCCTGGGCCGAACTGCGGGAACTCGCCGAACTGCTGGGCGCGCCGGTCACCACCAGCCTCGGCGGCAAAAGCTCCTTCCCGGAGAACCATCCGCTGTCGCTCGGTTCCGGCGGCAACGCGGTGCCCAAGCCGGTGCATCACTTCGTGCAGAACGCCGACGTCATCATCGGCATCGGCTGCTCGTTCACCGAGACCAATTTCGGCATCAAGTTCCCCAAGGGCAAGACGTTCATCCACGCCACGCTCGACCCCAACCACCTGAACAAGGACGTGGTCAGCTCGATCGGCCTGGTGGGCGACGCGAAACTGACCCTGGCGGCGCTGATCGGCGAACTCCGCCAGACCATCAAATCCAACCGCGACCCGTCCGCCGTGGTGGCCGAGATCACCGCGGTCCGCGAGGAATGGATGGCGCAGTGGCGCCCGCTGCTGAACTCCAACGAGGCGCCGCTCAGCCCGTACCGGGTGATCTGGGAGCTGATGAACACGGTGGACGTCAAGAACACCATCATCACCCATGACGCCGGCAGCCCGCGCGATCAGATCTCGCCGTTCTGGGTCTCCACCGAACCGCTGTCCTATATCGGCTGGGGCAAGACCACCCAGCTGGGCATGGGCCTGGGCCTGGCGATGGGTGCCAAGCTGGCGAAGCCGGACAAGCTGTGCATCAACCTGTGGGGCGACGCGGCGATCGGCTTCACCGGCATGGACTTCGAGACCTGCGTGCGCGAGCGGATCCCCATCCTGTCGATCCTGCTGAACAACTTCTCCATGGCGATCGAGCTGAAGGTGATGCCGATCTCGACCGAGAAGTATCGCTCCACCGACATCTCCGGCGACTACGCGGCGATGGCGCGCGCGTTCGGCGGCTATGGCGAGCGGGTGACCCAGCCGGGCGACATCAAGGCGGCGATCCAGCGCGGCATCGAGCAGACCCAGGCCGGCAAGCCGGCGCTGCTGGAGTTCATCACCGCCAAGGAAACCCGGGTTTCTAAATTTTAAGGGAAAGCAGGGCTCTGCCCTGCACCCGCAAAGGGTCCGGCGGACCCTTTGATCCCATCAATGGGTTCAAGGGCCGCCGGCCCTTGGTGGGGAGCGGGGCAAAGCCCCGCCCTTCTTCTACCGAAGCGTCCGGAAAAACGCCCGTATCTCCCCCGCCAACGCCTCTGGCTGCTCCATGGCGGCGAAATGCCCGCCCCGCTGCATCGCCGTCCAGCGCTGAATATTGGTATAGGTCTGCTGCGCAATCGACCGAGGCGGCCGGATGATCTCCTTCGGAAACGCGCAGTACCCGGTCGGCACATCGACCGTGCCGCCACTGGGAATCGGCCACGGCCCATGCATACGGGCGTAGTACGGCCAGAACGACGATCCAATCGCGCCGGTAAACCAGTACAACGAAATATTCGCCAGCAGATGATCCCGGCTGATCACCGACTCCGGATCACCGCCGCAGTCGCTCCAGGTGCGGAACTTCTCGGCGATCCAGGCGGCCAGGCCCGGCCGGCGAATCCGTCAGCCCGTAGGCCAGGGTTTGCGGCTTGGTGCCCTGGATCCACTGATACCCGGTTTCCTCCTTCAGCCAGTCCGCAAGCTCAGCGAAATACCGCCGTTCATCTTCGGTGGGGTTGGCCGGGGGCTGCCGGTCCCGCTGGATCGTCAGCAGGTTGATATGGATGCCGATGACGTTGTCCGCATGCGCATGACCCAACCGCGATGCCGTGAAAGCGCCGTAATCGCCCCCTTGGGCAGCGTAACGTTTATACCCCAGGACATCCGTCATCAGGGACGCGAAGCAGCCGGCAATATCCTCGATACTGAAACGTTTCTGCCCAGGCTCGAAGGAAAGTCCGTAACCGGGCAATGACGGCGCTATCACGGTGAAAGCGTCAGCCGGATCGCCGCCGAAGCGCGCGGGGTCGGTCAACCGAGGGATGATATCCAGGAACTCGTACACCGAACCCGGCCAGCCGTGCATCAGCAGAAGCGGCATCGGTGACGGCCCCTGCCCCGGCACATGCAGATAATGCAGATCCACGTCCGGCATTTTGACCTTGAACTGCGGAAAGGCGTTCAGCGCGGCTTCCTGGGCGCGCCAGTCAAAACTGGATTGCCAGTACGGCACCAGCGTTTTCATGTAGGCCAAGTCAGTGCCATACGCCCACGGCGCGTCCGGCGCCTGATCCGGAAAACGCGTCAATGCCAATCGCGTTCGAAGATCGTCCAGGGCCTGCTCGGGAATGGACAGGGTAAACGGCGTTGGGGTCGGAGCCATGCCTTGTGTCCTTGCTGGAAGTTTGGCGACAGGATGCAGGTGGTTCTGCCCGGGTCAAGCGCCGCGCCGGGACGTCTCGGTGCATTCCCACTATGCATAAGGTCGCCCGATGGCCAGTATCTTTGCAATCAGTCTCATCGCAATCACCAAGACCAAACGCGGATTTGCGGCTGTCTGAACCGGCATCAGAATTGCAAAGCGGCCATGATCAACGACTGTTCCGGCACCAGCCCGACAAACGCCAAAGGCAAGGTCGAAATCCATGGCTCCTGGCTCAATCACCAAAAAGCCGCGTATGCATCTCGCGCTGGATTTCTCCTGGACCCAAGTGGAAACCGACTGGCGCCAGCCGACCTCCTGGGTCAACAACACCTACCCCGATGTCGGCCTGTTCGAAGACCTCGCCCGCATCGCTGAACGGGGCCTCTTCGACCTGATCTTCTTCGGCGACAGCACAGGAATTCCCAACACCTGGGAAGGCTCCATCGACGCCGCTGTCCGCCGTGGCGTCGCATGGCCGCGACTGGACATGAGCCCCTGGATCACCGCGATGTCACGCGTCACCAGCCATATCGGTTTCGGACTGACCTACGCATCGACCTTCATGCATCCCTTCTTCGTCGCCCGCCTGCTGAACTCGCTCGACCACATCACCAACGGACGCATCGCGTTCAACGTCATCACCTCCCAGCGCAAAGCCGATTTCGAGAACTACGGTTTCGACGAACTGGTCGAGCACAGCCAACGCTACGACCGGATGGAAGAATTCGTCGACGTCTGCAAGAAACTTTGGGCCAGCGTAGACGCGGACGCCTTCATCTGGGATGCCAGAACCGGAATCGTTGCCGATCCAGCCAAGGTGCGCGCCATCAACCATGTCGGCCGCTTCTTCAAGGTGAAAGGCCCGCTCAGCGTTCCACCTTCCCCGCAAGGCCGCCCCGTCCTCATCCAGGCCGGCGGGTCCGCCCGAGGCATCAAAGCCGCCGCGAAATTCGTCGATCACGTCTTCGGCGCCGGCAAGGGGATCAAACTGATGGCGGAACAACGTGCCCACATGGACGCCGCCCTGATCGCGGAAGGCCGGGACCCACAGGCAGTCGGTATCCTGTGGGCAACCAAGGTGATCGTCGCCGAAACCGAAACGGAAGCCGCGCAAATCAAGGAACGCCTGATCGCCGACGTGCCCCCGGAAGCCGTTGGTGTCTGGCTCTCCCACAACACCGGCTTCGACATGTCCACCCTGCCCCCAAGATTCTCATTACGAGAGTTGAACCAGCGCATCATCGCCGCCAACGCCTCCCCCGTCGGCTTCGTCGGCCTCCTCGCTCGGCAATACGGCGAGGCCACCGAATTCTCCCGCGACGAATTCTTCGAACACGGCCTGCACGCCGCCACCGGCTACGCCAGCACCACCGCCGGCACCGCCGCCCAGATCGCCGATTACCTGGAGGAGATGTTCGAAGCCACCGGCAGCCGCGGCGGCTTCATGCTGGGCCATTCCCAGGCCAGCCACCGGGCCTTGTTGCAGAATATCACTGGCAAATTGGTGCCCGAGCTACAACGCCGCGGCCGGTTTCGCACGTCCTACGAAGGCCAGACGTTACGCGAAAATCTGGCGGGCTAACGCGCGACCGCTGGCGACGAAATGCCAGCGGTGCGATCAGCCGCCGATCACCCCAAACGCGTGCTCTGCCACGTCACCATCTGCCATTGCCCGCCCTTGTTGGCATAGACATCGGTAAACCGCACACGGAACGAATTCGGCTTGCCGCCCGAATTGACGCTGATCGCCGCTACACCCGTCAATACAACCGTATCGCCCAGATCCTGCGCAACCACGTCAGATGGTTCCACAGCCGTATAGACCGTCGCGCCGGATTCCATAGCCCCAATCAGGCTACTTTTAGTGTCCAACCGAGCGGATGAGTGGGTGTAGATGAGGTCGTCGGCAAGCAGCTTGGATAACGTCGGGATATCTTTCTCCGCCATCGCCGTCATGCGCTGACGGTCAAGCTCAATGATCTTCTGGGCATTTCCGGCCATTTTGCACGTCCTCTCCTGGGTGCTTTGAAAACCTCCGCGATTGTAGCCGACACCGCCGCCCTCTGTCGAACCCGTCAAAGCCGCGTGAGCCCAACCCACCATCCCCTGGGCACCCGGGACCGCTTGTATCAAGAGTGCCGAAGCGAAGGCACCGGAAACCCTTCGCAGGAGGACGTTTCATGACCAAACCGACTACGCCGGCGAGCATCCGCCGCCGGCAGCGCACTGCCCTCATCATGCTGGTGATCGCGGGAACGCTGAATTATCTCGACCGTTCCACGTTGTCGATCGCCAACCCGCTGATCCGCAACGAACTGGGACTGTCGATCGCCGACATGGGCTTGCTGCTCTCAGCTTTCCTGTGGGCCTACGCATTCGCGCAGCTACCCGGCGGCGCCCTGGTGGACCGCGTGGGTCCGCATCGCCTGCTCGCGACTGGCCTCGGCGTCTGGTCCGTCGCGCAGGCGGTCGCCGGGTTCGTGACCTCATTCTGGCAATTCTCCATCGCCCGCGTCTTCCTCGGCCTGGGCGAAGCCCCAATGTTCTCCTCGGCCGTGCGCGTCGTCCGAGACTGGTACAACGTCCGCGACCGCGGCTTGCCCACGGGCATCTGGAACTGCACCTCCTCGCTCGGTCCGGCCATCGCGCCGCCAATCCTTACCGTGCTGATGATCAGCTTCGGCTGGCGCTGGATGTTCGGCATCATGGGCGTGGTGGGCATCGCCGTCGCCGCCGCCTGGTTCCTGCTCTACCGCGACCCCAACGAGGAACATTTCACCGAACAAGAACGCCACTATCTGACGGACGGCGAGGAAGCCCGCACCTACGCGCCCGTCCGCTTCGCCGAGTGGCTGGGACTATTCCGATTCCGCACCACCTGGGGCCTGGTGCTGGGTTTCTTCGGCGTGGTCTACATGGGCTGGTTGTATCTGGCCTGGTTGCCGGGCTATCTGGAAATGCAACGACACATGTCGATACCGAAGACCGGCATCGTCGCCGCAATACCCTTCGCGTTCGGCGTCGTCGGCAGCATCGGCGGTGGCTGGATCGCCGACAAACTGATGGCGCGCGGCTTCTCCCCCATCAACAGCCGCAAGATCCCCGTCATTATCGGTTTGCTCGGTATGGTCGCCTTCACCGTGGTGGCTGCCGAAACACCCAGCGATTTCATTGCGGTGGCGGCAATCTCCGCCGCGCTGATGTTCGGGGCCTCGGCCAGCGGCATGTCCTGGGCACTCTCATCCGTCGCCGCGCCGGCCAACTGCACCGCTTCACTTGGCGCGATCCAGAACTTCGGCGGCTATCTCGGCGGCGCCCTCGCCCCCACGGTGACCGGCTTCATCGTCCAGGCCACCGGCAGCTTCGTGCCGGCATTGCTGGCGAGCGCGGCGATCGGGCTGGTTTCCGTACTGGCCTATCTGGTCATTGTTCGCAGCGAACCCATCACAACCTCCGAACTGGATGTCGTGGCGGGCATCAATACGATCAGCCCGACGTTATAGGGACTTGACCGGCTCGGTTGCTTCGTCTTCTGATTGGTCATGCTCGATCATCTGAAAGCGAACAACCGCGCCTGGGCTGCCCGGAAGGTTTCCGCGGATGCCGGGTTCTTCAAACGCCTCGAAGGCCAGCAGGCGCCGGAATACCTCTGGATCGGCTGCTCCGACAGCCGCGTCCCGGCCAACGAGATCGTCGACCTCGATCCTGGCGAATTGTTTGTTCACCGCAACGTCGCCAACCTGGCGCCGCCGCAGGACGCCAACTACCTGTCAGTCCTGCAGTTCGCCGTGGACGTCATCAAGGTCAAGCACATCATGGTCGTCGGACACTATGGTTGTGGTGGCGTCGCCGCGGCCGTGGATGGCAGACGCCGAGGCCTGGTCGATCACTGGCTGCACCCGATCCGGGAAGTGTTCAACGAAAACCGTGAAACGCTGGAGGCAATTCCCGACGAACGCACCCGGTTGAACCGGCTGTGCGAACTCAACGTAATCCGTCAGGTGCGCAACGTCGCCTCGGACGTCTTTGTCCAGGACGCCTGGGCACGCGGCCAGGAACTCACTGTCCATGGCTGGGTTTATTCGCTGAGCAATGGCTTGATCACCGATCTCAACGTCACGATCAACAGCTGACGCGAACGTCCAGGAAGACCTTTCTAGCCCGCTCGCTTCCAATATCAGACCGCGCAAAGCGCGAAGCGGTAAGCGCGGAAACGCCGTCCGGCCCGCCACCACGACTACTGGAAGCAGGGTTCCAGAAACGGCGCATGAAGCAGGACCGCGTCTTTAAATCCTGCAAGTTCGTCTTTCGACAAACCAGCGGGTTGATACCGCACATCCGTGAGAAACGCATAGGTCGCCTGCTCGACCAGCGATATCAACGACCAGCGTACGTAATCCGACTGGTCCGTCAACGACGTGTAACCTCGGTCCCCAAGAAGCATGAAAGGGCACGCCATCGCTTCGATGAAGCCACTGTCCTCCACCCGGTCAGGAGCCAGCAGCAGGGCCTCACCCGGCAGTATGGCGGCAGCGAAATCAATCCTCCTCGCCTCGAGGGACCGCGAACGGAGTTTCGAAAACTGGCCCATCATGGTCGGTAACCCGTTCGCATTCCCCGGTATCTCCGGTAGGGTCAATGCAGCGGCGAGTGATGGATCATCGTCTTTGCCCGCAAAATCAACCAAATCCTCCAATGTCTGAGCGATCAGCTCCCGCTTTTGCGCCAGTTCCTGGATCGACCAGGTGTTGAGCGGGGTGTCCATGATCTTGGCCCACGGGATCGGCGCATGCAGTGCGACCCCAAACAGGTGCCTCGGCGTCGACCATCGAACGGGTCCGGAACCGGTGGGCGCAATCCATCCATCCAGCACGGCTTCAACCAGCAATGCGATAGCGCCATGAACCCGCCACGACTGAATGTTTTCGCCCGGAAATTCCGACTCGATAATCGTTGAAATCAGCAACAGATATTCCGGCGATCTGCTCCATGCGTCGAACAGCTGGTCGAGCCGTCGAGGAAAGCTTCCCATGAACGCCGCCTGATTCACGACTGACTGCGCTTCAACAATAAGCATCAACGATGCCGGTGACGCCCATACCGGCTTTCCTGCATCGAACGCGTGGCGTCCCTGTTCCGCAATCGGATCAAGCATGGCCTCAAGATCCGGGTCATCGGAATTGAACGCCAGTTGTCCGCAGGCATCGATGATGTGGCGAAAAACCTCAGGGCCCGACGCGAATAGACGCTGATCAAAATCGTCGGATACCATCATGAAACGTTCAGCGGCGTCCAACCATAGAATAAGCTGCAGGACCGCATCGCCAAAAGCGTCACGAAGCTCATTGGCTATAATAGGGCGGCCATTGGCCGTTCTCCGCACCAGCGGGCCGTTGGATCGACGCACCGCCGAAAGACGGGACAATGAGGCTGCCGAGGCGTCCTTAAGCCCAAGAAAGCGCAGTCTGTCTCTCGCCGCCATAATCAACCGAAGTATATAGCCCGCTCTCGTCCCGACGAACTGGTGGTAGTGGATCATCTCGTGCGAGTACCGAATGGAGCGCGGACACCATCTTGCTCCGACGGGACGGGGCGGCGGTGCGGCGCAACCTGCTGATGGTCGACTCTGGAATTTGCAGGAACAATGTATCAGCATAGAAGTTGGCAGATCGCCCGACCGACCTAAGCGGCAGCCGACGATAGCCATCCAGCATCACACATCCCTATTTCGGCGCATCCGCCGATACGTTCTTGGCGCCAAAGCGACGTCGAAGGAACGCAATCAGGTCCTTCGCGGCGTCATAGGCTAAGCCGCCAATGACCCCGGACGCAGCGGCGCCGCCAATTTCCATGATCACCGAGACGATCTCCGGCGACGGTATTTCGCCGAACCGCCTGCCACTACCCTGATCAGGGGATGCCTCCTCGGATACGCTCAGCGTCCGGTTCCAGTCGGTTCCCAGATGCGCTTCGAGCGCCTTTTCCACATCCGTCCTAGACGCAGCAACCTCGATCCGCATTGATGCCTCCCACCCAGTCGCAAACCCCGTCCTGCCAATTCATCCGAGTGGGACGAAGATACTGCAGGCAGCTATTCTGGATGGGGCATCGGCCTCGCTGCAAGCAGGCCGAGCCCCGGATTCCACGCAGCAAGCATCACCGCAGAATCAAAAAACCGAGTTCACGCCCGCACCATCCGCATGTCGGCTACGCAAGTCACGCCGCCTTCGCCTGCCGCACGATCTGGTCCAGCGACTTCAGCGTATCCCGCGCGAACTTCAGCCGCGTCACCACATCCATATCCCGCGAGATCGCCAGCTTATGGTCCGGCCGCAGCCGCACCAGCCCGCCCTTGCTCGACAGCCACCGCACCAGCCCGGCGGGATTGGAGAACGCATTGCCGCGGAACGTCAGCACCATCCCCTTCGGCCCAGCCTCCAGCTTCTCGACGCCCGCCTCGCGGCAGGCCCGCTTCAGCGCAACGACGCCCAGCAGGTTGTCCACCTCCTCCGGCAGCGTGCCGAAACGATCGACCAGTTCCGCCGCCATCGCATCGCTCTCGCCATCCGACGCCAGCGCGCCGATGCGCCGATACAGCCCCAGCCGCACCGGCAGATCGCGCACATAGTCCTCCGGGATCAGCACCGGCAGCCCCAGCGAGATATTCGGCGTCCAGTCCCGCTCCTGCCCCGCCCGCTTGCCCTCGCCCGCGCGGATATCGGCCACCGCGTCCTCCAGCATCTGCTGGTAAAGCTCGATCCCGACTTCCCGGATATGCCCGGACTGCTCATCGCCCAGCAGATTGCCGGCCCCGCGAATATCCAGATCGTGCGACGCCAGAGTGAACCCGGCCCCCAGCGCATCCAGCGTCTGCATCACCGTCAGTCGTTTCTCGGCCGCGACCGACAACCGATGGTTCGGCGGCCAGGTCAGATAGGCGTAGCCACGCTGCTTGCCCCGCCCGACCCGGCCGCGAAGCTGATACAACTGCCCCAGCCCGAACATGTCGGCGCGATAGATCAGCAGAGTATTCACCGCCGGCATATCCAGCCCGCTCTCGACGATATTGGTCGACAGCAGAATATCATACTTGCCATCGCCGAACTCCGTCATCACCCGTTCCAGCTCGGTCGGCGCCAGCCGCCCATGCGCCTGGATGGTCCTGCGCCTCCGGCACGATCTCCCGCAGCCGGTCCGACATGCGCTGCAGATCCTCGATCCGCGGCACCACGCAGAACACCTGCCCGCCGCGGAACCGCTCGCGCTGCAACGCCTCCCGGATCACCACCGAATCGAACGGCATGATGAACGTCCGCACCGCCAGCCGATCCACCGGCGGCGTCGCGATGATCGACATCTCCCGCACGCCGGTCAGCGCCAGCTGCAGCGTCCGCGGGATCGGCGTCGCCGTCAGCGTCAGCACATGCACATCGGCCTTCATCGCCTTCAGCCGCTCTTTGTGCGCGACCCCGAAATGCTGCTCCTCATCGACGATCAGCAGCCCGAGGTCGGAGAACTCCACCGACTTCGCCAGCAGCGCGTGGGTGCCGACGACGATGTTGATGTCGCCGCTGGCCAGGCCCTTGCGGACCTCGTTGGCCTCCTTCGCGGTGACCATCCGCGACAGCTGCGCCACCTTCACCGGCATGCCGGCAAACCGCGCCGAGAACGTCCGGTAATGCTGCCGCGCCAGCAGCGTCGTCGGCACCACCACGGCCACCTGCGACCCCGACATCGCCGCCACGAACGCGGCCCGCAGCGCGACCTCGGTCTTGCCGAAACCGACATCGCCGCAGATCAGCCGGTCCATCGGCTTGCCCGCCGCCAGATCCTCCAGCACGTCGGCGATCGCGCGCGACTGGTCCTCGGTCTCAGCGAACGGGAAGCGCGCACAGAATTCGTCCCAGGTGCCTTCCGGCGGCGCCATCGTCTCGGCGTCGCGCATCTTGCGGACGGCGGCGATCCGGATCAGCTCACCCGCCATGTCGCGGATGCGCTGCTTCATCTTGGCCTTGCGGGTCTGCCAGCCGGCGCCACCCAGCTTGTCCAGCGTGGTACCCTGGTGCTCGCTGCCGTAGCGCGACAGCACCTCGATGTTCTCGACCGGCAGGAACAGCTTCTCGTCGCCGTCGTAGATCAGCCGCAGGCAGTCATGCGGCGCGCCGGTGACGTGCAGCGTCGCCAGCCCGTCGTAACGGCCGATGCCGTATTCCTGGTGCACCACCAGATCGCCCTCGGCGATCTCGGTCGCCTCGGCGATGAACTGGTCGGCCCGCTTGCGCCGGCGCGGCGGCCGGGAAATCCGCTCGCCCAGCAGATCCTGCTCGCCCACCAGGGCCAGCCGTTCGGCGACGAAGCCGCGCTCGACGCCCAGCACCACCAGCGACACGGACCCCGCCGGCTTGCGGCGGACACTGGCAAAATCGTCCTCCTGGACCGCGTCCTTGAACCCGTGCTCGCGCAGCAGATTGGTCAGCCGCTCGCGCGAACCCCGAGTCCAGGCGGCAACGACGATCCGCCGTCCCTCGCCGTTCCAGCGCTCAGCCTGGCCGCGCAACTGATCGAACACCGTGACACCCGGTCCGCCGCCGGTCCCACCGCCGCGACTGGGCAAACATCGGCCCCGGCCGCCCACCGCCATCGACGCCAGCCGCACCCTCCGGCTTGGCGAACGGGGTGAACGCCAGCAGCGGGCCGAACGACAGCATCTCGTCCCAGCCATCCCGGTCGAGGTACAGCATCGCCGGCGGGATCGGCCGATACGGCACCTCGCCGTCACGCGGCACCGCCTTGCGCGCCTGCGCGTGGTCGGCGATCATCTCCAGCCGCGCCTCCAGCACCTCGTCGGACTGATGATCCAGGCTGACGGCAGCATCCGGCAGGTAGTCGAGCAGGTTTTCCATCGTCGGATGGAACAGCGGCACCCAGTGCTCCATCCCGGGATGCCGCCGCCCGTCGGAGATCGACAGGTAGATCGGGTCCGCCGCCGCTTCCTGGCCGAACAGTTCACGCCAGCCGGTGCGGAACCGGGCGATCGACTCCTTGCCCAGCGGCACCTCGGACACCGGCCGCAGCGACAGGCTGCTGCGCTTGCCGGCGCTGCGCTGCGAACTCGGATCGAACATCCGGATCGAATTCGATCGTGTCGCCAAACAGGTCCAGCCGCACCGGATCCGGCTCGCCGGACGGGAAAATATCGATAATGCCGCCGCGCATGGCATACTCGCCCGGCTCCATCACCGTACCCGCTCGGCCATAGCCGTTGGCCTCCAGGAACTCGGCGAGTTTCTCCGGCTTCACCTGGCCGTTGACGCTCAGGTCCATGCTGGCGCCGGCGAATGCCGAACGCGGCGGCACCCGCTGCACCAGCGCGTTGACCGTGGTCAGGACGATGCGCGGTCCGGTGGGTTTCTCCAGCAGCCGCGCCAGCGTCGCGATGCGCTCCGACACCAGGGCCGGGTTCGGCGACACGCGGTCGTAGGGCAGACAATCCCAGGCCGGAAAACGCAGAATCTCGGCTTCCGGCATGACGAACGCCAGCGCCTCGGCCAGCCGCGCCATACGCGCGTCATCGCGGGTGACATGCAGAATACTGCCGGTGTGCTCGCGGCGCCGTTGCGCCAGCAGAAACGCATCCCAGCCCTCCGGCGCGCCCCAGACTTTGATGGCGTCGCTCATCGTGCCAACGAATCGAAAATCCCGCATGCGGCGGAGCATCGGCGTTTCCTCCTCAGGGGGGATCGGCTCGCGGCCAGTCAGCCAGTCGGCCAGGTCGGTGTCGGGCATTTCCATCACCGCTCTAACGCATCGAGGTCCGCTTCGGTTAGGCTGGCGAGTGAGCGCGCACGAATCCGCCGATCATCAGGTCGTTCTCGAACGTCCCGCGATGCGTGGCGCGAAACAGCAGCCGTCGGCGCCTGGCATCCGGTTCGGCGTTCTGCGGGACGCTGGGCGGCAGGTGATCTGGTTCAGTCATTCTACCGGCTGTCATATAGCGGTGCCCCTGATGAACTGTCAGCCCGTGAACGCCGAGACGCTTGCCCCTCTTTTCGCGCCCCTGACCAGTCTGCGCGGCATAGGACCCGCCGTCGCGGCCCTGATCGCGCGCGCCGCCGGCGGCGACCGGATCATCGACCTGCTGTTTCACATGCCCGAATCCTACCTCGACCGCAGCGCCCAGGCCGACCATTCGCGCCGCCCAGCCGGGCACCGTCGCAACGCTCGCGGTGGAAGTGGTGCGCCATGAACGGCCCGCAACCTCCCGCCAGCCCTGGCGGATCATCGTCAAGGACGACACCGGCACCGCCGAACTGGTGTTTTTCAGGTTCACCCGCGAAACCCAGACGCCGCCCGGGCGCCAAGCTGCTGGTCTCCGGCAAGCTGGACGTCGTTCAACGGCCGCCTGACGCATCGCCCATCCCGACCACCTGGTGCCGATCGACCAGCCCGACCGGATCCCCGCGATCGAGCCGGTCTGGCCGCTGACCGCCGGGCTGTGGCCGCGCCAGGTCGCCGCCGGGCTGGCCCAGGCGCTGGCGCTGCTGCCGGAGTTTCCCGAATGGCACGACCCGGCGCTGCTGAAGCGGGAGAAATGGCCGCCGTTCGCCGAGGCGCTGCGCGCCGTCCAGGCTCCCGCGCACCAGCCGAGCCCGACAAGCGCATGCGCGCTCGCCTGGCCTACGACGAACTGCTCGCCGGCCAGGTCGCCCTGGCGCTGATCCGCGGCCGGGTCCGCGCCCGCTCCGGCCAGCCGCTGATCGGCGATTCGCGGCTGCGCGACGTCGCCCTGCAGCGCTTCGGCTTTCCGCCCACCCCGTCGCAGGTGAAGGCACTGCAGGAAATCGACGCCGACCTCGCCTCCCCGCGCCGCATGCTGCGGCTGCTGCAGGGCGATGTCGGCTCCGGCAAGACGCTGGTCGCCCTGCTGGCCATGCTGCGCGCGGTCGAGGCCGGCAAACAGGCCGCCCTGATGGCCCCGACCGAGGTCCTGGCCAAGCAGCACCACCGCACCCTGACCCGGCTCTGCCCGGTCCCGGTCGCCCTGCTGACCGGATCGATCAAAGGCAAGGAGCGCGCCCGCCTGCTGCGCGGCATCAAGGACGGCACCATCCAGATCGTCGTCGGCACCCACGCGCTGTTCCAGGATGCCGTGGAATACCGCGACCTCGCCCTGGCGGTGATCGACGAGCAGCACCGCTTCGGCGTCAACCAGCGCCTGACCCTCGGCGCCAAGGGCGAGCGCACCGACGTGCTGATCATGACCGCGACGCCGATCCCGCGGACCTTGCTGCTGACCCAGTGGGGCGAGATGGATGTCAGCCGCCTGACCGAAAAACCCGCCGGACGCCTGCCGATCCGCACCACCCTGCACTCGCTGGGCACCATGCCGACGGTGCTGGACGGCGTCGCCCGCAAGCTCGATGAAGGCGCCCAGGTCTACTGGGTCTGCCCGCTGGTCGCCGAAAGTGAGGCGCTGGACGTCGCCGCCGCGCAGGAACGCTTCGTCGACCTGAAACACCTGTTCGGCGACCGCGTCGGCCTGGCGCACGGCCAGCAAACCGCCGGACGTCCGCGACGCCGCCCTGGCCGCCTTTGCCGCCGGCACCGATCCGCCTGCTGGTCGCCACCACCGTGGTGGAGGTCGGCGTCGATGTGCCCGAGGCCTCGGTCATGGTGATCGAGCACGCCGAACGCTTCGGCCTGGCCCAGCTCCACCAGTTGCGCGGACGAGTCGGCCGCGGCGCCGACGCCAGCTTCTGCCTGCTGCTGCATGAAGACTGGGTGAACGAAACCGCCCGCCGCCGGCTGACCTTGCTGCGCGATACCGATGACGGCTTTCTGATCGCCGATGAAGATTTTCGCCTGCGCGGCGGCGGCGACGCCCTTGGCACGCGGCAGGCCGGCCTGCCCGGCTACCGGCTGGCCGACCCGGTCGACCACGAACACCTGCTGCACATGGCCCATCGCGACGCCGCGGTGCTGCTGTCGCGCGATCCAAAGCTGGAAACACCGCGCGGCCAGGCCATTCGCGTGCTGCTGCGGCTGTTCGAGCGCACCGCCGCGATGCGCACCCTGGCGGCGGGATAGCGGTTTCGCCTATGGCCACAACTCGAACGTTGTTTGCATCCTCTGTATATGCATATCGTGCCCATCGCTCCTGACATCGATCCTGCCCTCGCGATCCGCGAAGGTGATATCAGGCGGATCTTTCCGCCCAGCACGCTGACCGCCGGCCGCTCCTATGAGCAGCGCGGGCGCGTGCAGGAGCTGGAGATCAGCGAACGCGGCGCGGTGATCACCGCGACGACCCAGGGCACCCAGCCCGATCCCTACGTGCAAAGCCTGAAGGTCAGCCGGTCGCCCGATCAACGGCATCCGGATCGCCGGCGCCTGCTCCTGCCCGGTCGGGCGCGGCTGCAAACACCTCGCGGCGGTGCTGATCGCGGCGCAGCGCAAGCAACTGCACGCATCGCGCCGCCAGGAAGCGCTGCTTCCCGGGCATTGAACGCCGCCGACCCGTCGAAGAACGGCGCCCGGTCCAAGCTGCCCACCCGTCAAAGACGCCTGCCCGTCAAAGACGCCCGATCGGGCGGCGCTGCCAACCCAGATCCAAAGCTGGCTGGCGGATTTCGACCAGGACGAGGAGGAACCGACCGAAGAATACCCGGCATCGATCCGCACCCGGGTATTCTACGTGCTCGATGCCGCCCCGCACGCCGCCGGCGTGCCGCAACTGCGGATCGACCCGATGACCGTGACCCTGCGCAAGGACAACAGCCCCGGCACCATCAAGCGCTACGCCCCGCACCAGATCCAGACGCCGGCGAAATACCTCCGCCCGTCCGACCTGATCATCCTGACCCGGCTCTCCCGCCGCAGCAGCTATCCGGGGCCGCAGGCGGACGACGATCCGCTCGACACGCTGTCGCCGCATCCTGGCAACCGGGCGCGCCCGCTGGGGATCGGCCGAAGGTCCGGCGCTGACCGATGGGCCCGGAGCGGCAGGGCCAGATCACCTGGATCACCAGGCCGGACGCGTCGCAGCAGGCCGAGCTGGCGCTGGACGAGGGCCTGATCGGGGTTCGCATCCCCGCACCCTGGTATGTCGATCCAAGCACCGGCCTCATGGGACCCGTCGGCCTCGACCTGCCCCACCGCGTCGTCGCTCGGCTGCTGAACGCGCCGTCCATCCCGCCCGAAGCGGCGGCCGAGGTGCGGGCGCAGCTGTCGCGGCGGATGCCGGCGGCGAAGGTCCTGCCGGTGCCGGCGGAGCTGCAGCCGCCCGAGCAAATCCACGAGACGCTGCGGCCGCATCTGCGGCTGATCAGCGGCACCCTGCCCAGCGATCCCAGCTACGGCCGCGGTTCGGCGCAGGTGCTCGGCCGCGGCCTCTACGCCGTGCCGCTGGCGCGCCTGTCCTACCAGTACGGACCCTTCACCCTGCCGCGCAGCCTGAAGCCGCTGCCGCGCATCACCGTGCGGACGGCACCCTGTATGAGGTCGAACGCGACCGCGCGGCCGAGGCCGAGGCACTGGCCGAACTCACCGCGCTGGGTTTCGGCTCGGTGCACGAGGTCGTGCCGGTCTACTACCAGCACGCCCACACCGACGATTTCGCGCTGCGCGAATACGGCCCGAACCCGACCTGGCTGCAGATCGTCACCCAGGAAGTGCCCACGGCTGCGCCACGCCGGCTGGACGGTCGAGATCGACGACGATTTCCCTGTCCAGGTCCTCTCCGCCGACGCCGACATCGAAGCCGAACTGATCGAAGGTTCGGGCATCGACTGGCTGGAACTGCATCTCGGCGTCACGGTGGACGGCGAGCAGGTCGATCTGGTCCCCGCGCTGGTCCGCCTGATCGCCCGACCCGAGGCCGCCGCGCTGGTCGAAGGGCCGGACGACAAGCCCTTCGTCCTGCCGCTGCTGGACGGGCGGCTGCTGTCGCTGCCGATGTCGCGCATCCGCCCGACGCTGCAGGCGCTGCTGGAGCTTTGGGCCGGCGGCGGCATCGACGCCGACGCCGAACAAATCGGCTTCAGCCGGCTGGATGCCGCCGACCTCGCGGCCCTGGAGGAACGCACCGGGCTGATCTGGCGCGGCGGCGAGGCGCTGCGGATCGTTGGGTCAGACGTTGCGCCAGTCGGGCGGAATTCCCCAGGCCGTGGTGCCGGAATCGTTCCTCGCGACGCTGCGGCCCTATCAGAGCCGGGGTGTCGACTGGCTGCAGTTCCTGGCGCTCGGCCGGGCTGGGCGGCGTGCTGGCCGACGACATGGGTCTGGGCAAGACCGTGCAGACGCTGGCGCATCTGATGATCGACAAGCAGCCGGCCGGCTGGACCGGCCGTCGCTGATCGTGTGCCCGACCAGCCTGATCCCGAACTGGACGGCCGAGGCGCGCCGTTTCGCCCCTGAACTGTCCGTGCTGGCGCTGCACGGGCCAGCCCGCAAGGCCAGTTTCCGGCGAAATCCCGAAGCACGACCTGGTGCTGTCCACCTATCCGCTGCTGACCCGCGACCATGAAATCCTGCTGGCGCAGGACTGGCACGCGGTCATCCTGGACGAAGCGCAGTCGATCAAGAACCCCAACGCCGAAACGACCCGCCAGGCGCTGCGGCTGAAGGCCCGGCAGCGGCTGTGCCTGTCCGGCACGCCGTTGCAGAACCATCTGGGCGAGCTGTGGTCGCTGTTCGACTTCCTCGCCCCCGGCTTTCTTGGCGGCCAGAAGTCGTTCAAGTCGCGCTATCGCACGCCGATCGAGAAACACGGCGACGTCGGAGCGCCAGGATCTGCTGAACCGCCGCATCCGCCCGTTCATGCTGCGGCGGACCAAGGAAGAAGTGGTCACCGAACTGCCGCCGAAGACCGAGATCGTCGAACCGGTGGAGATGGAGACCAACCAGCGCGCGATCTACGAGGCGATCCGGCTGTCGATGCACGCCAAGGTGCAGGCCGCGATCGCCGCAGAAGGGCCTGGCCCGGTCCGGCATCATCATCCTCGACGCGCTGCTGAAGATGCGCCAGGCGTGCTGCGATCCGCGGCTGCTGAAACTGAAGACGGTGGCGAAGTCGAAGGCCGGATCGGCCAAACTCGACCGGCTGATGGAGATGCTCGGCATCATGTTCGCCGAGGGACGCCGGGTGCTGCTGTTCTCCCAGTTCACCGAAATGCTGGCGCTGATCGAGGCCCGGCTGCAGGAAGACGACGTCGACTTCGTCAAGCTGACCGGCGACACCAAGGACCGCGCGACGCCGGTGAAGAAGTTCCAGGCCGGCGACGTGCCGCTGTTCCTGATCAGCCTGAAGGCCGGCGGCGTCGGGCTTGAACCTGACCGCCGCCGACACGGTCATTCATTACGATCCCTGGTGGAACCCGGCGGTCGAGGACCAGGCGACCGACCGCGCCCACCGCATCGGCCAGACCAAGAAGGTGTTCGTGCACCGACTGGTTACGCTCGGCACCATCGAGGAAAAGATGGAGACGCTGAAAGAGAAAAAGCGCGCCATTGTCGCCAGCGTCATGGATGCCGAACACGGCGGCGCGCTGACGCTGACCGAGGCGGACGTGGAGGAACTGTTCGCGCCGACGCACTGACCGGCGCAACTTTTTGCTGTATCGGAACAACCAATTTATGTTCCGATACAGCATCAAACCGCGAGGGAATAGCGCCCGCAGACCTATCGCTGCGACGCAAGAAAGCGGCGTCAGGCTCTTGTCGGTTTGCTTTGACGGTTCATGCCTGAAGTCGATGAGACGTCAGGCAATCGTCCTCTCGAGTCCGATCGTCGGAGGTTGACCCAACCTCAGACGTGGATCGCCCTCTCGAACAAACAGAGTCAGAGCCTGATTGGTTCGCCTTGAACCTATCCGGGCCTAAGCCCCCAACGTCTCCGCGATCTTCGCCAGTGTCGGCACCTGCTCCGACGGACCAACGGTCGCCAAGGTCGGCGCCCCGCGGAAATGCCGGGCGGCTGCCCGTCGGACATCGGCCTGTGTCACCGCATTGATCTTGCCCAGCACCTCGTGGATCGGGATCACCCGCCCGAATGTCTGGATCTGCCGCGCCAACTGCTCGCAGCGGCTACCGGTGCTCTCCTGCGACATCAGCAGGCTTGCCTTCAACTGCGCCCGTGCCCGGCTCAGTTCAGGTTCGGTGATGTGCGCCTGCACCTTGCCCAGTTCGGCCAGCATCACCGGCATGAGCTCCGCCGCCTCGCTCTCGCCGGTGCCCGCATAAATGCCGAACAATCCGCCATCTCGGAACGGCGCGGCGAATGAGTAGATTGAATAAACCAGACCCCGCTTCTCCCGAATTTCCTGGAATAGCCGCGATGACATGCCCCCGCCCAGCAACGTCGACAGCAGGACGGACGGGTAATAATCCCGGTCGCCATAACCCACCGATGGGAACCCGAGGACCACGTGCACCTGGTCGAGGTCACGTTCCTCGCGGAATTCGCCGCCCTGATAGATCGCATCCTCGCACCGCGGAGCGGAACTGCTGGGCAAATCGGCGAAATGCTTCTGCACCAGGTCGAGGATTTCCTCATGCCGCAGCTTGCCTGTTGCCGCCACCACCACGTTGCTGTTGGTGTAGTTGCGGCCCATGTAACCGGTCAGCACGGAGCGGGACATGTTGCGGATCCCGTCCTCCGACCCAAGCACCGCACGGCCCAGCGCCTGATCTGGGAACGCGGTCAACTGGAAATGGTCGAAGATGATGTCGTCGGGCGTGTCGTTGGCCTGGCCAATTTCCTGCAGAATGACGCCGCGCTCGCGCTCCAGCTCCTCGGGTTCGAACACCGAATGGGTCAATATGTCGCCGATGATGTCGACACCCAGCACGGTGTCTTCCTTCAGCATCTTGACATAGTACGCGGTCTGCTCACGCGCGGTGTAGGCGTTGATGTGACCGCCGACAGCTTCGACCTCCTCCGCGATGGCCGCGGCGCTGCGGGAAGCCGTGCCCTTGAAGGCCATGTGTTCCAGAAAATGGGAAACCCCGTTCTCCTCACGCGACTCGTTGCGAGAACCCGTCGCGACATAGGCCCCGATCGAGACAGTTTCGACCCGATCCATACGTTCGGTAACGACTGTCAGGCCAGACGGCAGACGGGTCAGCTGGATCGGTTCATCCATGGTTGCGCATTCTCTTCCAAAATAATCTTTGACTGCATATGGGGTCGCCACGGCCGCTGCAACTGAGACCAGCACAACTCTGCACCAGACCTGTAATTTTTGTCACAGCCGTGCCAGCCACAATAGTGCTAAATTGAGGGGTGAGACGTCGCGGGGCTTCACTTTCGCCGACTGTCCACCGTAACGCCGGACCAACCGGTTACCTGGTGCCCGCCTGACCCGCCTGCAATAAGCACGTCCCCGCCCAGGCATCATCCCAGAAGTGCGCGCAGGGCCTCGAGCTCTTGCAGGGCTTCCAGCAGCAATGTCCGCAAACGCTCGTTTTCTGTATCGGGCTTCGCCCGTGTCGCGGTCCGCACCAACTGGACCAGTGCGGGCGGCGGAGGAACCAGTTCCAGGCCTGGGATCAAACCGGCCTGGGTTTGCGCCAACCCGGCTTTTTCGGCGTCCGCGGCAGCCCGTTCATCAGCGGTTGGCGGCGGGATATCGTCGGATAGCTGTCCGCCGCCTTCGCGCAACAGTCGTTGGACGCCCTTTATTGTATATCCCTGGGTGTACAGCAGATCGGCGATCCGGCGCAGCAGGACGATGTCATCCGGTCGGTAATAACGCCGTCCGCCACCGCGTTTGAGCGGCCTGACCTGCGGGAATTTCGTCTCCCAGAAACGCAGAACATGCTGGGGGATGTGAAGATCGTCAGCCACCTCGCTGATTGTCCTGAAGGCATTAGGCGCCTTTCTGGGCCGTAATCTTACCCCATCGTCCGAGCCACCGGCTCTTGACTCGTCACCCACGTGGACGTTCGCCGGTCGCCACGTGTTCAGTCCCCGGTATCCACCCGGCAGATCCCCGGTCAGGGCCCGGGCAAGCGATCAAATGACCAATTCCGGACTGCGAGGCGAACGAAACCCGGTCGCGGCGCGGATAGGCTCCGACGCGTTTTCGATGCTCCCGGCACCGGGGAGGTTCAGTTCGGATCCTTACGCCGTCCGGATCATTCATCGTCATCCGTACCAGGCGTCGTACCGTTGACATGAGACTTCAACACATGACTTGGCCTGAACACGAGAACACGGCGCGGCAAAATCGGCACTTCCTCACCCGTCTTCGGGTTACGTCCGATCCGTCGCCCCTTCTGCCTGACAGAAAAGGTTCCAAAGCCGCTGATTTTCACCGATTCACCTTTTTCCAGATGCACGGCGATACGATTCAGAACATCTTCCAATAGATCGGCCAACTCGTTCCGGGACAACCCGACCTGCGTGTAGATCATTTCAGCGATGTGAGCTCGGGTAATTGTCAGCATGCGCGGACGCTATGCAGATCGTATTGCCCAGTCAAGATTTTGCAGGAAAAAATCTTACCGGATCAGATGTTTGCAGCCGATCCTGTCGTACATGTCACAGCTGACGGGTCGCTGTGCCGCATCTCACATCCGAACCAGGGCCGATCCCCAGGCCAGGCCACCGCCCAAAGCCTCCAGCAGCACCAGATCGCCGGTGCGGATACGGCCGTCGTTGCGTGCTTCCGCCAACGCCAGTGGAACTGACGCCGCGGAGGTGTTGGCGTGGCGGTCGACGGTGACCACGACGCGTTCCGGCGGCAAACCCAGTTTGCGTCCCATCGCATCGATGATCCGACGGTTGGCCTGGTGCGGCACCAGCCAATCGACATCGGCACAGGTCAGGCCATTCGCAACCAGCGCTTCCTCCACCGATTTCGGCCAGGCGGGTCACGGCATGACGGAAGACCTCCCGTCCATTCATGACCAGGTGACCCGGTTTGTCCGGCTGGCCGACGGCACCATCGACATACAGGATGTCACCGAGCGTCCCCTGCGCGTGGATATGGGTGGACAGCACGCCGCGGCGGGGGTCGTCATGCTCCTCGCTCGCGCGCATGAAGACCGCGCCGGCGCCGTCGCCGAACAGCACGCAGGTCCCGCGATCCTGCCAGTTGAGAATGCGGGAGTACACCTCACTGCCGATCACCAGGACACCACGGGCCTGCCCGGCGCGGATCATGCCGTCGGCGATCGACACGCCGTAGATGAACCCGGCACAGGCCGCCGACAGGTCGAAGCCGAACCCGCGCTTGATGCCCAGTTCCGCCTGCACCCGCAACGCCGTCGCGGGAAATGCCTGATCCGGTGTGCTGGTCGCGAGGATGATGGCGTCCACGTCCGCCGCGGTGGCACCCGCATCCGCGAGCGCAGCTCGGGCCGCGGCGGTGCCCATGAATGCCGCGGTTTCAAACTTGGCGGCAAAATGCCGCTGCCGGATCCCGGTTCGCTCGCGGATCCACTCATCCGAGGTTTCCACGGTTCGCGACAGTTCGTCGTTGGTCACGATCCGTTTGGGCAGATATCCGCCACAGCCGGCAAGGATGGAACGAGGCGGCATCATGGATCCTGCTCAGGCGGTGGCGAAATGAGTATCGTCGGTCGAGCCCGGCCCGGAGTTGACCGGTTGTGCGCTTGCGGGCGGCGAATCGCTTCCGGCGGCGGCGGCTGTGCGATCCCGGTCGGCTTTTGCCACGGCGCCGCGCCGTTCCAGCCCAATCCGGGCCAAATCCTCACGGATGCGGTCGTTGAAGCGATGCACGACCATGTCCATGGCGACGTCAACGGCATGGGCAAAGCCCTGCGCGTCGGTCCCGCCATGGGATTTCACCACCACGCCGTTCAGGCCCACCATGACTGCACCGTTATATCGCCGGGGATCAAGCCATTCCCGCAACCGGTCGAGCCCGGGGCGAACCAGAAGATAGGCAATCTTGGCGGCCAGGCTGCTGCTGAACACCTGCTTGAGGAATTCGCCGATCAACTTCAGCGCGCCCTCCCCGGTCTTCAGCGCCACGTTGCCGGTGAACCCATCGGTGACGACGACGTCGGTCGTGCCGGCGGCGATGTCATGGCCTTCGACAAAACCATAAAACTGCGGGCCGATGTGACTGGCGCGGAGGATCTCCGCGGCCTCACGGACCGTATCGTCGCCCTTCAGCTCCTCCGATCCCACGTTCAGCAGGCCGATTGTCGGCGCGGTCAGGCCCAGGACAGTGCGGGCGAACACGTCGCCCATTACCGCGAATTCCACCAGGTTGCGGACGTCGCAATGGACGTTGGCGCCAAGATCCAGCATCACCACGTCGCCGCGCGCGGAAGGCCCGATTGCCGCCATCGCCGGCCGGTCGATGCCCGGCAACGACTTGATGTAGATCTTCGACAGTGCCAGCAGCGCACCGGTGTTGCCAGCCGACACCAGGCCTGAAGCCTCGCCGGAGGCGACGGCGTCGATCGCCAGCCGCATCGAGGACTGCCGGCTGCGCAGCGCCGCCGTCGGCTTCATGTCGTTGCTGATGACGTCGGGCGCATGGCGCACCGTACAAGCCGCACGCGCGCGCTTGTGACGCGCGAGCAACGCGGTCAGCACCGGTTCGTTGCCGATCAGCAGAAAGCGCGCGGACGGATGCCGTTCTGCTGCGAATTCAAGACCATCGACAACCATCTCAGGGGCCTTGTCGCCCCCCATGGCGTCCACAGCCAGGGTGAACGGACCGGTCACAGGCGAACCAGAAGCGCGCCGCGACCCGGCCTCAGACTCGGACAGCGCCCCGCAACGGCTTGCCGGCCGCGACCACTTCGCGACCATCGTAATGGCCACAATGGCTGCATACGTGATGGGGCCGCTTCAATTCTCCGCAATTGGCACATTCCGCATTCGCCTCATGCGGCAGCGCTTGGTGGCTGCGACGCATGCCAGCGCGCGACGGGGAAGTTTTTCTCTTTGGTACGGCCATGGGACAGCGCCCCTTCTCTAACGACGTATGCCCCGCGAACCGCGCGAGGCCTGACAGAAATCCACGATTGGACAAAAACGCGAGCCGCGCCGTCTAGCAGAGCGACCGCGCGATCGCAATGGCTTATGGAGTCCAAGGCTCGCTTGTCCAACATTGGCATCCTCAATGCAGCCGCGAGAGGATATGGGCATTGGCGCGGATCACCAGGACCCGCCGGATCTTCTGTGAGGGCGTCAACAAGCCGTTCTCGACGGTAAAGGGCCGCACCAGAGCGTGCTTCCGTATGCGCTCAGTCACCGAAAGCCGCAAGTTGGTTCGATTGACCGCCAACGCCACCGCGACATCGTCGTAGCCGTCCGCCGGGACCACCAGGGCGCTCAGCCCGCTGCGGCCTTCGCCGGCAACCACCGCCTGGGCGATCTCGGTTTCCGCCATCAGCATACCCTCGATCTTGGCGGGTGAGACGTTTTCACCGCCGGACAGCACGATCATGTCCTTCTTGCGGTCGGTGATGCGCAGGTAACCCTGATCAAGTTCGCCGATATCGCCGGTGTGCAGCCAACCGTCCTGGATGGCCGCCGCGGTTTCCGCTGGCCGGTTCCAGTACCCGTCCATGACCAGGTCGCCGCGGACCATGATCTCGCCGTCCGCGGCGATGCGCAGTTCGACGTTGACCAGCGGCTTGCCGACGGTGTCGATCCTGATCGCGTCGGCGGGGTTGGCGCTGATCACCGGACCGGCCTCGGTCTGGCCGTAGCCCTGCATGATGGGCAGTCCAAGTGCGAGGAAGAACCGCCCGATCTCGGGTTCCAGCCGAGCGCCGCCGGACATCGCGACTTTGAGGCGCCCGCCGAATCGCCCGCGCACCTTGGACCGCACCAGCCGCTCCAGCACCGGATCGAGAACCCACTCGACCAGGGTCAGCGGCGCGCGGTCCACCCGTTTCAGGCCGATCGCCAGCGCCATCTGAAACAGACGCTGCCGCCAGCGGCTTCTCCCGCCCGACCTGGGTCAGGACCCGGGTGCGGATCACATCCAGCACCCGCGGCACCACGGCCAGCAGGGTCGGGCGCACCGTCAGCATGTCGGCGGCGAGATGCTCGACGCCGCGGGCATAGACGATCTCCGTGCCCAGGCTGGCCAGGAAGAACTGTCCCACCGTGTGCTCATAGCTGTGCGAGACCGGCAGGTAGGACAGGTAGGTTTCGTCTTTCAGGCGCAGCGGGCGCACCAGCTCGAACGCGCCGGCGCAGTTGGACAGGATGCAACGGTGCGGCAGCATGACCCCGCGCGGCGCGCCGCCGGTGCCGGACGTGTAGATCAGGCAGGCCAGCGCCGTTGCCGGAATAAGGGCGGCTTCCGCCATGATGTCGTCGGCCGGCTGCGGGTCCCCGATCAGGTCGAGCCAGGGCACGACCCGCACTGTGCGGGCGTCCCGCTCAGCGCTGGCATCGATCGTGACCAGCAGGTCAAGGCCACCGGCTTTAGCCGCGCCAGCCAGCATCCGGTCGGCCAGCGCGTCAGACGACACAACCGCCGCGCGTGCCCCGGAGTCGCGCAGCAGGTGCGCCTGATCATCGATCGTATTGGTGGTGTAGGCCGGGACCGGCACGGCGCGGATGGCCATCAACGCCACTTCGGCGATCGGAAACTCCGGCCGGTTTTCCATGCACAGCAGTACCCGATCACCCGCCGAGACGCCCGCCGCGCGCAGATGTCGGGCGCAGGACGCGGCCATGCGGCCGAACTCGCCCCAGGTAATCGAATGCCACGCCCTGCCCCCGCCATGCCCGCAGCATCGGCTTGTCCGGCCAGGCACGGGCCAGGGCGAACATCATCGAGGCCAGGTTCGGCCATGTCGGGTAGTTCTGCACGCATCCTCCGGTGCCGCGGCGGCTCAAGCGGCCGGCCCTTTGACGTTTGCTTCTCCTAGCTTACATCTGCCAATCATGCAGCAGGCCAAGGACACAGGAAATCCGCGATGAATGACGCAAGCGCCGCTCCGGACGGACCAGCTACCGGCCTGGGATCTGTCCGATCTTTATGCCTCGCCCGACAGTCCGGAGGTTGCGGCCGACCTGGCTTCGGGCCGAACAACGCGGCCAAATCATTCGCCCAGGCCCATGCCGGCAGCCTCGGCAGTCTGTCGGGCGCCGCCCTGGCCGCGGTGATTGCGGAGTATGAACGCATCCAGGAGATGCTTGGCCGGGTCGCCTCCTACGCCCAGTTGCTGTTCGCCGGCGATTCGACCGATCCCGCGATCGGCCGGTTCTACCAGACGGTGAACGAGCGGGTGACCGGCGATCAGCAGCGACCTGATCTTCTTCACGCTGGAGCTGAACCGGATCGACGACGCGGTGCTGGAGGCCAAGTTCGCTGATCCGGCCCTCGCCCGCTACCGGCCGTGGCTGCGCGACCTGCGGGTGTTCCGCCCGCACCAGCTCAGCGACGACCTGGAAAAACTCAGCCACGAGCGCGACCTGACCGCCAGCGCCGCCTGGGTGCGGCTGTTCGATGAAACCATCGCCGGCGATGCGGATCGAGCTGAACGGCGAGGAACTTACCGTCAGCGACACGCTGAACAAGCTGTCCGACCGCGACCGGTCGGTGCGGGAGGCCGCGGGCAAGGCCATCGGCATCGGCGTTCGGCGAGCAACATCCGCCTGTTCTCGCTGATCACCAACACCTTGGCCAAGGACAAGGAGATCGAGGACACCTGGCGGCACTATCCGCGCCCCGGCAGTTACCGCAACCGGTCCAACATGGTCGAGGACGAGGTCGTCGACGCGCTGGCGACCGCGGTCACCACGTCCTATCCCCGGCTTTCCCACCGTTACTACGAGATGAAGGCCAAGTGGCTCGGTCTGCCGAAGCTGCAGCACTGGGATCGCAACGCGCCGCTGCCGAACGATGACGACCAGCTTATCGGCTGGCCGGACGCGCAAAAGCAGGTGCTGGATGCCTATGCCGCGTTCAGCCCGGACCTTTCCGCTGTCGGCCGCCGCTTCTTCGACAAGCCGTGGATCGACGCGCGGCTGAAACCCGGCAAATCCGGTGGCGCGTTTGCCCATCCGACGGTGCCGAGCGCGCATCCCGTACCTGCTGCTGAACTACCACGGCAAAACCCGCGACGTGATGACCCTGGCGCATGAGCTCGGGCATGGGGTGCATCAGGTTCTCGCCGGGCCGCAGGGTTATCTGATGTCGGGCACACCGCTCACGCTGGCTGAAACCGCCAGCGTGTTTGGCGAGATGCTGACGTTCCGGTCGCTGCTTGACGCGGCCGCGCCGGCGCAGCGGCGGATGATGCTGGCGTCCAAGGTCGAGGACATGCTGAACACCGTTGTCCGGCAAGTGGCGTTCTACCAGTTCGAGAAGCTGCTGCATGACGAACGCCGGACCGGCGAATTGCTGCCCGAGCGGATCGGTGAGCTATGGATGAAGGTGCAAACGGAAAGCCTTGGGCCGGCGTTCGAGTTTACCCCGGAATACAGTGTGTTCTGGTCCTATGTGCCGCATTTCGTGCATTCGCCGTTCTATGTTTACGCGTATGCGTTCGGCGATTGCCTGGTGAACGCGCTGTATTCGGTGTTCCAGTCGGGTCATCCCGGATTCCAGGCCAAATACCTGGATATGCTGCGGGCGGGCGGGACGAAGCGGCACAAGGAACTGCTGGCGCCGTTCGGCCTGAATGCGTCCGATCCTGCGTTCTGGAACAAGGGTTTGGACGTCATCTCCGGGTTTATCGACGAGCTTGAGACGGATGCCTGATAGGGGCGGTCCAAAAGAGGGACCGGTATGCGCGCGGGGTTGGCGGGGTGATCGCGCGTAAAATCAATGAGATGCCAGCGGCTGTTGACACGTTCTATGGGTCAACCTCCGCCGGTTTGAGGTTTGGCCGGGTTAGCGGGTTTTTGGCGTGGGGTGGAGTGGCTGCATGATCGCGGCCAGGTCACCCGGGCAGAGTCGGGCGGAGCCGTCCCTGACATCAGGGTGCTGGCGGTGGAACTGAGCGCCTTGATGCGCATTGTCGCAAGTCTGCGTTCCTGCGGCGGCAGATGGCTGAGTTCGCCAGCGAATTCCTGTGCCACGTCGGTCATTGCAGTTGCCCACATCGCCTGAATGTCCTGCTCGGTTATTTTGGCGGGGGCTGGCGCTTTGGTGGGGGCTGGCATTCTGGCCGGGGCGGGTATTTCCGCGGGGGCTGGCATTTCCGCGGAGGCCGGAGCTTTGGCGGGCGGTGGCGCTTTGGCGTGATCCTGGGCCGCTTTGGCGGGGGTTGGCATTTCCGCGGAGGTTGGCATTTCTGCGGGGGCTGGCATGGGTGGCGTTGAAATAGCCTCGGGTGTTTGCGCGGTGGCGTTGGCGGGTCGCGGGGTGGTGACCAGATCGCGGGTTCTGGCTAGGGCGGCCAGGATTTCGGCCTCGGACTGGTCATCGGTGGGGCTTTGTTCGTTATCGAGCGAGATCGGGGCCGGACGGGATTGACGTAGCGCGCGGCGATTCTGTTCGGCAGAACGGTTCAGCGCGTTGGCGTTGCCGCGCAGGCGCAGGGTCATGGAGAGCGAGAGATCATCGGCCATTGACAGGCTGAGCGATCCCAGCGCGGCGAGACCGTAGGCGATGATCTGCGCGACCGCGATCAGGTCGGCGTGGTGGCGGGCCTGGTAGGCGCGCACCGTCTGCATCGCCGCGGCGCGGGCGAACTGGATGTTACCATCGCTGACACCGAGGAACATGGGCGCGAGGAATGCGACAATGAGGCGGATCAAACCGTCGGCGGGATCGAAAGCCGGGGCGTCGCTGGTGTTGGGGTCGGTCATACGGTCCGGCTGCGTTGGGAATATGATCCTGTAGCTTAGCGTTTGGGTTCGCGTCAAGTATTTTTTCCTAACTAGCCGCAGAGGTGGGCCGGGCTTGGAAGGTGATGAGTGGGTTCACCTCGCTAGCACCACCCTGTCAGGCTGCTCCGTGCGATACGCCGCAGGATCTCGGTCCGGCCGAATAGTGCGATGCCATCGTAGATCCGTGCCGAGATGGTGCCGTCCGACTGCAGCGACGCCGACAGGTCGTAGGTCGTGTTGTTTTCGGGATCGAAAAAGGAGCCATCGCTCCACTGGTTCGGACTGGTCGGGGTCAGACCCCAGACAATCGTGCGGCCACACAGTGCCTTGGTTCGCAGCGCCGGCCGCCGCAGCCAGACGACCCGACCACAGAACAGCCCCTTGCAATCAAACACCTGGATGGCGACCCTATCGCCGATGATCCAGGTCCCATCCGGCGTTGCCGCGGCCGCGCTGGTGGCAAGCAGCGCCCAGCCGATCGACAAACAGATTGCCAGCGCAGCGAGGCGGGTGCCTCCCATGAACAAATCCTCCGGCTCGTGGCGTTATGCGTACGTTCCCGGAAGATTAGCGGTGGCGCTCAGCGCTTGAAAAGTCTTGGCAGGTGAGCCGGAACCTGGGTCCACCGGAGGTCGACGAGATATGATCGACCGCGGGGCCGGAAGATTAGCGGTGCCGCTCAGCGCTTGAAAAGTCTTGGCAGGTGAGCCGGAGCCTGGGTCCACCCGGGTTCGACGAGATATGATCGACCGCGGGGATCAGCGCACCGCCATCGCATAGCCGCGGCGCCGGTCGGGTGCGATCGGGCAGCGTCCGGCCGCGCGCTCCAGCAACAATTGCACATCGGCGTCTGCCCTGGCGTGCAGCGCCGAATCCAGGAACAGTTGTTCCAGGACATCCTGTTGCGCGTGACTGCCGCCCATGCGGTACATCTCGCCCAGGACGGGACGCATCAGATTTACCGCGTCGGCGTGCCGCCCCTGCCCGTTCGCCAGCACCGCGCCGGTGACCGGCAGCGCGATGTCCCTGACCAGCCGAGCGCTCGGTTGCGGTCGTTCGGCGAAGTCGCGCATCGCAGCCAGCAACGCGTCGGCCGCGGCGTTCCGTCCGGTTGCCGCCAGCGCCATCATCCAATGCGGCAGCGTGAACGCGGACTGGCAGTCGCCGATCCGGGCCTCGGCCTTGTCGGCAAGTTCGGTCCAGCGGTCGCCGGCGTTCACGCCGTGACGCCCGAGCCGGAACAGCATCGAGGCGGCGTTCTGGACATCGATGTAGAGGTCGGGTGCCAGGCCGGTCAGCGGCGACTGGATGTTGCGGAATCCGGTGTCATACAGGTCCAGGACTTTCGCAAAATCACCGAGTTCCAGGTGATACATCGCCTGATGCCACCACAGATGGTGCTTGAGGTTGTTGGTGCAGTTCCAGCCTGACTGGAGGCTTTCCACCCAGGCGATCCCTTCCCGCCGCCGCCCGGTCATCTCCAGGACGTGGGCGACGCCGTGCGCGGCCCACAAATCGGTTGGGTCGCGCCGGACCGCCTCGCGCCCGGCGTATTCAGCTTCGTGGTAATGCCCGGTTTCCTCCTGCGCGAAGCAGCGGCAGGCCAGGATGGACCCGAATCCGGGGACTGCGTCGCTCCAGTGCCGCTCGACGGACAGGACCGAGGCCAGCATCGCCTCCGGCCGGCCGGACCAGAAGTTGACGAAATGAGCCAGCCGGAACGCCAGGATGTCATGGGGATGGTCGTGCAGGATATGATCCCACACCGCCACGGCGCGGTCCGGGTCGCCGTCGGCCCAGTGCGCCAGGGCCGCCTCATGGGCTTTCTCGCGCTGGGTTCCGGCGCAGCGTCGGGACGCGGCCAGGGCGGCGCGGGCTGAACCGAGCGCGTCGGCCCGGAAACCCATGAGGAACAGGTAGCCCTTCAGGCAATGCGCCAGGCCGAAATCCGGGTCGGCGGCGAGCAGCGCCTCCATCCGGGCGGTCATGTTGACGCGATAGGCCAGATACCCGTCGATGGCGTGGTCGTAGGCGGCAGCGGCCGTCTGCGATACCGTCGTCAGCGCCAGCCCGCGGCAGTCATTGAACATGGTTGAACCTCCATGTCCGGCGGAATAGCACGAAGTGATGAGCCAAAGTCACGCAGGAAGCAGCGTAACCTCGGCGATACCGCGCTTAATCATCCCGAGCCGACGAGCGGCGGCAACGGAAAGGTCGACGATACGGCGGTTGGAATACAGGCGGTCGGTGATTGTGACGATGACGGTCCGGCCGGTTTCGGGCAGGCTGACCTTCACCCTGGTGCCGAACGGCAGCCATGGGTGCGCCGCGGTCAAAGCCTCCTGGTTGAAGCGGAGGCCGCTGGCCGAGCGGCGGCCGTGGTAGGCGGGTCCATAGTAGGATGCGGTTCCGGTTTCGCCTGTCCAGCCGGTGGATTCGGTGGGGATTTCAGGTCCGGCGATGCCGCGTGCGGATGCGGAACCACAGGTCCCGGCAAAGAATGTCGATAGCGCAATGAACGCCATCGCGAAATGTTTTGTCATAATACCTCGCGGCTTTAAGGAAAACGGTCGGGAAAAATGGGATAACCGTTTCGGTAATGGTTCAGGGCGCAGTAGTGCCCTATCAATGCGATCGAAATGATCTGCATTTTCCTGTCGGAACCCACCAGCGCGGTGGATTTGCGGCATTTTTTCGTGCCGCGTGAGGTTGTCCCTCGCACCATGACAGGCACCATGCGGGGTTTTGACTTTGATAACAACCCTGTGATTGATCTTTTTTAGCATTATTTGACTGGGACTGGCGAATGCATGAAATTTGCCAAGCGTGTTACGAGGGACCTCAAATACTGTATATTCAATGATATCCAGCCTGATTTTGACGATGACTGGGGTGCTTGCCGCTTCGGTTCTGCGGGGCTTTACCGGCTTCGGATTCGGCATTGCGGCGGTGCCGCTGCTCAGTCTGGCGCTGCCGCCGGCCGCGGTTGTGCCCTTGGTGGTCACACTTCAGGTGATCGTTGGGACCGCCGGGCTGCGCCGCGCGGCAGCCGAATGCGACTGGCGGGCGGTTGGCATGCTGGTGCCCGGGCTGCTGGTCGGTGTGCCGGCCGGACTGGTGATCCTCACCACGTTGCCGGCAAATCCGGTGCGCCTGGCCATCGGCGTGAGCATCGGGTTTTCCATTGTGCTGATCCATCGTGGCATCCGCCTGCCGCCTGATCCGTCGCGGCTGGTGAGCTTTGGCGTCGGCCTGGCCTCGGGCGTGCTCAGCGGACTGGCGTCCATGGGCGGGCCGCCGGTCATTGTCTACCTGTTGGCGATCGGGCACAGCCCGTCCCGCATGCGGTCGACGTCGATCGTCTATTTCATGCTTGCCGGCTGCGCGTCGTTTGTCCCGATGGCCGTGCATGGGCTGATCACCCGGGAGGTCGTGATCTGGGCGGCTGCGTCGCTGCCGGTGCTGTTCGCGGGGTCGCGTCTGGGGACATGGGCGTTCGTCAGGGCGAAGCCGCGGCACCACCGCAATGTGGCCCTGATCACGTTGTCGGCGCTGGCCATGCTGCTGATTGGGCGGGTGATGCTGGATCGTGATGGTGGCTTTTGCCATTGCTCCATGAATAGATGAGCGACCTGCGCTATCTTATTGATTTCGTGGGCCACTACCCTGGGGATCTGTTGCTTGGGGATTCGGTGCTTAGGGATCTGGCGCTTGGGGATCCGGAGCTTAGGGATCTGGCCTGATGCTCAGTCCTTGTCGGACGCGGCGCCGCGTCCGCGCTTGATCCGGCCGCGATGCGCCTTCTCGTCCAGCCGCCGCAGCTTCGACCCGTAGCTCGGCTTGGTCGGAACCCGGCGGATCGGGGCAATGGTCGCCCGGCGGACCAGTTCGATCAGCGCCTGCCATCGCCTCCGCCCGGTTGCGCTCCTGGGTGCGGTGCTGTTGCGAGGTGATCAGGATGTCGCCGTCCAAGGTCAGGCGCCGCCCGGCGAGCTTCTCCAGCCGGGCACGGACGGCCGGCGGCAGGTCGGCGCGATCCAGCGACAGCCGAAGGACTGCACCGCCGTTTCCACCTTGTTGACGTTCTGGCCGCCGGGACCGGAGGCGCGGATGAACGTCTCCTCGATGGCCCGTTCGTCGATTGCCAGTGTCCTGGTTACCTGGATCATCGCAATTGGCCGGATGCTTTCGTGAAATGCCGGTATGCCGGCGTCGTTGCCACCGAGACTTAGCGTGTTTCCCGAGCCCTTGTCGTTATCGCGCGGCCGGGGAATACTCTCCGCAAACAAAACAAGGCAGGCGAAATCGCCCGCTGAATGGGGAGACATGACGATGAAGCCACGTCTGACGCGTCGCAAGGCGCTTGCGCCTGGGCGCTGCCGCTGCCAGCCTGCCGTTGGTGAATATCCGGTCCGCGGGCGCCGCGGGACGCCTGAGTGTCGCGCTGTGGGACCATTGGGTGCCGGCCGGCAATGACGCCATGCGCAAGGTGGTCGGCGCCTGGGCGGAGAAGAACAAGGTCGATGTGCACGCTCGATTTCCTGACCGCCATCGGCAACAAGATCAACATCACCATGGCGGCCGAGGCGCAGGCCAAGACCGGGCATGACGTCTATGCGTTCGACATGTGGTCGGTGCATCGAATATGCCGATCAGCTTGACCCGATGGACGACATCATGAAGGTGTTCATCGAGAAATACGGCAAGATCGGCCGCGCCTATGAATATCTGGGCGTGTCGGAGGGTCATTGGCGGGCGGTCCCGGTGGCCTGGGGTTCGGCGCCGCTGACGCCCTGCGCGCGGATCAGCATGCTGAAGCAATACGCCGGCATCGATGTGCAGGCGTGGTTTCCGGCGCATGAGGCGACGCCCGCGACATCGGCCGACTGGACCTACGAAACGCAGTTGAAGGCCGCGGAGGCGTGTCACAAGGCGGGCTTCCCGTTTGGCTTCGGCTGCGGCACGACCACCGACTCGAACCAGACCTGGGGCGCCACGTTCGGCGCGTTCGGGGCCGATCTGGTGGACGCGAAGGGCAACATCACCGTCGATTCCGACAACGTGCGGGCGGCGCTGGAATATGCCAAGCGCATGGTGCCGTTCCTGCCGCCCGACACCGTCAGCTACGACGACGCGTCCAACAACCGCGCGCTGATTTCCGGCAAGTCGGCGCTGATCTGGAACCCGCCCTCGGCCTGGGCGGTGGCGAAGCGCGACGCGCCGCAGGTTGCCGCGGATTGCTGGACCTTCCCCAACCCGCGCGGGCCGAAGGGCCGCATGGTGCCGATGCGGCCGTATTTCTTCGGGCTGTGGTCGTTCGCGCAGAACAAGCCGGCGGCGCGCGACCTGCTGGCCTATCTGGGCGCGCGCGAGCAGATGGAGACGCTGACCACGGCCGTCGCCGGCTATGACATCCCGCCCTATCCCTCGATGTCCGACTTCAAGATCTGGGAGGAGGTCGAGCCGACCGAAGGGCACGGTCTACAATTACCCGATCCGGCCCTGGCACGACGCGGAGTATTACATCACCGGCTCCTCCGGGCCGCCGGATATCGGCGTGCAGGCCTGGAACCGCGGCCTGATCCCGACCATGGTGTCGAAGCTGGTTTCCGGGCAGACGATCCAGCAGGCGATCGACTGGGCGAAGGATGAGCTGGAGGGATTCACCCACTGACCGGATAACAGCCGGGCGCCGGCTGGCCGGGTACAGGTTCAGGGCCGTGGTCCCGGGTCGTGAACCGGTCGGGATAGTCGCGGCGGCGCGAAGGCGTTAGACGATCGGGCGACCGTGGGATCGTCCGCGGTGCCTTGTTCACGAGCAGGATCGTGCCGGCCAGACCGCTTGCGGGCCTGCCCGCTGCGATGCTGCCGCCGACGGATCGCCGCATGACCTTAGCCGCTTTTGTTCGCCATCTGGGATTCGCAGCGCTGCTGATGCTGCTTTCCGCCGCCATCGTCCGCATGATGATCTCGGCGCGGCTGATGGACACGCCGGCCGCCCGCAAGGCGCATGACCGGCCGACACCGAAAGGCGGCGGGGTCGGCATTGTCGTCACGTTCCTGGTCGGAATTGCCGTGCTGTACCGCTATGCGGAGTTCGCCCGGCTGGCTGATCCTTATTTCCTCGGGGTTATCGATGCGTCGGTGGCAATTGCCATTGTCGCGTTTCTCGACGACGTGTTCGACTGGCCGTTCAGCGTCAAACTGGCCGCGCAGGTGCTGGCGGCCCTGGTTGTCGTGTTCAGCGGCCTGTACGTGACCGACTTCCGTATTCCCTACGTCGGGCCCCTACCCCTCGCCTGGGTGGGCGTTGCCGCCACACTGGCCTGGCTGCTGTTCACCACCAACGCGATGAACTTCATCGACGGGCTGAACGGGTTGGCCAGCGGTGTCGCCCTGATCGCGTGCCTGTTCATCGTGTTCATCGCCGAACGGCATGGAGGATGGTTCGCCTATGCCACCGCCGGGTTGATGGCCGCCGGACTGGCCGGGTTCCTGCCGTTCAACTTCCCCAAGGCCCGCATCTTCATGGGCGATGTCGGCAGCCAGTTCTGCGGCTTCATGCTGGCGGTGCTCGCGGTGGTCGCCAGCCGCTTCGACGGCGTCGAGCTGTCCTTCCTGCTGATGCCGATGTTGCTGTCGGGTGTCCTGTTCGATGTCGGGTTCACCCTGGCCCGCCGCACGCTGCAGGGGGAAGCCGTGACCCGCCCGCATCGGGGCCATCTGTATCAAGTGGCGCAGCGGTCGGGCCTGTCGCCGATCGCGGTCACGCTGATCCACTGGGGCTTTGCGGTTTTCGGCGGCCTGTGCTGCCTGCTGTTCATCGCTGTCCCATCGCCGTACAAGCCCCCGGTGCCGTTTATCACGCTGCTGCCGCAACTCATTTGGGTTTGGTACGTGATTGTCCGGGCTCGTGACGCCGGGCTGCGGCAATGGGGATGAGAGGGCGGGTCAGACCAGGCTGCGGAACAGGCCTGCATACTGGTCCGCGCATGCCTGATAGCTGAACGCCGATGCCCGAGCGCGCAGGGTTTCGGCGGGCCACCTGGATTGCTCGTCCAGGATACGGCCGAATGCCGGCGCCAGGGCGTCGGGATTGCGGGGCGGCACCAGGATGCCATACTTGCCGTGATCCAGAATATCGGCCGGCCCGTGCGGACAATCGGTGGAGACCACGGGGGTGCCGCACCCCATCGCTTCCACCAGCACATTGCCGAAGCCTTCCGACCGTGAGGACAGGACGAATGCGTCGGCCGCCCGCATATACGGCAGCGGGTTGGGGACGAAGCCTTCGAACGCGACGTGCTCGGCGATTCCCAGCGACCCTGCCAGCGTGCGCAGGGCATCCAGCATTGGACCAGCCCCCAACAGCATCAACCTGGATGGGCGACGCTGAACGTGAAGGGCGAAGGCCCGCAACAGGGTGCGCTGGTCCTTCATCTCCACCAGGCGCCCGGCGGTGACGAATACCGGGCGGTCTTTGTTGACCAGCCACGGGTGCAGCACCGGCACCCTGGCGCGGGCTTCGAAATCAGTGCCGATCACCGCGTTGCAGATTGTGCTGACCTTGGCCTCCGGCAAACCGCCCTTGACGAGTTCCCGCTTGATGCCGTCGGAAACCGCGATCGCATGATCGATGCGTGATGAAAGCACGCGATAGAACCAGGGAACCAGGCGGTGCTTCCAATTCACCGTAGCGTGAAAACCCGCCGTCAGCGGATTGTGCTGGACGATGACCAGCTTCGTCCGCGTTCCCGCCAGTGCGTTGGCCAGCGCCGCGGCGACGTTGTTATGATCGACGTTCGCCATCAGTATGTCAGGCTGAGCTTCCTGCAGAAAGCGACGCAGCCGCAGCACATCCTGCAAGGTACGGCTGCTGCGCAGGTCAACCACCGGCAGATCCGGCGGGAGCAGCGGAATGAGCTCACCGCGCATTTGATGCACAACAAGAACAACATCAATGCCCCGGTCCTGCAGTTCCCGTGCCAGCACCAGGCATTGTCGCTCGACGCCACCCGGTGAAAGGTCGTGGATGTAGATCGCCGCAGTCATCCGCCTATGCACGCGCTGGTCCAAAATGTTTCGGGTCGCGCCGTCACGCCGGACGCCATAATCAATGATCTGCACAATCACTCCACGCTGCGACGATAAGGGACAAAATTCCTCTCGGGACCGTTACGAGGACCTTTGGCAAGGATCGTATCAATCCGAATGGTTCCTCCCTATGCGCAGGCAGTTTGTTGATGCCGCCTGTTGATTTCGACGCGATCAACTAGGCTAGGAAGCAATTAAGAGCGAAGCGGGTTGCCTAAGACGCACGATCACAATCCCGTTCTGCCTAAATCGCCTTGCCATTCGCCAAGTCCGTCGAATGTTTCCAAATATCACAACATGACCTTCTGACCAACGTTTCCATTCGCCGCTGGCCGGTAGAATCGGCGAACGTCGGAGTGCCTGCTGCAGCGATTTCTGCATTCGCTGGTTCCAGCCCGAAGGCATGGGCCGTGAAAACGAGTTGAAGGCGGTAACGAAAGCGGCTTCCCGTACGCTGTAACCAATCAGCAATCTATCCATGGCTTTAGACCGTCGGCCGACGCGGACCTCGACCCCGCTGACCCGATAGCATGTGTTCCGATAGGCAGTTAGCAGCGACGGCCTCATGTTACTACCCGTGGAACGGCGCTTGTTACTTTTCGTAATGTGCGGCGTCCACCGTCAGATCGCGATGGACGTGCACCGACATCAGCACGCCAAATCCAATCATCACCGTTAACATCGCGGAACCACCGTGCGACACCAGGGGCAGCGGGACGCCGCCAACGGGAATGACGCCCATCACCATTGCAATATTAACGAATACATAAAGAAAAAAGTTGCAAGAGATACCAAGTGCCACAAGTCGGCCGAACTGATGGCGGCAGCGCAACGCGATCAGCATTCCGCCCAGAATGATCAGGCCTAGCAACCCGATCACCGCAATTCCGCCGGCAAAACCGAATTCCTCGCCGATCATGGTAAAGATGAAATCGGTTTGCTTTTCGGGCAGAAAATCCAGATGGCCTTGGGTGCCCTGCAGAAAACCTTTGCCCCACAATCCGCCTGAACCGAGCGCGATTTTTGATTGGATGATGTTGTATCCTGCGCCTAATGGATCGGACTCTGGGTGCATAAACGTATCGATACGGGCACGTTGGTAGTCATGCAGATGTTCATACACAAACCGCCCCAGCAGCGGAAATGGTAGCATCACCAGGATGAATTTCCACCAGCGAACGCCGGCGGCGAAGAACATTGCCGCACCGAGCATCGCGGTAATCGCAGCGGTGCCTAGATTCGGTTCCTTCAGAATCAGCCCGACCGGAACAAGGACGGCGATCACGGGCGGGATCAGGAACAGCGGATTGCCCATTCGTTCCCATGAGGCACGGTGAAACCAGGAGGCCAGCGCGAGCACGAGCGCGAGCTTCATCAGCTCCGACGGCTGCAACTGCAGGCCGCCAAGCTCCAGCCAGCGCTGGGCGCCTTTGCCGACATGCCCCATGCGCAGCACCAGTACCAACAGGGCGACTCCTCCGAACCAGGCGGGCCAGGCGAGTCGGGCGATAAACCGGATATCGACCAGCCCGATCGCCAGCATCATGACCACGCCGATGGCGAAGCGCATGGCGTGGCGCGTTGCATACGGCTCCGGCGACCCGCCCGCGGCGCTGTACAGCGCGACATAGCCGACCCCGGCCAATGCGCAGAGCAGCAGCACGTACAGCCAGTTGACCTGCAGGACCTTGGCCACGAGGTCGAACGAGGGTTCGCGCCACAGTCGCCGGTCCATCAGGTTCTCACCTCCGCAACCCGCGCCGGCGGCGGCTCCGACCGGTTGGCCGGATCACGCCGCAAGACCTCGGTCATGATCGCGCGTGCCATGGGCGCCGCCGCGGCGGCACCGGCGTTGCCGTGCTCGATCACCACCGCCAGCGCGTAGCGTGGCGTGTTGTAGGGGGCATAGGCCACGAACAGCGCGTGCGGGCGGTATTCCCAGGGCAGCTTTTCGCTGTCGAAATGCCCGCTCTCCCGCAGTTCGCGCGACACCCGCCGGACCTGTGCCGACCCGGTCTTGCCCGCCATCTGCGCGGTTGGGTCTTCCAGCCGGGCCAGCGGCGCGGTGCCACCCGGCTCGTTCACCACCGCCCACATGCCCTCACGCACGATGTGCAGCAGCTTCTCGGGCATGCCCAGGACGGGACAGTCGTCCGCCTCGGCGCCCGGCTGCATCACCCCGGCCAGTTTCCGGGTCAGATGCGGCTGCACCAGCCGCCCGCTGGCGATCCGGCTGGCATAGGTTGCAAGCTGCAGCGGCGTCACCTGGATGAAGCCCTGACCGATGCCGCTGACCACGGTGTCGCCCATGTTCCAGGCGTGGCCCTTGCCGATCCGCCATTCGCGGGTCGGGATCAGGCCCGGCCGCTGCCCCGGCAGATCGAGCTCCAGTTCGATCCCGAGACCCAGCCGATTGGCCATGGCGGCGATACGGTCGATTCCGGTGCGGCGGGCGACCTCATAAAAGTAGACGTCGCAACTATTTTTCAGACCGCCGCGCAGATCCAGCATTCCATGGCCGCCCTTGCGCCAGCAGTGGAACCGCGAGTCACCCAGGTCCAGCCACCCCGGGCAACCGATCCGGTCGGACGGGCTGATCGCCCTGGATTCGAGTCCGGCCAGCGCCACCGCCATCTTGAACGTCGATCCTGGCGCATACAGACCGGATATTGCCTTGTTGATCAGCGGCGTGCGGCGGTCTTTCGTCCATTCCAGCCACTGCGCCTGCGACACGCCGGCGTTGAACAGTGACGGATCGAACGACGGATTGGTCGCCATCGCCAGCACCTCCCCGTTCCGGCAATCCATCACCACGGCACTGGCGCTTTCATCGGCGAGGGTGGCCAGCACCGACTGCTGCAGACCCGCGTCCAGGGTCAGCGTGACATCCTCCCCAGGCACACCTTCCTGGCGGTCCAGCTCCCGGATCACCCGGCCGACCGCATTGACCTCCAGTTGCACCGAACCGGCCCGCCCGCGCAGCCCGAGGTCGTGAAATTTCTCCATCCCGGCCCGTCCGATCCGCAGGCCAGGCAGCGCCAGCAACGGATCATCGGCGGCGTCCGCCTCGTTCGGCGGTGCGACGTAGCCAACGATATGGGCCAGTTGCGCGCCGTACGGATAGTGCCGCGTGGTGCCAGTATCGACGATGATGCCGGGCAGGTCCGGCGCGTTGACCTCGATCACCGCCATCTCGTCCCAGGTGAGGAACTCGCGGATCAGCACGGGGATGAATTTGCGCTTGCGGTGCAGTTCCCGCTCGATGCGCGCGCGTTCATAGTCGGCCAGCGGCAGCAGCGCCGAGAACGCGTCCAACGTTGCCGGCACGTTGTTCGCCTGCTCGGCGATCAGCACGGCGCGCCAGTTGGTGCTGCTGCCGGCCACCAGCGTGCCGAACCGGTCCAGGATCCGGCCGCGCGGCGGTGCGATCATCCGCGCGCTGATGCGGTTTTCATCCGCGAGCGTGGTGTAGCGGGCGCCATCGCGCACTTGCACCTGGTACAGCCTGGCGCCCAGTGCGCCCAGCACGGCGACCTGGCCGGTCATCAGCAGCAGCGCCCGGCGGGTAAACACCCCAGTCCGCTGGGTGTCGCGCCGCACCGTCAGGCCTGTTCCGGATTGGCGATCGACCGGTGCGCCCCGGCGAACGGCACCGCCAGCGCCGGGAACATCGCGATCGCCAGAATTGCGGTGAACAGCGCCGGATAGGGCGACAGCAGACGGAACGTCAGCAGCATGACCAGCAGCCAGATCAGCAGCGACGCGCCCGCGGCGACGCCGGCAAAAACGATCCATATCCAGGCGAAGCCGCGCCCGGCGAGACCACGGCGCATCCCCAATGCCGCCGCCTGCACGACCAGCAGGGTGAAGACACCGACACCCAGAGGCAGGTAGCCCAGCAGATCCAGTAGCAAGCCGAGAACGAATACCACCGGAGGCGGCAGAGCGTCGGGCCGGAACAGCGACCAGAACCAGACGCAGCACAGGGTGACCGCCGGAAGCACGGCCGCCTGTTCGGGAATACCCAGCGGGGCCTGCGTCAGCAGCATCAGCAGAACGGTAATGCCCGGTCGGGCAGCCGGCGCGGGCGGCGATGTCGAGCCGGCGGCCGAGGCTTGGCCTTGGACGAATACCCGGACGCTTGTCGACCTGGCGCTGAGTGGCCGGGAGTTGATCAAAACAGGGCATCAGTGACGGCCTGGCGTGAGCCGGTCCGGCGGCGTGACGCCGGTCAGGCCGTAATCGAAAATCCGCACGATCTCCAGCTTCTGCAGCATCGCGGCCGGCTCTGCCTCTGGCGTGCCGTTGGCGGCGTAATGCACGGTGCCGACGGGCAGGTTGGCCGGGAAGGCACCGGCCTCGGCACTGGTGACGATCCGTTCGCCTTCCTGCGGCACGATCCCCTCCGGCCAGAACTGCAGGCGGGGTCGAGCGCCGTTGGTTCCCACCAGGATTGCGTGCGCCCGCGACGCCTCCAGGATGACCGGTATGCGGCTGTTCAGGTCGGTGATCAGCAGCACCCTGGCGGTCCGGGAACCGACTTCCGTGATGCGGCCGATCAGCCCCCGCTCGTCCACCGCGATCTCACCTTTGCGGATGCCGTGGTTCGGGCCCACCGAGAGCAGCACCGCCTTGGCATAGACGCCGCCGGCATCCGCCACCACCCGCGCGGTCACGAAGGACGCGCTGGGATCGGGGATCCAGCGCAGGCTGGCTTTCAGGCGCTGGTTCTCCGCGTCCAGCGCCAGCGCGATCGACTGCCATCTTCGCAGCTTTTCGTTTTCCTGGCGGAGGCGGGCATTTTCGTCACGCATGTCCCACAGCGTGACGGTTTCGCTGATGGCGGCGTGCAGCCGCGCCATTGGGGCTGCGAGTACCGCATAGATTGGCGCCAGCCCGTCAGCCAGCATGGTGCGCGCCCGTTCGGCCAGCAACGTGTCGGCCTTGCCCAGCAGCATCACGCCGAACGACACGACGATCAGGACCGGCAATGTCAGCCGGATCAATGCCTGCCGAGCCTGGATCGATAGCCTAATCATGAAGACCTTGGTTGGTAAGGCGCGGGTCTTGGCTGGTAAGGCGGTCCCGCGACCCCGCCAAGGGCCGGCGGCCCTTGGAACCCGATTATAGGGGTTTGGGGGAACAGGAGGCTACTTTGTTGGCGTCTGTTTGCCCAAACATCTGTGTAAAGGGGGCTGCCGGCCACTGTGGGGCCAGGGTATCGGGCCTGGCCGTCACTAATACATGCTTGTCAGCACGTTGCTCAAACGTTTTCTTTCCTCCAGCGCGCGACCGGTTCCCAAGGCCACGCATTGGAGGGGATTCTCCGCGATGACCACCGCCAGCCCGGTGGCGTCGCGTAGCACCTGATCCAGGCGGTACAGCAGCGCGCCACCGCCGGTCAGCACGATCCCCTTGTCGACGATGTCGGCGGCCAGCTCCGGCGGCGTGTTTTCCAGCGCGACCTTGACCGCCTCAATAATATGGGACACCGGCTCCAGCAGGCTCTCGGCGATTTCCCGCTGGCTGACCAGAATTTCGCGCGGCACGCCGTTCATCAGGTCCCTGCCCCGCACTTCCCGGTACGGGCCAGGATCCTTGGGGTCGGGGGTCGCCGCAGCACCGATGTCCATCTTGATGCGCTCAGCCGACGACTCGCCGATCAGCAGGTTATGGTGGCGGCGGATGTAGCTGATGATCGCCTCATCCATCTTGTCGCCGCCGACCCGTACGCTGCGGGAATAGACGATGCCGCCCAGCGAGATCACCGCGACCTCGGTGGTGCCGCCGCCGATATCGACCACCATGCTGCCGGATGGTTCGGTGACCGGCAGGCCGGCGCCGATGGCGGCGGCCATGGGTTCCTCGATCAGTTGCACGCGGCGGGCGCCGGCGCTCTCGGCGCTTTCCTGGATGGCGCGCCGTTCCACCGCGGTGGAGCCCGAGGGCACGCAGACGATGATCAGCGGGGAGGCGAATCCGCGCCGATTGTGCACCTTGCGGATGAAATGCTTGATCATCTCCTCGGCGACCTCGAAGTCGGCGATCACGCCGTCGCGCAAGGGCCGGCTGGCGGTGATGTAACCCGGCGTCCGGCCCAGCATCATCTTGGCCTCTTCGCCGACCGCGACCACCTGCTTCTTGCCGCGCACGTCGGCGATCGCGACGACGCTGGGTTCGGCGAGAACGATGCCGCGGCCCTTGACATAAACCAGCGTGTTGGCGGTGCCGAGGTCGATGGCCATATCGGCCGACATGAAGCCGAGCAACCGGGAGAACATCCAGAAAACCTCTGTCATGATGGCCTCCCTTAGGCACCGCCCGGGGGGATCGCCGGAGAATGCAGGAAAGCGCCAAGGGGGGCGGGAGGCGGTGGGCTTACCCCCCGCGCGACCAGTTCACAAGAGCTTGTTGACGATCGTTTGATCGGTCCCCGCGAAAACGCCCCTTTTTCCGACACGAATCCAGAAGTTTGGCTATGGCGCAGCAAGCCTGAGAAGCGCCCTTGACCCAAGCGGCAGGATTTCGCTCGGCGACGCTGAGCGGGCGAGATCTGAAGCTGCCTGGCCTGCCGGATTGAGCGTGCACCGGGGGAACGGATGGCCGCATGGCACGCTTTGTCTGACAATTCGTAGATACAACCGTAGATTGCCGCGGCGGCGCCACTTACGTTTGCAATGGTTATCGGTTCTTCGACGTATTGAATAGTCGCATCCGCCGGGGATTCACGGATGATTGTAACAGAGAGCACGGGAACGCCGTAATATAGCTGCTATCGTTCCAATTAAAGCCAGGAATCTTGCCAATGATAACATAAGATTGCGTTGGCGGTATCAACCCCTGAACCAACTCTGTCTCATGCAGCTTTGCGTGACTCCGGACGCTCCTTCACGGAGCAATCCTGCTGACACCAACGCCAACTTGGTTTTGAAATCGGACCGCTTGGGTCCTGAAGGTCGGGGGATCGGGTGCCAGCGATCAGAGCGCTCTTTGTCACCAGTGAGGTCGCGGGCCTCGCCAAGGCAGGAGGGCTGGGTGAAGTTTCGGCCGGGCTTCCCCTGGCCCTGCGCCAACGTGGCATCGACATACGGGTGCTGATGCCCGCGTACAGCGAAGTCATCGCCAAATTGCCGCAGGTGGACTGGGTCGGCGACCTGCCATCCAGGGCGGGTATTCCTGCCGCCAGACTGGGACGGGCCAAGCTGGCGGATGGTTTGACCTTGTACCTGGTTGCCGCACCTGCCCTGTTCGACCGGCGAGGCACGCCCTATTGCACGCCCGAGGGTGCTGACTGGCACGACAACCATCTGCGTTTTGCGCGTCTTTCGCTGGCGGCCGCCGACATCGCGGCAGGGCGCGGCGGGTTGGGTTGGGTGCCGGACATCGTTCATGCCAACGATTGGCCGGGCGGCCTGGCCCCAGCCTACATGCGATGGGACGGCACCAACATCCCGACGGTCCTGACCATCCACAATATCGCCTACCAGGGCAATTTCGACGCCAGCCAGCGACATGCGCTGGCCATCCCCGACGCCGCGTTTGACATCAACGGCGTGGAGTTCCATGGCCGGGTTTCGTTCCTGAAGGCCGGCGGTTTTTATGCCAGCCATGTAACGACCGTCAGTCCGACCTATGCGACCGAGATCACCACTGAAACCCAGGGCGCCGGATTGCACGGCCTGATGGAAAGCCGAGCGGCGAATGGACAGTTGTCTGGCATCGTCAACGGGATTGACGAAACCTGGGACCCCGGCAGCGACCCGCATCTGCCGCATCACTTCGACCCCGACGACCTGAACGGCAAGCAGGCCAACGCCGACGCGGTGCGGACCGGCCTGTGCCTGCGCCCGTCCAACGGACCGCTGTTCGGCATCGTATCGCGGCTTGTCCACCAGAAGGGTCTGGACCTCGTTGCCGAGGCCGCCAACGACATCGTCGACAACGGCGGTCAGATCGCCATCCTCGGCCTGGGCGATCCCGAGATCGAACACATGCTCAGCCGCACCTCGCGCAGGCACCGCGACGACATCGGCCTGCTCATTGGCTTCAACGAACCAATGGCGCGGCGTATCGTCGCCGGCAGCGACTTCACGCTGATGCCGTCGCGCTTTGAACCCTGCGGGCTGACCCAGATGCAGGCCCAGCGCTACGGCGCCCTGCCGATCGCGCACGCAACTGGCGGCCTGGCGGACACCATCGACGACGGCACCACCGGGTTCCTGTTTTCCACCCTGTCGTCGGACGGCCTGATGGAGGCCTGCCACCGCGCCTTCGACACCTACGGCGACGAGGCGCAATTGTCGGACATGCGCCGAGCGGCCATGGCGCGCTGCTTCGGCTGGTCCGGCGCGGCGGCGGAATACGAAGCGTTGTACCGGCGGCTGATTGGCCCGCGGGCGGCTTCCCAACGCGCGCGTCCGCGCCCGGCGCGACACGCCGCCAGGCCGGCAACCGCCGAGGCGCTGGAACCCGCGGCCTGACCGTCCTGGACAATTGTTTCACTTGCGGGCACCCTGTCGGTATCGAGGGTCCTGCCCGCGGTCGGTTGTCTGTCCGGGCGATCATCAGGGATCGGCAGGGCGCGAGACGATGGCAAATAATGTCCTGGATGGTATGTTCGCCGGTGCGGCGGGCGTTCGATCCGGGGCACTGAGCATGAAGAGGAAGACATTGTGCGTGCCTGCATTGGTTTGGCGACACGATCACGCCAATCCGGCGAAATCGGCGGGCAGGCGTGAGCGGTGAAGCGGCATGAGCGGTGACAGCCCGCTCGATGAAATGGCCGACGGGTCGGGACATGCGAGGCCCCACTGGCGGTCGCTGCTTTCCACCATGTTCGCGCTCGGCCATGAGACCCTGGCCCAGCGTGCGGCATTGCTGGATCAGGCGTTCGCCGAAGAAGGCATCACCGCCATCCTGCCTGGGGAGCGGGCGGTCAACTGGCGCTGTGACCCGATTCCGCTGGTCATTTCGTCGGCTGAATTCGCGTCACTGGAGACCGGTCTCGCGCAGCGCGCGCAGCTGATGGAGCTGATCCTGGCCGACCTCTACGGTCCGCGCACGTTGCTGGCTGACGGCCTCATCCCGCCCGAACTGATTTATGGAAATCCGTCGTTCCTGCGTCCATGCCGAACGGTCGACGGGCGGCGGCGTGACCGCCATCTGCTATTCTACGCCGCCGACATGCTGCGCGGGACAGATGGCGCCTGGCGGGTACTGTCCGACCGGACCGACCAGGCGCAGGGCCTTGCCTACGCCCTGGAAAACCGTCGCATTCTGTCCCGTACCGTGCCGGAACTGTTCCAGTCGCAAAGGATCCAGCAGCTTCGGCAGTATTTGGAAATCACCAGCGATGCGTTGCAGGCGCTGGCCCCTGATGATGGCGCCGGCGTGGCGTTGCTGAGCAGCGGGCATTCCGACCCGCTGTGGTTCGAACATGTGTTGCTGTCACGCGAGCTGTCCATCGGGCTGGTGGAGGGCGGCGATCTTACCCTGCGCAATGGCAAGGTGTTCCTGAAGACGCTCCGCGGCCTGCAGCGCATCGGCGTGCTGCTGCGGCGCATGCAAGGCCATCGTGTTGATTCGCTGGAGCTTTCATCTGGCGGCGGGGTCCCCGGCCTGCTCGACGCGGTCCGCGGCGGCGCGGTCCGTATTGTCAACGACCCCGGTTCCGCCCTGGTCGAAGCTCCTGGCCTGGCGGCCTTTTTGCCCGCCCTGGCCCGCCGGCTGCTTGGCGAGGACCTGCAGCTCGCCAGCCAGGCGACGCTCTGGCTGGGTGAAGGAGCCATGGTGCGCACGGTGCTGCGTGACCTGGAAGGGTGGCTGATCCGCCGGGCAACAGACGGCAACACCGCGCCGGTCGTGCCGATGATGTTGTCAACCGAGGACAGGGCGGACCTCGCCGCCCGGATCGCCGCCAATCCGGCTGCCTATGCGGCGTCGGTAGCGCCGACGCCATCGCTGGCGCCCTGCGCCGGCGTTCACGGGCTGGATGCCAAGCCCGTCGCGCTGCGGATGTTCATGACCTATGACGGCACAAGATGGCGCGCTTTTCCGGGCGGACTGGCTCGGGCGCTGTCGGAAGAGGACGCCCTGGCGGGGCGCCTGCCGCGTAACGCCTTGTCCAAGGACGTCTGGGTCATGGCCGACGAGACCAGCCCGGTCCAGGGCGCCCTTGGTCTGATGACCCCTGCACTGGCCATTCGTCGTACCGCCGGCGACCTGCCATCGCGTGTGGCCGACAATTTCTACTGGCTGGGCCGGTATCTGGAGCGCCTGGAAGAAGCTGCCCGCCTGCAGCGGGCGATGATCACTCGCATCCTGCGGCCTTCCCCGACGGCTCGCGAAGTCTCCGAGATGCAGATCCTGGTCGCCAGCCTGACCAGCGTGAAGATGATGGACGCCGAGGATGCCAGCGTTCTTGGCACCTCCATGTTGGCGGCCGCGGTGATGCGGGCGTTCCGCCACGAAGGCGGCATGCGCCGGGTGCTTGCCCATTGCGCGCGCCAGGTCGACACGTTGCGCGACCGGCTGACGGGGGAAATGCATGCCGGTACTGACCCGGTCGCTGCGCGTGCTGAGCGAGGAAATGCGGCGCTTGCCGGCTGACGCAAACGCGCGGTCGCTTGAGCATGCGTCGAACCTGACCACCGATATCCTGGAATTCGCCGCCACGGTCGCTGGTCTGGCGGCAGAGAACATGGTCCGCGGCGGCGGCAGGCTGTTCCTTGACTTCGGCCGGCGGATGGAACGGGCCCAGTCGATCACCGCCGAACTGGCGCAGGTCATCGACCAGCCCGGTGCGCTTACCCAGCCTGGCCGCATCGAGACCGGACTGCGCCTGGCGCTGGAACTGCGCGACTCGGTCATCACCTACCGCACCCGCTATCTTGCCGTCCTGCAACCGGCGCCCGCGCTCGATCTGATCCTGGCGGATGACGGCAATCCGCGCGGACTGGCCTTCCAGCTGGCCGCCGCCCGGGATTTGCTGCGGGAAATCGTCGAGGAGGGGGATTCCCTGCTGATGGCCATGGAACCCCTGCTGCAGGAGGCCCATGACATCGTGCAGGACGTGCTGCACTCACCGGACCAGATGGCCACGACGGCGCGCTTGCCGCCGCGTTTGAAGACGCTGGAAAAGGCCATCAGCGCCGTCGCCGACCGGGTGTCGCGCCGTTATTTCACGCTGTTGCCGGTCGCGCGCAGCCTGGGGGTGGAAAACGAGTTGCTGCGCGGTGCCGCCTGAACCGGGGTCTCGCGCACACGGGATCGCCAAGGCCGCAAGCGACGGGCGCCACGATGCGCGTAAGCAGTGCCGGCGGGATAATGAGGTCGCTTTAGCCGGTGATCGCGCCTGGTCTGTTACGATTGCCTGCGTTTGACGTTGCCATATGACCTGATAATGTGGTGTTTGCGCTCACTTCGGTGTCATCTTGTCGGCCGACAATGCTGCTTGCCGTGAACATATCGTATTTGTCGCGGTTGCTTTCGGTCTGCCGGCCGCAAGCCTTTGACTCGGATGCACGGAATGGCCCATCTGGTCCGATCCGCCGCGGCACGATCCCCATGACCGGACCGCGAGACGGCGCAACCGACCAAGACAACCGAGACGGCGCAGGCTAAACAAGCAAGATGCGTTACCGCGTTCAGCACATCACACGCTACGCCTACGGCAGCCCGGTCGAACTCGCCGCGCATATGGTGCATCTGCGCCCGCGCCCGCGTCCGTGGCAGACCATCATCTCCGAGCGGATCACGGCTGACCCGGCGCCCGCGCGGCGTCGGGACGGGCTTGATCATTTCGGCAACCACGTGACCTGGCTGTTCATGGACCTGCCGCATGCTGACTTCGAGGTGACTTCGGAGTCGGTGGTGGAGGTCAACTGCCCGCCCCCGCCCGATCCCAAGGATACGCGCGGCTGGGAATCCGTGGTCGAGGCGACGCATACCCAGCCGGGCTGGCAGGCGGTCGAATTCCAGTTCGGCACCCCGATGGCGCCGGTCAATGCCGATTCGAAAGACTATGTGAGCAAATCGTTCACGCCTGAGCGGCCGGTGCTGGAAGCGCTGCTGGACCTGAACAACCGCTTCTACAAGGATTTCCGGTTCCGTTCGGGCGTCACCACGATCTCGACTCCGGTTTCGCAGGTGATGCAGCGCCGCGAGGGGGTTTGCCAGGATTTCTCCCACGCGATGATCAGCGGCCTGCGCGGCATCGGTCTGCCGGCGCGCTACACCTCCGGCTACATTCGGACCAAGCCGCCGCCGGGGCAGGTCAAGCGCAAGGGCGCCGACCAGTCCCATGCCTGGGTTGGCTGCTGGCTTGGCCCCGAACACGGCTGGGTCGACATCGATCCAACCAACGGCATCGTGGTGAAAGACGAGCACGTGCTGCTGGGGTGGGGGCGTGACTTCAGCGACGTCAGCCCGGTGCGGGGGGTGATCCTGGGCGGGGGCGACCATGTCGTCTCGGTCAGCGTCGATCTTGAACCGGATGAACGACGGGGAAGCCGAATGACCAGTATTCGCGCGCTATCGACGCTGGCGGTCATGGGCGCGATGCGGCAACTCGCTGATCGCTATGAGGCGGACACCGGCGTACGGATCATGGCTGATTTTTCGCCAACGGTCGCGCTGCTCGAGCGCCTGCGGGCGGGCGAGGTTGCTGACGTCGCTATCCTGACCGCCCAGGGCATGGACGATCTGATCAGCCAAGGCATCATGCGGGCGGGAACTCGAACCGACGTCGCGCTGTCCCATGTTGGCATCGCGGTGAAAGCCGGTGCGCCCAGGCCCGATATTGGGTCGGTTGCCGCGTTCAAGGCGACGATGCTGGCGGCTCGCTCGGTCGCCTATTCAAAAATCGGCGCCAGCGGCATCTTTTTCGCTGGCCTGATCGAGCGCCTTGGCATCGCGGCGGAGGTCAACGCCAAGGCGGTTATCGTGGCGACCGGCTTCACCGCCGAACGCGCGGCCTCGGGCGAGGTTGAGCTCGCGGTGCAGCAGATCAGCGAGTTGATGGTGGTGCGCGGTATCGACGTGGTCGGGCCGTTGCCGCCGGAAATTCAGACGACCGCGACGTTTTCCGCCGGCATGCTGACCAACGCCGCCCAGCCTGAGGCGGCCGGCGCCCTGCTGGGTTTTCTCGCATCGCCGGCAATCGCGCCGATTCTTCGGCAAACGGGGCTTGAACCGCCGCCTTGGTCCCACCCACATTCCGGTTAGCTGATCTGTAGCATCAAATTCTTCGTGGGCAGGCATCCCCGCCGTTTCCCGACCGTTAGAGCGCGACCGTTCAGATTTATATATCGTCAAACGACGACCGCCCTCTTTGACAACAGGCCGGGCAGCATTGCTTTCATGCGAGGCGATGACGTCCTGGCCGCCGGCGCGAGACCCGCGAAGGATCATTATGCCCATCCTGACCGTAACCCATACCACCACCTACCGCTACGCCAATCCGGTCAAATTTGGCGAGCACCGCATGATGATGCGGCCACGCGACAGCCACGATCTGCGGCTGCTGGAAACCGGCCTGGTCCTGCGTCCGGGCGGCACGAAGCGATGGATCCACGATGTTTTCGGCAACTCGGTTGCCATCGTGCGGTTCAGCGAACCGGCGAAGGAACTTCACGTCGAGTCACGGTTTCGCGCGGAGCACTACCCGCTTGCGGAAGGTGCGGTGGAGATCGAGCAATACGCCCGCCGCCACCCGTTCAGCTACGACGCATCCGAAGTGCCGGACATCGGGCGCACGGCTGAGCGTCACTACCCGGACCCCGAGCATCTGGTTGACACCTGGGCGCGTCGGTTTGTCGAGACGACGCCCGACCACGACACGATGGGCATACTGTCGTCGATGACCCGCGCCATCAAGGCGGAGTTCAAATACAACCCGCGCGACGAGATGGGCACCCAGGATCCGGTGACCACGCTGAAAACCAGGACCGGCACGTGCCGCGATTATGCGCTGCTGATGATGGAGGCCGCCCGCACGCTGGGTTTTGCCGCGCGTTTCGTGTCGGGCTACCTGTATGACGACAGCAAGATCAAAGGTGGCGCCGAAACGGTGATCGGTGGCGGCGTGACCCATGCCTGGGCGCAGATCTATCTGCCCGGTGCCGGCTGGGTGCCGTTTGATCCGACCAACGGCATTGTCAGTGACCGCAACCTGATCCGCGTGGCGGTGACCCGCGACCCGTCCCAGGCGGTGCCGCTGAAGGGCAGCTTCATCGGCAAGAAGGACGATTTCCTCGGCATGGATGTGAAGGTGGAGATCCGGGCGTAGCTGGTCGGCGCCGGCAGGGTGATGCTCGGCGGAGCGGATCGCCGCGGCATGAAGCGCCGAGATCGTTCCGACTTTGTGTCGTATTATTTCATGTTCTTTGTTGAAACGAATTATGATGGGTTATCGTTATGTAACCGGTCGATCACTGGTCAAAGCGGGCTGGGCCGGGGCCAGGATTATTGACACGTAATCTGCTGGGGTTCGACGCGCGACAGAACGACGCATGATTTTGGGCGCGGCGGCCCCGCCTACTCCGCGGACATAGCTGTCAGGCCTTCTGGCCAATGGTGTCACAGTCGTCAGCCGGTTAGAGGCTTGCAGTCTGCATAGCCCCCTTGTGCCGACCGTGTGGAGCTTGCACCGGCGGAGTGTGGCCGCCCGATCCAGGCTGTCGGTGGCGGGTCCGGTCGCAACGTCGCCGCCGAGTTCGACCTGACCAACGCTTCGACGGACGGGACCATTGTGGTTCTCGGCAGATGACGGGCGATCCGCAAGCGTCGGCACGAGGGCGACGCGCGCATGCCACCACGCGGCACAGGCTGCAGACATGAGCGAGCCGCAATTCGCCTTCTTCGCGGGCAAATCGAGAGCACATTGACCATCACAATAACCATATCGTATCCATATCGATAGTTGATGCACATTAGTAATACCAGGCATTATTTGCTATTCCGTTCCTATCATAATACGTAATGAGCATCGGGCTGGTTGAATTGTTTATATATATCCCGGAACGAATTGCTTTCGTAAATTGGAGCGTTATGACAACGACCGCTTCAGTCGGTTATTTTTCTCACAATTAGTTGATCATGATCACACGTATGTGATCAGAACCCTGGCGGATCATTCCCCAGGAGCAATTGCCTTGAGCCCCAAAGGTATTTCTACCCCCCAAGACCTGATTAACTATTTCAATTCGATACAAGGCACCGGCCTGGTATCTGGCGAATTTATCGAAACCGGCGATCCCGCCAGCGTAACAACCGACCCGCTCGCAGCACTTCAGTCGGCAACCGGGCAGTACGTCGGGATGATCGGCATTGATTACTGGCATGCCGGCGGCACTGGCGCGCCTGACACCGCCACGGCGAACGCGGATGCCATCGCCAACTGGCAGGCCGGAGGGTTGGTTGAGTTTAACGCCGCCATGCCGAACCCGACCACCGGCGGATCGGCGCTCGATACCTCCAACCTGGATGTGGCCGGGCTGCTGACACCCGGCACGGCTACGAACAACGCCCTTAATACCAGCCTGTCCCAAGTCGCGGCCGGGTTTAAGCAACTTCAAGATGCCGGCGTCGTCGTGCTGTATCGTCCGTACTGGGAGATGAACGGCAACTGGAACTGGTGGGGAGCCGGCGAACTGTCCGGCACTCAGTTCCAGGCGCTATGGCAATACACCTATAACTACATGACCAATACGATGGGTCTGCATAACCTGGTCTGGGAGTATGCGATCAACGCCGGATACACGCTTCCCGGGCGGACGCTGACGGACACATATCCGGGCAGCGCCTACGTCGATATCACCGGCCAAGATATCTATTCGAACAATCCCGGCATTGACGGGCAGTCAACCTATCAGGCGCTTGTCGCGCTGGACAAACCCACAGCATTGGCGGAGTTCGGATCGGGAGGCGCTTCCGGCGGGGACACAAACTTTTCCATGCCGACGCTCATCAGCCAGATCCAGACCTACATGCCAAAGACTGTTTTTTGGCTGCAATGGTGGGCACAAAACGCCGGCGGTAACGGCTGGGGGATTGAGCAGGACCAGAATGCCTCGGCTGCGCTGAACGACGGCTATGTCATCAACCGGGGGCAGATCGTCAACAACGCTGGCAGCTCTCCCACGCCTTCAGCGGCGTCTGCCAATGACACCGTGGTCACCGGCACCTCCACTTCGATCATCGATGCAAACAGCAACAAATGGACGATCACCAGCAACGGACAGGTCGCGATCAACGGCGTCACAGACACCGTGACAGCGAACGTGATCGAGCTGGCTTACGTCAACGGCACGATCTGGCACGAAAACGCCAGCCACCTGTGGTGGGGAGAGACGCAGCCCAACGATTCCTGGTCGCCGTCGGGCGGGACCGCAACAAGCCCGCTGCCGGCTGTTTCGGCGAATGATACCGTCGTCACCGGCACCCAGTCGGCGATCACCGATGCCAGCTACAATCATTGGACGATCACCAGCAACGGCCAGGTCGCGATCAACGGCGTCACAGACACCGTGACAGCGAACGTGATTGAGCTGGCTTACGTCAACGGCACGATCTGGCACGAAAACGCCAGCCACCTGTGGTGGGGAGAGACGCAGCCCAACGATTCCTGGTCTCCGTCGAGCGGGACGGCAACAAGCCCGCTGCCGGCGCCAGTGGCCATAACGCCTTCAGCCAACGACACCGTCGTCACTGGCACGACCGCGGCGATCACCGACGCCAGCGGCAACAAATGGACGATCACCAGCAACGGACAGGTCGCGATCAACGGCACGACTGACACCACGACATCGAATGTGACCGAGCTCGCGTATGTCAACGGGACGATCTGGCAGGAGAACGCCAGCAAGCTGTGGTGGGGCGAGACGGCTCCGAACGCGTCGTGGTCACCGTCGGCGGGGACCGCGACAAGCCCGCTGCCGGTGCCGGTTGTCCCAACGCCTTCAGCGAACGATACGGTTGTGACCGGCACGACCTCGGCGATCACCGACGCCAGTGGCAACAAGTGGACGATCACCAGTTCCGGTCAGGTCGCGATCAACGGCAAGGCCGACACCACGACAGCGAATGTGACCGAGCTGGCTTACGTCAACGGCACGATCTGGCAGGAAAACACCAGCAAGTTGTGGTGGGGTGAGACGACGCCGAACGCTTCGTGGTCACCGTCGGCGGGGACTGCGACAAGCCCGTTGCCGGCTGCACCGACGGCTTCGCCGAACGACACGATGGTGCTTGCGGGTTCCACCAATGCGATCACCGACGCCAGCGGCAACAAGTGGACGATCACCAGTGCGGGCCAGGTCGCGGTGAACGGCGTCGCCGACACCACCACAGGCAACGTGACCGAACTGGCCTATGTCAACAAGACGATCTGGCAGGAGAACACCGGCAAGATGTGGTGGGGTGAGACCAGCCCGACCGCCGGATGGGCGCCCGGCGCCGGGACCGCCACCAGCCCGCTGCCGGCGCCGGTCACCGTCGCCGCCGGAACGGCGAGTGCCACGGTCAGCCAAAGTCAGGTTTCGGTCGTGGTATCCGCCGGCACCCACATGCTGTTCGTCAAGGGTTCGGGGGACATCGTCAGCCTGTCCGGTGGCGCCAGCACGATCACCGACTCCGGCAGCGGCAACACCTACATCCTGCCGGCTGCCGGCAAAGGCACCAGCACCTTCACCGGCAACATTCTGACCGCGGGCGATACGCTGGACCTGAAGCCGGCGCTGGCCGCCACGAACTGGAACGGTGCGGCCTCGACATTGGCGAAATACGTGACTGTCACCGACACGGTGAAGGCCGCGATCGTTTCGATCGCACCGACGTCGGGCGGCGCCGGCGTGGCGATCGCGACCATCAATGGCGCGACCACCGCGAACCTTACCAGCCTGCTGGCTCATGCGATAATCTGAACGAAGGCCGCCGCCGGGGGGAACCTCGGCGGCGGTTTATTTCTTTGCCGGGATGATGTTACCCGTGCAGATGCACCAGCCACAGTGAGATCGACGGCACATAGGTGACCAGCATCAGCACGGCGAACATGACCAGGTAGAACGGCCAGATCTCCCGCATCACCTGCTCCAGCGACACCTTCCCCACCGCGCAGCCGACGAACAGGATCGCGCCGACCGGCGGGTGGCACAGCCCGATGCCCAGGTTCATCAGCATGATCATGCCGAAATGAACCGGATCGACGCCGAAATTGACCATCACCGGCAGCAGGATCGGCGTGCACGATCAGGATCGCCGGCGCCATGTCCAGCAGGCAGCCCAGGACCAGCAGCAGCACGTTGATCATCATCAGGATGACGTATCTTGTCGTGCGAGAAGGTCAGGAAGAACGCGGTGATCTTCGCCGGCACCTGCATCAGCGCCATCATGTAGCCGACCGAGGAGGCGAACGCGATCAGCGTCATCACCATCGCCACCGTCCGCAGCGTGCGGTGCACCAGGCCCGGCAGGTCGCGCCAGCGGTAGTCGCGATAGATGAACATCGTGACGAAGAACGCCCAGACGCAGGCGACCGCGCCGGCCTCCACCGCGGTGAACACGCCGCCAAGGATGCCGCCCAGGATGATGATCAGGGTGATCAGGCCCCAGAACGCGTCCAGCGCCATGCGGCCGGCCTGGCGCACCGGCACGGGCTCGCCCTTCGGATGGCCGTTGCGATAGGCCATGACCAGGCACAGCACGATCAGCGAGAAGCCCAGCAGCAGTCCCGGCACGACGCCGGCCAGGAACAGGCTGAAGATCGAGATCGTCCCGCCGGTCGCCAGCGAATAGATCACCGCGTTGTGGCTGGGCGGGATCAGCAGCGCCTGCACCGAGGCGGTGATCGTTACGTTGGTCGCGAACACCCGCGGATAGCCGGCCTTTTCCATCTGCGGGATCATCACCGACCCGACCGCCGAGATATCGGCGACGGCGGAGCCGGAAATGCCGGACAGGAACGTGGTGGCGACGATGTTCACCACCGACAGGCCGCCGCGCAGCCGCAGGAAGCCGACCAGCACGTTGGCGAAGCCGACCAGGCGGCGCGCCATGCCGCCCTCGGCCATGATGGCGCCGGCGAGCACGAAGAACGGGATCGTCAGCATGGCGAATTTCGATGACGCCGCTGGAGACCTGGAGCATCACCGCCTCGGGCGGGATGTCGATCCACCAGGCGGCGGCCAGCGCGGCGATGCCCAGCGAGTAGGCGATCGGCACGCCGATCGCGATGCAGGCGAACAGCGTGCCGATGACGAGAAGAACTTCCATGCGATCGGTCCGATCAGTCGATAGCGACGGCGTGGGCGTCGCCGAGCGTGTCGACCGGCGCGCCGATCAGCAGGTGCTCGATCACGAACAGCAGCAGGCACAGGCCGCCCAGCGGGATCGGCAGATAGGTGACGCCGACCGACAGCGCCGGAAACTCGGCGATCGACTGGTTCCAGGTCGTCTGCGCACAGGCCGTAGCCCCAGATCATCATGAACACGCCGACCGCGGCCATCAGCAGTTCGGCCAGGATATCGGCGAGCAGCGCTGCAATGGCGGCGGCATCTGGTCGCGGACGAAGGAGACCCGCATGTGCAGGCCGACGCGGTAGCAGGCCGCGGCGCCGAAGAACGTCAGCACGATCGACAGCAGGATCGCCGCCGGCTCGGGCCAGGAGGAGGCGCTGTTCAGCCCATAGCGGGTGAACACGCCCCACGGGACGATGAGCGAGATCAGCACCATCGCCGATCCCGCCACCACGACGCAGAAACGATAGAGCGCGTCCATGATCAGACGAAACAGGTGCGCCATGCTGCCCTCGGGTCGGTGGCAAGGTTCGCCACCGCCGCCGATATCGTTACGACCGCGACAACCGGGTCGCGGCCAGTGCCAGGCCTGCCTACTGCACCGCCTGGATGCGCTTGATCATGTCGGCGAATTGCGGCGCGTACTTGTCCCACACCGGCTTCACCGCATCCTGGAACGGCTTCTTGTCGGCGATCGTCACGACCTGTGATGCCGGCCGCCTTCATCTTGTCCAGCGCCTTGCTCCTCATACTCGTTCCACAGCACGCGTTCCTCGCGCCTGCGCCTCGCGGCCGAGCTTCTGCACCAGCGCCTGGTCGTCCTTGCGACAGCTTGTTCCAGATCGCGCTTCGAAAACACCACCATCTCCGGAACGATCAGATGCTCGGTCAGCGTGTAATACTTGGCGACCTGATAGTGATTGTCGAACACGAAGCTGGGCGGATTGTTCTCCGCCCCGTCGACCACGCCGGTCTGCAGCGCGGTGAACACCTGGTCGTAGCCCATCGCGATGCCGTTGCCGCCCAGCGCGTTCATCATGTCGACGAACATCGGGTTGCCCATGACGCGGACCTTCAGGCCCTTCAGGTCGGCGATGTCCGTGATCGGGCGCTTGGTGTCGTACATGTTGCGCGCGCCGGCATCCATCCAGCACAGGCCGACCAGGTTGGCGGTCGGGTTGTTGGTGACCTTGTCCAGCAATTCCTGCCCGATCGGCCCGTCGATCACCTTCTGCGCATGTGCGCCGTATCGCGGAACAGGAACGGCAGATTGAGCACGTTCAGGTCGTGGACGACCGGGCCCAGCGCGCCGACGCTGACCCGCGCCAGGGCGATGGCGCCGATCTGCGCCTGCTCGATCGCTTCCTTCTCGCCGCCGAGCTGCATGGAGGCGTACATCTGCACCGACAGGCGGCCGTTGGTGGCCTTGCTTCCAGCGCCTTGCCCATGTTCCTCGACCGCGGTGACGGTGGGATAGCCTTCCGGGATGCACGTCGGACGCCTTGAAGCACCATCTTGCCTGCGCGGCGGCGCGGCCTCGCCAGACCGAAGTCGGCCAACGGAGAGCCATGGCCGCGCGGCGAGGCGCATGCGCCTGACGTTTGCTGATCATCGTTTCCTCCCGTGCCGGCGCGACCGGCGCTGGCTTGCTCATTACTGTGCGTCAGTCATACGATGACTGACAACAGGGATGCAAGGGCACGAACGGTCGCAATGCCGGCAGCCGGATCACGAAACCAAAGCTGTCATCGCTGACACCGGTCGCGTCACGCCCGCGCAGCCTGGTGGTGGAGATCGGCCGCCGGATCGCCGCCGACATCGCCGCCGGCCGGCTGTGTCCCGGCGCGCAGCTGCCAACCGAGCAGGCGACTGATGGACGCGATGGGCGTCAGCCGCACCGTGATGCGCGAGGCGGTCGCCGCGCTTGCGCGCCGAGGGGCTGATCGCAGACCCGCCAGGGCATCGGCTCCTTCGTGGCGACGCGCCGACGCAGGCGTTGTTCCGCATCGAGCCCGGCCAGACCGCGTCGCTGGCCGATGCGCTGCACATCATGGAACTGCGCACCGCGGTCGAGACCGAGGCCGCCGGCCTGGCCGCCGAACGCGCCACGCCATGCGCAACGCCTGGCCATTCGCGACCGCGCTGGCCGCGATCGACGCTGCGATCGACCGCGGAGAGGCCGCGGTGGACGAGGATTTCGCCTTCCACGCCGTGATCACCGACGCGACCGGCAACCCGCAGTTCCGGCGCTTCCTGGATTTCCTCGGCCGCTTCATCATCCCGCGCGCCAGCGTTCGCATCCGCACCCTGAACCTGCGCACTTATCTGATGACATTCCAGCAGGAGCACCGCGCCATCGTCGCGGCCATCGAAGCTCAGGTTCGGTGGTGCAGGCGCAGGCCGCGATGCGCGCCCACCTGGTCAGCAGCAGCCAGCGCTACCGGGCGCTGGCGCCGGATCAGGCGTTCGACATGGCAGACACGCCGGCTTGACGGGCGGGACGTTTCAACGGCGAACATCATTGGGGCGTGGGCTGGCCGTCGTTTGACATTCGGGGAACCGCTGGCTGTCACGTGCTCCCGGAAGTCGCCAGAATCGCGTCCCCACTGCGCGTCAAGATTTTCCGGCTCCGGTCACTTGCCGTTGGCAGCAATGGCGGCTTGGCGCCACTTTCCCGGCCTCAAAAGGGTTGCTTATGACAATCCGGAACGATGGTATTCCAGCGTCTTGACCTTATTTCGAGCAAAACTGAAGGCTTTCGGCGAGATTCCGGACGCCCTGCGACGCCAGTTATCTATTGCGCGTCCGTTTCATTGATTGTGCGGCCGACGCCGACCGCCGTCCTGGCCAATATGCGCTGCAAAAGCCCCTTTTTGGGTGTTGGGCCATTCATCATCGTGTGCCTCGACAGTTAGCTGGTTCACATATCGGACCGGCTGCCTGTGCTTACCATCCTGGGCGGACTGCGTCCGGTTCGGCCAGGCGCGGGCCGCGCTCCGTCGCATAGGCGGTGGAGCGTGCAATGGCTGGATGGAGACGATCATGAACCAGAACGTGAAGGAAGCCGACGCGGGGCCAACGATCCTGTCGCCGGAAGAAACCGCCGCAGTGCATGGAGGAACCGGCGAGTTGGGTCATTACGCGAACGTCCACGGTGCTGCCGAAGACAAGCCTGATTTGTCCCACTCATAATCCGTCGACGCGAAACCTGCGGTGGATGGCCAGGGCTTTCCGCCGCAGGTATTCACGCTCGTGAGCGGGCCGGCCCTGAACCTTGGGGCTTGCGGCCCGGGCGTCGGCAGAAACGGCCGACAATGAGCCAAATTTCGCGGTGGCGGGTGTTTGCGCGGGGCGCGGTCTGTCGCGCGTATGTGTCGCCGATTGTGCGCTGTATCTCGTCGAATGTGACCCGGACGTCCAATTCCGTGCCGGTCAATGTGTGCCGGATGCCGGCCTTTATTGTGCGTCGGGCGGCTTATTGTTGTGCGTCGCTACTCGTCGCCCCCGCGCCCGGCTGGGGCGGCAGGCATTCGGCCAAGGTGTGGCCGTCCAGGCTCGCGTAGAAGCTGTTCTGTGCGTCTTTCAGCATGCCACGCAGCCGGCAATCGGGCATTAGCGTGCAGGCGCACCCCTGGGACCGGAAACATTCCACTACCGGCTGACCGGCCTCGAGCTGCCGCACCAACGGCCCGATTGCGATCGTGTCGGCCGGCATCGCAAGCATGACCCCGCCCCCTGCCCCGCGCACGGTCCGGGTAATGCCGAGGGTGGTCAGGTCCTGGACAATCTTGTGCAGGTGATTGCGGGACAGCCCGCCGAGTTCGGCTGAAAGAGCCTCCACGCTCAGATGGTGTCCGGCGGGTTGGCGGCTGAGCCGCATCAGCACGCGAAGGGCGAAATCGGTAGACGCCAGCAGGCGCATTGGCGGAACCTCTAATTTGGTATTGACAATACCACATTATCCGACGTTAGTAAGTGGTATTGCAAATGCCACTTTTTGCGATCGCGAACAGCCTGCCGCGTCGCGCGGGCGCGAACAGCCGGCCGCACCATGCGGGCGCCACATCCGCATCGGAACGGGCCACTGCCGCGGCACAACAGCCAAAAACGGGGGTCGATCATGAACGACATAGTCCTTGCCCGCACCCTGCATGTCCTGGCTGTCGTGCTGTGGATCGGCGGTGTGGGCATGGTGACGACGGTTCTGCTGCCGGCCATTCGGCGATCCTATCCGGCCGCACAACGCTTTGGGGTGTTCCACGCCATGGAATTGCGCTTCGCCTGGCAGGCCCGCTTCACCACACTGATCGCCGGCGCCAGCGGCTTCTACATGACCTGGCGGCTGGACGCCTGGGACAGGTTTCGCTCCACCGGCTTCTGGTGGATGCACGCGATGGTCCTGACCTGGCTGGTCTTCACGCTGATGCTGTTCGTGATCGAGCCGCTGTTCCTGGAACGATTGCTGACACGACGGGCCGCAACAGCGCCGGAAGCCACCTACCGACGGGTCGAATGGCTGCACCGCTGCCTGCTCGCGCTTGGCCTGGTGACGATCGCGGGCGCCGTTGCGGGCAGCGCGGGCGGCAACCTGTTCGACTGGTGACCAACGTCGTGCTCACGACTCCAGCTTGTTGAAACGAAGCTTGCCGTCGGGGATCGATGGCGCATGCAGGAAGAGAAACAACGATGCCAAAACCACTATCCGACGCCACGATTGCCCTTGTGAAAGCGACTGTGCCCGCGCTCGAGGCGCATGGCCTGAGCATTACCCGCCGCATGTATGAGCGATTGTTCCAGGACGCCACGATGCGCGACCTGTTCAACCAGTCGCACCAAGGCGAGACCGCGTCGCAACCCACGGCACTGGCCAACGCGGTCATCGCCTACGCGCGCAACATCGACAATCTTGTCGCGCTCGGTCCCGCGGTCGAGCGGATCGTGCAGAAGCATGTGGCCCTGAACATCCTGCCGCAGCATTACCCGTACGTCGCCGACGCCCTGCTGGGCGCGATCAGGGATGTGCTGGGCGACGCCGCCTCTGACGAAATTCTGACTGCCTGGGGCGAGGCGTACTGGTTTCTCGCCGAACTTCTGATCGGCCGTGAGGCGGCCATCTACCGCGAACGTGCCGCTGAGCCGGGTGGATGGAGCGGATGGCGCGACTTTGTGGTGGAAGCCGTTGCCGACGAGAGCAGCATTATCCGCTCGTTCACCCTGGTGCCCGCCGACGGCGGCAGGGTCCTTCGCCACAAGCCCGGCCAGTATCTGGGCTTTGACTTCAAGCTGCCGAGCGGCGGGGCGTTGCGGCGCAACTACTCGATCTCCTGCGCGCCGAACGATCGGGCCTACCGGATCACCGTCAAGCGGGAGGCCACGGCGGGCAGGCCATCCGGCCAGGCCTCGAACTGGCTGCACGACCACGCGACGCCAGGCACGGTGCTGCGGGTGACGGCCCCGGCCGGTGACTTCTTCGTCGACATGGCATCGCGCGCGCCGGTGGTGCTGGTCAGCGGTGGTGTCGGCCTGACGCCCATGGTCAGCATGCTGGAGGCGATCGCCGATAGCGGCGCCGGTCGGTCGATTTGGTGGGTGCACGGCGCGCTGAACGGTCGGGTTCACGCCATGCGGGACCACGTGCGCGCCCTTGGGGTGCACAACCCGGACATCCACCTGACTACCTTCTACGCCGAACCTAGCCCGACGGACCGCATCGGGGTCGATTATGACGTCCAGGGAATGATCTCGGCATCCTGGCTGGCGCGGCATACACCGATCGGAACGGCTACGTTCTACCTCTGCGGACCGGAGCCGTTTCTTCGCAGCCTGGTTGGCGGCCTGAGCAGACAAGGCGTCCCGGCGGACCGCCTACGGTACGAATTCTTTGGCCCGACGAAGGACCTGCTTGGACCGGAGGCGGACATTCCTGCCGCCGCCTGACCGCCAGGCGCGGCAGATCATCACGCGTCTGGTGTCGACCTGATCAAATCGAACCGGGCCTGAGCACGATCAGACGTCCACCTCTTCGACGGTCTTGGCCCGTTCCTGGATGAACGCGAAGCGCAATTCCGGCCGCCGGCCCATCAGGCTCTCGACCAGGTCGTTGGTCGCCGCGCGTTGCTCCGGCACCGCCATTACCTTCAACAGCGTTCGCTTCGCCGGGTCCATGGTGGTTTCCTTCAACTGGGCGGGCGGCATCTCACCCAGGCCCTTGAAGCGGCTCACTTCGACCTTGGTGCCGACCTTGAAGGCCCGGCGGACCTTCTGTTCGCGGTCGGCGTCGTTCATCGCGTAGACCGACTTCGCCCCCTGGGTCAGGCGGTAGAGCGGCGGCTGGGCCAGGTAGATGTGGCCGTGCCGCACCAGTTCCGGTAGCTCCTTGTAGAAGAACGTCATCAGCAGCGAGGCGATATGGGCACCGTCCACATCGGCGTCGGTCATGATGATCACCCGCCCGTAGCGCAGCTTCGACCGGTCGAAGCGGTCGCCAACGCCGCAACCCAGCGCCTCGATCAGGTCCTTCAGTTCCTGGTTCTGGCGCAGCTTGTCGGCGGACGCGCTGGCCACATTCAGGATCTTGCCCCGCAGCGGCAGCACCGCCTGGGTTTCGCGGTTGCGCGCCTGTTTGGCCGATCCGCCCGCCGAGTCGCCCTCGACCAGAAAGATTTCTGTTTCCGCGGCGTTTTCCCTGGTGCAGTCGGTCAGCTTGCCTGGCAGGCGGAGCCGCCGGGTTGGCGATTTGCGGGCGGTGTCCTTGTTCTCCTTGCGCCGGATGCGGTCCTCGGCCCGCTCGATCACGAAGGCGAGCAGGTTGTCGGCGGATGCCGGGTCGCCGGCGAGGAAATGGTCGAAGCGGTCGCGCAGTGCCGTCTCCACCAGCCTCGATGCCTCGGCGCTGGTAAGTTTTTCCTTGGTTTGCCCCTGGAACTGGGGATCGCGCAGGAACAGCGACAGCTTCGCCGCGACCGGATCCAGCACGTCATCGGCGGTGATCTGGGTCGCGCGCTTGTTGCCGCGCTGGTCACCCCAGGCCCGCAGCCCCTTCACCAGGGCGGCGCGGAAGCCGGCCTCGTGCGTGCCGCCCTGCGCGGTTGGCACGGTGTTGCAGTAGGAGTGGAGGAATCCCTCCCCCTGCTCCAGCCATACGACCGCCCACTCGACCTTGCCGGTTGCCTCACCGGGGAGAGCCGCCTCGCCTGCCCAGATCTGCGGCAACACCTTGGCCAGTTCGCCGATATCGGCGGCCAGACTGTCGCGCAGGCCACCTGGGAAATGCAGTACGGCCTCGGCCGGGACGTCGTCGGCGCCGCCTTTCGATGCGTTACCGCCCTTCAGCAAGGCCGGTGCGCAGTTCCAGCGGATCTCGACGCCACGGAACAGGTAGGCCTTTGACCGGCACAGCCGGTACAGCCGGCTTGGCACAAACGCCAGGCTGCCGAAGATCTCCGGATCCGGTTTGAAGCGGATCGTCGTGCCACGCCGGTTATGCACCGTGCCGGCATTGATCAGCTTTGTCGTCGGTTTACCCTTGGCGTAGGTTTGCTTCCACAGCACCCGGTCACGCGCGACCTCGACCTCCATCACCTCGGACAATGCGTTGACCACCGAGCTGCCGACGCCGTGCAACCCGCCGGAGGTTGCGTAGGCCTTGCCGCCAAACTTGCCGCCCGAATGCAGGGTGGTGAGAATAACCTCCAACGCGCTGAGGTTTTTGAATTTTGGATGCGGATCGATGGGAATGCCGCGGCCGTTGTCGCGCACCGTCAGCCAGTTGCCTTCTTCCACCGAGACCTCGATGAAGCTGGCATGGCCGGCGACCGCCTCGTCCATCGAGTTGTCGAGGATCTCCGCCGCCAGGTGATGCAGCGCGGCTTCGTCGGTGCCGCCGATATACATGCCGGGGCGTTTGCGAACTGGCTCCAGCCCTTCCAGGACCTCGATGTCCTTGGCTGAGTATTCCGAATCGTCGCGCGCCGGCAGCGGCAGGCGCTTCGTTACGTCGGCCTTCGCCGCCTCCGCCTTGATCGAGGCGGTTGGCGGCTTCGCAAGCGGCTTCGGTCCAGATTTTTCGGACCCAGATCCGAACAGATCGTTCATGCTGTGTTCCCAAGACTGAATCGCACCCTACATGGCGCCACCCTGTTTCGGCAACTGTCTTGCGACGATTGTTCGGGCAATCAACCGGCTCCATCGGGTGTTGGCGGCCGGCCGCCGCGAACATACCATCGTGTTTGGGCCGGGCAGCAACACTTCGGCCCGGGCCGAACTATCGCCGCATGCGATTCGCGCCGAGCTGGTCTATGTTCCACGATCATGAGCGACACCACACGCATGGCCGCGGTCGCCGCATTGCTCGGCGATCCGGCCCGGGCCAACATTCTCACCGCGCTGATGGACGGGCGGGCGCTGACGGCGAAGGAGCTGGCGTTCGCGGCGCATGTCTCGCCCTCGACAACGAGCGGCCACCTTGCGCGGCTGACCGAGGCCAATTTGCTGGCCGTCCAGACACAGGGACGCCACCGCTACTTCCGCCTGGCCTCTCCGCTGATCGGGCAGATGCTGGAAAGCATCATGGCGGTGGCCGGCCCTGAGCCTGGTCAGTTGACGAAATGGCGCGGCGGTGAGGCCCTGCGGACCGCCCGCACCTGCTACGACCACCTTGCCGGGCGGCTTGGCGTGGCGCTGGCCGACTCGCTGACGGACGCCGGGCACCTCGCACTGTCCGCGGACGGTGGCGAGGTGACTGAATGCGGCCATGCCTTCCTGTCCGGCTTCGGCGCCGAACCGGGTCCGGGCAAGCGCATCTTCTGCCGTCCCTGCCTGGATTGGAGTGAACGCCGCCCGCACATCGCCGGCCGGCTGGGCGCGGCGTTGGCCGCGAGGTGCCTGGATCTGGGCTGGATCGCGCGCCAACGCGATTCGCGCGCCGTCACCATTACCGCGGCGGGTGCGCAAGGTTTCGCCGAGACATTCGGCATATGTTTGGCCGCCTGATCGGCTGGCGGTAACGGCTGGCCGTGTCGGAAAGGATAATTGGGGGGGCTTCTGTTGCCCGGTGCCCCCCCGAACCGCGCCTATCGCTTATGCAGCGACGGCGAGCGCCTCGTTATCGTTGGCACTTGTGATTTGACCCGATAACGGCGGTATCATGCCGGGCAAAAGATGAGTCTTTACCACGCGTGTCGAGCCTGTTTCGCCCCCATATGCCCCGAGAGACCGGGGAAGACTGGTGGAGGCGCCGGGCACTGCCCCCGGGTCCACAACGATTATTCCACGCACCGTTTATCGCCATAGTCAGCAAGCTGACGGTGGATATCTAGGCTGACTGCCGGACCCGATCAAGCCATTTCACCGGGATCGCCCGTCTACCTGTCATGCGCCGGTCACAACCCCGTTGCGAGTCGCCGTGGCAAGGTCAAAACTAGCCGCCGCCATGTTCCCGGACGTGTTTCACACCTCCCGCCTGACGTTGCGACCGATCGCTGCCGGCGATGCCGGTCAGATCTTCGACGCCTATGCCCGCGACCCGGAGGTGACCCGCTTCCTGACCTGGAGACCGCATCACGACATTGCCGATACCCAGGCCTATATCGCGCGCTGCACTGGCACCCCGGCCCTGCTCGGCCGAACCTACGTGCTAACCGGACGACAGGACGGCATCATCCGCGGCGCCATCGATCTGCGTCATGCCGGGCCACATCGCCTGGAGTTCGGTTACCTGCTGGCGCGCGCCTACTGGGGCAATGGCCTGATGACCGAGACGCTGCGGGACGTCGTGGGCCGGGCGCTGGCTGATCCGTCCATCTTCCGCATTGGGGCGGTTTGCGACGTTGACAACATCGGCTCCGCCCGGGTCATGGAGAAAGCTGGCCTGCTGCGGGAGGGTGCGTTGCGCCGCTGGAGCGTGCATCCGAACATCAGCGACGAGCCCCGTGACTGCTTCTGTTATGCGAAGGTGCGATAGATGGCGGCGATGGGCGACCGGGCCGACCACGCTGCACAGCTTCGCACCCTGCTGTTCAACGATCCTTGGCGCTGGCGTATCCTCGGGCTGGTCCGGTCGCTGGATCTGCCCGACGGTTGGATCAGCGCGGGCTTCGTCAGGAATGCCGTGTGGGATTGGCTGCACGGCCGCCCGGCCGCGCTGGCAGCACCGGCAGCACTGGCAACGCCGGCCGCAAGCGATGTCGATGTCCTGTGGTTCGATCCCATGCACATGGAACGATCTGAGGACACGATGCTGGAAGAGCGGCTTCGGTCCCTGGACCCGACGGTTCCCTGGTCGGTGAAAAACCAGGCGCGCATGCACGTCCGCAACGGCGATCCGCCCTACGTTTCCTGCCTCGACGCGATGCGCGGCTGGCCGGAGACGGCCACTTCGGTCGCCGTGCGCCGGACAGCCGCCAACCAGTGCGAAATTGCCGCGCCGTTCGGCCTTGATGACCTGTTCGGCCTGGTTTTGAGGCCGACCGCGCGGTTCACGGGCGATAAATACGACGCGTATCGCGATCGCATTCAGGCCAAGGGATGGAGCACGACCTGGCCGCGGCTGCGGATGGAGCCTGCTTCCAACCACGGCGCCGAGGGCCGCAGACCAGCGCAGACAAATCGCGCGATCCGGCGCTGAAATGGCTAGGATACTTTCAATTACGCATAAATTCGGCGCGAACGTTCATTCGCTCGATGGCGGCATCCCCGCCGTTGTCGGTGCCAACCCTGGCGGCGCCTTCATAATCACGAATCCCGACTGCTCCAGGTGGCGGACCAACCGTTCGGCAGTGATCCTACTCATCATCTGGGCCGCATCGTGAACGCGCCGCCGTCCATCGTATTGGAGCGCAAATGCCAGAGCATCGGCGATCTCGTTGGGCGTGGCTAGGCGAAGCGGGGCATTGGTCATTCTGCAAGGCTAGCGGAAATCATACGAACGAATCAAGAACTTCTGCGATCCGAACCAAGCCAGTGCGCCGGGCTTCGCTTTGATCGGCGGAGTGAACGGTGTTGCGGGCGCGGTAAGTGCGGCGGCGCGCGATGATGAGCGGCCTGACGCGCAATAGATGCCATTTCCAGTGCAGATTGGCTGAGACACAAGGCTTGCAGGCAGTCGCTTCAATGGAGGCTGGCGCTGACGCATCGGCGTCCCAGCCGGCGCTGATTGGGCGGCTGGCGACACGGCTGTTGGGTCCGGGCCATATCGGAACGTTCGGTTTTGAGTATGGGCGGAGATTTCACCTAGCCAACGACTCATTCACGTCAACCGTCGGTGCCGCCTGCCCCCCAGTTTCGCGGTGGTCCCGGACGATGGCAGCTAAATGGTCTCGACGCGAAGTTGCGCGGTTCGCCGGGTCAACAGTTGATTGAACATGTCCTCGGCTGGCCTGACAATCTTGTCCTCCAACGTCTCTATCAGCCGGTCGACCGAGGAATAGGCGATGACAGGTTTGAGCACCCATTCATACTTGTTCAGGTCTGCGAACATCGAGAATGGTTCTTGCCCTTGCTCCAAAATTGGGACGAACGGCACCATGTAGTTCGGCACAGTCGCCTGCAACTCAAGCGGCGTCGACCGAGGGTTGGTGATATCGACAATCACGAAGTGGGACAGGTTAGCCAGCAACCGGACCGTCTCGGTGAAATCCTTGGTCTCAGGCTTGTCGAAGTTGAAGACCATCGGCACGAAACCAAGACTGCGTAGTTTGTCTCGCAGGCGCTCCAGGACCTGGACCCGGCCTTCAGTGAAGCGGCCCAACAGGAGCACGCCTTTTTTTCCCACGGTGTCGATAACGTCGCGGATCTTCTCGTTGTGGAGCAGAAGATGGATGAACTGCGCAACCTCAATGTTATCGACTGTGATCCCGCCCTCCTTCTGTTCGATAATTAAGTTCTGCTGCTTAGCCCTTTCGAGTTTTAGACCCCACGCGGATACGCCGTAGACGTGACAGCCGGTGAGATCGGCGCCCGTGAGGTCGGCGTTCGCCAGCACGGCAGCGGTCAGGTTCGCCCCCCTCAGGTCCGCATCGAGGAGGGTCGCCCCGAACAGGTTCGCCCCGCCGAGGTGTGCCTCGCTAAGGTTCGCCTCGCTAAGGTTCGCTTCGAGGAACATTGCCCCGCCGATGCTCGCTCCCCTGAGGTCCGCCTTGCTAAGGTTGGCGCCGATAAGCATCGCGCCATTGAGGTTCGCCCCCTTGAGGTTCACCTCGCCAAGGTTCGCCTGGAAGAACATTGCCCGCCGAGTTCTGCCCCACCGAGGTTCGCTCCCTTGAGGTCCGCCCTGCTGAGATTGGCCCTCCCGAGGTCCGCCCCGCTGAGGTTAGCCCCGTTGAGGTTCGCTCCGCTGAGGTCCGCCTCGATGAGCATCCCGCCGCTGAGGTTCGCTCCGCTGAGGTCCGCCCTGACGAGGTTCGCCCTGCCGAGGTCCGCCTCGCTGAGGTCCGGACGGAGGACTGGATTCTTGGCACGCCAAGCGTTCCAGAAAGCCGCGCCATGCATAAGCTGAGTAATGCAACGGGCTTTTGCGATGGCCCCGTCTTGACCTTTGGCGTTTTGACCGTTGAGGACGCGTTCCAGGTCCTTCGACTTCAGGTTCGAATCGGCGTAATTCGCGGCGATATGCTTGGCGGCGACATCGCGGACTAATGTTCTGAGACGCGCGTCGTCGATACCTTGAGCCGCAAGTATCTGCGAGAACACCTGCGACGCTTCGAGCATGGCCCGGGCGTTCATTATGCGCTCAAACCTCTTAGGCCCGTTTTCCAGACGGGCCATTGCAATTTTGACTGCTTCGAATCCGGCGAGTTGCCCCGAAAGCTCAGTGTCGTCGTTATCGCCCAGTTGTTTCTGAGCGTGCGCCGATTGACGCCTGGCCTTTTTCTCAACCCAATCCTGGATGAAGCCCATGACCGATACTCCGCCCGGTTATCGGCGGAGCCTATCAGGTCCAGATTTGGAATACTTGCAGAAAGGGTCTTCGTCAGTTGCCGTGACCCTGCCGCAAACCGTGGCGCGCCCCGAAAGGCGCGATCATGGGTGTAAGTCCACCCGGGCAGTGGTCGGTTGGCATGGTAGCTGGCAGGCGGATTGACTGGGTAACGGTACCGGCAAGATCGAGGGCGGGTGTGTTTAATTGCTCGGCGACGGGTGATTCGCCGCCCGTCTGAGCTCCGCGACCGCGTCCGCCCATGCAGCGACACCGATCTTGTCGCGGACGGGTGCCCGTTATACTGACAGGTCCGCAACGCTGAAGCGCTGTTCCAATCAGGGTGATGTTACTCTATAAACCCCTTCATGAACCAACATGGGACGACCCTGCGAATGCGCGGCCCTTGCCGCCGGGAGACCGGCAGGAGGGGGTAATCGCGCGCCATTGCCGCACGTGGTCCGAGCGTCGGAACCCAGACCCTTCTGCCTATCGGCGGGAGGGTTTTTTGCATCTGGGACCGACGCCGCGCGGCACACCCCATGGAGGGGACAATGGTCAAACGCCATCTCATCACCAGCGCGCTGCCGTATGTCGGCGGCATCAAGCATCTTGGAAACCTTGCCGGCAGCCTGCTGCCAGCCGACGTCCATGCCCGCTTTCTTCGTCAAACCGGGGAAGCGGTGCTGTTCATCTGCGCCACGGATGAGCACGGCACACCGGCCGAACTGGCCGCGCGCGACGCCAACCTGCCGGTCGCGGATTTCTGTCAGCGTCTGCACGATCGTCAGGCGGACATCTACCGCCGCTTTGGGTTGTCGTTCGACCACTTCGGTCGCACGTCCTCACGCCGGAACCGAGACCTCACGCAGCATTTCTACCGCCGCCTGGATGAAGCGGGCCTGATCGAGAAGCGGGTTGTACGGCAATATTTCTCGCCGACAGACCGGCGCTTCCTGCCCGACCGTTACGTGACCGGGACTTGCCCGCACTGCGGAAGCCCAAGAGCCCGCGGCGATCAGTGCGAGACATGCACCCGGCTGCTGGAGCCCACCGATCTGATTGAGCCGCGTTCGACCATTTCCGGCACGGCGAATTTGGTGTTGCGGGACACGCGGCATCTTTTTCTCCGCCAGTCGGATCTGCGGTCGAGGATCAGCGGTTGGATCGAGGCGCAGACGGAGTGGCCGCCGGTGGTAACCGGCATTGCCCGCGGCTGGCTTGCGGCGGAACTGCAGGACCGGTGCATCACCCGCGATCTTGAATGGGGAATTCCGGTGCCCCGGCCGGGTTTCGAAGGCAAGGTGTTCTATGTCTGGTTTGACGCACCGATCGGCTATATCGCGGCGACGCAGGACTGGGCTGACCGTGAGCCCGAGCGGCGGGACTGGCGCGACTGGTGGTGGGGCGAGGAGGCCCGGCGCGACGTGCGTTACGTGCAGTTCCTCGGCAAGGACAATGTCCCGTTCCATGCCGTGAGCTTTCCGGCCACGCTGATCGGGTCTGGCGAGCCCTGGAAGCTTGTCGACGTCATCAAGGGCTTCAACTGGCTGACCTATGAGCGGGGAAAGTTTTCCACCAGTGAGGGACGAGGCATCTTCACCGACACGGCGCTGGCGACGCTGCCTGCCGATGTCTGGCGCTGGTGGCTGATAGCAAACGCCCCTGAAAGCACCGACACCGACTTCGATTTCGACCGATTCGCGACCGACGTGAACGCCGACCTGGCGGATTGTTTCGGGAACCTTGCCAACCGGCTGCTCAGTTTCGCGTCGGCCCGGTTCAGTGGACAGGTGCCGGCCGGCGGTACGCCCGGCTCGCTGGAAGCCGAGGTCACCGGCCGCCTCGATGATCATTTGGCGGCCCTGCGTGATCACCATAAGGCGCTTCAGTTCCGCAAAGCGGCGGCTGAGGTGCGAGCGATCTGGAGCCTGGGCAATGCCTATGCCACAGCGGCCGCCCCTTGGACCCGCGTGAGGTCTGATCCGTTGGGGGCCGCCATTGCTGTGCGGACCGCGTTGAATCTGCTGGGAGCCTCGGCTCGCGCGGCCTGGGCGATCATACCGGCGACCGCCAGCCGGGTGTTGGACGCGCTTGGAGAGCCGGACTCAGCCCTCCCGGCCTGGCCGCGGTCCGGCCAGTCGGCGATTGGGCAGGTGCCGGCCGGGCGAGAGCTGTCATGTCCCGACATATTGTTCCGCAAGATCGACAAAGCGGAGGCAGCGCGCCTGAAGGAACGTTTTTCCGGCTTGTCGAACGCGGGAGTCGAGCATCCTGCCCGCTAGACGGCCGTCCACATTCATCGAAGATGGCCGATCGCGGAGAACCCTTGGTCGTGCAGCGACTGCTATCCCCGGCGTGCGTCGGCCACGGCAACCGACAAAGCCGCGTATTGCCCGTGCGCTCGGCGATGTGGGGGGATGTCTGACAACCTGACGGCTTGTGCCGAACGGCCGTACCGGATCGATGTGCTCCTTAAACATCGGAGGAACCAACACCGTGGCCACGGAGCAACCAGGCAGCACGCAAGGTTACGCGCAGGAAGCCCCAGCACTGATTGAACAGTACGAAAGCCTTTCGTTCGCCGATGTCCACGCATCGGTCCTGCACCTGATCCCATCCACACCGGGGCGGGTGCTGGACATCGGTTCAGGGACCGGACGCGACGCCGCCGCCCTTGCAGCCATGGGGCATCGTGTCACGGCGGTCGAGCCGACCGCCGAGTTCCGCCACCCGGCCCAGGCACTCCACCCGTCACCCCTGATCGACTGGCTCGACGACAGCCTGCCGGACCTGGCGCGCCTCTCCGGCTTCGGCGAACATTTTGATGCCGTGATGCTGACCGCGGTCTGGATGCATCTGGACGAAGCGCAACGACGCCACGCCATGCCGCGGGTCGCAAGCCTGATACGTCGCGGCGGCGTGATGCTGATGTCGTTGCGGCACGGCCCCGTGCCGCCTGGCCGCCGCATGTTCGACGTCAGCGGCGAGGAAACCACCCAGCTCGCTCGGGCGGCCGGGTTAAGACTGGAACTGGCGCTCGATAACCAGAGCGGAACCCGCAGACGCCCAGGCGTCACCTGGACCCGGCTGGCCTTCTGCAAACCCCGGTGAAGCAATGAGCGTCCGTGAAGTGGTCCGGTACAGATCGGTTCCAGCCCGCCGTGACGTAGCAACCGGGTCACAGCCAGCCGCTTTCGGTCCAACGTTCATGGACATGTCACGGGCCGGTTGCTAGAAGCCCGCTTGTTTCCGGCACTCAATCCGGTCCGGCATTCCTCTCGGCGGCCCTGCTCATGAAGATCGTAGCCTGCAACAGCAATCGTCCCCTGGCCGAGGCTGTCGCCCACATTCTTGCGATGCCGCTGACCAAGGCCTCCATCCGGCGCTTCGCCGACATGGAAGTGTTCGTCGAGATCCAGGAGAACGTGCGCGGCGAAGACGTTTTCGTCATCCAGTCGACTTCTTTTCCGGCCAACGACAACCTGATGGAGCTGTTGGTCACGCTCGACGCGCTGCGTCGCTCCTCCGCCCGCCGCATTACCGCCGTGATTCCGTATTTCGGCTACGCCAGGCAGGACCGGAAGTCCGCCCCGCGCACGCCGATCTCGGCCAAGCTGGTTGCCAACCTGATCACCGAGGCCGGGGCCAACCGGGTGCTGACCATGGATCTTCACGCCGGCCAGATTCAGGGTTTCTTCGACATTCCGGTGGACAACCTGATCGCCGAACCGTTGTTCAGCCGCGACATTATGGAACACTTCAAAAACCGTGACCTGATGATCGTTTCCCCCGATGTCGGGGGCGTGGTGCGCGCGCGGGCGATCGCGACCCGCCTGAACTGCGACCTGGCGATCATCGACAAGCGGCGCGAGCGCGCCGGCCATTCCGAGGTCATGAACATCATCGGTGACGTGGTCGGGCGTGACTGCATCCTGATCGATGACCTTGTCAACTCGGGCGGCACCCACTGCAACGCCGCCGATGCCCTGGTGAAGCGCGGCGCCCGCTCCGCCAGCGCGTATGTGACCCATGGTGTGCTGTCCGGTGCCGCCGTCGCCCGCATCGCCGCCTCGCCCGATCGAGATGATGACGATCACCGACACGATCCAGGCGACCGACGAGGTGAAACGCTGCGACAACATCCGCGAACTGACCATCGCTCCCCTGCTGGCCGAGGCAATGCGCCGCATCAGCGACGAAAGCTCGGTCAGCTCTTTGTTTGACTGACCTGAAGCGGCCCGTGCGGATCGACACGCCAGACCCGGCACCCTGGACGATCTAGTCCCGTGGCGGCATGCTCGCGGGAAGTTTGAGGTCGGCACGGGTGCTTGCTTGTTTGCGGATCGGATACATGTACAGCTGAACGACTAAAGACGACCAGGAATCACGCCCAATGGACCATATCATCGGTCAGGCCTCGCCTGACTCCACCACCCTGCCGAACGCCGCCGGCATGATCGTCGACGGCGATCAGAAGACCTTCATGCAGGATGTGATCGAGGCATCGCGGAAGATCCCCGTCCTGGTGGACTTCTGGGCAACCTGGTGCGGGCCTTGCAAGCAACTGACCCCGACGCTGGAAAAAGTTACCAAGGCCGCGGGCGGCCGGGTCAAGCTGGTCAAGATCGACATCGACCAGAACCAGGCTCTGGTCCGCCAGCTCGCCCAGCTTGGTCTGCCGATGCAATCCGTACCCACCGTCGCCGCCTTCTGGCAGGGGCAGATTGCCGATATCTTCCAGGGTGCCCAGCCGGAATCGGAGGTCAAACGCTTCGTCGAGGCGCTGCTGAAATCAACCGGCGGCTCGATGCCCACAGCCGATCTGCTGGCCGAGGCCAAGGCGGCGCTTGAACAGGGCGACCCCCAGCAAGCCGGTGAATTGTTCAGCGCGCTGATCGGCGAGGAGCCCGAGAACGGCGATGCCTGGGGCGGCCTGATCAGGGCCCTGCTGGCGATGGACCAGGAAGAGGCCGCCGAGGAGGCGCTGGCCCAGGTGCCGGCAAAAGTCGCCGAACACGCCGAAGTCGCCGGTGCACGCAGCGCGCTGCTGCTGGCGCGTGAAGGCCGCGCGGCGAAGGACCAACTGCAGTCGCTGCAAGGCCGCATCGCGGCGGACCCGGCCGACCATCAGGCTCGCTATGACCTCGCCACCGCCATGAACGCGATGGGCGAACGCGAGCAGGCGGCGGAAGCGCTGCTTGAGATCATCCGCCGGTCACGCAGCTGGAATGACGACGCTGCCCGGCTGCAACTTTTGAAGTTCTTTGAGGCCTGGGGCTTCGACGATCCCGCAACGGGTGCCGCTCGGCGTCGCCTGTCAGCGCTGCTGTTCAGTTGAATGGCGGCGTTTCACCCGCGGCTGGAGGATCTCCCCGCTGAGTTCGCGGTGTTCCCGCTGACCGGCGCACTGCTGCTGCCGCGAGGCAAGCTGCCACTGAACATCTTCGAGCCGCGCTATCTGGCGATGACCTTCGAATTCGCTGGCGAACGGGCGCATGTTCGGCATGATCCAACCGGATCCCAACGCGCCCGGCACCGGCGACGGATCGGGGCTGTACCATGTCGGCTGCCTCGGCCGGCTGTCTTCGTTCAGCGAAACGGATGATGGCAGGCTGCTGATCACGCTGTCCGGCGTGATTCGATTCAGCATTGTCGCCGAACTGAGCCTGGTCCACGGCTACCGCCGCGTTCGAGGCGATTTCTCGGCCTATGGGGATGACCTGACGCTGACGCCGGCGCCGGTGGAGATTGAACGCGACAAGCTGCTGGCCGCGCTCCGCGGTTATTTTGTGCGCCGGCATATCGATGCGAACTGGGACGCGATTCGGGGACTGTCGAACGATGCGCTGGTGACTACGCTCGCGATGGCCTGCCCGTTCGAGGCGGTGGAAAAGCAGGCGCTGCTGGAAGCACCGTCCGAAGCCGACCGTGCGGCGACGTTGCTGGCACTGCTGGAGATGGGTGCCGCCAGCCCGGACCTGCCGCCAGGACATTCGGTCAGTTAGAGGATCCGGCGGTCAGTTAGAGAATCCGGGCGGCTGCGGGGCGGCGCTATCGCCGTTGTTCGGGGTCGCCTGGCGGGCGGGGACAACCGGCCGGTCGAGCAAGAGCGCGAATTGCGGCTGACGTTGCAAATCCGCGACGTCGAGATTGGAAATCGTGACGCCGAGCAGACGGACGCCGCGTGGCGGCGGGAAGCAGGGCCGCAGCAGGTCGAGGCTGATCCGCTCCAGTTCCTGCTGTGACGCGATCGGCTCGACGCAGGACTGGCTGCGGGTGATCTGCCTGAAATCGGCATGCTTGACCTTCACCGTGACCGTTCGCCCCGCATGGCCGCCTCGTTCGCAGGCGGCCCACACTTTGCCGAAGAGCGGGTCGAGCGCCGGCGGCACTTGCTCCCATTGCGTCAAGTCCCGCTCGAACGTGGTTTCCGCACCGACCGATTTCCGCACGCGGTCCGCTTCGACTGGCCGATGGTCCTCACCGCGGGCCACACCGTAGTAATAATCCGCCGCCTTGCCGAAATGCTCGACCAGGAAAACGCGCGACTGGGCGCGCAGTTCGAGCCCGGTATGGATGCCCAGGGCGTTCATCCTGGCTGCGGTGACCGGCCCCACGCCGTGGAATTTGCCCACCGGCAAAGCTTCCACGAACCCCGGCCCCATTTTGGGCGTGATGACGAACAGTCCGTCAGGCTTGCGGTGATCGGAGGCAAGTTTGGCCAGGAACTTATTATACGACACGCCCGCGGAGGCGGTGAGACCGGTTTCCGCCCGGATCGCCGCGCGGATATCCTCGGCGATGGCTGTCGCGGAGCCGCGGTCAATGAGTGGCGTCGTGACATCGAGATAGGCTTCATCCAGCGACAACGGCTGGATCACCGGCGTGTAGCGCGCGAAGATGGCGTGGATTTGCCGCGACACCGCCTTGTAGACGTCAAAGCGCGGCGGCACGAAGATCAGCGCCGGGCATTGCCGTTTGGCGGTCACCGACGGCATCGCGGAGCGTACGCCGAATGTGCGGGCTTCGTAGCTTGCTGCCGCGACCACGCCACGCTCCCGGCTACCGCCAACGGCAACCGGTAGGCCGCGCAGGGCAGGATTGTCGCGCTGTTCGACGGATGCGTAGAAGGCATCCATGTCGATGTGGATGATGCGCCGTAACGAACTGGCCTGCCCGGGTAAAGTCATGATCGATCAACTGCCGGGAAACGAAACAGACCTTGGATCAGGACCGGCAATCCACATCTGCCGGACCGAGGCCGCGGGATCAGGGTTTGTTGCGGTCACAGTCGAATCCAACCCGGCGCGGACCATTTCGACATGGCGGTTCGTTTCTGTTGTTGGAGCAGTAACAAAATAACCCGCCGCCTCGCCCTTCATTGCTTGCAGACCCGACGCCGAACCGGTCCACGCGTTGCCGCGGCAGTCGCACCGACGGGCTTCATTCAACGGCAACACAGGTCCCTCCCCCCTTATCGCCACATGCCACGCATGCGGGCGCCAATATCAATGCGCACCTGCCTCGCCGCCACCTGTTCAGGCGAGATACCGGCGAGGATCGGCCATGTCACGCTCTCAAACAGCGGCAGCAGCATGCCGGGGATGAAGCGGGTGCGCGACGCGTAGACATGGCGGTCGCCGTTGCGGGCCTGCCCATGGGTGAAGAACCGGTGCGGCGTGATCAGGTGCAGGCTGTCCTTCGCCCGGGTCATGGCGACGTAGAGCAGCCGCCGCTCCTCCTCGATTTCCGCGGTCGTGCCCGGCCCCGAGATCGGACGGGATGCAGCCGTCGACGACGTTGAGCACGAACACCGATTTCCATTCCTGCCCCTTCGCCGAATGGATCGTCGAGAGGATGAGGTAATCCTCGTCCAGCAGCGGCACGCCGGCCTGGTCGCTGGTGGCGTCCGGCGGATCGAGCGTCAGTTCGGTCAGAAAGCGCGTGCGCGACGGATAGCCGGCCGCGATCTGCTCGAGCTGCAGCAGGTCGGCCTGGCGTGTTGTCGCGTCCTCGTGCATGCGTTCGAGGTGCGGCGCGTACCAGAGGCGGGCGCAGCCGATCTCCGCCGGCCAGCCGACTTTTGCCGGATCTCAACTGCTGCAGGAGGTCCGACAAGCTCGCTCCAGCCGCCAGCCGATCGCGGGGGCGGCGGAATGTCGGACAGCGCGCCGATCGGATCGGGGTGGGCGGCCATCCGCTCGAGCACCCGTTGCGCCGATGTCGGACCGACCCCGGGCAGCAGCAGCATGATGCGAAAGCCCGCGACCCGATCACGCGGGTTCTCCACGAAGCGCAGCAGCGCCAGCAGATCCTTGACGTGCGCGGTGTCGAGAAACTTCAGGCCGCCGAATTTCACGAAGGGGATGTTGCGCCGGGTCAGCTCGATTTCCAGCGGGCCGCTGTGATGGGAGGTCCGGAACAGCACGGCCTGCTGCTTCAGGGTGCGTGCCGACCTCCCGGTTCTCCAGGACGCGCTCGACGACGTAGCGGGCCTGGTCCGCCTCGTCGCGCACGCTGACCAGTTCCGGACGCTGCTGCGACTGGCGGTCGGTCCAGAGGTTCTTGGTGAAGCGCTCCGCGGCCAGGCCGATCACGCCGTTGGCCGCGGCGAGGATGGCTGGGTCGACCGATAGTTCCGATCCAGCGTGATGATGGCGGCCGCCGGGCTGAACTGACCCGGGAAATCGAGGATGTTGCGCACGGTGGCGGCGCGGAACGAGTAGATCGACTGCGCGTCGTCGCCGACCACGGTCAGGCCGGCGCCGTCGGGCTTCAGGGCCAGCAGGATGCTCGACTGCAGCCGGTTGGTGTCCTGGTATTCGTCGACCAGCACGTGGTCGAAACGGCCGCCGATGTCGCCGGCGAGGGTCGGATCACTGACCGTCTGCGCCCAGTAAAGCAGCAGGTCGTCGTAATCGAGCACGCCCTGGTTCTGCTTGGCCTCGACATAGCCCGCGAACAGCGCGCGCAACTGCGCCTGCCAGGCGGCGCACCACGGAAAATGCGCCTGCAGCACGGCGTCGAGCGGCATCTCCGCATTGACCGCGCGGGAATAGATCGCGAGGCAGGTGCCCTTGGTCGGAAACCGGCTCTCCATTGCGGGAAAAGCCAAGCTCGTGACGAACCAGGTTCATCAGGTCGGCGGAATCCTCGCGGTCATGGATGGTGAAGTCCGGCTCGCAGGCCGATCTGCTCGGCATACTCCCGCAGCAACCGGGCGCCGATCGCGTGGAAGGTTCCGGCCCAGGTGAGCGCGTCCGTGATTGCGCCGGCGTTGGTCGCCCAACACCTGGGCGCAGATGCGCTCGACCCGGCGCGCTCATCTCCGACGCAGCCCGGCGCGAAAAGGTCATCAGCAGGATGCGCCGTGGATCCACGCCGCTGACGATCAGGTGGGCGACGCGATGGGCGAGCGTATTGGTCTTTCCCGACCCGGCGCCCGCTATGACCAGCAGCGGCGCCGGCATTGCCGATGCCATGCTCCACAGCCGACCGCTGCTCCGAATTCAGCTTGGTGAGATAGGCAGGGGACATGGAGTTCCGATTCGGCGGGGTCGGGCTGGATCAATCAACCATGATTCTTGTTCTGTTCGCAACCTTTGTCGCAAGATCCAACGTCCCCATACCGGGCTGTCCCGTGCTGCGGGCGTCCTGACGATTGGACGGCGCTATTCGGTCTATCAGACTGTGCCATCGTGTTTGAGGCAGGACGGCAGGTTTCATTGTTCCGCGGCTGGCGGGTGAGCTCAGGCCTTGCGTCTTCGACGCACTGCTGCGCGGCCGCGGGGCTTGACCGTACCCGCCAAGCGAGAGGGCGGCATTGATGCCGTTAGCGCAAGGTCGTGTGCTGCATTGACCAATGACAGCAACGCCAACGGTCAATGTCTGAAGGGTGAAATCCAGACTTTATACAGTTTGGTGCAACGTCGCGGCTGGCAGGGGCGGGATGGATGGATTTCGGTCCGCGGTTGATGCGGGTGGCGCCGCCGAGGCCCTTGAAGCCGCTCGCTCGGTGATCGATAACGCGACGATCTTGCCGCCGAAGGTGGACGATTCGCTGAGGATGGCTTTGGCCGGACAATCGGCCGCTGGATTTGCAACCCCTGGTCCGGACGGGACCCCCCGGTCGGTCCTGGCCGCGGCCAAGGCGGTCCTTGCCAGGGCGGCTATTTTGGCGAAGAACGGCCGCGGGTCGGGACCGTCGTCTTGCTCACATGGAGGACTGAACATGCCTGAACCTGTTCTACCTGCCGCCGGGCCGCTTACGCCGGCGGTCGATCCCCGCCTATTGGAAGTGCTGGTGTGCCCGCTGACCAAGGCTCCTTTGGAATACGACCGGGCCGCCAATGAGCTGATCAGTCGCAAAGCCGGCCTCGCCTATCCGATACGCGACGGCATTCCCATCATGCTGCCCGAGGAAGCCCGAAAGCTGGAGGATTAATGCCGACGCCCACGGAAATCCGTCTGGACCGCGCGACCCGCGTGCTCCATGTCTCGTTCGATGACGGAACCGATTACGCACTGCCTGCTGAGTATCTTCGTGTGGAAAGCCCGAGCGCCGAGGTCCAGGGGCACAGCCCGAGCCAGAAGCAGACCGTCGCGGGGAGGCGTCACGTCGGTATCATCCGAATCGAGCCTGTCGGGCACTACGCCGTCCGTCTGGTGTTCGACGACCTCCACGACACCGGCATCTTTTCCTGGGACTATCTGTATGAACTCGGGCGCGAACAGGATCGCCGTTGGGCCGGCTATCTGGATGCCCTCGCCTCACGCGGCCTCTCTCGCGATCCCAAATAAGAACTCAACCACCGCGCGCCGATGCCGCCCCGCCCGCGCGGTTTGAGCGAAGCCGATCAGGCGCTTTGGGCGAACTATGCCAGCCAGATCGCGCCTCTGCGACGGCGGGTGCCGAAAAAGCCGGCCGATCCCGCTGCCGCCGCATCGGCGCCGGCGGCGGCCCTGGATCAAGCGGCACCCGGCCCGCCGGCGCGCCCGAAGGTGGCGGCCCAGGCTTCCAAGCCCCGGATGGCTGCCTCACCGCTGTCGGTCGGCACGCAACCGGGAGGGATCGACAAGGCGACCTGGCGCAAATTCCAGTCCGGCAAGCTGATCGCCGTCCGGACGCTGGACCTGCACGGCATGACGGCGAACCGTGCCTTCCATGCGCTGCTGACGTTCCTGCGCTCCGCCCACGCCGATCAAGTGCGCTGCGTGGAGGTGGTGACCGGTCGCGGCAGCGGCGAAACCGGCGGGGTGATTCGGCGCGAGTTCCCGCATTGGCTCAACCTGCCGGAAATCCGGCCACTGATCCTTGGTGCGGCGCATCCACACGCGCTCAATACAGGGTCGGTCCGCTTGATACTGCGGCGCGTCCGATGACACCGTTCGGCGCCCGCCTGCGCGCCTTACGGGCGGATCGCGGCCTGACGCTGAAGCATCTGGCGGAGGCGCTTCAGGTCTCGGCTGCCTACCTCTCCGCGTTGGAACACGGCAAACGCGGCGCGCCGAGCGCTGGGCTGGTGCATCAGGTGAATGAATATTTTGGCTTGATCTGGGACGAAGCCGACGAGCTGTCGCGGCTCGCCCGCTTGTCCAACCCGCGGGTATCGGTGAACACCGCGGGTCTGACGCCGGAGCAGACGGCGTTGGCGAACCGGATTGCGCAGGTGATCCATCGGCTACCGCCGGAAACGGTCGCGGCATTGCACGCGGTGCTGGACACCACGACACCGCAGCCAAAGCCCAGGTTACGGAGGACCGCTCCATCACGGGCGGCCCGCTTGGGGGACCGTCGCCGGTCCGGCTAAGCAGGCTTTCTCAGGTTGTCCGATGCTTCGCGCGACACCGGAGTCTGCTTGGAGTCGTCGTGCGCAGACCGCGGACGGTTTGCTCGAAGGGCGTGCAATGCGCGGCTGAAATTAGACCAATCTCAGACGCGCATCGCTTGGCCAGTCCTTGGTACCAGTCTTCGGCGGTACCGGTGTTCCATAAGAGGTGATAGACCGCACTCGTTCGGCCCTGAGCAGGGCGGTGGCGTTGCCGTTCAGCGTCGCGGTCAATGCCATTCGTCAGACTGCGTCAGGAAGCAAGTCCCGTTCGGTACGCCGAACCTCCCAGTCACAAGCGATTATTGCGACTTGTTGGGCCGCTGTTTGCTCCAGTCCGCACCATACTGCGGCGGCACCGTGCCGGCCGGCAGGCCCTGGGTATGCTGCTTCTGGGCGCCTGTGGTCGAGTTCGAAGGACGTGCTGGCCGCACCTCCACCAGCCGGTTGCTGGGCGGCTGCAAGCTCGTTCGGCTTTGCGCCTGTGGTGTTTTGAGAGAGAACCGGTGTCGTGGCCATCAGGCAAACCGCCAACCCCGCGGCGAACCGAGTGTAAGACCTCATTAGAACCTCCCGAGTGTAGGTCGATCGTTGGAAAGTAAGTAACTAGTTCAGGTCGATCGTTGCAGACGACGCTGATTAGGACGTCAAGCATGTATGCTTAAATATGCGCGATGCAAGTTGAAAACATCAATGGCGTCTATAAGTGCTTGCGCCGCGCGAAGCGGATACAGTTACCGGTCGTGCTGTTCAGATCCCGTCTCAGGATTCCAGGCCAGCTTTCCCGCATGACACCGGATGTCAGCCGGCCATCCGGCAGCAAGCTCGGCGAAGCGATTGCGATCGTCGGCAAACAACGCGCGGGAGGCCTCCTCGAAACCCGGAAGATCGCCGGCCATCACCGACATGAAGCGATAAGCCGCGTCCCGCGCGACCCGGCGGTGGGTGCGCCCCCCGTCGCTGCGGCGGGCCTCGTCCACGAGGCGACGCAGCGCGGCTGAGGCGCCGCCTGGCTGCGATCCCAGCCAGTCCCAGTGCCGGGGCATCAACGTCACCTCGCGGGCCATGACGCCGAGCCGGGGGCGGCCACGAGTTCGCTCGCCCTGATCCGGCGCGGCACTGACGTTGGCACCCATGTTGGGACTGGCGTCGGCACCCATGTTGGCGTCCATGTTGGCATCCATGTTGGCACTGGCGTGGGCGAGGCCAAGACGCGACACGACCTCCTCGCTTGTGCCGCGCAGGTCAAGGTCGATAACCGCTCCTGTCGCGTCATCGAACGTAAGGATCGAGGCTTGAGGGGTTCGTTCAAGTGCCGTCTTTACGGTCAGCGCCACGTCGGCCAACGCGCCGCTCGCGATACGGCGGGCGCTTTCGAAGGCCGTGCACAGTCTGGCTGAATGATTGGACATGCCGCTCTCCATGACGCCGGGTCGTGTATACGAGACCGTGTCTGGCGTCAATATTATCCGGGTATAATTCGCCAAGGCGCAAGGGGCGCCCGAGGGCTGGTGGAGCGAAAGCGTGACTGGCGAACGCAGCGACGCGGCCGTCGTCGCCTGCCGACGGCGCGTGGTCAGGTCCGGAGGGTGTGTGATCCGCCGCAATGCCGCCGGCCGGGATGCTGATCGTGCCTGGCTTACCGGATCGGCGCGGTACGGACGCCGGATGGCGACTTCGGTGGGCCGATCGACATTATGGAACTTGGTTGCCCCACGCTTCGCGTGGCACAAACCATTGATATTGAAGCCTGTTTATCTGAGAGGGCGATTCACGTCTGAAGTTGCGTCAACCTCAAACGATCGCACAGCGTCGTCGTGCGCAAACCGCGGAAGGTTTGCTTAGGCAGCCAGAGGTTGAACCCGGGCCTCGATCTCGGCGCCGAACTTGGCTTGCGCGACTGCCAGGTCATAAGCGGTCTGCAGCCCAAGCCAGAACTGCGGACTGGTGCGGAAGAAGCGCGCGAGGCGCAGCGCCAGGTCCGACGTCATTGGTCCCTGATTGTCCAGCACCGCCGCGACTTGGCCTGGTGGCACGCCCAGGGCCGTGGCAAGACCTGGCGGGTCCAGCCGCATCGGCTCCATATACTCTTCGCGCAACACCCGTCCGGGGTGCATCCTGCGGCCCATGCGTGCCATTGGAAACCTGCTGGTTTTCGATGAGCCTGACCATGCTCCCCAGATATGGCCGCAAAAAGGCAATTTCGCCGCACTGCCGCGAGGGCTCGCGATTGTTCCGGCCACCCCTGTCAGCCTATGTCTTGACGCGCCGCCGCAGCAGGTAGCGCTGACGTCCTTCGAGAGCCAGTTCCCGCCGCTGATTATGAACTGTGGTTTTGAAGCCGACGACGCCGGTGGTCCGGTTGCCGGTCAGCTCATCGATTTCCAGTGCCGGATAGAGCGTGTCCCCGACAAACACCGGCTTGAGGAACCGGCTCGACTGCTCGATGAAGCCGACCAGTGAATCCTCGGTCAGGTAGGGAAACAAGCCGGCGCCCGGAGCGGTCTGGATCAGCGATTGCAACCCGTGCGCCAGAAGCCCCGGCATGCCGCGCGCCTTGCAGAATTCAACATCGTAATGGATCGGATGGTTGTCGCCGCTGGCCGCCTGGAACGCGAGAAAAACCGCCTCGGTCATGGTTCGGCTGGGTAATACGAAGCGCTCGCCCAGGCGGAAATCCTCGAACCAGCGCTGTTCGGGAACCATACGGTGCGAAGCCGGGTCGAAGCCGGTCATATCGCGCCCGCCGCCCGCATCGCCGCGATCTTCTGGGCTGAGAAGCCAATTTCATTCAGCACCTGATCGGTATGCTGGCCGACCGATGGCACATCCCCCATCACCGCCTCCTGATCGGTGAAGGTGAAGGGGGGCAGCATGGCGCGAACCGGTCCAGCCTCGGTCTGGATCTGCCGCCACTTGTCGCGGGCCGAAAACTGCACGTGGTTCCACACATCGATCGGTTCGTTCAAACGCCCGTTGGCGATGCCCGCCTGGTCCAGCAGCGTGGTGACCTCCATCGACGTCATGGTGCTGAAGAAATCCTCGATCACCGCCGTCAACGCCTGGCGGTTCTGTCGCCTGACCTGCTGCGTGGCGAACCGCGGATCGGTTTGCACATCCGGTCGTCCCAGCACCTTCTGGCAGAATGTCACCCACTCCCGCTCGTTCTGCAGCCCCAGGATCACCTGTCCATCCTTGGTCCGGTGGGCGCCATAGGGCGCAATCGCCGGATGGCTGGTTGGCAGCCGCGGCGGTGGCGAGCCTGCGTACGCATGCCGCAACATCGGGTGGGTCATCCACTCGCCCAAAGCGTCGAGCATGGCGATCTTGACGTTGGCCCCCTCCCCCGTCCGGCTGCGCCGCAGCAGGGCCGACAGGATGCCGGTCAGCGCATACATCCCGGTCGCGATATCGGCGATCGAGATCCCCACCCGGGATGGTTCAGCTTCCGACCCGGTCACGCTGATCAGCCCGGATTCGGCCTGGATCAACAGGTCGTAGGCTTTTTTCTGCACGAAGGGGCCGCTTTCGCCGTAACCCGAGATGTCGCAGACCACCAGCTTCGGGTTCGCGGTCTTCAAGGCTTCATGCGTCAAACCCAACCGCGCCGCCGCGCCCGGCGCCAGATTCTGCACCAGCACATCGGCCCCGGCGATCAGCGTGTCGAGCGCCGAACGCGCATCGGCGTTCTTCACGTCGAGCGTGACGCTGCGCTTGCCGCGATTGAGCCAGATGAAATGGCTGCAGATGCCGTTGACGTAGTCGTCGTAGGCACGCGCAAAGTCGCCCTCCCCCGGCCGTTCGATCTTGATCACGTCCGCGCCGAGGTCGGCCAGGTGCCTGGTGCACAGCGGTGCGGCAACAGCGTGTTCCAGCGCAATCACGCGCATGCCTTCCATCGGGCGCATTGGTCGTTTCCTTTGGTGTCGATCTTGTTGGCCGGTTCAGAAAAGCCCCGGACCCCGCGGTTGTCAAAGTGTCAGGCCGACCCGCAGCAACCGCTGTCCAGAAGGGACAAATTCAGCTTTGACCTGTCAGGTGGCTGCATGTTTCAGCAGCATGTCGGCGGCTTTCTCGCCAATCATGATCGATGGCGCGTTGGTGTTGCCGGATGTCAGCGTTGGCATGATCGAGGCGTCGGCCACGCGCAGCCCTTCGATGCCATGCACGCACAGTTGTGCATCGACGACCGCCTGGGGGTCCGATCCCATCTTGCAGGTCCCGACCGGGTGATAGGTCGTCTCTGCCGCCCGCCTGACCCAGTCCAGTATCGCGTCGTCGGTGGTCTGCGAGGGGCCGGGCGCAATCTCCGTCACCTGCATGTCAGCCAGGGCGGGTGCGGTCATGACTGAGCGGGCGATGCGAACCGCGCGCACGGTCAGCTCCGCATCGATCGGGGACGACAGGAAGTTGAAGTTGATCGCGGGGGGACGGTGTGGGTCCGCTGACGTGATGTGGATGCGTCCCCGGCTTTCGGGCCGCATCGGGTGAGCGTAGCACGTTACGCCGGACTGGCGGGATATCTTCGGGCCCTTGGGGCCTGGTTCGGTCAACATCGGCACCCAGCCCAGCATCACATCCGGCGCGTCGAGACCTTCGCGGGAACGCACGAAAGCGCGGATCGGCGCCCCCACCATACCGAGCATACCCTGCCCGGTGAGGGCGTATCGCAACGCCTGCTGGACAAGGCCCAGACCGCGGCCCCGGTCGTTGTAGGTGACGCCTTTCGCGCCGATCGCCCAGCGGGTGCGGGGCGCGTAATGATCGCGGAGGTTTTCGCCGACGCCCGGCAGGGCATGGCGCACGGCGATGCCAAGGGCCTGCAGGCGCTCCGGGTCGCCGATGCCCGACAGTTCCAGCAACTGCGGCGAGTTGATCGATCCGGCGCTGACGACCACTTCGCGGGCCGCGCTGGCCTGATGGACGTTATTGGCAATGGAATAGCGGACCCCGGTGCAACGTTTTCCCTCCAGCACCAGGGCTTCGGTCAAAGCACCCGTCTCGATATGGAGGTTCTGGCGTTTGCGGATCGGATCCAGATAGCATCGGGCGGTGCTCATGCGGCGGCCGGAGGCGATCGTTGCCTGGCTCATGGCGATGCCATCCTGCCTGACCCCGTTGTAGTCGCGGTTATGGACGATCCCAACCTCACCGGCCGCCTTGATCAGCGCTGCGAAGAGGGGATCGCGCGGCTGCGGATTGGTGACGCGGAGGGGGCCTTCCCTGCCACGGAACGCGTCGTCGCCATCCCCCGCGTAGCTTTCCATGCGCTTGAAGAAGGGCAGCACGTCTTCGAAGCTCCAACCCTGGTTGCCCATTTGCGCCCAGGTATCGAAATCCTGTGCCTGGCCGCGCACGAAGGCCTGGCCGTTGATCGAGCTGGAGCCGCCGAGCATCTTGCCGCGGGGCACCGGCAGCTTGCGGCCGTTGGTGTTCGGCTCCGGTTCGGAGGCATAGAGCCAGTTGGCGGCGGGGTTGGTGATCAGCCTGGCGTACCCGATCGGAATACGCGACCAGGGGTGGCTGGCGGGACCCGCCTCCAGCAGCAGCACCTTGTTGCGTGGGTCGGCCGACAGTCTGTGGGCGATCACCGCGCCGGCCGAACCGGCACCGACAACGATGTAGTCGTAGGTTTGCATGGTCGTTTGATCCCCCCTTCGATCGGACGCCGGGGCTGACCGAGATTCGGACCCCTTGCCTGGGCGGAATTCGGCAATCGCCGTCCGTCCCAAGCGGTGGGGGCTGTCCCGCTCTCGGTTGCTACGCGTCCAACGGCTGTTGTCCGGTGTCATCCTAGGCGGCGGCGGTGGCGCCAGCAAAGGCAGTGGTCCGGGTGATCGGCCAGGGCATAGATCAGGGCGGGGGCTGGCCTCGCCGGGACATCAGTCGGGAGGGTTAGCGGCTATCCCAGCAGCGGTGGCAATCGGCCGCGAGCTTCGAACGCCACCGGGTGAAAAGCGACGTCTCGGCCGCGGTTTATTGTCGCTTCATGCAATCCGGCACGCTTTTACACTGGGCGCATCACCGCGCAACAAGATGTTGGGATGTTTGCCAGGTCCTTATTTTGTGGCGGCGCATTTCGACTTCGATGTGGGCGAGCGTGAATACGCCGACACATGCGCGGGCGCCCGATGTCAGCCGGCCGTCCGCGATTTGCCTGATGGCGGCGAGCACCGGTAGCGAGGGGATGACAGGGCCGTCCCCGCTTTGAGCGACCAAGTTCCAGGATGCGCTGACGGTTCGACCGTCCTGATCCTGCCCTAGCGCCGCGACAACCATACCGCCTAGGTCAGTGCCGAACTTAGCGAACAGGCGAGAAATCACTTGGGCTGGTCCGGCAAACGGCTCCAGGGAGCGGAGCAGGCGGAGCCGGACGGCGATGGTGGCGGCGAGAAGGCCCAGGTGCAGGACGGGGAGTTCAAGCCCGGCCCGGAAAATGACAGTTCTTCCGACATTGAAGCGTGCGGGGATGATGTCCAGATCGGGTGTCTCGCAAAGTGACAGCCACCGCCTGCCAAGACCGGGCATCTCCATGTTTGTGGTCAGGCCCCAGCCGCGTTGCTCGACCCATGCGCCGTCCAGCATCACGGTGACAGTCTGCCCGGCATAGGACAGGATGGAGCGGACAACTGCGTTGCCGCTGGGCGCCTTGTTGCCGGGCGAGAGTGAAATTGTCACCTCATCGACCCGTGCCCAACCCTTTGTGAGCTCGTCCAGGTACTGCATTGGACAAGGCAGGCGTCGAACTCGCGCCGGTGAGCAGGACGACGGCGGCGGCCCGCGCCCGAGCGTCAAGCGATGGACCAAAGCCCGCGACGAAGCCACGAGAGTCGGCGATGTCGATGTAGTGGACTCCTGCGTCCGAGGCTGCACGGGCCAAGTCGTAGCTGGCTCCTTGAAACGGTCCGGCGGCGTCGACGATGACGAAGGCATTCGTGCCGGCGAGTTGTTCGGCGCGGCAGTTGGCGGCGTTCAAAGCAACCGCGGCTACCCGTTCGCGGTCGAGGTTTGCATTGCACGATGCCGCGAACCGGGCGGCCCGCTCCAGCCCGCGGCCTGCGACGATGATATCAAAGTCCGTCGTTGCCAGGATGCCTTCGACGAGGCGGCTGCCGAAGCCGCCCGCTCCCCCAACGACGAGCACGCGTCGCCGGCACATCAGTCGGGTTCGCCTGGGTGGGTATGTTCCTGCATCATGTGCTCAGCGAGGGCAGCATCCGGCACCATGCAGGTATCGAGGCGGCCAAAAATCCGGTAGCGGTTCCGGGCTATCCGGTCATACACCCAATCCCGGACGGGGCGCGGCACCAGCCGCAGCAGCTTGCACCATCGCCATCCCGGCAGCGTTTCCAGGATGCGTAAGGCGGCTTCTGATTTCAGCAGGGCCATCCCATTCAGGATCACGGCGAAACTGGCGGGGTCGTCGGGATCAAGTGCGATGAGACCGGCTGCTTGCCGTCCGAGTGGCGTTTGAAGCGGGACGAAACGGAACCGGACCTGCGGATCGCGCGCCGCCACAAATCGGAAAGACGCCGAGCAGAGCACACATTTCCCGTCGATCAGGACAAGGCCGTCAGGCAACGTGGCGGGGTCGTGGGGGATGGTGCTGCCTCTGAACGCTACCAAAGGACCATTCCCTTGCGGCGTCCCATCCTGGGACCGCAAGAGACGGAACGGAATCGGGACGGGCTACTGTCGTGGCGCTTTATGGGCTCCTCCCATGTCCGGTGTCCGCAATCGCGGGACCTGAATGCGGACACTCCATGATGCTTCTGTCGGAGACCGTGGCGGTTGATTTCATTCGATGATCTCGCAGCCGAGGCGGGCAAGGGCGGCGTCGACCCAGGAGCGATCGCTGGTGCCGGCACGGATGGCGGCCATCTGCTTTTCCTCGGCGTCGTTCTTGGCCTTGGCGGCTCGATAGATCGTTTCGCCTTCAAGGCGCGGGATGCAGAGCAGGCCGTCGTCGTCGCCGATGATCAGGTCGCCGGGTGAGATGACCATGCCGTCGACGGCAATGGGAACGTTGATCTCGCCGGGGCCGTCCTTGTAGGGGCCGCGGTGGGTCACGCCGGCGGCGAACACCGGGAAGCTGCCGGCCCGGATTGCGGCGAGGTCGCGCACCGCGCCGTTGATAACCACGCCGCCGAGACCGCGCCGGATGGCGTGCGCGATCATCAGTTCACCGATCAGGGCGTTGGTAAGGTCGCCTCCGCCATCCGCCACGATGATGTCGCCCGGGGCGGCGAGGTCCAGCGCCTTGTGCAGCAACAGGTTATCGCCAGGACGGGCCTTCACGGTGAAGGCGGGACCGGCGAGGACGCCGCCGCCATGCATGGGTCGCAACCGGGGCCCGCCGGCGGTCATGCGTGACATGCTGTCCGAGATATTGGCGACGGGGATCGCGCGGAAACGGTCGACCAGGCCCGGATCGATGCGGGCGGGCATGGGGTGGATGCGAAAACCGATGGTCATGGTTGCTCCTTGCAGTCGGTAATCGTGTAGAGGGCGGCGAAGCCGGACCGGACCAGCAGCCGGAAGCGGGTGGCGGGCAGGTCGGGAACGGCGTCGGCCTCCATTAGCAGGACATAATCGAAACCGCAGACGTCGGCGATGGCGGCCTGCTGGAAGGTTGGCATCTGCCCGATCCGAGTTGCCCGGGTGCGATAGGGTTCGCGGGTTTCGATCGGCTGTTGGGACGGGACATCGAACTCGAACGGCCAGTAGGCCCGGTGTTCGATCAGGGCGAGCGCCCCGAGATGCTCGTCCAGGCGGGTGCCGTCCGACAGCAGACGCCAATGCGGATTGGCCCTCCAGTAGGCGGGGCGTTCGTTGATGCCGACCTCCGCGACGTAGACGGCCTGACCGGGTTGCACGGGTTGCAGCGCACGGCGCAGGTCGGCGAGATCGGTGCGGTGGTCGGCCCATACGATCGTCAGCAGGGTCATGCGGATGACGAACAGGAGGGTCAGGGCCACCGCGGCGGCCTGGTTTATCGGGGACGGCCGGTCAGTTGGCACGAAGCCGGCGAACAGCATCAGCGCGAGCATGATGGCGAATCGCTCATCGAGGAGGTAGGTGCCCTTCCAGGCGCCCGGGGCAGCGATGTAGGCCACGCCCAGAATGCTGACCGCGTAGGCAGATGGGGCCGGAAACCTGCCGGCTCGGGTCAGCAGGCTGGCAGCCAGAGTCCCGATCACAACAAGCGCCGTCACGGTATCCAGGGTGGCGTTGTAGTTGGTGAATGCAGTTATCGCGTGGGTCAGTTTTGCGATGGTCGTTGGGAACTCGGCGTCGCCACCGAGTTGCTGCAGGCCTGACAGGGCATAGAGGGCAGCGGGGGCGGCGAAGATGAGCAGCAGCTTGGTGCCGCGGCTGATGGTCGCGCGCGGCAAGTCGCGGGCGGGGAGACCGTGCAGGCGGGACAGCTCGATTGTGCCGATGAGCAGGGCAAAGAAGATCAGGCCCATCAGGTGGCAGGCGAACAGGGCGATGGCTCCGATGATGGCCAAGGCGATCATTCGCGTTGGGTGGCGCTCGCGCCAATGGAGCCAGGCAGCGGCAAGCAGCAGCGCGAGGCCGAGGGCGATGGCGAAGTTGAGAAAGCCGTTGAGGAGGCAACTGTTGTAGGCAACCAGCGCCGCCGCGAGTGACCACCAGCGACCGCCGAGGGCTCGGTTATAGGCGACCGCGCCAAGTACGGGCAGCAGCACGGCGGCGGCGATCAGGAGGCGGCCAACCACGTGCACCGGCAGTATGTGGATCAGCGGGGGTGCCAGAAGGTCGACGGCCAGGTTGGGGATGATGGACCAGTGCGGCGTGAAGAAACGGGCCAGTATTGGATCCGCTGGCAGTGATGCCAGCACGAAGGCGCGGGCCAGATGATTGGGATAGTCGAGAAGCGGCGGCACGTCGACGACCAGCAGGGGTGCGATCAGTATGGCGCACATGGTGAGGAGCACGGCCCACCAGGTTCGGTCGCCGGCGCGGGAATGCGATCGGGGTGATTGGGCCGTATGGGTGCGCAGGGTTGTCATGCAAAAGCCCGATCCGCATGTTGGTTGGACGATCAGGCGTGGATCCTTACCGGCTTTGAGGGGAAAACGATACGGTCATGTTCAGATGGCACGCTGCCTTGGCATTGGTAAATATCGCGATGAGGTCATTATCTGTACGAAGGCATTGTTGGGAACAACGGAGGCTTCGCAGCGCTGTCCTGATTCGTAATGATTGCCCGGTTTGGTGTTTGCAAGCAACAAATGCCGGCCTGTAGTGCTGACGGCGCGCCGGCGGTGGTCCGGGACGCCGGTGGCGCCGGGGCGCCACAACTGCGGCGTCCCCACTTTGGCATCTACTCTGGCATCACGTCACGCGGGTTGCGGGGAAATTTTGCGACGGTTTCCGGGCTTAGGTTGAACGTCGCGGCGACCATTTCGGGCGGCGAGTGCGCGAGCCAGTCGGCGAACGACACTTCTTCATACCTTGCCGAGCGAAACACCGCGAGGAACACTAGGTCGGAACTGCCGGTGTTCTGCACGTAATGACCCAGGCCCTTCTTCACGTAGCCAATGTCGCCGGGATGAAAGTTCGCCGTGTTCGCGGACGGTCCGGCGTTGAACACTGTCATGCTGGCCGAGCCCTTGATGTAATACTGCCACTCGTCGGCATTCGGATGCCAGTGCATGGTACGCAATCCGCCGGGCTTCACCGTTACCAGGCCCGCCGCGATTGTTGTTGATACCTTGAAGTTTGAACTATCTGCAATCTGGACAAACCCGTTCGGGCCCTCGGCATGCTTCGGCGCGGCGTACAGCGAGAAAGTAAACGGATACTCCGGCGCACCGGCCTTACTTGCCATTGCCTTCTGCACTTCCGCCAGCGGTGGCGGCTCCTTTCCCTGGAAGATCCAACGGTTCTGTAAGGGAATGTTTTTGAACGCGTCGGCCGGCACGCCGAAGTTCTTCGCCAGCACCTCCGGCGGCGTGTGCGCCATCCAATCGGTAGCCGGCAGTGTGTTGAATTCCGAGGACTGGCCGTTGTCGAACGCCAGCACGAACTCCGCCCCGTCAGGTCCAAGGCCCTGTAGCGAATGCGGCAGTCCGGCGGGGAAATACCACAGGTCGCCCTCCTTCACGTCGGCGACGTAAGGACGTCCCTGCGAATCCAGCACGGTGACCCGGCAGTTGCCATAGGTCATGATCGCCCACTCGGCCTGCTGGTGCCAGTGCAGTTCACGGATGCCGCCGGCGCCGAGGCGCATGTTGACGCCGGAGATCTCGGTGGAGATGGCGAAATCCGACTGCGTCACCTGCCGTCCCCAACCGCCGTCCTGGATGCGGCGCGGTGCGAGGTTAAAGGACGCCCAGAAAGTCGGCATGGTGCCGACATCGGTCGGCGGTGGGTCGAGGAAGGTGGGCATCGCGCCGGCCAGAGCCTGGTCGTGCGGACCCGGAATGGTCAGCGTGTTGGGATTGGTGACATTCACCGCACCCTGCGGCGGGGTATCCGGATTGCCGAACGCGGCCGCCCGCGCGCCTGTTGCGCCCATCACCGCTCCACCCATCGCCGCCCCGCCCATCGCTGCTCCCCCGGCCGCCGTTGCGGCGAGGACCCCGCGCCGTGAAACTCCCTTCATGCTGTTCCCCTGCGAAATGTTGGCCCGATGCGGGTCAGTTGATTGCCTACACGATTTGGAAAGCCTAATCGAGAGCGCAACGCGCCGTCGACCAATCGCGGTGTAGGCGGGCCGGCTACGCTTTATTATTACGACAGCCGGCAGGACGACCCGCACTGATGGTGTTGAACCTTTCTCGCCTTGTCGCGGCATTTTTCTGCTTGCGATGAATTTGTCTCGGCGGCGGTAGGCGGCGAAGACGGACCGGCGAGACTTTCCTATCTGGCTTTGCCGATACCTCAGACGACGGGTGCCCGAGGTCCGGCGCGACCGTCCGCTCCCGGAAATCCATGTCGGGGCTGTAGTCAATTTCCGGCGATCCCGAAGCCAATTGACGTCCACGGGGCCGGCGTGCATCCACTAGCATACTGATTTTCCGTGGATTAGACGATCAAGTGGCTCCTGAAACGCGCTTCTCTTGCGGTTGCGCACTGTACCGATCCGTGAATTAAGTCCGGCGAAAGGACGCATGTTGGGTCGGACTCACTCCATGAATGAACGGGTAGACAATAACATCAGCCGCTTGAAGAATTACCTGGCCGAAATACGCTGGACAGGCAGGCACATTTGGCCAGGCAGGCAGATCGGCATCGGTCTTATTGGCATCGGTCTTGTGCTGGGCCTGGGGGGCTGGACCCGCGACACGGAGTTGGAGACCCGCACGCCGATCAAGCACCTGATCGTCGTCGTGGGCGAAAACCGCAGCTTCGACAACGTCTTTGGCACCTACATCCCGCCTGACCCGACGCAGTCTGTCTGGAACCTGCTGTCTCTCGGGATTGTCGATCAACAGGGGCGACCCGGCCCGAACTTCGCCATGGCCATGCAGAACCGCGCGACGGATACGGCCGCATACTCGATTGCTCCGCCGAAGAGTGGCGCGTTCGCCGTGCTGCCGCAGCCGAGCACCACGTTGGACGCATACCCGGTGGCGCCGTGCCCATTGTCGGAGATTTATTCTCAACTGGGCAAGAATCCGGCTGGGCTGCTATGGTGCTCGGACATCGGCCTGCTGCCGACGTCGCAGGGGCTGCTGTCCCGCGGTGGCAGCGGACAGAGTTTCTTCGATCCGCCCGATTTCCTGCCGCAGCCGGATTGCCGCTATCCGTCCGATCTACCCAATGGCCCTTTTGCGATCGTTGGCGCATCGCATCTGAACAACTGCCCGCCGCCAACGTTCAAGAGCGCCATCACGCCGACGCAGTTCACTGACAACGCCGGCGATCCGGCGCACCGGTTCTTCCTGATGTGGCAACAGAACGACTGCAGCGTCGCCGCGATTTCGGGCGCGAATCCAAGCGGATGCCTGCATGATCTGTATACCTGGGGCGGAACGAGCGTCGGGTGGCAAATCACCGCTGACGGGAAGCCCCCGGCCGATGACGAGGCGACCTTTCAAGGCGGGGTGGCCATGGGCTTCTACAACATGGCGAGCAGCGAGTACCGCTACTTCCGGACGCTGGCCCATCGTTACGCCATCAGCGACAACTATCATCAGCCAATCATGGGCGGTACCGGGCCGAACTCCCAGGCGCTGCTGACCGGTGACGTGTTCTTTTATACCGACGCCAACGGCAACCCGGCGACCCCGCCGGCCGATTTGATCGAAAACCCTGATCCGCAATCTGGCAGCAACAATTTCTATACTCACGCCAGTCCCGGTTTGACCGATGCCGGCAGCACCAGCATCGGCGGCCTCGTCAAATGCTCCGATCCCACCCAGCCGGGGGTCGGATCCATCCGCGCCTATCTGCAGGCGTTGCCATACAAACCCTTCAACGACGGCAACTGCGCGCCCGGCCAATATTATCAGCTAGACAACGAATATCCGAGCTACGATCACACGGGTGCGCCGAACCAGGCTGGCTACGAGTTTCCCGCCGGGCCGGCTTTTGCCATTGGGCCACAGACAATTCCAACCATCGGCGACGCGTTGTCGGCCAAGAATGTCGCCTGGCGGTACTACGGGCAAGGCATTGCGCTGGCGGCAAATCCGCCGATCGCCGATGCGCTATACTGTGCCATCTGCAACGCGTTCCAGGTACTCGCGCTCCGTCATGACAACGGGGCTGAAGGATAATTTGAAGGACCTGTCGGATTTCCTCAGTGACGTTGCCGAAGGCACCTTGCCCGCGGTGTCGTTCATCAAGCCGAACACGCTGCTCGACAGCCACCCCGGCACCTCGACACCGCCGTTGTTCGAGGCGTTCACCAAGCGCATCATTGAGGCAGTGCAGGCCAGCCCGGCGTTTTGGCATGACACCGCGATCCTGATTACCTTCGACGAGTCCGGCGGATATTATGACTCCGGCTATATTCAGCCGATCGATTTCTTCGGCGACGGTCCCCGCACGATGATGATTGCGGTTTCGCCATTCGCGCGGCCCGGCCATGTCGACCACACCTATACGGATCACGCGTCGATCCTGAAGTTCATCGAGTACAACTGGGGCCTGCCACCGCTGTCGGCGCGCAGCCGTGATAATCTGCCCAATCCCGTAGCGCTGCCGTCGGCGCCGTATTTCCCGACGAACAGCCCGGCTATTGGCGATTTGACAGGGCTGTTCCGGTTCTCCCGATGATGAGCTGTCGCTTGCCTGCGCAATCATACGGCGCCTCAGCCCTTATCATTGACGGGCGATGAGGCGCGATATGCTGGACGTGGCGGATCCACGCGAGGAAGCGCGTCTGCTGTGCGACCCGCGCTGCTTTGCGGTCGGACAGTAGACCGGAATGGTTGCCGACGCTGCCCCTGCAGCAGAAGACAGCCACCGCCCGCTGTTGCCTGAACCGTCCCCGGTTGACGCGTTGACCCGGCTCGCCGCCTATCCCTGGCTGGTGGTCTGCGTCGCCTGCCTTGGCGCCTTCGCCGGACAGGTCGATGCCAGCATCGTGCAGCTCGGCCTCCCCACGCTGGAGGGCGCGTTCGACGCCCCGCTGAACGAGGTGGGCTGGGTCGCGATCGCCTACAGCCTCGCCTTCGCCGCGGTGCTGCCGATCTACGCGCGCCTCGCCGAGATGGCCGGGACGCAAGCTGATGTACATCCTCGGCTTTGCCCTGTTCGGCCTGTTCTCGGCGCTGTGCGGCCTCGCCCCGAGCCTGCCGTGGCTGATCGCATTCCGCGTCCTGCAAGGCATCAGCGGCGCGCTGCTCGGCGCCAACAGCGTCGTCATCCTCGTTGCCGTCGCCGGACCCGAAGCGCCGAGCCCGCGCGATGGGCCTGTTCGCCGCCGGCCAGGCGATCGGCGTCAGCGCCGGGCCCGCGCTCGGCGGCGTGCTGCTGGGCAGCCTGAGTTGGCACTGGATCTTCTGGGTAACCGTGCCGTTCGCGGCCGCCGGCGCGGCGCTTGGTTGGATGCTGGTGCCACTCAGCACGCGCCTGTCGCAAGACACGTCGCTCGACTGGGTCGGCGCGCTGCTCCTGGTCCCGGCACTGACCACGCTGATGCTGGCGATTTCCGAGGTGAATGCGTGGGGCGCGCTTTCGCTCGGCGTGCTCGGCTGCGCGGCGGCGGCGATCCTGCTGTTCGCCGGCTTCATCCGGCGAGAGAGGCGGACACCGGCGCCACTGATCCATCCCGGCCTGTTCCGCTCGCGGGCGTTCTGCGGCGGCACCGTCGCGGTGCTGCTGTCCTACGCCATGCTGTATGGCATGTTCTTCGCGATGTCGTTTGTGCTGGTGCGCGGCTACCACGACGCGCCGCTGACGGCGGGGCTTCGTCTCGCGCTGGTGCCGGTGGCGCTTGGCATGGTCGCGCCATTCAGCGCCGCTGCCGCCGAGCTTCGACCGCGCCGGGTGATGCTGAGCGGCACGGCGCTGTGTGTGGCGGCGATCGGCTGGCTCCGCTGGTCGCTCACCGGAACGGCGGACAGCCTGCTTCCGATGATGGCGGGACTGGTGGCCTATGGCGCGGGTCTCGGGCTGTTCATCGCCCCCAACAACAGCGCTACGCTGGCGGCCGCGCCGGCCGACCACGCCGGACAGGCCGGCGGGCTGTTAAACCTGATGCGGGCGTTCGGAACCGCCATTGGTGTGGCCGGCGCATCCGAACTTCTGGCCTGGCGGCTCGAACGCGCTACCGGACTACACGAACGCACCATCGCCACCAATGAGCAGGCGCTGCTGGACGCGGCGGGGGACGTTATGCTGCTCATGGCGGTCTACGCGGTGATTGCGGCGATTGCTTCCTCCCTTCGCGACCGGACGTCCGCCGGAGGCATGTCAGGTTAGGGTCGGGCGAGATGGGGAGCATTGCCGGGAGGAGCGCAGTCGTCCGACGCCTGGGTCGGAGCGATTGGTGCGGCGAGAAATGACTTCGCCGGACAGGCACCGCGCGAGGTTAAAGCACAGTCAGAACTTCAGCATGGTCTGACGCCCGGCGAAGAGGAATCACTGGACACTTTCTTTTGACAATGTCTGCAGCACATTCAGTGGGGATCTGTTAATCAAAGCCAGTCTGGGTGCCTTGACACATATTCATTACCCGCACATTATTTGTGCAGTGATTGACTCAGGCAAATGTGTTGCATGGTTGCTTTTTAGAGGCATCGACTTAATATTTCCAGAGTATTGATGAATGCAAATACAGGGCTGATGGTATGTCATTTCGATCGTTGCTAAAAATTTCCGCCCTGGGCCTGGCCACTGGCATGATCAATCAAGCTTGTATCGCGCAGGAGGTTTTTACCCCTGAGCAGAAGTCCGCCATCGAAGTCTATACTTCACGACTACTATCTTAGTCACCCGGACGCCTTTATCGAGGCGATTCGCAAGGCCCAAAGCACGATCCGCGCCGGAGGCGACCCGTCCGCTCGGGCCACGGTCGTACAAAAGCACGATGAACTGATGGCCGACGGCCGCGATCCGGTGGCTGGTAACGCCCAAGGCGACGTCACGGTTGTCGAGTTCTTCGATTACCGCTGTCCTTACTGCAAACGCAGCCAGCCCGACATCGCGGCCCTGATCAAAGACGACCCGCACGTCCGAATTGTATACAAGGACTTGCCGGTGCTGGGACACGACTCCGTTTTCGCGGCGCGGGCAGCGCTGGCGGCGGCGCGCCAGGGTGGTTACCAGCGGCTGCACGACGCCATGCTGGAAGTGCCGGGCCAACTGACCAATGAAGCCGTCATCACGCTGGCCGAGGCGCAGGGTCTGGATAAGGACCGGCTGCTGCAGGACATGGCCTCGCCCGAGGTCGCCGCGAACCTGGCGCGAAACACCGAACTGGCACATGCCCTGGGGATCAACGGCACGCCGTCCTTCGTTGTCGGTGAACTACTGGTCCCGGGTGCGATCGAACCCGCGGGCCTTCGCAAGCTTGTCATGGCCCAGCGTGATGCTCAATCCAACAAGATCACCACGTCATCGAAATAAGCCGCCGTCGCAAAAGCCGGTCCGGAGGAAACCAGCCATGTTCCATCAGACACAAACAGCTCCGCGCGTGGCGCGAGGTTTGGCAATGCAGGCCGGCATCAGCGTTTTGCTGCTGTTCGGCGTCGCGAGCGCCCGCGCGCAGACCAGCACATTGTATGAGACGTCGCGCATCCTGGCACACAATGATCAGGAATGTTCAGGCGCCGCCAACTGCAAGTCGGTGAAGGCCGGCCGACATAGGGTCGCCGCCGGCGCGACCGAGACCATAACGGTGCAATGTCCGCCGACGCGGCCTTATTTTGTCGCCTGGGATTCCGAGCAGAATGAAACCATATCGGCCATCGTGCGGTCGCGGCCAAATCTTCCGGCACCGCCAGATGGCTCGAACTCCAGGTCCGGACAGCCGCCTGGTGATCGCCGCTGCGAATGGCGGTTCAACCGCCGGCCACATCACGCTGTTCCTTGGCTGTGCGACAAGCCCGGTCGCCCCGGCTGTCGGCATCATGCGGAATCGTTCGGGCGTGCCGTCGAACGCGCCGACCTACCTCGGCGGAAACTGAACCGCGTCGTCACGTGCAATCGCCGCGGGCAGCGGCCTTGTTGAAGGATAAGTCGGATGAACTATCGCGTCGTTGCCCTTTTGGTCTGCGTCGGGTCCTTGCTGGCGTCGACAGGCGCGATCGCCGACGCCTGTCACAGTTATCCCAACATGAACGGCCCGTTCTCCGGCCCGATCCCGGGCTGCGAGCCGCAGCAGCAGGGGCCAGTGAAATACAGCGCCTGGGATACCAAGGGGTGGGCGTATTACTGCACCGGAGATCACCCGTACTTCTGGGGTCTTGCCGCCGGCTATCCGGGCGATTTTTCCACGAATAACAACTGTTTTTCGGCAGCCGAAAACGAGTTCTTCGAAGGCTCGCCCAACAAGTTCGACGCCACCTTCACCAATTGGTGCCTCAAGGACGAAGAACTGGTCGTCACCCTGAGCTGTTCCAACGTCGAACCACCGGGTTTCGAGGCGAGTTGCACGCACACCGTCGGCGGCCCGGTCAAGGACCCCGGCTGCGCGCAGTCCAACGCCAAGAATTACTGCACGACAAACTCCAATCCGCCGGTCTGCGTACAGACCTTCGATGAGACCTGTGGCAGCACAAAATACGATTGCACGATCGACCTGTTGGTGACCTGGTGCTTCCAGTGTGAATAGGGCGCGGACCGCGCCACAAACTCATCGCGCCTGCTGAAGGCCAGGCTGCCGCATAGTCATGTTCTTGACGGGTTGCCGGAACGATGATTTGGCTCTTCACCTCCCGAGTGTCGGGCTTGGATACCGCCCCACCGATCGGCTAATTGTGGTGGATAGCGGGCGTGGCGAATGGTTGCGCCCATCCCAGTCGTTGGCTGGTTTATTGTGGGGACCCAAAAGAGGGCAGATTGGACGCGCGCGTTCATTGCTGACCCCGTTCAATGGCTGAACCGAATTACCGGCCGTTCAGGACGTCGGCATGGGCCCGGGCGAACTCGCTGACGGTCATCGACCTGCGCCCGGTCAGACGTTCGACATTATTGTCGCTACCGGCCATATGGCCGTGCTGGTAGTCATCCATCGCGCCGCCGAGATGCTGGACGATGTAAGGCGGAACGCCCATCGCTTCCAGTGATTTGCAATATTCGTCGATCGGGAGGTCCTGGAAGACTATGTTGCGGCCAAGTGCCTCGCTGAGTTCCGCTGCCATCTGTTCGTGGTCCATCTCGATCGGCCCAGAGATCGGAATGGTCTTGCCAGTGTGGGCTTCGGGACTTTTCAGAAGTGCTGCAATGACGCGTCCCTGATCGTCAGCCGCGATTGGCGAATGCCGTCCCTTGCCGACCGGCATGCGGAGGACGCCCTGCCGGAGATAAGGCAATTGCCACGGGTAGAGCAGCCATTCGAGGAAATAGGTCGGACGCAGGTGAATTACCGAAAGGCCCGACCAGTTCAGCACTTGTTCGGCGATAAAGCTGTCCCGGCACGAGTTGCTCGTTGAGAAGCGATTGGCCGACCGTTGCGACAAATTAACGATGGTTGGAACGCCGGCTTCCTTGGCGGCCTGGGCGAAATTGACGGTCGCATGAATCAGGCCCGGCGCAACAGGCCAGACAAGATAGGCGGCATCAACACCTTCCATTGCAGCGCGGACCGTGTCGATCTCAAGAAGATCGCCAAGCACCACTTCGGCGCCCAGCTTCTCCAGCGCCGCCGACCGAGCGTCATTGTTGTGGACCATTGCGCGCACATTGAGGCCCAGGGTGATCGCCTCCCTGACGGCGGCCCGACCGGTATCTCCGGTGGCGCCGCTGATCAGTACTTTCCTCGTCATGGGTCGGGTGCCTTTCATTGCTGGCGCGACGTTTGCCCGGATTTGAGGGTGGTTTCCGGCATGGGTGAACGTCGTTCTTGCCACCATTTACGTCATGGTTACCGGTGGACGAGCGGCGGAGACGCAATACCAGCTGGACCGCGCCGGCCCAGAAAAGGGCACGTCAGGGAACTATGGGGGGGCTGGAATACGTGGCATTGTGGCACATGCTCAAATGCCTTTGGATTTTGGACGCATGGGGGAGCTATGCACCGGGTCGGCCTCATTCTTCCGCAGGATTTCCAGCTGCTGAACCTCGCGCCGCTCACGGTGTTCGAACTTTCCGAGATGACGCCTCGTCCGCCGCCCTATGACATCCATCTGTTGTCGGAACGGGGTGGACTTTTCAGGTCGTCATGCGGTTTGGTCGTTGAAACCGAGGCATTTGGGAATCCCGGCTTCGATACGATTATTGTTGGTCCGATCACGTCATTTGTATTGCCCGACCCCTCGACGCCGAACATGCTCGAGTTCGTGCGGGAAGCGGCCAAAGCCTCGAGGCGTACTGCTTCATTCTGCAACGGTGCATTTGTTCTCGCCGAAGCCGGCCTGCTTGACGGTCGACGTGCGACGACGCACTGGCTTCAAGCGTCCAGGTTCAGGGCTCGGTTTCCGAAGGTAAAAATGGAAGAGGATCGGATCTTCATAGAAGACGGACCGATCTGGACGTCCGCCGGGATGACCGCAGGGTTCGATCTTGTTCTTGCGATGGTCGACAGGGATATGGGCCGCCAGGCCGCGCAGGAGGTTGCGAGACTTCTTGTCATAAGCCAACGTCGGATCGGTGGACAAAAGCAGCTTACCGCATTGCTCGACTTGACGCCGAAGTCCGATCGGATCGAGCGGGCGCTGACCCATATTCGTCTTAATCTGCGCAGCGCACTTTCGATTGAGGAACTCGCTGCCGTCGCGAGCCTCAGCCCACGTCAGTTCAGTCGCGCCTTCTTGGCGGAAACCGGTCAATCACCGGCAAAAGCCGTCGAGCAACTTCGATTGGAGGCCGCGCGATTCATGATGGAGGAAGGGCGTCACAGCGTTAACGAGGTGGCGCAACAAGCGGGATTTGGAGACCGCGAGCGCATGCGGCGAGCATTCATCCGTGCGTTCGGCGTCTCCGCGGAGGCTATGCGCAGGAAAGCGAGCGCGGACGCATAGGTCTGAGGCGACCGCGCGGCTTTCTCTGTGTCCCTGCATGCCAGTTTGCCCTCGCCATGGTGCATCCGCCATGAAGTCAGCGGCGAGCGCCTATTTTGCCGGCTCGCGCATCAGCAGGCCCAGAGGCCAGAGAGGGCCCACCGGAATGAGCTCGAACCGCATCATATCAGCCCTGCCCAAAGGAAGATTTTCGAGAAGCGCGTGCGCCTCGGCGGGATCGGCCACATTCATCAGGAAAACGGCACCGGATCCGTCGTTCTTGGCGAACCATTGATCGATCTTTCCCGCCAGCATCAGCCGCATGGTGTCGCGCGCCTCGGACGGCATGATTGGAAGCCTCGCTTGCGGTGTGGCTTTCGCGGTCCAGGTTCCGATTGCAAGCACCTTTGTCGTAAGTTTGGCTGCTGCAGCCATCTCGGCGGCGTCCGCCGTTGAAGTTGTCTGGTCCGACACGAGCATCAGTCCCTTTGTTAGATTGGTGAGGCGCCGAGGCGCAATTTCGATCGACAGATTGGCTGGCCGCCCGGGAGGCTGCGCCAACAGTACGGCGGGACTCGTTGCGGCCATGACGACAGACAAGACCCCGAAGCAGCCGCGTCTGATCCAGGTGTCGATATGAGCAGACACAACGGTATCTCCCAGAAACGAGCGGCGCCACTCAGCGTGATTGCACTGGCCATGTGCATACACTCATCCTTGCGGGAATCGGCATGCGACGGTCAGACTGGCCCGGTTGGAGCGGCGCGAAACCAACAGCGCCAGCGGCACCCCCAAACACTAATGGCCCAGGCGGTCCGAGCGTAGGTCGTTCTTGCCACCATTCATGACATTGTTCGCCGCTGTGCCGGTGCTCCCAAGGCCCACAACCGACTATTGGCCGCATCAGTGCGATCCATGCCGGCGTTGGCTCAACAGGGTTCCCGCGAACCCAAGCAGCGCGCCGGCTGTCACCAGCATGCCTGAGCTTTTTGTTGGCGGATGATTTCGGTGCGTTGACGCGGCGCCGCATGGAAAGCGTTTCTCAGATGGCATAATATGCTACTTCGCGGGTCCCACGTCTTCGGGGTCATCGCCCTTGCCGCATCAACGGCTCCATGCGCCTGTCACGCGCCGTCGACTTGGCGTCGTAACGCTGGGTCTGCCCGCCGCTTTGTCGCGGCCGGCGCGGGCGGCGCGCAGCGTCACGTTCGCGGCGTTCGGAGACTGGTTCCAATCTGTATTCGATACGACTGTGCTGGCCGCGTTCCGCAGGGCCCATCCGGATATTGCTGTTTTCTATTATCCGGTCGGCAATTCGCTGCAGGCGTTGGCCTTGCTGCGCGGTCAACGCATCTATCCGTCGACCGACATCGTGCTGCTGGACGCGGCCGCGGCGGTCAAGGCGACGGCCGAGGGTTTGCTTGAACCGTTCGATCCCGGTTCGATGCCGGTGATCAGGGATTTGATTCCGCGGGCGATCGTCGCGGGGATGGCGGGGACGGGCCTGATGCTCGACAGCCTGGCTATCGGCTTCAGTCCGGCTCAGGTCGCGCCGGGCCCGCGGTCCTGGCGGGATCTTTGGGATACCGTTTATGGCCGCCGGATAGCGTTGCAGACGCCGCCCGACCTGGTGGCGTTGGCGATGACGGCGGTTGCGGGGACGCTGTTCGGCGGCGGTGACATGGTGCGGTCGCTGGATGTCGGGGTGACGGCGCTGTCCCAACTCGCGCCGCGGGTTGTGCTGTGGGACCCGGTGCCGGACATCTACACGGCGATTGCCGCGGGGGATGCCGGCATTGGGCCGGGATGGAATGCGCGGGCGCAGAACCAGGCGGCCCTCACGCCGGGGCGGTTCGCGGTCAATATCCCCGACGAGGGCAGTCCGGTGCGGATGACGACGATCAATCTGGTCAAGCGCGGCCCTCAGCCGGACGCCGCACGCACCCTGATTGGATGGCTGCTCGGGGGCGAGGGACAGCGGCTGTTGACCGAGGCGATGTTCTTCGCGCCGGTCAACGCCCACGCGGACATCCCGGCGGCTTCGCTTGCTCGCGCCGGTGGCACCCCGGCGATGGCGGGCAAGCGGATGCCGATGGACTGGGTTGTCCTTGAAGGGTTACGGGATCAGATCACCACCGCATGGCGGAGGCGAATAGTCATCTCACGCTGAGGGTGGGATGGATAACGAGTGCGTCAGCACACCGATCATGCTGCCCGTGCAAACGAAGACTCAAGGGCTTGTTCGCCATCGCGAACCGTGGCGATTATCGTTGAGCAAGGCCTGGGGCGCTTTCGGGCTGACTGAAAGAGTCGGCGCACTCCATCGTTTTGCTTAAGCGAGCAACCTTATCGCCTCGGCTGTTTCAGTCAGCGCGATGTTGCTCCGGGGCATGGAGAGGCAGGGCGCGAGATGGATCTTCCAGCCGAATTTTCTCTGATCGGCCGCCACTTCCGTCCGCTGGCGGGGCCGGGTGCGCTGGACCTGAGGGATGACGCGGCGGTGCTGATGCCACCGGCGGGGCGGCGAGCTGGTGCTCACCGTGGATGCCATGGTGGCGGGCGTGCATTTTTTGCCGGATGATCCACCGGACCTGATCGGCCGCAAGTTGCTGCGGGTGAACCTGTCGGACCTTGCCGCCAAGGGGGCGGTGCCGCTGCACTACCTGATGACGGTTTCGACCCCGAAGGACACGCCGGACGCCTGGTTTGCCGGGTTCGCCGCCGGATTGGCGCAAGACCAGAAGACCTATGGCGTGACGCTGCTGGGGGGCGATACGACCTCCACCCCGGGGCCGATTTCGCTGTCACTGACGATCATCGGGCATGTCGCGCCCGGCACCGCAATCCATCGGTTTGGTGCCCAGGACGGTGATGAGATCTGGGTGACCGGCACGATTGGAGACGGCGCCCTGGGTCTGGCCGTGGCGCTGGGGCGGCTGCATGACCCCAGCGGGTTTCTGCTGGATCGGTACCGGCTGCCGCAGCCGCGAGTTGGGTTGGAACTGGCGGGCATTGCCTCGGCCGGGATGGACGTTTCCGACGGGCTGGTGCAGGACCTCGGGCATATGTGCCGGGCGAGCGGGTTGGGCGCGGAGATTGCCGCCGAGACCGTGCCGCTATCGATGGCGGCTCGGGCGATGGGGGCGGGTGTGCTGGCGGATTGCCTGACCGGCGGGGATGATTACGAGGTCCTTTTGGCGATCCCCCCTGCCCGCTCCGATGCGTTGCAGGAGGCGGCACGGCGGTGCGGCGTGGCTGTCACGCGGATCGGGCACTTCCATTCCGGCCCGCCCGAGGTCATGGTGCGTCAGGCCAGCGGAGAACCTCTTGCTCTGAAGAAGGGGGGCTGGAGCCACTTTTAGCTGGGAACGGACGTCCGAGACGATGAATAAGAATGTCTGGCTACTCTTCGCCTGTCAGGCGTTGATGAATGCTGTCATGTCCGGCCAGACCGTGATGGCGTCCCTGGTGGGATACAAATTATCCGGCACCGCGCTGAACACGCTGCCGATGGCGATCCAGATGATCGCGGTCATGAGTGCATCCATTGTCGCGGGCTATGCGTTTCCCCGGTTCGGCCGGCGCGGCGGGTTCTGGCTGGGCTGCGGGATCATGATGATCGGCAGCATGACTTTCGCGCTGGGCATCTACACCGGCAATTTCGTCATCTACTGCCTGGGGGCGATCCCGGCGGGCCTGGGCTTCGGGATATCCCAGCACCTGCGTTTCGCGGCGGCCGAGGTGGCGGCGCCGGCGGCGAAGGCCAGGGCGATTTCCCTGGTGCTGGCAGGCGGCGTGCTGGCAGCGATCGTCGGGCCGGAGATGGTGAAGCGGACCAACGCGCTGATCCCGGACCATATTTTCCTGGCGACCTACCTTTACCTGCCGCTGCTGCCAGTGATCACCGCTATCCTGCTGAGTTTCGTGGAGGTTCCGCCGGCGCAGAAAAAGATCGGCATTCCCGTCCCCTTCCGGGTCATTTTCGCTCGGCCTGACTTCATCACGGCGGTGGTCAGTTCGCTGGTCGGCTATGGGTCGATGAACCTGATCATGGCGTCCACGCCCCTGCAGATGCTGCTTTGCGGCTATGGGGTGGCGGCAAGCGCGGACGTAATCCGAGCACACTCGATCGCCATGTTCTCGCCGGGCTTCTTCACCGGGCGGCTGATCCAGAAATTTGGCGTGCATCAGATCATCATGGCCGGGGGCCTGCTGACGCTGGGCTGTGTGGCGGTGAACGTGTTTCAGCCGCCACTGTTCACGACGTTCCTGGTGGCGCTGGCGCTGCTGGGAGTGGGCTGGAATTTCATGTTCGTCGGCGGCACGACGTTGCTGACCACGGCCTATGCGCCGGAGGAGCGCGTGCGGGTCCAGGCGACGCATGACTTTATCGTCTTCGGCAGCGTGGCGTTGACGGCACTGACGTCGGGCGCGGTGCAGGCGACGCAGGGGTGGGAGGTGCTGAACCTGACCGTGGTGCCGCCGGTATTGATCGCGTTCGGGGTGGTCGGGTGGCATTGGGTTGCCCGGTCCCGGGTGGCGGTGGCCTGACCTTTGCCGGGTTTTGGCCGGGCCTCGCGTCATTGGCCGCAGGCCGGGTCACATTATCGCCGGAAGGCCAGGACATACATCAGGATGATGTTGCCCAGCAGCAGGATCAGCGCCGTCGGGATCTGGACGCGGATGACGCCGTTGCGGTCCGGCAGCTCCAGCAAGGCGGCCGGCACGATGTTGAAGTTGGCGGCCATCGGGGTGACCAGGGTGCCGCAGAAGCCGCTCAACATGCCGAGCGCGCACACCACGGCGGGGTCGCCGCCGAATTTGTGCACGACGAGCGGCAGGCCAATCGCGGCGGTTATGACAGGAAAGGCAGCAAACGCGTTGCCCATGATGGCGGTGAAGAGAGCCATGCCGACGGCGTAGGCCGCGATGGCCAGAAGTGGCGTGTTCAACGGCACGTAATCGTTCAATAAACCGGCGATCACGGTGCCAACCCCGGCGACCGCGAACACGGCGCCAAGGGCCGCCAGCATTTGCGGCAGGACGGCGGCCCAGCCGATGGTCTCGACGAGCCGCCGCGCCTCGCGGATTGGGGCGAGCGGCGGGGGACGAAGGAGTATCAGGGTGACAATCAGCGCGACCACCACGCCGAGACCGAGCGATATGAGGGTTGCCTGGGTGGGATCGATCAGCGGGTGGCCGGCGATGACGACGGATTTCAGCAGCAGGCTGCCCAGCAGCGTGACACCGGGTATCAGCAGTGCGGGGACAAACAGCGTGTTACCATAGCGGAGGGCACCGGCGACCCTGGCATCGGCGGATGTGGTGACTGGGGCGCCGCGGCCCAGGCCGAGGGCCGCCAGCGCCACCATGGCTAGAACCAAAACGCCATTGGCGAAGTCGGGCAGGTAGGAACCGGCCAGGAAATTGATGGCATACAACCCCCAGAACCCAGCACTGAACAAGCGCCGCGGATTGGCTCGGTCCAGCGCCGCCTGAACGGCCACGGCGGCGAACATCAGGCCTGCCAGGTCGTAGATCATGGGCAAGGTGATCATGGCGTTGGCTCCGTCGTGGCGGCTTCGCGCCGGAGGTGGCGATCCAGCAGCAGCAACCGGGTGACGTGGACCACGAGTGCCATTATCGCGGTTGGGATCGCCCAGAGGCTGAGCTGCAGGGGCTGCACGATGATGCCGTTGGTCTGCAGGAAGCCCTTGATCAGCAGGATGGAGGCGATCGCGATGAAGATGTCCTCACCGAAGAACACGGCGATGTTGTCGACGGCGGCGGCATGCGCCCGGATCAGGAAACGGGTCGCGGATGTAAGAGGGCCGAAGCGGCGTTCGGCGGCGGCCTCCGCCATTGGCGCGATCAACGGGCGCACCATCTGGGCGTGGCCGCCGAGCGCGGTCAGGCCGAGGGCGGCGGAGATCTGACGGACCAGGAAATACAGGATCAGGATGCGGCCGGTCGTTGCCTGGCGCAGTTGGCCGATCAGGGCCTGGGCTCTTTCCCGCAGGCCGGCGCGCTCCAGCAGGCCGATGACCGGCAGCACGAGCCAGATGATGCCGACATAGCGGTTTTGGGTGAAGGCGTGGCCGAGGGCGGCGATGACCGCGACGATATTCAGCCCGGCCGCCACCCCCGTCGCCAGGGCGGCGACGGTGACGACGAGCAAGGGGTTGATGCCAGCGACAAAGCCGGCCACGACGATGACGATGCCGCAGAGTGTCAGCATGAGGGGTCCTTTCAGTGTGCCGGGTCAGATGTCCGCCAATATCAGGTGGCGGATAGCTGATCAGGCGGCACGCTGGGAACGCCCGTATGCCGGGCCGGATGTTCGCCAATATCAGGTGGCGGATAGCTGATTGGTCGGCACGCTAGAGCCCGATAGGTTCAGGTTGAATCTATCGGGCTCTAGGGCTCTGTGTTTGGGAGGGCGATTCACCCCTGACGTTGGATCAATCTCAAACGATCGCACTCTAGAATAAAGGATTGGGTGGCCAGAACCTGCCATCTTTTACGGTGGCGAATATCGGGTTCGGGCCATCGCGGGCGCATGTCAGGCTTGCTGGGATTTGGCGACTTGCACCGGCACGTCGACGGGTGGGCCAAGCGGACTGCCACCCGCACGATGCATGGATCGGTGACGCTGCGCGGTACGTTACTGGTTATTCGTTGGTGGTGCCGCGCTGCTGCATGTTGCGGTCGGTTCCGGACTGGTATGTCCCGTCGGTTTGATTTTGCGTTGCTGCCCGCTGCTGATGTTTGTTGTATTCATGTCCAGCAATACAACCACCAATAGCACCAAGAACACCGTGATGGGCCATATGTCCGGCGACGGCGCCGGCGACACCCCCGCTGATGCAGCCGATGGCATGGGCAGGTGACTGCCAGCCGAAGCCTGCAAGGGTTACGAGTGTGAACACAACGCGAAGCCTCATGGAATTCATCCTCTGTCTGTTTGAATGCATACGGCGACTTGAATACGTACGGCAACTGACTTGCAACCGCCTGTCAGTTCACCGCCGCGAACACTGAACGCCAGCTTCCGCCGACGGCTGCATCTGTCACCAATATCTCACTCTTGGGTAAGGGCGCATATGCCTCTTATCAAATCGGGACTGGTTATCAAACCGGGGTTTGTCATCGAACCTGGGCTTGTTATCGGCGCGGCAACCGGATATCGGCACAGGCGTTCAACTGAACTCGCGGCGCGTGGGGCACTTGCCAGCGTGTCGCAGGGCGATTTGCCATCCAGGAGGAAAGCTTGCGAGCACTTTTATTTGCTGCCTTGTTCTCAACTGCAATCAGTGCGGCTGCTTTTGCTGATGAAAGCGTGTCGGGGGATTGGCATGCGGACGCCGGAAGCGGCGTCACCATCAACATGACCGTAAGCGCGGACGGCAACTGGAGCAGCGAAACGCTGCAAAAAGCCAAAGTGGTCCGCCAGATGAAGGGTACCTACAAGCAGACGCCCGCTGCTGACGGGAAAGGTACGCTTGTTTTCACCCCGACGTCGGCCTCCGTTAAAAGCGGTGGCAAGGCTCAGGTTGAGACTGATAAATATGAACTGGCCCAGAACGGCAAGCAGCTAAAGCTGACGTCGGGCGGCGACACGATGGTTTTCGAAAAGCATTAGCACAGAGTATTGGGAGGCAGTCCGCCTCCCTGCCCGGTGGCCATTGTTCGGGCGCTTGATGATGGCGTGCATCAAGCGCCACCCGCGGTCTGTCTTTGGCGACGCAGGTCGCCAGCAGGTGAGCGACGAACTGGTGTGTGGCATTGCACGGGTGGATTGGCTTGCGTGGCTATCCTGCTAAAGCCTGCGTACCGTGGCTAGGACTCTTTCGATTCGCACTGGCTTATCGAAAGAGTCCTGGAATTTTGTTTTAGCGAGCATGCTACCCGTTCGGAATATTCGCCTGGGCGGGATGCGCGCTAAGCGGGAAGCGCGTCGTAGACCGCCGATTCGAATGCCGCGAACGCCTGCACGGCTTTCTCGTCGAAGAACGGCAACACTTGTGTGGCGTATACGCCAGCGACCCCGCGATTTGGATCGATCCAGTAATAGGAATTCGCCAGCCCTGCCCAGGCGAGGCTGCCGGCCGACCGGCCAGTCGGCATTTTTTCCGGATTGATGAGAAAACTCAGCCCCCATTTCATGCCATCGACAAAGTCCACGTCGTTGGTGAAGGGGGGTGCCGCCGTCTTCATGGCGTTGCAGACCAGAGCGCCCATGGCGTTGTGCGACATGGTGGCAACCGTTTCAGGCCGCAGCACCTGGGCGCCGTTAAACGTGCCGCCGTGCAGAATCATCTGGGCGAACTTCAGATAATCTGCGGCGGTCGAATAAAGCCCGCCGCCCCCCATGTGGAATTCCGGCTCCTGCGGGATTTCAGTGTCGGTGGAGACCAAGCCGTCAGGCGTGCGGGCGTGGATCTTGGCCAGGCGCTGGCGTTGCGCGGGGCCGATCTTGAAGCCGGTGTCGGTCATACCGAGCGGCTTGAAAATGTTGTCCTGCATATATTGCGACAGGTTCTGGCCCGAGGCAGCCTCCACCGCTTTGCCGGCCCAGTCGATCGAGATGCCATATTCCCATTTCTCGCCAGGGTCGGACATCAAGGGCAGCGCCAGCGCGGCATTCTGACAGGTGATGATGCTGGGGGTTCCGGCTGCCTGCATGTAGCGGGAAACGTCGGCATTCCACATGTCATAGGCGTAGCCGGCAGTGTGGGTCAGCAGATGGCGCAAGGTGATGGCGCGTTTCGGGGCGCGCAGGCGGGGCTTGCCGTCGGCGTCGAAGCCCTCGAGGACCTGAACGCGGCCCATTTCGGGAAGCACCTCGGCGATGTCGCCGTCAAGCGAGAGCTTGCCGCGCTCGACCAGTTGCATTGCGCAGGCGCCGGTGATCGCCTTGGTCATCGACGCGATCCAGACCACGGTATCGGCGGTCATCGGCGCGCCGGTGGCCAAGTCACGTTTGCCGAAGCCGCCTTCGAAGATCACGCCGTCGGTGGTTGCGGCGGCGGCGACCACGCCGGGCACATCGCCGGCCTCGGCGGCCCGGCGAAGGGGGGCCGCGATCTTGTCGGTGTTGATCATGAGTTCCTCCAGTTTGTTATTATCAGGTTGGATCTAGAGCATGGCCCGATCAGGCCGACCCGACCATGCGCTAGATTTCGTTATCGGCGTCAGCGATTTACGTCTGAGGTCGGGTCAACCTTGGACGGTCGCGCTTCTGAAGTCAGGCGATCCGCACCGGTTCGCGTTGCGCGGTGTGATTATGTCCAATCGGCGTGTTGAACGCGCATTTGATCAGGCTCCGGCGCAGGTCGGCAGCATCACCCAGGCCCTTGGCAATGACGATTTTTTCCAATGCCGCGAGCCAGTGGCGATAATAGGTGTTGCCGAGATCGGGGTCGCCCTGGCTCTGCGCCAGGCGAATTTCAGCGCTAAAGATTTCGACCCATTCAGGCCAGGTGAAATGGCCGGCACCGTGCAACGTCATGACGATGGCGAAGGCCTGCGCTTCCCACGGTTCCCTGAACACCGGTCCGCCTTCGTCGACAGGGATCAGCGGCAGGGTTGAGAGCGGATCAGGCGTCATGCGGTTCAAGGTAGTCTTCGAACAGGTCAAGGAACATCGTGTCCCGTGACGAGGCGGGCTCGCCCCACAATTCGACGGCGGTGAAGCGCACGCCGTAGACGTGTTGTGGCTTGTGGCCCTGGCCGTGCGCGTTGGTGTCGTTGAAGGAGAAGACGCCGTGATCGACCTCCACGGTCCCGGTCTTGCCGCGGGCGTAGCGGGGAAGCCTAGTGTGCGTCGGCGGATTGATGTTGCGTACGCGGACGCGATTGCCCGGGTGGAAACGCGGTGCGACGTCGGCCTTGACGCGCGTGCTGGCGCCGGTGGCGATCAAGCCGTCGACTGCGTCGACCGGCAACACGGGCATTACACGGCTCCCCTGGCGAGTTGGGACATACGCTCGGTTATTTCGTCCTTGGTCAGCACCCCGCGTTCGACCAGCAGGGCTTCCATGGAATGCAGCCAGTGTGCGTAGTACGGCGATTCCAGGTAGTCGGCGGCGCCCATCTTCTCGATCCCGTGGCGGAATTCATCGACGTTGAAGTTGCCACCGGCGAAGGTTGTTATGAACAGGCCAAACACGGTGCGCTCCCACGGTGCATGAAAAACGGGCTCATTCGGTTCGGGGGCGATCGGGCCCATGCCCTGCATGCCGCCCAGGTCGTGCACTCCGTTCATCGCGTCTTCTCCACTAGACGGCCGGCTGGACGACGCCGGTGCCGATCATTGAATCGCGGGTTACCAGCTTGGCCAACGCCGCCTCGTCAAGGTCTTCGGTCCCCGGCGGACGTTCCGGCAACACCAGATATCGCAGCTCGGCGTTGCTGTCCCAGACACGGACTTCCTTGTCGGGCGGCAAGGTCACGCCGAATTCCGTCAGGACGCCGCGCGGATCGATGACCGACCGTGCCCGATACGGCGCCGACTTGTACCAGTTCGGCGGCAGACCGAGCGTCGGCCATGGGTAGCAGGAGCAGAGGGTGCAAACGACCATGTTGTGGACGGTGGGCGTGTTCTCCACGACCACCATGTCCTCACCCTGGACGCCGGAAAAGCCGAGTTCGGCAATCGCGGCGGTTGCGTCGGTCAACAGCCGCGACTTGAACGCCGGGTCGGTCCAGGCGCGGGCGACGACAGCGGCGCCGTTGTGTGGCCCGATCTGGGTTTCGTATTTCTCGACGATGGCGGCGAGTGCAGCAGGCTGCACCAGGCCTTTCTCGACCAGCAGACTTTCGATGGCGCGCACCCGCAGCGCGATATCGTTTTCGTCCACGTCTAACCTCCTGATTTTTGAGATTTCCAGTCGACGCCCTTTTCAAAGGCGCCGGCAGCGCGGTAGATCGTTTCTTCGTCGTACATGCGGCCGATCAGCATCGCGCCGATCGGCAACCCATCGACCATGCCGCACGGGATGCTCATGGCGGGGTGGTGGGTGCAGTCGAACGGGGCGGTGTTGGTGATCATCTCCAGACCGCGCTGAATGATTTCGGCGGTCGGCGCGCCGGGTGCCGGCAGCTTGGTCGCCGGCATCGGCAAGGTGGGCATCAGCAGCAGATCGTAGCTGGACAAGACCGCATCGTACGCCGCGCGTAGACGGCGGACCAGGTTCTGCGCCTTGGCATAGTAATGCCCGCGATGATGCGTGGTCATGTAGTGGCCCAGCAACATCGTGTTCTTCAGTGTATCGGACAGTTCGTCCGCCCGGGCACGCCAGCCGCTGTGGGCGTCCAGTAGAGAATTGACGTAGAGCCCCTGCCAGTTGTAGCCGAACCCGTTGCCCAGCATCATCTGCATGGTGGCGCCCTCGGCGGCAACCGGCAGCCAGATCGCAAGCCCTGCCAGATGCATTGGTATCGACACTTTTTCGACGGTTGCGCCCAGGCCGCGGAACCGCTCCGCGGCATTGCGGACCAAGGCGTCGCCTGCTTCGTTCGAGGTCGGGTGGCCGAAGCCTTCCTCGACGACGCCGATGCGCAGTCCGGATGCACCAAGCCTGAGGGCATCGCGATAGGGTTTCGACTGACCGCCGTACTGGCGCGGGTCGAGGCCGTCCGGCCCGGCCAGAACCTCCAGCATCAGGGCGTTGTCTTCGACTGTGCCGGTCATCGGTCCGGTGTGATCAAGAGTTGATTCGATCGGCATGATCCCGCTATACGGCACCAGGCCGTGCGTCGGCTTCATCCCGTAGATGCCGCACCAGCCGGCCGGCATGCGGATCGAGCCGCCCTGGTCACCGCCCAGGGCCATCGGCACCTCGCCCGCGGCGACCACCGCTGCGCTGCCGGATGACGAGCCGCCGGTCGAGTAGCCCATCTTGTGCGGGTTATGGACGGGGCCGGTGCTGGCAGTGTGCGAGCCGCCGGAGAAGCAGAAGCTTTCACAGACCGTCTTGCCGACGATGGTGCCGCCGGCGTCCAATATGCGCGTCACGACGATTGCATCGACATCCGGCATATAGCCTTCCAGCGTCGATGAACCATTCATCATGGGCACACCGGCGACGAGGATATTGTCCTTGATCGCAACGTTCTTGCCTTTGAGCTTGCCGGATGGCGCGCCCTCGATCGTAGTCTTGACATACCAGGCGCCGTATTTGTTTTGCTCGGGCGCGGGGCGGGCGCCGGGCAGCCGCGGATAGGTCACCGGCGGCATGTTGTCCGGCATCTGATCGACGAGATTGTAGGCGGCGATACTGCTGGTCAGGGCGGTCTGATGCTGTTTCAGCTCATCATCGCCGAGGGTCATGCCCAGGTCTGAGGCGACGTCCCGCAACTGGTCGATCGTTGGAAGTTTCAGCGTCCCAAGCGGCATGATGTCTGTTCCTAACTGATTGCGAGATCGACGACTTTGATCCGTGCTTATGGTCCCTAACCGCGACAGCCGTGCCGGCAGGCGGTATTCGTTACGATTATAGAATATAATACTCAACGATTGCAGGTTGCCGCGTTGTGCTCAGCAGCTTTTGAAACTGGACGGTTGTTTGCTTTGTCGCATGCAGAATCTGCCAAGAGAAACCAGGCGTTGCCAAGCCATGAACGGGCTGTGACGCACAAAATGTCGTGAGACCCACGCGTGGCGGAACCGGCGTGAGGGCGACTGGGGCTGGGATGCTGACCAACGGGTCGGGGAGCCGTGTGGGGTGGAGCGGAAATCCTGGCCGCCGATGTTACCGGCCAAAATAACGCTCCTCCGACTCCCGCCACCCTACGCTTGCGGTGATCTTGATCAGGGCGTGGTCGAGGGGCTTTTTGAGGGCAGAATTGGGCGGCAACGCGAACGCCATATAGGCGGGCGCAAGAAGGCCGTGCGGCATAGGCAGCACGCCGGTGAAGCGCGTGCCGATCAGATACTGCAAGGCACCCACGCTGTTGACGACGGCGTCGGATTTGCCGGTCGCCAGCGACGTCAATGCCTCGTTAAGGTTGCCGTATTTAGTGTACTGGAGGTGCTGTTCGTCGAGATACTCGGCGCCCGACGAATCCGCGACGGCCGCCAAGCGTTTGCCCTCGAGATCGCTGGTGCGCGCGACCGGACCCGCTTCGACACGTTCGGCGGTCATGCGGGAGACGAGGTTCGTTGACAGCAGCGATATCAAAACCAGGCTGCCCAGCATCCAAGCCACGGCTAGGAAACGGCCGATTGGCGTTTTTGGTGTCTTGTCGCCGTAGCCGACCGTGGTCATGGTAACGACCGCCCAGTAGATGCCGTCGTTCACCGACCTGACTGAGGAGGCCGCGAGATCCGCGACGTTGCGGCGTGGTCGTTCAAGCGTCCACATCAGGGTGCCGATCAGCAGGAGCAATGCGACGATCGCAACGATCATCGAGCCGAGTTCCTTGACCACAGCGCCATAAGACGTGATTGCCGCCATGGGGCCGGTTTGTTTGGGAAAAGCGACCGCGACGCCCGAGCGATGGGCGGGATAGGTGAATTCGACCCGTGCGAGCCGCTCCGGCGTGATGGTGATCGCGCCGATTGCGACGTCGAACTGATGATGTTCGAGACCGCTGAGGACAGCCTCCATTTGCGACACGAGCATGAGTGTGTAGGGGCGATGAAGATCCTCGGCGACACGCCGCCACAGGTCCACGCTGACGCCGGAAAATAATCCGTCCGGACCAGCCGATCCATAGGGCGCGACGTCATAGACGGCGACGCGCAAAGGCTCGCCCGGACCGGGTTCGGCGCCGCACAGCGCTGTGGCTCGGCACAGACAGACTGTGAGCGCGGCCGTGATAAGCCGCCATCGCGCGGCGACCTGCTGGCTGGATCGAAGTTCATGTGTACGCTTCGCCATGGTCGATGATTACAGCGGCTTCGGCGCGGAAAGTTGCGGCCAAACCGTGATGTTTCGCGAAAGCATCATGGGCCACGTGTTTGGGTATTCGCCGGCCGGGTTGGGGCGCATTGAAAAGTGCTCTGGCTTATTGTTTTAGCGAGCATGTTCGCCGAGCGCGCGGGCCTTCTGGACGGGGGTCTGCCTTGGCAGCGGCAGCCGTCGGGATCATGTTGGGCGACGCGGTCGAGATCCGGGTGGCACGGCAAAGCCGCGCGCGGGCGAGGCCGTTGCGGCGTGCCGGATGCCGGTTCGGCCTAGAAATAGGCCTGATTGACTCGCGAGGGCGTCGCCGGGACGCGGCGGAGCTATCGCAAATTTGTGGACGTGACTTCGAGCGGGAGGGCAAAGGATTGGTGTGACTATACGTTTCACGCTCGACGGTTGGGCGGTTTGGGTGAAATCCCGCCACGCTCTGCCCCCTTGGAGTAGAATGACGTCGCAGAGACCGAATATTGCCGGGTTTCGGGTTGCGTCCGAAATGGAAGCAATTGGAGCCACCGGGCAGTATATATTGCTAAACTAATATGATTGTGATATTGAATCATATTGCGTCGACGGGTGTGCGATGCAATGGGATGGCGAACGAGAAGGTGCATGGATACCGAGAGGATCTTACGCCGCTACCGGGACGCTGACGCCTGGCCTGCCGAGGAGGCCTTGGCTGCGATGCTGGACAACCAATTTGGCGCTTTCGCAGCCGTTCGCCTCGCCGTTCCGCTGCTCGCAACTGCCGCCACCGCGGCGGCCGAGCGACTGCGATTGCGGGGGCGGCTGATCTATTGCGGTGCCGGCGCATCTGGCCGGCTTGCGGTGCAGGACGGCGTTGAACTGTATCCGACATTTGGCTGGCCGACCGAGCGCCTTGTGTATCTGATCGCGGGTGGTGAGCGGGCGTTGACCCGTTCCGCCGAGGGTGCGGAGGATGACGCCGAGGCTGGCGTCGGTGCGGCTACCGCACTTCAAGCCTGCGCCAATGACGTCGTGGTTGCGGTCGCGGCCAGCGGGACCACGCGTTACACGTGCGCGGTCCTTAAGGTCGCTCGTGCCGCCGGTGCGCTCGTTGTCGCCTTGGCGAACAATCCTGGCACGCCGCTGCTTGCGGGTGCGGACCATCCGGTGCTGCTGCACACGGGGCCCGAGTTCCTGGCCGGCTCGACACGCATGACGGCTGGCACGGCGCAAAAGATAGCGCTCAATCTGTTTTCGACGCGTCTGATGACGGAGTTAGGTCGGGTTTATCAGGGCCGCATGGTGGATATGGTGCCCAGCAGCACGAAGCTTGTTGCCCGCGCACAGGGCATGGTGGCGGCCATCGCAGGCGTTTCCGAAGCGCGTGCCGCCGCGGCTTGGGAAGCTGCCGGGCGCAGTGTAAAGGTTGCCGTGCTGATGCTGGACGGCCTGGACCGAGGCGAGGCCGTGGCGAGACTCGCCGCGGCTGCGGGTCGCCTCGATTTTGCCAGGATGCCGGTCCCGGGTGGTGGCGGACCTGCTGGCCGGCACGGCGACTGATGGTTCGGCGGCAGGCGGTGCGGTGGCTTAGTCGGCTGGAAGGCTGGCAACGCCGACTTTGATCGTCACGATCCCGAACGGTCAGCCGGCTGGACCCGCCCGCGGATGGCCGAGCCGCTGGACCGGTTGCGTCTGACTGGCGGGCTGAGCGCGGTTCAGCGCATTGTTTTCGCCGACAGCCCTATCAGCCCAAGGGTTTGCAGTCGGGCTGATGCGGCTCTGGTATCGCCCATCAGTGACGGGCGACACGTCGCGATATGCTGGAAGTGGCCGATTGACGGGACGAAACGCGTTCGCTGAGCGACCCGCGCTTCGCTGCGATCACGAGCCCGCCACCAGTTCCGCAAGCGCTGTTTGGACCCGCTGCATTACCTCCGCCCAGTCGCCGCGGCTGGTCTGGCGGAACTGCCGCATGGTGGGATACCACGGGGTGTCCTCGCGGTTCAGCAACCAGCGCCAGCAGGAGTCGAACCGGTTCAGCAGCCAGACCGGTTTGCCCAATGCGCCGGCCAGATGCGCGACGGCGGTGTCCACCGCGATGACCAGATCCAGACCCGCGATCAGGTCCGCGGTGTCCGCCCAGTCGGTCATGCGGTCGGGACAGGTCGTGCAGCACCGCGTCCGGCGGCAGCGCATGTGATCTGCGACGCCGGCGGCCCAAGCTGCAGCGACACGAAGCTGCACCCCGGCACGTCAAACAGCGGCGCCATGTCAGACAGGTGCATCGACCGGCGTTTGTCGATTGCCACCGCGTGTGGCTGGGCGGTCCGCGATTTGCCGGCCCAGACCAAACCGACTTTCAAGCCCGGCAGGGTGCCGAGGACGTCGGCCCAGCCTGCGGGATCGGCCGCGCAGATAGGGTGCCGCGCCGGGGATCGTTTCGACGGTCGTCCCGAAGACGAAAGGCAAGGACTGAGCAGCGGGCAATGATAATCAAACGGCGGAAGCAGGCCGTCTTCCTCGGTCAGGATCTCGGCAACGCCCGTCGAGCGTTGTCATCACGCGACGCAGCGCCTTTGGCACCACCAGAACGACGCGGCCACCGGCGGCGGCGACCATCGGGGCGTAACGGCAGAATTGCAGCGTGTCGCCGAAACCCTGTTCGGCGTAAAGCAGGACCGTCTCGCCTTGCAGTTCCTGCCCGGTCCAGCGTGGCTGTTCCAGCACCGGCAGCGGACCGGCCATCGCCTCGACCTCCCAGCGGGCTTCGTATTCGCGCCAGCCTTCCTCCCACCGGCCCATCGTCAGCAGCGCAAACGCCAGGTTGGTTCGCGCCTCCGGGTAGTCCGGGCGGACCGCCAAGGCACCCCGGCAGTGCATTTCGGCTTCCTCCGGGCGAACCTGTTCCATCAATGCCAGCGCCAGATTGCTTTTGCCGCGGGCGGTGTCCACGCCGAGGCTCAGCGCACGACGAAACAGGCCTTCGGCTTCCTCGACATGGTTCAGGATCTGACGCGCGGAGCCGAGATTCAGTGTCGCGTTGGCGTGGTCGGGGGCCAGGCGCAGCGCGGCCCGGAAACAGTTCTCCGCCTCCGCGATGTGGCCCTGGGCGTAATGCGCCATGCCGAGGTTATTGTGGGCATCGGCACTGTCGGGATCGATCCGGAGCGCCTCGCGCTGACACGACAGGGCCTCGTCGTGGCGCCCCTGGGCCAGCACCACGAGGCCCAGGTTCATCCAGGCCTCCTTGAAGTCCGGGTCGAGCGCGACGGCTCGGCGGTAAAACGGCTCCGCTTCCTGCAGCTGGTTGTGCAGATGGAGGTGGAAGCCCTGGTCGTGTTCGGTCTTTGATGCGGCTGATGCTCATAACGCCGCAGGTTGTGTGGACTTAAATCCTAGACAAGACCTCATCGTGAAATTTTTTCATATCCGCAGCGGATTTCGTTGCGTCCCGGCCCTCGAAGTCGAAATCGATCGCGGTTACGCCGATTTCCTGCACCGCGGCGATGTCCTCGATGGTGTTGGCGACGGTGCCGGTGAACAGCTTGCGGTTGCCGTCGGTCGCGAGCGGCGCGGGCTGGCCGTGGCGCTTGACGCGATAGACGATGCCCATCGGCGGCGGGGTCGCGGCCGGCGGCCTTGGTCATGTCCCGCATGCCGGGCGATGCCGGCGGTCAGGCGCGGCAGGGTGTCCAGCAGGTGGGCATTGTTGCTGCCGATCGGGTACCAGGCGTCGCCGATGCGGGCGGCCCGGCGCATGGACGGGCCGCTTTCGCCGCCGACCCAGATCGGCGGGTGTGGCTTCTGCAACGGCTTCGGGTCGGTCAGCAGGCCGTCGATGTTGACGTATTTGCCGTGGAACACCGGCTTGTCCTGGGTCCAGATGGTGCGCATCGCGTCCATGTATTCGTCGGTCACGGCGCCGCGTTCGGCGAACGGCGTGGTGGCGACGGCGTCGAGTTCCACCTTCAGCCAGCCGGCGCCGATGCCGACGACCAGGCGGCCGCCGGACAGGACGTCGATCGTCGCCAGCATCTTCGAGGTCACCACCGCGGGGCGATGCGGCACGACCATCACCGCCAGCACGAGGCGGATCTTGCTGGTCTTGGCGGCGACCCAGGCGGCGGTGGTCAGTTGCTCCACCCGGTGGCCGGGATCGGGCGTGTAGAACTCGCCGGTGGTGGAATACGGATAGCCGGGCGTGCTGGTGTCCGGCAGCGCGATGTGGTCGGTCAGGGTCAGGTAGTCGAAGCCCAGCGACTTCGCCCAGCTGGGCGATGTTGGCCATGACTTCGGGCGCTGCCATTGGGCCGCTGACGGGCAGGTTGAAGCCGATTTGCATGTGTTTCCCCTCGTGTGCGCTCGTTCGGGTGGAGCAAGCCGGGGGATCGGGGGCGTGTCAACCGGCGCGCGGCAGCTGTCGGACTCGCCAGCAAGTCGACTGTAGGATCGCGGCGATATGACCGGGACGATCACGCTGCGCACCGCTTTCGCGAACTATCCGCACGTCCGGGCGATCAAGGACGGCTCGGTTGCCTCGGCGCGCATCCGGTTCGACTTTGAGGACGTGCCAGTGATCACCCGCGCCTTCCGCCGGATGGTGCGGACGCTGGATTTCGATCTGTGCGAGATCGCGCTGACGACGCTGGCGCAGGCGCATGCGTTCGGCAAGCCGATCAAGGCGCTGCCGATCGTGGTGATGCGCGGCTTCCATCACGGCGCGCTGGTGTGTCCGGTGGGGTCGGCCATTCACGGGCCGGCGGACCTGCGCGGCAAGCGGATCGGCGTGCGGGCCTGGTCGCAGACCACCGGGGATCTGGGTGCGGGGCATTCTGCTGGACGAGTATGGCGTCGATCACCGCGACATCACCTGGGTGACCGAGGAAGATGCGCACGTGCCAGGAATACGTGGACCCGCCGAATGTGCGACGGATCGGCGCTGGGCAGGATCTGAAAGCGATGCTGCTGGCGGGTGAAATCGATGCGGGCATCGCGCTGGCCGGGATTGATCCGGCGGCGGTTCGACCCGTGATCGCTGATCCGATGGGCGCTGCCGCCGCGTGGTTCGCGAAGACCGGCGCGTATCCGGTCAATCACCTGCTGTGCCTCAAGACCGCATTGATCGAAGCCGATCCTTGGCTGCCGGCGAGACGTTGATGCAGTTGTTCATCGCAGCCAAGGCTGCGGCGACGGAACCCAGCGCCGAGGCTCGGTTTGCCGCGATCGTGGGGGCGGACGTGCTGCCATACGGGCTGGAGGCAAATCGCACCGGCATCGAAATGTGCCTGCGTTATGCCGCCGAACAGGGTCTGGTGCCCCGGATTTACCGGGTCGATGAAATTTTCGCATGATGGGGAGAAAACGGTGACCGATCTACCGAAACGCGTGGACATCCACGAAGAAGGCCCGCGCGAGGGCTTTCAGATTGAAGCCGGACCGATCAGCACCGCCGACAAGGTGCGGTTCTGCGAGGCCCTGGCCGATACCGGATTGCATGATGTGCAGTGCGTGTCCTTCGTCGACCCGCGCCGGGTGCCTGGCATGGCGGATGCGGTGGAGGTTGCTCAGTCGATCCGGCAGCGACCAGATGTTGCATTACACCGCCATTGCGCTGAACCTGCGCGGCTATGAGCGGGCGGTTCAGACGCCGCTGCATATCACCGGCGGCATTGCAAATGAGTGCGTCGAACACGTTCTCAATCCGGAACACCAACAAGGATAATGCGGAGACTTTGATCGAACAACGCCGGCAACTGGAATTTTTCCGGGATCGCGGCATTGCGGTGGATTCTGCGATCGTAATGACCTGCTTCGGCTGCAACTTTGAAGGCGCCGATCGCGCCGGAAACGGTGCGCGATTGCGTAGGCTCGCTGCTGGCGCTGGCGGATGAATTTGGCATCACGCTGGACCGTGTGCGGCTGGCCGACACCGTGGGCTGGGCGTCGCCTGCGTCGATCCAGCGCGTTGTCGGGCTCGTGCGGGAAACCTGGCCCGATCCTTCGTCTGGCGCTGCATCTGCATGACACACGCGGCACGGGGCTGGCCAACGCGTTGATGGGCCTGCAGATGGGCATCGACAGTTTTGACAGCTCCTGCGCCGGCCTGGGTGGCTGCCCGTTCGCCGGTCACAAGGGCGCGGCGGGCAATATCTGCACCGAGGACCTGGTGTTCATGTGCGAGGAGATGGGCATCGAGACGGGTATCGACCTGGATGCGCTGATCGACTGTGCGCGGCATGGCGGAGGACATCGTCGGCCATCCGCTGCCCGGCAAGATCATGCATGGCGGCAGCCTGAGCCAATACCGGCAGGGAGCGCGCGCATGACCGACGTCCTGATCGAAAAGCGTGGCGTCGGTGCAATGGATCACCATCAACCGCGAGGCGCGGCGCAACGCGATGAACGACGCGGTGACCGATGCCATCGCGGCGGGTCTGACCGACGGCCTCGGCCGATCCGGATGTGCGGGCGGTGGTGCTGACCGGGGCCGGCGACAAGGCGTTCTGTGCGGGGGCCGATCTGTCGGCCGGGTCCGGGTCGTTCAAGTACGACTACTCGAAAGTCGGCCTGTCCTTCGTGAAACTGATGAAGCAGGCCCGCGATCTGACTTTGCCGCTGATCGCGCGGGTCAACGGTCATGCGATGGCCGGCGGCATGGGACTGATGGGAATGTGCGACATGGCGATCGGTGTGGACAACGCGCGGTTCGGCATGCCGGAGGTGAAGATCGGCATTTTCCCGATGCAGATCATGGCGGTGCTGCAACGTCTGATTCCGTCGCGCAAGCTGTACGAAATGGCATTGACCGGCGAACCGATCACCGCGTCCGAGGCGATGGAACTGGGTCTGCTGAACTACGTGGTTCCGTTTGCGGAATTGGATACGAAGCTGGATTGGCTGCTGGCGCGGCTGCTGGACAAAAGCCCGACGGCGATCCGCCGCGGCAAATATGCGATGCGGGTGACCGAGCAGCTCAATTTTGACCAGGCTGCGGTGTTCATGGAGGCTCAGATCGGCACGCTGGCATTGACTGAAGATGCGGCGGAGGGCAGAGCGGCGTTCATCGAGAAGCGTGCTCCGGTGTGGCCGGGGCGGTAGACCGGGTCGGGGTGGCAGACCCGGCCGGGGTGGTCGACAGGCGTGGCGGTGTGGTTCACGGCTGATACGCATTTCGGCCACGCGGGGGCGCTGTCGCTCTATCGCCGGCCGTTCAGCTCGGTTGCCGAAATGAATAGCGCGATGATCGAGCGGTGGAACGAAACCGTGGGGGCAGACGACGATGTCTGGCATCTGGGCGACTTCGCGTTGCGGACCTCGGCTGCCGCGGCCGGCGATTTGTTACGGTCGTTGAATGGGCGGAAGCACTTGGTTACCGGCAATAACGATCCATCGATGATTGTCGGGTTGGCCGATTGGTCCAGTGTTCAGGACTATGCCGAAATCACCGTCGACCGGCAGCGGCTGGTGTTGTGCCATTATGCGTTTCGGACATGGAATGGCATGGCGAAGGGCGCGCTTAATCTGCATGGCCATAGTCACGGCCGGCTTAAGCCGCTGCCGCGACAGACGGACGTTGGGGTGGATGCCTGGGGGTTTCGTCCGATCCCGGTGCGGCTTGTGCGGGGCTTTGTTGTTGATACCTGAGTCGCCGTCGGTTGCTGCCGGATCGAGCCTGAACCAAGGGCCTCAGTCGGTGGTGCGGACCGCATCGGCGTTGGCTTTCATCCAGGCCTGGATTGGTGGCCAGGGGCCCAGGCGATGCTGCTCTGGCGGGAATGGACCCAGGAACGGCGGATAGGCTGCGTCGGCGGGCTTGCGCGCGCGGTCCGGGTAATCCGCTTCCAGGCCGGCTTTATGTGGGCGTGGCTGGTCGTCGACGAAGCCGGCCACATCGAAGGCATCTGCGACTGACAGGGCCGGCGCCTCAAATGTGGTTCCCAGGGGCATGTTGGCGTGGACGAACTGAGCGGCCGTGATCACGCGCGCCATGCCCGCGCCGTCATTGAAGCTGTCCGGGCCCCACAACGGTGGGAAGAGGTATCGGCGGCCTGCCCGCTTCGCCGCGGTTGGATCGAGGCGCTGTCCCTGCCCTTCAGCGCCGTGGCACATCGCGCAGCTTTGGGCGAAGACCTGACGACCATGTTTCGGGTCGGCGGCGACGGCAGGCAGTTTCAGTGCGGGTGCGCCGCGACCATCCAGGGGCTGCCCAACCCGCTCCGGGGCACTGATGAAGCGAATGTAGGTCAACATCGCCTTCATCGCGGCGCCCTCCAGCGGCAGGGCTTTGCCGTTCATGCTGCGCTCCATGCAGCCGTTGATTCGCTCTTCCAAGGTGCGGACTTCGTTTTCCCGTCCGATATATTGCGGGAAAATGCCCCAGATCCCGGCCAGCGGCAGGCCGAAACGCTGGGTGCCCGCCTGCAGGTGGCACGACTGGCAATCCAGGCCATTGCCGCCGTAACGCTGGGCCGGGTCAGGTGCGTCCGGGCCGATCAGGGACGAGGTTTTGACGATGAGGTCCCTGCCCTGGCGAACGGTGCGGCCAAATAAGTCATCAGGCAGTGTATCCGGGTCGGGAACGTCCCAGGACGCGGCGGATGCCGGCATGGTCTGGGTTCCCGCAGACAGCAGGACCGCAACCAGGAGGATGTTCATCAGTTTTTGCCGCATACGCGTCTGCCCCTATCCCGATGCGTTCCCAATTAAACCGAGAGGCACGATCGAGGCCAGCAGCAGATTCTGTCGGCAATGTTTCGATCGATTTGACGAGATTTGCCGGCCGCTGGATTTGCGAACGGTTGCCAGATGGACGGATTTTACGTTTGTCCAACATCGACCGAGTGCAACTTCATGGCGGATCCATCCTGGGCGCGGCCAGGATATCGGGCCAGCGTGGATGGCTGGGGTCGGAAAAGACGATCCGAATACGAACCAGCCTCGGCGGTTCGGCGGCGCGCCAAACCTGGGTCCAACCGCCGCCGGATGCCGCGGGCGTGTAGGCCAGGTCGAGCCGCTCGACGCCCTCAAGAATCTCGGCTGTGTGGGTTTGCGGCGGCGGTCCGGTTCTTACTGCATGCAGGTGGGTCTTCCAGGTCAGCAGCAGGCGATGCGCGGCATCGACGCTCAGTTCGATATCGGCACGGTTTGATGGGGTCGAGTTTGCCGGCAATGGAACGACACTGGTAAAGCCGACCGAATGAGCGGTGCCGGAGAAAATGAGAGGCTCCCATTCCGAACCGGGTTTGGCCTGTTCGATAAGATGGCGCAATGCCCGGTCGACGGCGTCGAGATCCTCCTTTCCTGCCAGTAACCGAGTCTGCTGATCCCGGCCAAGGAGAACAAAGCGGCTGCTTTGCGTGAGGCCGGCGACAAGAATACCGAGCACCGCAAGGGCAATAAGGATTTCCAGCAAAGTAAAACCAGCTGGACTGTTCTGGCGGGGTATCCTGCGCGCCCTGCCCTGCCCTGTAGCCAGTCTTGCGCCGCGGCGACCACGGGCGGCGCAAGCGGTGTGGGCGCGGCTATGGTGTAACGTCGGTGGCGCCGCAATGGGGCTGCTTAAAGGCGTTCGGCGCCTCGTCGGCGGCGAGATAGACGATGTTGTCGGAATTCGGCGTGCCGTCCAGACCTGCCTGATGCCGCATGCGATAGGCAATCGCATGGTCGGCGCATGACGTGTCCCCGCTGACACCAAGGCCTCCGATCACCTTGCCACCGGAATAGAGCGCGACCCCGCCGCCGAAGGTGATGATCCCGCCTGGAACAAAGCCGATGCCGGTGCCCTGCGGCAGGAACCTCGGGTTGAACGGATTGGAGTTGTTCAGGCCATATAACGAACCGCCGGGTTGTGTTGGCGAATAAAGATTCGCCGTCGAAAGTGCCAGTGCACTGTTGCTGAAGTCATTTGCCGTGCCTGCTTTGGCGATGGCGATTGCTCGGCTGCCCGGCCATGCGTCGCCGTTCACGATAACGGAACATAACGTACCCACCCGGTCAACCACGGCCGACCACATCCGGTTGGGCGAGAACAGGCCTCCGTTCTGGTCTGTCTCTTTTACGACGGAGGCAAGCTGAGCCTGGATGTTGGATACGACCTGTTGCGGTATCTTGCAGCTTGCGGGCCGATCGGGATCATCGTCAAACTGGCCGGCGCGCGCCTGGGGCAAGCCCATTATTGAAAGTAAAATCGTGGCGGTCAATATGAAAAGACAGTTTCGCACAGTCAGTTCCCCTACTCGTTACACTTTATATCGGTATTTTCAGTCACGCTGCGCGACTGCTTCGAGTATGTCCAGCCGAAACGACCAAATCACGTAATGCTTACTGCCACTTTTTTTTCTATGTATTTACTTTATAGAAGCTCAGTGATCGAGAAATCCATGGCTGCGAGCAACTGTACCTGATGCGGCGGGCGGGATTTATCCGTGAAAATGGATCATTTGGCTTCGTCTTCAGCACGCGTGGGTGCGGGAAGACGCAATGGTTTTTGTACTTCTGATTGTGCTGTGGTGGCTTGCACTGCTCGTGTTGATTGCCACGCAAATCATTACGGCCATGCGCATAGCGGTGTCGATCTCGGCGAATATCCGAAGTAGTGCGATCGCGGAGGCGCAAGCTGATGCCGGCGTCAACGAGGCCGTGTTTCAGGTGCTCGCGCGGGTTTGGGACGCCGATGGCGCCGCTCACGTCGTTCGGGGACCACAGGCGGTTGCCAGGGTCTGGGTGAATGATGAGGGTGACAGAATCGATCCGAACGTGGCACCGGCTTTGTTGATCCAGGCCCTGCTGCGGACATGCGGTGCCCCGCCGGAGCGTGCGGGAACAGTTGCGAACGCGATCGTCGAATGGCGGAGCGTGGATCTGTTGCGTGCGGCGGGACCGAACACGGCGCCTGCGTACCAGGCGGCGGGGCGGGATTATCTTCCTCCGAACAAGCGATTTGTGAGTGTCGACGAGCTTGGCCTGGTGCTGGGGATGACGAAAGACCTTCTGCGCTGCGTCGAGCCCCATGTGACGGTCTATTCGCTGGCCGTGCCGTCGCTGCGGACGACGACCGACCCGTTGGTCCGGCGAGCGCTGACCGAGGCGTACCCCTATGAATCGGCGCGACCCATTGCTGCCGCGGTTTACCAGGTGGCGGTGGTCCGCATTACCGCCGTGGTGCAACAACCGGGTGGTGGACAGTTCCGGCGGGTCGCGGTGGTGCGGGTCGCTTCTGCCGAACCGGATGATGCGTTCACCTATAAGATCCTGGCATGGGAATGATCGGTTGCAGGCGCCACTGAGGGCGTCTACCGGGATTGCCGGTGTGGCGATCTTGGCGCTTGCTCCGGGTCGTTTTGGCTGGCACCAACCGCCGCATGTCAGCCGCCATCGAATCCCGGTCCGTCTCTCGCCTCGAAACAGTCGCACTGGGCTGTGTGATGCTCCTGCCTCTTTTGTTGATGCACGCGCATGGCGTCGCCGAGGTGGCGATCGGTATCGCCGATCTTTGTTTCCTTGTCCGGTCCGCCCTGTTGCGTGATGGCGCATGGTTGCGGACCCGCTGGCTATGGGTCGCGGGCGCGTGGTGGATCTGGCTGGTGGTCTGCTCGTTGCCGATCCCAGGCCTTGGTTTGGGCGAGGGTGGCGTGGGGTCGCTGGTGCAGGCCCTGGCAACCGTGCGGTTCCTGATCCTGGTCGTGGCGATGGAACACATTGTTTTGCGGACGCCGCAGACTCGCCGCTGGTTTTACCGTCTGATCGCCGCCTCGGCGGTGTGGATCACGTTCAACAGCATTGTCCAGGCGATCGTTGGGCGGAACCTGATCGGCTGGCCGCGCGCCGCCGAGGGCGTGTTGACCGGCCCGTTCGGCACCGCGCGGGCCGGGCCGCCGATGGCGCGTATCATCATTCCGGCTGTGCTGCCGCCGGTTACCGCGTTGCTGGCGCGCAAAGGCCTGGGTGCGACGCTTGGCGCCTATGCGCTGCTCCTGGGCAGTGTGGTGATCATGGTGCTGATCGGCCAGCGCATGCCGCTGGTGCTGGTCGTGCTGGGTTTGGTGATCGTTGCCTGCCTTTTACGGCGGTTGCGGCCGGTGGTGCTGGCCGCGACGATTGCCGGTGCGTTGCTGGTGGCGGCGTCACCGGTTGTCGCACCCAGCGCGTATTATCGGCTGGTGGAGAAATTCTCCTCGCAGATGGAGCATTTCGCGACGTCGCCTTATGGGCTGCTTTATGCCAGGGCATGGGAAGTCGGCGTTCAGAACCCGGTAACGGGCATGGGATTCGACGGCTTCAACACCGGATGTCCGCGGCCGGCGTATTTTCGGCCGACGTTTGACGGCAGCCAGGCGACCGGCGGCGGCGCGGTGATCTGCTGGGATCATCCGCACAATTTCTACTTCCAGGCACTGGACGACGGCGGCTTCGTTGGACTCGCGTTATTTTGCGTGACGGCGTTGGCCTGGCTGGCACCGTTGGCACGCGGCCTTTGGCCGGAGTCAAGCCCGCTGCGTATCGCCTTGTTCGCGGCGATTTTTGTGCAGCTTTGGCCGATCCAGTCGACCAGCGCCTTCACCAGCATGCCGATGGGGGGCTGGTTTTTTCTGTTGCTGGGCTGGGCAATGGCTGAGGCCCGTCAGCGAGCACGCTGAACCGGATCGGCCGAGACGGACTGCGTTCGGCCGGAATGTTCAGGCTTGGCGGGTGTTGCGCTAGAACACCCTGTTTAAGCGAGCAACTTTATCATCCGACTGTTCCAGTCAGGGTGATGTTGCGCTAGTCGCAGGGACATCCATCGGTTGGACCATCAGCCTTGCGAACAAGGTGATGATCGATCCATTCGGCGACCAGGCGCCGTGCCTCGTTGATCGAGGCTTCCGGGTGGTGAATACGATAGAGCGCGGTGCAGGCCTGGAACGCGGACATGTCGTCGGAGCCGATCTGGCGCAACTCGCTATAGGCGGTCACGACGGCGCGTTCGCACCGGCGGGCGATGAGGCTTTCCTGCGCCATTGTTGCACGCACTCCTTAGTTGCGAATTATTCGCATCACCTGTTGAGCATAATCAAACTCGTATCGAACAGCAAGAGTGTCACGGTAACGTGCCAGACCATCGGCGTGAGCATATCTTGTGGATAACGGGTTTAATGGCCTGGGCCACGGTGGCGGAAGGCCAGCGCCTCGGCGATATGGACCCGTGCGACCGTTTCGGCGCCGGCGAGGTCCGCGATCGTACCGAGCGACCCGCATCGTGCGGGTGTAGCCGCGGGGAGAAAGGCGTAGTCGCTCCATTGCCTGTTCCAGCAGTGTCTGGGCGTCTGGCAGCAGCCGGATCGTCTTTCCGTCTGCCTCGGCGTTGCAGAGTGGTCCATCCGCGCCGTAGCGGACCGCCTGGATCTGGCGGGCGTCGGCGACGCGGCGGGCGATGACGGCACTGGGTTCGCCGGCCGGCGCGTGCGACAATTCCGCGGCGGTTGCCGGCTGCACGTCGACGGCAAGGTCGATCCGGTCCAGGACCGGGCCGCTGACGCGGTTCTGATAATCCTCGCCGCAGCGGGGCGCCCTTCCGCATTCCCGGCCACCCTGGGCCAGATAGCCGCAGCGGCAGGGGTTCATCGCCGCGATGAGCTGAAAGCGGGCGGGATAGGTTATATGGGCGGAGGCTCGGGACACCGTTGTGCGCCCTGATTCCATCGGCTGACGCAGCGCCTCCAGCGCCTGGCGGGGGAATTCGGGCAGTTCATCGAGAAACAGCACGCCCCGGTGTGCCAGACTGACCTCGCCGGGGCGCGCGCGATGGCCGCCGCCGCTTAATGCGGCCTGCGACGCGGAGTGGTGCGGTTCGCGGAATGGCGGCCGCATCACCAGCCGGCCGCCATCCAGCAGCCCGGCGATGCTATGGATCATGCTGACCTCCAGGGCCGAACGCGGATCGAGGTCCGGCAGCAGTCCTGGCAGCCGCGCGGCGAGCATGGATTTGCCGGCGCCGGGCGGGCCGATGAGCAGGAGGTTGTGACCGCCCGCGGCTGCAATCTCCAGCACGCGCTTGGCGGTTTCCATGCCCTTCACGTCGCTCAGATCGGGGCAGGCACTGCCTGGGCGACACCGGCGGTGCTGGGCGGCGACAGCACCTGGGTGCCGCGAAAATGGTTGATCAGGCTGATCAGGTCGGGCGGCGCCAGCACCTCGATCCGCCCGGCCCAGGCGGCTTCTCCGCCCTGGCTGGCGGGACAGATCAGACCGAGGTCACGGGCAGAGGCGCCGATCGCGGCAGGCAGCACACCGGCGACCGCGTTCAGCGAGCCGTCCAGCGACAATTCGCCGAGGGCGGCGTAGCCGGCGATTTCCTCGCGCGGCAGGACGTCCATCGCGGCGAGCAGGCCGAGCGCGAGCGGCAGGTCGAAATGGCTGCCCTCCTTCAGCAGGTCGGCTGGTTTGAGATTGATCAGCACCCGCTTCAGCGGCATCGACAATCCCATGGCGGCGAAGGCGGCGCGAACCCGCTCCCGCGCTTCGCCGACGGCCTTGTCGGGCAGGCCGACCAGCACGAGGCCGGGCGTGCCGGGGGCAATCTGCACCTGGACCTCGACCGGCACCGCCTCGATGCCGTTGAACGCGAAGGTGTTGGCGATCGCCATGGTGGAGGATTGAATGCGCTTACTCATCGCCACATTGTCGCGGTCAATGGTAAACAAAGTCGTAAGCATCGAGGAGTTTGCATGCCATTCGACGAAACCGGGCGCCGCCCTGGCCGCCGTCCGTCTCGCAATGTCCTGGGCGGCCCGCTCGGGGTCTGCTCCAACAAGCCGATGACCGGGTTTTTCCGCAACGGCTGCTGTGAAACCAGCCCCGAGGACGTGGGCAGTCATACCGTCTGCGCGGTGATGACCGATACATTCCTGGCGTTCAGCAAAGCGCAGGGGAATGACCTGTCGACGCCGAGACCGGAATTCGGATTTGCCGGGTTGAAGGCAGGCGATCGCTGGTGCCTGTGCGCGCCGCGTTGGCAGGAAGCGTTCGAAGCTGACGCCGCGCCTCAGGTGATGCTGCGCTCGACTGAGGAAGGTGCGCTGCGGCATTGCAGGCTGGCGGATCTGACACGGTACGCTGTCGACCTGGGGTAGTGGGGGCTTCACCGGTCGGACTTGCCGCTGAGCCTCCGCCCGAGCGGGCGGGACGACTTAGACGCTATAGGTTCAGGTCGAACCTGTAAGGTCTAAATCTCTTTGCTTGAGAGGGCGATTCACGTCTGAAGTTCGGTTCAGCCTCAGGCGATCGCACTCTAGGTTGCTTGGGAGCCGCTGGAGTTGGCAGCGGTGCGGCAGATTGGGCGGCGAGTGATAAGCTAATCGTGCACGGGCTACACTTCAGGCCGTGGCGGGTGAAAGCCCGATGCTTGGCCAATCGCCCTGACACCTCGCCTGCTTCTTTCGGAAGCAGATCAGTATTGGCTGCTCCAGTTGTTTTGATAGTAATTGTGTGCCGGGGCACTGTACGGCTGCGATCGTGCATTTGCGACGCCAACGCTCAGGACCAGGGTGGCAACAGCAGCAAGGACGAAGGTTTTCATCGGAATGCTCCCATTATCGGTCGGGCAAGATGTCCGTGTGTTGTCGTCGTGTGTAGACTTGTCTGTTGAGGACGATAATGAATAGCGTTTTTTCGCTTATCGGCGCGGCGCACAGGTATTGCCGCAAGGATTTCGTGGCTGAATCCGCGCCGGTAAGCGAAAAAACGTATTGCACTAAACCGCTCCCCCGGTCGTCCGGGCTATGGGTATTGAATGCCCGCGAATCTTTTACCGATGAGCGATCTGGGCATTGCGGGCGACCAAGCACGCGAGAGTGGAGTCGGATGGAAGGCTCTGATCTCGGCAGCCTCGCCTTCAGCGATCATTATATGCAGGATTGGACTACCGGGCCCCCGTTCGAGGGCGTCTACGGTCATGGCGGCACAAGCGCGTTCAACCCGACCTGGCGGGTAATTGGGCTTCGTCCGGTTGGAACGCTGATCCCGGGTCATGATGTATCCGGCACCGGCTGACAGGCCCTGGGCCGGGCGATGCAGTCGGTGACCACCATGATGCCGGTACGACAGTGTGGGCACTGCCGTAACGACTGCCCTGTCAGTGCCTCGAAACGGTCGCGGTAGTCGGAGGGCGGATCGGCTGCCGACTCAGCCCGCGGCATTCCGAGCAGTTTCCGGCACAGCGCCAGCTTTCGCGCTCGATGGCAGTTGCCAAGGAAGCCGAAGTACCGGATGCGATGAAACCCGTCCGGCAAGACATGGACCAGGAATTGGCGGATGAACTCCTCGCCCATAAGGGCCATCGTCTTCTGGCGGTTGTCATCCCGGTAATCCTTCCAGCGGAAACAGACTTTGCCGTCTTCCATGGACACCAGCCGGTTGTTGGAGATGGCAACACGATGGGTATAGCGCCCAACATAGTCGAGAACCTGCGCCGGACCAGCGAACGGCCGCTTCGCGTAGACAACCCAATCGGCCTGCCATGCCGGCGCCAGATAACGCTGGAAGGCGGCAGGCTCATGCAAGTGACGATGAGAGGAGAAAAAGTTCAGGTTTCCAGCGGCAAACGCCCTCTCCAGGTAGTGCAGGAATAATCCTCGGAACATCCGCGACAACACCCGGACCGGCAGAAAGAACCCCGGGCGACAGGCGATCCACCTTTGCCCGTCGGGCGCAATCCCGCCGCCAGGAACCAGAAAATGCAGATGCGGGTGATGCATGAAATTCTGTCCCCAGGTATGCAGCACGGCCAGGAAGCCAATCTCCGCACCAAGATGCTCGGGGTCGGCGGCGATGGTGCGCAACGTCTCTGACGCCGCCCGAAACAGGATGTCGTACACCACAGTCTGGTTCTGGAACGCGATGACCTCGATCTGCGCAGGCACGGTGAACACGACGTGGAAATACGGCACGTCGAGCAGTTCCGCCTGGCGGTCCTCCAGCCAATGCGCCCGCGGCAGACCCTGGCACTTAGGGCAATTGCGATTACGACACGAGTTGAACGAGACGCGTTGATGGCCGCAATCGCCGCATTGCTCGACGTGACCGCCGAGCGCGGCGGTGCGGCATCTCTCGATCGCGGTCATGGCATGCCGCTGTGCCGGGGACAGCGACGCGCCGTGCTGATCACGAAAAGCCGGGCCGAAGTGGCGGAACACGTCCGCCACTTCCAGCCCTTCGCGAGCCACGAATTCCTCGCCTCAGGCGGGTACGAGGTCCGGCACCGATGGCGAGATGAAGGTAAGAGACTCCAGCGGGCTGGTGGTGGCGCAGACCTTGCTGGTGGCGATCATGAGATATCGAGCCGTGGTGCCGAGATTGCGATGACCGAGCAACAGTTGGATCGTGCGGAGATCGTTACCGGCCTCCAGCAGATGAACGGCAAAGGAGTGGCGCAGGGAGTGCGGCGTTACCGGTTTGCCGATACCGCACTGGAGCCGCACCTCCCGACAGGTGCGATCGATGGTGGATGGAGTGATCGGCTGCCCAGGACGGTCGCCGGGAAACAGCCACTCGCCGGGATGCGTACGCTTCCAATAGTCCCGAAGCATGGCCAGCAGTCTGGGCGGCAGCATGACATAGCGGTCTTTGTGGCCTTTGCCCTGATCAACCCGGATAACCATGCGCCGGCTGTCGATCGCAGCGGGCTTGAGGCGGACGGCTTCGGAGATCCGCAGACCGGTGGCGTAACAGACGGTCAGGATCAGACGGTGCTTCAGGTTGTCGACGGCGCCAAGAAAGTGAGTGACCTCGTCTTGGCTCAGAACGATGGGAAGCTTTTTCGCCTTACGGCTGGTGGGGATATCGCCCTCGACAGCCCATGGCCGCTTGAGGGTAACGGTATAGAAAAACCGGAGGGCGGAAACCGTGACAATGATCGAGCTGGCTGCAAGACGTCTCTCCTGCGTCAGGTGGAGCAGATAGGTCCGGATCTCGGTCGATCCGAGATGTTCAGGCGATCTGCGAAAATACCTGGCGAACCGGGCGACGTGCTCGACATACGCGCGTTGCGTATGCCCAGACAGGTTGCGGATTTGCATATCCTCGATGAACCGACGACGAAGCGGGCTCATTGACAACTCCTTTGCGAGATTGAGCAGCGCCACATGGCGCCCGCACATCGTCTCGCAGTTGAGTTGTCAGGTCAGGGAAGCAGCGGGCGGTTGCCACCAACGAACCATTTGATATCGAATAAATAAAGTATAAATCACAGAATTACCGCGAAGCGGTTTAGTGCAATCCCGGATATTGGGATTAGATTTATGCATCGACCAGGGAGATGGAATTCGCGTTTTCCATGTTGGCTGTGCACCGACTTTCAGCGGTACGGCAGCGGTGGCGTACCCCAGGGGGTCAGACATTTGGTCGGGGCGATGGCGCGCGTGAACGGTGGGACAACGCCACCGGCCCAGTAGGATGTGTCTGGAACCTGCATGAGCCCTTGGCTTTGATGCCCTGGTTCATCGCAGCGGCGCGTTTGGCCCATGGAGCTGGGTTCGCCTCGGGGCCATGGGCGATCGCGTTTGGGCTTCGGTTTGCCTATCGGCTACAAGTCGGAGATCTTTTCCCAGGTACAGCTCGCGATGTTCCATGACCCCGTTATTCATCCGGGCCGGTGGCCGCAGGACCATCAGCTCGTCCTCGAAGCGCACGCCCCGCACCTGATCAGAGCCGATACGGGATGGGTCAGAAGCGGCATCGACCCTCGTGGTCAGGGTTGAGCCGTCAAACGTGTAGTTGCCGCAGTACGAACTGTAATCTCGTTTGCTGCCGGCCGGCAGTTCGGTTGCGCCATCGCACACCACCGCCATCATCCGGCCGTGGGGGTCCAGCACGACGCGCCCCATGGCTCGACCGCCGTATGGCGCGGGAAGTGGGTTGCCGTCGTTGTCCTTCGATACGGTGCGTACCAGACGCCAGGTTCCAGTCACGTTCGGCATTGTCGGGTTTCCTTTTGCTGGTTATGCGGCGCCGCCTGTCTTCCGTCGTGGAGCGGATACCTTGGATGGAAGGGGCCTGGGGATGGAAGGGGCCTGGGGATGGAAGGGGCCTGGCAGAACAGGCCGCCGATCGATCATGCCGGAAAGATGCGCTTGAACACCGCCGGCGATCCTTCATCGAGCTGCACGTGCGGCCGCATCCGAAGATTCCATGGATTACTCTCCCGCGCTGTCGCCCATTCCTTGCTGTCGGGGACGCCGGGGTTCTCGAATTCATAAACCGTCAGGTATTTTGGTTCGGCCTCGATCGCGACATAGCGACGGGCGCGGATGACGCCTGGAACCTTGAGATAGCCCGGAATGTAGGCGGTGTTGTACCAGGCGTTGAATTCGTCCTCCATATGGGCGGCGATGTTGATCCGGCCCATTTGCAGGAAGGGCGGCGGCTCGTCGGGGAATTCTGCTGGGTTTACCTTGACCGGGAAGATCTGCCGGTAGCCGTTCAGCAAGAAATTACGGCCGATATGGCTTGGCGACACAGCAGTGCGGCGCGGCGAGGGGTTGTAGCGCAGCTCGTTGAGGAAGGCCGAGCTGCGCAGGACATTGTGGTCTTCGAGCTCATACATCGCCAGATACTTTGGCCCGCCGCGTAACGCGACGTAGCGGGCGCCGCTCAGAAAGCCCGGCACTTTGGCCAGACGTGCCATGTGTTCTTCATTGTACCAGGTATTGAAGGCGTCCTCGTGCGCCGGTTCTACGTCCGTCCAGGCCATCAGCAATCCGGTGCCGCGTGTTTTGGCCATGATGCCTGCCTCCCCGCTGTTTGCATTACCGCCAGTCTATCGGCAATGCGGGCTTCAGGCGAGAGCCAGGGCGACGAGGCGCCTGGCGGGTTGGACCCGGGTCGCGCCATGGCCCGACCGATGATGTGAATGGCGTGCGGATCGTGGTGCTGCCAGTCGCGTGTTCGCGGGTCGAACCGTGGACGAAAATCCTGATCGCACCCGCTAAAATCTTGAACCTGGCGCAGCGGCATCGAGGCGCCGCGACGGTCGCGAAATCGAGCCGGCGGGCCCGGTTGAATGCCGAACCATGTTCTTCGACAAGATTTGGGTTGTGGCCCGCGCGCCAAGGTGATCGAGTTCGTGCAGAGCGGCGATGCGCCCGACTGACCCGGGACCCGAACCAAACGCCGCCAAACAAGGGGGAGGACATTCATGCTAACCAGGCGTCTGGGCGGTGCGTTGATGGCCGTCATGCTGCTGCTGAACGGGAGTTTTGCCGCGAAAGCGGAGGACCCGATCACGATCGGCTTCGGCATGGCGCTGACCGGCGGGCTTGCGCCAATCGGCAAGGCGGCTTTGTTCGCCATGCAGATCTGGGAGAAAGAAACCAATGCCAAAGGGGGCCTGCTGGGTCGGCAGGTGAAACTTGTGTTTTATGATGATCAGTCGAATCCCGCGCTGATCCCCGGTATCTACACGAAACTGCTTGACGTCGACAAAGTCGATATCGTGGTCAGCGGATATGCCACGAACATGATTGCGCCGGCGATGCCGGTCGTGATGGGGCATAACCGGACGTTCCTGACATTGTTCGGTCTCGCGACCAATTCGGAGTTCAACTATCCCAAGTATTTCGCAATACAGCCGGTTGGCGGTTCAAAGCCGAAGGAAGCATTCGCGCGCGGGTTCTTCAGCGTGGCGATGGCAGCAGAATCCGAAGCCTGCAACACTTGCGATGGTGGGCGCGGACGCGGAGTTTCCGCGCAACGCGATGGATGGCGCGCGCATCGTGGCGAAGGAAATGGGCCTGAAGACGGTCTACGACAAAACCTATCCGCCGGCCACCAGCGACTACACGCCGATCGTGCGGGCGATCCAGGCGACTAATCCTGACATCATCCTGGTTTGCTCCTACCCGCCCGACACGGTGGGCATCATTCGGGCCGCCAACGAAGTCGGCCTGAAAGCCAAGATGTTTGGTGGCGGAATGGTCGGACTGCAGAGCACGGCGATCAAGGTGCAGCTTGGGCCGCTGATGAACGGGATTGTCGATTACGACTTCTGGCTGCCGTGGTCGAAGCTCGCCACGCCGGCCAGTCTTGAGTTCCTGAAGAAATACCAGGCCGACGCGCCGGCTCAATGGGCATCGATGCACTGGGTTATTACCTGCCACCCTTTGCCTATGCCTATATGCAGGTGCTGCAGCAGGCGGTCGAGACGGCGCAAAGTCTGAACGACGACAAATTTGCCGATGCGCTTCGCAAGAACACGTTCAAGACGATCGTGGGCGACATCAAGTTCGGCCCCAATGGAGAATGGGTCGAGCCGCGTGTCCTGGCAGTGCAGTTCCAGAATGTAAAATCCAACGACATGGAGCAGTTCCGCGATCCGAAGACCGAGGTTATTCTTTGGCCCGCGGACTTGAAGACGGGCGAGATCCAGTATCCTTATTCGGATGTGAAACGATAGTTTGGAGGCCAAAACGGGCGGCCGTGCGAAACAGTCTTTCCGCACGGCGGCCTGAGGCAGCTGACAGGGCTTGCAGCGCCTGCCCCTATCCGGGCTGTGAGGGTCCGGTGGCGGGGCCTGGCCGACCGGGCGACCCGCTATGCCGCGAACGCCTTCAGCCTTGGATAGACCTCACGCGCGAACATCTTGATCCCGCGTACGGTTTCGTCATGTTCGAGGAACCCGGCCTGTCCCATGTTCAGCAGGTGACCAAAGCCGCCGACATGGTCATAGACGGCTCGGACCTGGGCGACGACCTGGTCCGGAGTGCCGGCCATCATGATGCCGGCCTTGATCGCACCCTCCACCGTTGCGGCCTTGGCGAAGGCACTGAGCGGGTGTTCGGCGCCGCGCAGCATACGCACCCCGGTCTCGACCGGGACATAGCCGGGCGGGCTGGCGAAGTGCGGGGGCACCTTGTTCGACGTGACGTACCAAAGCAGCTTCTCGGCCCCGGCCCTTGCCTCCGCCTCGGTTTCGCCGACGTAAACCATCGCGGCGTAGGCCAGCCGATCGAGCGGCACGTCCTCGCCCCGGCCGGCGGCACGCCATGCCGAACGGTAGGAGTTGAAGATCGCCTTGGTGCCGTCGAAGCCGGTGAGAAACGTCGCCTGCACGTAGCCCTTCGAGCCGACGCGGGCGGCGCCACCGGGGCTGGTGGTGCTGATCCAGATCGGCGGATGCGGCTGCTGCCAAGGCCGCGGCCAGATGTTGATCGCTCGGCTGTGGAAGAAGCGGCCCTCGAAGCTGACCGGGCCTTCGTGGTGCGTCCAGGCCTTGATGATCAGGTCCAGCGCCTCCCACTCCCGCTCGTTCATCCGCACCGGGTTGCTGTTGGCCGGGGAAATCTCGTACGGCACGCCGCGCACGAACCCGGCCTCCAGCCGCCCGCGCGACAAAACGTCGATCATCGCCATCTCTTCGGCGACGCGCACGGGCTGCCGGCGGTTGGCGATCGGATTGCCCAGGATCAGCAGCCGCGCCTTGGTGCTCTGGCGGGCCAGGATCGACAGCATCAGTGGGGCGGCAGGATCGACGCAGGTGGCGGTCTGGTGATGCTCGTTGAGCATGATGTCGAGGCCCTCGTCCTCCGCCTGCAGCCATTCGTCGAGGAACCGGTGATAAAGGTCGGCGCCGGTCGCCGGGTTGTAGTGCTTGTTGGGTAGGCTGACGCGGATCGAGTCATACGATTCCGCCGGGGGCAGCAAGTGGTAGGCGGTCTCGCTGAAATGCCAGGCGCGCATGGGATCAGGCCCCCTCTTGCAGGAATGAAAGCGCGGCGTCGGCGAAGGCCTGGGGCTGCTCCATTTGTGGCACGTGGGCGGCATCGGGCAGTGTGATGATGCGCGCGTCAGGCAGCAGGGCGGCGTAGCGGGCGAGGTATTCAGCGGAGATCAGTCCGTCGTGGGCGCCGCGCAGGAACAGCGTGGGACAGGTCACCCGGTGCAGGCGGTGCGGCAGCTTGGGGTTGTGCAGGTACGGCTCCCACGCGAACAGGGCGAAGGATTCCCGGTTCCGCAGCATGATCCGCAGCTCCTCGTCGGTCATCGCGGCCGGGTCGGCACGGAATTTTCCAGGGTCGACATAGAGCATTTTCTGTACGGCATCGGCTGGCTGGGCGAAGATGTCGGGGATGTCGAGTTCGTCGCGGCTGCCGGTCTTCACCCCGGCGGGGGCGACCAGCACCAGGCGCCGCAGGCGTTGCGGCTGCATGGTGGCAAGTTCGGCGGCGATCCAACCACCGAACGACGCGCCCATGATGTCGAGTTGGCCGATGCTCAGCCGGTCCAGCAGTTCCAGGTACAGATGGGCGATGTCATCGGGCCGGTCCATCCAATCGGCCAGTCCCGACAGACCAAAGCCTGGATGCGAGGGTGCAATGACCCGGCGATGACGGCCGAGCAGATCGAGGTAGGCTTGGGCGGGGTGGAAACCGCCGGCGCCGTGGAGGAACAGGAGCGGCGGGCCGTCCCCACCCTCCCATACGTCGATGTCGACCCCGGCCAGGGAGATGATGCCCATTTTCGTTTCCTTCCCCTGAGGGTGATGCAACCCCCCTTTTTGTAACGCATCCGGTCAGATCGGATTGTAGCGGAAACCGTCGCCCCACCGCGTCAGCCGTCCCTTTGACGGGGAGGGAAAATGCCCAGTGCAGAGCAGTGTCGACGTGTCGCACAGCCGGGTGAACAGTGCCCGCCGCGATTCTCCGCCCTGGGTCTGGTTGTAGTCCGCCCGCATGCCCAGTTCCGGATACCGCGCCTGAAGTGGTGAATGGATCATGTCGCCGCCGATCACTGCGTCAGCGCCGGCTTTACCAATCTGGACCGAATAATGATCGATGGTATGCCCCGGCGTCGGGATGAGTTTGACGACGTCACTGAGTTCGTGGTGGCTGGTCACGACTTCTTGCCGGCCAGCCTTGATGATGGGCAGGACCGAATCGGTGATCCAGGGCTGCTTGCCTGGATCGGCGCGCTCTTTTTCAGTCCAGAACGCGAGTTCCCGGTCGGCGAAGACGTATTTGGCCTTGGGGAAAGTTGGCACCCATTGCCCGTTCTCCAGCCGTGTGTTCCAGCCGACATGGTCGACGTGCATGTGGGTGCACATGACGAAGTCGATGTCGTTGACAGTCAACCCGGTCGCGGCGAGGTTTTTCTCGTAGCGATCGGACGTCATCTTGCTCCAGAACGGATGTGTTGGGCGGTCTTTGTGGTTGCCGACGCAACTATCGATCAAGATGTTGTGATGCGACGTGCGCACGATATAGGACTGGATGCAGAGAACGAGCTGGCCGGTGGCCGGGTCGATGAATTCCGGGTTCATCCACGACAGGTTTTCCTGCAGCAATTCCTTCGTCAGCGTCGGAAAAAACGTCAACGGGTCGAACAGCGGCGCCTCTGATTCGATCACGCGATGGACGGTCAGATCGCCGACGGCAAAGGTGAGGCTCATGGTTGGTGTTTCCTCCGGTCAGGTCGGGATGAACTCTCCCATGAAGGGCGGCGGGTTGCCAGCTTTGGGCCGGATCAGACGATGTTGGCGACGTTGCCTGGCAGCGGCGGGGTGTCTTCGGTTTCCGGCGACAGCTCCAGTTCCTTGTCGTGACGGATGCACAATGTGGTAAAGGCGGCGACGTTGCAGACCGCGGCGATGACCAGCAGACCGCTGTCGAAATTGCCGGTCATGTCACGCAGCCATCCCATGATGTAGTTGCCGACAAAGCCCGAGATATTGGCGATTGAATTGATATAGGCGACTCCCCGCCGCCGCTGCGGCGCCGCTCAGGAATGCGGTTGGCATCGACCAGAAGACCGGTAGCACCGCGTAGATGCCGAATGAGGCAAAGCTGAGTGTCACCAAGCGGATATAGGGATTTGGCGTCAGCGCAGTGAGCACCAGTCCGATCGCCGCGATCAGGAACGTGACCGCGGTATGGCTTCGCCGCTCCAGCACGCGATCCGAGCGCCGGCCGTACCACACCATGCCGATCGCGCCCACGGCGAATGGGATAGAAGAGACGAAACCAGTCTGCATGTTGGTCAGGCCGAACTGCTTGACGATCTGCGGCAGGAAGTAAACCAGGCCATAGCCTTCGTATCCGATGCCGAAGCCGACAATCCCGAGCGCGATGACACGGGGGTTGCGGAGCATTTGCAGGACGGAAAAACTGTGCACGGCTTCGCGCTGCCGCACCTCCGCCTCTTGCCGCTGGACGAGCCAGTCACGCTCGTCAGGTGCCAGCCATTTGGCCTGCGATGGATGGTCTGTCAGGTAGAACCAAGTGACGACCGAAAGGATCAACGCGGGAACGGCCTCGCTGATGAAGATCCATTGCCAGCCCCTGAAGCCAAGGATCCCATCCATGTAGAGGATGAATGTCGACAGTGGGGCGCCGATCACCGCCGAGACCGGGATTGCGACCATGAACATGCTGACCATGCGGGCGCGGTAGACGGCGGGGAAATAGAGCGTCAGGAAGAACAGGATGCCAGGGAAAAACCCGGCCTCGGCGGCGCCGAACAGGAACCGGATGACGTAGAAGCTGGTGTCGTTCCACACGAACGCCATGGCGCCAGACAGAATCCCCCAGGTGAACATGATGCGCGCGATCCAGCGCCGCGCGCCCATCTTCAGCAGGATAAGATTGGATGGCGTTTCCAGCAGGAAGTAGCTGATGAAGAACGCGCCCGCGCCGGTGCCATAGATCGTGGACGAAAAATTCAGGTCCTTGTTCATCTCGAGCGCGGCAAAGCTGAGGTTGACGCGATCCAGATATGCAACGAAATAGCAGATGACGACGAAGGGTATAAGGCGTCGCGAGACCTTAGCCATGGTGCGCGTTTCTATTGCGTCTACCATTGTTGTTCCCACCTTTCGGACTGCCGCCATTCGGCGGTTCTGGTTGCGGCTGAGGTGGCGTTTTGGACGCCCGGCGATCAGGCTGAAAGGATACGCTGGGCCGGTCAAGTGTTTCGGCTCCAATTGTTTTTGCTACGGAATAGGAAAGCCACCCAGATCGATCGCCGCATCTTCGATCCAGGCTGAATAAACCCTGCGCGCTTGCCGAAAAGCGACGGCCGGTTCAATAAGGAGCGGCTGCGGGCGCGCTGCCCGTCAACGGCAGTCGAAGCGCGTCGGGTTCTTGAGCGGTCGTGGGACGGTCACGACGGAACATCCGGCGCGCCGATAAGAATAATATTTGGGGAAACGCCAAGATGAAGATCTCCCGGCGCAGATTCTGGATTTATTTTCTGTTGTTCGTGTTCAGCGGCATTGCCTACGTCGATCGCGTGAACATGTCGGTCGCCGCGAAGCCAATCGCGGGTGAACTCGGCTTGTCGCCGATTGCTCTTGGTTACTTGTTCTCCTCATTTCTGTGGGCCTATGTCCTGATGATGCTGCCGGGCGGCCGGTTGATCGACCGGTGGGGCGCGCACGCAGTGGCCGGCGTGGCCACGGCGGTCTGGTCGGTCGCGCAGATGGCGACCGGCGCGTCCGTCGGGGTGATGACCATGCTGTTGACGCGCCTTGGCCTTGGGATCGGCGAGGCACCGTTTGCCCCTATCGTCTACCGCAGCGTGAGAGCCTGGGCGCCTTACACGGAGCGCGGGACAGCGACGGCGGTCATTGGCGCTGGGGGCAGTCTGGGACCGGCCCTGGGTGCGCCGCTGGTGGCGTGGCTGATACAGGTGTTGTCCTGGCGCTGGTCATTCGTGATCACCGGCGCACTTGGGTTCGTCTGGGTCGCGGTCTGGGTCGCGCTGGTATCCACGCCAGAGAAAACCAAATGGCTCCCGGAGCCGGAACGACGCCAAATCCTGGCTGAACGCGAGGCCGGCATCGAGGCGCCCGATCATGATGGGGTTGGCTACATGGCCCTGCTGCGCTGTCCGGCGATGTGGGGCCTCGCCATCTCGCAGGGATGCCTGGTTTACTCGCTCTACCTCTATCTAAGCTGGCTGCCGAACTATCTCCAGACCGCTCGGGGTCTTTCGGTTGTGGATTCAGGACTTTACACTTCGGTGCCATTTCTTATCGCGACCGCGCTGAATATTGTCGTCAACTGGGTCGGTGACCGCTTGCTAAGCGCGGAGTCGGTGCGCGGCGGACTGCGCCGCTATCTTGTCGCTCTTTGCCTGCTCCTGACCGCTGCGGGCATGCTGATTCCTTACGTCGAATCACTGACGGCGATCATCATTCTGGTGTCGATCACCGTGTCCTTTGCCAACGCCGGCCCGGCCGCCAACGCTTCGCTGACGAGCGATCTGCTGCGCTCTCCGGCCGACGCCGGACGGGCGTTCGCGTTCCTGGTTCTTGGCGGCAACCTCTTTGGACTTCTTGCGCCGGTCGTCACCGGATATCTCGTGGCGGCGAGCGGCAACTTCAGTTCGGCATTTATCGCTGCCGGGGTTGCGGCACTGACCGGTGCGATCGTGACGTTGATGCTGTCGCGCGGAACGATCGGGGCGTTGTCGGCTGAGGGCGGGCAGAAGCCGCTGCGTGCCGCGGGATGAGCGGGCGCGAACAGCAAGCTTTTGCCAGGCTTGGACAACGTCTTTCGTTACCGGACGGGTGTCGCGTTGGCGCAATATGGTTCTGCATGAGATTTGCGCTTTAGATCGTTGGTCCGTGGACAACGAAGTCGTTCTAACGGGAACCCACGCGTGCATTCGTTAGGTAAACATCTCAAATCGAACCGCTGGGCTGCACTTGTCCATCTGGGGGATTTGCGACAACGTCGGCTCAAATTGTGCGAATGCACTTGGGGGGAGCCATGCCGGTCATCGGCCCGTCGCGCCAGCTTCGACGCATGCAATGGATGGCGATCGTTCTCGTAACCGCGGCGATCGCATTGAACTACATGGACCGCTCGACCCTGGCGATCGGAAATCTGAAGATCCGCGAGGAGTTCGGGATCAACGCAACGGCGATCGGTGCCCTCGGTTCGGCCTGGGCGCTCACCTACGGATTTGCGCAGTTGCCGTCGGGCTATCTGCTTGATCGGATCGGCCCGAAATTCCTGGTCGGGATCACCATGATCGTGTGGTCGCTGTTCCAGGCGGCCGGCGGCCTCGCCAGCACCTATTACCTGTTGATGCTGTCGCGCATCGGGCTTGGCGCGACCGAGGCGCCGTGCTTTCCGTCGGCGACGCGTTCTGTCAGCGACTGGTTCGACGTCAAGGACCGCGGCACGCCGAGCGGCGTCTATACTTCGGGCGCCTATATCGGCCCGACGCTCGCACCGCCGATCCTGACCGGTCTGATGCTCGCCTTCAATTGGCGGGTGATGTTCATCGTCATGGGGCTGGCCGGGGTGGCGGCTGCCGGGCTTTGGTTCCTGATCTACCGCGACCCCAGGACGCAGGTGCTGCGAACCGCAGGACGAAGACGTATCTGCGGGCGAACCGCGAGGCCAAATCCTGCGGTCTCGGTGCGCCAATGGACGATCGCTGTTCCGCTTTCGCGCGATGTGGGTCCTGATGCTGGGCGCGTTCTGCACCGGCTACATCACCTGGATGTACCAGACCTGGCTGCCGGCCTATCTTGAGATGCAGCAGCATATCAGCATCGCCAAAGACCGGGTTTCTGGCTTCGGTGCCGTTGATCTGCGCGTTTTTCGGCGCGCTTTGCGGCGGCTATGTTTCGGACCGGCTGGTCGCACGGGGCATGGACCTGATCGCCAGTCGCCGTCTGCCGTTGATCGTCGGTCTGCTTGCCTCGGCTGCGTTCACCGGGCTGGCGGCGATCGCCACAAGTGCCGGCGCAGCGATCACCTTCATTGCATTTTCGATGTTCTTCATGCAGTTCGGCATCACCTGCAAATGGATCCTGGTGACGGCGGTGACGCCGCAGGCCTATTGCGCATCCGCCGCCAGCAACCAGAATTTCGCCGGTTTCCTGGGTGGGACTTTGTCGCCGATCCTGACCGGGTTTATCGTTGATACGACTGGCTCGTTCGTGCTGGCGCTGGCGATTGGCGCGGTCATTACGCTGATCGGTGCGGCGTTGTTTCAGTTCCTGATGACGACGGTGATCGATGAAGCCGAGTTGGAGAAATACGCCCATTCGCCGGGGTCAGCCGAGGCCTCGCCACGCCCGGCCGGATCGAGCTAACCCGTGGCTTGGCGACGGTCGGGTGATCATCGCCGGCGGTTTTCCGCTATTGCTGCACTGGTTTCAAGCGGTTCGGCAGCGATGAGCGCGGGATACGGAAGTGTGGAGTGCATGCCGGTCTTCGCGGCGATCCAGGCTTCGCGGCAACGGGCGATTCCCTTCATTCGACAGGAAACTGTTCCATGCGAATTGGTCTGTTTTACCAAATCCAGGTTCCCAAGCCTTGGACATCAACCAGTGAATCCCAGCGCATTCATGAAGCCCTGGAGCAAATTCCCTATGCCGAACAGCAAGGCTTCGAGAGTGTCTGGTTTTCAGAGCACCACTTTCGCCCGGTGTGGTCGCACAACAGTGCCCCGGACCTTACGCTCGCGGCGGTCAGCCAGCGCACCAACCGCATCAGGCTTGGCATCGGCGTGGTGCTGGCGCCGATCCATCATCCGCTCCATGTCGCCGCGCGAATGGCGACGCTCGATATTTTGAGCCACGGGCGGGTGGATGTGGGTCTCGGCCGGACGGGCTATCCGTATCAGCTTACGCCGTATGGGTCGGATCTGCGCGACACCCGCGGCATGTGGCAGGAATTTGCTGATCTGCTGCCACGTATCTGGACGCAGGAGACTGTTTCGTATGATGGGCAGTACTTTCAAATTCCGCCCCGCGAGGTTCTGCCGAAGCCCGTGCAACAGCCGCATCCGCCGCTGTGGTCGGCGTGCGGCAGCGACGAGACGGCGCGCCTGACGGGCGGCCTGGGAATGGGCGGACTGTTTGGCAGCGAAGGGGGGCCGGAACGGGTTCAACAGCTTCTGGCGCTATACCAGGAGGCACTGCACGGGGCTCCTGGCACCGGTGCCCGCCCCGCCCGTCGGGCCGCGCTGATGACGGCCGGCTATTGCCATGAGGATCCGCGCGTGGTGGCCGAGCGTGGGACCGAACTTGTGGGTTGGTATCTCGAGCAGCAACGGGAGCGTGCGCGGCTGGTGTGGCGCGACTATGATCCAACCACTGTGCCGCCCGATTATCAAAGCTATTACGCGCGCGACCAGCGTTTGGCCAGCGGGCCGCATCCTGGGGAGCTTACGCCGGAGGAGGTCCGCGAGCAGGGAACTTCGTTCTGCGTCGGCACTCCGGCAGAGTGCATCCGGTTCCTCGAATTATATGAGGCTTTGGGCATCGAGGAAGTGTTCCTGCTGTGTGCGATCGGTCCGGCGCAGCACCAGGAGGTGCTCAATACCATTCGGCTTTTTGGCGAACAGATCATTCCGTACTTCCAGGCCAGGGACACCCGGGTTGGCATGACGACGGCATCGGCGTGAGATACGCGACTGCTGATCGGGTACGGCAGGTAGGGTGAGGTCGTGGACCTGACCCTTCGGGTGCCCGTTGGCATTGGCACCCTGGCGGGATGGTTCTTTGACGTAATGGAATTCCTGATGCCGGTTGCTGGTATCCCCGCAGGTGCGAGGATACCAGTCCCGTTCACAGGATACCAGTGCCGAACATGGCGGCATGGGCGACGTAGTAAATCGCGAGAAAGCCGGCGAGTGCGGTGCTGTAGCCGACCGGGGCGAGCAGCCACGAGCGGCTGACGCCGGGCACCCGGGCGTCATCGGCGGTGATGGCGAACAACACGGCGATGATCGCCGAATGGCCGATGGCGTCGATCTTGCCGAACTCCAGCACCGCACTGATGAAGGTGGCGGCCAGCATGATCGCCGCCGACCGCCGCACCAGCGGGGTCCACATCAGGGCGAAGGCCAGGGTGAACTCGACCACGCCGGCGGCGCGCATGAAGAACTCGCCGTCAAACCCCATGGTCATCGCCGGGTGGGTCAGGAACAACGGAAAGGTCCATTGCGGGTAAGCCCATTTCTCGATCGACGCCCACATCAGGGTGACCCCGGCGGACCAGCGGACGATGTCGAGCGGGCGCACCCCGAACGGCATGCGCCGCAGTTCGATCAACGCGAAGTAGATCGCCAGGCCGACGAACACCGGATAGTCCATCATGTGGAACACGCCGTAGTCGCGCACCGCGAGGCCGAACAGCACGACCATGCCGAGTGCGGACAGCGGCATGGTGCGGCGCCAGACCAGGCCGGCGGCGATGGCGAGCTGCAGCCACGGCACGGCGGTGGAGGCGGTCTTGAGTTCGGGTGTGAGCAGCACCCCGCCCAGGGTCCACAGCGCCACGAAGAAGCCGCCGCAGGTGGCGCGGATCAGCACCTCGGTATTGGCGCGCAGGCCGGCGGTGACCCGGTCGAGGGCGCGCAGCATCAGATCGCCAAGCAGCGTGCGCTCGAGCAGGCAGCCGATCAGCAGGACGACGAGGGCGAGGCCGGAGAGTTGCTCGAAATCCGGGCAGAGCACGTTCTCGAGGCCTCTGGGCTGACCGGCGACGTCGTAGGCGCAGAACCATTTCACATGGGCGCTGGCCTGGCCGGAGGTGAGCATGCCGGCGGCGCTGACCAGCAGGCCGGCGGCCCAGCGCGGGGCGTGCAGGCGGGGGTGGGCGAGGATGCGGCGGATCGAGCGGGGCGCCTGCGGCCGCGGGGTTGCCGCGTGGACCGGCGATGGCGACAGATCGGCGGGGTTGCGATGGGGGGTCATGGGGCACTTCCTATGCTGCGAAGTAGAACGGGGGGTTCGCGTAGGAACGGCACTTAATCCGCCGCGCAGGTGAAGGATGTGATGGCGATCATACATCGTTGCCACTTCAAGGATCCGCCGCAATCAGCGGTCAGGCGCAGCGTCGCAACCTGGGGACTTGGCTTTGTGGTCGATAGCAACACGCACGGTTCGGAACGACCTCTGCCGTTGATGAGTCGATCGGTGCGGTAACAAGCGAAAAATTTCACACTTGCCTGCACAGACGAAAACAGGGGTTTGCGATCAGGCGGCGGCACGTTATTGTCGACACGCGGTTAAGCGTGTGTTAAACTCTTCACTACAACCTAAAAGAGTTTCTCAAACGTGATCGGTTTACTTACCGTCTTCAGCCTCGCAAGCCTCGGACTGGGTGGAGGATTCGCCTGGGCCGCTGGGCATCGACCGTCTGATGCAGTCGTCCTAGAGCAAATTGGCGGCTCATGCCTGATTGCAGGCCTTGCTTTGCTCGGAGCAGCGCTGCATTTCGGCGCAGGCGTAGACTGAATCGCTGCGGCCGTTTGGCCAGATCGGCAATGACGATGCGGCTACGATGTCGTTGAGGTGAAAGGTTACTCACAGCGGACAGGCTGTGCGATCACGGCTGCTTGTCCCGCTCGACTCACGGCATCCGACGACAACACGGGATTTTAGCTTTCACGCGATGACGGCTGTTGGCTTGGGAAAGCCCTAGCCGCATCCTACACGCCTCCCCAAGCTAATCATTCCTTAGTTGCAAGAACAGGGACGGCCCGGTCGTTCGCCTTCGATGTTCTACCTTCTCTTCGCTCACAAAAACTTGCAACACGAAGTTACACGTGTCCGTAGGCGACATGTCTAATATTGGTTTATTGATGCTGCAACAACAGGACTAGTCACCACCTACCCCATCACGACCGTTGGCATTGGAATTTGGCTTGCCGCCAGAGATCGGGCGGCGGCAAACACTTTCTATGCCTTACTACGAAGTCTCCCGTTGGCGATACCGTTAGTCTGACTAGTAAAAAGAACAACACCGCCCCTTTTTCACGGTGCCGACAATTCACCGAACGGCCCGTACCAAGGTGCAACGTAATCATGGCTACTGAATTCATCCTTCGTGGTCATTGCTACATTACAATTAGAATGTATGTTGCTTTCGGATTTGCACTGTCCTGGCTCTAAGACAGGTAATCGCCTAGTGGTTCCTCATTGGCTGTAACAGTCATATCATTTGAAAGTTCCTATACGGGACTACCATTTTTAGGCTTAGCTCCGCGGGCTCAATGCCGTCGGGTGTGTCGATTGTCAGGCTTGCGCGCTGCAGTTTGGGATGGGAGGCCGAAATCTGTTGACGCAAATAAACGACTTCGCAGGTCCAAACACTCGTTGATGAATTGAAGTATTTAAAACCGGTCCGGCCCGCTCAGGTAGGATTTAAACAACTGCCTAGCCGAGCGTACCAAGTCAACTTGGGCTCGGACCGGGCACATTGGTCCAGGTCAACTCGCCTAAGTCTTAAAACATCAGCACAGGGGAGAATGTAATGAAGTCGAGACCGTCGTCTAAGCGTAGATCACCTAAAAACACCTCCCGCCTATTGCTGCTTGGCCTGGCCTCGACTTTCTGCACGATGGCTCCGGGCCTCAAGGCGCAGACCACCGGCGACCTCAGCCCGGTCGCGGCACCGACCGACCCCACGCAATTGCGGCCGGTGGAGCGAGTCCCACGCACCGATTTCGGCGTCGTTGGCGCCTTTCCGCTGTCTGCGAACGATCTGACCTCACTGCTGTATCCAAGCGCGACCGGGGACGAGCGACAGGCCGTTATCGAGGGGCTCACGTTCTTCACGACGTCGCACACCGCGGCCGAGGGGGCTGGACCGATCGCCAACCAGCCGTTCTGTCTCGGATGTCACATGAACTCAGCCGAGGCTGTGCGAGAGCGGGGCAGACAGCAACTTGTGAGCACAGTGTCGCAAGTATCGCGGGCTGCGCGGGCCACGCCAACGAATTTCGCATTCGTCGGCTTCGATCCGACAACCGGGGGCGGGCGGCCGGCTGATAACTTGGATGCTTTGGACAACACCGGCAAAGCCGCTGCCTTCACTGTGTTCAGTGACATCAACCCTACGGTCTTCAGTGATCTGGCGCCGGGCAGCGGCGGGATCGATAATCTCACGATGTTTTCGGGCAATTCCACCCAGCACACACGCCCGTCGCTGCCTGGGTGTCTGCCTGATCCGTTGCCACCGTTCTCACAGGACACGAATCTGTCCGGTGGTGTTGACCCAATAACCCACCTGAGCGCTACCGGCTTCCGACGCGCGGTCGGCGAAAGGTCGGCGCCACCCTACATCGGCCGCGGGTTGATCGAAGCGGTGCCGGACGCGCAGATCATCGCCAATGAGGCTGCCGAGACAACGCCGATCCAAACATCGCTTGATGTCTCGGCGCTGTTCCCTGAGTGCGCCGGGGGCGAATGTATCGCGGGCCGGCACAACGAGAACACGTCAAATGCCGCATTTACAGGTGGAGATCCTACGCTCCGGGTCGGCCGGTTCGGGCTACGGGCGGCAGGGCCTACAATGCTTCAGTTCGTGGTCGGCGGGGTGCAAGGCGAAGTGGGCTTCACCAGCCCCTTGAACATGAACGAGGCGACAAGCCTTATCAATTCGACCCGGCCTGGGTGCCAGAACACCGTGCCCTCGCCACAAGTTCCAACGTCGACGCCGATCAGTCTGCGTGCGTTGCTGCGCATGACCGCACCCCCTGAATTTGGCCCGGCACTGCTTAACTTGCTGAACTCACCGAATCCGACGGCACCGGGTCACCTTCGTCGATTGGAGGACAAGGTTCTTCGCGGCGCCGAACTGTTCGGGGTCGACCTCCAGGCGTTCGCGAACCGCCTTATTCCGGGCCGCATGCCGGCCGGTGGTGACGGCCTAGACGACCATGCAATTCGTCAGTCGGATCGCATGGTGAATTGTGCTGGCTGCCATCTTCCGGTGACCGCAACGGGACAATTGCCGACCGACATTGGCACAGACCACGTCAACAACGTTTGGGCGCCGCTGTTCTCCGATCTGCTGCTTCACCAAGGCCCCTCGATTGACGCCGAGCGCTCGGCACCGACGCCGCGGCTTCCGTTCCTTGTATGGCGTGCGAACGCCGAGGGCTTTACCGTGCCGTCGTTCGACTTGCCGCGAAGCCTGGCTGACGATGCTTTGCCGCACCAGAACAGCGGTCGCGCGAATGGCCGGGAGTTCCGGACGACACCGTTGATGGGTATCGGACGCATCGGCCCCCCCTTCTTGCATGATGGCAGGGTCTACCTCAGCAAGTTGAGCTTCCTCAGCACGCCGGCGAGCACCGTCTACTCGGATGCGGAAGCGCTCAATGCGCCGCTGGTAATACAAAGCGTGGACGATGCGTTACGGGCAGCGATTGAACTGCACGACTTGCCGGCACCGGATAATCGCACCGCCGCCTCCGGCCCCGGCTGCCCGGTGCCGAAATCTAGCGTCTTGGGAGAAGTCCATTACACTGATGGCGCGGGCGATATCTGCCCACCGTACGGGTCAGCCACTTCGCTAAACAATCGAAGCGACTCGCGAGCGGCGATCGCACGCTTCAGGTCATTGTCGGCTGACGACCAGCAGGCAATCATCGAGTTCATGAAGCAGTTGTAGAGTTCTCGGACTCACCACCTGAGGGAGGGACCACTATAGTATCTCGATAAGACTGTTGTTGGGAGTTCCCGAGGAGGGCGCGCGATGGTTCCGGATTCGCGCGCCCCGTTTCGTGGTGGTGCCATCTGTCGATTGGCGTAGTTTGATGCTGCCGCGCTTGCCGACATGGCCGAGTAAAGTCGGCGCCATCGACCTCACCAATATCGCCGGACCCGCCGCGGTGTTTTGTTCCAGCCCGGACCGTCAGTCAGGTTCGTTTTCGTGGCAACCCTGCGGTCGTCGGCCAGACTTGCTCCGACGCCACGGCATGTTCCATTTAGACCTGCAACACAATCGCTACCCTTGTTGAATGGACTGGTCATTCGGGGACACCGGCGGATCGCAACGCATCCGCCGAGTATTTTCCGACCGGGAATTGTGCGGCGGGAGAACGTTCTAACCAGCGGGATATCGTCAGGCCAGGTTCCAGTTCCAGCAACGCTTGAACCGTCTTGCGTGCCTCAGTCCCAAGACCCAGATGGGCCTGCGCAATCGCCAAGGTACGCAAAGTGGATGTGTGAGTTCGGTTGGCGCGCAGTGAACGCTTCGCCAACTCCAGGCCGCGCTCATATTGCTCTGCCGCAATGTACGCGGAAGCGGCGCAGCAATCGTACAAATAGCGATGTGGATCAAGCGGCGAAAGCATGAGCGCCTGTTGGGTCTCGTCGACCGCCCGTTGGCCCTCGCCCATAAAGGCGTACATCGTACCCCGGAGCAACCAGGCCAAAGCATCGTTGGGATTTTCTTGCAAGGCAAGGTCATAACGCTCTTGGGCAATGTCGAACCGCTTCAGCAAATTGGTGTGCGCAAGACCATCCACAGTAAGCGCGAACGCGCAGCTTGGATCGGCGTCCAGCGCCTGCTGCGTGCACCGCAACGCCATGCGGGCGTCGTATGCTTCGTTTGGGGACCATCCTTGGTGTACCCGAAGCACATGCCATTTACCAAGCCAGGCTTGGGGTATGGGTTGCCGTTTTGATCGTTCCAGTAAGATCTCCAGAAGATGCCTCGCCTCCTCGAAGTCCTCGACCGTCAGCCGATGCATCAGCGTGATCGCGGCCATCAGGAGGGTGTAGCCCTGAAGCGTCGGCAGCGGCTGGCTCCGCGCGCGCTGGAGTTCGCGCCACATCACGGATATGCTGACCTTGCTTATCAGTTCTGTGATAAACTGTTGTTCTCCGCCAATAATGGTTTCCACGGACCCGGTGAGACGTTGCGTCCACAGTATCCGACCAGATCTGGTGTCCGTGAGCTCGGCGTCCAATCTTAACCGCGCATCGTCGACCTGGTAGATGCCGGTCAGGACGTAATCAGCATTCAGATACGCACCAATCTCCACGGTTGTTGCGTCGCGGCCGCGAAACGCCGTGGTGGAGAGGCGGGAGATTACGCTTAACCCGGGCGACCCAGCCACGCCGCGAATGATCTCCTCTGCAAGGACCTCCCCCACCAAGCAGTGCACCGGATCACTGTCGTGGGTGAAAAACGGCACCACCGCGATGGCCGGCGTCATTTCGCCAAACGCTCCCCATCGCGGAAGCAACCGGTGGCGACCCGGCGGACCAATGCGGTAGGCACGCAACGGCTGCGTGAGATGCTTGACGAAGCATGCGCCAAGATCCTCGATATCGGCGTCCAGCATCGGCGTGATCTGCTCACGGACCGCCGCGGACACCACCGTCTCGCCTGGCCCTGCGAGCGTCGATAGTCGCTGTGCGATGATGGCGCTGCGGCCAAAAACATTTTCCTGGTTCAGAAAGACATCGCCGACATCGATCCCGATTCGCAACAGCATGTGCTGATCTGGCGGCAACCCGTCGTTGCCTCGGTTCGCCACCTGCTGCATCGCGAAAGCCGCTGACACCGCCGGCAGCGGTGCTTCGAAGGTGAACAAGGCACCGTCGCCGAGGTCCTTGACCATGCGCCCGTGGTGCTGCGGAAGTATCTGGTTCCCGATCTGCCGGATGAGCGCGAGCCAGCGCTGGACGGCACCTTCCTCATTCTGCTCAGACAGTCGTGTCGATTCCACGACGTCGATCACCAGCAGGGTCCGTACGGCGCGGCTGATATGCGATGCCAGAGCGGCTAGTGCGGCGTTTTCAGTTTCATGGTCCAACGCGCAAAAAGACATGACGCGAAGCCCCTCGGATGCCTTCTGACAACGCTTGGCATCGTGTCGGATGCGGGCTTCTCGAACCGAGATTTACGGTCTGACCGCCTCCATGCCCCTGCCCTTATCTGCCGAACCTTGCAGGCGCGCCTCGATCTCCGCCCTCAAGACATCGGGATGATGCAGAACAATGCCACCTCGACCGACCGTTATTGCACCGGAACGGACCATTTCCGCCATTTCACGCGACACCGTTTCCCGCCGTGTGGCGACCCGGGCCGCCAGAATATGCTGCGTCGGCGGTGGACTGATTACCAATTCCCCGCCGCCGCGCGGGCGCGATAACCTCAGCAGCTCGGCGATCAGGCGCTGGCGAACCGTCAGCGATCCGAACTCGATCAGCCGCTCGTCTTTGCTGCGCACAAGGCTCACCAAGGAGCACATGAGACGATGGGCAACCTTCGGTGAAGCTAGCACAAGGTCTCTGAATGCCACGCCCGGAATGACGCAGAGGCGTGTCTGCGTGAGCGTGGTCACGTTGGCGGACCGCACAGCGTTGTCGATCGCTGCCAGTTCCCCGAAGATGCCTCCGACTCTTAGGTCATCCAGGATGGATTCGTAACCGAACGCTGTACGCACGATAACCCGGACAGAGCCTTCGGTAATGACGAACACATCATTCGTCGCGTCACCGACGTCCACCACAACCTCACCCGCCGTGTGGGTCTGCCAACGGGTCCGCGACGCGAGTTCGGCCAGTACCTCGTCCGAAACGCCCTCGAACAGCGCCATTCGGCGGATCGCCGCGAACCTGCCGTCCACGGATTGCGATGTGGTCGTTGCGGTGGGGGCGCCTGGTGAACGCTTGGCGGGGTCGGGTGAGCGGAGAGCGGTCATAGGCATTGGCGATGTCCTATAATGCGAGGCCGCCTACTCTAATAGCATTGTAAGACGCTAGCCGATCGTGATTCGGATCACAAATTAAATTCCGGAATTGATTCGTTGTGTCCTACTACTTGGATTAAGCATGAATATCGAAATATTATCAGCAAGTCTCATGGTTTTATTGCCTGGGGTGGCATATTTGGTGTGAAATCATGCCAAATTCGCCCATCCCTCGCCGGGAGCATTTGTCTGGAAAATGCATCCGTCAGCAAAGGGACGCTCTGCGCCACGCAATGGCCGGTGGTGCATCCTGTGATACGGCACACAGTCATTCCGGATCGTAATATGCTTCTGTTCTGGAGGCCGGCGGCACAGGTCGCCGGCCGGCCCATCAATACGGAAGGAGCATGTAATGGGAAAGTTTTGGGCAAGCGGTGCGGCCGCGGTTTTTCTCGCGGCGTTGGCCGGGGTACAAATGGCGTCCAACCCTGTCATTTTTGCCAGCGCAGCCAATCGGTCCGCCAATCCGAGCGCGATGATGTCAGCGTTCGCGCCATCCGGCATGCGCAAATCGGGGCTAGCGTCGTCACGCGGCTACCCAGCATTGCAAGCCGGCACGGCGGCAATGTTCAGCCACGTTGAATATTTGCGCCTCGCCGAGTCCGGTAACGGCAAAAACTGGTTGCAAGGTGGCGGCGGTTAACGTTGAGCCCGCCGAGACGGCCCCGGGCAGTCACTGATGAACCGGACCCGGGCCGCCCAACACACTCCACACATGCAGTGAGGCACATGTTCGGCCGAGAAAATGACAGTTGGCAAATCGTTTGGGCAACCTCACCGTTTCTGGCTGCGGCAAATAAATACCGCGAATCTACATGCGACGGAAACGGGGGGAACTTATCGGCGTAAGAGAAGTCAGGTTCCCGGCGATCGATGGGCCAAAATCAATACTAGACCGCTGTTAGGCCAACTGAAGTAGTCGGCGCGCTCTATCTCTTTGTTTAAGCGGGCAACTTTATCAACCCGACTGTTCCAGACAGGGTGAAGTTGCGCTAACGCCAGAACGTCAAAGCCGCGCACTTGCCGGACGGTGCATTTGGACTGCTCAAACCGATGTGGCGCGGCTCGTGGGACTGGCCGAACCGTTGAAAATGCGCATTGTTGCCAACCGGGGCCTAGGAGGCATGCAACGGCGGTTCCAGGGGCCGAGAGGGTTTGTCATTAGTCCAATGCCAGAGCCGCTCCACCGGTCAGGATCAGTTGCGCGCTTTCTGTGAAAGACCCGTCTGGGTTGTGCAGAATGAGGCCCGGCATCAGTTGCATCGGCGTGCGTGCGTTCTTCAGGCCTCGCAGCAACACCAGTTTTGCCGGTCGGCCCACCTTCGGCCAAAGCGGGAAGACGACCGTGCAGGGGCAGCGGCTCGCGGCCATCGCGGCGAGGCAGGCGGGCACCATGCCGGCCGGCACGATTATTGTCACGCTGCCGCGATCGCGCAACGCGGCGCTGAGGCGTTCGATCCAGGTCAGCATCAGTGCTTCAGATCCACGTTTGGCGACTTCACGTGCTGAAACCGGGGACGTTGACCCGCCGGGCCGGTGGTATGGCGGATTGGCGATCGCATGGTCGAACGGATGCTGAAACACCAGAACTTCGATGCGCCCTTTGATAATCCGGATGTTAGTAAGTCCATTCGCACCGGCATTGACGACCGCCAGATCGGCGATGGTTTCGTCGATCTCCACCCCAACCGCGTGAACGCCAGGCACGCGCACGCTCAGGCAAAGCAGCGCGGCTCCGGCGCCGGTGCCGGCCTCCAGGATGTGCTCGCCCGGACGGGACGGAACCGCGGCGGCCAGCAAAACGGGTTCGATCCCGCTGCGAAAGCCGATGGCCGGTTGGCGGTAGCGCAGGCGGCCGCCCAAAAGATGACCGTCGGTGGTCACCATTGACCCGTGCTCAGGATTCACCGGCATCGCGCAAGATCCGGCAGGCCCGCGAGAAATCATCTGGGTGCACCATCAGGCGGCGCTGGATAGCGCCGGCACTGCCCTCCAGAATGGAGGTGTGGCTATCGAGCAGGACGGTTTCGATTCCCGCGTCCGCCAGCAGGGCGGTCAGAAATGACAGTCTTACCAAATTATTTGAGGTGATGACCGCGCGCATGATGCGATCGTGAGCCGGACGATAATGTTATGCAACCAGGCAATGACGCGGAGGGCAACCACCATTTCCCAGCGCGGACACTGATTTGGCTGGACTATCTTCCGAAACTTGTTGAGCATATGACGTGTAACTGGCACATCCAGCACGACGTCGACGACGTGCGGGCATGGTTGTATCCCTGCATGGCGGCTTGACCCTCTCGGATAGCCACCGATATGAAGTCGGCTCTCATGGCAAGTCGGGAGAACCAATTGGGCGGCGTCGCCAGTCCCCTTGATCGAGGCGTGGCGCTTGTGTTCGGTGCAACCGGGCACAAGAGCGAGGACGCGCTGTCGGCCTTGGTCAACCTCGTTGAGGCCGACCTTGAGGCGTGCAACCGCGTCATCGTCGCACGCATGGACAGTCCGGTCGCGCTGATCCCGCAGCTTGCCGCGCATATTGTGGCGGCCGGGGGCAAACGGCTGCGCCCGCTGCTGACGCTGGCCGCCGCCCGGCTCTGCGGCTACCCCGGGCAGCCGGGCTGGCGCCCGCCACGTCGACCTGGCCGCCTGTGTCGAGTTCATCCACACCGCGACTCTGCTGCATGACGATGTGGTCGATGAAAGCCAGCTGCGCCGCGGCCTGGCCTCGGCCAACGCCGTGTTTGGCAACAAGGCCTCCGTGCTGGTCGGCGACTTCCTGTTCGCCCGTGCGTTCCAGTTGATGGTGGAGGACGGATCGCTACAGGTCCTGGCAATCCTGTCGAAAGCCGCGGCGACCATTGCCGAAGGCGAGGTGCTGCAGCTGGTCACGCAGAACGACCTGTCCACCACCGAAGCGCGCTATCTGGAGGTCATCCAGGGCAAGACCGCCGCGCTGTTCGCGGCCGCGTGCCAGATCGGCGCGGTGGTTGCCGACCGCCCCGAATGCGAGGAAGCCGCGCTTGCCGAATACGGCATGAAGCTTGGAATCGCCTTCCAACTGGTCGACGATGCGCTGGACTACGTTGCCGATCAGGCAACCCTGGGCAAAACGATCGGCGACGATTTTCGCGAGGGCAAGATCACCCTGCCGGTCCTGGTCGCATTTCTTGGCCGGCGACGAGCTGGAAAAGGCCTTCTGGCACCGGACGATCGAGACGCTGGACCAGACCGATTCCGATCTGGATCGGGCCATGCGCCTGATCGCCGACCATGGCGCGATCGAGGTGACGCTGGACCGTGCGCAGCGCTTTGTGCAGGAGGCGAAAGCGGCGCTGATGGTTTTCCCCGACAGCCCGATCCGGCGCGCGCTGGCGGATGTTGCCGATTATACCGTGCAGCGGCTGCGATAGTCTCGCGCAACGCGTAGCTTGGCAGATCGTTTCGGCGTGCCGACGGAGTCCGCGATCTGCGAATGACGCCAGGCGGTGATCGATGAGCAGCCGCGCCTGGCAGCCTGATGGCACTGTGTCGCGGACAGCAGTCGCGGTCGCGAAATCAGTGGCGAAACGAAGTAAAGCATCGAGGCAAGCCGGTCCGTGGGCGCGGGATCGGTCCGCCATCGCCTCGCGCTCGCGCGGCGTCGACGGCGTCAGTTTACCGGAAACCGCGATCGTCCAGATTACCGGCACCGACCGGGATGGCGACGCGACTCGCCCGCCCGGTCGAGTGGGAACGGGCGGCAGGGCCAGCCGCCAATGATCCTGATGCACCCCGAACGGCAGGGCTCGCCGGCGCTGGCGCCGGGGGAGCGGGTGCTTGCGCGGCTAAAACCGATCGGGCCGGGCCGCTACGAAGGCCGGACGCTGCGCCGGGTCAACGAAACGCCAGGCCGCATCCTGGGCGTGTTCAAGCCCGGGCGGCGCGAAAACCGCATCGTCCCGACCGACCGCCGCTCGAAGGCGGAATGGATCGTTCCGGCCGGGCAGGAAGCCGGTGCCGAACCCGACGAGATCGTGCTGGCCGAACCCTTCGCGCAGCATCTGCATCTTGGGCTGAAGCCAGCGCGCGTGCTGGAGCGGCTGGGCAAGCTGGGCGATGCCCGGTCGATCAGCCTGATCGCCATCCACACCCACGACATTCCGCAGGCTTTTCCCGAAGCCGCGCTGGCAGGAGGCGAAGCGGGCCGGCGGCGTCGGGCTTGGCAGCCGCACCGACCTGCGCGACGTGCCGCTGATCACCATCGATGGCGCCGACGCGCGCGATTTCGATGACGCGGTGTTCGCCGAACCGGATCCCGATCACGCGGGCGGCTTCCGGCTGATCGTCGCCATCGCCGACGTGGCGCACTACGTCCGGCCCGGTTCCGCGCTGGACCATGCGGCGGACATCCGCGGCAACAGCGTCTATTTCCCCGACCGGGTCGTGCCGATGCTGCCGGAAGCGCTGTCGAACGGCTGGTGCAGCCTGCGCCCGAACGAAGATCGCGGCTGCCTGTTCGTCGAGATGCGGATCGACCGAGCGGGGCGCAAGACCAGCCACCAGTTTGGCCGCGGACTGATGCGCAGTGCGGCCCGCATGACCTACGAGGAGGTGCAGGCGGCCGAGGACGCCCACGATGATCTGGGGCTGCCGCTGGTGCACCTCTATGCCGCCTTCCGAGCGCTGCTCGCAGCGCGGTTGGAGCGTGGGACGCTCGATCTCGATCTGCCCGAACGCAAGGTCGTGCTGGATGAACGAGGGCCGCGTCACGAGTGTCGCGCCGCGTCCGCGCCTGGACAGCCACCGGCTGATCGAGGAGTTCATGGTCCTGGCCAACGTCGCCGCGGCCGAGGAACTCGAGCGGCTGCACACGCCCTGCATGTATCGCGTCCATGCGCCGCCGTCGGACGAAAAACTTGAGGCGCTGCGCGGGTTTCTTTCGACGCTGGGCATCTCGCTGCCAGCCGGCAACCAGCTGCATCCGCGCGATTTCGACCGCGTCCTGCGCCGTTACGCCGGCACGCCGGAATCGCAACTGATCAGCGAGGTGATGTTGCGCAGCCAGTCGCAGGCCGCCTACAGCCCCGACAATATTGGTCATTTTGGCCTCGCGCTGCCGCGCTACGCGCATTTCACCAGTCCGATCCGCCGCTATGCCGATCTGCTGGTCCATCGTGCCCTGATCAAGGGTCTGCGGCTCGGGCGCGACGGGATAACCGACGATCAGGTCGCGGCTTTTCCCGAAATCGGCGACCGCATCACCGAAACCGAGCGGCGAGCCCAGCAGGCCGAACGTGATGCCATCGACCGCTATCTCGCCGCGTTCATGGCCGGCCGTGATCGGTGAGCGATTTCGCCGCACGCATATCGGGCGTGACTCGTTTCGGCCTGTTCGTTACTGTTACGGAGACGGGCGCCAGCGGCATCGTGCCGTTCGCGACGCTACCGGATGACTATTGGCAGTATGATGAACGGGAGCAGACACTGACCGGCCGCCGCACGCAGAAGGTCTATCGCCTGGCGCAGGAGGTGGAAGTGCTGTTGTCCGAAGCCAACCCGGTGACCGGCGGCATGGTGTTCCACGTCCTCGGCGGACGACCGTCGCGAAAAAGCGCCGCCTTCGCCAGGGAAACGGCTCCGCCGCCGGTGATCCGGATCGGCGTCCTTCTGGTGCTGTTCGTCATCGGGCGCGCGCAGGCGGAAACCCTGTCGGCCAGCGGCCTCGATCAGGATCGCCTGACCGCTGTCTATAGCGAAGCACTGACGTTCATGCTGCCGCGGATCCTCGATCCGGTCCCGGTGCCGCTGACTGACCCTCTGGGGCCTGCAGGGCCTGACCGCGCTGGATCCCAACCTGCGGGTCGTCGCGGCGGACAGCAGGCTGCAACTGTTCCATCAGAACGAGATGGTGCTCGACGTGGCCGGCGCCGAAAGATGAGGCACCCGCGGCTTGGGCCAAAGCCGCGGCGGCGCTGACCGCGGCAAGCTTGCCGGTTTCCGCACCAGTCAGACGAGCCGGCGCACAGGGGATCATCCAGGGCTTCTTCGACCAGATGTTCAGCCGCCTCGATCCCTACTCGCGCTATGTGCCGCCGGTGGAAGCGAGCGAAGACCGGGCGCGACGCGCCGGCCGGGCGGGTCTGGGCTTGACGGTGGGGCAGCGTGGCGGACTGATCGAGGTTCGGTCCGTGGTGCGCGACAGTCCCGGCCGCCATCGCCGGAATAAGGCCGGGCGATATCCTCGCCGCTGTCGATGGGCAGCACACTCAGGACCAGGATCCGGGCACGATCGCCGCATTGCTGGCGGGTCCCGAAGGATCCGTTGTCACACTGTCCTGGCGCGGCCGCGACGGTCGCACCCGCGACATGCAACTGATGCGGGTAATGGTGCCGCCAGAGACGGTGTTCGCCCAACGCTTCGCCGACGTACCTGGTGCTGCGGATCACCAGTTTCAGCAACAGCACGGCGTCCCATATCGCGCTGTCGGTGCAGGACGCGCTGGCGGAGCCTCACCCGGTCGACGGGATCGTGCTGGATCTGCGCGACAACCGCGGCGGGTTGTTACGCCAGGCGGTGACGGCGGCGGATTCGTTCCTGCCGGCAGGGTTGGTGGCGACGACCGTCGGACGCGATCCCGACTCGATGAACGTTTGGCGTTCGACCGAAGGGGAGTTAGCCGAAAATGTGCCGCTGATTGTCCTCGTGGATGGCCGTACCGCGAGCGCTGCTGAAATCCTGGCTGCTGCCCTGGCGGATCGCGGACGCGCGGTGGTGGTCGGCAGCGCGACCGTCGGCAAGGGCATGGTGCAGACAATCGACCCGTTGCCCGACGGCGGCGAACTCTTCGTCACCTGGAGCCAAACGCTCGCCCCGCTTGGTTGGCCAATACAAGGGCTCGGCGTGCTGCCACAGGTGTGCACCAGCCGCGGCCAAGATGCGTTGAACCGGCAACTGGCGTTGCTTTCGGCTGGTTTTCAGCCGATGGCCGATGCGATCCGACGTTCCCGCGCCGCCCGGCTTTCGGTGTCGGCGGCTGAGGTGGTGGAAATCCGCGGCCCCTGCCCTGCCTCCGAGGCACGCGCGGCTGATCTTGAGGCCGCCCGAATTCTGATTGCGAACCCGGCGGCTTATGCTGCAGCCCTTCTGCCGCCGATCGTGGACCGTTAGCCCAGGCGTCACCGATCTGGGCCCATCACCAAGCGGGGAACCGGGCAGCCCACTGGTGCCGGCTGGTATTGTGCTTCTCGTCCGTGTGCCATCCGGGCTGTGATCGCACCGGTCGTCCTGAAGGCATGCGGTCACCAGCGAAGTCCGCCGACCTGAGCGTCTGCCGGTTCGGCGCCGCAGCCCTGCTTGTGCTGCTCAGCATGCCAAGCCTATCGGCCGGTCAGCAGCCGCATAGCTCCTGGCGGACGAGGCTGCCAAGGTCGCGCAGCAACGCCTGCTTTGCCGCATCAAATTCCCTGGGGCGCACGTCGACCACGCACAGTGTCCCGAAACAGATGCCATCCGAGCCTTTGATTGGGTAGCCTGCGTAGAATTGGACACGTGGTCCGCTCGCGACCTGCGGGTTGTCGGCGAACCGATCATCAAGCGAAGTGTCCGGGACGACCATGACCTCGTCGTAGAAAAGCGCGTGGGCGCAGATCGACATGTCACGCGGCGTCTCCACGAGGTCCAGCCCGTGGCGTGACTTGAACCACTGCCGGTCCCGGTCGACCAATGTGATGATTGCGACCGGGACTTCAAACAACGCCGCGGCGAGCCGGGTCAACCGATCGAAACGTTCCTCGGCCGGCGTGTCGAGCACACCCAATTCATGCAGTGCGGCGAGGCGCTGTTCCTCGTTCGCCGGCAGCTCAGCGCGCTGCCATCGGCATGCCTGACGCAGCATCCAGGCGCGCACCCGTGCCTGCAGGTACGCGGTGGAGAACGGGGCGTTTATCCGCTCGGTCACATTGGGTTCAGTATGTCCCGCTTCGGTCTCGTTTGTCGAAACGACGATCACCGGCAGGTTTTCCGCCTCCGACATGGCCAGATGCCGTATGCCTTGGCACGCCGCCAAACCGTCAATCGCACCGGGAGTATGTTCGACCACCACCAACGATGGTCTGTCTGCCTCCACCGCCGCGACGGTCGCCCGGGCGCTTTGCGTCAGGGTGAAGCGAAATCCGTCTCCACGCACCGCCTCTGACAGCAGGCCGGCGAGAGTCACATCCGCCGCACCGATCACGACCGACTGCTGCAGCAGCGCGGTTGGCTCCTTCTCCGCACGCACCGCATCCGCGTCACGCCTTGGCGCGGGCTGACCGCTCCTGGCAAGGGTGTACTGCTGGCCGTCGGCCGCGGCGAAGATTTCCAGGGCAGATGCGTCATCCAGCGACGCCCGGACGGTGTGCACGATCCGGTCGACCTCATCGTCATGCCGCCTGGGGTCGTGATGCGTCAACGCCAGGGCCCGGGCGCCGGCAGTCTGGCACATCCGTGCGGCATACTCGCCGGTGCTGTGCCCCCAGCCGATCCGCTGTTCGTATTCTTCCGGTGTGAACTGTGCGTCGTGAATGACAAGGTCAGCCCCGCGCAGGAATGCGGCGTGGTCGAGATCACGTGGGCCCAACGGATGGCGCCCGGCCGCGAGTTCGCGGGCGTGGGGTTCATGATCGCAGGCGTAGACAAGCGTGGTGCCGTCGGCACACAGGCGGTACCCCAGCGTGAGCGCGGGATGGTTGAGATACCGCGTCGTCACGTGGACATCCTCGATCTGTAACTCGCCTTCGACGAGTTCGTGGTATCGGATGTCGGCTCCTAGTTCTTCCAGAGTGACCGGGAAATACGGGGCTTCCATTTGCCCCGCGAGGGTCTGCTGCAGCGACTGCCTGATGCCCCGCGGCGCGTATATGTCCCATCGGCTCTCGGGTGAGAGTAATGGGGCGAAAAACGGAAGCCCCTGGATGTGGTCCCAATGCGTATGGCTGAGCAGCAGGTGGCCGAAGCGTTGTGTGCGTGTCGGGCTGGTAAGCTCCAGTCCGAGGTCATGCGCGCCGGTGCCGCAGTCCAGCACAATGAGAGTTCCCGCTTCGGTGCGCACCTCGACGCAGGACGTGTTGCCGCCATAGCGGTGCACGTGCGGCCCGCTTTTGGCGATCGATCCCCGCGTGCCCCAGAACCGCACCCGCATGGTCGCAAACCCCTAGCACCGCCGCTCGGCAGGACCCTGCCTCGCCGACCCGTGGAGCCTGCATCGCTTCACGGAGGAAACGGTCTTGGGAACGTAGCGCAATAAAGCGAAATTTCCAATGCCATACTGGTACGCGGTCAGGGGCGGAGCCGGGACACGGCTTTTAACGTGCCGCTGGGAGGGAAGTCTGATTTGGGATTCGTTGATCGGCCACCCGGTGACTGGCTGGTGCGACGATGAACCCGGGCATGCGGGTTTCGATGACTTGATCGCATCGACGCGAAGTGGCCATCGCCTGCCAGTTCAGGCTCGCCACTTGCTATCCGCTGGCGAGTTTTGTAGCACCGGGCTCAGAGTTCTGATGGACTTACAAAAAACCTTGTAGGAGACAAGCTATTTTACGTGGATTCACCCATGCAGCTCGGCAATTTGATCTTCGCTCAGCGAGTGTCGCCTATGGTGTGCGGCTGCTTTCTCTCGTTGTTCCAAAAGCGCGATGGCGGGTGAAGGCACTTCGGCTGAACGGCATCGCCCACCCGGTTTTGCTTCGGCCGGGAACAAGTGATTGGGACGTGCTGCAACAGGTCTTCGTGGGCCAGGAGTACGAACTCAGCCTCGCAGGCGCATGAGATTATTATGTCTCACTTTTATGAAGATGCGCTCGACCGGTCCGAGGTACCTGTCATTATTGATTGCGGTGCGAATATCGGTATTGCCTCAATCTGGTACTCGCAGCGTTTTCCCCGCGCCAGGATCATTGCCATCGAGCCGGAGCCGGGGAACTTTCAGATCCTGACGATGAATGCCGCCAACTATCCAAACATCACGCCTGTGCAAGGTGGCATCTCCGACCGCCGGACCCGCGTGTCGCTGACCAATGTTGGCGACACGCCCTGGGCCTGGGAGACGCAGGAGTGCGGCGATACAGGCGAGGTCACAACTTTTACCATCCCTGACCTGATTGCCACCGTCCCGCGGTCCCGCTTGATGATCGTCAAGATCGACATCGAGGGAAGCGAAGTTGAGTTGTTTCGTTCCAACCTGGACTGGCCACAGGAGACGCCGCTGATCGTGTTTGAGGCGCATGACCGGCTTTTCGCCTGGCGGGGAACATTTCACGCCATTGTCGCGGCATTGACCGGTCAACCCCGCGATTACATCCAGAAGGGCGAGAACACCTTTGCCTTTTCTCACAAATTAATTAGCTAATCGGAACAGTCTGCACACTCAGGCGTTGGCCGATCTTGTCCGGCGCAGGGCAGAGATTCGCTGGCGTGATGTAGGTGAGTGTCTGATTTGAGGCATAAGTTTATGTTTCGAAACAATTTCCATTCAATCGGACGCTGCTACAGTCGCCAGGGCCGGAGATCAACTGCCGCCAATGCGGTTAGCCAACGGGTTGACGGCTGACGCCTCGTCACGGACGGCGGCGTGATGTTGCTCGCGGCGGTCGAGATCGAACTCGGCCGTGCCAAGCCGGTCACGTCGTCGATCCTCGCTATCGACTGCTGGCGACGTACACTGGGCCGATGTCTTAGGCGCACGCCTGCCGGCGATCTCCGCGTTTCGACGCATTTACGTGCCGCGAACGCAACGCGTGTTCGCTTGCGGCTATGAGGATGCCGACGATCTCGACCACCTGTGCACCGATTTGGGCCGGAAATGCCGGTACGCCACAAGCAGGATGCCGAGTCTGCGCCGCCCATCGAGGTCGCGGGCAAGCTGGCCGGTTGCCGGCCGAACCGTTTTTGACCCCACATTGGGCCGGTCTGGTGGGATATTAGTAAACTATTGATTTTATTGGCGTCCCGTAGGGGATTCGAACCCCTGTTGGTGCCGTGAGAGGGCACTGTCCTGGGCCTCTAGACGAACGGGACATCGGCCAAGACCGGCCTTGTAACCCGGAACCCCAGGAACCTCAAGCATCGGAATCTCAATGTGCGAGGGAAATGTGCCCGGTCACCGCACCACTGCGCGGATCGATCAGCACGACCCGGTCAACCCCGCCACCGTGAAGCTGTACCGCCAGGCGGTCCTGAACCGCCGCGATTGTGGCAATTCGCGTCCCCTCCGGCTCGTCCAGAACCGCTGAGACTGAAGCCGGCAGCGCCGCCACGACGGGTGCACTGGGCGTCGAGGACCGCCGGGCGATTCCGACGATCAGCCCGACCGTGCCGAGGACGATCAGCACGCCCATCGCCACAACCGCAATTTTCAAGGCCCGCATTCCAGCTCCTGCTCAAGTCGAGGCGCGTTATCCCACATCCAAATGGCGGCTAATACCGAACCACTGTAATTCGAGGACTGATCCAGTCGGTGTCACTGACCATCCTCCCGTTCCCGCAGGGTTGCGCGCGATGGTCTTGCTGGACTTGAAGGCCGCAACAATGGGGTATCAACGGGTTATTTGCGGTTGCAATCATTGTAGTCGGAGTTGCCGGCCCGGTAGTTGAGGTGCACGCACCGGAAGGTGCTCCGACGCATCGACGTGGATTGTCGTCCTCAGCATCGACGTGCGACGGGCGTCCGGAAATGGTCGTTCGGCGCTACAGGGCGCGTATACGCCGGCCTTCCAGGGCCTTGTCGGGCTGATGGGTTTGGCACGGCGCCGGTCACATACGGGGGCTGGCAGCGCAGCACGACCGGCGAGCTCGACCACTGCCAACATGCAAATGAGCCTCCCCATGCAGCCCGAAGCGGGTTATCCACATCGCCATGCCAGCCAACAGCGAACCCTCGTCGTCCGGCAGCGTTTCGCATCACCGCGACCGCTGACCAAGTCGGTCGAGCGCGTCGACCGTTTTCTCGCCGATGCGCTCGGCACGATCTCCCGGTCCCGCGTCAAAACGCTGATCGACGAGGGCCGCCTGCGCAGCGACGCAGGGCCGGTGACCCAGCCGGCCGAACCGGTGCGGGCCGGCGGTACCTATATTCTGGACCTGCCGGCGCCTGCCGCCGCAACACCGCAGCCGCAGGTCATCCCGTTCCCCATTCTGTATGAGGACGCCGACCTGATCGTGCTCGACAAGCCGGCCGGACTGGTCGTCCACCCGGCGCCCGGCAACCTGGACGGCACACTGGTCAACGCGCTGCTCGCCCATTGCGGCCCCGGCTTCACCGGCATCGGCGCCGAACGCCGGCCGGGGATCGTGCATCGGCTGGACAAGGACACCTCGGGCGTCATGGTCGTGGCCAAGACCCAGCTGGCCAACGATGCGTTGACCGCTCGCTTTCGCCGCCCGCGACCTCGACCGAGCCTACGTCGCGCTCGTCTGGGGTCTTGCCGCAACCGCTTGAACGGGGAGATCGAGGGTCGCCATCGGCCGGGACAAGCGCGACCGCAAAGCGCATGGCGGTGGTGGAGCACGGCGGCAAATTCGCCCTGACACGCTACCGGACGATGCGCGCCTGGCAGACCAGCCTCGCTCTTCTGGAATGCCGGCTGGCGACCGGCCGCACTCATCAAATCCGCGTGCATCTTGCGGCAGCCGGGCATCCGATTGTTGGTGATCCGTTATATCTGCGCCGCGTCCCGGCGCCGCCAAAGGCCATGAATTCAGCCGCTGTCGAAGCCAACTTCTGGACTTCCCTCGACAAGCCCTGCATGCCGCAAGTCTTGGCTTCAAACATCCCAGAACAGGCCTGCCAATCAGCTTCAAAGCCGCCTTGCCGGCCGATATGCAGGGTCTTTTAGACGATGTCGAACGCTTCTCTGATCGGCTTGTTAACCATTCGTTAATCTTGACAGGACTATTTCAGTCCTGTATACAAATCGCATCGAAGTGGGGGGATGCCCTTCTTCGATGGGGACGTCCGGATACGCCGCCGCCAATCTGGGGTGGGTCACCGGGACGTGATGTCCCAGCCTGCATCCAGACTGGTCTCAGTCACATTCATACCGCGATCTTGCGCCACCGTTGGGCAAGTACATCCCGGTCTGACGAAAGGAGTCTACCTCGTGGCCTCTGCCGTCCTTAACATCGCCCCAGAGGGCAACCTGTCGCGGTATCTCCAAGAGATCCGCAAGTTTCCAATGCTCACCCCTGAGGAAGAGCTGTCGCTCGCCCATCAATGGCGCGACACTCAGGATATGGAGGCGGCACACAAGCTTGTCACCTCCCATCTGCGACTCGTCGCGAAAATCGCCATGGGTTATCGCGGCTATGGCCTGCCGGTCGGCGAGCTGATCAGCGAAGGCAATGTCGGGATGATGCAGGCGGTCAAACGCTTCGACCCCGACCGCGGCTTCCGCCTCGCGACCTATGCGATGTGGTGGATCCGCGCCGCGATCCAGGAATACATCCTGCACTCCTGGTCGCTGGTGAAAATGGGCACCACCGCCGCGCAGAAGAAGCTGTTCTTCAATCTGCGCCGCCTCAAGGGCCAGATGCAGGCGATCGACGACGGCGACTTGCAGCCGGAACAGGTCGCGAAGATCGCCCGCGTGCTGGACGTGCCCGGAACAGGATGTCGTCAGCATGAACCGCCGCCTTGCCGCACCTGACCACAGCCTGAACGCTCCGGTGCGCCAGGACAGCGAGGGTGAGTGGCAGGATTGGCTGGTCGACGAATCAGAGACGCAGGAAACCGCGATCGCCGACCGTGAGGAACTGACCGGCCGCAAGGCTCTGCTGACCGGCGCGCTGAAGTCGCTGAACGAGCGGGAACGTCACATCCTGATCGAGCGGCGGCTGAAGGACAATCCGACGACGCTCGAGGATCTTTCCCAGCAGTACAACATCTCCCGCGAGCGCGTCCGCCAGATCGAGGTCCGGGCATTCGAGAAGCTGCAGAAGGCGATGAAGGCCCAGATCGCCGAACGCCGTCTGAATGCTGGAAACCGGCAGGGTGCGACGGCTGGGGAATACGTATAGCGTGCGTGGTCAGGAGTTCGCCAGCCGCGGTTGGCGGGCGGGCTTCTGACTGGTCGGCGCGATGAGGGTCACAAGCTAAATGCCCTGACCGGGCGGTTCGTGCCTTGGCGAGCTTCCTGTGCGTTGGGACAAGACAAGCCAGATCAGGCGGCAAACCTCACCGCGGGGCTTGTGATTTTCGCCGCATGAAGCGATCGACCGAGCCCCTATTTGTCGGGGTCTTCTTCCAGCCCCCACTCCGCAACAAGTTCTTCGCGTCGAGCGGCTAACGCAGCACGCCTCTGCGCAAGACGACGATCATCCAGCACCTTCAGGACCAGCGGGAGAATCTGGGCGATTACCCAGGCTGCGGCGCCTGCCAGCCAAACGCGCATGACCATCGGTGTGCCGGTTAGAAACCCCATGCAGCTATCAACCCCGGCGCATCGGTACCAGGCGTCTGCAACCGGGCGCACGCACGCCGCTGCCTGGAACAGCAGTATTGCCTGTGCGACGCCGCACCCGGGCGACCGGTCCAATATCAGTGCCAGCAGACCTGGCAGCAGCAATACAGCCAACGGCATCGCGATATCCGGTGACAACGCGATCAAGCCACCACTGGTTAAGCCTAGTATCAGGACGATCAGTCCAGCGGCCCCGCGTCCGAGCTTCGATCCCTAACTCATCGGAACAAGGCCAGCAGTACCACCAGGATGAATGTGGATAGTCCAATCCCACCGGTAATGGCTTGCCCGTAGCGCTTGGCATCCACGAAGCGCAATTTATCTTCGCTTTCGATCGTCGCGACTTCCAGGTCAATGACCGCCAGTTCGGTGACGGCTCGATTGGCACCCTGCATATCCAAAGCCCGTGCGACTGGATCTGCGACCAGTTCTAGAAGTCGTGACACGAACCCGGTCTTTATCAGCGCGTCGAGCCGGAGGTGGAGTGCCTCGCGTTTCGGCCGGTTACGCCAACGGTCGAGCTCCGGGCGCAGTCGGGCGGCGGCCCATTTCGTCAGGGCCGGCATTGGCGACGGAAAAAATCGCGTCTGCAGATCCTGCAGCAGCGCCAACTCCGTCGACCTGAACAACTCATTATCCTTGATGCTGAGCAGCTTGTTGACTTGCATTTCGACCCTCCGGTCGCCGCGGGCCGCGATGAACGCAGACAGATGCTGATCGATCAGCTTGTCGCCCGCGGCTTCGACAATGCGGTCGAGGAAGCTCATCAGCTCCGGAATGCCCGCGATCCATTTGCTCGTCATCGACGGCGCCCGACATGGCAAGATCGGGTTCAAGCCATAGAACAGGCGTAGCAATCCGCCTGGGCTGCCATCTTTCAGAAGCTGCCGCTGGCTCGCCACTTCGGGGGTGTCAGAGCGTCCGTCCTTCGGATCGTCCTCCGACCAAATGTCTGCAATGTCGTGGACCAACAGTTCCTGAATCACGCCCAACAGATCGGTACCGGCACCAATCCCCTCCGCCAGAAGCGCGGGAAGCGCATCGGGCCATAGGGCGATCCCCCGCCAGCAAAGCGGCATGCGCGGATTGATCGCGCTGATCGTATGCATCACCAGGAGCGGGTCGCCGCGAGGACCGGACTTTATATCCACCAAACGCGACCGCACGAGATCCTCGATCTGTGTAGCCAGCGCGGCATCGCCAAGGCCGCGTCGCAGCCATTGGGTCACCAGGCCGTTGCGGAGGAACTGGATCGCTTTCTTCTCATCGCTGAACAAGGCGTAGGCCAAGGTCCGCGAATCGAACACCGCGATATCATTGATCACCAGGGGACGTTGACTGCGCCGTGCGGGGCGCGCCGCGACCCGGCGGCTGCGAAGGCTTGCGTGATCCAGCAGCAAGTTCGGCAATGGCCGATGATCCGGATCTTCCGCCAGCATTCCGTGCACCAGATCGGCGAACCATCCGGAGAGCGGTATGTCCCGCGTGAGCGCCGCAAAGCTGCCGAGATCAAGCTTCCAGCGGATGACGGTCGCGTCGTCCATGTTCCCCATCGGGACTCTGCCACTCAACAGAGTGAGCAGCAGAACACCCAGGGCGTATACGTCGTCGGCAATCGACCCGTCGCCGCGACCCGCGGGTGAACACAGCAGGCTGTACGGCGATTTCAAAGGCGGCAGGTTGATGCATCGCCGGCGGCGCTGCCCAGGCCGCGCCGAGTGTGACCGGCTGCCCCGCCGCAGACTGGAAGACATTATTCGGGCGAATTGACCGATGAGTCAGCCTGGCATTGTAGAGGACATCGAGCACCTGCGCGATGGGCCGCAACACGAGGTCGGTCAAAGCCCGTTCGGGCCAAGGAACCAAGCCCGCTGAAACCGGTGGGCCGGGTGGTAGCGGACAGATGACGAAATACCCTTCGCCCTTGCCACCGGCCAACGGCGCGACGCCATGGCCAAGCGGCACCATCAGGCTATCGATTGGATCCGTCAACACACTCAGCGCTCGGGCGCGGGGCGACGCGTCCCGGGAAACAGCCAGGGCGACGCGCTTGCCATCCGCACCCATGCGGTCGCGGGCAAGGTAAGCAGGCAGTCCTCCGCCAGCGTCCACCAGGACCTGGGAGGTGTCGACCGCATAGCGGCCGGCGATCAATGCGTTGTTCAGTGCAGTTTGCGGATCATCAGCCATGCGGGCGAACCATTTTGGTCGGGCCTGCCCATATTAGCGGATGAAAGATTTACCGATGGTTAACGGCTGCGCTGCCTGGCTGACTGAATATTCGCCGCCTACCCCTCGAACGGATCTTTCACCAAGATCGTGTCGTCACGCTCTGGGCTGGTCGATAGCAACGTGACCGGCGCTTCCACCAATTCCTCGATTCGCCGGACGTATTTCACGGCCTGTGCGGGAAGGCCGGCCCAGGACCGGGCGCCGCGGGAAGATCCCGACCAGCCCTCCATCACCTCATACTCCGGCATTGCTGCGGCTTGTGCACCGGG
>CAWBPF010000049.1:0-18504 GCA_963790515.1 uncultured Alphaproteobacteria bacterium | reverse complement strand
GTTGCACATCAAGATGACTGACACCGACGCCTTCAAGGTCGGCGAGAACATCGGCGTGTCGCCGGGCATGGTCGTCTACCAGAACGATCTGATGCAACTGATCCAGTACACGCCGACCACCGACAAGGTGTTGAAGCGCCCGTTGCTGATCGGGCCGCCGTGGATCAACAAGTTCTACATCCTGGACCTGCGGCCGAGGAACAGCTTCGTCCGCTGGGCCGTCTCCCAGGGGCACACCGTTTTCGTCATCTCCTGGGTCAACCCGGACGAGAAGCTCGCTGACAAGGGCTTCGAGGATTACATGACGGAAGGCTACCTCGCGGCACTGGACGCGATCGAGGCCGCCACCGGGGAGCGCGAGGTCAACGCAATCGGCTATTGCCTGGGCGGGACGTTGCTGGCCTCCACCCTCGCCTACATGGCGGCGAAGGGGGACGACAGGATCAAGACCGCGACCTTCTTCGTGACCATGATGGATTTCCAGGAAGCCGGCGAGCTGGGGGTCTTCATCGACGAGGAACAGCTTCAGGCGCTGGAAGACAAGATGAACAAGCGTGGCTACCTCGAAGGCAGCGAGATGGCGACGACGTTCAACATGCTGCGCGCCAACGACCTGATCTGGTCGTTCGTGGTCAACAACTATCTGCTGGGCAATGACCCGTTCCCGTTCGACCTGCTGTACTGGAACGCCGATTCCACCCGCATGCCGGCCCGGATGCACAGCTTCTACCTGCGCAAGATGTACCAGGAGAACCTGCTGTCCAAGCCGAACGGCATCGAGCTGGCCGGCGTGCCGATCGACCTCGGCAAGATCAAGACGCCGGCCTATTTCCTGTCCACGCGGGAGGATCATATCGCGCCGTGGAAATCGACATATCGCGGCACCCAGTTGCTGGGCGGCCCGAAGCGCTTCGTGCTGGCGGCGTCGGGCCATATCGCCGGGGTGGTCAACCCGCCGGAGGGCGGCAAATACGGGCACTGGATCAGCAAGGAACTGCCTGCCGACCCGGAAACCTGGCTGCAGGGGGCGACCGAAATGGCGGGATCATGGTGGCCCGACTGGCAACGGTGGATCCTGTCGTTCGACAAGGCCCAGGTTCCGGCCCGCAAACCGGGCGACGGCAAGCTGAAGCCGCTGGAGGACGCGCCCGGCAGCTATGTGCAGGTCAGGCTTTGTTAGGACGTCAGCGGCGCTGAGCGCGTCAGCGAGCCCATCAGGCTGCTCGTTCAAAGCAAGACTCAGGGCTGGTTCAGCGCCGCGAACTGTGCCGACTATTGGTGAACAAGGCCTTGTTGTTGTTGAATAAGTCCTTTGTCGCGGGATTGGCGTCATTGCCTTAGGCCGCTGGTTGGGAAGGACTGATCCTCGGCGCGCGTGGTCGCCAGATTGGCCTCCTGCACGTAGGGCAGGTTGGACAGGATCTGCAGCGTGCGCTCCGGCGGCAGGGTGAAGATGGGTGAGGTCAGTACCTGCATCGCGGCGGGCTGATTGCCGGTCTGCAGGTCCAGGCCAAGCGCCAGCATCACGTTGACCACCACCTGCGGCGGGGCGTCGGGCCTGATTCCAAGTATCTGGCGGAGTTGATCGCGCGCCTGGCCCATGCGCAGCTTGATCGCGCTGTCCATGGCGACCCAGCGGGGATTTTCCTGCAACTCTCCCGGCAGGTATTCCAGTGCGACGACCGCGCGGGCGGCCTCGGCGGGGTTTCCGCGTGTGTTGGCGGGCGAGGCGAAAGCCCAAGCGGCGTTGTTGATGGCGCCGGTGTCGTTGTCCTCATAGGTCCCGAACACGCCGGGTGGCAGGTACGGCGTGCGCTGGGTCGCCGGCAAGGTCGCGCAGGCGGAGAGACAGACTGCCAGGATGGAAAGTGTCAGCGGCGTGCGCATGGGGTCGGTTCCGGTTGTTTGTGCCCAGGGATCTGGTGGGCCCAGGGATTGGGGATGCCAAGGGATTTGGGATGCCCAGGGGTTTGCCATACCCAGGGATTTGGGATGCGCGGGCCGGCTCGCCAATCAACCGGCCGGCTGCTCCGGCAACACTTCCCGACGATTGGGGTGGCTTTTGGCCGGCAGGATGCTGTCGGCTGCGGCCTGGAGGAACGCTTCGCGCCAGGGCCGGGTCGTCGGCCAGGCGCGACAGCACGACCGCGCCGACCATCGTGGACAGTGATGCCAGCGCCTGTTTGCCGCTTGCGTCCGGGAAGCACGCGGGCCAGGGCATCCAGCATGCCGCGCAGCGCATCGCCGATCGCTTCCCTCGAGGTGGTGCGGCGGGCAACGTCGGGGCCGAGGGTGGTGAGCGGGCAGCCATGGGCGGAGGCGACGCGGGCGGGATCGAGGTAGTCGCTGACGATGCGTCGCAACGCTGCCTCCCGGTCCGGGCGAGCGGCTGATCTCGTCCCATTTGGCGGCGGCTTTCTCCAGCAGCGACTGCGAGACCTCGGCCGCCAGGGCCTCCTTGGACGGGAAATGCAGGTAGAAGCCGCCATGGGTCAGGCCGGCCTCCTTCATCACCGCATCGACGCCGACGCCGTCGATGCCGTGCTCGCGGAACAGGTGGCCGGCGGCGGTCAGGATGCGCTGGCGGGTTTCCGCTCTTCGTTGGGTTGGCTTCGGCCATGCGGTGGCCTCCTGTTGCTGTGACGGTCGTCATATTATCGCTTGACTTCCATATGACGAACGTCATTCTGAACGCAAGTATATCCGGAGCTTCCGATCAATGGGACCTGAGTCTGATCGCCCGCCTGTTCGCGGGACGCCTGCACTATGCCTGGGTGGTCGTGGCGGTGATGTTCGTGGTCATCCTGGCCTCGGTCGGCGTGCGGGCCACCCCGGGCGTGCTGATCGTGCCGCTGCAGGAGGCGTTCGGCTGGAACGCGGCGGTCATCTCCGGCGCGGTCTCGCTGAACATCCTGCTGTTCGGGCTGGTCGGGCCGTTCGCCGCCGGGTTGATCCAGACGATCGGGCTGAAGCGCACGGTGCTGGCCTCGATGGTGCTGCTGGTGATCGGCGCCGGGCTGCAGCGCATTCGTCAGCGAGATCTGGCAGCTGTACCTGACCTGGGGCGTGCTGGTCGGGCCTGGGCTCCGGCGCCGGGCATGGTCGGGCTGGCGACGGCGATCGCCAACCGCTGGTTCGTGCACCGGCGCGGACTGGTGGTCGGGCTGCTGACCGCGAGCAACGCCTCCGGGCAGTTGGTGTTCCTGCCGCTGCTGGCCAGCCTGGTGGTTTCGCATACCTGGCACATCGTGCCGCTGGTGGTGGCGGGCGTGATCCTGGCGCTGATCCCGGTGGTGCTGCTGATGCTGCCGGAAAGCCCGGCGGCGATCGGGCTCGGACCGTTCGGATCGAACGAGGTCGTGGAACTGCCGCCGCGGTCGGGCAATCCGTTCGCGATCGCGATCGCCGGACTGATGCGCGGCGCGCGGTCGGTGGATTTCTGGCTGCTGTTCACGACCTTCGCGGTCTGCGGGTTTTCCACCAACGGGCTGGTGGCGACGCATCTGATCCCGTTCTGCATGGATCACGGCATTCCCGAGGTCAGCGCGGCCGGCCTGCTGGCGGCGATGGGGGTGTTCGACCTGGTCGGCACCACGGTGTCGGGGTACCTGACCGACCGCTACAACTTCGCGGATCCTGCTGTTCTGGTATTACGGGCTGCGCGGGCTGTCGCTGGTGGTGCTGCCGTTCACCCATTTCGACGTGGTCAGCCTGTCGATCTTCGCGGTGTTCTACGGCCTGGACTGGGTGGCGACGGTGCCGCCGACCGTCACGCTGACCAACGAGGTGTTCGGCAAGAAGGACGCGCCGGTGATCGTGTCCTGGATCGTCGCGGGGCATCAGATCGGCGGCGCGCTTGCGGCCTTGGGGGCCGGCGAGACGCGGTTCCTGACCGGCAGCTACGTGCCGGCGTTCCTGGCGAGCGGGCTGGCCTGCCTGATGGCGGCGTTGATGGTGCTGCGGATTGCCCGGCGGCGGACAGTTGCGGTGGCGGCGGAGTAACGATGTGGCCGCCGGGGGCGTTATCGTGCCTCCGGCGGCCGGTGCTGATGGCTGGGCGGGCGATGTCGTTGTCCGGTTACGCATCCCGGACTTTGGCGACGAAGGTGGTCACTTCGGCGGACAGCCGGTCGGCGTGCTTTGACAGGTCGCCGGCGGCGCGCAGCACCTGAGTGGCGGCGGCGCTGCTGTCGTTGGCGGCCTGGCCGACGCCGCTGATGTTGGTGGTGACCTCCTGCGTCGCGGACGCCGTCTGCTGGACGTTGCGGGCGATTTCCGCGGTTGCGGCGCCTTGTTCCTCCACCGCGGCGGCGATCGTGGTGGCGATGGCGCTGACTTCCTCGATACTGGCGGAAATGCTGCGGATCGCTGTCACTGCCTCGGTCGTGGCCGCCTGGATCTGGGTGATCTGAGCGCCGATTTCCTCGGTTGCGCGGCCGGTCTGGCTGGCGAGGTTCTTCACTTCGGAGGCGACGACGGCGAAACCCTTGCCGGCATCACCGGCGCGCGCCGCTTCGATGGTGGCGTTCAGCGCCAGCAAGTTGGTTTGCCCGGCGATGCTGGTGATCAGGCCGACGACGTTGCCGATCTTGTTGGCGCCCTCGGCCAGGGCTTCGACGATGGCATTGGTACGTTGCGCGTCGCTGACCGCACGGGCGGCCATCCTGGCGGATTGCGCGACCTGGCGGCTGATTTCCTGGATCGAGCCGGTGAGTTGTTCGGCCGCGGCGGCGACGGTCTGCACGCCGGCACCGGCTTCCTCGGCCGCCACGGCGACGGCGTTGGCCTGGCGGTTGGTGCTGTCGGCACTGCCTGACATCGCCCGCGCGGTGGTTTCGAGTTCAGTCGAGCCCGAGGACAGCAGCCCGACCATTTCGCGGGCGGTGACCTGGAAGCTGGCGACGGTGCTGTCCAGGTGGGCCGAGCGTTTTTCCTTGGATTGACGCTCGATCTGTTGTTCGCCGGAAAGCTGCTGGGCCCGTTGCATGTTGTCCTTGAACACCTGGACCGCGGCGGCCATGGCGCCGATCTCATCACTGCGATCCTGATCCTGGACGTTGATTGTCAGGTCGTGATCGGCAAGGCGGGTCATGGTCTGGGTCATCCGGCGGATCGGGCCGGACACGTTGGTGATGATCGCATAAGCCAGCAGCAGGCACATCGTGACGACCGCCCCAACGACGGCGATGATTGTCAGCTTTGTCGCGCTGTAGATTGCCACGCTTGCGTCGGCGGCTTTTTTCCCCTCCGCGACATTGAGGTCCAGGTCTTTTGCCAGCGCAACGGCGGCGTCGAGGAAGCTTTTTCGGTTTGCATCGGTAAACAGGTCACGTGCGTTGGCCTGATGATCGCCGATGTATTTGCGGGCGAGTTGCTTGTGGTCGGTCCAGGCCAGGTCGAACTCGCGCATGAGCCGGGCGCTCTCGGTTCCCGGTGTGATCAGCGGCTCGTAGGCTGCCCGCAGCCGTTCGACGGTCTGCAGGCGCTTCTGGATTTCGCCATTCATTTTCTGGCGGTCCGGGTCGGTTTCGGCGAGGAGGTAGCGTGCTTCGTAAACACGGTAATCCTGCAGCGCGCCCAGCAACTGGCCCTGCACACCCGCACTGGGCAGCCATTTGTCGCGTATTTCCGCGGCCTGGTCGTCTATGGCCGAGAGGCGGCTGATCGAGATGACGCCGAGTGCCAGCACCAGCAGCAGGATGGCGCCGAACGCACCCATGATCTTGGTGCGGATCGTCAGGCGACTTAACAGGGCGGTCATTGTCTCTCCGATTCAGGTCGCTTCCGGCGTGTGCACGGGCTTTGGCGGCATCATCGGCTAATCGGGTTAAACAGTGGTTAACGGTGAGGATTCGCGGCTGCTGCGACGATGCGGCGTTATACCGCGGCGTGCCGGCTGGCGCCTTCGGCTTGCTGCGGCGCGGTCCTGGAGGCTTCGCGGCGGGCTTGTTCGGCCTGATTTCGCTTCAGATTTTCGGTGATCCGCGCGGCGGCGCGGCGTTGCTGGCTGGACGTTGTCCAGGCCTGGATGCCTTTGGCGCTGCCGGGCTGCACCGCCCGGCGCGCGCGGTCGAGCAGGACTGCGGCTGGGTCGTCGTCGGTGGGTTTGGCGGCGGTTGCCGGTTCGGCTGGGGTGGGGGCCTTGGTTTCGGGTTCGATGGGCGCGGGTGGGGCTGGCCGGCGTTGCGGCTGGGTTTGGGTGCGGGCGGCCTGGCGCGTGCGCTGGAGCTGGTCGAGCTTGCGCTGAGCTTTATGGGCTTCGCGGCTGAGGCTGACGGCGCTGCCGCGCAGGCGGAGGATCCGGTTCAGGGACAGGCCGGGGCTGGCTGCCTGACCGAGCGCCTCCAGGGCATGGAGGCCGAAGCTGACGATTTCGGCGGCGAGGTGGAGTTCTTCCTCGGTCTCGGCATTGTAGGCGTCGAGCAGGCGGCTGGCGGTGTGCCGGGCGGTTGGCAGGTCGCCATTGGTGCTGGCGAGGAAGTGCGGAGCGATGTGACCCAGGACGGTGTCCAGGATGGCGGGGGCGGCGGCGGCTGGAAAGGACATGGGATCCTCGGGTTGTCTTCAGGCGGAAGTTCGGTGTTCGTTCCTGCGGACGATAGGTGATTATTCCGGGTTAAGCAAGGAATAATTCCTATAACCTAATGAGCGGTTGCTGGACCGGTTCTTGAGCGAGACGGATCGTCGGCTGGCCGGACGCCACGCCAATCAACGTGGGGGCCATGCAGGGTGCGGGCGTTGCGTTGGGGCGGGGGGCGACTACACTCGCTGGTTCCGGCGAGGAGGCGAGACAATGGACTTCCAAATCAATGCGCAGCAGCGGGAGATGATCGCCTCGGTGCGCGACGCTGGCGCAGACCGAGTTCAAGGCCAAGGCCGCTGCGCTGGATGGACGGCACGTTCCCCTGGGAGAACATGAAGCAGCTCGCCGAGCTGGGCGTGCTGGGCATGTCGGTGCCGGAGGAATATGGCGGGCTGGGCTTGCCGATCCTGGATACGGCGCTGATCCTGGAGGAGATCGCCAAGGTCGATTACGTGACCGCCATGGCGGTGCTGGGCGAGGCGGGGGTGCAGACGCGGGTGATCGCCCGCTACGCCCCGGCCGTCGATCCGCGAGCGCATCCTGCCGCGCGTGGTCAGCGGCGACTGCATCCTGGCGATCTGCATGACCGAGCCGCATGCCGGCACGGATGTGGCCAATTACCGCACCAATGCGCGCATCGTCGGCGACCGGGTGATCCTGAAGGGCACCAAGACGCTGATCAGCCGCGCGCCGGAGGCGGGCATGTTCGTCGTGTTCACGCCGGGTCGACGGCAAGCCGGGCCGCGAGGGCATCGGCTGCGTGCTGCTGGAGCCCGGCACGCAAGGGTTCGCGGTCACCGGCACCTATCACACGATGGGCGGCGAGAACCTGCACGAGATCCAGTTCGACGACTGCGAGCTGCCGCTGGAGAACCTGGTGATCCGGGAGGACGGGTTCCGCAAGCTGCTGACCGCGTTCAACACGCAGCGCTGCCTGAATCCCGTCGATCTCGCTGGGGCTGGCGGAGGGCGCGTTCGACGAGGCGGTGAACTATGTCCGGGAGCGCACGGTGTTCGACAAGCCGATCGCCGACTTTCAGGGCATTCGCTGGAAGCTTGCCGACATGTTCAAGGATATCGAGGCGGGGCGCGGATTGCTGTATCGCGCCTGCCTGACCGCCAATCCGTTTCCCGATCCGTTCATGGCGGCGGCGGCGAAGATCTTCTGCAACGAGATGTCGTTGCGGGTAACCACCGAGGCGGTGCAGGTGCATGGCGGCTTCGGCTTCACCGACGAATATCCGGTGTCGCGGTTCTATCGCGGGGCGCGCTATGGCTCGATCGGCGGCGGCGCTTCGGAGACGTTGCGCGACCTGATCGGCAAGAAGATCGTCGGCGACTTCGATGTCGACGGACGGCATCATGGGGCTGGGAACGTTCTGAGGTGCTGCTGATCGAGGCTGACGGCAAGGCGCTGTTCGCCGCAGCATGGCATTGCGGTTCCGGCTGGTATTGTGGTGACGGATGGCGTGCCGGCTCTGCCGGGCGCCGGACCGTGGATGGTGAAGGCCCAGGTGCCGGTGGGTGGGCGTGGCAAGGCGGGCGGCGATTGTGCGGTGCCGGTTCGCCGGACGCGGTGGCCGCGGCCTGTTCGGCGATGCTGGGCAGCGGCTGAAGGGGCATCAGGTGGATGCCTGCCTGGTGGAGCAGGTCGCGGCCGGGCGAGGAACGTTATCTATCCGTTATGGTCGACGCGGCGAGCTATGGGCTGCGGGTGATCTATTCGGCGCAGGGCGGCGTGGAGATCGAGCAGGCGCGGCTCTGTGCAGGAACGCCTGTGCCCGCCGCATCCGGTGGCAGCGGTGAGCGCGGCGCTGGCGGAGTTGTTGACGGACGAACCGGTGGCGTGGCGCGATGCGGTGGCGCGCATTGGTCGTGGCGCTGGCGACGATGGTGCTGGAGCGGGAACTGGCGCTGGCGGAGATCAATCCGCTGTTCGTTTCGGCAGCTGGCTGTGTGGCCGGCGATGCCAAGGTGGTGGTCGACCTGAACGCCATCGATCGCCAGCCGTTGATCGCAGCGATGATCGAAGCCCGGCCAGCGATCTATGCCGATGCCTGCCGCAAGATCGCGGAGGGGTTTGACTATGTCGAGCTCGATCCGGATGGCGAGATCGGTCTGGTAACGACCGGCGCCGGGCTGTCGATGATGCTGATCGATGAACTGACGGCGCGTGGGGCCAAGCCGCTGAACTTCTGCGACATCCGCACCGGCCAGATGCGCGGCAGCCCGGCTCGGCTGATCCGTGTGCTGGAATGGATCACCGCGCGATCGTCGTTGAAGTGCCGTGCTGGTCAACATCTTTGCCGGCATCACCGATCTGGCCGAATTCGCGGGCTTGCTGGCAACGGCGATACAACGATCGCCGTCGCTGCAACGTTCCGGTTGTTGCGCGGCTGGTCGGACGCAACGCGGCGGAGGCGAAACGAATTCTTGGTGCGGCGCAGCCGGGGATGCTGGTGACTGAGGATCTGGAGGAGGCGCTGGCACGGATCGATGCGATCGTGGGGACGGCGGCATGATCGGGTCCTTGTCGCGAACCACGCCGGTCATTGTGCAGGGCATCACCGGGCGCATGGGACGCAGCCACGCGGCGCTGATGCGGGCGTATGGCACGAATATCGTTGGCGGCACCTCGGTCCGGACGGACATGACGGAGGCGGCGGGGGTGCCGGTGTTCCAGTCGTGCGCGGATGCGGTGCGGGTGACGGGTGCGGTTGCATCGGTGGCCATGGCGCCGCCGGAGGAGACATGGGCGGCGGTGCAGGAGGCGCTGGCGGCCGGGATCAAGCTGGTCGTCACGGTTGCGGAAGGGGTTCCGTTGCACGATGCGATCAAGATCGGTCGCGCGGCGCGGCGATGCCGGGGCGGTGTGGGTCGGGGCCTCGACGCCCGGCCTGGCGGTTCCGGGGGAATGCAAGCTTGGGTTCCTGCCGGATGTGTGCCTGAAACCGGGGCCGCTGGCGATCATGTCCAAGAGCGGCACGCTGTCCTACGAGGTCGGCTATCGGCTGGCGCGCGAAGGGCTGGGGCAAAGCATCTGGGTGGGCGTTGGCGGCGATCCGGTGAAGGGCGTGCGATTTGCCGACCTGCTGCCGGTGTTCTTCGATGACCCGCGCACCAAGGGGATCGTGCTGGTTGGCGAAGTCGGCGGCAGCGAAGAGGAAGAATGCGCCGAGGCTTATGCTCGGCTGGGGGCGCGAAAGCCGCTCTATGCGCTGATCGCGGGGCGGGAGGCGAAGGAGGGCGTCTCCATGGGCCATGCCGGGGCGCTGGTGCATGGCGAGTCTGGCACGCTGGCGTCGAAGACGCGGCGGCTCACGGCGGCGGGCGCGTTGGTGTTCGGGTCGATCGAGTCGTTGATCGGACGCTGCGCGCGGGATTTCGGCTGAGCGAAGTTTGTTTGGCAGGTTGGCGTGCGCCCGTCGCATTCCGGGGCGGTGCAGCCAACGCCCTGGATGGGGCGTTGGCATGGGACCGTCAGGCGACAGCCTTTTCGGCGCGCTGGGCGAGTTCGCTGGTATATTCGTCGGCGTTATAGATGTCCTTGACGATCGACTTCAGTTTCGCGGCGTCGTCCTTCAGCCCGAGCGCCTGGGCGTAGGCCGCGGCGGTGCCGAAGCCGGCAAGGCCGTAATGTGACATCCGCTGGTATTGGGAGATGATCACGAGGTCGCGTAGCTGGCCATCGAGTTCCTCTTCGAGCGCATGCGACTTGGCCTCCTCCACAAGGCCTTCCATGCCCTTGCAGTGCTCCTTGCGGACGCGGCCGCCCTGGCCTTCGAGGACGGACTTCAGGGTTTCGGTGTGCTTGCCGATGCCGGATACGGATTTTTCCAGCAGATCCTTGAGTTTCTTGTCGGATGCCTTCTGGCTGAGCGTTTTCATCACGCGCTGCATCTGGTCGTTGGCGGACCAAAGATCCCGCATCTCGTCGATGTAGACTTCCTTGAGGCTTGCTGTTGAAGGCATTTCGTCTCTCCGGTGTTGCGCAGTCCGGTTGAGGATCCCGCGCGGTGCGGGCGGACTGTGATGCACCGGACAACGCCCGCCTGTGTTCGCGGTTTCAGCGAAGCGGCGGGCGTGAAGATAGTCTTATCGCTTCATGTCGTGGACGAAACGGGCCTTTTGGGTGCAGGCGGCGAGCAGGAAAGCCAGATCCGTTCCGGTCGAGACATAACGTGCGCCCATCTGGACGAACTGGGTCATCAGATCGTCGCGGGCAGCGAGACCGCCCATGCCGACGTGTTTGCCGACCTTGCGCGCGGCCTCGATCGTGCGGGCGAAGGCGTCTTTCAGCTTCGGATGGTCGTACTGGCCGGTGATGCCCATTTCGCTGCACAGATCGTTGCTGCCAATCAACAGCATGTCGACGCCCGTCGGTGGCGATGATCTGCTCGACGTTTTCCAGCGCGGCGACGGTTTCCATCATCACCACCAGCGACGTGGCGTCGTTCATCGCGGCGCTGGTCTCGGCGCACGGGGAAGCTGCGGTACTGGTACTGCGACAGCGCGCCGCCGGCCGAACGGTGACCGAGCGGGGGGAATTTGACGAGTTCGACCATGGCGCGGGCTTCCTGCGGCGGAGCGGACATGCGGCGTGATGACGCCCATCGCGCCGCCGTCGAGCACGCGGCAGATGTATTCCGGCGTGTTGGCCGGCACGCGCACCAGCGGGGTGATGCCGATCTGCTGGGCGGCGATGCAGATCTGGCAGCACGTGTCGATCGACAGCGTGTTGTGCTCGAGGTCGACGTAGAGCGTGTCGAAACCGGCGGTCCTGGCGATCTGGGCGATCTCGATCGAGCGGGCGAAGCGCACGGTCATGGAGGCCACGACCTGATCCTGGGCGAGCTTTTCCTTCATGTGGTTGCGCAGGATGTCGCGTAGTTCGGACATGTTTGTCTCCCTTGGTTGGTCGGGGCAGCGTGGGGACAAGACGGTTGGCATGCAAGCCTGTATGGTCCGGTTCGAGGGATACCAAGGACGCCAAGGGACCGGATGCTGGACAAAACGCAACGACCTGAAACGTACCGCCACCGCTGCTGGATGTGCGCGGCGTCACGCTGCAATACAAAACGCGCGACCATCTGGTCACGGCGACCTACCGGGTGGATTTTTCCGTTCTGCGGTCGGACCGGTTCGTCCTGCTGGGCCCGTCGGGCTGCGGCAAGTCGACGCTGCTGAAGGCGGTGGGCGGTTACATGACGCCGACCGAGGGGGAGATCCACCTGAAGGGCCAGTGGATCACCCGTCCGGGTCCGGACCGGATGATGGTGTTCCAGGAATTCGATCAATTGCTGCCGTGGAAGACGGTGCGGCAGAACGTGGTGTTCGCGCTGCGGACCTCCGGCAAGCTGCGCGGCAAGGCGGCGGACGAGAAGGCGATGCAGTATATCGAAAAGGTGCACCTGACGCGGTTCGCCGATGCCTATCCGCACACGCTGTCGGGCGGCATGAAGCAGCGTGTGGCGATCGCCCGCGGCATGGCGATGGAGCCGGACATTCTGCTGATGGACGAGCCGTTTGCCGCGCTGGACGCGCTGACCCGGCAGCGGATGCAGGAAGAGTTGCTGATGCTGTGGGAGGAAACGAAATTCACCGTGCTGTTCGTGACGCACTCGATCCCCGAGGCGGTGAAGATCGGCAACCGTATCCTGCTGCTGTCGCCGCATCCGGGACAGGTGAAGGCGGAGCTTAACAGCGTGCCGCGGGATGGCGATCCGGCGGTGGCGGCGGGGCTGGAGGCGCGGATCCACGATATGCTGTTCGCCGACCGGGTGGAGGCGGACGCGCATGTCTGAGGTGATGCCGCGGCCGGAGATTGTGCTGACGCCGCGCGGGACGGAGGAGTTCGGCATCGTCGAGAAAAAGCTGACCGTGTTCGAGCGGCTGTATAACCAGGCGTGGCTGCGGAAGACGTTCCTGATCGTCGTGCTTGTTGCCGTCTGGGAACTTTATGCTCGGCACCTGGACAATCCGCTGCTGGTGCCGACGTTCACCGACACGATCACCGCCTGGTGGGATGGGGTTGTGTCGGGCGTGTTGCCGGATCGGGCGTGGGCGTCGCTGCAGGTGCTGGCGATCGGGTTCAGCACCGGGGTGGTGCTGGCGGGGGTGCTGACGGTGCTGGCGATCACCACGCGGATCGGCACGGATTTCCTGGAAACGATGACGGCGATGTTCAACCCGCTGCCGGCGATCGCGCTGCTGCCGCTGGCGCTGATCTGGTTCGGGCTGGGGATCGGCAGCCTGGTGTTCGTGCTGGTGCACTCGGTGCTGTGGGCGGTGGCGCTGAACACTCATGCGGGGTTCCGCGGGGTGTCGCAGACGTTGCGGATGGTGGGACGGAACTACGGGCTTTCGGGGCTGCCGCTGGTGCTGCGGATTCTGATCCCGGCGGCGTTTCCGTCGATCCTGGCGGGGTTGAAGATCGGCTGGGCGTTCGCCTGGCGCACGCTGATCGCGGCGGAACTGGTGTTTGGCGTGGCGTCGGGGAAGGGCGGGCTGGGGTGGTATATTTTCGAGAGCAAGAACCAGCTTGATATTCCGGAGGTGTTTGCGGGGTTGCTGACGATCATCATGATCGGGTTGCTGGTGGAGAACGTGGTTTTCCGCACGATCGAGAACCGGACGGTGCGGCGTTGGGGGATGCAGAACTGACCGGGCGTTGATCGCGGGTTCGGCCGGGGCTGGCCACCTCGTTGGCGCGCGTGGGGAGTTGTCCGCCTGATGCGAGCCGGTGTGTAATTCGTGGCCGGCGGCGTGTTCTGGTCGTTGCCCGCTGCGGGCGGCCCGGATGGGCGTCTGCCGAGCGGCGATTTTATTTTGTATTTGATATGATAATCTGAACTCACAATGATCCGAACTTGGGCATGGTCGGGGCTGGCGCGGTCATTATCAATTCGGATCTGTCAATTCACAGGTTAATGTCAGTTACGTGGCGCCACGCGCGGTCACCTATACTTTGCGTCTTAGGTTGAACTCGCAACTTCCCTGAACTGTCACTAACCGCATATTACCTGAGCTTTAGCTTTCGGTTAGTTATCAGTCGGTCGCCTTTGCGTGTCGGTTGGTTCGATCACGCGTGCTGTGACCCGAAACGCAGAAGGACCATCTTCCCAATGATCCGCAAGAGATTGCTCAGGACAACAGGCCTTACGCTGGGTCGGCTGGCGATGCTTGGCAACATCACGCCTTCCATGGCCGGTGATGATTATGACCATCGCGAGCTGCACCTTTCACTCGCCCAGAAAATCGAACTGCTGCGCAAGAAGGTGAAATTTGTATTCGTAATCTATCACGAAAACGAATCATTTGATCACTACTTCGGCACGTTCCCGGGCGCGAACGGCTTGTTCACGGCGCCGGACGGCTTCAAGCCCGCCAAGAAGACAAAGAGCTTTGTCCAGACCTATCTGGATACGTCGCTGAACGTGGTTCAGATTTCGCCATTCCTGATGCCGCAGGCGGTCACGACCTCGGCCGGCGATATCGTGCCGATCTATCCGGCTGACGAAATCTCCGTCGATCACAGCCATCAAGGCATGTCCAACAGCCTGCACACCGATCCCACCACCGGCATCGCGGCAAACGATCGCTACGCGCTGGACCAGGAGGGCCTGACGACGGATGAATCGGGCAACATCGTGACACCGAGCGGCGCGGCTCCGACGGGTGTTACGCTGGCGCAGCAGCAGAAGGCGCAGGTGGACATCAGCCATATTGACTGCGACACGATCCCGTTCATGTGGTCGTGGGCGAAAAACTTTGTTCTGTTCGACAACTTCCACCAGACCATTGTCGGACCTTCGACCCCGAACGCCATCGCCCTGATCGCCGGGCAATCCGGTGAAACCCAGTGGGCGCTGCATAACGACGAGGGGGCGTCGGTCACCTATTCGAACCCCGCCTTCCCGAATCCGCTTGGCGCCAGCTACGGCTCCAAGATCATGCCGACGACCAGCAACGCCTTTGTGCCGGTCGTCAACGATCCGGGTCCGTTCCCTGGGTCGGCGCTGGACAAAAACAGTGTCAAGCCGCCGTACAACTTCGATGAGAGCCCGACCAATCCAACGTTGAACCTGACTTTCGCCACCCAGCCGCTGTCATTCATGGGAGGCAATATTCAGAAGATCATTGCTTCCGACCCAAATCCGGCGGCCGATCTGCTTGACGTGCAGCATGATATCCAGACGATTGCCAGCAGCGATCCGGCGGTGAACTGGGGATGGTACCAGCAGGGCTTCAACGCCGCCGATGAATCGGATCCCTATGAGCCGCAGGGGACGGCAACGCCGAACCCGACCAACGATCCGGGTCTGAACACCGGCTATATTCTGCACCACAACGGGCCGCAGTATTTCGGCTACCTGGCCGACAATCCTCAAGTGCTGGACAATAACCTGCACGGTGCCGCGGACTTCTTCCAGGCGGTCGAGAAGCGGACGCTGCCGGCCAGCGGCGGGGTGTTCTACCTGCGTGGCGGCTACAACAATAACGACGGGCTGGTGCCGGTCGATCCGACGCCGGCGATCCAGCACGCCTTCCTTGGCAACGATGACCATCCGGCCTACTCCGACCAGCAGATTTCCGAGGCGTTCGCGGCCAAGGCGATCAATGACATCGCCAACAGCCCGTACCTGGGAAAACAGCGCGATCATCATCACCTACGACGAGACCGACGGGTTCTACGATCACGTGTCACCCGAGAGTCGCAGCAAATTCGCCGATGGTTCGCCGTTGGCGGCTGGTCCGCGCATTCCCGCGATCCTGATCTCGCCCTATGCGCGCGCGGGTAAAATCTCGCATCACTACAGCGAGCAGGGTTCGGTTATTAAGTTCATCAATGTGCTGTTCGGTCTTGTGCCGCTTGCTTCACTGCCGGACGAGGTGCATGGCCGGGAGCTTGGTGCGCAGACGTTGGGCCAGCCTAACCTTGGTCCGTCGGATGATCCGGCCAATAATGTTGGTGATATGACGGAGGCGTTCGACGACGAAATCCTGCTGGGAGAGAAGGCGCCGCGTCCCGCTTCCGCGGCGGTGTTCTCAGCCAGCCAGGTGACGACGTTGCCGCATCTGGCGACCGCGAACTACTCGCCGAACGGGTACACCAACGGCGCCTGCGCGGCGATCGGGATCCTGCCGACGGATTTCCGGACGTTTGCCGATTACCAAACCCAAACTACGGATAAGGGTTGAGGGGATTCCCAACGGATCAAGGATTTGACAGCATCGGTTTGCGAAGACTGAGCCTCAAACCCGGTTCTGGAGGGTCCCCTCAATGGCGGTGGATATCACAGCGCTCTACTGCTGTCTTGATGACTTCTGCAAAGTGTTCGACGACTGGGAAGCGCATCGGCTGATCCCATCGCCGACGACCCGGCAGCGCTCGGGCAAGCTGTCGCGCGCCGAGATGCTGTTCATCATGGTGCTGTTTCACCTCGCGCCATACAAGAATTTCAAGGTGTTCTACCTCTACGGGATTGGCCAGCAGCATCGCACCTGCTTTGACGATTTGCCGCATTACGACCGGTTCGTCAGCCTGATGCCGCGGCTGTTTGCCCCTCTGATGGTGCTGCTTCACAGCCTGAGCGGCGAGCCGACCGGCGTCTACTTCGCCAACTCAACCAAGCTCGCCGTCTGTCACAACCGCCGCATCCACCGCCACAAGGTCTTCGACGGCTTGGCCGCCCGCGGCAAGACAAGTATGGGGTGGTTCTATGGGCTCAAGCTGCACTTTGTCATCAATCACAACGGCCAGATCATGGCGCTGAAGATCACGTCCGGCAACACCGCCGACAGCACCGTGCTAGACGAGATCACCCACCATCTCAACGGCAAGCTCTACGCCGACAAGGGCTATATCGGCCGCGCGCTGTTTAACAAACTCTGGCAGCGCGGCCTGCACCTGATCACCGGCATCCGGCGCAACATGCGCAACCACCTGATGCCGGTGGCCGACAAGCTCATGCTACGCAAGCGCTTCGTCATTGAGACCGTGCTCGATACCCTGAAATCGGAAATGGGCCTTGAGCATTCACGCCACAGGTCCGTCAGGAACGCCATGGTCCACATCCTCTCCTGCCTCGTCGCTTATGCCTTCAGACCAGGCAAGCCTTCTATCGCGCGCGCAGGCAAAACAATCGAAGCTTATCCGTAGTTCGGGTTACCAAAAGGGCCAGCCGATCGACCCCTATCCGGTTTTGGTGAACCCGCGGCCGACCCAGTCGCCTGGCACGCCGACGTCGGGCACCTGGACGCCCTGATCCTCGCCAGGCCGGAGATTTTTCTTCGGCCGGCTGATTGACCATCTGGGGGACGGAAGCCGGGCTTCCGTCCCCTTTGAATTCAGACTGGACCAGGACAAACAATGTTTCGTTTTCTGCGTGGCTCTTTGATTTTCGGCTGCCTTTTGGGGTGCGGCATGGCCCAGGGCCAGACGCCGGTACCGACCCAGACGCTGGCTGCGGTGCGCGCGGCGCATCACCTGAATTGCGGCACCGTCCAGGGGCAGGACGACTGGAACGGTCAGGACATCCACGGCAACCTTTCGGCGCTTGGCGCCGAGGTGTGCCGGGCTGTCGCCGTGGCCATCCTTGGCAGCCCGGAGGCAGTCACCATCGCGGTGTTTCCGGCCGAACCGGAAGCGCTGGCTGCGCTGAAAGCGGGTGGGATTCAGTTGGCGATCGGCGTCTCGCCCTCGGCGTCGACGGCGGTGCAATATGGCGTGGGCTTCGGGCCGCCGGTGTTCTACGACTCGCAGCGCATCATGGTGGCCAAGAGCAGCGGGATCACCGACCTGAGCGGACTGCGGGACCAGTTGATCTGCGCGCTGGACATGACGCCGCCCGAGCGGACGCTGCGTGATGAGATGACGGCGCGCGGGATCCAGTATGCGCTGATGGCGCATTCCGAACAGGGCGAGATGGATGCCGCGGTCGCAGTGCACCGATGCGTCGCGGGCACGGCGATGGAGACCCGCCTGGCGCAGTCGCGGGCGAACTTCCATGCGCGGACCAGCGATTTCGTCTTCCTGCCGGAGCGCCTCAGCGTCAATCCGGTGGTTCCGGCGTATCGTTACGGTGACCAGAGCTTCGGGCTGGTTGTCGACTGGACGGTCAGCGCGCTGATCGAGGCGGAAGCCCTGGGGATTACGCAGAAGAACGTGACCGAGGCGACGCGGCGCGAGGACATGCGGGCCGAGCAGCTGCTGGGTCATGATTTCGCGACTGGGCAGGCGCTGGGACTGGCGCGTAACTGGGTGGTGGCGGTGATAGCTGCCACCGGTAATTACGGTGAGATCTATGGGCGCACGACCGGGGGGCCGTATCATCTTGAACGCGGACTGAACGCACTTTGGACAGAGGATGGATTGATGAGCCCGATGCCGATGAAATGACGTTTGCACGTGGAGGCGCCGATCCCGGGGTTTTGGACGTTCGGGGTCGGGGGTTAGCCTGGAGATCGTCAAGGGTTCGCGCGCCGAGGGGTCTTTCTGGGCGGCGGGTCGCGTGCTGCTGACGAGGCGTAAGGGTGGTGGGAATCGTAACCGATAGGTTTGGGGCCTACGCAAGCCTATGCGGCGTCCCTGACCCTCGATCCCCGGGTTGGTAGGAACGCCCCGTGTGGGCTGAGGCGGTTTGTGTCGTGGGCGCCGGTGTTTGCGATGTTGGTTCCTGCATAAACCTGCGGGAAAGGGTTGCGCTGGGTTGGCCAAGAGGCTAGGAACCCGGCGGCGTTTAGCCCGGCGCTGCTGTAGCTCAGTGGTAGAGCACTCCCTTGGTAAGGGAGAGGTCGAGAGTTCAATCCCCTCCAGCAGCACCATCAAACATGGGATTTCGTGGTGGGTTGGGGACAGGTGCTTCGTGGTGATTGAGGCAGGGCCTTGAGGTTCAGCGCGGCCACAATAGCCGTCATTG
>CAWBPF010000048.1:0-56489 GCA_963790515.1 uncultured Alphaproteobacteria bacterium | reverse complement strand
CCAGGAATCAAACTTCATGGCGTGGCCTCCGCATCGATCCCTCGATACCGATGGTGCATTTTATTCTGCGAGGGCCGAATTCCTGCACGTCTCATCAAGCACAGCGAGGAACTCGACGCCATGGGCGAAGGCATTGGATGGTTGGTTATGCCCAGCGTCGAGGCGGCCTTTGCCGCCCGTCGCGGATGAGCTCCGTTATGGTCTGGACCTTGGGCGAAACTGTCCCGAAATGCCGTACCCAACCCTATTGCGGCGTGCGAAGTGTCTCATTCCAACGCCTCGCTGGGGTCTACGCTAGTGAGGCCATGGCAGCTTGGGGTGACAGCGAACGTTCGACGTTATTCAGATGGGCGGAAGGCAATGACAATTTCCGTGCGGGCGGCGTCAGCCGCGGATGTTGACGATATCGTCAAACTCAACGGTGGCGTCCAGCAGCTCCACGCTGAACTTGAACCATCCTTTTTCAAATCGAACGTCGACAACGAAGAGGTTGCTGCCTTCTTTGATGCAAAACTTGCCTTGCCGGAGAACCATATCCGCCTCGCCGACAGCGGCGAGGGACCAAACGGCTACGTGTGGTTTGAAGTGCAAGACCGTCCGGAGACGCCATTAACCCTCGCGAGGAAACGTATCTATATTCATCACTTGTCAGTCCAGGCAGGGGCTCGCCGTCGTGGCATCGCATCGGCATTGTTGAGGCAAGTCGAAGCCGAGGCACTGACTGCCGGGATCACAAATATCGCCTTGGACAGTTGGGCAGCTAACGTATCGGCCCGCAGTTTTTTTGAAGCTTGCAACTTTACCCCATTCAATCTCTCGCTTGGTAAGCAATTGACGTAAAACGACATTGTGTCAAAAGTGGCGATCGTGCGTCGGACGCCCGCTTCCGTCTCGGATAATGTGCGCCGGAAATGGCCATCTATTGCGCTTGGGGCCCCTTCTTATTGCGCGCCGCTACAGCTATCGGCCGTCCTGACCCAGCCGCGTCAGCAGGGCTCGGCCAATGCAGGGCGCTTTTTTTGCGGGCCTCGGCGGCGTCGAGGCGGCGATCGGCCGAAGATGATTTCACTTACAACAAATCGCGACACCCAAGATCGTCGAACGCCAGCATGACGCGCTCAAGATGGCTCCACCAGACCCAGGGCGGGATGTTATATGCCATTTGCCACACGGGTGTCGCAATCTGCATCAGCGCCGATAGCTTGTAATCATTATCAAGATCATCGCGGCTATAGCCGTGCACGCCGTTTTCCAGCAGCACCGCGTAATACTGGTCCAGTAACATCCGTTCGAGCAGGCGGCGGCGCTCAGGATACCAGTGTGTGGCCATCATGTAGGCGAGGTCTCCTGATGCGATGCTGACGCCATCCGTCCCAATCAAACAAACGGACGTCGTCCCCTCCGTCTCGTGGCAAAAATACGTTCCACACGTGCGCGTCGCCATGCATGATCGTGAGATTACGATGCGAACGGTGTCGTCCGAAAAGCCGCGGTGCGGCACTCAAGTATAACTCAAAAATAGTACGCCGTTCTTTGGTAAGACGGTCGCCAAGGAGATCAACGAAACGCGTGAAATGTGTCGTTAGATCGCGCGTGTACGCCTCCGCTGCGGTCTCGTCGTGCCGGATCCCGATCGACCTCCCCAGGCGTGGATCGTCCCACTACGCGGCATGAAAACGGGCTCTCGCCGCCAGGATGATCTCGCACTGCGCCGCCGTTGGAGGCAGCGGCCACTCGGTTGGAAGAGCGTGGGTTTCCGTCAGATCTTCCAGCAGGATGTACCACGTCCCAGTGTCCGGATCCCAGTTGGCGTCGAAACAACGAGGGATGATGCGCCCTGGTGCCGTAGGGGCGATCTCTGTATAAAACGCGACCTCTCGCCGGCCCGTGGCTCCGATACTGCCATCGGACCGGGGCAGTCCGGTCTTCAGGACCAACCTGGTGGGGGCATCGGGGGCGGGGCCGTCGTACTCCAGGCGGAGTCGGATGATGCGAGAGACAATTGTCGGGCGGGAACTCTCCACGGTGACGTTCCGAACCCTGGCGTCGCCCAGGACACCGGACCGGCGGAGCGCTGCGGTGATATGGCTGACATCCGTAACTTCCCGCAGCGGGTCCTCTGTCATCGTGGTCTCCATTTCGATGCGTGCAGCCGTCTTGCCCAACTTCCGCCACCAGACGGTCCCGGCAATGCCGGAAACCCGCGACCAGTGGGGTAATCCGGTGTCCGACTTCACTGACGGCAGGTCACCATGAGACCGTCGCCGCCGATCTTATGCCAGGACGCAGCCCGCTGAGAATTTGCGCCAGGACCTAGATTTAGTTAGCGGAGTTTTTCTCTGGGGCGCCATTGCCAAATGGTCAACTGCCGAGATCGGTAAGTCCGCTCTTTGGGTCGAATCCGACAGTGCGCCCGCGGTCATCTATTGTGCGTCCGTGTCACTGAACGTGCGTTTTGTCTCAATGATTGTGCGGGCGACGCCGACTTCCGTCTCAGATAATTTGCGCTGGAATTGGTGTTCTATTGCGCATCGGGCCGTACATTATTGTGCGCCGCTATAGGTAGGCGCCAGTCCGGACGTCACTTTTCTGCTGTTACGGCGCGCCGGTTTCCTGTGGTTGGCTTCATGACGCATGGCAGGAAGTTCGATGGGGCCGCTGCAGGCGCTCCAGCGGAAATGTCCCTGGCGCCGATAGGACTTTCCCGGCCAATCAGCCGGCGCGGGTCTTGTCGTTCTGCCGGCCCGCGCTCTCCAACCATTTACAGAACGCATTGACGGCGGGGTCGCCGATGCGTGAATTCAGGAAAATACACGTGGTAATTGCGCGTGGGCAGGCTGATCCCGGCGAACGGCGCGATCAGCCGTCCGGCCTGCAGGTCGCCGGCCACCAGTGCGGTTGGTCCCATCGCGACCCCGAGCCCATCCAAGGCTGCCTGGATCGTCAGGTAGAAATGATCGAGGGTCAGTGAGGCCGCGGGTTCGATATCCGGACTGCCCGCCAGGGCAAACCAGTCGGACCATACCCGGGGAAGCGCCGATGTATGGAGAAGTGTATGGTGCCGCAGATCGGCAACTTCCCTTAATGGCAGGCGGGCGAGCAGCGCCGGGCTGCACACCGGCAGGCGACGTTCGGTGAGAAACAGGCGGGAGCCAAAGCCGTAGAAGGTATCGGGTCCGCCGCGGATGACGACATCGTATGGATCGCGCAGGGCGTCCACGGGATCGTTCGAGGTTGACAGGCGCACCTCGATCCCGGGGTGATCAGCACGAAATTGCTCGAGGCGCGGCAACAGCCAGCGCAGGCTGAAGGTGGCGAGCGCGTTCACCCGCAACACCGCCGGTGCCGTCCTGGCATCCCGTGCCCGGTGGCGTTCGGCGGCGGCCGACAGGCGATCCAGCGCCGGGCTGGGTCTCGGCGAGCAGTGCCGCGCCGGTTGAGGTCAATACGACGCGCCGGTTGAGCCTGAGGAACAGGGCGGGCGGCCCGAGCCAATCCTCCAGCAGGCGCACGCTACGGCTGATGGCGCCGTGGGTGACCCCGAGCTCATCGGCGGCATGCTTGAAGCTGCCATGTCTGGCGGCGGCTTCAAATGCGCGGACGGCGTTCAATGGAGGGAGTGAGCGGTGGTGTTTCGGCATGGCGGCATGTGAGTGAGTTTTTCTGACCTGAAGGGCGAGAATTACTCGTTTGCGGGTATTTCGGAAAGGTTCGATAACTTGGCCTGGCTGCTATTCAGCGAGGCATCAAATGTTGAATATCATCAAGTTACCGATGCCGGACCTGGCCGCATCAGTTTTTGTCACACGACGTGCTGCCAGGCGTACGCTCGGGATTACCGGGGTCGCGCATGCGCTGCACGACGGGTATACCGACCTGATCTACGTGCTGCTGCCGATCTGGCAGGCGGAATTTGCCCTGAGCTATGGCATGCTTGCGCTTTTGCGTGGGCTGTATGCGGGAACGATGGCCGCGCTGCAGATTCCAGCCGGCCGGCTTGCCGAGCGGGTGGACGGCCGCGTCATTCTGGCGCTGGGCACGGCGTTGTCGGCCGCGGCTTACCTGTTCGCCGGATATTCGGGAGGGCTGTTCGGCCTGTGCGCCGCCCTGGCGCTTTCCGGCGCGGGTTCTGCCACGCAGCATCCGATTTCGTCGGCCGCGGTGTCACGCGCGTATGGGGATGCGTCGCGCGGCCCGTTGGGCACTTATAATTTCGCGGGCGATCTGGGGAAGGCGGCGATCCCGGCGCTGACATCGCTGCTGCTGACCCTGATGACATGGCGGCATTCGCTTTGGCTGCTCGCGCTGCTGGGGCTGGCCGTGGCGCTGGGCGTTGCCTTGCTGATGCCTCCGATCGGCTGGCCGCCTGTCGGCGCCGCGCGTTCGCGGTCGACGCCGGCAAAGGCGACGGGCCAGGGGCGCGGCGGCTTTTCGCTGCTGTTTGCGATCGGCATCCTGGACACGGGGGTGCGGATGGGTCTGCTGACCTTCCTGCCGTTCCTGTTGCAGTCCAAGGGCGCGTCTTTGCCAACCGTCGGGCTGGCGCTGGCGCTGGTGTTCCTGGGCGGAGCCGCCGGCAAGTTCGCCTGTGGCTGGATCGGAGCCCGCGTCGGGGTGGTGCGCACGGTGTTAATGACCGAAGGCGGGACGGCCGCGGGCATTTTCGCCGTCCTGCTGTTGCCGTTGATCCCGTCGATGATTTTGCTGCCGTTGCTGGGGCGTGATGCTCAACGGCACCTCGTCGGTGCTGTACGGCACGGTGCCGGCGTTCGCGCCGCCGAACCGGACGGAGCGGGCGTTCGCGCTGTTCTATACCGGCACAATCGGGTCCGGTGCGATTTCCCCTGTGCTTTACGGCATTTTGGGCGATGCGGTGGGCGCGAGCTGGGCCGTTGCGGCGACCGCCATGGTGGCGCTGGCGATCTTTCCGCTTGCCATTGCCCTCGCGCCGCATGTCGCGGAAAAAGGGATGGGGGTGGTCTGACGCATGGTGGCCGAGACGTGTTGGTTGCTTCAGCTCCCCGCGAGGCCGTGCCCGACCAAGGTCCTGGGGTCGACGAGACGGTCGAAGTCCGCTTCGGACACGGCGCCTGACCGGGTGGCGGCTTCCTTCAGGGTCAGGCCTTCCTCCATCGCCATGTGGGCGATGGCGGAGGAACGGTCGTAGCCGATGACCGGCGACAGGGCGGTGACCAGCATGACCGATTCACTGACGTACTGGGCAATTTTCTTCTCGTTCAGCCTGGTTCCGGCGACCGAGTGCAGGCGGAATTTCTCCATGCCGTCGGCCAGGATGCGGGCGCTGTGCAGCACGTTGTTGATGATGATGGGGCGCATGGTGTTGAGCTCGAAATTGCCCTGGCTGCCGGCGAACGCGACGGCGGTGTCCTCGCCGATGACCTGGATGCAGATCATAACGATCGCCTCGCACTGGGTCGGGTTGACCTTGCCGGGCATGATGGAGGAGCCGGGTTCGTTGTCCGGCAGTAACAGTTCGCCCAGGCCGCAGCGCGGGCCGGAGGCGAGCCAGCGCATGTCGTTGGCGATCTTCATCAGCGCGACGGCGAGGCCGCGGAGGGCGGCGGAGGTGCGGGTCATCGCATCCAGCGAGCCCTGTGCGGCGAATTTGTTCGGCGCGGTGATGAACGGCTTGCCGGTCAGGGCGGCGATGCGGGCGGCGATCTTTTCGCTGAAGCCGCGCGGGGCGGTGATGCCGGTGCCGACCGCGGTGCCGCCGGCGGCCAGTTCATACAGGCCTTTCCGGCTGGCCTCGATGTCGCGGAACGCGTCGCGAAGCTGGTGGGCGTAGCCGGACCATTCCTGGCCGACCGTGAGTGGCACGGCGTCTTCAAGGTGAGTGCGGCCGATCTTGACGATGTCCATCCACGCCTCGGCCTTTTGCTCGATGGCCTGGGCGAGGGCGTCGAGCTGCGGCAGGAGAAGATCATCCAGCATCTGCACGGTGGCGACGTGCATCGCGGTGGGGAAAGTATCGTTACTGGATTGGCACATGTTGACGTCGTCGTTCGGGTGCACCGGCGCCTTGCTGCCGATGGTGCCGCCGAGCAGCTGAATCGCTCGGTTGGAGATGACCTCGTTCAGGTTCATGTTGGACTGGGTGCCGGAGCCGGTTTGCCAGACGTACAGCGGGAAGTGGGCGTCGAGGGCGCCGGCGATGACTTCATCCGCGGCGTGGATGATCGCGTCGGCTTTCTGTTGGGGCAGGCGGCCGTCGGCGGCGTTGACCTCGGCGGCGGCTTTCTTGACGATGCCGTAGGCGCGGGAGAGTTCCTTCGGCATGTGGTCGTCACCGATGGAGAAATGGTGCAGGCTGCGCTGGGTTTGCGCACCCCAGTAACGATCGGCGGGGACTTCGACGGCGCCCATCGAGTTGGTCTCGGTGCGGGTGCCGGTGGCGTTGATGCCGATTGGGGGATGGTTCATCGTGGTCTCCTGTCAGCGCGTCAGGTTGGTTCTGGCGAGGTCGATCACCTCGTCGCCGCGGCCGTTCATGACGGCTTTCAGCAGCCAGAGGCTGAAGCCGCGGACCTGTTCCATCTGGGTCTTGGGCGGCATGACCAGTTCCTGGCGGGCGGTCACGACGTCGAGCAGCGCGGGTCCGGGGTGGGCGAAAAGGCGTTCCATGGTAGGGGCGAGGTCGGCGGGGTCCTCGACGCGGGCGGCCTCGATCCCCATGGCGCGGGCCATGCCGGCGAAGTCGGGGTTCTGCAGTTCGACCCCGGTTTCCAGGAAGCCGGCGGCCTTCATCTCCATTTCCACGAAGCCCAGGGTGCCGTTGTTGAAGATGACGACTTTGACCGGCAGTTTTCGCTGGGTCAGGGTGATGAGATCGCCCATCAGCATGGTGAAGCCGCCGTCGCCGGACAGGGTGATGACCTGCCGGCCGGGACTGGCGGCCTGGGCGCCGATCGCCTGTGGCAGGGCGTTGGCCATCGAGCCATGGGTGAAGGAACCGAGCAGGCGGCGTTTGCCGTTCATGTGGAGGTAGCGGGCGGCCCAGACGGTCGGGGTGCCGACATCGCAGGTGAAGACGGCGTCATCGGATGCCATCTGGCTGATCGTATGGGCGACGAATTGCGGGTGGATCGGCTTGCGGCCGGGGCGGCCCACGGCGGCGTCGTCCAGGCCTTCCCGCGACCGGCGATAGCGCGACAGGCTGACGTCGAGATGACCGCGGTTGGTCTTCGGGGTCAGCCGTGGCAGCAGGGCTTCGATGGTGGCGCCGACGTCGCCGGTCAGGCCGAGATCGAGCTTGCAGCGGCGGCCGAGGTTTTCCGCCCGGATGTCGACCTGGGCGATGGTGGCCTCACGCGGGTAGAACTGGCGGTAGGGGAAGTCGGTACCCAGCATCAGCAGCATGTCGAAGCCCATCATGGCGTGGTAGCCGGAGCTGAAGCCGATCAGGCCGGTCATGCCGACGTCGTAGGGGTTGTCGTGCTCGACGTGCTCTTTTCCGCCCAGGGCGTGGACGATGGGGGATTTCAGCGCCTCGGCCAGGCGCATCAGCAGCGGGTGGGCGCCGGCGCAGCCGCGGCCGCAGAGCAGGGTGATGTTCTGGGCGGCGTTGAGGCGGGCGGCGAGGGCGTCAAGGTCGCGGTCGGCGGGGCGGATGACGGGGACGGACGGCAGCAGGGCCGGGGAAAGCTGGGTGTCGCGCGGCATGTCCATCATGGCGACATCGCCGGGGATGACGATGACCGCGACGCCGCGCTGGCCGACAGCGGCGCGGATGGCGGCTTCCAGCACGCCAGGCAGTTGGGACGGGTCGGTGACGGTTTCGCAGTAGTGGCTGCAGTCGCGGAACAGGCGGTCCGGATGGGTTTCCTGGAAATAGGCGCGGCCGATTTCGCCGCTGGGGATCTGGGCGGCGATGGCCAGGACCGGCAGGCGGGAGCGGTGGCAGTCGAACAGGCCGTTGATCAGGTGCAGGTTGCCCGGTCCGCAACTGCCGGCGCAGACCGCGAGGCTGCCGCTGATGGCGGCGTCGGCGCCGGCGGCGAAGGCGGCGGTTTCCTCGTGCCGGACGCCGACCCATTCGATGGTGCGACGGGCGCGGAGGGCGTCGGACAGGCCGTTCAGGCTGTCCCCGACGATGCCGTACATGCGGCGGACACCGGCTGCGGCGAGGGTATCAACGAACAGTTGTGCGACGTTCATGGTGAGGGTTCCTCGGTGGGTGTTGGCGTGGCGAGGCGTTCCTGAATGAGGGTGTCCTGGTTGGGGCTTTGGGGTTGGGGCTTCCTGGGAGGCGGCTTACTCCATACGCCAGCGCGCGGTGGCGGTTCCGCTGGGTTTAAGCGCGACGGGCTGGCAGGCGATTTTACCCGGTGCAACCCGCATGGGGATCGGTCAGCCCACCCGTTCCCAGATCAGTTTCGTGCCGCCCGCCTTGGCAAAAAGGCTATTGACCGGCGAGACCGTGATGCGGGTAGGTGTTTCGAAGACAATTTCGCGAATTTGTCGCACCAGCATATCCGGGTTAGAGGCGCTGTCGGCGATCGTGATCAGGGTGCGCCCGTCAAACGTGTATGGGCCGCTGTAGGCGAGAAATGGCCGCTGACCCTCGCAGACGCTTTCACCAGCGACGATCGCGCCGATCATCCGCTCAGCCCCAAACATGACGCAGCCCATGGGCGTTTGGCCCAGCGGCGAAGGGATTTCCTTGCCATCGGCATCGAATGCCACGGCCTTAACGACCTTCCACGTGGTTCCCGGCAGACTGTATTGCATGGATCGATCCTCTCCTGTTTTGGGCGGCACCGCTTGGAGATTTATGCTTTTTGACCATGATCCGCAGCCATCCAGGTCGAACGGTGCACACGAACTGGTGCATAGGAATGGGCAACAACAGGCGAGGGGCCGGATGGCAGGTGTGGTCGAGGCTGTCAGTCAACGCAGCGTACACGGTTTTAGCAAGCAGCCCAGGATGTGGATACGGCTGTTGGCTGGCCTGGGTGTGGAGGGTGACGCCCATTTGGGCACGACCGTGCAGCACCGGTCGCGGGTCGCGCGTGATCCGTCGCAGCCCAATCTGCGGCAGGTGCATCTGCTGCACCGGGAGCTGCTGGACGAACTGCAAGCGCAAGGATTTGTGATCGGTCCGGGCGATGTCGGCGAGAACATCCTGACACGCGGGCTTGATCTTCTGGACCTGCCGACCGGGGCGGTGCTGCGGCTTGGCTCATCGGCCGAGGTCGAAGTGACGGGGCTGCGCAACCCGTGTGTTCAGCTCGATCGGTTCCGGCCGGGCCTGATGGCGGCGACGCTGGGGCGCGACGCCGCGGGCAACCTGGTGCGCAAGGCAGGTGTCATGGCAGTTGTGCTGACAGGCGGCGAAGTGCGGCCCGGCGATGCGATCGAGGTCATTGTGCCACCGAAGCCACACCGCCGGCTGCTTCCGGTGTGAAATTCTACACCGATGTGACCTGGATCACAACGTAATCACGGATGGTCTGCTAGCAACGGCCTTGAAGATGGCCTGGAAAGGGAGACCGGTGATGGAAATGGAAACCGCAGAACTGACCAACGTAACCTGGTTGCACATCCGGGATCGACAGGATGTTGCGAAGAGTGGAATCTGGCTGCCGGCGGATCGTTCGCAGAAGCCGGTTGCCATGTCATCCAGCATCATCCTGCAGCCCCTGCCGATGCTGAACTGGCCGGCCAATCTGTTCGACGACGTGCAAGCCTACCACTGAGCAGATTGTTCGATCATTGATCAGGTTGGATTTGCGGCCTGTCGCGTATTCCTGCGACGGGCCGCTTTGCAAAGGACCGCTTTGCAAAGGACCGGCGTGATGATCCACTCATCGCTGATCAAACGGTGAAGGGGGACCATCCATGGCGACAGAAGCCTCGTTCTTTGGGCTCGGCGGCAAGAAGGCGCTGATCATCGGCGGCGGGCAGGGCATGGGCGCGAGTGCGGCCTTGCTGCTGGCGCGCGCCGGCTGCGATGTGGCGCTGGTCGACCTTATTCCCGACCGCGCCGACGCGGTGGGTGAGACGATCCTGTCGCTTGGCCGGCAGGCCTACACGATCGCCGGCGATGTCCTGGTCGATGACGAAATTCCACGCATCGTCGCCGAAGCGGAAGCGCATCTGGGCGGGCTGGATGTGATGGTTTCGATCGTTGGGGCGGCGGTATGGGGTTCGCTGCTGGACACCTCGGCCGAGGTCTGGGACCAGCAGATGCACCTGAACCTGCGGTATTTCTTTCTGGTCGCAAAGCAGGTCGCCCAATCGCTGATCCGCCGTGATCAGCCCGGCGCCATTGTCGGCATCGCATCGGTGGACGGGCAGCGTTCGGCGCCGATGCGGGGCGTCTACGGCGCCGCCAAGGCCGGCCTGATCAGCCTGGTGCAGACGATGGCGGTGGAATGGGCTCCGCACCACATCCGGGTGAACGCGATCGCGCCGGGGCACATCGTGACGCCCCGCCTGTATGACACGCCGCAACGGGCGGACCTTTATGCCGCGAGCCTGCTGCCGATGCAGCACCGTGGGACGCCCGATGACATCGGCAAGGCGGCATTGTTCCTGGCCTCGGACATGGCGCGCTATATCACCGGCACGACGCTGGATGTCGACGGCGGGCTGCTGGCGGCGAATTTGTTCCCGCGCGGGCTGCCCGGCCATAATCAGTAGGGCCATAATCAGTAGGGCCATAACCGTTCGGGACACAACCGGGGCCGGCGCTTCACAGCGGGCCTCCGGGCTGGCACCCTGCCGGTCGGGGGGGAACCAACATGAATTTCGACTTTTCCGACGACCTCAAGCAGTTGCGCGACCAGGCTCGGCGGTTCCTGACGGAGCAGTGCACCCCGGCGGTGGTTCGGCGGTCGCTGGACGGGCAGGAGACGTACGCCGCCGATTTGTGGCGGGAGATCGCCGCGATGGGTTGGATCGGGGCCGCCATCCCTGAGGAATTCGGCGGCGCGGGCCTGGGCTATGAGGGCCTGTGCGTGCTGGCCGAGGAGATGGGGCGGGCGGTGGCGCCGGTGCCGTTCGGATCGACCGCCTACCTGGCCGCGGAGGCGATCCTGACCGCGGGGTCGGATGCGCAGCGGCAGGAGTACCTGCCGAAACTGGCGGACGGGTCGCTGATCGGCTGCCTGGCACTGTCCGAGGGCAACGGCAATCCGGAGCCCTCGGCGGTGCATGCCCGCGTGGTGGGCGGGCGGCTGACCGGGGCGAAATGGCCGGTGGCGGATGGCGGTGTCGCCGATATCGCGGTGGTGGTGGCGTGCGATGAGCACCGGCAGCCCGGGTTGTTCCTGGCGGACCTGGCAGGGGTGCGGCGGCGCGACCTGCAGACGCTGGATCCCACGCGCAACCAGGCGCGGCTGGAGTTCGATGCGACGCCGGTGCAGCCGCTGGGGTCGGGCGGCTGGGGATCGGTGCAGCGGGTGCTGGACCGGGCGGCGATCCTGTTCGCGTTCGAGCAGGTGGGCGGTGCGGATGCCTGCCTGCAGATGGCGCGGGAGTATGCGCAGGAACGCTTCGCCTTTGGCCGGCCGATCGGATCGTTCCAGGCAATCAAGCACAAGCTCGCGGACATGTACGTGGCTTTGGAGCTGGCCAGGTCCAATGCGTATTATGGCGCCTGGGCCTTGGGGGCGGACGCGACCGACCTGCCGCTGGCGGCGGCGACGGCACGGGTTTCCGCGACCGAAGCGTTCCATCTGGCGTCAAAGGAAAACATCCAGACGCATGGCGGCATCGGCTTTACCTGGGCGGTGGATTGCCACCTGTTCTACCGGCGGTCGAAACAGCTTGGACTGGGAATCGGATCGGCGCCGTTCTGGAAGGACCGGTTGGTGGATCTGCTGGAAACGCGCAACGCGGCCTGAGGGGGAGATACGTCATGGATTTCAACGATACGCCTGAAGAGGCTGTGTTCCGAGCAGAGGCGCGGGCGTTTCTGCAGGCCAATGCGGAACCGAAGAGTGGGGCTCGCCCGGTGCTGCGGCAGAGCGGGGTGGACGCCGATGCGGTGCGGCGGTGCAAGGCGTGGCAGGCGAAGAAGGCCGATGCCGGTTTCGCCGGGCTGACCTGGCCGAAGCAGTTCGGCGGCCGGGAGGCGTCGCCCATCCTGCAGGTGATCTACAACCAGGAAGAGGACGCGTTCGTGGTGCCCCGCGGCGTGTTCGAGATCGGGTTGGGGATGTGCATCCCGACCATGATGACCTATGCCAAGCCGGAACAGCTCGACCGCTATGTGCGGCCGGCGCTGCGCGGCGAGGAGGTGTGGTGCCAGTTGTTCAGCGAACCGGCGGGCGGGTCGGATCTGGCGGCGCTGCGGACCAGGGCGGAACGTGATGGCGACGACTGGGTGATCAACGGACAGAAGATCTGGACCTCGGGCGCGCATCTGTCGGATTTCGGCATCATCGTGGTGCGGACGGATCCGAATTTGCCGAAACATGAAGGGCTTACGTTCTTCTTTTTGGACATGAAGTCACCTGGGATCGACATACGGCCGATTCACCAGATGTCCGGCGCGCGGCATTTCAACGAGGTGTTTTTCACCGATGTACGGGTGCCGGATAGCCAGCGGCTGGGTGCGGTCGGGCAGGGGTGGAAGGTGTCGCTGACCACGCTGATGAACGAGCGCCTGGCGGTGGGGGATGTGCAGCGGCCGGAGGTGGACGACCTGCTGGAACTGAGCCGCAAGGTGCGGATTGACGGCAAGCCGGCGATCCAGAACGGCGCGGTGCGGGAACGCATCGCCGAGTGGCACGCTCGGTCTCAGGGGCTGAAGTTCACCCGGTTCCGCACGATGACGGCGCTGTCCAAGGGCGAGACGCCGGGTCCGGAGAATTCCATCCATAAGCTGGTGAATGCGTCGAAACTGCAGGATATCGCCAGTTACGGGCTGGATCTGATGGGCGCCGGCGGGCTGGTGCTGGATGACGATCTGACCGAGGCCTATGCGATGTTCCAGGCGGCGCTGCTGTCGTCGCCAAGTTCGCGGATCGCGGGTGGGTCGGACGAGATTCTGCGCAATATCATTGCGGAACGGGTGCTGGGAATGCCGTCCGACGTGCGGGTGGACAAGGGCAAGCCGTTCAACCAGGTGCCGACCGGGCGGCGGTAGCCGGGTCGGGCCCCGACGCCTGGAGCAAGAAGCGTCGGGGTGGCTGTGATTTGCTGGAACGCAGTGGGGCTGAGGCTGGTCTAAACCCGGCCGCGCAACTGGGCGACTTTATGGCGTAGCGGCAGCATCCGGTGCCACAGCGCCCGTGTGGGACGGAGCGCTGATTGAAGCATCGCCGCGGCTTCGGCGACCTGTTGCAGTTGTGCCCGCGCGGTGTCGTCGAAACCGCCCTGCATGACCACCTGGGACGGGGCAGGGGCGGGCGCAGACTGATTGGTTGGGACCAGCCAGTCGGTTTGCTCGCGCAGGTCCAGCAGGATCTTTTTCAGGAGCTCGAGCCGGCGGTTTTCGCGGTCGGCTGGCGTGGCAAACTGGTCTCGGCCACGCACCAGGCGGGCGAAGAACTCCACGCCCGGCCGGGGGGCGAGCCAGGCGACCCGCCAATCGATCAGGCCGACGGCGCCGGCTTCGAGGATCAGCAGTTCAAAGCTGGCGGGCGTGAAGTGCCAAGCGTGGCAGTCCACGTATGGTGCGGACGGGTCGTCGGTCCAGTCCTGGAACTGGCTGTAGGCATGATCGAGGGTGTCGGCGAGGCGGAGATCGGTCAATGGCTCCCGCCCCCACCCGCCGCGGCCTTTGTCAAAGGCGATATAGGCGGAATGGTCGAACCGGGTTGCCGGGCCGTGGCGCTGCGCCCCCATGCGATGGGCGGCGAAGAACTGGCCGGTGGAACTGACCTGTTTCAGATAGTCGAAGCACCAGCGTTTGTCCGGCACGGCGAGGGCGAGAACACCGCGCTCTGGATGCAGTAGACGCGCGGCGGAGTTCAGGAACCCGATGGGATCCGGCAGATGTTCGATGACGTGGCTGGCGATCAGCACGTCGAAGGAACCGAGCCGATTTTCCGGCACGGCCTCGTGCAGGGGGCCGTTGCGCCAGACGAAGTCGACTTTCTCGATGTTGGCGATGTTTACGTTGGGGTCGGGCCGGTATTTTTCGATCAGTTCTTCCTGGGTGGCGTGATCGACCACGGTCACATCCCAGCCAGCGGAACGGGGCGCCATAGGAGAGACGCTTGGCCCAAGTTCCAGGATTTTGCTTCGTTTATCAATATTCTGAAGCAAGATCGCGGGTCGATCTTCCACCACTTTTGCCTTCCGTTTTTATACTAAAAAGATAACTCAACAGCGGTCATTCGGCCGCATATGGCCTGGACTGTTTTTCCTGCCCGGCGGTTGCCCGGGCGACGACGGATTCCAGGATGTCCCGCAATTCGTTCGCCTGGGTCGCAAAGTCACGAATCTCATGTGGCAGCGGATTGACCCAACCGGCGAGGTCAGGCTTGCGGTCCAGCAGGTTTTCCACCGCTGTCTGCAGCGGGGCGATGTCTTCACCGATCGGGATCAGGGTGCCGTTGACGCCGGGTTTGATGACCTCGGCTGCTCCGCCCTGGTCGGTTGCGATAACCCATTTGTTGCGCAGCAGCGCTTCGCGCACGGTAAGGCCGAACGATTCCGGCCATTGTGACGGGAACAACAGGACGTCGATCGAATTGTAGAACTCGTCGCGGGTCGCTTCGTTGAACGGCAGGACGGTTCGGACGGTGCCGCGGACTTGCCAGGTCATGTCGGCATATTTGTCCGACCCGATCGTGAGACCATGGTTGACCAGCACCAGGTCCCAGTCGTTTCTGTCCAGCGCTTCGAACGTCTGCTTCACCAGTGGAAATCCCTTGATCGGCTCGGCGCCGCCGACAAATCCGAACCTCAGGCGCGCAGGGCCTTGGTTCGGTTTGGGATCGGGCGAGGCTGCAGTGCCATTTTCATTGACGACAACTTGTTCCGGCCGGAAACCGTTGGCGATATGGAAACGGCGCCAGTGCTGCGATGGGGTCAGCAGGCTGTCGGCATCGTTCAACGCCTGCCGCAGCCGCAGGTTCCGCGGAATTGTGATCCCGAGGTTGGGTACGCAGGTGGCGCAGACGTTCACGTTGATCTGCTCCTGGCCGCAGAATTTGCCGTCGCCGGTCACCAGGAACTGACGCTCGCACAGCCACCATGCGTCGTGCAATGTGACGACGTACGGAACGCCCTCTTGCCGGCAGACCTGCAGCGTTGCGGCGCCAAGGCCTTGCATGGCGTGGAAATGCACCACGTCGGGCCGCAGCGCCCGCAGCACCTGCCGGAAAGCTTCGCCGGCGGTTTCATCCCATGCCTCGGCGGGCCAGCCGTCCCTGTCCTGGATGCCTACCCGAAACACCGGCACGCCCTCGATATCGCTGCGTTTCACCTCGTATGGTTTCAGCCAACCGGCCGGGGCGCTGGTGAAGATGCTGACCCGTGTGTCGGCGCGATCGTTCAGCCGCCGGACCATCTCTTGCATCACCAGTGTCGCGCCGCCGAACGTCTGCGGGTGACAGAGAATATTGACCTGGAGGACATGCAGCCGAGGATCGGGGGCCGGTTGATGTCGCGCCAGCACGGGATGCACCTGCCGACGCCCAATCGCCTCGGGGCTGTAGTTCTTCAGCACGTCGCGGCGGGCGCTTTCGCCCATTCGCCGGCGCAACGCCGGGTTGCCGACCAAGGCGGTCAGGGCGGTATACCAATCGTCGGTTGTTTCGGCGAGAAACCCAGTCTCGTTATGGTGGATTGCGCGGACGAACGCGGAGATGCGGGAGCATACCGAAGGGACGCCCATGGCGGACGCCTCCAGAAACTTGATGTTGCTCTTGGCTTCGTTGAAGTTTGAAGCAATGAGCGGTGCGACCGCGATGTCGCTTTTCGCCAGCAGCGCCAGATACTCCGGATAAGGGCAGGCTGGCAGGCGCCGCAGCCGCGCGCCGAAATCGAGCAGTGATTTCGGGGGATTAAGTGCGCCAATCAGAACGATCTCGACGTTGTCGTGTTCGGTGAGGACCCGCTTGAGCGCGTCGGCAATCAACGCAAAGTCTGCGTCATGCGTTGGCGAGCCGGATCCGTACATGATCCGGACCTTACCGTCGGGTTGGCGGGGTTGCGCCACGGTCGCGGCCTGCAACGTCTCCGTATCCAGGGCGTTTTCGATGACCGCTGACGAACCGCCGCAAATCGCTTGCATGCGTTCGGCGAGATACGGCGTGCTGGCGATGATGTGCCGGCATGTCTCCAGGGCCTGCCGATAGAGCGCGACACCGTCGAACAGGCCCTTGATGTCGTGCGAACCGAGTCCGAGCAGGTTCGGATTGGTGGCGAAGTCGTTGAGGTCGAAGATCAGGTCGTCGAGCTCAAAGTAGTGGGGCAGACTGAGATTTTCTGCTTCGTGTATCATCTGCAGCACTTCAGGATGCCCCGGCGTGCGATAGAAGATAACCAGGCTGTGTGTTTGCATCAGCGTCATGGCCAGGTCGGGATCTTTCCAGCTCACGACCGAGCAGTCCCAGCCCAGCGCCAGGATCATGTCACGCTTCTGATCGACACGGTATTTCTTGCACGTCGGCACCGAGAGCTCGGCCACCAGCAGCACGCGCGGCTGCAACAGACCGGCGTGATCGGCTGCGGGTTTGATCTGGTTGGATGGAGCCCACGAGGTGAGCGCGGTCGGATTGACGTTGGGCGCATGGTGCGGTGCGCCTGATCTGGTTTGCCGCGTGGCGATGAGGGATGCCAGGAGTTCACGCAGTTCATTCGCTTGCGTAGCGAAGTCACGCGTGTTGCCGGTTGCGGGATTGACCCAGTTTGTGAGGTCGGACTTGCGATCCAGCAAATCCAGCACGGCGTTTCGAAGCGGAACGATATCGTCGGTTATCGGGATCAAGGTGCCGTTGACACCCGGTTCGATGGCTTCCGCCGCGCCGCCCTGATCGGTCGCTATCACCCATTTGTTGCGTACCAGCGCCTCCCGCACGGTCAGGCCGAAGGATTCCGGCCACTGCGACGGAAACAGCAGGACATCGATTGATTGGTAGAAGTCATCCCGGTCGGCTGCCTGGAATGCCGGCACGATGCGCACTGTGCCACGAGCGTCCCAGGTGATCCCGGAATAGGAGTCATGCCCCAACGACAGGCCGTGATTGACAAGTCCCAGCTCCCAGTCATTTCGCTCGAGAGACTCGAACACGCGTTTGAGAAGGGGAAACCCCTTGACCGCCTCGGCACCGGCGATAAAGCCGAAGCGAAGGGGGTCATGCCCTTGATTGGGAGGCGGATCGATCGGCAGCTGAATGCCGTTTTTGTTGGCGACAATGCGTTCCGGATCGAAATCGTTGGCGATGTAGAAGCGGCGCCAATGCTCTGACGGGGTGATCAGCATGTCGGCGGATTCCAGTGCCTGCCGCAACTGCTGATTGCGGATGACAGTGGTGCCTGTGTTGGCCACGCAGGTGGCGCAGACGTTCAGGTTGATCTTCAACTGGCCGCAGTATTTGCCTTCCTGGGTCACCAAGAACTGGCGTTCGCAAACCCACCAGGCGTCGTGCAGTGTGATGACAAAGGGAATGCCCTCCGCCCGGCACGCTTCCAAGGACGCGGCGCCGAGACCCTGGATGGCATGGAAATGGACGACGTCCGGCCGTAGCGCGCGCAGCACATCACGGAACGCTTTGGCGGCTGTTTCGCCCCACCACTCTTCCGGCCATCCCGGAAGGTCCTGAAGGCCGATGCGAAACACCGGGACGCCATTTTCCTCCCCACGCTCGACGGCGTAAGGCTTGACCGTTCCGGCCGGTGCGGTGGTAAAGACGCTTACCCGCGTATCCGGATGATCGTGGAACTGGCGGGTCAACTCTTCCATCACGATGGTCGCACCACCGAAGCTCTGCGGCCGGTAGAAGACGTTCACCTGCAGAATGTGCAGACGAGGATCGGGAGCAGGCAGATACTGTGACAGCATCGGCTTTAGCTGGCGCGCCCCGATCGCTGCGGGAGAATAACGTTCAAACACTTGCTTGCGTGCAGCTTCGCCGATGCGGGTGCGCAGATCCGGATTGATAATCAGCGATGTCAAGGCGTCGTACCACTGGTCGGTGCCTTCGGCCAGCAGGCCGGTTTCGTTGTGCCGGATCGCATCGGCAAACGCCGAACGCGGTGAGCAGACGGAGGGCAGGCCGACGGCCGCAGCTTCCAGGAACTTGATGTTGCTTTTGGCTTCGTTGAAATTCACTGGAGCGAGTGGCGCGATCCCGATATCGGCGGCTGCGAGCAGTGCGAGGTATTCGGGATACGGACATGCCGGCAGTTGCCGCACACGCGTGGTGAAGCGGTTGAGGCGCAGGAGTTCTTCCGGCGGGTTCAATTCCCCTACCAGAATGATGTCGACGTTTTCGTGGTGATCTGCGACCCGCTTCAGTGCCGGCGCGATCAGGGCAAAATCCGCATCGTGAGTGCGCGTCCCCGAACCGTAAAAGATGTGTATTCTTCCGTCTTTGGGACGACGCGTTGTCCTGGCGCCGGCCATGGTTTCGGTGTCGAGGGCGTTTTCGACCAAGGCGGAAGCACCGCCGCCGACGGATTGCATGCGTTCGGCGAGATAGGGTGTGCTTGCGATAACGTTCCGACACCGTATGAGCGCCTGGCGATAGAGCAAGGCACCATCGAACAGGCCTTTTGCCGATGCCGTATCGAGAAGACCGATATTTGGATTGGCCGCGTAATCGTCTATGTCGAATATCAGATCATCGACTTCGAAGTAGTGCGGCAGTCCGAGGGCGGCTGCTTCCTCGATACACTGGAGTACACCTGGAACCGCTGGTACCCGATAGAAGATCACCACGGTATGGGTTTGCATCAGTGACAGGACCCGGTCGGTTTCCTGCCATGGCACCACGGAGCAATCCCAGCCCAGTGCCTCGATCATGTCACGCTTCTGATCGACCCGGTATTTCTTGCATTGTGGCACGGAAAGTTCCGCGACCAGCAGCACCCGAAGCTGCAGCAGGTCGAGCTGTGACTTTGCCGGAAAAATCCGGTCGCGGGGCATGACCGCGCTCGCGGCGGGCAAAGCGGCATTCGAAGCGATGGGACGAACGCCTGGCAGGACCCTGCCTAGCAGGCCCGACCTAGACGGCACGCCGGGTTCCATCCCGTCGAGTTGCCGGCGTGCCCGAGCGGTCTTCACGGCACGCAATGGCGCGGTGATTTTCCAGGAGGTTGAGGCGAGGAGCGCCGCGGACCTGTCCTCCGCCGCGGCAAGTTGGGTCTTCAGAGCGGCAATGATTTCCTGGCTGGCGGCGTCGGAGACCTGGCTGGATCGCATGATCTGGTCATCGCGGGCCGCAGCGATTTCGCTGACCAGGCGATGGTTCAGTTGATCGAGCTCGGCCGTTGCGTTGTCGAGTTGGTCTCGCAACGAATTGGCTTTGGCCGACATTTCGGCCAGTTGATGACGGAGGCTGGCGGTCTCGGCCTGGCTGGCGGCGGACGCGGCACGGCTTGATTCAGCGGCGGCCTCGCTTGCCGCCAACGCGGTTTGGACGACCTCCAACGCGGCCTGGTTTGCCGCCGCCATGGCCTGGGCCGATAGCGCCGCTGCCTGCGATGCGTCGATTTGCTGGCGCGAAGCTATGGCCTGTTCGCGCAGGGCTGCTGTTTCGTTGGTGAGTGACGCCAGATCAGTTGACAGGGCCGTGGCGTGCTGGCGGGCGGATTTGAGGTCGAACGCGCGCTGCACGGCGCCGCCCCGGGCGGCGAACAGTCCGCGTACCGCGACTTGCAGGTCGGCGCGCGCGCTGGCGTCGAACAGCGCACGGACGGGGGCTGACAGATTCTGGCCGACGCCGATCACGCCGAGGCCGTGGCCGTGAACAAATTCGAAATGCGGGAACTCCGCCTGCAGTTCCTGCCAAAGCCGCCACACCCCGAAGTCATCCCGTCGCACGTTGATGTCGTGGAACAACACCACTGCCTGACCGGAGAGTTTGGGCCGCCAGGTCCTGAAATCCTCGGCGACGGCTTCGTAGGTGTGCAGGCCGTCGATGTGCAGCAGGTCGATTTCACCATCGGCGAAATATGGCAGTGCCTCGGCGAATGTGGTTCGCAGCAAGGTGGAAAATCGCCGGAATCGCCGGTCGTTCAGTTCGGCGATCTGGTGAAACACCAATTCGTCGTAATGGCCCGCATGTTCGTCACCACACCATGTGTCTACGGCGTAGCACCGAGCGCCAAGTTCGAGCCGGTCGACGGCTTGGCAGAATGCGGCGTAGGACGCACCGCGTTCGGTTCCGAGTTCGACCAAGCAAGCGGGTCGCAGAACCTTCATCATCCAAAACGCGAACGGAACGTGTTCAAGCCAGGCGCTTAACACCAGATGGTCCGGGTCCCAGTCGATTTCCGGGCCAATATTCAACCCAGCCGTCACGAGAGAGTAGGCGCTAGAATAATCCGGAGGTGTATCGATCGTGGAGATGTTCATGCCGCTGACTTTGATCATGACAATGGACGCGATGTCGTATCACGTATCCGAGACGGCATAGCGTGACGGCTAGGGGTGGTTGACCGTCGCCTAATCATCACGTTCGTGGCTGTCGAAGATCGAAAGGCGCCGATACCATCGTGACTGATGTCGATGGTCAAACCTGTCTTGTCGTTTGCCATGACGGCGGTGGTATTGGTTCTGGTTGTTGTTTGCAATCTTCACGTTGAGCCCGTGCTGGTATGATCCGGTGTCCCGCGGTGGTGGTATAAGGATGCTCGGGGACAAAGGTTCCCCCGGGGCCGTCCTGGACGCACTCGTGATGCTGGGGCAGAGTTGCGGGATGACCCGCCTCGCCACGTCGATCGGCACGTTCGCCTTGCTGAGCCCCGTTATTTGCGGCGCTGGGGAGCCTGTGATGACCGAAGCCGGCATTCGCGCCGCGTTATTGGCCGGGGCTGCCGGTGTCATTGCGAAATCGGTGAACGAAAACCCGGCCGGCGGGCGTCAGTTGGATCGCGCCGATTACGTGCGTCTGGACCCTGACGGGGTGCCGACCGCGGGGCCGGGGGTGTCGCTGTTCAACCGTTCCGGCCTGATGCAGCGGGACACCGCGGACTGGTTCGCCGCCATTGCCGCTATTGACCGCGACGTTCGCGGGGCCGGCAGGTTCGTTGCGGCAAGCGTTGTTTATGCCGGGGCGGAGGGCGCGGTGTCGATCGCCGCAGCGGCCCGGGCGGCGGGTTTGCGGGTGTTTGAGCTGAACGTCGGCGCGCCCCATGCGTCGGAAGCGGCACCTGGTGCGATCATGCAGGAAACCGATCCGGACCGGCTGACCGAGCTCGTGCGCCGGGTGCGTGCGGTGACCGAGGGAATGCAACTCTGGGTCAAGCTGACCGGGCTTTCTTCCAATCTGCCGGCGCTTGCGATCGCGGCACGGGATGGTGGGGCGGATGCGGTCTGCATCATGGGGCGTTTCATGGCGGTGGTTCCGGACCTGGACACGTTCTCGCCGGTGATTGGGACCTCGGCGGCCTACGGTGGCGGATGGGCGCTGCCGATTGTCTGCCGGTTTCTTGCGCTGACCTACCGGGCAACTGGGGGGGCGACCGGGGGTGGTGGGATGGCGTTGATCGGGACCAACGGGGTGCGGTCGGGTGGGGATGTGCTGCGTATGGCGTTGTGTGGTGCGCGGGCGACCGAACTGCTGTCGGTGGTGATGCATGAAGGGTTTGGCGGGCTGACCCGGGTGATCGGTGAGCTCAGTTCGTTTCTTGCCGAGCGCGACCTGACCTTCCGGGACCTGATCGGACGATCGGCGGAGGCGCTGACGGGCTATGCGGAGCAGCCGGAAATGCCCGGACGGTGGCGCGATTTCGTGCCGGCGGAGACGCTTGCGGGGACCGGAGGGCGATGATGAACGCGCATCAGCAGCTTTCTGCCCTGTGGACGGAAGCGCGGCTGCCGGCGGACGCGCTTGATGACGCTTATCTGACGGGCTCCGATCCGGTGCTGCCCTCGAGCTTCGCGGTTGGCACCGCCGCGCAGGTGACTGTGGCGGCGGCGTCGCTGGCGGCCGCGACGCTCTGGCGGCAGCGGGGCGGGCGGCGACAATCGGTTTCGGTTGACATGCGTCATGCGGCGATCGAGTTCCTGTCGGAACATTTTGCCAGTCTGGAGGGCGTGGCGCCGGTGGATCCGTGGGATCCGATCGCCGGCACCTACCAATGCGGTGATGGGCGCTGGGTGCGGCTGCACACCAATTTTCCGCACCATCGCGATGGTATCCTGCGTATCCTGGGCTGTGCCTACGATCGGCAAGCCGTGGCGGACACGCTGGGTGCCTGGACGGCTTTCGGGCTGGAGGATGCCGTGGCGGCGAGTGGCCTGTGCGCCACCGCGATGCGCAGTTTCGCCGAATGGGATGCCCATCCGCAGGGACAGGCGGTGGTGACGCAGCCGGTGGTCAGGATCACGCGGATCGGTGACGCTCCACCGCGCGGCCTGGCGCCAGCCGAGCGACCGTTGGCGGGGGTTCGGGTGCTGGATTTGACGCGGGTGATCGCGGGTCCGGTGTGCGGCCGCCTGCTGGCCGCGCACGCGGCGGAGGTGATGAACATTGCCAGCCCGAATATTCCCAATCTGCCGCGACTGGTGGTCGATACCGGGCGCGGCAAGCTGTCCGCCCATCTGGATTTGCGGGACCGGGCCGGGGCGGAGCAGCTCAAGGCATTGCTATCGCAGGCTGATATTTTCGTTCAGGGCTACCGGCCCGGGGGGCTCGCGGATCTGGGGTTCGGTCCGCAGGATGCGGCGCGGATCCGTCCGGGGATCGTTTATGTGTCGCTGTCGGCGTACGGACATGTCGGGCCGTGGTCGGGGCGGCGTGGTTTCGACAGCCTGACGCAGACGGCCAGCGGGATGAACCATGCGGAGGCGGCGGCGGCCGGGCAGACCGCGCCCAAGGCGTTGCCCTGTCAGGCACTGGATCATGGGTCGGGATACCTGATGGCGTTTGGCGCCCTGACGGCGCTGATGCGGCGGATGCGGGAGGGTGGCAGTTGGCATGTCCAGGTCTCGTTGGCGCGCACCGGGCGATGGATCCGCGATCTGGGCCGGGTGAAGCACGGGCTGGCGGTTCCGACGCCGACGGTTGAAGACGTCGCCGACTTGCTGGAAACCAGCGAATTCGGGTTTTGGCCGACTGCGGTCGGTGCGGCATTCCGCGTTGCTGTCAGAGACGCCGGCGCATTGGGATCGTCCGTCTGTACCGTTGGGAACGCATCCCGCCGTTTGGGTTTGACCCGCGCAAACCTGAAAGCCGCGCAACCGGAGGGTTTTCTTGCCGTTGTTGCTTTGGACAATCGGCAGGGTCACCGAACCTCCTGCGGTTGCGCGGGGGGCGACGGCATGGATGAGTTTGTTACTGGAACGGCTGGGCAGTCTGTAACCACGCCTGGCATGACAAATGTCAGATGGCGGATTTTCTTTCTGATCCTGGGGACGGTCGCGATCAACTACATCGACCGCGCGTCGTTGTCGGTGGCGTTGCCGATGATCAGCCGGGAATTCAGTATTTCCCCGACCGTTCAGGGGTTCCTGCTGAGTGGTTTCTTTTGGACATACTGTCTGATGCAGATCCCGGGCGGGCTGCTGGCGGATCGTTTCCTGCCGCGCGGCGTGATCGCCGGCGCGACCGTGGGCTGGGGTGCTTTTGCGGCGCTGGCGGCCGCCTCCACCGGATGGGCTACCATGCTGCTGACCCGGCTTGGGCTGGGTCTGGCGGAAGGGCCGATCTATCCGGCGGGGGCCAAGCTGATCAGCCTGTGGATGACGCCGACGGAGCGTGGGCGCGCGGCGGCGTTGCTCGATGGCGGGGCGCCATTGGGCACGGCGCTGGGGTCGCTGATCATTGCCGGGCTGATCGCCCTACTGGGGTCCTGGCGGCTGGCGTTTCTCGCGGCCGGTCTCGGGACAATGGCCTGCGGGGCGTTTGCCTGGTTCTATGTGCGCAACCATCCGCACGAGCACGAGTCCGTCAACCGGCAGGAGCGGCATCATATTCAACAGGGGTTGCAGCAGGCGTCGCGGGATCAGGACAGCCGGGTGCCGGTAGGCCGGATTTTCCGCTCGCCGTCGATCTGGATGCTGTTCGTCGGGTGGTTCTGCTTCAATTCGCTGTGGTATGGATTTCTGACCTGGGTCCCGAGTTTCCTGGCGAAGACGCAGGGGTTGAACATCGCCGCGTTGGGCTGGGCATCGTTCCTGGTGTTCTTCGCTGGTTTCGTCGGCGAACTGACAGGGGGTCAGTTGCTGGACCACTGGTTGCGCAAAAGCGGTGCAACCGAAACGGTGTATCGCCGGCTGTTTGGCATCTCGGCCGGGCTGGCGACAATCGCGGTGTTTCTTGTGGCGTATGTGCACCGGGAGGCGGCGGTGATCGCGTTGCTGGCGACAACGTTGTTCTTCCTGCGCTGGTGCGGGATGTACTGGACGCTGCCGGGTCTGCTGATCGGTGGCGAGAAGGCGGGTTTCCTTGCGGGTTGCATGAATTTCGCCGGCAACATCTCTGGCATTGTGGTGCCGGTCACGGTTGGGTTCATCGTTAGTGCGACCGGGTCGTACTACCTGGCGCTGATGGTTTTCGCGGCGGCGGGGGCGGGGCTGTTTCTCTGTTCGGTCGGCATGCGTTACCGTCGGGTGTTCTGATCCGTGTGAACGAGGGCGTATAATGCAATTGATCGACCTGAGCCGAGAGATCCACCACAAGATGGCGCGGCTGCCTAATCATCCGACGGTGATTATCGCGCCGTTTTCGACCCATGACGAAAAACGTGTGGCGGATGGCTATACGTTCTCGTCCGCGGTGATGTCGCTGAACATGGGCGACCACTCGGGCACCCATGTCGACGCGCCGGTGCATTTCGATGAACGCCCGGGTGCCAAGGGCATTGACGAGATGCCGTTGGAGAACTTTTTCACCGAGGCGGTTTGCCTGGATCTTTCGCACAAGGCGTTGAAAAGCGACATCAGCGTGGCGGATCTGGAGCGGGCGGAAGCGGTGGCCGGGATTGCCATCCAGCCACGTGATACCGTGCTGCTGCACATGGATTTCTACCGGCGCACGCATGGGACCGAGGCGTTCATCACCGACTTCCCGGGATTGACCAAGGAATCGGCGACGTGGCTTGGCAACAAGGGCATCACCATGTTCGGGGTTGAAGCGGTCAGCCCGGGGCGGCCGGGGCGCAACAACTTCGAGGTGCACCATGTTTGCCGGGATATGGGGTTTACCCATATGGAGGGACTGGTGAACCTTGACCGGCTGGTGGGCAAGGGACGGTTCCGGTTCATTGGCTTCCCGCTGAAGATCCGCGGCGGCAGCGGCAGTCCGATCCGGGCGGTGGCCTGGCTGGAATAGCTGCCCCAGCCGGCCACCCAGTCAGTTGGTGCATCCTTCTGGGTGCCACGACCGAGAGCGGCAGGCGGCCGAGTAACGTTCAGGCCACAGAAGACAGGCGTCCATGTCATGAAGCCTGTCAGGTAGCGGACGTCACGCTGCTGTTGGTGGCGGCGACCGGCAACCATATCGACCGCGTCGCTCGCGGCTGACCGGATCATGGAGGGCACAGATGTTGGACGCCGCGGTGATCGCGCTGGCAGGGGCGGCGGTCTACATCATCATGCTGTCGGATGACGCTGTCCCGCGCGACACCGACAACGTCGCGGCCGAGTGCATGGCGCGCTGAGTGGCCCGGCTTCCGCGGAAGCCGGGTGTGGTCCAGTGTCTGACAGCAAGGATCAGGCGTTGGCCTTGTGCATGAACTCGGCGATTTCCTCGATCACCGGCATGACCTTGTCGGCTTTTTCCGATTCCGCGTTGAAGACGACGCGTTCCACACCGAGGTCGGCGTAACGCTTCATCAGGTCGAGTTCGCGGCGTGGGAACCAGACGGTGATGGCGATGTCGTCTGGATTGCGCCCTGCCTCGGTTGCCATCTTGCGGAATTCCGGGATCAGGTCGGCGATTTCCTTGTAACCGCCGCGCGCCGCCTGCGGAATCCAGCCGTCTCCGTAACGAATGGCTCGGCGCGCGGAGTAGGGGAAGGCGCCGCCGACGATCACCGGGGGATGCGGTTTGGTCACCGGCTTCGGCCAGGTCATCATCGGATCGAAATTGACAAACTCCCCGTGATACTCGGGTTTGGATTTGGTCCAGATTTCCTTCATCGCCTCGACCCGCTCCCGCGCGACCTTGTGGCGGTCGGCGAACTTGACGCCGTGGTCTTCAAGCTCGTCCTGGTTCCAGCCGTTGCCGATACCGAACAGAAAGCGACCGCCGGAAACCTGGTCGATCGAGGCCACCAGCTTGGCGGTCTGGATCGGATCACGCTGGGCGACGAGGCAAACGCCGGTGCCAATCTTCAGGGTCTTGGTCGCCATCGCCGCGGCGGTCAGGGTGACGAACGGATCCATGGCATCATAGTATTTCTTTGGCAGGTCGCCGCCGGCCGGGAAAGGCGATTTCCGGGACAGCGGAATGTGGGAATGTTCGGGCGCCCAGACGGATTCGAAGCCGCGCTGCTCCAGCGCCTGACCAAGCTCGCCGGGCGCCATTGAATAGTCGGTGAAGAACATGGATATGCCGGATTTCAGCACGCTGGTTTCCTCCTGCTGTTTGAACCCGGCGATGTTGCTCCTTTCGCGGCAATTGCTCCAGACCCGGGCCGCCCCGGTTGGGTGGGAATGCTTGCCGGGCGGTGTTCGGCGGCGGATGGATCAGTTTTTCGTCAGGCGCAGGAAGCCGACCGCGTGGCGTGGATGAAGCGGCTGTCATCTGCCCTGGCCGTATCGGCATGGCCGCGCTAGGTTGAACGTCCGACCCCAGCAGCGAGGAAAGCATTGTGTCCGAACCGGCGTGCGACCCCGCCATCCGCCCCGCGTCCGCGAAGAACACGACGGTGAAAATCACCGATGTGGCGGCGGCGGCCGGTGTGGCGCCGATGACGGTTTCGCGGGTGATCAACACCCCGGACCGCGTGTCGCCGGAAACCACCGCGCGGGTGCGCGAAGCGATCGACCGGCTGGGTTACGTTCCCAATCTGATCGCCGGCGGCCTGTCGTCGCGCAAGTCGCGCATGGTGGCGGCGATCGTGCCGACCATTGCGCATCCGATGTTCGCCGGCGTGGTGCAGGCATTTTCGGATTCGATGCGCCGGTCCGGCTATCAGGTGATGCTGTCGATCAGCGGCTACGAGGAGACCGATGACGAGGCGTTGTTTCGCGCCCTGCTGGGACGCCGCCCCGATGCGTTGCTGGTGACCGGATCAAGTTATAATCCGGCGGCGCTGCAGATGCTGATCGAGGCGCATATTCCCGTCGTTGAGATCTGGGATGTTTCGAGCCGGCCGATCGACATGGTGATCGGCTTCGATCACGCCCAGGTGGGTGCCGAGGTGGCGGATTTTCTGCGTCACAAAGGCCACGACCGGTTTGCCGTGCTGTCAGCGAATGATTCGCGTGCCCTGACACGGGCGCGGGGGTTCACCGAAGCAGTCTCCCGTTTTGGCGGGCATGTGGTTCAGGAACTGGCGGTGCCGGCGCCCAGCACGATTGCCGCCGGGCGTGAGGGGCTGCGGGCGCTGCTGCCGCAGCTGGACCGGCGTTGCGCGGTATTTTGCAGCTCTGACCTGATGGCCTTCGGCGTCGCCACCGAGGCGCGGATCCGGGGCATCGCGATCCCCGGCCAGTTGGCGATCTGCGGCTTCGGGAACTTCGAGTTGAGTGCGATGAACGAGCCGTCGATCACCACTGTCAGCCTGGAAGCGACCGGAACCGGACGCTCGGCGGCAGCCTTGCTGCTGCGGCGCCTGGGCGGCGAGGGGCCGCGCGAGGCCGATCGGGTCCAGGTCCCGTTTCGTATTGTTGAACGTGCAACGACCTGAGCCCGCGCCAACGGCCCTGGATGCCGGCCTTTAGGTAGGTCAATGGTGGCCACAGTCCTTTTGACGGTACGCCCGGGCGCTTGCCCACGCCACGTGCCGGTGGTGTTACTTTGGCGCCGCGACGGGGAAAATTTGGCGCTATCCACCTTTGGTTAACCTTTTGCTGTCTTGTTCCATTTCGAAACGAGCAGCAAAGGTGCCAGTCAGATGGTGAAACGTCTTTCCGCCGAGCGTCTTCTGAAGTCCATTCTGGCGGTGCTTTCGGCTGCCGTCGTGGTGTTGCTCAGTCTTCAGGTCAGGGACACCTGGTCGGCGTTCTCCGACAGTCAGCGGGCAGAGCAGGTGGTCGCGGCGTCGCGGCACATCTTCACCGCGTTGGTCGCCCAACGGACCGATCGCAGCACCACACAGCGTCTGTGGGAGGCCGAGGGGGCGCCGGTGGCGCAAAGCAGGGCGTACCTGAAGGACCTACGTGAGGCTGAAATGCCTGCGTTGTCGGCCGCTATCCCGCTGCTGGAAGGTTTGTCGTTCACCGGCAGGGAGACGTTGCTGCCGGCCCTGCGTCGTTCGGCCGACGCGATGATCGCGTTGCAGGGCGAGTTCGCGTCCTACATCGACCGGCCAAAAGCCGAACGGCGCGCCGCCCTGGGAAGCGAATACAGCACGATCGGCCTGGCGTTGCAGGATTCGTTGGAGCGCATCGCGACCGGCTTGTTCGCCAGCATCAAGAACGACGATTCGCTGATCACCCAGATGATCGAGATCAAGCAACTTGCCTGGCTCACGCGCCAGACCATGGGCGAAGGCTCGCTGCTGCTGTCCACCGGCCTGGTCAAGGGCGCGGTTCCCGCGGACGCCCGAGCCAAGTATCTGGGCTTTCTGGGTGGCGCGCGCACGCTGTGGGCGGCGATCGATGATGCGATCGTGGGCAGCGATGTGCCGGCGGCTTTCGTTGCCAAGCTGGCGGATGCGAAGGCGACGATGTTCGCACCGGCGTATCTGGAAACTCAGCAGCGCATCCTGGACGCGCTGATCAACAAGCAGACGCCTGAGATGACGGCCGATGCGTGGTCGCCATACACGGTGTCCAGGCTTGGGGTGATGCTGGACGTCGCCAATGCCGCCTTGAGCCAGGCGGCGGAGCGGGCGGCTGTCATTCGCGGCCAAGCGATGACCGGCCTGATCGTGCGGCTGGTTGGCCTGGTCGTGGCGGTTGCCGGATCCGTCTTTGGCTTCTGGCTGGTCAGCCGGCACGTCACGGGTCCGCTGTCGGCGCTGCGCGACACGACGGAGCGGCTGGCTCGGGGCGACCTGTCGATGGCGCCGCTGTTCCCGAACCGGCAAGATGAGATCGGGGCGCTCGCCCGGGCGCTGGATTCGTTCCGCGAGCAGGGGATCGCCAAGCTCCGTATCGAGGATGAGCAGCGTGACCAGCGGGAAGGGGCGGAACGCCGCCGGGTCGCGGTCGAGGGGCATATCCACGCCTTCGAGGATCAGGTGTCGGGTGCGCTGGCGGAACTGGACAAGGCGTCCGCGCAGATGGATCTGACATCGACGACGATGCTGCAGATCGCCGAGCGCAGTGCCGGTGGGGTGGAGAACGCAGAGCGTGCGGCGGGCGAGGCGTCGGAGAATGTGTCCGGTATTGCCGCGGCGACCGAGGAGCTGAGCGCGTCGATCACCGAGATTGGCCGTCAGGTGGCACAGGCCGCGCATGTCAGCGCCCGTGCGGTGGATGAGACGCAGCAGACTGACGAGACGGTGCGCGGTCTTGCCGAAAGCGCCGAGCGGATCGGCGCCGTGGTCAGCCTGATCGGCAATATCGCGGCGCAGACCAATCTTCTGGCGTTGAACGCGACCATCGAAGCGGCGCGTGCGGGCGAGGCCGGGAAGGGCTTTGCGGTGGTTGCCTCGGAGGTGAAATCGCTGGCCAACCAGACGGCGAAGGCGACCGAGGAGATCGCGGCGCAGATCACCGAGGTGCGCAGTGTGACCGAGCAGGCGGTGGCTGCGATCAGGCGGATCCGCGGGACGATCAACGAGGTCAACAAGGTTGCGACGTCGATCGCCGCGGGTGTCGAGGAGCAGGGGACAGCGGTTCAGGAGATCGCGCGCAACACGCAGTTGGCGGCTGACCGCACGCGTGACGCATCGGGCAGTGTGAAGGCGATCAATGAGGGCACCGGCGCCACCACGCAGTCGGCGGCGGCGGTGAAGACAGCGGCCGGATCGCTGGGGACGCAGGCGGCGCGGCTGCGGGAGCAGGTGGACGGGTTTATGGCGCGCATCCGGGCCGCGTGAGATATCCCGTTGGCGTGAAGCGTGGGGGCTGCGTGAGGCAGGGGGCTGTGTGAGGTATCGGGCAGCTTGAGGTATGGGGCGGCGCGAAGCTCGGGTGGCGTGATGCGTGGTGTGGCTTTTGTGGCAAATCCCCGAATAGTGTAGATGACGGCCGGTTTCGCCTTTGTTGATGCCGGCGGGTTGCAAGTCATCGTCGCGAAAGGGGTGGCGAATGTTTGCGGGCGGGACCGCGATTCACGACATGGGTCTCGGACCGCTCGTGGTGGTGATAGCCGGTGTCTTGGTGGTGGTGATCTTCTGGTATGTGGGCCGTGGCCCTGGCAGTTGAGACGGTCAGAATCCCGCGATCGGGATAGGGTCGTGGGTGCATTCGCTTCCGCCATGGCATCGGTGATGCGGACGGGACATCGCGCTGAGCGGACGGCTTGAGCCGTGACGCCTGTCCCGGCACGGCCGGAGCGGCCGATGATTCCTTAAACCGCTCGCTGGCGCGGTTCTTGCTGATCGCGGTGCGGCCGATTGTCCTCGGCCCATTGCACGATCGGGGTTGATGAGCATGAAGAGACGCCAGTTTGTCGGACGGGCCGCCGCGTCTGCCTTGGTGGGCGGCATTGCCCGCCCAGCGATTGTGCGGGCTGCCTCCGCCACGACGTTGAAATTTGTTCCGTACGCCGATCTGGCGCTGATCGATCCGCTGGTCAGCGCCTTCGTCACTCGCAACCACGTGATGATGGTGTTCGACACGCTGTTCGCGCTGGATGCGACGGGTGCGGCGCAATACCAGATGCTGGCGGGCCACACTGTCGATTCGGACCAGAAAATGTGGACGCTGACGTTGCGGGACGGGTTGCTGTTCCATGACGGCACGCCGGTGCTGGCGCGCGATGTCGTGGCCAGCCTGCGCCGCTGGGGTGTGAAGGACGCGTTCGGGCAGGCGCTGATGGCGGCGACGGACGAGCTGTCCGCGCCGGACGACAAGCGCATCGTGTTCCGGCTCAATCGGCCGTTCCCGTTGCTGCCCCAGGCACTGGCGAAACCGACCAACCAGGTCGCGGCGATCATGCCGGAGCGGCTGGCGAAGACTCCGCCGACGACGTTGATCAACGAAATGGTGGGCAGCGGGCCGTTCCGGTTCCTGGCGGACGAGCGGGTGTCGGGGGCACGGAACGCCTACGCGAAATTCGACAAATACATGCCGCGCGAGGGTGTCGCCAGTTTCTGCGCGGGTCCCCGGATCGCCAACTTCGACCGGGTGGAGTGGCTGACCACGCCCGATCCGTCCACTCAGGCGGCTGCGTTGCGCGCCGGCGAGGTCGACTGGGTCGAGCAGCCGGTCATGGACCTGGTGCCGTCGCTGAAGGCCGACCGCAACCTGCGGGTGGAAGTGATGGAGACGACCGGGCTGATCGGCGTGCTGCGGTTCAATCAGCTGTATCCACCGTTCGACAATCCCGCGATCCGGCGCGCGGCGCTGAAGGCGATCAACCAGCGGGAGTTCATGACCGCGGTGGCCGGGGAAGCCGATCCCGGCGTGATCAACGACCATGTCGGTTTCTTCGCGCCCAGTTCGGCATATGCGTCCACCGCGGGGATGGAGATCCTAAGCCCGAACCCTGACCTGGCGGCGTTGCGCAAGGAAGTGCTGGCGGCGGGCTATAACGGTGAAAAGGTCGTGTTCCTGGGGGCCGCCGATGTGCCGCGGATCACCGCGATCTGTCAGGTCGGCGCCGATGTTCTGGGCAAGATCGGGCTGAACGTCGATTATGTCTCGACCGACTGGGGGACGGTGGTGCAGCGGATGACCCGCACCCAGCCGGTTGCCGAGGGCGGGTGGAGCATTTTTGGCTCCATGTGGGGCGGGCTGGACTGGGACAATCCGGCCGGCAACGCGGCACTGCGGGGCAACGGCAAAGGCGCCTGGTTCGGCTGGCCGACGGCGCCGAAGCTGGAGGCGATCCGCGATGCGTGGCTGCATGCGACCGATCCGGCGACGCAGAAGGCGCTGGCGGCGGATATGCAGCGGCAGGCCTATGTCGATGTGCCGTGCATGCCGGTCGGGCTGTACTACCAGCCGGTTGCCTATCGCGCCGACCTCACCGGTATGATGAAGGGGCTGATCCTTTTCACCGGGGTCAAACGCGCCTGACTTGAGCTGAAGCCGCGGTTCGCACAGATTGCGCTGCAAGCCACGGGTCAGACGGCCCGGGGCCTTCACGCCATGTAACGCGGAGCGCCGGATGATCAGTGTCGAGGAAGCCCGCGGGCGCATTCTGGACGCACTGCGCCCGACGCCAGCCGAGGTTGTCGCCCTGGCGGAGGCCTGGAACCGGGTCACCGCGGTGCCGGTCGCAGCGCGGCTGACGCAGCCCCCGGCCGACGTGTCGGCGATGGACGGCTATGCGCTGCGGGCGGCTGACGGCGGGCTGCACGCCCGGCTGCGGGTGATTGGCGCCGCGCCGGCAGGCCATCCGTTCGACGGGCGCATCGGGGCTGGCGAGGCAGTGCGACTGTTCACCGGCAGCGTGGTGCCGCCGGGCGCTGACGCGATCCTGCTGCAGGAAGACGCCACCCGCGACGGCGATCTCGTGACCGGTGAACGAGGCGGTGGCGGCGGGGCGGCATATTCGTCGCGCCGGGCAGGATTTCGCCGCGGGCGATGTGGTTATCCCGGCCGGGCGCCGGATCACTGCCCGTGACGTCGGACTGGCGGCCGCGGCCAACTACCCCTGGCTGTCCGTGCATCGCCGGCCGCGGGTCGCCATCCTGGCGACCGGGGATGAGATCGCCATGCCGGGGGAGCCGATCCCGCCGCGGCGGGATCGTCAGCTCCAACTCGCATGCGCTGGCGGCCTTGGTGCGGGCCATGGGTGGAGAGCCGATGATCCTGCCGGTGGCCCGTGACGAGCATGCGGCGATTGGTGCGGTCGCCGACGCGGTGGGCGGCATGGATATGCTGGTCACCACCGGCGGGGCTTCGGTCGGCGACCACGACCTGGTGATCGCGGCGCTGAAGGCCCGGGGCATGACGCTGGATTTCTGGCAGATCGCGATGCGGCCGGGAAAGCCGCTGCTGTTCGGGCAGCTTGGCGCCACGCCGGTGCTGGGGCTGCCAGGAAATCCGGTGTCAGCGATGGTCTGCGCGATTCTGTTCCTGCTGCCGGCACTGTCCCGCCTGTCGGGGCTGCCGGCCGCGCCGCCGCCGGTGTCGACCGCGGTGCTTGGCGCAGCGGCTGAAGCAGAACGACCACAGGGCGGACCATTTGCGCGCGACGGTGTCGGTGGATGCGGCGGGGCGCGTGGTGGTGACGCCGTTCCCGGTGCAGGATTCGGCGATGCTGCGCCGGCTTGCCCACGCCGACGCGCTGATCCTGCGCGCACCGCACGCTCCGGCACTGTCCGACGGGCGCCGAAGTCGGGATTGTTCGCCTCGATTTGCTGGGCTTGTGACGGTGACGGTTTAAGAAAATCCGCTTACACGCTGGGATATTCAAATTTGTCCACAGTTTCGCTTGACGACGGTAACGGAACCAACATAGAACAGCTCTGACGGTTGCCGCTTTGTTCCGACAGCCATTTGAGGATGTCCGCCATGTTGACTCGTAAGCAATATGAACTGCTGGTCTATATCGATCGTCACCTGAAGGAGACTGGGTTTTCGCCTAGTTTCGAGGAGATGAAGGATGCGCTTCAACCTGAAGTCCAAGTCCGGCATCCACCGGTTGATCTCGGCACTGGAAGAACGCGGCTACCTCGCGCGCCGCCATCACCGGGCGCGGGCGTTGGATGTGCTGCGTGTGCCGGACAACATGCTGCCGCAGGAAGCGCCCGTTGCCGTGGCTGCGGCCGCCGAGGCAGTGCGCGGGCTTCTCGCCGAACGTCATCCGGGGCGACTTCACCCAGCGCCTGGCAGGGGTGCGCGCGGCCAACGACGTCGGGGCGATCCAGCTGCCGATGTATGGCCGCATCGCCGCTGGTCTGCCGATCGAGGCGCTGCGCGACACCAGCAGCCATATCGAGGTGCCGATGGCGCTGCTCGGTCCGGGCGAACATTACGGGCTGGAGGTCGCCGGCGACTCGATGATCGAGGCCGGCATCCTGGATGGCGACACGGTGATCATCCTGAAGGGCGACACGGCGGAGAACGGGCAGATCGTCGTTGCCCTGGTCGACGACACCGAGGTCACGCTGAAGCGGCTGCGCCGTCGCGGCAACTCGATCGCGCTGGAACCTTGCAACGTGCGGCATGAGACGCGGATTTTTCCGGCGGACCGGGTCAAGGTGCAGGGCCGGATCGTTGCGCTGATGCGGAGGTACTGAGATTCGGGCGCGCCGGGCAACATGACTTGGACAGGACGTCCGGACATATGGTCGGGGCGCGCGCGTGCACGACATGTCGGACGCGCGCGTTCACGATGGCGGCCAAGCAGACCATTCCCGACCGTTTGACGCGTCGAAAGATGGTCTGCTGATTGGGTGACCGCGACGCTGCCCGGATCAGGCAACCACGATCAGCGCATCCACCGCGGTGATCCGATCGCCCGCGCAGATCAGCGGATTGACGTCCAGTTCCGCGACCGTGTCGCGATGATCGGCGGCGAAGCGGGACACATCGCTGATCACCTGCGCCAGCTGCTGGATATCCACCGCCGGCATGCCGCGGAAGCCTTCCAGCAGCTTCACGCCCTTCAGCTGCCGCAGCAGGCCCTCGGCCTCGGACGGCGTCACCGGGGCGGGGGACAGCGCGGTGTCCTTCAGCACCTCCACCAGGATGCCGCCCAGGCCGACCACGATCAGCGGACCGAACAGCGGATCGTTGCGCGCGCCGACGACCATCTCGATCCCCTGCGGCACCATCGGCTGCACCAGCACGCCGTTGATGCGCGGCGGCGGCGAGACCTTGGCGGCGTTTGCCATCACCGCGGCGTAGCCGGCGCGCACCTCGTCGGCGTCGCGCAGGTTCAGGCGGATCACCCCGGCCTCGGTCTTGTGCGGCAGATCCGGCGATTCGACCTTCAGCACCACGGGATAGCCGAGCGCCGCGGCGGCGCTGACCGCCTCGTCGGCCGACTGGGCCAGCCGTTCGCCCACCACCGGCACGCCGTAGTGGCGCCAGCACGTCCTTGGCCTCGCGCTCGGTCAGGGTCCGGCCGCCGGCTGCCGCGATCAGCGCCGCGTGTCCGGGCGATCACTGCCGGCGGTCGTCGCGGCGACGATCTGCGCGCCGGCCGCCCGCTTGTCGGCACGCCAGTGCCAGGCGGCGAGCGCGGCGAAGCAGGCATTCATCGAGCGGAACAGCGCCACCCGGTCGCACTGGTTGGCCTCGACCACGCCCGGCCCGTCCTGCCATTCGGTCTGCCAGACGACGCAGGCCATCTTGCCGTGCTGTTCGGCCAGTTCGCTGTAGACCTGCGGCCGCTTCGCCGATGGCGCGTAGCCGTAGGTCAGCGGCGAGACCAGCACGCCGTATTGCGGATCGCCCAGCAGCGCGTCGGCGCAGATCCCCAGCGATTCCGGATCGCCGAGCACCTGCGCGGTGACGTCGCAGGGATTGCGGGCGGAGCCGAATTCCGGGATGCGCGATTCCAGGATGGCTTCGGACGTCCGGCATCGGCTGCGGCATCGGCACGCCGTGCTGCTCCGCCCGGTCGGCCGCCATGATCGCCGCCCCGCCCGAGGCCGCGACCACCGCCGCGCCGCGCGGCCTTCGGCGGCGGCGCCTTGGCGAAGAACGCCGCGGTTTCCATCAGCGCCTCGAAATCGTCGACCACGATCGGCGCCGGCGCGCTGGAACACCGCGCGATAGGAGGCGTGCGACCCGGCCAGCGAGCCGGTGTGCGACATCGCCGCCGCGGCACCCTGCTCGCCGGTCGCCATCTTGAAGATGACCAGCGGCTTGTCGACGGCCCAGGCGTTCTCCGCCGCCAGCAGCAGGCGTTCGGGCGTTGCCATGCCCTCGAACACGCAGGCGATCGAGGCGCAGGACGGGTCGGTCGCCAGGTAGTTGACGAAATCCGCCATGTCGACGTCGCAGGAATTGCCCGAGGTCAGCACGTGGCTGACCGACAGCCCGCGCACCACGCCCTGCGCCAGCGCCATGCCCAGCGCGCCGGACTGGCTGATGATGCCGACCGCGTTGCGTTCCGGGCTTCGGGATCGGCGTGATGTCCATGAACGTGACGCGGCTGTCGAGCAGCGCGTTCACCACGCCGATGCAGTTCGGCCCGACGATGCGCAGGCCGGTTTCCCGCGCGATCGCGGCCAGGCGTTCCTGCTGGGCGATGCGGTCTTCCTTGGCGGTTTCGGAATAGCCGGAGGCGAAGATGATCGCGCCGCCGACGCCGGCCTTGGCGCAGTCCAGCACGATTTCCTCCACCGCCTCGCGCGCCGCGGTGATCACGGCGCAGTCCGGCACCTCCGGCAGGTCGCGGACGTTGGGATAGCAGGTCTGCTCGCCGATCGTCTGGTAGCGCGCGTTCACCGGGTAGGACGCGGCCGGCGTAGTGCTCCATGTTGGCCAGCACCTGCTCGCCGAACGAGCCCGCGCGGGTGGAGGCGCCGATCACGGCGATGCTTTGCGGATGGAGCAGCCGGGTGAGCTGTTCCCGGCTGTAAACGCCGGTGCGTCTGTTTTGCATTGATCCTGCCTGATTGACGTTCCCATGCGGGCCAGCATACTCACCGGTAGCCATGCGGCAAGCGTGACGGAAACGCGACAGGGGGAAACGCAGGATGTCGTCGCTGTTCGATCTGACCGGCAAGGTCGCCATCGTGACCGGCTCCACCAAGGGCATCGGCCTGGCGATCGCCACGCGCATGGCGGAGCACGGCGCGACGGTGGTGATCTCCAGCCGCAAGCCGGATGCGTGCGAGGCGGTGGCGGCGGGCATCCGCGCGAAGGGCGGCAAGGCGGTGGTGATCCCCTGCCATATCGCGCGCAAGGAGGAACTGCAGAACGCTGGTCGACCAGACGGTCGCGCAGTGCGGCGGCATCGACATCCTGGTGGAGAATGCCGGGGTCAACCCGTATCTCGGTCCGGCCGCCGGGATGCCGGACGAGGCGTATGACCGGGTGATGGGCTCGAACGTCCGCAGCAACTTCTGGCTGGCGAACATGGCGATCCCGCACATGGTCGCGCGCGGCGGCGGGGCGGTGATCATCATCTCCTCGATCGGCGGGCTGCGCGGTTCGGCGCAGTTGGGGGTCGTATGGGATCTCCAAGGCGGCCGACATGCAGCTGGCGCGGAATATCGCGGTGGAGTGGGGGCCGAAGAATATCCGCGCCAATGCGATCGCGCCGGGGCTGGTGCGGACCGATTTCGCCCGGGCGCTGTGGGAGGATCCGGTGCTGTATCGCAAGCGCACCCGGGACACGCCGCTGCAACGGATCGGCGAGCCGGACGAGATCGCCGGCGCCGCGGTGTTTCTGGCCTCGGCGGCGGGGAATTTCGTCACCGGGCAGACGATCGTGATCGACGGCGGCACGACCGCGGGGTCGGTCATTTCGAACGACGATTAGGCTGTGGCGGCGCAGGGTATAGTGCGATTATGTAATGATAGGGGAGGCGAGATCCGCTTGGCGAAACGGACACTGGGCGAGGTGGCGGAAACGGGCGGTATATTATTATTTCATAGTGATGGAAATCCGCCTGATGGGCTTGCTGTAACGCGATAGTTTCAACAGCTACCAGATGCGGGGCGCTGCCGGCCTGTACGTGTCGATACAAATGACCATTTCACTGCTCCCAACTACGCGACTTGAGACCGGCCCCCGGGGCCGTTCGCGCGGTCGGGCCATTGATCCGTTGCGCGGCACTGTCTGCGAGAGGTTTGCATGCACCGATCCGACCGGCTCGCGCCGTCGGGATATGGCCGCGCTCAGTGCGTGCCGCCAGGTTTCACCATGTGGACGGCGACGCCGCCGTTAAGGGTTTCTTCCCGCTCCACGCGGTAACCAAGCGCGGTATAAAGGCGCAGGTTCGCAACGAAAAGCTTGTTGGTGTAAAGGCGTGTGCCCGCCAGTCCAAGAGACGACGCCAGATCCTCGGCAAATGTCACCAGCCGGGTGCCGAAACCGCGTCCGTGAAAAGCCGGCAGCACCGCAACGTTTTCTATCAGCAGAAAGTCGCCTTCGGGCACCGTTTCAATCAGGCCGATCAGTTCGTCACCGGCATAAAGTAGATCAAAGCGATGTCTCGTGATCGCATCCGCGTAGTCGACTTTCATTGGCAGAGGCTCACGGCCGGTCACGTCGATCCATTTGGCATAGGCCGAACGAGTGAGATGCTGAATTGCGGTGGCGTCTGCCGGATGAGCAATTCTGAGGCTGACAGTTGCGTCCATGTGTCCCCGACGCTTGTAAAGCGGTTATGCCGGTATACCGCAGCATACTTCACAAGCGACTTAGGTTGTTGCGGAATCTTACACTTTACGGCGAGCTCGCTTGAGACGGCTTGAATATACTGCAATGGTCATCGTGACGCTGACGAGCCGATTAGCCGTGGCGGCAATGCGGGAGTCTGGGCGCCAATGAACGATGAGTTGCGCAGGACGTTTGAGCCTGGGGAGCGGGTGGTGTGGGAAGGTCGGCCCGGTCAGGGGCTGATGTTCCGCCCCAGTGACAGAGTCTCGATTCCGTTCTCGTTCGTCTGGTGCGGGATGGTAGGGTACGATTTGGCGGATGGCTGGGAGGCTGGCAAAACCCTGAGCCAATTTCTCTTTGGCGGTCTCTTTGCGATGGTTGGCGTCTATCTTCTGCTGGGCCGGTTCGTCGTCGATGCCCTCGCCCGTATGCGCACTGTCTATGCTGTGACCAATCGGCGGGTGATTATCATTCGCGGCCTGATGGAGCGGACTGTCCACACGATCAATTTGTCAGGTCTGGCGGAGATTGCGCTCACGCACGGCCGGGCCGGACGAGGGACACTCACTTTCGATCGTGCGATCGTCAACTCGGGGCCTGACAGCACGTACCAGGTGCCATCATTGGCGTTCGAGGAGATCGAGGATGTTGCATTCGTGCTGAGTGTTATCCGCAAGGGGCAGTGACTATCCGTTTCGGTGCGGCCATGGTCGATGTGCCCCGCGGTTGCAGGCTGGACGGCGACTTCCGCCGACCGTTCATTTGCGCGGCACGTGACCAGCGCGGATGACAAAACGCCGCCCTGGCTACTTGCTGGCATCAGTCGACTGAGCGCGACGCGCACGAATATTGGTCTCGCAGTCGACATATTTCTCGTCCGGGGCGCGTCGCAGCCGGCGAGCCATGGCCTTCCAGGCTCCGGCGAGCCATGGCCTTCCAGGCTATGGCCAATCAACATGTCGTTTGCGCTCCCGGCGGCGATCCCGGGAAGCCGCCTGGCCGGGGGAAACCTTAGAGATCACCGCCGATGGTGCCAGCCATGCCAGCCCCAGCCCCACCCACCGCCGATGAACACTGGCGGACCGAAATAGTAATAATACGGTGGCGGATAGACGTAGCCATAGGCCGGTGGGGCATAGCCGTAGGCTGGGTAGGCATCTGCCGGATAGCCGGTGGGCATTGTGGAAAGGTCGGGCACACGTTCCCCGGCCGCGGTCATGCACTGGGCATAGGCAACGTCGTAGGCGTGCTGAAGCGTCGCCGCGGACTGCTGCGCAGCGCCGGCGCCGACGACCGAACCGGCCAGCAGACCCGCGCCCGCCCCAATCGCCGCCCCAACGCCTACTGCCCCCGCGGTCGAGCCCACCAACGCGCCGGTGGACGCGCCGAGCGCTGTGCCCGCCGCCGCGCTGCCGACACCGCTTCGGGTTGCGGCCTGGGCTGGGGTCAGCGGACCCGCTGCATTGGCACCGGCCTGCTGGCAGCGCATATTGTCGCTTTGAAACTGGTCAAAGGTTTTACCCGGCCCTGGCATGGCCACGACCTGAGGCCCCTCGGGCGGCTGCGCGACACAGGCCGCGAGCCCCAGCGATGCCACAACCGGCAGGGCCTTGGAAACGATGCGCATGGTTTGCTCCGTTGTTTCGTGAATTGCGCACCCGCACCGTCATTTTGACCGCATCGGCGGCAGGGATAGCGACACCGGTACACCGCCGGGACGTCTTTGCGATAAAGGCCTGACAAGCCGGTCGTGGGGCATTGATCCTGGTCAACACATTAACGAATATAAGATTTGCCCCTGCAAGGTCGTGAAGTTCGGCAGTGGTTGAATCCCGAAGCTGACGTTGGCGATCTTCTGACCCGCCACCCGGGTCGGTAGCCGACAGGTGAACGGACGGGTGATCCGAGCCCGACGCTCAACGCCCGGCGCGTATATGTGCGAAATCAGCGCCACTCGCGTCCTTGCCAGGTGGCGGTTCGGCCGTAGTCTCCGTGAAACCTGGCGCCGCCAGCGCGGATACGGCGCCACAACCGAGGACGTTATGGACCCAATTTTTGATCCGGCCGACTTCCGGCTTGCCAACGGCGTGACCCATGTCTGTGCCGGTGGCGAAACCGCCGCCTTGCGGGCGCACGACGAGGCCTTGCTGCGCTATGTGGCGGACAAGAGCCGCGGATTGCCCGGGCGCACCGAGCAGGAACGGGAAATCGAGGATGCGCGCACCGGCATCGCTCGGTTGTGGGGCGTCGAACCGGCGGACATCGGCTTCGTCAGCAACGTGGCCGAGGGCGTGTCGATGGTCGCGGAAAGCATCGACTGGCGCGAGGGCGACTCGATTTGCATCGATGCCCACGAATATCCATCCGTCGTTGCGCCGGTCGCCATGCGCCGTAATCCCGTTGTCCAGCTGCACCAGGCGCGCGGCACCGACCCGGACCGGTTGCGTGGCTGCGTCGATGCCAGCACGCGGATCATTGCCGCCAGCTATGTGTCCTACCTGACCGGGGAGCGGACCGACCTGCGGGCGCTGCGTGCGCTGGCCGACGAGGTCGGGGCGCTGCTGTTGGTGGACTTCACCCAGGCGTCCGGGTACCTGCCGATCGACGCCTCGGTCGCCGATTTCGCCTTCTCCGCCTGCTACAAATGGATGCTCGGGATTACCGGCGTGGCGGTGGCCTACTGGAACCGGACGCGGCAGCCGGGATGGACGCCGGCCTCGGCGGGCTGGCACTCCCTGGCGCCGGGGTCGCGCGGCTATGACACGCTGCCGGCGCTGAAGCCCGACGCGATGCGGTTTACCCGCGGCAACCCGGCGCACTGCCCGATCTACGTGCTGAACATCGCGCTGGCCTATCTGTCGCGGTTCGACATGGATGATGTGCAGCGGCACGTGCAGACGCTGACCGTGGCGCTGCTGGACCGGCTGGCGGCGCACCAGATCACCGCCATGACGCCGTCCGATCCGGCCAGGCACGGGGCGAGCGTCTGCATCGCCTCACCGCAGGCGCCGGCGATCGTGGAGGCGTTGTATGCGCAAGGGATCTATGCCTGGAACGGGCAGGGGCGGGTGCGCATCAGCTTCCACGGCTACAACAGCCTGTCGGACGCCGAGCGCACCGCGCAGGCGCTGATCAGCCAGATTCAGGCCCAGCAAATTCGGCCCTGATCGCCGCGCTGTTCTGGCCGATCGCGGGCACGGAACCTAGGGCTACGGTCTCGCCGACCTGGACGACGGCGGGGGCGACGATCTGCGCCACGCCGCCGTTCGGCAAGGCCACCGATGCGCGCCGCAGCGCCGGGTGGTGGCTCAGGGCGTCGAGGTCGTTGACGAAGCCGTAGGCGGTGTTGGACGCGCGCAGCTTCGCCGCTGCCTGATTGCGGGTCAGCGTGGCGAAGGTCTGGCCGACCCGCTCGTCCACCATCGCTCGGTTGGCGACGCGGATGGTGTTGGTTTCGAAGCCGGGCTGCTGCGGCAGGTCGGGTGCATCGAGGAACGCGGCACAGAACGTCGCCCATTCGCGTTCATTCTGGATCGCGATCAGCACCATTGCGCCATCCTTGGTGGCGAACGCGCCGTACGGGCAGATCGACGGGTGCGCCAGGCCTAGGCGCTGCGGCGATTTGCCGGTGCCCTCGAAATACAGCAGCGGCACGTTCATCAGGTCGGCGACGGCGTCAAACAGGCTGACCTTCAGCCCCTTGCCGCGTCCGGTGAAGGATCGCTCGATCAGCGCCTCCAGCACGCCGGTGTAGGCATTCATGCCGCAACTAACATCGGCGATCGAGACGCCGACGCGACCCGGACCGGCGGGATGACCGGTGACCATGGCCAGTCCGGTTTCTGCCTGCACGAGCAGGTCGTAGGCCTTCATGGTGGCGTATTCGCCGGTTTCGCCGTAGCCGGAAATATCCACGGTGATCAGGCGTGGGTACTGGTCACGCAGGGTGTCGGAGCCGAAGCCGGACCGTGCGGCGGCGCCGGGTGCGAGGTTCTGGATGAACACATCGGCTTTCGCGAGCAGGCGGTGCAGCAGCGCGGCGTCCTCGGGGTTCTTGATGTCGGCGACCAGGCTTTCCTTGCCGCGGTTGAGCCAGACGAAATAGCTCGACAGGCCTTGCACGGCAGTGTCGTAGCCGCGGGCGAAATCGCCTTCGGGGCGTTCGATCTTGATCACCCGCGCGCCGGCATCGGCCAGTTTGGTGGCGCAATAGGGGGCGGCGACGGCTTGCTCCAGCGACACCACGAGCAGGCCTTCGAGGGGTTTGGTCATAGTCAGCGATCCTTGTGCGCCGGCGGAACCGTCCGTGGCTGGACGGACAGCACCATAGCAGGGTGGGTGGAGGCAATCCCCGGGGCAAACGAGGACGCAATCGCCTAGACGTGACGGGTTTCGTTGCGGGTTCGTGGCGCCAGCGACGGGCGCCGCTTTGGCATTCGGACTATACTGCATCTTCAGGGAACAGCGGTGCCTCGCTCGATCTCCCGCGCCGCCGGTCCCGTCGGCAATTCCGCTCATGCAGTGCGGGAGGGAGGCCGCCATTGGCACCGATCAAGGCCAGCAGGACCGCAGCGAACCCGCAGGATGCTCCCGCCACCGAGACTTTGGCCAGCCGGCGCTTTCTGGCGTATGCGGCGCAGGCTGAGGCAGAGGGTAAGCACCACGCGGCGGCCTTGTTTCGGGAAATCGCCGAACGCAAAGGCGGCCATGCCGAGCGGCCGCCGGGGCCGGAGAATGCCGATCGTGCGGGGGCCAGTGACGTTCTAAGCCCTGGTGACGTTCGAAACGCTGGTGACGTTCGAAGCCCTGGTGAGCTTCGAAGCGCTGGCATTACTGAACGGCGCGAATGCAACGACCCCTATCCGGGCATGGCGCGGACGGCGGATCTGAAGCCGGTGGTGAGCTTGTTCGCAAACCTCGCGAAGGCGGGCCGGTCGCATGTCTGTCGCTTCCGGCGGATGCTTGAGACGTTGATGTAGTCAGGATTTTTGGCAGCGGTTCGCGTCCGAGGCTGACGGGGCCTCGGACGCTCACGTCAATCGTTACAGATTAGCCTGGAAGTCCACGTAGTTGCGGACTTTGCGGTAAATCTGCAGGCGGTTGCGCTGGCTGTCGGCGACGATGATCTCGTCTGTTTTCGGGTTGAACTCCACCGCTGTCGGGAAGCAGAAGCGCCATTGCGGTTCCAGATTCCGGACACGCCGCAGCGCCTTCATCATGTCGGGGTTGGCGTCGATGCTCTGCTGCCCCCATTTGGACATCACCTGGGCGTCGCCCATCAGGTTGGTCAGCGGCCGTCCCTGGGAATCGAAGATGCTGATCCGATGATTGCCCCAATCGGCGATGTAGATGTCGCCATCGCTGTCCACCGCGACGTCCGTCGGGTGATTGAGCAGACCGGCCTTCGGGTATTCGGTCGGCGGCGTGGCGGAGATGTGCGGCCCGAGGTAAGTGACGGCGAAGGCATCGGGCGCCACCGGAACGGTGCCGTATTCACCGATCTTCATCAGGAACTCGCCCTCAGGCGACAGCTTCTGGACACGATGGTTTTTCCAGTCGGCCACATACATGTTGCCGGCGCTGTCGAGGGTGATGCCCCAGGGCTGGTTGAACTCGCCGTCGCCGCTGCCGGCGTGGCCGTATTTGGTGAGGAATTTTCCTTCACCGGTAAACACCTGCAGGCGGTTGTTGCCGCTGTCCACGACAATGAGATTGTCGTTCTTGTCGCAAGCCAGGCCGGCCGGACGGAACAACTCGCCGTCGCCGCTGCCGGTCTTGCCCCATTTGCGCATGAAGGTGCCGTTGCCATGGAAGACCGAGATGGTGTTGTCCCACTCATCCGAAACGTACACGTTGCTCTTGCTGTCCACGGCGACGCCGAACGGCCAATGGGATTTTCCGTCACCTTCACCCCAGGTGAAGAATTCGGCGAGCAGTTCTTCCTCGCCGGGGGCGCCCAGTTTCACGCGGTTGACGCGCTGGCCGAAGTTGTTCTCGTTCCCGCGGTTGGCGACGAAGATATCGCCGTCGTTGCCCAGGCACATCGTCTGCGGATAGTTAAATCCCGTGCCGGTCGCGGCGGCACGCCCCATGGCGTGGCTCCAATCGTAGGTTCGTCCGTTTGCTACCGTCGTAAGCGGCATGGCTCCCTCCCGTCGTATTCGTTAGCGAAAATGCCTCGTTCCCCTGGCGTGGGGAACGAGGTTCGTTGCACTGTTCAGCTCAGGAAAGCCGGCTGTTCGTAATGGCCGTTGACGATCGGCACCGGATCCATCTTCATCCACTTGTCCAGTATCGTCGAGTAGATGCCCCGGAAGTCCATGCTGGGGTTGAGGTCGCCCTGCACCAGGTGTTCGGCCGCGAGCGACGGATATTCGCCGTAGTGGCCGCCCTTGACCGCGTCGCCAAGCACGAAGGTCGCGCCGGCGGCGCCGTGGTCGGTGCCTGATCCGTTGTCGCGGACGCGGCGGCCGAATTCCGAGAACATCAGGATGATGACGTTATCGGATGCGTCATGCTGGCGAAGGTCGGTCATGAACGCGTCCAGGCCTTCCGACACGTCCTTCCACAGCGCGGCGTGCAGCGGATTCTGCCCGGCATGGCTGTCGAAGCTGCCATGGTCGCAGTAGAACACGCGGGACCCGAGGCCGGCGAGATGCACCTGGGCGATGCCGCGCAGCTTGCTGGCGATCGACGTGTTTGGATACTTCACGTCGGACTTGTAGAGCGACGGCGCCACTTTCAGGATGTCGGCGCCTTTCAGCGAATCCAGGCCGGTGGTGCCGAGGTATTCCATGACGCCGCTGCCCTCGATCGGCTGGTACATCCGGGAGAACCGGTCCAGCACCTGCTGGCGCTGCGTCGGCTCCTGGATGTTGGGCAGGAAGCCATAGCGTTCCAGCGATCCCGCGACGCACGCCACCGGCACGCCCGGAACCGCGAGGGCGCGGAACAGGCACGGGCCAAAGCTGACGGCTGTGACAACGTTTTCCTTCTTCGGGTCGAGGTCGCGCACGACGCGCCCGAGCCAACCTTCGGTGCCGACTTTGTCGGCTTCGCAGGTGTGCCAGATGTCCATGGAGCGGAAGTGCGAGCGCGGCGAATTGAGGTAGCCGACGCCGTGCATGATCGCCAGCTTGCCTTCGTCCCAGACCTTCTTCAGCGGGGCGAGATACTGCGGGAAGCCATACTGGTTGTCGAAGGCGAGGATCTGGCTTTCGGGAATGCCGACGGCCTTGCGGTTATCCTGATAGAGCGGGTTGTTGTACGGGATGACAGTGTTGAGGTAGTCGTTCCCCCCCGTGAGCTGTAGCACGACGATTACGGGGTCTTTCTGCGTTGCCGCCATTATAGGTCCCTCCTGACAAAAAAACTGTTGCTTAGGCGAACTGATATTCTCTGGTGGCCACGATCAGCTGCATCATTTCGGTGGCGCGCTTGGCTGCGACCTGGGCGTTCGGATCGCTGTCCCAGGCCAGTTGGCCCCACTGTTTGGCCTGATCGACCAGTTCCTTCTTGGTGTCCGAATTGACCTCGACCGGACCGAGAAGATCGAGGCACGAACTGACCAGTTGTTCGGGGGTCAGGGTGCCCTTTTCCTTCAGGCGGTTGATGATCGCGCGCACGCCCGGCAGCGACTGGTTGCCCAGTTGTTCAGCGACGAAGTTGATACGCGCCATCAGTGAGCCGCTGTTGATCCATTCGGATCCGGTGTGCCAGCCCTCGACGGACGGCGGATTGAGCAGGTCCTGGCCCATGTAGGATGGCTGCATCGACAGTTCGCCGTAGCCCGGCATCGGCACCTCGTGCCCGCCGACCAGCCGCAGCGTGCCGACCACGACCTCGGCCGGGGACTTGAGGTGCTTGTAGCGGGCCTTTTTGAAGAACTCCGAGTTGAACAGCATGCGCAGCACGGGGCGGATTTCGAAGTTCGATTCACGGAACGTGGTCGCCATCGCCTCGATCGCCGCCGGATCACGTGGTGGTTCGAGCGACCAGGCCGGTACCTGCGGTTCGTCGGCGACGAAGAAGTTGTACAGATGCCGGCAGATGAAGCGTGCGCAGGCCGGCTGCTGGACGATGATATCGATGATGTCCTCGCCGTTCAGGTGGCCGCGATGGCCGAGGAATTCCTTGATGCCGTCGTCATGATCTTCCGGGCGATATTCGAACTTCCAGGGGAAGCGGCCATAGGGCAGGCGCGGGATTTTGGTTTCGAAGGTCCAGCCGGTGAAGGCGCGCGAGGCCTCGCGGACGTCGGTTTCGGTGTAGTTGCCGGCGCCGAGGCTGAACAGTTCCAGCAGTTCGCGGCCCCAGTTCTCGTTGACCGCGGTCCCGTGGTTCTGGTTGTTGTCCAGCCAGAAGATCATCGTCGGGTTCCTCGCCATCTTCAGCAGCAGATCGCGATAGTTGCCCATGCCGTTGTGGCGGAACATCTCGATCTGCTCCAGCAACTGGTCGTAGTTGTCGACCTTGGAATTGCCAGTCGCGAACACCTGGTGCCAGAACAGCGCCATCTTTTCCTCGAGCGGGCGCTTGGTGCTCACCAGGTAGTACATGTAGTTGACATTGCCCATCGGCGGCTGACCGCCTGGCAGCAAGCGCTGCCGGCTGATAGCGCAGCAGCGCATAGGGATCGACCGGTGGCTGGCTTTCGGGGTGCAGCAGTTCCTCGACCGTCGCTTCGTAACCCTTGCCAACGCGTGCTTCGAGCTCGTCACGAGATGCGCCAAAGCCCGCGCGCCGCATCAGATGGGCCATTAAAGCGATATCATCTTGGTATGCCATTCTTGCTTCTCCCTTTCCCAAAGAATGGTCCGCCTACGAACCAATACTTTTGTTGCAGCCCTCGACAGAGATATTCTGCGCGCTCAGTAGAAAGACAGTCAACCAGGTTGCCAAAAACCCGAGGGCTTGTGGACCATAAGTAATCGGTGGCCGTCCGCAGCGGTCATCTTCGCACTACACCGCGAAGGCACATGTTTCCCTTCCGCCAGAACTGCCTGGATCCGGCATATCCCAGCGCAGTCGTCCCTCCTGAGCGGCTTCGGCCGTCGATGCAGAAATCGCCATGTTCCTGTCCGGCGCAAAGACGCTTTAGCCAAGAGTTTCAAGCACACCACATCGTTTGATCGTTAATTATCGCGCGGTAGCATTTGGGGGGACGGTGTAGCAGCACCCGGCTGCCGTCAAGAGTGATAGGCCGGGTCAATCAGGATCATGCGACGCAAGTCGATGATGCGCCATGATTTCGGCAGAACAGGCGGGGATATCACACGAAATCTTGAATGGGGCTTTGTTGCGATTCCGGACCGGGGGCAATACCCGCTGATCCGCCGCCTCCAGCCTGTCTGAGGTCCGGCGTCCGTTCCGGTAAAGATTCAATTTGTCGTCGGTTTCGCCTGCATGAGATTGCGCACCTCCAGGTCATGGAAAGGGAAAGATACAGGTTGTGCCACGAAGGTTGCCGGTGGACGTGAACTTGATGGAGGTGGTTCCATCCATTGGGTCGGAAGCGGTGGCCGTGGTCGTTATGTTGGAAGAAGCCAGCCGGCTGATCAGGCTTGTCTTGAATTCGCATGGATCGCTGGCATTTGGTCAGGCGTTATCGCGGGTTCGTTCATCGTGTCGCTCGCGAAGGGGCGGGCTCATTGGCGTGCTATTCTTGGCGGAGGAGTTTCTGCCGTTTATCGTAAATTATTTATATAAATCAATAATATATAAAATAATGCCGAAACTTCCTACGAATCAACCCCCGACCTTGCGGAATATAGGGGCGCATTGCGGCGCACAATATATCGGGCTCAACCTCACAGATCCGATAGCCTGGCTTCGCGTCCCCCTTTTGCGCCTTGCCCGTGGCGGTGAACCCGGACAATCGTCGCATCAACCATGGCATATTGCATGTCCGGTTCATCCGACCCCGCAGCAAACATGCGCTGGCACACACCCGCCTTCACCCAGTCGCGAACGCGTTTGAACACCGTATTCCACTTGCCAAATAATGGCGGCAAATCGCGCCACGGACTGCCCGTGCGCGCAATCCACAGCACGGCTTCCTTAAACAAGCGGGCATCCCCGCCTGTCCGCCCGGGATCAGACGGCTTTGCCAGGCAGAACGGATGCATTTTCGTCCATCGTCCATTGTGCGTCGGTGAGGCAAAAGCCATCCGTCACCCCGCAGCTTTGCTTTCACGCCGCTGACGTCAAGGGCTATCCCAAATCTCAACAGGCCCGAGGACCTCGTCACAGTGATTTCGACTCTTTGGCGGTATCCGGGTAGGTCCTAGCCAGCTTGCTGCGCGCCCGTTCGGTGGTGAACTTCCATTTGATTTGCATGGCCGATGCGTTTCGCTCGTGCTGCCACGCTGCCACGCTGCCACTTCGGTGTTGAGGACTTCGCGATCACCAATACGGCGATCGAGGCACTGGCTGCGCAGCACGCCGATCTCGATCGCCACCATGTTCAACCAACTGGCGTGTTTGGGTGTGTCGTGAAACTCCAGACGCTGGAGAATCCGGTGTGCTTCGGGTGCTGGAAGGTTTGTACAAAGCCCCCGCAATGTGGGTGGAAAGATTGTCCATTACGACGCGGATCTGGTCCGCATCCGGATAATGGATATCGGCGGGATCGCGCATGCAGACAGCGAAATCCTGCGCGGTTCGCTGATCTGTCACCTTCACGTGGCGCCAGGATCGGTGCGCATCAAGAAACACGACCAGATTGGCAGTACCAGTTACGACGGTATTCATAATCGTAACGCTCCGGCTGACCGGCTCAGCGGGGATCGGTTCGCGCACCTCGCCGATCAACTGCGTCGGGCGCTCATCAAAGCAAACCACCGGGCGCTTCGGATCAGCCTCTTCGGCATAGCGATCAAGCACGTCCTCCATTCGTGCGACGTAGGTGCCATCGACCTGCGGAATGCACCACATATCCCGCCGCCACGGCTTCAGATCCTCCTCGGCGAGACGTCGGCGCACCGTCTCGCGTGACAGGTCCTCATGCTCGGTCAGTCGGACCATCGCACCGGCCAGCAGATCCAGCGTCCATCGCTTGCGTCCCTCAGGCGGGTTGGAGCAGGCGGTTGCCACCAGCAACGCCGTCTCCCTGCCGGACAGTTTGCGACTTGCCCCTGGACGGGGCTCCTCGCTCAGAGCCAGTTCGAGGCTGCCTTCCACAAACCGCCGTTTAGTTCGGTAGACCGTCGATCCGCTGACCGAGAGGCTGCTGGCGATCACGTCGTCGCCGACGCCGGTGTCGGCGGCCAGCAAGATTTGGGCGCGTTTGATTTTGCGTGCCGCATGTTTACCACCGTTGAGCAGCGCCGTCAGTTCGGCGTGTTCCGTCTCGTTCAACTCGACCCGGTACCGTATGTTTATTGCTGATGCCCGCTGTCGAGGACAACGATGAATCGCGCCGCTGATTCGCGACCAGATGTCACCCCTAGGCAGGGCCAACATCTGGCATTTATCCACGCCTATACGTTGGTGAACGGGCGCCCCCCGGCGGAGGCTGACATGATGCGGTTCTTCCGGGCGACACCACCGTCTGTGCATCAGATGGCGCTCAACCTCGAGACGGCGGGGCTGATCTCACGCCAGCCCGGCGTGCCTCGAAGTATTGTTGTCCTGCTCGACCGATCCGCGTTGCCCGAGCTAAATCCTGGCCACGCTCAAACCGTCAAAACCACTGTGACGAGATACTAGATGTAGCTGCTATGGAGGTTGTCCCTCCGGGACCGAAGGTTGAAGCTGTGGTTACCACGCCAACAACCGCACTCCTGGAGCCCCGGATGGACATCCATAAGAATGCCCGAACCACGCAACTCAGTCGAATGCTCATCGTCGAACGACTGGCCCAGGGCTGGCCGGTCGCCTCGGTGGCGACAGCCCAGGGCGTGACAGCGAAGACGGTGCGCAAGTGGCGTGAGCGGTATGCCGCCGAGGGCGCTGCTGGCTTGGTCGATCGCCCATCAAGGCCGCACCACAGCCCCAATCGGCTGGCCGACGCGATCGAAAACGAGGTCGAACAACTGCGTCGCCAACGCCTGTCTGGGCCCGCCATAGCGCGTCGCCTGCATCGCCCCGTCTCGACCGTCGGTGTGGCGCTGCGCCGCCGCGGGTTGGGCCGCGTGTCGGCGCTTGATCCACGGCCAAAGATCATCCGCTATGAACGGGAAAAGCCCGGCGAACTGATCCACATCGACATCAAGAAGCTGGGCCGCATCGACGGCATCGGCCATCGCATCACCGGCGATCGAACCGGTCAGAGCAACAAGCGCGGCACCGGCTGGGAATACGTGCATGTCGCGGTCGATGACGCCTCGCGACTGGCCTATACGGAACTGCTTCCCGACGAGCGCAAGGAAAGCGCCATCGGCTTTACCGCCCGCGCTGTCGACTGGTTTGCCGGTCACCGGGTGACGGTCGAGCGCATCATGAGCGACAACGGTTCGGCTTACAGAAGCTTCGCCTTCCGCGATCTGCTCACCGCGCGCGGCATCAAGCACAAGCGCACGCGGCCCTACACGCCGCGCACCAACGGCAAGGCCGAGCGTTTCATTCAGACCAGCCTTCGCGAATGGGCCTATGCGCAGCCGTTCCGCACCTCGCTCGCCCGGGCGGCGGCGATGCTGCCCTGGATCACCGAGTATAACAGCATTCGGCCGCACGCGGCACTGGGCGGCAAGTCGCCTCTGGCCTGGCTCGCGACCCCGCGTGCGCAGATCGAGATGATGACCACAGTTACCGCCACATCCGATCCCGAGCCTCGCTTCGTTGCGGCGGCCGGGGTCAAGCCTCGCGACGCGACCGCCGAAGGCGGCTTGGGCTTGATGCCGATCACCGCAACGCTAGCAAAATCAGCGACCGGATGGGACAACCTCCTTGGCAACGACAGCTAGAGCATCGCTCACCACCGCGTAAGCCGGATCAAGGCCGCGTTTGGCAAAGGTCGAAAGCGCGCGATTGCAGAAGCTGGTTACCCGACACAGTTCCAGGCGTCCCGGTTTATCCTCCGGCATGGCTTCAACCGCGGCGACAAACGGGCCGGCGGCGCCACGGCCTCGCTTACCGCCGGAGCATACACCGCCAAGATGGGCATCATTCAGTTGTATATCGATATAAAACGTTCTGACGCGCAATAAAGGCCCAGCTTCCAACACACATTGTTTGAGACCGAAGCTGGCCCCGACGCACGATAGTTGAGACTAAACGCAGGCTCGGTGAGACGAACGCGCAATAGATGACCTGCGGTGCATCGCTCCAGGCATTAATAATACGAATTATTTTGATACCAGACTAATACTGACATTGACGATTATCATGTATAAAATGCTTAATTATCTTCGGAGAGTGTTAATGACAACAATCCCCATGCGTGCTGTGGATTTTCTTGGTACCCTCGGCGTGGATACGCACATCGCCTACACGGATGGCGGCTATGCCAGCATAGCGAATATTGAAGCGGACTTGAATTATCTCGGGATTAGCTCGGTACGGGACGGCATTAGTACTGGTGTGAATGGGTCGGCGCCTTTCTCAAGCAGTGTGACGCTCGCGCAGGAGGGCGTTAAATTCACCGTCGTCATGTTCGGCGGCGGTGCAATAACCACAGCCAACCTGCAATCGCAGCTGGCGCTTGCGGCAACTTTGAACACGGACGTTCCGGGCAGTGTTGTCGCGATCGAAGGTGCCAACGAGATCAACAATTTTCCGATGACCTACAACGGTGTCGGCGGACTACAGGGCGCCATCGATCTGCAGCAGGACATTTATGCCGCGGTACATTCGAATGCTGCTCTTAAGGGCGTCGCCGTTGATTACTTCACCGGCTATAACGCCGGCGACGGCGTAGGACCAAATCCGCAGACAACCCCGGGGCTTGCCGATTTTGATACCCAGCACCCTTATCCAAATTACGGGCAGGCCCCTTACTTGTGGGTCAATCGCACAACGGCTCTGGGGAACGAGACACCACCGACCGGCCCGGCTGTCTATACCGAAACTGGATACAGCACGAACGGGGGCACCGGCGGCGCTGTCAACGCTGACGTACAGGCCAAATACACACTTGATCTCCTGATGGACGACGCTGCGAGCGGGATTGCGCGCACTTATCTCTATAATCTTATGGACGCCTATCAACCCGGCTCGACGCAGGGGGACGACGGGACCGGACTGTTCGGCACGAGCAACCAGCCGAAACCAGCCGCAACGGCAATCCACAATCTGACTGCGATTCTGGCCGACACCGGTAGTTCGGCAGCGACCTTCCTCCCCATGGGGTTCAACGACGCAGTAACAAACCTGCCGGCTACCGGCAACAGTTTTGCCGTGCAAAAGAGCAGCGGCGCCACCGATATCGTCGTCTGGAATGAGCCGGAGATTTGGAACCAGTCCACGGGAACCGAAGTCGCGGCTTCGCCAACCACCGTCAACGTCTCGCTGGGCGGTGTGTATCAGACCGTCAAGGTCTTCGATCCCTTGCTGAGCGCATCGCCTCAGCAAACACTGTCCAACGTAAGTAGCGTGAGCCTGTCAATAACGGACCATCCGCTGATCGTGGAGGTGGAGCCGCAATCCATACCGCCCGTGGTAACCGGAACTCCTGACACTCTGACGCTGTATACGTCCGAAGATGCTTGGAACGGCGATGCGCAGTTCATCGTGAGCGTGGATGGAAAACAAGTCGGCGCCGGAACTGCGACGGCGCTCCATCCCTCCGGTGAGTCTTCGGTGTTCGTGCTAAAGGGCAACTGGGGATCGGGGGTGAATACAGTGCAGATTCAGTTTGTTAACGATGCCTATGGCGGGACGCCATCCTCCGACCGCAATCTCTATGTCAACGACATCGCTTACGATGGTGTTAGCTACAGCCACACGACAGCCACGATGCTGTCTAACGGGACTGACAATTTCACAGTTGGCGGCACGACGGCTGTCGCGCGCGGCCCGGCCGATAGATTGGCTCTGCACCTGGCCGAGGACGCTTGGCAGGGCAACGCAACGTTTTACCTATCGATTGATGGCAAGCAGGTTTCCACCCAGCAGCAGGTTGCGGCGCTGCACAGCGCCGGGGCTTGGCAGGATTTCACCTTTGCCGGAAATTTGGGCGCTGGGTCGCATACGATCGGCGTTACGTTCACCAATGATGTCTATGGTGGAAGCCCCACCACCGATCGCAACCTTTATGTCAACGGCCTAACCGTCAACGGGCACGTCTACGGCACCGGCGTCACCACGCTGCTGTCGAACGGCACTGCTACCTTCAACGTGGCCACAACGTCTTGAGATATGGCTGGGCTATGCCCGTTGGCAGCAGATTAAGAAAGCATTGGCGCCAGCGGTGAGTAATAGGTATGCAGTCAGGATGATCTTCAGCCAAAACATGCGGCGACGCGCTCCTCCCTCCGTCTAGTGCCCGGTACGGACTTCCTGAAATGCGGCCCGATCACTTTCCGGTAACCATAAATAACCGGGGAGTGATCACGTGATTGTTAGATTATTGGGATCGTAATGGACATGTTAAGTACCTGTGACAGGTTCTACAGGATCGACTAGCTTCGCACAGCATTGCGCGGCATTCTGTTAAAAAGCCTCGATAGCAACATCGCTTGTTTGATGGCCCGGATTGCTCGCTTATTCCTGGTCGCTAGAAGCTGTCACGGATCTCTGGTTGAGTAATCTCCATGTTACAGACAATGGAAATTGCTCACAAACCTTATCCATCTGATGTGTGTGACGAGGAATGGGCGCTGGTTGCGCCCTATCTGACTTTGCTGCCGGAAGACGCCGGTCAGCGGGGCTACTGCTGCGAGAAGTGTTCAATGGCCTGCGCTATATCATCACGACTGGCGCGCAGTGGCGCGCGATGCCGCATGATCTGCCACCGTGGGCGGCGGTTTACCAGCAAGCGCAGCGTTGGTTGGCGGCGGACTGTATCGAGGCGCTGCTGGACGATCTGCGGGCGGTTCTGTGCAGCGCGCTGGGCGGTTCGGCCGAGCCGCGTGCGATTAGCGTCGACGCGTGCACCCTGCGCTCCTCGCCGGAGGGTGGCGAGCGCGCGGGCTATGATGGCGCCAAGCGCGCGAAAGGCTCGAAGCTGCATATGGCGGTTGATACTTTGGGCAATCTACGCGCCTTGCGCGTCACTGCAGCGAATGTCGATGAACGGGTGGAAGTCGGCCCTCTAACCCGGACAGTACAGGCGGTGACCGACAACAACGTCGAGGTCGCCTTCGCCGATCAAGGTTACGATGGCCCGAACGCGGCCGAGGCAGCTGCCGCCGACAACATCGAACTGGTTGTCGTCAAGCTGCCAGAAGCCAAAAAAGGCTTTGTCCTGCTCCTGCGGCGGTGGGTGGTTGAACGATCCTTCGCCTGATCCACCCGGTTTCGCCGCCTGGTCAGGGATGATGGGCGCGACGCCAGCACACTGGCTGGGTCGCACCTCGCAGCCTTCGTTTGCCTCATGCTCAAGAAACTCTCTTTACTGGCCGTCGGTTCATAACAGCCTCTCGTCCTACAGCCGGGTTTTTTCGTTTATATCCCTGTGTTCTCTGGAACCAATGGACACGTCGCGCGCGCTGCTGATGGCGTCGTCGCCAGGTTGACCAGCGCAGTGCGGCGGTGGGTTCGCGGGCGCCCTGGCCGAACCTGAGCCAAAGCAGCCGGCGAACCTCCGGCACCGTCATCGGCAGCAGCTCCGCGGCCAGGTCTGCCGGGTCCTGACCCCCCGATGGCGCCCTTACGGACGGCACTGAGATAAGCCAGGGCAAACATCGCCAGGGTGATATGACGGTGCCAGCCGACCCAGGATCGGACCTCATACTGGTCAAGCCCGACCTCGCCCTTGGCCTGCTCGAACAGGCTTTCGATGCTCCAGCGGGTGCCGGCCACCCGCACCAGCTCATCCAGTGGGGTGGCCTCGGGGGCATGGGTCAGGTAGAAGGTCACGTCTTGCGGCCTGGCGATCGAGCGGCGCAGCAGCAGCGCGCAGCGAAACCCTGCCGCTCCGCCGCGATGTTCCAGCCGCGCCCAGTCGTAGAGCCGTGGTCCCTTAGCCCCATCGCCGGCGCTCAACCGCTGCCAGGCCGCGGCCGGCAGGTGCTTGATCCGTTCGCACACGGAGCGCAAACCCAGCCGTTGGGCAGAGGTGACCGTCAGCACATAACCCCGCCGGTGCCGCTCCGCCCAGCGGCGGAGCGCCCGGTCCGCGCCGTAGACGCTGTCGCCGGTGATCCAGGCAAACAACAGACCCGCGGCCTCGGCCCGTTCCAGCATGGCGAGGCCTTGCTTGGGCTTGGTGGTGAATTTGACCGTCTCCGGAATGCCGGCTTGCTGGCGGCGTGGCGTACGGAAGGTCCACTCCCGCGGCAGATACAGCGCGCGGTCAACCAGCGCCTGGCCATGACGGCTGACATACCCCAGGAACACGCCGATCTGGCAGTTCTCGATGCGTCCGGCGGTGCCCGAGTATTGCCGCTTCACGCCCGCGCTCTTGTCACCCTTCTTGAGAAAGCCGGTTTCATCCAGCACCAACACCGCCGAGGGATCGGCGAACTGCGCGTGCACATAGGCTTGCAGGTCATCCCTGACCGCGTCCGCATCCCACTGCACGCGTGAGAGAAACTCTTGCACCCCGTCCGGCGTGGCATCGCCGGCCGCCTCGGCCAGTTGCCAGCCGTTCTTGCGCTCCACCGGCGCCAGCAGCCCACGCAGGTAGGCCAAAGCCCGACGACGGGGCTCAGTGCGCGTGAAACGCGGCGCGATCCGATCCCCTACCTGGTCGAGACCCGCCGCCCAATCTTCAATTTCTGATGCTGTCGTCATACAGTGTCTCCTCACGACACTGGTAACGCACAAACCCGGCTGTAG
>CAWBPF010000047.1:0-11549 GCA_963790515.1 uncultured Alphaproteobacteria bacterium | reverse complement strand
TCGGGACTGAACGTCAACCCGTTCGGCTCCACCAACCCAGCCCGCGCGGCGGGGCCGCCATCCCCGCTGTACTGCCCGGAACCATCTCCGGCCAAAGTCGCGATGTTGCCTGCGGTATCGACCACGCGCACCCTACCATTCAGGCGGTCAGCGAAATAAACCCTGCCCTAGGCGGTCAACCACCACGCCATAAGGCTCGTTCAATTGCGCGCGTGTCGTGGCCCTCCGCTCGCCGGAAAATCCTCTTTCGCCGGTGCCGCAAATTGTTGAAATGATCCCGCTACTGGCATCGATCTGACGGATGCAGTGGTTGTAGGTATCGGAAAAAACCAAGCTGCCATCGGGTGCGAACGCCAAATCGAACGGATTGTTCAGGCGCGCGTCAAGCTGCCGATCCGTCTCCGCGTAACCTTGTTCGCCGGTTCCCGCCACGACCGTGACGGTCCACTCACTGCTGGGTTGCGTGTTGTTCATGCCATTTTTCCTCCCTGCGCCGGCACGATGGTTGTCGCTGCCATCATGTCAAGCGTAGGATCAAGGAAATCGACGAGCAGTCAGAGGGAACAGAGATGGATACCAATGTGCCGCTACTAGGCATTACAGCACCGTAGTTCGCGGTCTTTACGACAAGCTTGAAGACCGCTGCCTGATGCGCGACCAGAAGGGTGCCAGCGACGTCTATTACGAGCTTGTTCGCGCCGGCCGCCCACTTACGGAAATCGTCGCCGAGGGCGTTCGCATTCACGCCCCATACACCCATGTGCCGTATCACGAGCGGATGGACGACGGGTATCCGAATTTCGTCAACAACGACCATTGCCTGCTGAGCGCACGGGCGACGCTCAATCTGAACCGCATGCTGCCGTCGCATCTTGCGATGCTGCCGATGGCACAGACGATCTGGTACATCCCGACCGGTTTCGATATCTGGAACCAGAAGATCGACAAGGCGCCAGGCCACTACACCCGCCACCGCGGCAATATCGACGAAATCCGAAGCGCCGCCGGCCCCTGCGGTGTTTTGGCCCGATCAGCAACCGCTTACCCAGACTGGCCCTCTGAAGGAACGCCTGAATAACTGGATGACGCAGGTGCACCGCGGCGAGGTCGATACAAGCCTATCGCGTGTTCCTCGGGCTGATGGAAAACACCGCAGAACGTAAAGATGTGCTGGCCGAAATGTGCTTCGCCGGCCTGATCGATGTGCAGGATCGGCTGCTGCACAACCGCTCCTACACGACCGGCCACAAAGCCTATCGCGCTCGCTCGACCGTCGAGATCGGCAACGCGATCGGCTGGGACAACGCGCATAACGTGATGTATGCTGGCGCGCTGGATATCGCTGTCGGGCCCGCGGTGGTATTCGACCTACGAAGTCGCCTGCAATTACATCAAGATGATGATCGAGGGCGAAACCCTTCGCGCTGTTCCCTACGGCGGCGTGAGCGAAGCGGAGCTGGCCTTGTTGCGCAACCGCCAGCCGGTCAATCAGCAGGAAGCGGCCGAACTCAGCAACGCCGTGCTGCGCCAGGGTGAGATCGAAACGCTTGAAGGCGCTGACGAAGCTGCTCAAGGCGGTAAGGACCCGCGCCGGATTCTGGACGTGTTGCAGTTGGCGGTCGCCCAGCTTGTGCTGGAAACCCGCGACCCGAACGCGTTCAACATGCCGCACCATTGCTACGAGTATCACAACACGCTCGCTTGGTTCTTCGACAACTTCGACCATCCCCGGCGTCTGCGGCTGCTGTATGTGGCGGCAATGTTTGCCAATCGCGTTTCGTACAACCAGCAAGGCATCGGCGAGGTGCATCCTGTCTCATTACAGGTGCCGCCGAATGCCGGCTCGCTCAGTGCCGACCAATTGCTGGATCGGGTCGATACGGCAATCTCGCACTGAACGGTGAGGAAGCGATCGCCTGGACGCAGGCCTATTGCGACCACGTATCCGATCGCGCACCCTTGGTCCAGCGGATCGCTCTGGCTGCTTGCAAGATGGGCAACGATCCGCACAACCAGGAAATCGCCCAGTGCATGCTGATGGATTTCGGCACCAACCGGCAGCCCGACCGTGACAAGCTGTTGCTCGCGGCCGCCTATCATACTGCCATGCATCGCAAATACGGCGACCCGCAGGAGCCGTCACGTCGCTTCGGCCATGCCATGAGCCTGGCGGAACTGCACTGAGCAGGGGGCCGTAATCATGGCATTATCGATCCGTCCACTTGACGCGGCTTCGCGATCCTTCTTCGGCGGCGAAGTTTCCGGCATCGATCTCACCCGGAAACTGACGCCGAGGAGGCTCGATCATCGAACAGCGCATGGACCAGTTCGGCGTGCTGGTATTCCACGATCAACGCTTCGATGACGAGACCCAATTGGCGTTCTCCAGCAACTTCGGCGCAGTTGGAGGAAGCCAGCGGCGATCTGAACTGGGGCAAGCCGCGCCGCATCGCATCCGGTCTGGTGAACGACATCTCCAACCTGGACAATGACAATCAGGTGCTGGCTCGTGACAACCGCAAGCGGCTGTTCAGCCTTGGCAACCGGCTTATGGCATTCCGACAGTTCGTTCAAGGAAGTCCCCGCCAAGTTTTCGCTGCTGTCCGCCCGGCTTATTCCATCTGCCGGTGGCAATACCGAATTCGCCGATATGCGGGCGGCTTACGATACGCTTGACGACGCAACGAAAGCCGAGATCGAGGACCTGGTGTGCGAGCACAGCCAGCTGTACTCGCGGTCGCTGCTGGTATTTCAGCGACTTCACCGATGAAGATCGCGTGCGCTTCAAGCCAGTACTGCAACGCCTGGTGCGGCGCCATCGGTCGACGGGCCGAAAGTCGTTGTATCTGGCTTCCCATGCCGGCGCCATCGTGGGCTGGCCAGTGCCGGAAGCGCGGGCGTTGCTACGCGACCTGATCGAGCATGCCACGCAGCGCAAATTCGTTTACGCACACGAATGGAAGCAATGGGATCTGGTGATGTGGGACAACCGAGCCACGATGCACCGGGCGCGGCCTTTCGATCCGACGGAAATCCGCGACATGCACCGCACCACGGTCGGGTGCGAACGCTCGACGATGGCGGAGGCTGCCTAACGAAGGCGCGGGGTGCTGCCGCGCAGTACCCCATCCTTTCTTTGGCTTAAAATCGTTCGGCCGGACCACCTTTGCCGGCAGGCAGGGTCTGTAACCGCTCCAGGACCGCTGGCACGCCCTCAATCACTTCGAACAGCTTTCGGCAGGCCGGATCGGCGAAACCCTGCTCGATCGCATGGTCGATCGTCGCGACGAGGGGGACAATCGAGCCGGCGACGTTGCACAGCAGGATTGGCTTGTCGTGCAGGCGAAGTTGCCGCCAGGTGATGATCTCGAAAGCTTCATCAAAAGTGCCAAGGCCGCCGGGCATGATCAGGAATGCATCTGATTCCTCGTAGAGACGGCGCTTTCTCGTATGCATGCTGTCGGTGATGACCATTTCAGTCACCTGGTCGTGGGCGACTTCCCATTGGGTCAGAAATTCCGGGATCACGCCCAGGACGGCGCCGCCCGCTTGCAGGACCGCATCGGCGACAACGCCCATGATGCCGATACGGCCACCGCCGAAGACCAGGCGGATGCCGGCCTGACCGAGGCCAAGGCCCAGCGCACGTCCGGCATCGGCATAGGCCGGGTTCACCCCGACGCGAGAGCCGCAGAAAACAGCGAGTGAGTGTATGGCCGTCATAGACATCCTTCTTTTCCGGGTCCTTCCAGTCTGTCCGCTTGTCGGCAAATCTGCTAGCGATTCATCGTGGCGATTCTGGATCGTTAGCATGCTTTCAATAATAAACTGAGGGAAAGGTTTAACGGGTGATCAAACAAACAGCATTTGGTGCGCTTATCGTGCTTGCGGCGATGGGGGTGGCTCGGGCGGATGGTCCGGATATCATCGCCGTGCGACAGGCTGGGTACGCCCTCAACGGCGGCGATTTTGCATTTATCCGCTCGGTCGTGGCGGCGAAAGGTGATGTGAAGCAGCTGGAAGTCCCCGCCAAGGCGATCGCGAAGTGGGCAGCAGTTGTTCCGACATTGTTCCCGCCGGGCACCGAGAAAGGCCACGACACCAAGGCGTTGCCGGAAATCTGGTCCGACCGGGCGGGTTTTGAGAAAATCGCACTGGGATTGGGTGCGGCAGCGAACAAATTGGCAGAGTTTGCAAAGGCGGGCGACGCGGAAGCGGTGGCGGCCGACGCCAAGGCCCTCGGCGAGCAATGCGGTGCCTGCCATAAAGCCTATCGCGCGAAGTAGCCTTTTTTTGAAGGCGTCAGATTATCCGGCTGCCATGAGATGTCCTCCGGATGATCTGACGGCTCCATATACTTATGCCGATAACATACGCCGGTATTAAGTGCGCTGGGGCGCGATTGACTCCGCGTTTGCTAGATGACTACTGTTTAATCAATAAATAATCTGCCCGTTTCGGGTCCTGGGAGGAAGCATGACGTTGTCGATCCGTCGCCTTTGCCTTGCGTTGGTTGCATTGTCGGTGGCTTTTGCCAGCCGTCCAGCCCTGGCCGAGGATACAATCAAGATCGGCTATGTCGATCCTTTTTCCGGTCCGTTTGCATCCGGTGGCGACGAGTTCCTGAAGGTATTCGCGTATATACTGGAAAAAGTGAACGCCCGTGGTGGCGCGCTGGGCAAGAAGTTCGAACTGGTGCCGTTCGACGACAAGCTGCAGCCGGCGGAAGCGCTGATCGCGCTCAAGAACATCACCGATCAGAACATCCCGTTCGTCATGCAATGCACCGGATCGAACGTCGGTGCGGCGCTGGTGGATGGCGTCGCGAAGCATAATGCGCGCAATCCCGACAATCGTATTCTGTATTTGAACTGCGGTGCGCTGGCGACCGAACTGACCAACGAAAAGTGCGACTTCTGGCAGTTCCGCTTCACCGGCAACGTGGAGATGCGGGCGGCGGCGCGGATCAAGGCGCTGCCCAAGGAGGTGACCAAGGTTTATCTGCTGAATCAGGATTACCTGTTTGGGCAATCGGTGCAGCGCGATACGCGCAAATGGCTGGAGAAGCTGCGCCCGGATATCCAGGTAGTTGGCGACGAGTTGATGCCGTTCGGCAAGGTGCAAGACTTTTCGTCATACGTGGCCAAGATCAAGGCATCAGGCGCTCAGTCGGTTGTGACCGGCAACTACAACCGCGATCTGAACCTGTTGATCAAGGCCGCGGTGGATGACGGATTGAACGTTCGTTTCGACACCTATCTGGCGCATTTGATCGGTGGCCCGACGGCGATCGGGGCGGCTGGTGAAAATCGGCTGTCGTCGATCACCGAATTTGATCCCAACGTGCCTGTCGAGCTGAACAAGCCCGAGGCCGAAGCATTCACCAATGGCTGGCGCGCCAACCATGACACGGATTTTTCTGAAATCCCGTTCGTGACGATGTTCGACATGCTGGCCGCGGCGATCAACAAGGCTGGATCGACTGACGCGTTGAAGGTCGCGACGGCTTTGGAAGGGATGCAGACAACCGATCTGGTCGGGTCCCCGGTGGTGATGCGCAAGGAGGATCATCAGCTTCTGATGCCTTACTACGCTGCCAGCTTCTCCAGGGACGTGAAGTATGATCTCGGAGAAGACCGGCCTGGGCTGGAAGACTGATTTCATCGCGACAACGCAGGATCTCACGCTGCCAACCACCTGCAAGATGAAGCGCCCGACCTCCTGAACAGGGCCGTTTCCGCTATGGAAACCATACTCATCTCGGTCCTGAACGGCCTTGTCTACGGGATGCTGCTGTTCATGCTGGCGAGCGGGCTCACGCTGATCTTCAGCATGATGGGCGTGCTGAATTTCGCACACGCCAGTATCTACATGCTGGGTGCATATCTGGCGTTCCAGGTCAGCCAGGTGCTGGGCTTCTTTCCCGCGTTGATCATCGCCCCGATCCTGTGCGGGCTGGTCGGCGCGGCGATCGAGGTCTGGGGACTGCGGCGGGTGCATCATAATGGGCACATCGCGGAGTTGCTGTTCACCTTCGGTCTGGTATTCATCATCCAGCGCCTGGTGCAGATGACCTGGGGCATGCTGCCGATGGCATACCGGGTGCCGCCCATTCTGGATTTTCCGCTGTTCACCGTGTACGGCGCGAATTTTCCGGCTTATCGCGGTTTTATGCTGTTGATCTCGGCGCTCATGCTTTTGGGCACATGGGTGTTGCTGAAGAAGACCCGGATCGGGCTGATCATCCAGGCGGCACTGACCCACCCGAACATGGTGAGTGCGCTGGGTCATAACGTGCCGATGGTGTTTACGACGGTGTTTGCCGGGGGATGCCTGCTGGCCGGGCTGGCGGGGGTGATCGGCGGGAACTATCAGACGACCGAGCCGGGAATGGCTGACGCGATGGGGCCGATCGTGTTCGTGGTGGTGGTTTTCGGCGGGCTGGGATCTTTGGCCGGCTGCTTTATCGCATCGATCGTCATGGGGCTGATCCAGACGTTTGCCGTAGTGATCGATTATTCCATCGCTGACCTCTTGCGGCCGCTTGGTATGGCGCTGTCAGGCGACACGTTGCTGACCGAGGTTCTGACCGTGCCGGTGGCCCGGATCGGGGCACTGCTGCCGTTCGTGATGATGGTGACAATCTTGTTCTTCCGGCCGCGTGGCCTGATGGGAACGCGCGACACATGAAGTCTCGCTGGCTGATCATTGCCTTGATCCTGGTGGCGATCGCGCTGCCGTGGTTCTTCTATGACTGGGCGCATCATCGCCACGCCGGGTTCCTGATTTCGATGCTCAGCCAGATGGGCATGATGGTGATCCTGGCCTTGTCATACAACATGCTGCTGGGGCAGGCGGGCCTGTTCTCGTTGTGCCACGCCACATTCTTCGGCATCGGCGGCTATGCGACGATCCATGTGCTGAACGCGGCCGGTGATGGCGACCTGCGGCAGTTGCCGATGGAGGCTGTGCCGGTACTCGCCGGGCTGACGGGCCTGGCTTTGGCCGCCTTGTTCGGTGGCATGGCGACGAAGCAGCGCGCCACGGCGTTTGCGATGATCACGCTGGGTATCGGTGAGCTGATGGCGACCGCCGCGCTGATGTTCCATCATTTTTTTGGCGGCGAAGGTGGTGTCACCACAAACCGCATGATCGATCAAAGCCTGTTCGGGCTGAACTATTCGTCCGGCATCCAGGTTTACTATCTGATCCTGGCCTGGGCGGTGATCTCGATCGGGCTCATGTATTTTCTGACTTTGACCCCGCTGGGCCGAATGGCCAACGCGACACGCGACAATTTCGAACGGGCGCAGTTCATCGGATATGACCCACGGGTCGTGCGGTTCCTGCAATTCACCCTCGCCGGCTTCTTCGCGGGGATCGGCGGTGGGCTGTATGCGATCACTTATGAGATCGTGACGTTCGATGCGCTGGCCGCGCCATTGTCGGCGAATGCGCTCCTGATGGCCTATATCGGCGGCACCTCGGTGTTCGGTGGGCCGATCCTGGGGGCCATCCTGATCACCCTGCTGCAGAGTGGCGTCAGCCTGCTGTCCAATTCCTGGCTGGTGTATGTCGGGGTGATGTTCATCGCGATGGTGATCTTCGCGCCCACGGGATTGGCGGGGATTATCAAGGCGCATGGTCCGATCAGGGACGAAGGCCGTCTGGGGCGGTTGGCGGTGCCATATCTGCGATTGGTCATCCCCGGCCTGGGTGTCCTGCTGGGCTTTGTCGGGCTGGTGGAATTGATGTCGTTCCTGACGATCGGGGCGGCACAGGGTAAGAAACTGGTGCTGTTCGGCGGTCCGATCGATGTGCATGCAACCTTGCCGTGGGCAATTTCCGCCGGGTCGTTGCTGATCGGCGGCCTGTGGCTGCGGTACGAGGCGGCAGGCTTTCATCGCGTCTGGGAAAGCCTGACCGCGGAGGTGCGGCGATGACGGCACTTTCACTGCGGGATGTCCGCAAGAATTTTGGCGCGACGGAGATCATCCGTGGGGTGACTTTGGATATCGCGCAGAACGAGCGGCATTGCATTATTGGACCGAACGGCGCGGGCAAGACGACATGCTTCAACCTGATCAGCGGGCGGTTCCCGATCACGTCCGGCGAAATCCTGCTGAACGGCGAACGTATCGACACGCTGCCACCACACAAGATCAACCGGCTGGGGTTGTCGCGAAGCTTCCAGATTACCTCGATCTTTCACCGCCTCTCGGTGTTCGAAAACCTGCGTTGTGCGCTGCTGTGGAGCCGCGGCTACCGGTATTCGTTCTGGTCCCCGTTGTGGCGGCAGAAGGCGCTGAACGAAGCGGCGGACGTGCTGCTGGAGGAATTGAACCTGGTCACCCGCCGTGACGTTCTGGCTGGGTTGCTATCCTATGCCGAACAGCGTGCGCTGGAAATCGGCATGACCATTGCCGGCGGCGCTTCAGTGGTATTGCTGGACGAGCCGACGGCGGGCATGAGCAACACCGAAACGGATTATGCGATGGCGTTGATCCGGCGCGTGACACAGGGGAAGACATTGCTGATGGTGGAGCATGACATGAAGGTCGTGTTCGACCTGGCGGATACCATTACGGTGCTGGTGTATGGGCAGGTGATCGCCTCAGGTCCTCCCGCTGTGGTGCGGGCGAACCGGGCGGTGCAGGAAGCCTATCTTGGGGCGCTGGAAGGATGATGCTGCAAGTCCGCGATCTGCATGCCTATTACGGGCAGAGCCACATCCTGCATGGCATTGACCTGGATGTCGGGGAGGGCGAGATCGTTTCGCTACTTGGCCGCAATGGTGTCGGCCGGTCGACGACCTGCAAGGCAATCATGGGACTGGTGTCGCCGCAGGGACAGGTGACATTCCGGGGACGCGAGCTGGCGGGGCTGCGGAGTGACCTGATTGCTCAGGCGGGGCTCGGCTATGTGCCGGAGGACCGGCAGGTGTTTCCGACGTTGACCGTTCGGCAAAACCTGGAGCTTGGATTAAAGCGGGCCGGACGGTTCGGACGCTGGACGTTTGATGACGTATTCCGGTTGTTCCCCAATCTGGCGGCCAGGCAGAACAATCCAGCCGGTGTACTTTCGGGCGGCGAGCAGCAGATGCTGACGATGTGCCGCACGCTGATGGGTGATCCGCATCTTGTGCTGATCGATGAGCCGACGGAAGGGTTGGCTCCGCTACTGGTCGAGCAAGTGGGCGTGCTGCTGGCGGAGATCGCCAACCGTGGGGTGTCGATCCTGCTGGTCGAGCAGAAGCTGACGATCGCGCTGAGGATTTCACGCCGGCTGTACGTGATGGGACACGGGCAGATCGTGTTCGAGGGGACGCCGGCGGATTTGGCGGCGAACCAGTCGATCCGGCAGGAGTGGCTGGAGGTTTAGTATCAGGTTTGCTCTGATCCGGCTTGACGAAAAGATCGCGGAACGCTCGGTGGCTTTACGGCAGGATTATCGGATCAAACGGCCTGATGCGACCGTCTGGGCTTCATCTCAGGTGAACGCGATGCTGCTGGTCACCTGAGACGCCAAGAAGTTTCCCGTCGCCGATCCAGATGTTCGGATGGCTTATCGGGTGCGACCCGGTTTTGTGGCCGACCGGCTTTGAGGCTGGCCGGTTCAGTGTCGGGCCAGTTCTGTGCAAGGTTAGGCGTTGACCCGTTCCACAGCCTCGGATCGATGCCCTTTCTGGTGAAAGTAATTCTTTCGATAGAACTCAAGCACCAGATCCCGATATACCGCTGGCGGATAGCGCGCCGGGTTGTCCGCCGATATGCAGCTCGGCAGGCACTCGATCGTCGAGGATGGGTTGGGGCTGTGGAAATAGGCGATTGAATATCGGTCAGTGCCTGTATCGTTGATCACGCCGTGCGGTGTGGACAGGAAGCGGTCGTTCGACCAGCGTCGCATCATGTTGCCCAGGTTGATCAGGAACGTTCCGGGGATGACCGGAGGAGCGAACCACTCGCCCGAAGACAGCCGGATCGCCAGGCCGGGAACATCGGTCCTTGCGAGCGCAGTCATGAAGCTGTTGTCGGTGTGTGGGGCAGCGCCAAAGGTGTTGTCGGAGGTGTCCGCCTGGGGTGGGTAGTGCAGAAAGCGCAGGTTGCTGTGCGCCTCATTCGCGAAGAACCGCGCAAAGTAGTCCGCTGGCATGTCGAGGGCCGTTGCGAAACCAGGCAGCATGCGATCACACATGGCGGACAGAGCGTGGAAGTAGCCCATCATGTCGTCGCGTAGGCCGGGCAGCCCCTGCGGCCACTGGTTTCGGCCACGCAGCGGCACCCGGGCCAGGACGTCGGGATGATCGGCGGAACGGTCGTGGCTGACGAAGAAACTTTCGTTCTGGTTCGGCTTTGTCGCTTCATGAACCGTGGAGGCGCCCTGCACCGAGGCGTTCATCGGCAGGTAACCGATATTGTTTTCATTCAGTCGAAGCTTGAGCTTTTCGTCCAGCGGCAACGCGTGGAAGCGGCGAGAGGCCGCAAATGCGCGATCTATGATCGCTTGTGGCACACCATGGTTCTTTGCATAGAGAAAACCGACATTCTCACAGGCGTGACGAAGTTGTCTTGCCAGTGTGTCCAATGCGCCGGGCTGGTTGGCAAAGTATGGACCGAAGTCAATCACCGGAACGAGGGCGGATATCGAACTGGTGTTCTTGACTGCATGCTGCTCGAAGAGGTGCATCGAAGCTTCCTGCCATGAACGACGATATAAGCATCTTGACGACCTGCCGGGTAGGGCCTTCCTTTGAGGTCAGGGAGAATAGTCAATGGTCCAGATACGTGAGATGGGGCCTCACATAGGGGTCGAGGTTTCCGGGGTTGATCTCACGACGGTGAACGAACCTGAGTTCGCCCCGATCTATCAGGCCTGGCTCGATCACAACGTGCTGGTCGTTACCGAGCAGGAACTGACGCTGGCGGAATTCCTGGCGTACAGCCGCCGCTTCGGCATCGTCTCGCCGCATCCGTCCAAGAGCACGCGGCACCCCGAGGTGCCCGAGATCACCATGCTGGGCGACAGGCAAATTCAATCCGACGGCACACTGAACCAGGCGATCTATCGCCGCGGCGCCGAGGGCTGGCACACCGACGGCGCCTACGACGACGTGCCGTTCAAGGCGACGCAGCTCTATGCGCTGGCGATCCCGCAGACCGGCGGCGACACGCTGTTCGCCAGCGGCTATGCGGCCTACGACGCGATGCCGGAGCGGCTGAAGCAGCGGCTGGAGGGCGTGCTGGGCGCGTTCACCTATGGCGGCCGCCGCAAGTCGCAGGCGCTGCTGAACCCGGAGGACCGCGACCGGCCGCCGGCATTCCATCCGATCATCCGCACCCACAGCGAAACCGGCCGGAAGTCGCTGTATTTCGACCCCGGCAAGATCCTGTCCATCGAGGGCGCCGAGCCGGCCGAAAGCGATGCCCTGATCGACGAACTCACCGCCTTCATGATCCAGCCGGACGGCGAGTACCGCCACAAATGGCGGGTCGGCGACATCGTGATCTGGGACAATCGCTGTTCCTACCACAAGGCCGCCGGCGACTATC
>CAWBPF010000046.1:0-26857 GCA_963790515.1 uncultured Alphaproteobacteria bacterium | reverse complement strand
GGGTCAGGACGGCCGATAGCTGTAGCGGCGCGCAATAAGAAGGGGCCCCAAGCGCAATAGATGGCCATTTCCGGCGCACATTATCCGAGACGGAAGCGGGCGTCCGACGCACGATAGCTACTTTTGACACAGTGTTGTTTTATGTCAATTGCTTATGGAGCGAGAGATTGAACGGGGCAAAGCCACAAGCTTCAAAAAACTTCGGGCCGATCCGTTTGCTGCCCAACTGTCCAAGGTGATATTTGTGATCCCGGCCGTCAGTGCCTCGGCTTCGACTTGCCGCAACAATGCCGAGGCGATGCCATGACGGCGAGCTCCTGCCTGGACTGACAAGTGATGAATATAGATACGTTTCCTCGCGAGGGTTAATGGTGTCTCCGGACGGTCTTGCACCTCAAACCACACGTAGCCGTTTGGTCCCTCGCCGCTGTCGGCGAGGCGGATATGGTTCTCCGGCAAGGCAAGTTTTGCATCAAAGAAGGCAGCAACCTCTTCGTTGTCGAAGTTCGATTTGAAAAAGGATGGTTCAAGTTCAGCGTGGAGCTGCTGGACGTCACCGTTGAGTCTGACGATATCGTCAACATCCGCGGCTGATGCCGCCCGCACGGAAATTGTCATTGCCTTCCGCCCATCTGAATAACGTCGAACGTTCGCTGTCACCCCAAGCTGCCATGGCCTCACTAGCGTAGACCCCAGCGAGGCGTTGGAATGAGACACTTCGCACGCCGCAATAGGGTTGGGTACGGCATTTCGGGACAGTTTCGCCCAAAGGTCCAGACCATAACGGAGCTCATCCGCGACGGGCGGCAAAGGCCGCCTCAACGCTGGGCATAACCAACCACCCAATGCCTTCGCCCATGGCGTCGAGTTCCTTCGCTGTGCTTGATGAGACGTGCAGGAATTGGGCCTCGCAGATAAAATGCACCATTGGTATCGAGGGATCGATGCGGCAGGCCACGCCATGAAGTTTGAATTCCTCGTTGAAGTCGCTGACCTCGCGGAGCCCTCGCACGATGTGCGTCGCGTCGATCTTGCGGGCATAGGCTAGCAGGCTCTGATTGGTGAACTCACCGACCTCCAGCGCACCATCGAACAGCGATTTGCCGCAGGCCACCGCTTCAGCGCTGGCAATTGCCTCAGGCCAGTGCTCTACAATTGACCGCACAATAAGCCGTTGGCTTTCCTCGACGTCAAACGCGCGCTGCTTCTTGACGTTTGTCCCGATCGCGACGTGAACGGCATCGAATGTCATCAGCGCCTTGCCAATGATGTCCAGATGTCCGCGTGTAATGGGGTCGAACGATCCCGCGTAAAGGGCTTTAGTCCTGCTGGGTTTGCGCATGTGAATTACCAACCTCGACTAACGATCCCGCCGGTCGTGCGCCGGCAGTCGTCTATTGCGCGTCCGTCTCACCGAATTTGCGTTGCGCCTCAGTGATTGTGCGCTAGAGCCCGGCCTCCGTCCCAAACAATTTGCGTCGAAGCCGGACATCTATCGCGCGTCGGGCGGTTCATCATGGTGCGCCGCTACACGTGGCAGTAGAAACGCGACGTCCGGCTTGACCCCTACCTACCCGACCTTAAAATTCCAGGCATGCAGCCGAGACGCCGCCACACCGGTGAAATCAAGCGATCCGCCGGACCCGAACGACAGCAGCGACCCGCCATGGCCGTCGCTCGTGAGCGCGGACACCGCCGCAGCCGCGCTCACAAACCCACCAACACCCCCCGCCAGATCAACAACGCCGCTCGGGTCGGACGCAAAATGCGACAGAACATCGACCCCAGCCCCCGGCCCGATCGTCAGATGCAATCCGGCAGAGAAATCATTGATCGTGGCATCGCCCCGGCCCACGAATACCATTTCGTCAGCCCCATACAGCGACAGCGTGGTATTCTCGAGATTGATGGTGTTACCGACACCGCCACGCACAATGTCAACGCCGTCGCCAAGCGTCACGGTGCTGCCGCTGCCGGCGAGCGTGACCAGATCATTCCCTGCGCCCGCGATAACCGTATTCCCGCCGCCAACCAACGAAATCACACTGTTGCCATCACCAACCGTCACGGAATTGTCGCCGCCCAGCGCGGTGACGAACTGATTGCCGTTTCCAAGATAAACCGTATTCGCTACGCCAAACACCGAAACGGTGCTGTCTCCGTCACCCAAAGATATGTCGGTGTAGCCGGACAGCGCGCCGAAAACCTTCTGTGACCCGCTGCCGCTGGCGATCACCGTAATGACCGGCGTTGTTCCCCCTTGCTGATCCTGCACATCGAAGCTGAAGCGCACAGCCACCGGCGAAGCGTTGCCGGGCAAATATTGCACCGAGGTTCCGTCCAGCGACAGAACACCGCTCGTCGGCGCATCGACAACAACAAGGCGCAGCGCGTCGGATGGCCGTCCCGGCACGACCGTCGCGATCGTAACACCAGGAACCATCACCGCCGCGAAGTCGATCGGCACCTCCGCGAACCCGGACGAAGCCGGCTGGGTAAAAACCTCCTGGTCAATCGGAGGGGTCAGGTAATTCGCATAGTATGGATTGGCATAGTTGCCGTCCGCCGTCTCATATCCGAACCCGTTGGCGCTCAGTTGCCCGCCGGCGTCAATAAGGTCGTCGACCGGGTAACCCTCGTTCCCCGGAATGGCATCGCCCGCCGGCTCAAGTGTGGTGATCACCGCCCCGTTGCGCGCCCCGGTGATGCCGGAAATCTGGTAATAACCATCGGCATCCCGGGTGCTGGCCGTGGTCAACGTCCCGCCCGCGGTGACGCCGGCACCCGTGTAGCGCCAGTCCCACAGGATGGAGGCCTGGGCCGGCACAGGCCCCGCGAGGGCGAATGGCTGCAGTTCAGTCGAAAGCCCGCTACCAGTCCCGACACCCGTTACTACACCACCCATGACATTTCCCCCGGTATGCGGCGAGCATCGCCCACAGCGTCACGAAGTCAATGCAGGACTGGGGATTTCAGTGCACCCAACGGACCGGAAGAGTGCGGTTTCAACCATCGGCACCGGCCTGTCACATCAATTCAGCCAAACCTTTTGCAACCTCCGGCCGCAACCCGGCCATGTTCATTTCGAACCCCGCGATATCAAGGCCGTTTCCCGGGCGCTGAACCGGCAAAATTTCACAGCCAAATCGAACCCGGTCAATGCGAAAAAACGCCCGGCGTCGCAGGGGCACGCCATCTGCCCTGCAACGCCGAACTGTTAACAAACGCAACCATTATGCCATGGACATCGCGACCGTCCAACCGCGATTGAACATCCCGTCGGCGCGCCTGGCCAATTGCCGCCTCAGGCGTCGCCCTTGTGAACGCCCGCCTCACGGTTTTCCTTCAACCGCCCGTCATGCTCAGGATCTTTCACCGCACCCCGAGTATGCCCTTCCTCGGACGCTGAATGACCACCACCGGAATGACTTGCCGTTTTACCGCTCCCCGCCTCACGGTTTTCCTTCAACCGCCCGTCATGCTCGGGATCTTTTACCGCACCGCGCGTATGCCCTTCCTCGGAAGCCGAATGACTGTCACCGGAATGACTTGCCGCTTTCGCACTCCCCGTCTCACGGTTTTCCTTCAACCGCCCGTCATGCTCAGGATCTTTCACCGCACCCCGCGTATGCCCTTCCTCGGACGCTGAATGACTGGAACCGGAATGACTTGCCGCCTTGCCGCTTCCCGCCTCACGGTTTTCCTTCAACCGCCCGTCATGCTCAGGATCTTTCACCGCACCGCGCGTATGGGTGTTGTCGTCGTTCGCCATTTTGAACTCCGCAAGATAACGACAGGCGGATATGCGCCGGCCGTGCCACCACTAACGTCCCGGCCCTCAGCCTGTTGCGTTTGTTCACATTTTGTTTCGGCGGGGCAGCCGATCCGCCCGGTTTATTCGTCGTCGTCAAACACCCGGGCGGAAACCAACCTCTCGCCCACGAAACCGAACGCACCGCACGATCTCCGACGCCGCAACCCAGCGCTCATCCAATATCCCCAGTGTCCCACAGCGAGGCAGCGCTCGGCCCGGCGCCCCCGTTCAGATGGCTTGTCTGAACGGGTCAAGATGCGCGTCAAAACCGGCTGAAAAACAACCGAAAACGCCCTGGCTGATCCGGTTCGTAGCCTGCGAACTCAAACCCGCTAAAGCATGGCGTCATCCTCGACGCCTACCCCCAGGTAGCCTGGCTGCCCACCAGAGTGATCGTGATGTGTCCCATCGTCGTATCGGCCTTGGCGCCATGCCAATGCCGCTCGCCGGCCTTGATCTGCACCACATCCCCCACATTGATCTCACGCCGCTCATGCTCGGTCGCCACCATGCCCGACCCCGAGGTCACGATCAGAATCTGGTCACAGTTATGGGTATGCCACCCCGTGGTGCAGCCCTGACTGAAGTTCACAACACTACAGTTATAGTTTGCGGACTTACCCGGCTCAATAATGGTCTGCCGAGTCCGGAATACCGGCCCGGTCCAACCCTCGATCCGCTCCGCGGCGCCTTCCGCCGGAACGGTAGGTATGTCTTTAAGTGTGACCACCTTCATTATGATTTTCCCTTGTGTTCTTCGCAGTATCAACAGCTCACAGTACTACCGATCCGCGACGTGCGCCGGAACTTACCTCAACCGGCGCCCGGAGCGTCATGGCAACGCAGCCTGCCGAAACGCGATCGCCACACGCTCGGCAGCTCGCACACATAGTGAAAACCTGGAACCCGGGAATGTCCATGGCGGTCATCGTCGATGCGCCCAGCATACCGCCGCGAAGCCATCAAGACCCCGGCCAACCTGCAAGCTGACCGGCGGCATGAAAAGCGCACCGCCGACAGCAAACACAACCTCCAAGATCGCGCCTCCTGCCGCCGTAATAACCTAAGCCGCCCCGCCTACCGGCGCGCCACCGCACAGGAATGGTCCTGCAGATCCTCACCCGAGGCAAAATCACCCGCCCTCAGGTCCACGTGATCTTCCAGCAGCACGAATCCGTCCCGCCCGTCCTCAGGGAACGTCGCACCCACCAGCACCAACGTATGGCTCCCCATATCCGCCGCCGCCGCGGCATCGCCATCCGCCAATACCCGGAAAGGATCCACCGCGCCCAAATCCGCCTGCTCGATGCGGATCGCCCGGTACGTATGGCCGACCAGAGTCACCGGAAGCGGCGCCCACATCGCCCCGATCTTGTCCAGGTTCGCCGCCAGCACGTCGCGCACATCTTCACGCACGCAGTCGATATGAATGTGCAACTGATTCTGCGAGCGCCCGTCCCTCGAATTGATCGCCAGGGAAACCGCGTTCCTGGGCAACGTCTTATGCAGCCGGTCCTCCACGAACGAACGCGCGTCCCAGGCATGCGCCCAGTAGTTCGGCGCATCCGGCGCCAGGATCGCCGGATCCTCGATGCCGCTGATCCGCGCCGTCGGGATCAGCAGAAACTGCGTATCACCCTTGATGTCCTTCAGGATCGCAAACCCGTTCGCCACGCCCTGCGCCAGATCCACTTCGGCACAGGGCGACGGCGTATGCGTCGCCTCTTCATGCGGCACACACGCCCCGTTCACGATCTTCCACAGCGCCGACGGGTCAGCCGCGCACGCCCCGGCCGGCATCAACGCCAGCCCGAGCAGGCCCAACCGCACCCACTGCATCATTTCGTATCCAACTCGGACCCCGCCAGCAGCTCGCACAACCGCGCCATCTCCGTATGATCCGCATCCGGACCAAACCGCGCATACGCCGAAACGATCATCTCGTTCACCAGCGCCGACACCGGGGCCGCGGTGCCCGTCTCACGCCCGACCTGCATCGCGATGGAAAGATCCTTCGCCAGCAGCCCCATGGTGAAACCCGCATCGAATTTGCGCGACAGCACAAACTGCTTGAACTTCTTCTGCGTCGAGTTGTTCATCCCGGTCGCCGCGTTCAACACATCCGTCATGACAGCCGGGTCCAGCCCGAAACGCTGCCCGATCAGCAAAGCCTCGATCCCGATCAGAAAGCCCCCGGTGCTCACCAGGTTGTTCAGCGCCTTCATCGCCTGCCCCGACCCGACCGCCCCGGTCTTCAGCACCGACGTCCCCATCGCCGACAACACCGGCATCGCCCGCTCGATCGCGGCCGCATCGCCACCCACCATGATCGCCAGCTGCCCGGTCTTCGCCCGCGGCACCCCGCCCGACACCGGCGCGTCGATCAGCACACCGCCCAGCGCTGCCACCTGCTCCGCCAGCCGCTGGGTGACCGACGGGACGCCCGAGCTCATTTCGATGATGATGGTGCCTGGCTTCATCCCGGAGAACAGGTTGTCGTCGCCCTCCGCCAGCACCCGCTCCACGATGACGCTGGTCGGCAGCATCGTCACGATCACATCCGACGCCGCCGCCAACTGCCGCAGGCTGTCGGGCGCGAACCCGCCAACCTGCTGCACGAAATTGTCCGCCATCTCCCGGCGCGAGTCATTGACGTTGACCGAGAACCCCGCCTTCACCAGGCAAGCCGCCATGGGCCAGCCCATATTTCCCACGCCGACAAAGCCAACTGTCTGAGCCATGCCAGCCTACCCCTTCGCCGCGTCGACTTCCTTGAACACCTCGGTGGCGATCTTGAACGCCTCCAGCGCCGCCGGAATGCCGCAATAGCCGCCGACCTGAATCAGCACTTCCTTGATCTCGTCGCGGCTCACCCCGTTGGTCAGCGCCGCCTTCAGGTGCAACCGCAATTCCGCCCCGCGGTTCAGCGCCGACAGCATGCCAAGGTTGATGATGCTGCGAGTCTTGCGATCCAGCCCCGGACGCGTCCAGCACATCCCCCACGCCATCTCGGTCGTCATCTGCTGGAACACGGCATTGAAATCATCCGCCCGAGCCAGCGACCCGTCGACATAATCCGCCCCCAGCACTTCGCGGCGCACCGCCAGGCCCTTCTTGAACAGCTCGCTCTGGTACTCCGGACGGTTCGGAACGTCGACCATGGTTCATCTCCTCAGTGCTGCAACCAGCCCGGACCCTAAGCGCGCCGCCCCACACCGGCAAGCGCCCCACCAGGCGCAGCGCCCTGGTTGACAGCACACCCGCCACCCGCCAAACAGTTGCCAACACCAAATAAACTGGAGACGCCTATGCCGGTTAGCCGCCGTACCCTGCTGACGACCGCCGCCGCCCTGTCCCTGCCCGCGATCCGCCGAGCCAACGCCGCCGCCGCCATCAAGATCGGCATCCTCTCCGACATGTCCGGCCAGTATGCCGAGGCTTCAGGACCCGGCGACTACCTGGCCGCCCAGATGGCCGCGGAAGATTTCATGAAATCCCATCCCGACATCAAGGTCGAGGTCGTGCAGGGCGACATGCTGCTGAAACCCGACGTCGGCGCCGCCATCGCCCGCGGCTGGTACGACCAGGACGGCGTCGATGCCATCTTCGACATACCCCAGTCCGCCGTCGCCATCGCCGTCGGCCAGGTCGCCCGCGAAAAAGACAAGGTCGTCGTCTTCACCTCCGCCGGCATCCCCGACCTCACCGGCAAATACTGCTCGCCCAACCAGATCCAGTGGACCTACGACCTCTGGGGTAACGCCAACGCCATCACCCGCGGCCTCGTGCAGGCCGGCGGCGACAGTTGGTTCTTCATCAAGCCCGACTACATCTCCGGCCACACCATGGTCAAAGACACCGCCACCATCGTCGAGCAGCTTGGTGGCAAGGTCGCCGGTATGGTCGCCTACCCGTTCCCCGGCACCACCGATTTCTCCGCCTACATCCTGCAGGCCCAGACCAGCAAGGCCAAGGTCCTCTGCCTCGCCAACGCCGGCGACGACACCGCCAACTGCATCAAGCAGGCGCACGAGTTCGGCCTGCCCCAATCCGGCGTGAAAATCGCCGCCCTCGTCTACCAGGACTACATCACCCGCTCGGTCGGGCTGGAGCTCGCGCAGGGCATCATCGGCGCCATGCCGTTCTACTGGGACATGAACGACGACACCCGCGCCTTCGCCGCCCGTTTCACCCCGCGCTACCACAACGCCAGACCCAACTATTACCACGCCGGCAGCTATTCCGCCGTCACCCACTACCTGAAAGCCGTCGCTGCCATGGGACCCGACAAGGCCAAAATCAGCGGCCGCGCGACGGTCGAGCAGATGAAGGCTTTACCCGTCGCCGATCCGCTGTATGGAACCGGCGTGGTGCGGGCGGACGGCAAGTTCATCCACGCCAACCATGTTTGGGAAACCAAGACTCCAGCTGAATCGAAAGGCGAATGGGACCAGTTCAAACTCCTGGCGACAATACCGCAGGACCAGGCATTTCAGTCGATGGCAACGCTGGGCTGCGCGTTAGTGAAAACCTGACGCTCAGAAGCGCCAATTCCCTGTTGGCGGCGGGCCTCATCACGCCCGCCGCCCTGGCAGCCACCGCCGCGACCGAGGCACGCTACGCCGTCGCCATCTCCCCCGCGATGCGCGCGCTGATCCGGACCCGGGACGACCCCATCGGCCGCCAGTTCATCCCCGATCCGGCCGAACTGCTCACCGCGCCGCACGAACACCCCGACCCGATCGGCGACGATGCCCTCTCGCCCGTCAAGGGCGTGGTCCACCGCTACCCGGACCGCGCGCTGCTGAAACCGCTGCTGATCTGCCCGGTCTACTGCCGTTTCTGCTTCCGCCGCGAACATGTCGGCCCCGACGGTGGCGTGCTGACGGATGCCGAGCTCCAGGCCGCCTACGCCTGGTTCGCCGCCCATCCCGCGGTCACCGAGGTCATCCTGACCGGCGGCGACCCGCTGATGCTGTCCCCACGGCGCCTGCGCGACATCATCGCCGCCCTGACCGCGATGCCCCACATCCAGACCATCCGCATCCACTCCCGCGTGCCCGTCGCCGATCCCCAGCGCCTGACCGCCGACCTCGCCGCCGCCATGGACACCGACCGGTCGCTGTGGCTGGTCGTCCACGCCAACCACGCGAGCGAATTCACCCCGGCGGCGACCCAGGCCCTCAAACACGTCCGCGCCCAGGGCATCCCCGTCCTCGGCCAGTCCGTGCTGCTGCGCGGCGTCAACGACACGTCGGCGGCGCTGGAGGCGCTGTTCCGCGCCATGATCGCCAACCGGATAAAGCCCTATTACCTGCACCAGTTGGACCCCGCCCCCGGCACCGCCCGCTTCCAGGTCCCGATCGAGGAAGGCCGTGCCCTGTTGGAAACACTGCGCGGCCGTGTCACCGGCCTCGCCTGGCCCACCTACGTGCTCGACATCCCGGGCGGTCACGGCAAAGTCCCGATCGGCCCGGACTATCGCCAACCCGACGGCTCGGTGCGCGATATCCGGGGCGTCACCCACCAAACCAGTGCCTTGCCGCAACCTCGCCACCGGTGACCGGTTCCACGCGCCGCTCTTTATCCCCGGAGAGGCAGAGGCTGCTCCCCCAGCATATCGCGCAGCACGACATCCCGCGCCTCGTCCAGGTCCAGGCCATGGGTCGCGATCAGCCCCGCCGCCTCCCCCAGGATCGCATCGACGTCCTGCATGATCTTCAGCCGCTTGAACAAATCCGGCCGCTGCAACCCCATGCTCTCGCCCACCAATTCCAGGAAATTCACCACCTCGAACGGCCAGTCCCGCTCATGACTGCAAAGTTCCCGGTGACAAGCATGATAAATCCCCGCCAGAGTCGTTACTCCGGCATCAGCCGCAGCCTGCAACTGCTAGCGATGAACATCCTGCTTGAACGCCGGCAGCGGCGTAAGCTTGTTGCACATGTAACCAACACGCGGCTGCTCCAGGTCGACAAAATCCAGCCCCGGAATAGCCGAAAGAATCGCCCGCGCCGCCTCGGGCACCCCGGCATTGCCGGGATGCTCGTGCAGCCCGACGCGCTTTTCCACCCGGTGCCGCAGCAAAGGCCGTAACGTCTCCAGCCGCTCGGCCAGGAACCGGACAAACGGCGCCATGTCCAGACGCGTATCCGCCCTCGCCGGCGCAGCGATTTCCGTCAGTTGCACCTGGCACGTCGGACACCAGGAAAGCGCCCTGGGCGCCGCCGCCGCCAGCCGGTCAATCGTCCGATACGCCACCCGGCCGGACGTCGCCAGATCCCCGGCCCCGAACTGCAGCACCCCGCAACAGGCCGACGGCCCGCCCATCACCCGGTAGCTGATCCCCATCGCGTCCATGATATCAAGCGCCAGCAGCACGATATGCGGCGTCTTCATCACGTTGCAGCCGGTGTAGAACACCACCTCCGCGGCCGGCCCCTCTTCCTGCAACGCATCGTCCCGCGTGTTAAACCGCGCCAGCGTCTCGGGCGGCAGTTGCAGCCGCGACAGCACCCGCACACCCTTGGTCATCGCCCCGAACCGCGTGAACCCGCTTTGCCGCCGAACCGCCGCGCCATTCCGGCCGAGCTCGGCGACTCGCGCCAAAGCCAGCATCAGCCGCGGATTCACCCCATGCTGGCAAGCCGGAATGCAGTGACCGCTCCCCGAGCAAACCTCCGCCCAGCGGCCCGCCTCCGCATGGCTGCCGCCGCGCAGCACCGTCAGAATGCCGGCGGTCAACGCCTGCGGGTCCGAGGTATCAAGGCCAGCCGGCCCAGGCATCGGGCAAATCGCCGCGCAGTCGCCACACGTGGTGCAACGATCGAGAATTTCCGCCACCTGATGATGGAGGCCCTGTTCCAGCGGTAAAGCGTCCATTTCGCAACACTCTCAATCCCGTGGTCCGATCCTGAGGCCCGTTTTCCGGGCGTCGGCTGAATCGGCCCAGCCAATCAACAACGATGTGGTCCGATCCGGATACCCGCTTCCCGGGCATCGGCTGGATCGGCCCAGCCAATCAACAACGATGTGGTCCGATCCCGAAGCCTGCTGTCCGGGCGTCGGCTGAAGCCGACCACCCAATCAACAACCACTGGTCCGATCCCGACCTGTGGTTCGCAGGGACTAGCGGAAGCGGCCCACCAATCAACAGTTGGTGGATGAAATCTCACGGCAAGAACCGTCAGAATTCATCCACCGGTCACACAGTAGAGCGCGAACCGGCCCCACCACAACCCCATCGCAATGGGTGACCCACCAGCCCGGGCACCGGCCATGGACCGCACCACGCTGCACCGCCGGCAAACTGGATAGTGAAGAACTTCACCAAGTAGCCACCACCGGACCAAAGAGAAGCCGGACTACATTATGCCAACAGAATGGTGATCTTCCTTCAACTGCCGAAATAGCTTTACATTTCCACTTAGCATAGGATATTCCCAGTCCTACACTCGAAAAAAATGTTCAGGGAACAGAGACATGTCGTCAGTCGATCTTGCGCTTGTTCTGCGTTGGTTATCGATTTCGCTCTTCAGTGTGCTGGTCCCAATTGGCATCTTTGTCGGGCGGATGAATGTTCGCGCCAGCCGGCGTGAAATCGTCCGTGACCTCGAACGGCTTTTCCAGTTCGCCAAGGTCGACGGCCGCCCCCTCATTCTGCCGTCCTTTGAACTGGTGAAGTATAAATACGATCCAGAATCAAATCCGGAACGCGCACTGCTTGGCAGCGACTTCAACGCGTTTCAGTATTATGCCTTCCCCGTGGTCATGTACGTGACACTGGCGTTTCTCTGTTTCCATCTGGCATTCACCCCCACGGCGGGCACTTCCGACCTGATACAGACATCGTATTTCCTCAATCCGGCCGGCACCCTGCAAGGGTCGATCACCTACGCCTTCCTCGGCGGCTACATCTGGACCATGCAATACCTGATAAGACGAATTGCCAACTTTGACCTCTCGCCCATCTCATTCTTCCAGTCATTTCTGCATATTCTCATGGCGATCTTCGTCACCGCCGCGATCTGGCATTCCCACGTCCTTGAAAGCGTCGGCACCAATGGCGAAGTCGCGATCGCCTTTATCATCGGCTTCTTCCCCGACCTGTTCTTAAGCATGCTGGTCGCCAAATTCCCCTGGATCAGGCTGCGGCGCGTCAGTCCCGCAAGCAAAGCCCTGCAGGAAGAACTACCCCTCGACATGATCCTCGGCATCGATCCTTTCATGAAACTAAGACTTGGTGAGTTCGAGATTGAGGACATCCAGAACCTGGCGACAATCAACCCAATACAGATCTTCGTCGAAACCCCGTACGGACTGTACGAAGTCATCGACTGGGTCGCACAGGCCCAGTTGATCCTGGCCGTGGGTTCGGTACGAACAACAAGACTGCGTGAAATGAATATCCGGACCATCTTCGATCTGGAGCGTTGCGTCAAAAATCCCGCCCTCCGCCTCCGCCTCACCAAGATCCTGCTTGGAGTGGAAAACAACGAACCCACCCAATACGCCGGGCCGCCATCCGCTTTGCAGTTGACCGCGAAAGGCAGCGAGCTGCCGCTCAACCCCGCGGATGAACTGGAAGCCGTGATCTCCTACATCCGCGACGACCTGCACGTCCGCCGCCTGCGTCAGATCTGGGACGTCATCAACAGCGGCCTCGATGAGCGCTTCAATCGCTCCGAACGCGACAACGGCCTCGGCGTCGAAGATCACAGACGCTCCAGGCGCGGCGTCCAGGGCGCTCTGACCGCGGTCCCCACCCGCGGACCTGAAGCCGTCGTGTAGGGTACGATCGTCTGAGCCGGTAAGTCCAAGATAAGATACAAGGTTGGCCCAACTTCAGACGTCAATCGCCCCCTCAAACAAAGCGCCCTGGAGCCTGATAGGTTCAACCTGAATCTATCAGGCTCCAGCCCGCGGAACCCCGGCCCGACGCCGCCGGCCGAACGTCCGGTCAACCGGGCTCCGGCGGTCCGCCGCGCCGATATCACCTGGCCCACCCAACAGCCCCAACGCGTCCCCGAATATTCACCGGCAACGGTCGTCACCCCATTCGAAAACAACCTGAACGCCACACCCACCCGCATCGCCGGACCAATCCGGCCCGCCCAAAGCCACGGGCCATCCAACCAGCCCAACGCCACCGGCCATCCAACCCTCACAGCCAAATCCCACCCAGTCAGGCGCACAGCCACCGAAAAATTCGCGACAGCCGCGCAACGAGCCCTTGTATCGGCCACGAACCGACCCCAGCTTCACTTCCATTTGGAACATATCAAGAACTTCAGCCCCATGACCCCTACCACCACAGAGTCTGCGCCAACCTACGACCCAGCCGCCCTCCTCCAGGAAGACGGCCCCCTCAACCCCAGCTTCATGCAAGAGGCGATCCGCACCCTGTTGCGTGCCCTCCCTCTCGACCCCACCGAACCCCAACCCTCATCCGACCGGCGGATGTACAGCGCCCTGCTCGCCCTCACCACCCTTCACCCCCGTGACGAGATCGAGGTCATGATCGGTGTCCAGGCCCTCTCCGCCTATCACGCCGCCGCAGCATGCTGGCGCATCGGCATGAACCACCACCGCCCCAACGGCGACAGCACCCGCCACGTCACCACCGCCGCTTCCGCCGCCCGCACCTTCGACACGCTGCTGAAAGCCCTCGAACGCCGCCAGGCCAAGCCCCTCGCGATCCCACCCGGCCGACCAGCCCCGAGGCAGTGGGCGCCACTGTCCCCCGGCAAATTCATCCAGGACATTACCGAACGCTGCAGTGCCGCAAACGACGACCCCGGCCACCAGCCGCCAGCCGCCGCCGTCTGGACGACAGAAGCCCTGGCAATCACCGACCAGGTCCGCGACCACGACCGTATCGAGGACGAAAATCAGGGCCTCGACATCGCCGCCACACCAGGCATCCTCCCCGGCGGCGGCATGATCCTGCCCGAGGACCCAACCCCCCACCAAGCCGCCTACATCGGCCGCCGGCTCGGCCTGATGTACAAGCGCGAATACCACGAAAACCTGCGCCAAGGCCTCAAGGTCGTCCCGAAAATCCGGCCGATCCGCCCAGGCGACCTCATTCCGTAACCAGACGGACCCGCGCCCCACCCCACCGCCGCCCAGCCCGCCGCCGCCCAGCCCGCCCCCGCGACGTCCAGCCGGACAGCCTCACGCCGCCATCGACCAGGACCACCCACCGTGACCCAGCAAGCCACCAGCCATCCCCCCGACCTGCTGCCCACCGACCTCTTAATGGAGTTCGTCCTCGGCCTCCTCGCCCCCCTGCTGATGACCGGCAGCATCACCGACAGCCGCCTCGCCCGTCTGGCCGCCCAGCAGGCGATCGAGGCTTACGCGGAAGCCGGCCGGAACCAGTTGCTCACCATCACGCAGATCGTCGCCTTCGCCCTGACCGCGCTGGACAATCTGCGCTTGTCGATGCCCGCCGAGCTGTCCCTGTCGATGAAACTGAAGCTCCGAGGCAACGCCAACGCCCTCAACCGCTCATCCCAGCAAGCCACCGCCACGCTCGACCAGCAACGCCGCGACACCCCGGCACCGACAACCGAACCCACCCCGCCAGCCCCGCTCGAGGACACTGCCCGCATCGTCCAACAAGTCCAAACCACCCCGGACCGCAAGAAATCGGACCCCACTAATCCCGGCCCGACCAAACCGAGCCCGGCCAGTCTCAGCCCCACCAAACCCGACCCCACCAAACCCGGCCCGACCAGTCCCAGCCCGAACCGGCAGCGCCAGCTATCCTGGGCCAGCGCGATGACCGACATCGCCACCGAGTGCACCGCCGAACTGGCAATCCTCCCCCCGCACCAGCGCCAGACACAGATCCTCCGCATCAATGCACTGACGAAAACCGCGCAAACCCTCAGCCAAGGCAAAGTCCCGCTCAAATCCCAACTGCTAGGCAGCACCTCGCTCCAAGGTTAGTGCGCCGGAACAGCCGTTCCAAAATGTCAGTGGATGCGCATCGCAGCGACCGGCATGCTGAAAACACAGTACCTCCCGTCCGATCGCAACCAAGCGCGAGCCGCAGCGAGAACGCAATTCGTCCTGTGAACCGGCAACTGCCAACCGATCGCGACACACCACCTTCTCTGCTCGGCAATACGGGTGCCCAACCGCGAAGCGTTGCACTGGCGCCCAACCACGGAGCCGTGCCAGTCGCACCGCGAAACAAATTCGTCCTGTGAACCGGCCACTGCCAGCATCCCACGACGCATCACCCTTCTCTGACGGACGACACTAAGCCGCCTCCCCGGCACACCACCCGCTCGCCCAGGCCCACTGGAAATTATACCCCCCAAGCCAGCCCGTCACATCCACCGCCTCGCCGATCACGAACAACCCCGGAACCGCGTTCGCCGCCATGGTCCGAGACGACAGATCCCGCGTATCGACCCCGCCGCAGGTAACCTCCGCCTTCGCATACCCCTCGGTCCCCGAAGGCGTCACCGCCCACCGCGACAACCGTCCCGCCACGTCCGCCAGCACCCGGTCCGGCAAATCCGCCATCCGCAAGCCCGATACCGCCACCCCCGCCGCCTCAATCCGCTCCACCCCAATCCGCTCCGCCCCAATCCGCCCCACCCCAATCCGCTCCACCCCAATCCGCTCGGACAAAGCCGAGGCCAGACGCGCCGGCAGCACCTCCGCCAGCACACTTCCCAACCCGGCTTTCGGCCGGGTCCGCTTACGCTCCAACAGGAACGCCCCCGCATCCACCCCCGGCAGCAGGTCCAACACCACCGCCCCCTCCCGCCAGTACGAGGAAATCTGCAAAACCGCCGGCCCCGACAGCCCCCGATGGGTAAACAACGTCGCCTCGCGAAACCCAACCCGCCCCAGGGAAACGAAGCTGTCGAGCGAAACCCCACTCAACGGCCGCATCAACCCCAGCAGTTCGTCGGCGAAGGTCAAAGGCACCAGCCCCGGCCGGATCGCGGTCAGCCGCAACCCGAACCGGGCCGCCACGTCATAGGTAAACCCCGTCGCGCCGATCTTCGGGATCGACAAACCCCCGGTCGCCAGCACCAAACTCTCAGCCAGGAACGTCCCCTGATCCGTGTCCACCCGAAACCGATCCGACCGCCCGACATCGACCACACGATGCCCCAGCCGCACATCGACCCCGGCCGCCGCACACTCCGCCAGCAGCATGGCGACGATCTCCCGCGCCGAACCGTCGCAGAACAACTGACCCAGCGTCTTCTCATGGAACGCAATGCCATGCCGCTGCACCAACGCGACAAAATCCGCCGGCTTGTACCGGCTCAACGCCGACCGGCAGAAATGCGGGTTATCCGACAGAAACCGCTCCGGCACCGTCCCGAGATTGGTGAAATTGCACCGCCCCCCGCCCGAGATCAGGATCTTCGCCCCCGCCTGCGCCGCATGATCCAGCACCAGCACCCGCCGCCCGCGCTGCCCGGCACGGATCGCGCACATCAGCCCCGCCGCGCCGGCACCCAGGATAATCACGTCAAATGAGGTCATCGAACCGCCGAGCTTGCCGGACGCCACATGACCATACTACATGACCAGTCACAACACATGACCATCAGGTGATCCATGGCCGGCACCCAAACCATCAGCGCGGCAGAGTTCAAGGCGAAGTGCCTTCATATCCTCGACCAGCTCGCAAGCCACGAACTCGACCGCGTCGTTATCACCAAACGCGGACAAATCGTGGCAGTCTTGTCGCCGCCCGAAAAAAACGCGAATGCCGTCCGCAACATTCATGGCTTCATGCGTGGATCGGTCGTCATAGCGGACGACGTGGACCTGACCGAGCCGGTGTTGGACGAGCCATTCACCGCTGAGGCAGGCGACCTCCACGGATGACCGCCCCCCCGGGTGTCCTGCTCGATACCTGCGCGATGATTTGGCTGGCCAACGGCACGCCGCTGCCGGAAACGACCATGACCGCCATCATAGCTGCTGGGCTCGCCGAAGGAATCTTCGTTTCAACGGCATCAGCGTGGGAGATTGGCTTGCTCAGCCGGCGAAGGCCTGGCCGATCGCCGGCTGTGCAATGCATGCCGGATCCGAAGACCTGGTTCGCTCGGTTCATGGCGGGTCCAGGCATCAGGGAAGCGCCGATCACCCACGCCATCGCCATCGATGCCTCCTACCTGCCCGGCGATTTTCATGCCGATCCGATGGACCGCCTGATCGTCGCCACCGCCCGCCATTCCGGCATGCCCATCGTCACCAGCGACCGCAAAATCCTCGCCTATGCCGAAGCCGGCTACGTCAATGCCATCCCGTGCTGAGCCTTCGCAAACTTGCCCCCAACCCGTCCAAGGTCTAGAAGCCCGCACCTCTCCGATCTATGAACCCACCCATTTCCAAATCTATCGAACGGACCAATCCATGAAACAGCAGGCGAACCTGATCCGCGCCGGCCAGGTGATCGAGCATGAAGGCCGTCGCTGGACGGTGCTGAAGCAGCAGATCATCACCCCCGGCAAAGGCGGCGCCTTCATCCAGGTCGAAATGCGCGACCTGAAGTCAGGCAACAAGACCAATGAACGCTGGCGCACCGCCGACACCGTCGAACGCCTGACCACCGAGGAAAAGGAGTACACCTACTCCTACAGCGACGGCACCAACCTCGTGCTGATGGACCCGGAAACCTACGAGGAAGCCCACGTCCCGGCCGACCTCATGGGCGACGCCGCGCCGTTCCTGCAGGACCAGATGAAGCTGGTGGTCGATCTCGTGGAAGGCGAACCCGTCGCGATCCACCTGCCCTCCACCGTGACGCTGGAAGTCGTCGAGGCCGATCCGGTGGTCAAGGGCCAGACCGCCTCCTCGTCTTACAAGCCCGCCAAACTGTCCAACGGCGTCAAGACCGCGGTGCCGCCGTTCATCGAGGCTGGTGAACGCATCGTCGTCCGCACCGAGGACTCCACCTACGTGGAGCGTGCGAAAGGCTGATGGCCTTCCGCCTCTCGCCACACCTGACCGTCATGGCCAATGCCGCCCAAAAGGCGGCAAAGCGCCTGCTGCGCGATTTCGCCGAGGTCGAGCAGTTGCAGGTCAGCGTCAAAGGCCCCTCCGACTTCGTCTCCCAGGCCGATATGCGCGCCGAACAGACCCTGAAGGAAGAACTCAACAAGGCCCGCCCCGGCTATGCCTTCCTGATGGAGGAATCGGGCGCCTCGGGTTCCGAAAACTGGGCCTGGCGCTGGGTTGTCGATCCGCTCGACGGCACCACCAACTTCCTGCACGGCATGCCGCACTGGGCGATCAGCATCGGCCTGGAACGCCGCCTGCCGGATGGCACCTCCGAGGTCCACGCCGGCCTGATCTACGCCCCCGCCGCCGACGAGATGTTCTGGGCGGAAAAAGGCACCGGCGCGTTCATGAACGAGCGCCGCCTGCGCGTCTCCGCCCGTCGCGAGATGTCCGAGGCGGTGTTCGCCACCGGCATCCCGTTCGGCGCCGTCTCCGCCCCGCGCCGGCACGCGTTCAGCCGCACCCTGGCCACGCTGATGCCGCAGGTCGCCGGCATCCGCCGCTTCGGCGCCGCCGCGCTGGACCTCGCCTGGGTCGCTCATGGCCGCTTCGATGGGTACTGGGAACTCGGCATCAAGCCCTGGGACATCTGCGCGGGACTATTGCTGGTGCGCGAAGCCGGCGGCTATGCCACCGACGTCGGCGACGGCGATCCGCTTGAAACCGGCAACATCGTCGCCGGCAACCCGCACCTGCACGCCAAGCTGCGCAGCATCGTCGCCGAATGCATGCACCCGCCGGCGTAGCGCGGCACCGGCGCAGGTCGAGGCCGCATGCAGCGCATCACGGTCGAGCAAGCCGACATCACCACTCTGAAAGTGGATGCGATCGTCAATGCCGCCAACCAGTCGCTCAAGGGTGGCGGCGGCGTTGACGGCGCCATCCACCGCGCCGCCGGTCCGGAGCTGCTGCGCGAATGCCAGACGCTGGGCGGTTGCCCGACCGGCGAGGCGCGGATCACCAGTGGCTACCGCTTGCCCGCCCGCTATGTGATTCATGCGGTCGGCCCGCGCTACCGGGGCGGACACCACGGCGAGGCCGCGTTGCTCGCCGGTTGCTATCGCAACAGCCTGAATTTGGCCGTCGCCCACGGCATCAGGACGATCGCCTTCCCGGCCATCAGCTGTGGCATCTACGGCTATCCAATTCCGGATGCAGCGCGGATCGCACTTGGTTCAGTAGCGGCGTTCCTGGCGACCAGCCGCGCGGTGGATAAGATTATCTTTGCCTGCCTTGGCAGCGACGTCCTGGAGGCATTCCAGCCCGCGCTGGGAGAGATAGCATCTTAATTCTAAACGATTTCTGGCAGAAGGCGGTTGGCGATCGCGGCGGCCTCGGTGATGTCGTGCGCGACCGCGGTGCAGCCCGCCGCCATCTCGATCGCGCCATAGCCCCAGCCGGCGAAAACGCTTGGTATTCCGGCTTCCCGCGCGGCCAACACGTCGTTGCGATGGTCCCCGACCATGACCGCCTGATCGACGCTGCCCGCGGCCAGGGTCATCGTGGCCAGCAAATGGGCGGGATCAGGTTTGCGTGCGGGGAAACTGTCACCGCCGCCAACGGCGCAAAGCAACGGCATCAATCCCAGCGTTTGGAGCAGCACGCGGGCCGCCCGTTCGGGTTTGTTCGTGCACACCGCCAGCCGCCAGCCGTCCTGCGTCAAACCTGTGAGCACCGGCAGCACATCGGGAAAGAGCTTGCTGTGGACCGCGACATGCGCCGTGTAATCGGCGGTCAGGTCCGCCACCGCGCGGTCATCGGGCTGGCGGTTTCGCGCGGCGAAGGCGCGGGCGGTGAGCACGGCCACCCCGTCGCCGACCATCGCCGCCACCTCCGCGTGGCTGAACTCCGGCAGGGCGCGCGACCGCATGAGCCGGTTCAACGCGGCCGCCAGGTCGGGGACGGTATCGACCAGGGTGCCATCCAGATCCAGCAGCAAGGTCCGGGCCACTATGTTGCACTCCGAAACGTGAATTGAAGCAATACCATAACGATGACCTTTGACTTCCCTCCACCGTCACCGTTAGGCGAGATGACCGAATGATCCGATCTCGATGCCTGGTTGCCAAGCGTCGGGTGAATCGGGCCACTGGATCAAGCGCTAGTGAAGCAGGGGCATGGCATGCAAGCAACCGCGATCGTCCTGGCCGCGGGTCTCGGCACCCGGATGAAGTCGTCAGTGCCGAAGACTCTGCACCGGTTGGCCGGGCGGTCAATGCTGCGGCATCTGCTGTCAAGTTGCGAAACAGTCTTTGACCGCATCGTTGTCGTGCTGGGGCCGGACATGGACGCGGTACGGCAAGAGGCAGCGCCACACCATTGCGTTATTCAACCGGAACGTCTTGGCACGGCGCACGCCGCCCTGCAGGCGATCGATCATTTCGGTGACGGTCATGTCGCCGTACTGTATGCGGATAATCCGCTGATCAGGACTGCCACGTTGCGCCGGTTGCTCGACAGCCACACGCAGGACGGGCTGTCGCTGCTGGCGTTCCGACCGGCTGACCCAGCGCGCTATGGACGCGTGATCACCAATGGCGAAGGCCTGGTTGAGCGCATCGTCGAGTATGCTGACGCGACCGCCGTCGAAGCCGCGGTCGACCTGTGCAACGCCGGGGTGATGTGCGGCGGTTCGGCCGAGATGCAACGCTGGCTGCGCGCGGTGCGGAACGACAATGCCAAGGGCGAATACTACCTGACCGATATCGTCGCGCTCGCGCGGGCCGAGGGGCGGCGAGTTTCCGCGGTGGAGGCGCCCGCGGATGAACTGGCTGGCATTAATTCGCGCAGCGAATTGTCTTGCGCCGAAGCCGTGCTGCAAGGCTGGATGCGGGAAGCAGCGATGGAGGCCGGTGTCACGATGATCGATCCATCCTCGGTCTTTCTGTCCGCCGACACGCGACTGTCTGCCGATGTCACCATTGAACCGAACGTGTTCTTCGGCCCCGGCGTCAGCGTGGCCAGCAACGTCCTGATCCGCGCCTTCAGTCATATCGAGGGGGCGGAAATCGGTTCCGGCAGCATCATCGGCCCGTTCGCCCGGCTGCGTCCCGGCGCGAAATTGGACCAGGATGTGCACGTCGGCAATTTCGTGGAGGTGAAGGCCTCGCACCTCGCAGCCGGGGTGAAGGCGAACCATCTGAGTTATATCGGTGACGCGACGGTCGGCACCAGGACCAATATCGGCGCCGGTACGATCACCTGCAACTACGATGGCACCAACAAGCATCGCACGACGATCGGCGCCCATGTGTTTGTGGGGTCGGACGTGGCGCTGGTGGCGCCGGTGTCGGTGGGCGACGGCGCGATCCTGGCGGCGGGCAGCGTGATCACCGAGGACGTCGCGCCGGATGCTCTGGCCCTGGCACGCGGGCGGCAGGTGCAGAAGCCAGGACGGGCGATCGAGATGCGAGCAGCGGCTAAGGCGGCTAAGGCAGCGAAGAAGGAAAAGAACTGATGTGCGGCATTGTCGGAGTCATCGGCGCGCGTCCCGCGGCACCCATCATCCTGGATGCGCTGCGCCGGCTGGAATACCGCGGCTATGACAGCGCCGGGATCGCGACCCTGGTCAACGGCCACATCGACCGCCGCCGGGCCGAAGGCAAGCTGGGCAACCTGGCGCTTTCGCTGGATCAGATGATGTTGCCGGGCTCGATCGGCATTGGCCATACGCGTTGGGCGACGCATGGCGCGCCGACCGAAAGCAATGCGCATCCGCATGGCACCGCTCGGGTGTCGCTGGTGCATAACGGCATTATTGAAAACCACGCGGAGCTGCGGACGGAGCTGGAGGCGGAGGGGCAGGAGTTCTCCACCGAGACGGATACCGAAACCGTGGCGCAGTTGGTCGACCTCAATCTGAAGCGGGGCATGACCCCGATCGAGGCGGCGGGTGCGGCATTGCGCCGGTTGGAGGGCGCTTATGCGCTGGCGATGATTTTCGCCGGGCATCCGGAGCTGATCATCGGGGCGCAACATGGCGCCCCATTGGCGGTCGGGTTTGGCGAAGATGAGATGTTCGTGGGCTCGGATGCCCTGGCCCTGGCGCCGTTGACCCGGCAGATCGCCTATCTGCGTGACGGCGACTGGACGGTGGTGGACCGGCACGGCGCGCAGTTCTTCGATATCGACGGCCATAAGGTGGACCGCGAGATCAAGCTGACGCGGCTGACCGGGGCGGCCATCGGCAAGGGCAACTTCCGCCATTTCATGGAGAAGGAGCTGCATGAACATCCGGCGGTGATCGGCGATACGCTGCATCAGATGATCAGCCCGGGCAGCCGAGCGGTGGCACTGCCGGAGCTTGGGATTGATTTCCGGAAGGTGTCGCGGATCACCATGAGTGCCTGCGGCAGCGCGTTCTATGCCGGGCTCGTCGGTCGTTGGTGGTTCGAATCGGTCGCCCGGATTCCGTTCGACGGTGATGTCGCGAGCGAGTTCCGTTACCGGACGCCGCCGATGTCCAAGGGCGGTCTGGGGCTTCTGGTTTCGCAGTCGGGAGAGACGGCGGACACGTTGGCGGCGTTGCGGTACATGCGCGAACAAGGGCAGCAGGTGCTGTCGATCCTGAACGTGCCGGAGAGCACCATGGCGCGGGAAAGCGACGCGGTGCTGGAAACCGTCGCCGGTCCTGAAATCGGGGTGGCGAGCACCAAGGCGTTCACGGCGCAGCTGTCGGTGCTGGCCTGCCTCGCGCTGGCGGCGGGACGCGCGACGGGGGCGATCAGCGTGGACCAGGAAGCGGCGATGACCGCGGCGCTGCTGGAGGTGCCAAGCCGCGCAGCCGAGGTGCTGGCCAATGAAGCGGCGATCCTGTCGGTCGCGCACCGTGTGTCGAGGGCGCGGGATGTGCTGTTCCTGGGGCGCGGGAACTGCTTCCCGATCGCCTTGGAGGGCGCGTTGAAGTTGAAGGAAATCAGCTACATCCATGCCGAGGGCTATGCGGCGGGCGAGATGAAGCACGGGCCGATCGCGCTGATCGATCCGGCGGTGCCGGTGATCGCGATCGCTCCGTCCGGGCCGCTGTTCGAGAAGACGGCGTCCAACCTGCAGGAGGCGGCGGCGCGTGGCGGTCAGGTGATCGTGTTCAGTGATGCGGCCGGGGCGGCGAAGCTGCGCGGCATCTCCGTGGAGACGGTGGTGTTGCCGGATGTCGATCCGTTCGTGGCGCCGATCCTGTATGCGATTCCGGTGCAGATGCTGGCGTATCAGGTGGCTGTGCTGAAGGGCACGGATGTGGACCAGCCGCGGAATTTGGCGAAGTCGGTGACGGTGGAGTAGCGGCGGGCCTGCGGGTCGGGTGTGGATGGAACGATCAGTGACCTCGATCTCATTGTTTCCATAGGCAGCCTTGCCGGCCAGAGCGCTTCAGTGCGTCTCGGCGTGGCGCCGATATCGCCGGTCGGGGAAGGGCGATACGTCGCGGTATAGAATAGCGCAGGCAGCCGCTTCGGGCGCCCGATCGCGAGGCAGGCAGCGGCGCGGTTGGAGCGGAGCCGAAATCGCCGGTGGGACGGACGCGCCGCGGCGGACCGGCACCCTAGCCAGGGCGGGCGTAAGCATGCTCAATAGCGGGAGGCTTTGCCCGGGTTGGCGCGTGTCGCCAACCGGTGGTGCCGAGGCAGCGAAGTTTGGTGACAAGAAGATGACATCAACCATGGGCGCCATCCCTCCGATACTTCTGGTTGGATGCGGCAGAATGGGCAGCGCGATGCTGTCGGGGTGGCGGGAGCAAGGACTGGCCTCGTCCGTGGCGGTTGATCCCGCGCCGTCCGCGCTGGGGTTTGCCGGTCCGGACATGGTTGTGGTGACAGAGCCTGGGGCGATCCCGGACGGGTTCGCACCGGCGGCAGTTGTCCTGGCGGTCAAGCCGCAGAACGCCGCCGCGACGTTGCCGGATTATCGACGTTTTGCGCCCAATACGGTTTTCCTGTCGATCATGGCCGGACGGACCATCGAGGGCATTGGCGCGCTGCTGGACCCCGCGGCTTCGATCGTCCGCGCGATGCCGAATACGCCGGCGGCGGTCCGCCAAGGGGTCACCGTCGGCTGTGCCAACGGCAACGTCAGCGTGCAGCAGAAAGCGTTGTGCGACCGGCTGCTGCAGGCCATCGGCAAGGTTGCCTGGGTCGAGGACGAGGCATTGCTCGACCCGGTCACGGCGGTTTCGGGCAGCGGGCCGGCCTATGTGTTCCTGCTGGCGGAACTGATGGAACAGGCGGCTATCGAGCAAGGCATTCCGCCGGACCTGGCGCGGCTGCTGGCGCGGCAGACGGTATCCGGTTCAGGCGCGCTGCTGGCGGACAGTGCGGAGGACGCGGCGGCCTTGCGCAAAGCGGTCACCAGCCCGGGCGGGACAACCGCCGAGGCGTTGTCGGTGCTGATGGACCCGGATGCCTGGCCGATCGCGATGTCCCAGGCGATTGCCGCGGCGACCCGGCGATCGCGTGAACTTGCGGGTTGAGCGCATGAACACACGCCCTATTTCTATAACATGAGTGATACGAGCTTTGACGCCGCACTGATATTCGCGGCCTTTCGCCTGGCGGGCCAGGACGGATGGAGCCGGGTCAGCGCGGCCGCGGCGGCCCGGGCGGCCGGGCTTTCGGTGGCCGAGGCACGAGCGCGGTTTCCGTCCCGGTCCTCGATCCTGCTGCGCTTTGGTTTGCTTGCCGACCAGACCGCGTTGCAGGACGCGCCGACCGAGGGGCCGGCTCGCGACCGGCTGTTCGATCTGCTGATGCGACGGATCGATGTGTTGCAGGCGCATCGGGCGGGGGTGAAAGCCCTGCTGCGGGCTTTGCCCGCCGACCCGGCGACGGCTTTGCTGCTGGCGTGCGCGAACCAAGCGGAGCATGCGCTGGATGTTGCAGGGGGCCGGCATCGACGCGACCGGGGTGCGCGGGGAAGTGCAGATCCGCGGGCTGCTGGCGGTTTGGCTGTGGGCGGTCAGGGCATGGGACCGGGACGAATTCGGAGGATCTTTCCGGCACGATGGCGACCGTCGACACGGCGTTGCAGCGGGCGGAGCGGATGGCATCCTGGTTGCACCATCAGCCTTCGGCGCCGCCTCCGCCTCCGGTCTCTGCCGGTGCGGGCGAGCTTGATCCGTCTGCTCCGCCGCCAACCGAAGATCCTCCGTTGCCTGAAACCGAAGCGTGAACGCGTCGCTGCAGGCACGTTTCGATGTCGCCATGGATCTGGCCGAGCGGGCTGGTGAGATGGCGATGTGCATGCGTCCGCTGCCGGGAGCGGCGCGCGCCACGCTGAAAGGTCCGCAGAACTGGGTGACGGAGGCGGATCGCGCGGTCGAGAGCTTTCTATCGGAGGAATTGGCGGCGACATTTCCGCAGGACGGTTTCCAGGGCGAGGAAGGCGGGATCTCGCGCGCCGGCACGCTGCGCTGGGTCGTCGATCCGATCGACGGCACGTCCAATTTCGCTCGGGGTGCCGCGCGGTTCTGTGTTTCGCTCGCGTGCATGGAGGGCAACACGCCGCTGATCGGCGTGATCGCGGCGCCGGCACTGCGGGAAACGGTATGGGCTTGGCGGGGCGGTGGCGCGTGGCTCAATGGCGATGCGATCCGGGTGGCGGATACCGATTCGGTTCGCAGTGCGATCCTGGAGGTTGGCTGGTCGGACCGGCGTCCGAATGGCGATTATCTGAAGGTCTGCGAGCGCGTGCTGGCTGATGGGGCCAGTCTGCGACATGGCGGTTCGGGGGCGCTGGGTCTGGTGGACGTCGCGATCGGGCGGCTGGACGGCTATGCCGAGCTGCACATCAACCTTTGGGATGTCGCGGCGGCTTTGGTGATCCTGCGGGAGGCGGGCGCCAAGGTCAGTGACTTTCTGGGCGGCGACGGGCACGACATAGGGAAATCGCGATCGTGGCCTGTGCGCCTGGGCCTGACGAATGCATGGTCGGACCTGCCCGGTTTGCCGACGGTGGTGTAGATAGGGCCAGGGCTTTGCCCTGACCTACAAAGGGGCCGATGGCCGCTTTGATCCCATGACTTTGAGGTGAAGCCCTCGGTCATCCATGCCGATCCGCAGGAGGCCGCCATGCCCGCCTATGACTTTGTCACCGTCAATGTCTTTACCGAGACGCGCTTTACGCGGCAATCCGCTGGCGGTGTTCCCGGATGCCTCCGGGCTGACCGATGCCGCAGATGCAGGCGATCGCGGCGGAATTCAATCTGTCCGAAGCCGCGTTTGTGCTTCCGCCTGTCGATCCGCGGCATCATGCCCGGGTGCGGATTTTCACCCGTCGATCCGAGATATCGTTCGCCGGGCATCCGAATGTCGGCACCGGCTATGTGCTGGCGACGATGGCCGGCGATCCGCCGAAGCACTACACGTTCGAGGAAATTGCCGGGCTGGTCCGGGTCCATATCCTGCGGGACAGTGCCGGCGTGATTTCGGGTGCTCGGGTCGCCGCGCCGCGGTCACTGACGATCGATATCGGTGTTCCGGTGGAGGTGGTCGCGGCCTGCGCCGGACTGGCGGAACCGACATCGCCACGCTGCCCATACGCCATTGATCGCGTCGGTTGGAATGCCGTTTGTCATTGCCGAAGTCGCGAGCGTGGAGGCGTTGTCCCGCGCCAGGCCCGATTTGGCGGCGTTTCGGGCCGCGGCGACGCAGTTTCCCGAATCTGGGGATCGCTTTGCACTGCATCTGTACACCTGGGTGGAAGGTGACGAGCGCCGGCATCCGCGCGCGCATGTTCGCGCCCCTGGGCGGCACGCTGGAGGATCCGGCGACGGGCAGCGCCAATGCCGCGCTTGGCGGCGTTGCTGACCTCCATTGCGCCGGGTGATAATCTGGATCTGCAGTATGCGATCGAGCAGGGCGTGGAGATGGGGCGTCCGAGCCTGATCATCGCCTCGGCGGTGAAGACGGGCGAGGGTCCGGTGTCGGCAAGCGTGGCAGGAAGCTGCGTGCCGGTGATGCGGGGAACGATGGAGGTCTGATGCGTTCGGTTCGCATCGGCCAA
>CAWBPF010000045.1:0-448126 GCA_963790515.1 uncultured Alphaproteobacteria bacterium | reverse complement strand
TTAGAGACCTCATGTCCGTATCCGGCCCGGAGAAACCGGGAGGGGGCGTAAGGCCATGGCTCTGCCCTGGACCTGCCAAGGGCACAGCCCTTGGAACCAGTCTGTCGGTGTTTGTAGCATCGGTCTGAACCCGCTTCACCGGATGGCTCCGTGGCCGCCCTGAGGAGTGACCCGTCTCGTCATGTGCAATGATCGCGGGTCGCGCCGGAAGGGCCGGCGTGGAGCCTCAGGCACAGGAGACCGGTCATGGAGCAGCCGACGCGATTTATCGGCTTGGATGTGCACAAAGATACCATCGTGATCGCGATCACCACCGCGGGCGAAGCTGGTAGGGCGACCGTCCACGGCACAATCCCCAACACCAGCGCGGCGCTGGTGACGCGGCTGCGCCGGGTCAGCCCCGCGTCGACGGGGACCACCAGCGGACCCCTGAGGTTCTGCTACGAAGCCGGTCCCTGCGGCTATGGTGTCCACCGCACGCTGACCGCGTCGGGTGAAGACCGCGTCGTCGTCGCACCGTCAATGATCCCGCGCAAAAGCGGCGAGCGGCGGAAGAATGACGAACGCGACGCCGCCGCTCTGGCGACGCTCCACCGCGGCGGCCTGCTGACCGACGTCTGGGTTCCAGATGCCGCGCATGAGGCCATGCGCGGCCTGATCCGCGCCCGTCTGGCGGCGGTGCGGGCGGTGCGGGCGGTGCGGGCCGCACGCCAGCAACTCAGTGCGTTTCTGCTCCGCCATGAGCGGGTTTATCCGATCGGCAAAACGACTTGGACCAAAGACCACCGGAGATGGCTGGCCGATCAGAGTTTTGCCGAGCCGGCCCAGCAGATCGTGCTGCAGGAAAGTATCGAGGCGGTGCATGCAGGCGAGCAGCGGCGTGACCGTGTCGACGGATACCTGCGCACCCAGATACCAGGCTGGCGGCTCTACCCTCTGGTGCGGAACCTGTGTGCGCTGGGGGGCTTGGATACAACTGCCAGCGCAGGCCTGGCAGCGACGATTGGCGATCCATCCCGCTTTGCCACCGCGCCCGATTTCATGGCCTATCTCGGCCTGGTGCCGTCGGAAAGCTCGTCCGGGCCAAAGCGACGCACCGGTGCCATCACCAAAACCGGCGACGTGCATGCCCGCACCCTGCTGATCGAGGCCGCGCACAGCTACCGCTTGCCGGCCCGCATCGCGCGCAACAAGGTCGCCGCCGTCGATGCCGTCCCCGATGCGGTACGCGAGGTTGCCTGGAAGGCACAGACCCGGCTGTGCCGGCGCTACCGCCAGATGATGGCCAGAGGCAAGCCAAAGCAGGTCGTCGTCACCGCGATCGCCCGGGAACTGGCCGGTTTCGTCTGGAGCATCGCCTGCATCATGTCGGATCCGCCAACAACAGGTGCTGGCGTAGCAACCACCGCGCCACAAGCTTGCCCCGAGCTGCCCACCGCCGGACCGCGTCCGCCACGCCACCAGCCGCTGATAGGCGCGGCGCGTCGGGCGCGGTCCCAAGGCATCCGCCATGAACTGAGCGAATAACTGGCTTATCATCCGGCATGCACGGCGGAGGGCGGGAATTGGTCAGGGCAATCCTCGCAAAGCGCTTGGAACACGACGTCCGCCTAGAGACAGAGGCAGGCCCGCGACGTAGCATGGTCTTGCGGCAACCTACCCGCGTATCGCAGCATGATCAACCGCCGCTCAGCGTCCGCCCTCCACCGTGCATGCCTGCATCCGTGCAATCAACCGTCAGATAGTGCCGGATGAGATTTTGCGGCCAAGCCTATTGAAAACGGACATGACAGCGCCTTCAGGCTGACTGTAGACAGTCAGCGCGCTCTACCGCTTTGTTTAAGCGAGCACCTTTATCACCCCGACTGTTCCAGTCAGGGTGATGTTGCTCTCGCCATAAAGCACTTTCCGAAGGCTTCGCGTGATTTGGGCTGGGCGGTGCGTTCGTTTGCCCACCTCTGTTATATACGGCCTATGCCATTGCCTGTACTGATGGTTTAAGTTTGCCGCATGGAGGCGAAAAGCGAGACATTTAGATGGGAAAGCACGGTATTCCGGCCGTAGACGCTGCCCGGCAGACTTCCCACCCTGCTGTACACTCGACTATAGCGCGGGTTTCGGCGGTTAATAATCGAGCTTCCATTGGTTTTTGGTATAAATATCTGGAATTTTCATTTGTCTTGATTGTCATTGGCAGTCTCCTTTGTATTGATCTGTTTCCTGGCGGACCATTCGATGCGGCCCGGAACTGGATGTTCGACGCATTTCAAAGGGCCTGGCCGGCGGAACGCCAAAAGCCTCAGACGGTGGTTGTGGAAATCGATGACGAATTGATTCGGCGGGTTGGCCAGTGGCCATGGCCGCGCAACAAGCTTGCACTGCTGATCTCCGCCATGCGCGACGCCCGCGCGGTCGGGCTGGATATTCTGTTGCCGGAGGCTGATCGCCTGGCACCCGACAAGCTGCTAACCGAACTCCCGATTGAAGCCGGTGATCTGCGTCAGGCGTTGCTGGCATTGCCGGATCCTGACATCGTCCTGGCATCCGCATTGCGTGGCGTCCCGACGGTGCTCGCGATGACCGTGGACGACAATGCGACTGCCACTCAGCCTTCGCCTGTCGTTACCATACCGGTGCGCGAGCAAGGGGATGGCGCCCGCGGTGCGCTGCCGCGGGCGAGCGGTGTGCGGCCGCCGCTGCCGGTGCTGGCACGCGCGGCCCGTGGACTGGGCGTCGTTTCGGCGTTGCGCAGCCGGTCAGGCGAAATCGCCGGATTGCCGTCCGTTGTCGAAACCGACGGATCGATCCTGCCGGGGTTTGCAGTGGAACTTCTGGCAGTTGCGAGCGATGCCGGAGCAATCCTGCTTAACACCGGACCAACCGGGGTCGTATCGGTCTCGATTGGCGCATTGTCGGCGCCGACGGATCCGTCCGGATGTATTCGTCCGAGATTCGTCGATGCCTCACGGCTGTTCAGAATTCCAGCGTATCGGATCATGGATGGCCCATCGGATCCTTTATTGTTACGCGATAAAATCGTGATTATCGGCGTCAGTGCCGGTGGGATCGCCGAAACGTTCCAGACCCCGTTGGGGACCCAGCAATCCAGCCTGCAGATCCAAGCCCAGCTTGTTGAAAGCGTTATCGCCGGTGACACACTGTATCGCCCGTTCTGGGCCGGGGGTGTCGAAGCTGCCGCGGCGCTGGGGCTGGGACTGGCAGCCACTTTGCTAATCGGACGGATCCCGTACCGGATCCACGCTGTTTTGCTTGGTGCCCTCGTGCTGCTGCTGGTTGGAGGTTCCGTCGCTTTGTTCCGGGGGCAAGGCTTGCTGCTGGACAGTGTCGTTCCGGTTACCTGCCTGGTGTCGGCGAGTATCGTTTCTCTCGCCGCGCGTTTCCGTATCGAGATCGAAACCAGGAGGCGTCGCGAAACCGAACTGAAAGTTGCACTTGTGCAGCGTGAGGCGGAGCGCCGCGAATTCAAATTGCAATCGGAGGCGGATGCCTTGCGGCACAGTCTCGACTTTGCCGTGAACGCCGCGCGACTTGGAGTCTGGGACGCCGACCTGCGAAACGGCACCTGGGTGCACTCCCCGCAGCATGACAGGATCCTGGGGCTTGCCAACCCGCCGGCGAGTTGGAGCCCGGCCATATTGCTGGATCGGGTCGTACCTGAGGACCTGGCGTTGGTGCGCAGCGACCTGGCCACGGCGGAGGCAACCGGGACCTTGGAACTGGAATGCGCTATCGCCTGGCCCGGCGGACAGCCGCACCATATCCATGTTCTTGGCCGCTTCTGGCGGGACGCCGACGGCACCGTAACCCGGACCGCCGGGGTTGTAGCCGACATCACGCGGCAACGATCGCTCGAAACCCGGTTGCGGCAGAGCGAAAAGATGTACGCGGTTGGCCTGTTGGCTGGCGGTGTCGCGCATAATTTCAACAATCTTCTGACGGTGGTGCTGGGCAGCCTGGAACTGGCGCGGCGAAAGGTCGAGGCGTCGAGCGGTGCAAGCGAACTGATCGGCAGCGCGATGGTCGCGTCGCGCAAATGCGCTGAAATTGCGCGTCACTTGCTGGCTTTTGGACGCGTGCAACCGTTGCGTCCGACGATGACCGACCCGGCCGAGTTGTTGCGGACTGTTTACGCGATGCTCGGCGACGCGATGCCCGAGAAGGTGCGGGTCCAGCTGAACACGCAAGCCGGCTTGCCAAAAATCAATATAGATCCTACAGAATTCGAGCTGGCGTTGCTGAACCTCGCGATGAATGCGAAGGACGCGATGCCGGATGGCGGGCAGATCGATGTGAATGCATTTACCCAGTGGATCCGCAACGGCAGCCAGGGTCGTAATGGTCGCTATCTGGTTGTCGAGGTGGCGGACAACGGTGCGGGCATCCCACCCGATCAGCTGTCCAAGGTGTTCGAGCCGTTTTTCACCACAAAGGAAATCGGGCAGGGCACGGGGTTGGGGCTTAGTCAGGTCCACGGCTTTGCGCACCAATCCGGCGGCGCGGTGGAAATCGACAGCATTGTTGGCCAGGGGACTCGTGTTCGACTTTACTTGCCAACGGACGTGCCTGAGACGGATCCGTAAGGTTCACCTGGGGTGGAGATGTCACAATGAAAGCCACCGACATGCGATCCTGGGGATACGTTGCAGGCATGGTGTTGTTGCTCGCTGCGACGACGCCGGTGCGGGCCGAGGACAAACCGATCGGCTTTATCAAGTCGCTGGAGGGGCGCGCAACGGTCACCCATGGGCAACTGACCTATGCCGCGTCACTGGGTGGGGCGATCTATCAGAACGACATGTTGCAAACGTTCTGGGGCGGCAAAATCGGCGTCACCTTCAAAGACAACACTCGCATTTCGCTCGGTCCGTCCAGCCGTCTCGTCATCACCCAGTTTGTCTTCGCGCCCGCCGAGCAGCGCTACGGTTTCGTTATGCGGCTGATTGACGGGACCATGCAGTATTTGTCGGGTCTGACGGCGAAACTTTCGCCGGATTCAATGAAGATTGAAACGCCAACAGCGACGATCGGTGTGCGCGGCACGCGATTTCTTGCCCGGGTGGATCCTTGAATGATGGGGCGGAGATTTATCGTGCTGTGCCTGCTGCTTGTGGTGACGGCCTGTGCCTTGCCGGGCAATGTCGTCGTGCTTGTGCCTGACGAAGGTGGAACGGTCGGTAAGGTCGTTGTGGCCAAGGACGGGTCGCGACAGGAACTGGCCGGTTCCTATGATGCGATCAATTCCGCGACGCCTGCCCAAACAGAGGGCGTGTTCCAGGCGGATATCAGGGCGGTGGAAGCGGTTTTCGCGGGCGCCCTTGCCGCCAAGCCGCGTCCGCCCGCGGTCTATTTGATTTTCTTTGTCATTGGCCAGACCGAGGTGGATCCGGGTTCCACCGACACCCTGGCCCATGCGGTGACGACGGCGCTGACGACTCCGCACGCCGATATCAGCGTGGTGGGGCACTCTGATGCGGTGGGGTCCGATACTGTGAATATGGATCTGTCTTTGCGGCGCGCCCAGACTATTTCTGATGCGCTGATCGTAGCCGGGGTGCCGGCTTCGAAGATCGAGATCGGATCTTACGGATCGAACAATCCGCTGATCCCGACCGCTCGCGGCGCGCCGGAGGCGCGGAACCGACGGGTCGAGGTGACGATCAGATGACGCGGACAAGGCGGGAGAAGTCTTGGCGTATTATTGGGGATCCGGGGCGATCCAGAAGCGGTTTGTCGCGCCTGGTGCGAAGCCGAGGCGTTCATAGAGGTTGACGGCTGGCGTGTTGGTGCGGACGACCTGCAAACCGATCCAGTCCGCGTCCTGCCGGGCGGCCCAGTGTTCGAGGGCGCACAGGACGGCTTGCGCGGTGCCTTGGCGACGGGCGTCGGAGCGTGTTGTTACGCATTCGATCACGGCACAGTTGAAGCCGATGACGCATAGGGCGGTGGATGCCAGGCGGCCGTCGCGGCGGCAGGCGAAGAACCTGCGCGGCGCGGGTATCCGGTCGAGGATCAGGGTGTTGATGGCGCGCCGGTTCTCGGTGATTTCGGCGAGATAGACGTCCGTCCAGTCGGTCCAGGCGTGATCGCGTGATTCGACGTCCGCAGGGGCGTTACCGGAGCGTATGGGCTTGAACATCGTTACTGTCGGATCAGTTGGCCGATATCCGCGGCTGATCAGGAGATCGGGGAGCTCCGGCGGGGACGTTTCATCGAAGGTCTGAAACCTGGGTGGTGCATTTACGGAACGATAACGGGATTCAATCTGGATGACGGCCGCTTCAAGGTCGGAGTTGTCGAAGTCAATGGTTGAGACCGAATTGGCGCGTTGCGATCCGCCGCCGGATAAGCGCCATAACCAGCCATGGACGTTTGCGGTGCGCAACGCCGGCCAGGCGAGGACATGGGCGCGCTCCATGCGCACGCGGTCTTCGCGGGTGATCCGCATCCGGTAGGCTCCGAAACTTGCCAGTCCTGGCGGAGTGGATCAGAATTGACGCCAATTATACAGGAGAAAGTCCCATGCCTGCATTCGATATGGTTATTCGTGGCGGTACCGTGGTCGATGGCACCGGCAGTGCGCCGCGGGAGGCCGATGTCGGGATTATCGGCAATAAAATCGCGGCTGTCGGTGTGCTTACGGGCGGTGGGGCGGAAGAGATCGACGCCAAGGGCAAGTTGGTCACGCCGGGATTTGTGGACATTCACACGCATTATGACGCCCAGGCGGTCTGGGACAGCCATATGGCGCCGTCGTCGTGGCATGGGGTGACCACCGCGGTCATGGGTAATTGCGGGGTGGGCTTCGCGCCGTGCAAGCCGGCCGACCGGGAACGGCTGATCGAGCTGATGGAAGGCGTTGAGGACATCCCCGGGGCGGTGATGCATGAGGGGCTGAAGTGGGAGTGGGAGTTGTTCGGCGAGTATCTGGACGCGCTGGAGCGGAAGCAGCGGGATATCGATATTTGCGCGTTGCTGCCGCATGCGGCGGTGCGGGTGTTTGTGATGGGCGATCGGGCGATCGCGCTGGAGAACGCCAACCAGGGCGATATCGCCCAGATGCGGCAGATCGCGAAAGAGGCGATGCAGGCTGGGGCGTTTGGATTTTCGACGTCGCGCAGCCTGTCGCACAAGACGCTGCGGGGTGATCCGACGCCGACCTTGCGGGCGCAGGAGGAGGAGCTGCGGGGGATCGCGCTGGGCATGAAGGATGCCGGGTCGGGCATGCTGGAGATGGTGTCGGAATGGGCGCCGGATCATAACGAAGAGTTCGCCATGCTGCGGCGGGTGATCGAGGCCTGCGGGCGGCCGGCGGTGTTTACTTTGACGCAGCGGCATTCCCGGCCGGAGGTTTGGCGGGACCTGATCAAGCACGCGGACAAGGCGGCGCGTGACGGGCTGGCGATCCGGCCGGTGGTGGCGCCGCGGGCGATTGGGGTACTGCTGGGGCTGGCGGGAAGCCAGAATCCGTTCTCGGGGTGCCCGAGCTACAAGGCGATCGCGGGGCTGCCGGTGGCGGAACGGGCGCGACGGATGAGCGATCCGGCGGTGCGGGCGGCGATCTTGAGTGAGGATCCGAAGGCGGGCAGCACGTTCCCGCTGTTCCATCGCATGTCGTTCGAGTTCATGTTCCGGTTTGGCAATCCGCCGAATTACCAGCCCAAGCTGGAAGACAGCGTGGCGGCGATCGCGGCTCGGGGCAACCGATCGCCGCAGGAGGTCGCCTACGACATGCTGGTCGAGGATGAGGGTGCGAACTTCATCTATCATCCGCTGGGGAACTACGCTTACGGCAACCTGTCGATGCCGGAGACCTTGCTGGACAACCGGAACTGCATCATGGGGCTGGGGGACGGCGGGGCGCATGTCGCGTTCATCCTCGATGCTGGATACCAGACCTGGCTGCTGTCGCATTGGGGGCGTCAGGAGAAGCGCTGGGATGTGGCGGAGCTGATCCGGCGGCTGACGTCGGATACGGCGGGGGCGGCCGGGCTGCACGATCGTGGCGTGCTGGCGGCTGGCAAGAAGGCCGATGTGAACGTCATTGACTGGGAGAAGCTGGGCGCCGGGGCACCTTATGTGGTCAGTGACCTGCCGGCGGGCGGGAAGCGGCTGTTGCAGAAGGTGAACGGGTATGATGCGACGATCGTTTCAGGTCGTGTGACGTTCCGCGAGGGGCAGGCCACGGGGACGCTGCCGGGCCGGTTGGTGCGTGGGCCGCAGGCGGAGCTGGCGGCCTGAGCTGATCGATATACAGCGACCTTAGTGCGCCGCGTCAGATGTTCGCCAACTTGAGGCGGCGGACATCTGACCGGTCAGCCCGTTGAAGACGGAAAGTTTTAGCGTCCCACACCTGACATTTCACCATAATGAACTTCAGGTTCGGGACACAAGGCTTCGGCGCGCATAACAAATTTCCTGGTTACTGAATCAAATCCCGTCACCACAATACATACAGCATAGATGTGCAACTCTCGAGAGTGACACATGAGTACAGTTTTCATTAACTATCGGAGGGAGGAGACTGCAGGGGAAGCGCGTGCTTTATTCAATGACTTCGTGGCGATGCTGGGAAAAGGCTCAGCATTCATGGACGTGGACGATATCTCCCTCGGTCGCGACTTCCGGTTGGTACTTCAAGAGCATCTGGCGTCATGCGATCTCATGATTGTTTTGATTGGCAAGGACTGGCTTCATATCAAGAATGAAGCTGGGCAAGTCCGCCTCGACAACCCGAATGATTTTGTCCGCCTGGAGATCGCGACGGCACTGAAACGGAACATACTCGTGACGCCTGTTTTGGTCCACGGAGCGCGCATGCCCTCCGCCGAACAATTGCCTGACGACTTGAAAGATTTGTCGTATCGCAATGGGTTCGAGCTTAGCCACAGTCGGTGGGCATCCGACTTTCAGGAGATGATCAAGCGGTTGGGACTTCGGCCGGACTTAGCGAGCCCGCCCGGCGTCACGTCTGCGCCGACTGGCTTTCCGACGCACAGAAGATTTTTGGCAGTTGCTGGGGCACTTCTGGTCGCAACAGCGATCGCGGCTTGGATGGTTATTCGCAACGATGCCGAAAAGCTTGGACCTGTGCAGGCGGAGGCTTCACATCAGTCAGCATCTCAACCTGGTCCAGTTGGTATCATCGGTGGGACCCCTGCGTTTTTCGCCTGCTCCAGCCGGGCTCAATGCACGTCCGGGACCGCTTGCGTCGACAATGGGGGAGACAAAAGCTACTGGTGCAAACCGTATTGCAGTGAAGACGCCGAATGCGCGAATGTCAGAAAAATTTATAGTGGCGCAAGGTGCCTGCCACTGAAGGACTCAAAGAATTTGCAGATTTGTAACGAGCACGAGTCATCTCTAATTCCGCAGCTTTGAACGAACCTCCGACTTCCACCTGTCCGGCACTCGCAGCGCCGGATGAAGGTGCGTCCTATTCTCCGGGGGTATCGCCACCAGCCACGCTTCCGAACTGAGTTTGCACCAAGCGTTCGGTGTCGCGCCTGGATGCGGTACCGCGAAGCAGCGTTCGATCGGGTTCAGTTCGGCGTCGTGCTAGTCATCGTATGACACGAGCGATTTGCACGGCACATCCAGCCGTGCGCGGCCGTTGAGGAAGCTGAGTTCGATCAGCGCGGCGGCGGCGGGAACGACCGCGCCGACCTGGCGCAGCAGGGCAATGCCGGCGGCCATGGTTCCGCCGGTGGCGAGAAGGTCGTCGACCACCACGACCCGCTGGCCGGGCTGGACAGAGTTGGCCTGGATTTCGACGCGGTCCTCACCGTATTCCAGGGCGTAGTTGAGGCCCACGGTTTCGCCCGGCAGCTTGCCGCGCTTGCGGATCATGATGAAGCCGCAGCCTAGTTTCAGGGCGAGGGGGGCGGCGATCAGGAAGCCCCGGCTTTCGACGCCGGCGACGAGGTCGGGCATGTAGGCGCGGACGGCGCGGGCCATGCGCCCCATGGCCACCTGCCAGGCGTCGGCATCCCTCAGCAGGGTGGAGATGTCGTAGAACAGGATGCCAGGCTTGGGGAAATCCGGTATGCCGCGGATGTGGTCTTTCAGGTCCATCGCCAAGGGTCCTTTGGGTTGCTGCGGTGCATGGTAGAGCGGGTGGGTGGGATCGGCGAGTTTTACCGTGTCCGGCTTTGTTAGCGCGTGAAATGTCCGGAATGTTCGTCCCTTGTTCGAGGGATGGCAGATGCGGCGACAATCGGCACTGTGGCGTGTTTTCGTGAGCCGCTTCCACGACGCGCTGGAGCGCTTTCGGCGCCGGCGTCTGAGTGCTGATGAGGCTGGCGCACTGCTTGGCGTTTCGGGTCGTCAGTTCCGCCGCCTGTGCGTCCGGTTTGACGATGAGGGTGAGGCGGGATTGCGTGATCGGCGGCTTGGGAAAGCCTCGTCGCGCCGCGCCGACGCGGCCGAGATCGGGCGGATGCGTGGGCTGTTCCGGGATCGTTATGCCGACTTCTCGGTCCGGCACTTTCACGAGACGTTGGTGCGCGAGCACAACTACAAGCTTTGCTACACGGTCACACCGCTGGCGTTGCAGTCGGCGGGGCTGGTGCGCAAGGCGACACTGCGGGGCAAGCACCGCAAGAAGCGTGAGCGGCGTCCGCTGCCTGGGATGTTGCTGTTCCAGGACGGCTCGACGCATGGCTGGCTGCCTGGCACCCAGGACAAACAGGATCTGATTGTGACGTTGGATGATGCCACCGGCCACATCACCTCGATCTTCCTGACCGAGGAGGAAGGCACGATGTCGAGCTTTCAGGGGCTTGCCGAAACGATCCGCCGGCATGGCTTGTTTGCTGCGTTCTACACCGATCGTGGCTCGCATTATTTTCTGACCCAGGAGGCTGGCGGCAAGGTGGATAAGACAAACCTCACCCAGGTCCGCTCAGCTCTGGCGCAACTGGGTATTCGGCACATTCCCTCGTATTCGCCTGAGGCGCGGGGTCGGATGGAACGCGCGTTCCGCACGCTGCAAGGCCGCATACCGCAAGAGCTGCGGGTGCGCGGACATGCCACGGTCGAGGCGGCAAACGTGTATCTACGGATGCGTCCATGCCGGACTTCAATGTCCGGTTCGGGTTACCGCATCGGATGACGGTTCGGCCTACATCGCCTACACCGGGCTGCCCTGGAGGATACGCTCTGCCTTCAGGAAGACCGTCAGGTGGGGCGCGACAACTGCGTATCGTGGCAAGGCAAAAGTCTGCAGATCCCGCAGCAGACGCATCGTCATCACTATGTCCGTGCGACCGTGCGCGTGCATCAATACCCTGATGCCACCCTGGCTTTGTTCGACGATCCGCGCTGCCTGGCCCGTTACGACCGCGATGCCAAACTTATTCAACCAACAGTGCCGAGGGCCGCATGAGCGCGACGATGACCATCAGCCCACAGCAAGACACCCGTGGAGTCGCGCATAACGCAAACGCGTTACACACAACTCCACCGGCGCAGCCAAAATCAAGAAAGTGGACATTTCATAACTCAACGACATCTCACCGTGTCGCCAGGCGTTCGGCGTATTCGATGGCCTCGACCATGCTGCGAGCGTTGGCGATGCCCTTGCCGGCGATGTCGAACGCTGTGCCGTGATCGACCGAGGTGCGGATGATCGGCAGGCCCAGGGTGATGTTGACCCCGGACAACGCGTCCCAGCGGCCGGTCGCAGGGTCGATCTCGAAGCCCAGCAGCTTGACCGGGATATGGCCCTGGTCGTGGTAATTGGCGATCACGGCGTCATACTGGCCGGCGCGCAGTTTCACGAACACGGTGTCGCCGGGGATGGGGCCGACGACGTCGAGGCCATCGGCAACGGCCTGGGCGATCACCGGGGCGGCGACGTCGATATCGTGGCGGCCGAACAGACCGCCCTCGCCGGCGTGGGGGTTCAGGGCGGCGACGGCGATGCGGGTGCGGCCGAGGTTCAGGCGGGTCAGAGCGTCGTGGGTGAGGTCGATAACCCGCCGCAGCCGTTCGGCTGTCGCGCGCTTCGGCACGTCTTCAAGGGCAATGTGGGTGGTGACGTGGCTGACCCGCATGTTGCCGTGGGCGAGCATCATGCAGGAGCCTTTGACGCCGGTCAGTTCGGCCAGCATCTCGGTATGGCCGGGGTAGTGGTAGCCGGCCTTGTTGAGGGCTTCCTTGTTCAGCGGGGCGGTGACGATGCCGCCGATGCGGCCGTCCAGGGCCAGGCGGACGCCTTGTTCGACGGCCTGAAAGGCGAAGCGGCCGCCGTCGGCGGAGAGCTGGCCGGCGCGGATGGGTTCGCCCTCGGGGCCCGCCTGCAGGGCGCAGATCGCGGGCCAGTCCGAGCTGTTGGCGGTTGCGGCGGGGATTTCGAGGCTGGGGGTAAACTGGGCGCGGGCGGCTTCCAGCGCCGGGTTGCTGCCGATGATGACAAGGCGGAGCTCCCCGCTTTGGATGCGCGGGAACAGTTCGGCGGCGGCCTTGACGATGATCTCGGGGCCGACGCCGGCGGGGTCGCCCATGGTGATGGCGAGGGGGCGGGCGGTCATGATGCTCTCCTTTCGGGGATGGGCAGTAGGTCGCGGAGCAGCTGGGGGTGGCCGAAGGCGCCGGACTTGGAGACGACGGTGACGCCGTTCCAGCGGCCGCCACGAATGATCGAACGGGGGACGCCAGGGACGATGCGGCCCTGAACCTCCAGGCTGGTGGCGCCGAGGGACTGGCAGAGCGTGCGGAGCGTTTCACCGCCGGCGATCAGCACGGTACCGGGTGGGGCCAGGGTGCGGGTCAGTTGGTGGATGTGCCGGGCGATATGACCGGCGGCGAGGTCTCTGGGGGTGTCGGCGGGCAGCTGGAAGCTGGCCAGGGCGATGCCGGTGGCGGCCAGGTTGGCGGCGATACGCGCGGCGCTGGCGGGGCCGCCGTCGGGCAGCACCGTCCAATGGGGCGCGCACGCCGCGAGCTGGCTGGCGGTAGCGGGTTGATCGGAACCGAACAGGCCGATGACGGGCTGAGGGAGCGGCGGCGATGGCGGCGCGGCGTCCGGGTGTGGCGCTGCGTTCGGGGCGGTCAGCGCCTGGGCGAGGCCGCCGGTGCCGGCCCACAGGACGGGATGCGGGTAGCGGCGGGCGGCAGCGACGATCCGGCGAAGGTCTGCATCAGTCTCCGCGTCGAACACGGTGACCCCGGGCTGCGGGTCGATGCCGGGATGGCCGGGCTGGGCAGGAACATTCAGCGTGCGGAAGGTGGCGACGAGATCGTCGGTCGCGGGGCACCACGCACCGGTTGGCGTGGCGGCGTACTGGCGGGCGGCCCGGGTGATCCTGCCTTGGTAGGGGAACGCCGGAGCCAGCACACAGTGGGTCCAAACACCGTTGCGGAGGCAGGCGGCGAGTTCGGCGACGGTGGGGCCTCGGAACAGGCTGTCGATCTTTTTGAAGGCGATCGTGCCGGGGTTCAGGTGTGGGATGAGGGTGCCGATGATGGCGATGGCGGTCGCCGGGTCGCGTTCGCGGGTGACGCTGTCGAGCGCGGCGTTCGGCGGCAGGATCGCCGGGATGGCGCCGCGCCAGAAGGTTTGGACGGGACCGGTGAGTGGGACGAACTCGGCTGCCGCATCCAGTGCGCCGGTCAGGTCATCGGCCAGGAGTCTCAGCGAGGTCATGAGAGGCTGGGGCGTATAGGCGCATGGGGCGTACGTCAAACCGAGCCGGTTGCATGGTTGGGACGGGGTGCGCACACTGGCGGCTCGACAGGGGTGGGGATGGGGCATGAGCGAGGCCAGCCTGCGCAATACAGATATCGATGCGGCGCTGAACGAGGCGAAGGAGGCGTATGTGACCAGCGCGCCTGCCAGCCTGGCGCGGTATGTCGAGGCGACGACAGTGATGCCGGGGGGCAATACGCGGACCGTGCTGCACTATGCGCCGTTTCCGCTGGCGATGGCTCGGGCCGAGGGGTGCCGGATGTGGGATGTCGATGGGCGCGAGTACATCGACTTCCTTGGTGAGTATACGGCGGGGCTGTACGGGCACTCGCATCCGGTGATTCGCGCGGCGGTGGATCGGGCGCTGGATAACGGCATCAGCTTTGGCGCTTCGAACATGACGGAGGCGCGGTTCGCCCGGGCGGTCTGTGAGCGGTTCGGGCTGGAGCGGGTGCGGTTCACCAACTCGGGGACCGAGGCGAACCTGCTGGCGATTTCACTGGGTCGGATCTTTACACGGCGCAAGACGGTGCTGGTGTTCAATGGCGGATATCATGGGGCGGTGTTCGGGTTCGCCGGGGGCGGATCACCGATCAATGTGCCGTTCGAATATGTGGTGGCGTGTTACAACGATGTCGCAGGGACCGAGGCGCTGATTGCGGCGCACGCCGATGATCTGGCGCTGGTGATCCTGGAGCCGATGATCGGCAGCGGCGGCTGCATTGCGGCGACCAGTGATTTTCTGGGGATGTTGCGGCGGGAGACGTCCAGGGTCGGGGCGTTGCTGGTGCTGGACGAGGTGATGACGTCTCGGCTGGCGCCGGGCGGATTGCAGTCGGTGCTGGGGGTCCGGCCGGATCTTACAACATTCGGGAAGTATATCGGCGGCGGCATGTCGTTCGGGGCGTTCGGCGGGCGGGCGGAGATCATGGATTTGTTTGATCCGCGGCGGGCTGACGCGCTGCCTCATGCCGGGACGTTCAACAACAATGTGCTGACCATGTCGGCGGGGCTCGCGGGGTTGACGGAGGTCTACGTGCCGGAGGCCGCGGTGGCGCTGAACGCCAGGGGACACAGGTTGCGCGAGCGGTTGAATGAGCTTTGCCGAACGGCGGATGCGCCGGTGCAGTTTACCGGGATCGGGTCGATGCTGGCGGTGCACACGATGCGGGGCGCGGTGTCCTGTCCCGAGGATGCGGCCAGGGCTGATCCGAAGCTGAAGGAACTGTTCTTCTTTGACATGCTGGCGCATGGAATCTGGCTGGCTCGGCGGGGGATGATGACGGTGTCGCTGCCGATCGGCGATGCGGAGTGTGATGCCCTGGTGGCGGCGGTCGAGGAATTCCTGTCGGCGCGGCGATCGTTGCTGGGATAGTCGGTTTTGCCGGCTTGGTTAAGGATGGGGGCGGGCCATGCAGTATGGAAGCGGGTTGCCAATTACGGCGTTCGCCGATGTGTTGGTTTTGAAGGACTATGCCCAGGCGCTGGAGGGGGCGGGATTCGATTTCACCGCCTCCAGCGGGCATGTGATGGGACAGCCGCCGGGCACCAATCCGCAGCGGCCGGAGCGGCAATATGCGGGGCCGTTCTATGATCCGTTCGTGACGTTCTCCTACCTCGCGGCGGTGACACAGCGTTTGCGGTTTATCACCGGTATCCTGATCCTGCCGGCCTGGCCCACCGTGCTGCTGGCGAAACAGGCGGCGGAACTGGCGCTGTTCAGTGGCGGACGCTTTGAGCTTGGGGTCGGGGTGAGCTGGAACGCCGCCGAATACCGGGCGCTGGGGCAGGATTTTCATAATCGCGGGCGGCGGATGGAGGAGCAGATTGAGGTGCTGCGGCTGCTTTGGTCGCAGCCGTATGTGACCTTCGATGGGCGCTACCACAAGCTGGACAAGGTCGGCATCAACCGCTCGGCGCTGCCGCGTATTCCGCTGTGGTTCGGAACCGAAGCGGGAGAGCGGGCGCTGCGGCGGGTGGCCCGGTTTGGCGACGGCTGGATGTCGCTAGGTGATCCGACACCGGACCTGCCTCGGCTGCGGCAGTATATACAGGAGGCTGGACGCGATCCCGGGGCGCTGATGGTGCGGGGGCCGCTGGCGGCTGGGGATGGTGGCGAGGCGGCGTGGATCGCCGTCGGCAAGCGGCTGCAGGCGGGCGGGGTGACCCATATCAACATCACCGCGCCGCTGGACCTGGAGCCGGCGCAGGGGCTGCAGCGGGTGATCGCGGCGCGGCGGGTGCTTGCGGACGCACTGGGGTAGGTGTGGCGGGGTAGGTGCGGCGCGGCGGTATGCGCATGAGGCGGTTGTCGGCGACCTCGTGCATGGGGATGTCGTGACGGGCGGACAGAGGCGCGCGACGTTTCGGCAGATGCCGATCAATGAGACTGCCAGGATTGGGGTCTGAACGCCGCATTCGACCATCGTCTGACCGCGTCGAACGGTCTTCGTGCCCCAATTGGGTGAGTGAAGTCCCGTGGCTCGTGGCGGAGCGTCGATGAGGGTTATTGTTGAATTTGTCCTGGGCGTTTCCGGTGCTGACTGCCGAGGACTGAAGTCGTTGTGTCTTTCCAGGGTCTCGTTAGGTTAACGGATGCACGCAGACGCATGACCATGGGATCGAGCCGCGGCAGGATGTCAGCGAAGAATTGGCCCCGGGCGGAACTTTGCGGGACGAGCTTCGGATCCTGTCGGTCCTGGAGCCTGATCGGTTCAGGTTGGATCTATCAGGCTTTGTTTGAGAGTGCGATCGTCTGAAGTTGGGTCAACTTCAGACGATCGCACTGTAGTGCTCGGGCGCCGCTTTACTTGACCGGCGTCGCCTACTCGGGCGGTCAGCGAGCTGCCGGGGTGAGCCATGGCCGTCTTTTGCCCGTGTCACCCGGATACATCAGATTTGCAAGCGGATTGACGACGGAGCGATATGCCGGTCGTTGCAATTGCAATGACCGATCTACATCGTATTACGATCACGCAGTGCTGGCATTCGACTAGCACTTGGCCGCCATCACGTCCGCCGTAGCTGTGGGTTCAGCCCGGAGCGTCGCTGGCCGAGCCGCCGGTCTTCTGCTGCACCGTTCCACGCCGGTCCAGGCTGATGGAGCTTCTGTCGCCCCTTACGATCGCGTGGCCGGTGGCGCCGGGCACAGTCGGGTTATCGTATGCTGGAACGGTTGTTTTTACCGAGAAGCGACTACCGGTGGTCAGCGCTGGATCCAAACCCTGATCGGATCCATACGTTGGCGTGGCGATTGGGGCGTGTCCCCCTCCCGAGTTGCCGGGATTGCTATCTTGCGCCCATACGACTGCCGTGGGTGCCAAAGATAGTGCTGCTGCCAGGATTGAGCTAAATATGACTTTCATCAAACGTGTCTCCTTTGGACAAATGAAGTATGAGCCTGCGGTTAAACTTCGTCAATACATCCTGCCATATCTTGTTTCGATAATTAAATTTTGTTTAGTTGGAATTTGTCTGGCGTCTTAGTCAACGCAAAATTGCCTGAACCAGAAACGGTCGAAGGGGAAATGATATCCTGCGAAATGGAGATATTTACGGCCATTCAGTCATACATTGTAATCGGAACTCTGATTACTCCGTAATTCGTGACTTGGAAGACTGGTGGTCGCCATGTCACGTGCCGAAAGCGTCTTTCCTAGGATTTTTGATTTTTCACAAGTATTTGTTCGATGCTCCATTGGAATCTGGATTCGATACGGCTTGCTATGGAGGGTAATGGCTGATCAGAAAAATCCCTGTGTGGATCAGCATAATTGCTGCCTGACGCGGGGAGAGGTCCGCGATACGGCTGGGCTGCGGGTACTTGCATCCGAGGATCAGTGATCACCGGTGCAATAAATCGGTCCGCATGGTATCTTTTGATACCAGGACGGCAGCAGTACATATGGTGGTACACAGTGTGCCAAGAGGATACTTCCCCTTGCTTGAACGACCAAGTGCAGAGCCCGTGTTTTCCCTGAACCTTACGGTGATCCTCGATAGATCATGCGTTACGCAAAGGTAGAAGACCGGTTGTCAAACCGCCCTCATATAAATGATGTCTTCGATTATGCATGTCAATTTGCGTGACTTGCATAGCTCCCATGTCTAGACGCCGTTTCGTGGCCGAGCGGGCGTTCTGCTGGCCTGCCGCGGTTCCCGGGCGGGCTTACCGGACAACCAGATTGTGGATGTTGCTGACGCCGGCTACGTCGCGTCGCGGCCGCCCAGCGTGCGCTGCTTGAAATCTTCCGGCACCGCGGCGCCGAAGTCGGTGAAGGCGCGGCGGACGGCTTCGGGGGTCGAGCCAAACACCTGTTTGCGGTTTTCGCGGGCCCAGCTGCTTGATCCGAGTGGAGCGTCCAGAGATTGCTGGAAGACGGGCATAACGTAGCGGGCGAACAGTTCATAGCTGCGCATGGTCTGCTCGCGGGTGGCCCATTCATGGGCGCGGAACAGGATGCCGCCGAAGCCGCCCTGGCTGTATTCCAGCAGGCGCTTGATGCCTTTGGCGACGGTTTCGGGGGACCCAACCAGGGTGGTGCCCATCTTGACGCCGTCGCTGAGCGGGTCGTCGGAGCGGCCGGGTGGGCGGCCAAGCGTATCCTCGAAGTATGTGATGGTCTCGTTGCGCTCGCCTTTGCGGACTTCGTTGAGGGCTTGTTCGTCGTCCTCGGCGATATGGGCATTGACGACCACGCGCCACTTCTTGCGGCTGACCGTCTTGCCGTTCTTGGCGGCGGTATCCTCGGCAATCTTCCACTGGCTGGCGAGGGCCTCCGGGCCGCCGGGGAGGCCGGCGCCGATGGAGAGGACCCCGGTGCCGTGGGTGCCGGCGGCGATCATGCCGAAGGGGGTGATGGTGCTGGCGACCGCGATCTCGAAATGCGGGTCGCTATAGGGGGCAAGGTGCAGCCGGGCGTCATTCATCTCGAACCAGTCAGTCTTGATGGTGACACGCTCCTCCATTTTCAGCAGCCGCATGATGGCGTCCATCGATTGCAGCATGCGGGGGCGTTGGGTGGCGGGTTCGATGCCCAGCATGTAGGCGTCGGAGGTGAGGGCGCCGGGACCGCAACCAAGCATGGCGCGGCCACGGGTCATGTGGTCGAGCTGGACCCAGCGTTGGGCGACGAGAAAAGGGTGGTGGTAGGGCAGGCTGGTCACCCCTGAGCCCAGCTTGATGTGCTTTGTCTTTTCCGCGGCGGCGGCGATGATCAGTTCGGGGGAGGCGATAAGTTCCCAGCCGGCGGAGTGGTGCTCGCCGATCCAGGCTTCATCGTAACCGAGGTGATCCAGCCACTGGATCAGTTCGATGTCGCGGTCCATGGCCAGCGTCGGGTTCTCGCCAAGGCGATGGAAAGGGGCGAGGAAGATGCCGAAGGTCAAGCCGCGGTGGGCCATCGTCGTGCTCCAGTGGGATGGTCAATCTTATCGTGCATCAGATGCTGGCTTATCGTGCATCAGACACTGGCTAATCGTGCCTCAGATACTGGCCGGTAGCCAAGGGGCGGCGACGGTGGCAGAGTTGGAAAAACGGCCGCGGAAATGGGAGGCAGTCATGCGTCTGGTGGATAAGGTTGCGATCATAACCGGTGCGGCTTCGGGTATGGGGGCGGCGACGGCGCGGCGGTTCGGCAAGGAAGGGGCGAAAGTCGTCATTGCCGACATGCTGAGCATCGAAGGCCAGGAGGTTGCCGATTCCATCAATGCCACCGGTGGCGAGGCGTTGTTCATGGCGCTCAATGTGACGGATGAAGCCGGCTGGAAAGACGTGGTCGCGCAGACCGTCAGGGCGTTCGGCAGGCTGGATATCCTGGTCAACAACGCTGGGATCAGCGGCAGCGCGACGAACGACTTGCTCGATTCCGGGCTTTGGGAGCGGGTGATGGCGGTGAACAGCACCGGGGTGTTTCTGGGCACGGCGGCGGCGGTGCGGCAGATGCAGAAGAACGGGGGTGGGTCGATCGTCAACCTGTCGTCGATATCGGGCGTGGTCGGTCAGACCATGGTGCACATGAGCTATAATGCGGCGAAGGGCGCGGTGCGGATCATGACCAAGTCGACCGCGGTGCAGTTTGGCAAGGACCGGATCCGCTGCAACTCGGTTCATCCCGGGCTGATGCCGCCGATGCGCACATCCGGCGCCACGGCGGACCCGGAGGTGCGGGCGAAGATGCTGCGAGCGGTGCCGCTGGGACGGGCCGGAGAGGTGGACGAGGTCGCGAACGCGATTCTGTTTCTTGCGTCCGACGAGGCGTCCTACATCACGGGCGCCGAGCTTTATGTGGATGGTGGATATCTGGCGATGTAGGTGGCTTGATCCGGGACGCGTGGAGAGGCGCCATGCCATCGTTGCTGGGCCGTCGGATCGATGACGTCGGCGGTCCGGAGCGATGGGTTGAAAGCTTTCCTGACCATGCGAGGGATTGATACGTTTTTCGGGTCTTTGTGACCCTGGTCACTGATCGTGGGCGACCCGATGGCATATTGGTTTTGCCATCATAGGGAACTCCGACGATGCTTGATCACCACCGCACGCTTATCGCATGCCTGAAGCACATGATCGCCTGGTGTGTCATCGCCTTGATCGCGACATGGCTTTACATGCTTCATATCCAGTCTTACGGCGCATTCGCGATGATGGGTATTTTCATCGTGGGCACTATTTTCGGGGTGTTCAACCAGTTTGTCCTTCGCCAGATCACCGCGGAAAGGATCTCCATTATCCCGGATCTGACATGGGACGTCAGGTAGCGACTTGCCGGGGGTAATATCGGGCAGTAACGGGGGTAGGTCAGCCAGCTGTTTCGAGGTCGAATTCCTCATCGCCTTCGCTTGAAAGATCATCCGCTTCCGATGAAGTGTCCAGGAGTGATGCGGCGGCGGAGCCTTCGAGCACTGACACGTCCTTCAGCTTCCGGGTAATGACATTCGCTCGGGTGCGGCCCCTCTTGATGTTGTTTCCCAGGCGCCGGACATTGTCCTCCAGCAGGCGGAACTGATTGCCGAAGCCAACCATCTCGTGTTTTACGGCACCTAGAATTTGGCCGATGAGGTCGGCTTTTTGGCTGATCGCAAGCGTGTAGTGCCCAAGCTGGATGGTTCGGAGCATGACGGCCAGCATGGACGGGCCCATGATGACGATGCGGTGGTCCCTGTGGACGGCTTCGATCAGGTCGCCGTTTCGGGTCACTTCGGCGTAGAGACCCTCGCTGGGCAAATAGAGGATTGCCCACTCAACCGTGTGGGGGGGTGCGATGTATTTGGTCTGGATGGTCTTTGCTTCGAGGCGGATTTTGTTTTCCAGCGCGGTTCGGGCGGTCTTTTCCGCGACGGGATCGGCAGCGTCCACAGCGTCGAGCAGCCGGGCATAATCCTCGATCGGAAATTTCGCGTCCACGGCAAGAAAAACCGGTTGGCCACCTTGCATGGGCAGTTTCAAAGCAAATTCGACCGTGTCTGACGTGGCCGGGTTGACCCGCATATTCGTTTCGTAGGAGCCGGGCGGAAGGATGTCGTCGAGGGTCGCCTTGACCTGGGCCTCGCCCCAGCCGCCGCGGCTCTTGACGTTCGAAAAGAGACGTTTCAGGTCGCCGACCTGGCCCGCTACGCCCTTTACTTCGCCGACGGCCTGCTGGACCTCGGCGAACTGGGCGGTGATCTTGGCGAAGCTTTCGGTCATCCGCTTTTCGATGCCTTCCTGCAGCTTGTGATCGACGATGCCCTGGATCTGCAACAGCTTTGCCTCGTTGCCTTCCCGCATCTCGGTAATCTTGGCGTCGACGCGCTCCACCAGTTTTGCCAGGTCCTCGGTCAGCGTCTTGGTGGATTTGGCTTGGTTATCGGCCAGGGTGGTCGTCATTTCGCCGCCGATGCGAGCGACTTCGGTGCGAACCTCACCGAGACGTTCGATCAACAGAAGCTGAAATTCGTTCAAGGCCTTGCCCACGGCGGTGCCGGATGTTTCGACCTTGCCGCCAAGGGCTTCGATTCTGTTTCCCTGGTCAAGTCCATGCTGATGCAAGCCGGCGGTCAGGCCGTTCAGCAGCAGCTTGCTGGCATCAACAGCGTCCAGTTTCGCGCGGGTTGCGAAGGTTTCGAGGGCGGCTGGGATCTCCGATCCCAGCCTGGTGATGTGCGTTGATACAGTGGCGATCTCGGTACGGAACGTGTCTATCTGCGCGGTCTGGGTTCTGGCGCCCTCGACGATGGTGGCGGATGAGCGGTCAAAGCCGCTTTGCAGGCCGGTATCGATTTTCGCGCACAGAATCCGTTCGATGTCGGTCATTGCCGTGCGGAGACGATCGACATCTTCGCGGGCCTGCTTGGCTGATTGCTCGATCAATGCGGCAACGGTGGAGGGGGAATACGCTGTGTCCGGATCTAGGGATTTTCGCCGGCTGCCGATCCATGCCCCGATCGTTGCGCCTAACAAAGAGGCAATCGTCAGGATTATCGCCAGGCCGGCCGTGGTTTCGAATGTCACTCGGACTCCCTTGCTTCAGACGGACGTGCTGACCGCGCCGTGCGAATCAGCTTTATCTCTCTTGGACTGGCACTGTTCCGATTCTAGGCACGATCCTTGTGGACCGCAATGTCAGATCTTCTGATGGGGCCTCGTGTTTGTGGAACTGCCGGTCAGATGGCTGTACGGGTGGCGGGGCTGGATGGTGTAACGGGCCGGTCGGTGCAGTGGCCTGTCCGGTGCTGCGCCGGTTCGGTTTGCAGACCGGCAAGATGACGCCGACGAGCTTCCGGACCCGGGTCCGCACGGCGGTGGCCGAGCAGGCGATGCTGCGGGTGCGGGTTCTCGCCGAACAATTTGTCAAACCAGACAATCAGGTCAGAATTGCCTCTGAGGACGATCGCCATCCGGTGTGACGTTGTACGGTCGCAGGCAAAGTCCCTGACGACCAAGGCGATTTTTTGTCTTGACGAATGTCGGTCGGAGCAATGTCTCCAACGCCAAATCGTGGAATGTTCGACCGGCCAACATGGCTCCCTCACCGTCAGGCGGCTGCGGGGCCACCAATGTCCGCGGGGCGAATGGCATGGATGTCGGTTGTCGCCGGCTTGGCGAACAGCGCCGACCGGGGGGGGCGACGTTAACGGGGGCGGGTAATCGCGGATAAAATCTGGCGGTTGGTGCCGTGCGACTTTATCCGCAGGCGTTTGACCTGGTGGGCGGGTTCACCCGACGCCTGAGAGCCCCACGCGCCGGGATCGAACCACTGGGCCAGAAGGGATCATCCTATCGGTTCATGCCTCGGACAGCTTCGACCACCGCCTTCGTGACTTCCTTTGTGGTGGCTTTGCCACCCAGATCCGGGGACAGAATTCCGGCGGCACAGACCTGCTCCACCGCGCGCATCAGCAGATCGGCGGCGGGTTTTTCACCCAGATGTTCGAGCATCATCGCGCCGGTCCAGAAGGTGGCGACGGGGTTGGCGATGCCTTTGCCGGTGATGTCGAACGCGCTGCCGTGGATCGGCTCGAACATCGAGGGTGAGCGGCGTTCGGGGTCGATGTTGCCGGTGGGGGCGATACCAAGCGAACCGGCGAGGGCGGCGGCGAGGTCGGAGAGGATGTCGGCGTGCAGGTTGGTGGCGACGACGGTGTCGATGGTGCGGGGCTTGCGGACCATGCGCATGGTCATGGCGTCGACCAGTTCCTTATCCCAGGTGACGTCCTTGTAGTCGTGGGAGACCAGCGCGGCGATCTCGTCCCAGAACACCATGCCGTGGCGCTGGGCGTTGGACTTGGTGACGACGGTCAAGTGTTTGCGGGGACGCGACCTGGCAATGTCGAAGGCGTAGCGCATGATGCGCTCGACTCCACGACGGGTGAAGATGGCGGTTTCGGTGGCGACTTCCTCGGGCAGGCCGCGGTGGGTGCGGCCGCCCTGGCCGGCATATTCGCCTTCGGAGTTCTCGCGCACGATCACCCAATCGAGGTCGCCCACGCCGACGTCGCGCAGCGGGGAGGTGACGCCGGGCAGGATGCGGGTCGGGCGAACATTGGCGTACTGGTCGAAGCCCTGACAGATCTGCAGGCGCAGGCCCCAGAGCGAGATGTGGTCAGGGATGTTGGGATCGCCGACGGCGCCGAAATAGATCGCGTCGGCGGTGCGCAGCCAGGCCAGACCGTCGGCGGGCATGAACTCCCCGTGCTTGCGGTACCAGTTCGATCCCCAGTCGTAGTGGTCCACCACCAGCTTGAAGCCGCCATCGCGTGAGGCCACCGCGTCCAGCACTTCGAGGCCCGCCTCAATGACCTCGGGCCCGATACCGTCGGCGGGAACGGAGGCGATGCGGTAGCTGCGGGTCATGGGAAGTCTCCTTGCAATGGGTCGCGGCGTTGGTAGCGCGTGTCGTGGCAAGGGCCAAGCCGTGGCGGTAAGGGACCGGGGGTGGATATGGTTCCGGAGATGAGGGCACTGCCTCACGTTTGCCCACGCCAATGACAATGAATGCGTTCGGTGTTCGGAGCGCCGACGGCGTCGCGGGATGCCCGTGCGGCTGGTCCTGCTGTCAGGCAATGAGGCCAGGACGGGTTCGAATATTCCGGCTGTTCGCAGCACGCTGATCCGGGTCGAACCGCCGCGGCCGGATATCGACGGCAACCGGCTGGCGTTGTCCGTGGGGCGTTACTGGTCCGCGATGGTCATCGCACCCGGCTCGCCGTCCCAGCTCATTTTAAACAGGCCGTCATAGGCGATCGCCCAGGGCGGGCGCAGGAAGCCGGCTGCGCGGACATCCTCGAACCAGAAACCCAGCGGGGAGTGGCGGGCGTAGGCGCCGCCACCGGCGAGGCGGCAGAGGCGGGTCATCACCGATTCGGCCAGCAGCGTGATATTGGCCTTGGCCAGTGCCGCCTCGTGGCGGGCGCGGCCGTTGCGTTCGATGGCGACCAGCGCCGCCTCGTGGCACTGATAGATCAAGGCGGCTTCGCGGTGGGCGTTAGTCCATTCCATTTTTTCGAATGTGCGAAAGTCCTCGGGACGCTGGCCGCGGCGGATGAATTCGTCGCGCATATGGCGCATGGCGGCGTCGATGATGCCGAGGAAGGGCGCGGTATGCCCGAGCGAACCGACGCCGCCGGTGGCTTCGAAGACCTCGCGCCAGGTGCCGGGCCAGGCCATACGGGTGGCGGGATAGGCGCTGAAGGTGAAGGCGTGGCTGTTGGTGGCCGGCATGCCGTGACCGTCCCACTCGGCTTTCAGGGTCATGCCGGTGGACCCGTCCCAGGGCGTGTTGCGGACGTCGATGAAGAACCAGTCGGGTTCATTGGCGCCGGGGCGACGGGCGATGGTGGTCATGAAGCTGGTTGCGCCGGAGCCGCTGCCGAAGTGTTTCTCGCCGGTGATGCGCCAGCCGTCGCCGTGCGGAGTGGCCTGGGCGCGGGTCAGGCCGATGTCGCCGCCGCTGCCGGGTTCGGACGTGATGGTGCCCCACCACGCGCCGTCGATGACCGAGCCGAAGATCTGGCGGCGCTGGGCCTCCCATTCCGCCTGGCCGGTCGCGGGGGGTTCGGGTTCGCGCCAGAAGGTGAGCACGGCGGGATGCATGCTTGCCACCAGGGCGAGCGACGGGTCACCCTGGGCCAGCAGACGCAGCGCATCGCACTGCACCCGCAGCGATTTCCGCGGTCCTTGCCACCAGCCGCCGTAGGCTTCGGGCACGGCGGCCAGATGCAGGCCGATCGCCTTGAGCGCCGCTATGTCCGCCGGATCGAGCGCCCGACGCTGCTGCCGTTGGCGGCGGTTGGCGGCGAAACCGCGCGCGAGGTCACGGATGTTGGTCAGCAATTCCTGGGCATGCAGCATGCGGCGTCCTGTCAAATCGCGTAGGGGTCTGTAGATGGCGACGCCATACTGGTCAGTGTTGAAGTGAAACCATCGTCAGTCGGCCGGCTTTCAAAATTCGTTGCGGTTATGTGGTCATATATCTGAGGATCGGCCTGATGCTACAAGATTTCGGCGTTTGAGGCTTCCAGTCGCCGGATAGCGCCGGTCGGTCATGTGGTACCATCATGTGCGGCGAACATGCCAGTGATGCCGCGGCTTGTGTTGGTGTGTGGCGCGAGGGTCCCACATTCGTGTGGCGTCCAGCGTCTCGCTGGCGGCATGTAAAAAGGGGTGACACCCATGCATTTCCCGGTTCCACATCTTATTCGTGATCTCTTCGGCCGGTCTGCACCACATGACGAGCACCTGCTCGCCGGCGCCGACGAGGAAGCTGTCCAGGCGCTGGGCGTAAGCCAGCCCGTGCTGGCGCGGTTCCAGCAGGATGTTGCGATTCTCTGTCCTGACCTTATTCACGAAGCGCAGTTGGGGCTTGGCCGCAACGGGTAGGGTTTCGCCCCGGAGCGTCGGAGGCGGCCTGTCAACGGGTCGCTGATATCTTTGGCCCTCGGTGAGGCGGAGTCGACCGCGGGCATTGGTGCGGCGATTTGGTTTCCTATCATAGGAAACCACTGTGGCTCAGACACTGAAGTTTCCTGGAACGAATGCCGGGGCGTCGGTTGCGGTTCAGGAATGCGTCGCGGGCGCACCGTTGGCATATCGGTTATTGCGCACTGCTGGTGCGATCGGTCTTGGTGCAACGGATTGACGTGCTGATTTGATAAACCTGGTTCCGATACACGAAATTGAAGCAACCCCGGTGCGACGCCGCCGTTTGGCGTGACGGCCCCGCCATGGCGCGGCGGCTTTCGGGAACAGGATGATGTTATGAGTAGTGAAACGACCGGGACGCTGGCGCCGAGCGCCGGGTACCCCATCCTGCGTATACTGGCGTCGTTCCCCATTGCCTGCTTTTCCGGCACCTTGGTGACGGACATCGCCTATGCGCGGACTGCTGACATGATGTGGGCGGATTTTTCAGCATGGCTGTTGGCGGCAGGTATGTTCACGGCTGTGCTGGCCGCGATCGTTGGGGTTGGTGATATCGTGTTCAATCGCCGCCTGCGGGCGCAACGGAATGTCTGGCCGGTGGTGATCGGCAGTGCGCTGGTTCTTGTGCTCGGGTTTTTTGACAATCTGGTCCATAGCCGCGACGCCTGGACATCGGTGGTTCCATCTGGCTTGGCGCTGTCCGCGATCACGGTCGTGGTGATGCTTACTACGGTCTGGCTTGCCTCGGCTATCGTGGACCGGCCAGGCGCGGGCGCGCGGTCTTCGGGAGTTCGCCAATGACATCCACACCCATGCGGCTGGCGATTGCCGGCGCGGCGATCCTGACGCTTACCGGCGCTGCACCTGACGATTTCGATGTGCGGACGCAGATCGGGCCGCACCCGGTCCTGCCGGAGCCGCAACAATACCTGATGCCGCCGATGCATCTTGCCCCGGTGGTCGGCTGGAAGGCGGGCGAGACGCCGAAGGTGGCGTCGGACATGCGCATCCAGGCCCTCGCCACTGGGCTGGAGCATCCGAGGTCGGTCTACACGTTGCCGAACGGCGACGTGCTGGTGGTGGAATCGCGTCAGCCCGAACATCGAGCCGGTCAGGCGCCCGAAAAACATCGTCATGAACTGGATCGAGTCGATTGTAACCTCCAGCGGGCAGAGCAAGGGCAGCAACCGCATCACGCTGCTGCGTGACTCGCACGGCGACGGCAAGCCGGATGTCCGAACCGTGTTCCTGGATCACCTGTATTCGCCGTTCGGCGTCGCGCTGGTCGGCAACGATCTTTATGTCGCCGACACCGATGCGATCCTGCGCTTTCCCTACACCGCCGGCGAGACCAGCATCACGGCGCCGGGGACGGTGCTGACGCCGCTGCCGGGCGGGCCGATCGACCATCACTGGACAAAAAGCCTGGTCGCCAGCGAGGATGGCACGAAGCTCTATGTTGGCGTCGGCTCCAACAGCAACATTACCGAAAACGGCATGGGCGCGGAGCTTGACCGCGCCTGCGATCTGGGAAGTCGATCGTGCGACGGGCGCGCACCGGATCTTTGCCAGCGGGCTGCGCAACCCGAACGGGCTGAGCTGGGAACCGCAAAGCCACGCGCTGTGGACCGTGGTGAACGAGCGGGATGAACTGGGGCCGAACCTGGTTCCGGATTACCTGACGTCGGTGAAGGATGGCGGGTTCTATGGCTGGCCGTACAGCTATTACGGGCAGCATGTTGATCCTCGGGTGCAGCCGCAGCGGCCGGATCTGGTGGCGAAGGCGATTGTGCCGGACTACGCGTTAAGCTCGCACGTGGCGCCGCTCGGGCTGGTGTTCGATACCGGGAACGGCATGCCAGGGCGCTTCAGCGGTGGCGCATTCGTGGGCGAACATGGCAGCTGGGACCGCCAGATCCTGAATGGATACAAGGTGGTGTTCATTCCGTTCAGCAACGGCATGCCGAATGGCACGGCCGAAGACGTTGTGACCGGGTTCCTGGACGGCGACGGCAAAGCGCACGGGCGTCCGGTTGCGCTGGGGCTGGACAAGACGGGTGCTTTGCTGATTGCCGATGATGTGGGCAACACCGTCTGGCGGGTGAGTGCCGCGACGCAGAAGCAGGCGACGAACACGCGGTAGGAAGCGGGCGGATGGCGCCTGGTCCAATGCCGGCGCCGCGCTCACGGTGCTGGCGGAGGCTGCCACGAAGTTACTGTTTTAGGCACGGTTCGCGATTGCCTAGATGGGCCTCAATCTCGGCTTGACGGAGGCGGGTTGGCGCGCAACCCGTACGGGGACCTTCAGGTCTTCGTTTGCAAATCAACATGCCTGGACCGGGTTGGGTCGATGAAAACCGCGTTCAGAGATCGGCACAAGCAACTGCGTTAGGCCGAGTTTGCCCGGGCACCCGGCGCAACCCGTCGCAGTGACGGCCGACAGGCTTCTCGTTGACTGCCCGAAGCGTCATCTGCCGTCCGCCGCCGTTCAGGTCGACAGGTACGGATCAGCGCTAAATCAGACGAATGCGGGCGGCGTCGGGCTGCGCAGGTTCAACTTCGCCAATGATCGCGGCATTCAGCCCCTCGTCGCACAGCGCCTGAAGGCAGGCGGGTGCCCGCGATGCTGGGAAGCCCAGTAGCAGGCCGCCAGAGGTCTGCGGGTCCACCAGCAGGGCGGTGTCCGGGGTATCGCCGAGGATGCGGCGGTTTTCCGGGGCGAGCGAGCTTTCGATGCCATGGGCCGCCAGCGTCCTGGCGCCCGGAAGTGCTGGGATGGCGTCCCGATGCAACACGGCGGCGACGTCGGATGCCTCCAGCATTTCCTGCAAGTGTCCGGCCAGGCCGAAACCGGTGATATCGGTTCCGGCGCGGGGACGGTGGGCCATGGCAATGCGAGCCGCCGAGGCATTGGTGGTGCGCATGGACTCGATGGCGGCCAGCAGCCAATTTGCCCTGACATTGCCGCGCATGTGGCCGGCCAGCACGATGCCGGTGCCCAACGGCTTGGTCAGAATCAGTTGGTCACCCGGTTGCAGACCGGATTTGCGCAGAATCTTGCCGGAGTCGACCAGGCCGGTGACGGAAAAACCAAGCGCCGTCTCGGACGCCTCGGCGCTGTGGCCGCCGACCAGGGCACAGCCGTCGGCCTGCAGGATTTCGGTGGCGCCTTGCAGCATGGCCGCGAGTTCGGTTCGCATCTTCTGCGACGATGCATAGGGGACCGAGGCGATGGCGAGGGCCGTCCACGGCGTCGCGCCCATCGCGTAGAGGTCCGACAAGGCGTGCGCGGCGGCGATCTGGCCGAAGACGAATGGATCGTCGAGGAACGCACGAAAGTGATCGACCGATTGGACCAACAGCTTTCCCAGCGGCGGTTTCATTACCGCGGCGTCGTCCCGCCGCGTCAGCAGGTCCGGGGTTTCGGTCTGCGGCAGCGTAGCGAGGGCGCCGGCCAGCACCTCGGCCCCCACTTTGGCACCGCAGCCGCCGCAACGCATTGGGGCATCGGGGTCGGGCACCATCCGCATGTCGGTGTACATCCGCATCCAGCGCCGGTCGATGCGGTCCTTCAGGCGCCAGACCTTGCGGCCCTGCAGGGCGATGCCGTTACGCCAGGCGACGGCCCGGCCGTGCCCGAGGCCGAGGATCACCAGTGCCTCGCGCTGCGGGTGCCATTGCTTGCAGGGTTCGGCGGGTCGCGGCGCGGCGCAGATTCTCGGCCAGCGGGGCGCCTGCGCGTACCGCCCAGACGCCGGCTTTCGGGCGGGGGTCGCCTTCCAGCGCGGCGCAGTCGCCGGCGGCGAAGACGTGCGGATGGCTGACGCTGCGGAGTTCGCGGGTGACGCGGATGCAGCCGGTGCGGTCGCAGGCAACGCCGGATGCGGGCGAGCAAGGCGGGTCCCTCGACGCCGGTGGCCCACAGGGCGGTGGTCGACCTCCATATAGCTGCCGTCCGACAGCAGCAGCCGGCCCGTCGTCCAGTGCCGTGGCGGTGACGCCGCAGACCAGTTCGACCCCGGCGTCGACCAGCGCGTGCGCGCGACCGCGCGGCGTGCCGCGGCGGGCGCCGTCGGCGATCGGCTCCGGCGTTGCGCAGACCAGCACCAGGCGCAGCTGGCCGGCGAAGCGCGACGCCAGGGCCAGCGCCAGTTCGACGCCGGCCGGCCCGCCGCCGACGACGGCGATGCGCTGCATCCGGCCGGCAGTTCGGCCTCCAGCCGGTGGAGCCGGTCGAGGAACCGCCGATCGGCTTGACCGCGATGCCGCCGCCGGCGGCATGGCGGGATCGCCGCCGACGTCGATCGACAGCAGGTCGAACGGCATGTCGGGCCGGCCGGCAACGGTGACCGTGCGCGCCGTCCGGGTCGAACGCGGTCGCCTCGGCCAGGATCAGGCGCGCGCCGGCCATCGCGGCGAGCGGGGCGAGGTCGATATGCGCCTGGTGAGGTGTATTCGCTGCGGATCAGGCCGGGCAGCATGCCAGAATAGGGCGTTTCAGGCTCGCGGCCGATCAGCGTCAGGCGCACGCCGGGTTCGGGCGCATGGCGAAGCGGCGCAGCACCTCGACATGCGCGTGGCCGGCGCCGAGCAGGACGATGTCGGTCTCGATCGGGCGGGACGATTGCATGGTGACAGCGTATCCGGGTTCGGCCGCGTTGTCCTGCCGGGTTAGAACCGTTGTAAAGAAGGGGTGGCGGACATGACCTGGTCCATTCTGGTGCGCGATCCTGACGACGGGGGCGTTGGGCGCGGCGGTGGCGACGCGGTTCTTCGCAGTCGGCGCGCTGGCAATCCATGTCGAGGGCGGCGTCGCGGCGCTGGCCACGCAGGCGCTGATCAATCCGATGTATGCGGTGCAGGGTATGCCGCGGTTGCGGGCGGGCGAGGCGCCGGACGCGGTGATCGCGAGCGCTGCTGGCGGCGGACGCGGGGCGGGCGCACCGGCAGATCCATATGCTGGATGCGGCCGGGCGGATCGCGGCGCACACTGGTAATGATTGTGTCGGCTGGTGCGGATCGGTGCGCGGGGTCGATGTGTCGGTGGCGGGCAACATGCTGGCCGGGGCGGATGTCGTGGCACGGACATTGGAGGCGTTTCAGGCCACGGCCGGCTCGATGGCGGAGCGATTGTTGGCGGCGCTGGAGGCGGGCGAGGCGGCTGGCGGAGACAAGCGCGGCAAGCAATCGGCGGCCCTGAAGATTTGCGGGCGCGATCCTTACCCGGATCTGGATATCCGGGCGGACGACCATCCGGATCCCCTGGCGGAGTTGCGTCGGCTGCACGCGGTCAGTCAGGAACGGTTCGCGCTGTTCCGGCGATTTCTGCCAGGGATTGATAGTCCTTGCGGGGTGTTCGACCGGGATGTGATCGAGGCGGCGATGTCGGCGCGCGGGGCGCGTTAGCGGGGGCTGGCGGGTTTTCACGGAATGATCAGGGCCGGGTTGGTCCCGGACAGAGGTGCGGGCCTTTGTCGTTACCGGGAAAACGACGGGGTCGGGTAAAGCCGGTTGTCAAACGACCTTGGCAGCATCAAGTTGATCGTTACGGAATTGGTCGATCTTGCGGGCGTCCTGGCGAAATGACTGCATCCGGCATTGCAGGCACCGGGCACCGCGCGCGTCGTGCACGAGCCGTTGTGTAGGGCGCCAGCGGCGCGGCCGGCATCAACATGCATAAGGCGGAGGACGACAAAGCCTATAGTGCTTCCGTGCGGGGAACATGATTGCCAAAAAATCTGTTCAGGCACTCGAGAATGCCCTGCCATGACAAGAGTTGACATGCCGCATCGGCGGCGCGGGATGGCGTGACATTGCGCGGGTCCGTCCATTTGTTGGCAAAACGCGCAAGGATCGATCGGCGGCTATAATTCTGCCAGTGGTGAGGGCGGGAGATCCGCGCGGTCGCCACGGTGAGGCCACAAGTGTGCGTTGCCCCTGCGAGTTGGTCGAATATCTCCGCAAGCTCGAAAAATACGCTCGCATCCTGGTCGTTGGCATTCACGGCGCGCTGCCGGTAAAACGCCGCACGGTCACGGAAATAGGCTGAGTCAGCCACGGTATCCCCCTGCACATATCCGTCCGCATGAGGCCGCTTTGGCCGAAGCCCGACAATGACCTATGTCAATGATTTGGATCAGCAATGACAATAGTATTATATCAAAACATTCAGTGGAGGCCAGGGGATGGTTTGAGGACAGGCAGACCTTGAGGTCGCGCGTGGTCTATTACCATGGAACATTGTTTTCGAAGGGATAGTTGCGTTTTATTGTAGCAGATGCGCCAAGTAATTTGGCCCGGACGCAAAGCCGGCGGTTCAAAAGCGGCGGTGAAGATTGCCGCAATGTGGAGCGGCCACTTTCCCGGTTGACGGCCTGTTGCGGACCGTCGATGCCACCGGGCGTTCAGGTTTCTGCGTGGTTGTTCTCGACCGCCCTGGGCTTGGCTTTCAGGAGTGCCAGAAGGTCGGTTTCAGCGCCTGTCGGCTTGCCTGCCAGCACCCAGGTTCCCAGCACCACCGTGGTATAGGTCAGGCTGCCGGCGATGGTTGCTTCAAGCAGGGTCAGGACACGTGAATCGTCCGACCAGCCGATGCCGGTCGCTGCCAGCACGGCGGCCATCGTGGCGGCGGCCAGCGTGGGACGCCAGATGTGGCGGACCAGACTGATCGGGTCGACGCTGAAGCGGCGCAGCGCGGTGGCGACTGTCAGCGCCTGTTCCAGCACGACCGCCACGGCTGCGCCAATCGCCGCGCCGGTCAGGCCGAAACGGGGGACCAGCAGCGCCAGCAGCAGCACCCGCGACGCCGCGCCGGTCAGAGTTATGCCGACCAGCCGGCCCAGCAGGGCATGAGCGCTGAGCAGGTGCAGGCTGAGGTGGCCGAAGACCATGACGGTGAAGCCCAGCGACAGAATGCGCAGCACCGGCACGGCCTGCATCCAGCCCGGGCCGAACGCCAGGGCCACCAGCGGGGCCGCGACCAGCGAGAGACCAACGCCGGCCGGCAGGGTCAGCAATGCCGCGGATCCGATCAGGCGCAGGAAGGTTTCGCCAGGCGGCTGCTCCTGTTGTCGGCCCGCGGCGAAGCCGGAGAACGCGGCGCGGCCGAGCGGCTCGATCAGTTCGGTGGTGGGCAGGGCGGCGATCTCGGCGCCGACAGAGTAGAAGCCGACCGCGGCGGTGTTCATCAGCCGGCCCAGCAGCAGGCTGTCGCAGCGGTCGCGCACCAGGACCGCGAGGCTGAGCAGCCAGGTCCAGAGCGAGTAGCCGGCCAGGCCGCGCCAGGCTGTCAGCGACAGGCGCGGGCGATACGGGTGCATGACGTAGCTCATGACCACGCGCAGGGTGCGGTTGACGCCCATGCCGACCAGCATCGCGACGTAGGAGTGCAGCAGCGCCGCCGCGGTGATCGCTGCGATGATGCCGCACAGCTTGGGCAGCACCATGATCGCGAATTCCTTGTGGAAGGCGAAGTCGCGGCGGAAATCGACGGTGCCGATATTGGCGCAGCCGTCCAGCGACGGGCAGGCAGGCGACGAACAGCAGCACCGGTCCCAGGCGGGCGTCGCCGAAGAAGCCCGGCGGCCGGGTAGGCCAGGGCGACGACCAGCAGGGTGACAGACAGGCCGCGCAGCAGGTTCAGGGTGAACGCGGTGTCGTAGAAGCTGCGGCCGGGGGCACGCTCGCGGATGACGGCTTCCTCGGTGCCGAGGGTCAGCATGCCGTCGATGGTCTGCATGAAGCTGGTCGCCAGCGCGATGATGCCGAAATCAGCAGGCTGGATCAGGCGCACCAGGACCAGGGTGCTGACCAATCCGAGCACCGCGCATGCCGAGGCGCCAGGCCATGACCCAGCCGGCGCCCCGGGCGGTGCGAGCAAGCAGGCTGTCAGGCGGCAGGGTAGTGGGCACCGGCGGTTGTTACCATACCGGTTTGGAACCGCCCAAGGAATCTCCAGGGATCTGATGTTGGCGGAGCGAATCGGGCGGGCCGAAGCTGGACGGATCTGGCCGCTTGGGGTCAACATGCGGCATGAGCATCATTCTGTACGACCTCGCGGGCGCGGATGCGGATTTACGGTTCAGCCCGTATTGCTGGCGGACACGTTTCGCCCTGGCACACAAAGGCCTGCCGGTGGAGACCGTGCCGTGGCGGTTCACGGACACCGCGGTGATCGCGTTCTCGGGTCAGGGCAAGGTTCCGGTGATCCGGGACGGGGAAACCGTGGTGTCAGACAGTTGGGCGATCGCCGAGTATCTGGAAGACCAGGTTCCCACCCCGACGCTGTTTGGCGGCGCCACCGGGCGGGCGCATGCCGCCTTCCTGAACGCCTGGACAGACGCCGTACTGGTTGGCGGGATCGCTCGGTTCATCGTGCGGGATCTGATGGACGTGATCGATCCGAAGGACCGCGACTACTTTCGCAGCAGTCGGGAGGCTCGCTTTGGCGAGAGCCTGGAAGTAGTTCAGCAGGGACGGGAGGATCGGCTCAAGGCGTTTCGGGATTCGCTGTTGCCGGTCAGGCTGGTGCTACGGCGACAGGAATGGCTGGGCGGGGCGGCACCAAGCTATGCGGACCATATCGTGGCGGGAACGCTGATGTGGCCGCGGTGTGCAAGCCGGTTTGAGTTACTTGAGGCAAATGATCCGGTCGCGTTGTGGTTTGGTCGCGTGCTGGACTTGTATGGCGGCGTCGGCCGCTCGGCCAAACGCGCCTGAGGGGACGGTGAGGCCGGCCGTGGTACCGGCCGGCCTCTGGAAATTCGGGGTTGTTGATCTAGCCGCCGCCACCCTCGAGGCCGGTTTCACCGGGGCCACGACCAGTGTTGTCATACGGGCCGGAATGGTAGGTGCTGTGGGGGAAGCCAGCGGTAAACGCATGCGCCATCGGGGCGACGCCAGCGATCAGCCCAATGGCCGCGAAGGCGGTCAGAATTAGCTTTTTCATTACATTCATCTCCTCTGCCGGAGGGCGTGCGGGATAGCACGCCGCGTCCGGACTGCTCGGCCCGGAAGGGGGATATCGGCGGCCCCTTTCGGACGGCTGAGCAGTTGGGAGCGCATGGTGCGCTGCACAATCACCATTAACGACAATTCACGTCAGCAATGACTGTACGGTCTGACAGTCATGCACGCATGGCGTTTGTCTACACGCACGGTTGATGAATGGTGCTGTCCGTTAGTATCAGTCACCCAAAATATGGAGTACAATGCTGCGGGTTTGCGCTTCGGTGCGGTGCTCAAACAGATAGACTGCCTGCCAGGTCCCCAGCACGGGCACGCCGTTATGCACGGGGATCGACAGGCTTGTTTGGGTCAGCGCCGCCTTGATGTGGGCAGGCATGTCGTCGGCGCCTTCGGTGTCGTGTCGGTAATGGGGGCCTTCGGGCACGACGCGGCGGAAGAAGTCGATCAGATCGGCACGCACATCCGGATCGGCGTTCTCCTGCACGACCAGGGAGGCTGAGGTGTGCCGGCACCAGATCGTGAGAAGCCCGGTCCCGATGCCTTGTTGTCCGACCCAGGCGCGGATCGGTCGGGAGATGTCATGGAGCGCCTGGCCCGATGTCGGAACGCTGAGGGTGTGGATCGCTTGTTTCATCCCGTATGTTTGGGATCTCCGCCGCCAGGGCGCAACACGCGGCGGCATGTGTGCGCCACGGGCAAGGCCGGGACGTCGTCTCATTGACGCGGATTAACCTGCGCTTAACCGTCCGCGTGCAGGATGGAGCCATGTCCGCGTTACCCCTTTGGCTCAATCGCATGCGCGCCGTCGTCGGTGGTCCGGCTGCCCAGCTGGCTTTGGCCGAGACGCTCGCCAACCAGGATGACCATGCGTCGGCGTTTCCGTTGTTTGTCCAGGCAGCGCGGGCGGGGCTGCCGCAAGCGCAATTTCGGCTGGGTCGCTGCTACCTGATGGGGCTGGGCGTGCCGCCCAGCATCGGTGAGGCGCTGCGCTGGCTTCGACGCGCGGCCGAGGCCGGCGAAACCGCGGCACAGACCCAGCTTGCGGCGCTCGCACTGCAGGGGGTTTTCGATCAAGGGACACCGGGCTTGTTCGAGCAAGCCGCCCCGAGCCCTGATTTTCATGTCGCCGAACACTGGTGCCGCCAGGCCGTTGCGTCCGGATCGGCGGAAGCCAAGGCGTTGCTGGGGTTCATCCGCACCGCCGGACCGGACGAAACCCGTGATGACGTGGAAGCTGAGCAGCTCTATCGCGAATCCGCGGAAGCCGGCTGGTCACGTGGTCAGCTTGGCCTGGCGATGATGCTGCTGAAGCAGGGCACGCCGGAAAGCTATCTGCGGGCGACCGCGCTGCTGGCCTCGGCGGCGGCAGATGGGGTGCCTGTGGCGCATCATTTGCTTGGGATCATGCAGGAGAGCGGGGCGGCCGGGCAGGTCGATTTCAGCGCGGCGGCCCTGAGTTACAAGCAGGCGGCGGAGCTCGGCCACGTCCCCGCGCAGGTGCGTTACGGGTTTGCCCTGCTGCATGGGCGAGGGGTCGAGCCCGATCTATTCAACGCCGAAACATGGCTGCGGCGGGCGGCGGTCGCAGGCGACACCCAGGCGGCGGCGGTCGTCGGGTATCTATATGCACGCGATGGCGACCTGCCGCCGAACCACGCGGAAGCCGCGATCTGGTTCGAACGTGCGGCGGCCGGCGGCCATGTCGGCGCTGCCCGGACGCTGGGTCACATGCTGATGTTTGGCGCGGGCATCCCGCAGAACATCCCGGAAGCCGCGCACTGGCTGCGTATCGCCGCCGACGCCGGCGACGAGACGGCGCGGACCAACATGGTTCAGCTCGCGCTGATGCGCCAGGTGGGAGAAGACGACCGCCGGGCAGCGGTGGGATGGCTGGACGCGGGCGCGGCGGCGGGTGTCGCGGAGGCCCAATTCCACCTCGGCTTATGTCTGGCGCAAGGCATCGGCGTCGAACAGGACCTGCAGGGTGCGCTTGGCTGGGTCTGCCAGGCGGCGGAAGGCGGCCATCCGGACGCCAAGCGGATGCTGACTCAGCTCGGCGAACCGGCGATGAGCGCGGCCTGATACAAGTTCGCCCGGCGTTTGGCCGGCGGCCGCACGTGTCATGACGAAAGACTGGGAACTGGGAACGATCCGCGGTTGCAGGCATTCGGGGCGGACCTGGCGAAACATCTCGCGGTCCATATAGGTGGTGGTCGTCCAGGTTCTGGCGGGGCCGCGAGCGGTTCGGGTGATGATGAGGCTGGCGCGGATGCGAGGCCTTGGGCGGCAGGCTGTGCCGGTTACTTCATTGGCGTCATGGTCGGGCGGCCGAGGTCGAACGCCGAGCCTATGCCCTTCGGGCATGGTCAGCCGAGACCGCCCCTTATGAACCGGTAGCTTTGGTTTTGTCTGTTGGTGTCGGTTTATCTGCGCCAAGCGGCACGCGCTGATCCGCGGGCGTGCCTCAGGCGCTATCCATCGCCAAGGCTGTGTGGGGCAGGCTCCTGGCCATGCGCAGCAGTGCGGCTTCAAAATGTCGGGTGAAACCGGCGATATCGCCCAACGAGCCGACCCATGCGGTTTCGTTGAAGCGGGCGCGGTAGGCGGCGTAGATGTCCCGATCGTTGGCGAGCATGACCGCGGTGAAGACATACGCCTCGATCGTTTCTGTCACGCCGGTGTTGGCGCCGATCGCGCGCAGCATCCGGGCGGCCATACGCGACGCAAAGGACTGGCCGGCGAGGGTCAGCAGCGGCAGACCCATGCGGATGGCGTCGCTGGCGATGGTGCCGGCATTGTAGGGGAATGTGTCGAGGAAGACGTCGGCCACCGCGAGCCGGGCCATATAGCTGGCCGGGTCGATGCGGCCGGCGAATACGATGCGGTCCGGGTCAATGCCGGCGACAATGGCCCTCAGGCGAAGGTTCTGCCGGGACCACTGGTTGTCGTCCACCAGCCACAGGATGGAATCACCGGTCTGCCGCAGGATGTCCATCCAGGCGGTGAACATTGTCTCGGTGATCTTGTAGTGATTGGAGAAGCAGCAGAACACGAAGCGGTCTTCCGGCAAGCCGGCCTGGGCACGGGTCATCGCGGCGCCGATGACGCGTTTGCTGTCGTTGGCCTGATACAACCCCTCGATCGGCAGCGGCACGGGCTGGTAGGCGGCGGCGATCGCGGGCGGAATAACGAAATCGTCGCACAGTATGTAGTCCAGCTCGGGCATCGGCACCGGGCCGATGAAGCCCAGGTAGGTTGCCTGCACCGGAGCCGGCTTCCAGCGCAGGATCTGCAGTCGTCCGCCCGCGGTCAGGCCGTTGAGGTCGATCAGGACATCGATCTCGTCAGCGCGGATGCGCCGGGCGGCGGCCTCGTCGGATAGGGTGCGCACGCTGGTGAAATGGTCGAACGCGGCGAGGACGCGGGCGCGGATCGGACTGCCGTCTTCGGGGCTGTTGCAATAGCCATGCACCTCGAAGCGGGTCCGGTCGTGGCGTTCGAACAACTCGGCGATCAGATAGCTCATGGCGTGACTGCAAAAGTCGGACGACAGGTATCCGACGCGAATCCGGTCGTGGCGATAACCGTCCGGGGGTGCCAGCGCCGGCATCGGACTGGTTTTGCGAGCGATCCAGCCGGCGGCGACCGCGGTTTGGGTCGCGACGTCGTCGGTGAGCGCCAGCGCAGCCAGCGGGCCGGACCACGCGAGCAGGTCATGACGTGACAGACCGGGTATGATTTCCGCGAGCACCGGCCACTGGCAGGTCTTCTGTCGCAGATGCAGCCAGTGCTGCGCCGCGTCTGGCTGGTCGTGCCTGGTCAGCAGGCTAGCGCGCAGCAGGTCGCTCGCCTGGCTAAAGTCCCCGGATTGTTCCAGCAGACGGGCACGCTGGTTGAGCAGGGCGACGCGTGATTCGTCCGGCTGAAGCGCTTCGGTCCAGACTTGCAGGGCGCCAGCAGTGTCGCCCTGGCGTTCCAGTGTCAACCCAAGGTTGACGGCGGCGGGCGCGAAGCCGGGGCTTATCGCCAGGGCCGTGCGATAGGCCGTTATCGCCCCGGCCGGATCCCCGCCATTCCCGACTTCGGTTGCCAGATTGAACCAGGCGGCATGCAGATCACGCGTCCCGACCGGCTGAGCGGCGATCCATCCGGTGTAGAGCGCGATGACTGAAGGCAGACCGAGACCGGAACCAATCGCCTCCGCCGCGGCGATCACATCAAGGAGCGGTGCGGCGGTAAACGTTTGGTCCGGGGATGCCATGGCGTGCCTGCTGGGTCGGTTGGCGGCATACAGGCACACTGATTGCTAAGATTGAGTTAACGGCGGCGAATACGAATGCAGGCTTTGGTTTGGTCAGGCTTTCGGCCGCGGCTTACCGGTCAGTCGGGCTGGGTCGCCTTGTGCGCGAGCAGCGCCATCAGCCGCCGGTCCCGCCATTCCTGCCGCACCGGCTGCATATTCGCTGGCAGTTCCGCGCGCCGTGCGGCATGCAGACGATCCACCAAAGTATCGTCCCACTCCAGCGGCTTCATCTGTTCCTGCATCGTTGCATACAGCGGACCGTACCGGTTGCAGTAGTCCGCCAGGCCGCCGGGCGCGTTCAGGTCGATCGTCTCCAGCGGGCCCATGAAGCTCCAGCGCAGGCCCAGGCCGTGTTTCACCAACGCATCGAGATCGGCGCGGTGAGATGACGTCATCGGCGAGCAGCCGGAACGCCTCGGCCAGCAATGCGCCCTGCAGCCGGTTCAGGGCGAAGCCGTCGATTTCCTTTTTCACCGTGGCGGGGACCTGGCCGGCCTTGACCATGAGGTCGCGGGTGCGTTCGACGACCGCCGGATCGGTCCAAGGCGCGGGGCAGAGTTCCACCAACGGGACCAGGTATGGCGGGTTGACCGGATGGGCGATCAGGCAACGGTTTCGCGTCGGCAGATGTTCGGTGAAAGCGCTGGCCGGAATGCCGGAGGACGATGACGCGAGCACCGCGTCCGGTTTCGCGGCACGTTCCAGTTCGGCGAAAACGCCGATCTTGACGTCGACGCGCTCAGGGCCGTTCTCCTGGATGTATTCGGCATCGCGCACGGCTTCCCACAGCGACTGCATTGGCCGGATGCGGCCGAGCACTACATCGGGTTCGTCGGCGAGCAGGCCAGCAGCTGCGCAACTCCGGCAGACGGTCGGCAATGAATGCCAGTGCGACGGTTGTCTGCTGCGGAAACTGGTCCCAGAGGGTGACGTTGAAACCGGCCCGTGCGAACACGATGGACCAGGCTCGGCCGATCAGCCCGGCCCCGATGACGGCGACGTTGGTCATGCTGGGTTCTCCCTGTTTGTGGCGGGAAATGCCATGAGGCAGGCCTTGAGGGCAACGGGGCGGGTGGCGGCTTGCATGATCGATGCGGCGGGCGGCAGTTTCGCCGGCTTGGGATGCAGGAGGAAGCGCGATGAGCAACATGACCCGGGTGGCGGTGCTGGACGACTGGCAGGGCGTGGCGCGCGGCGCGGCCGACTGGTCGGCGCTGCAGGCGCGGGCCGAGGTGGTGTTTTTTGCCGATGCCTTCGCCGATGCCGACGACGCCGCGGCGAAACTGGCGGATTTCGACATCGTGCTGTCGATGCGGGAGCGGACGCCGCTGCCCGGCTCGCTGATCAACCGGCTGCCGAAGCTGCGGATGCTGGGGATGACCGGGGCGCGGAATCTGTCGCTGGATACGGCGGCCTGCACGGCGCGCGGGATCGTGGTGTGCAACACGCAGGGCGGCGGCTACGCCGATTCGGCGACGGCGGAACTGGCGCTGGGTCTGCTGATCTCGGCGGCGCGCGGCCTGGCGGTCGGGCGACGCGAAGATCCGGGCAGGCGGGTTCCAGATGGGCGTGCCGGTCGGGATCGGTCTGGCCGGCAAGACCCTGGGCGTGATCGGGCTGGGGCGGCTGGGCGGTTACATGGCGACCTATGCCCAGGCGCTGCGGATGAACGTGATCGCCTGGAGCCAGAACCTGACAGCGGAAAAGGCTGAGGCAGCGGGGGCGAAACTGGTGTCCAAGGACGAGCTGATGGCGACGGCTGATGCGATCAGCATCCACATGGTGCTGTCGGATCGCAGCCGCGGGCTGGTGGGGGCGGCGGATATCGCGCGGATGAAGCGGGGCGCGATCCTGGTGAACACGTCGCGCGGACCGATCGTCGACGAGGCGGCGATGCTGGAGGCGCTGCACGCCGGCCGGATCGTTGCCGCGCTGGATGTCTATGACCGGGAGCCGCTGCCGGTCGATCACCCGCTGCGCAAGGCGCCGAACACCGTTCTGAGCCCGCATCTGGGCTATTGCGTGAAGGAGACCTGGGACGGGTTTTATCCGCAGATGATCGAGAACGCGCTGGCGTTCATGGACGGAAAGCCGGTGCGGGTGACCAATCCGGAAGCAATGCGCGCCTAAATGAAGCGTATTTGGGCCGGGGCTGAAATTAACACTCTATAGTTGAAAGTCACGACCCAAATACACGCTGCTGAATTTCGCTCAAGCCATGTTGCACAGCGTTTCGTGTACTGCTAATTCGCGCCTAGGCGATCACAGTTTGTTGAACGCACCACTTAGCGCGGACAAATGGAGAATTTTCTGACATTTACGGTTACGGACACACTTCCGCCCCCAGCACGTCCGAGGATAGCCGATCGCATGGCCGACAAGCCGCGCTTGCCAACGGCGCAGGATTCTCTTGTTCAAGAAGTTGCCATCCTTCGACGGCGCCTTGCTGAAGTCGAGAACCGTGCTGGTCTTACAGCCGGCGACCGCACGCTGCGTTTGATCCTTGAAAGTGCCATCGACTATGCGATCGTTGGCATGGACCTCGACGGCCTCGTTACGGCCTGGAACGAAGGCGCCCGGCGGGTGCTCGGTTGGACTGAAGAAGAAATGATTGGCCAGCCGGCGGCGAATTTCTTCACGTCCGAGGATCGCGGGAAGGGCGTCGTGCAGAAAGAGATGCAAGCGGCGCTGACGAAGGAACGAGGCAACGACGAACGGTGGCACTTGCGCAAGGACGGGTCGCTGTTCTGGGCAAATGGCGAGATGATGCCGCTGAAGGACGACGCCGGGGCGGTGCACGGCTTTGTCAAAATTCTGCGCGACCGTACGCTGCAGCGGCAGGTTGCCGAGCAGCAGAGGGCCGACGGGGAGTTCGTGCAGCGCGTGCTAGCGGCGTCCGGTGACTGCATCAAGGTGCTCGATCTGAGCGGAAATCTGTTGTTCATGACAGAGGCCGGCATGCACTTGATGGAGGTCAGCGACTTCAACGCCATACGCGGCTGCCCATGGCCGGACTTCTGGAAGGGTCGGTTGCACGAACAGGCATCAGCGGCGGTAGAAGCGGCCAGAAACGGCGGCATCGGTCACTTCATCGGACCGGCTGACACCATGGCTGGTACACGAAAATACTGGGACGTCCAGGTGACGCCCATGCTCGATGAGTTGGGTCAACCCGAAAGACTGCTGGCGGTGTCACGCGATATCACGGCCATAAAGCGTGCGGAGATCAGGCGGGATTACCTGTTGGAGCTTGGTGACCGGTTGCGAAGCCTGGACAACACGGCGACGATGACGTTCACCGCGGCAGAAATCCTGGCCCGAGAGTTGCAACCAAGTCGTGCCGGGTATGCCTTGATTGGACCTAGATCCGAAACGATTGCGATCGAGCGGGACTGGACCGTTCCAGGTCTCAGCAGCACCGCCGGCACCCATGCGTTTCGCCCGGACGCCGCTTGCCTGCGCATCCTGCGACAAGAACAGGCGCTGATCGTTACTGGGTTCGAAACGGATGCACGCGCTAACCCGTGCGCAACGGCGCTCGGGTCCATCAGCAGCCGGTCGATGCTGATCATTCCCGTTTTTGAATACGGCACGCTGGCCGGGTTATTCTTTGCGAGCCATACCGAACCCAGGGTCTGGCTGCCGGATGAGATTGAGTTCGCGAGGGAGGTCGCCGATCGGACCCGCGTGGCCCTGGGGAGACGACGGGCCGAGCAAACGATCCAGGATCTGGCGGCGTCCCTGGAGCGGCAAGTCGCCGATCGTACGCGTGAACGCGATCAAATCTGGCGGGTGAGCCGTGACCTGCTTGGCGTCAGTGATGAAAACGGTGTGTGGCTCAGTGTAAATCCTGCGTGGACCGCGACCCTCGGGTGGGACGTCGACGAAATCCTGGGGCGGAGCTTCGAATGGATGATCCACCCAGACGACATTCCGGCGGCGCGGCGGGAACTGGCTCATTTGGTGGCGGGGGGGTCCACGTCACAGTTCGAGGTCCGGTTCCAAACGGTTGATGGGTCGTATCGATGGTTGTCCTGGACTGCGGATCCTGCGGACGGGCGTATCTACGTTGTCGGACGCGACGTAACGGCCCAAAAACATCAGGCCGAGACTCTGCAAAGTACCACGGAACAACTGCGTCAGTCGCAAAAAATGGAAGCCGTTGGGCAGCTTACCGGCGGCCTGGCGCATGACTTCAACAATCTTCTTACCGGGATTTCCGGAAACCTGGAGTTGCTGCGGGTCCGGCTGCAGCAAAGACAGCTTGATGATCTTGGACGTTATGTCCATGCTGCGTTGGATGCGTCTACGCGGGCGGCCGGACTTGCACACCGGCTGCTGGCATTTTCACGCAAGCAGGCACTTGATCCGAAGCCGGTTCAAGTTAATAAAATCGTTACCGACATAAAAGATCTGATCGATCGCTCGGTTGGATCCAAAGTTGAAGTCGTGACAAGTATGGCCGGCGATTTATGGATGACGCTGTGCGATCCAAATCAATTGGAAAACGCCATATTGAACCTGGCTATCAACGCCAGGGATGCCATGCCGGACGGCGGCCGGATCATGATCGAAACCAGTAATCTGGAGCTGGTTGGCGGAGACCCGTTCACGGACGAACTCAAGGCCGGTCCGTATGTGATGATCAGCGTGACCGATATTGGGACCGGAATGTCACCCGAGGTCATTGCCCAGGCATTTGACCCGTTCTTCACGACCAAGCCGCCGGGCCAGGGTACGGGTCTGGGATTGTCGATGATCTATGTCTTTGCGCAACAATCCGGCGGTCAGGTCAAGATCCGTTCCAAGGTAGGTCAGGGAACGTCGATTTCGATCTACTTGCCACGACTTGAAGGCCACGAAGGCAGCGTGCGAATACTGGCGCCGGCGAGGCCGCTCATTGTGGCACCGGTTGCCGGAGAAACCATACTGGTGGTCGATGACGAACCGACCATCAGGCAACTGGTGACCGAGGTGGCCGAGGATCTCGGCTATACGGTGATCGAGGCCGCGGATGGTCCGTCGGGACTGGCACTTGTGCAATCGGCGGCCCGGATCGACCTGGTGATCACCGATTTCGGCCTGCCGGGCGGTGTCGACGGCCGGCGGCTGGCCAACGCCGCGCGTGAAACCAGGCCGCACCTGAAGGTTCTGTTCATAACGGGCTATGCCGAGGAGACAGTGTCTGATGCTGTGCCGCTGCCAAGCGAAATGTCGGTATTGGGCAAGCCGTTCACCACCGACGTGCTGACGGCCCGCATTGGCGCCGCGTTCAGCCCGGGGTAGGATCGGAGGCAGCAGAAGCGCCGGACTGCACGTTTAGCATCCGTGGCATGGTTGAGGCTGGTCACAAAATCCTTTCGGTTATCATCCCCACCCTCAACGCCGCCGCTGTGCTGCCCGCGACCCTGGCCGCGCTGGGTGGCGCAACGGAGGTGATCGTCGTCGACGGCGGCAGCATTGATGGCACGCGTGAGCAGGCGGCTGCCCGCGGCGCCCGGGTCCTGACCGCAGGCCGCGGCCGAGGGACGCAGATCGCCGCTGGGGTTGACGCCGCAACCCAACCTTGGCTGTTGCTGCTCCATGCCGACACGTGTCTGTCGCCGGGCTGGCGGCATGCCATCGACATTTCTCCCACCCATGCCGGCTATTTTCGCTTTGTCCTCGATAGCGCCGACCCGCGCGCCCGACGCCTGGAGCGCATGGTCGCATGGCGCTGCCGAGCGCTGGGGCTGCCGTATGGGGATCAGGGCTTGCTGATCCACCGCGACCTGCTGCGGGCGGTCGGCGGGATGAAATCCGTGCCGCTGATGGAGGATGTCGACCTTGTCCGCCGCCTCGGCCGGGGGCGCCTGCGGCCGCTGGCGGCTGATGCGGTGACGTCGGCGCGGAAATGGGAAACCGAAGGGTATCTTCGCCGGTCCGGGCGCAATCTGCTGTGCCTGTCGCTGTGGTTCGCGGGCGTGCCGCCGGAGAGAATTCGCCGGATCTATGGATGAGGGACACGGTGGTCGTCTTTGCCCGGGCGCCGCGACTGGGAACGGTCAAGCGGCGCCTAGCCCGTGACATAGGCGACCGGGCCGCCCTGCGGTTGCATGTCAGCACGTTGACCGCTCTGCTACGTGATTTGAAAGCCTGCCGCCGTTTCGATGTCGTGCTGGCCGTCACGCCTGACCGCGCCCGCTTCCGACTCGCGGTAGACATCCCGCGGATTCCGCAGGGTGACGGTGACCTTGGCCGCCGCATGACCCGGGCTTTGCGGCGATACCGCAAGGTTGCTCTGATGGGGTGCGATATTCCGGATGCCGGCGCGGCTGATGTGCGGGCTGCGTTTCGCTGCCTGGGATCGGTCGACGCCGTTTTCGGACCGGCCTGCGACGGCGGGTATTGGCTGATCGCACTGGGCCCCCGCCGGCCATCGGACCTGTTCGGTGCATCGCGCTGGTCCACCGAACATGCGCTCGCGGACACGCTGAGGCAGTTCCGCCGTCACCGCGTCTGCTTCATCCGGCAGCTTTCTGATGTCGATACGGCCGCCGACTATCGCCGCCACCTTGCACACAGGGCCTGACGACGCGATCCTGGCGGCAAATCCCCGGAGGGAATTCACGATGTCCGTAACCACCGCCGGCGTGGACCGCGACGCGGTCTATCGCAAGATCGGTTGGCGCCTGCTGCCGTTCGTGCTTGCCTGTTATGTCGTCAACTATCTGGACCGCGTCAGCATCGGCTATGCCAAGCTGCAGTTCCTGGGCGAACTGCACCTGAACGAGGCGGTCTTCGGGCTGATCACCTCAGCCTTCTTTATCGGCTATATTGCGTTCGAGGTGCCGTCCAACCTGCTTTTGCTTCGTGTCGGCGCCCCGGCCACGCTGACCCGGATCATGGTGCTGTGGGGCGCCGTCATCGTGTCGATGATGTTCGCGCAGAACGAATACTGGTTCTACGTGCAGCGTTTCCTGCTGGGATCGTTCGAGGCCGGTTTCTTCCCGGGTGTCCTGCTGTATCTCAGCTTCTGGTTTCCCAACCACCGTCGCGGGCGGGCGACCAGCCTGTTCCTTGTCGGCATTCCGCTGTCCGGGCTACTTGGCGGTGCAATTTCCGGCGCGGTGATGGAGGGCATGGACGGCTTGCTGGGCATCCGCGGCTGGCGCTGGCTGTTTCTGGTCGACGGGCTGCCCGCCATTATGCTGGGCTTGGCCGCGATGTTCGTGCTGACTGACAAACCCGCCAACGCGACCTTCCTGAGTGACGCGGAAAAACAGGTGGTGATCGACGACATGGAAGCCGACCGGCGGGCGCGCACCACGGCGGCCTCTACGACGGTGGCCGAAACGTTGCGTAATCCAAAGATCTGGCTGATGGTGATCGTGTATTTCACGATGGCGTTTCTCAATACCAACCAGATCTGGTTCCCGACGCTGCTGCGTGAGGCCGGCGCCAAATCGGTGACCGAGACTGGCAACATTCTGGTCTGCGTATGGATCTTCGCCGCTGCCGTCGTTCTGTTGGTCTGCCGCAATTCCGATCGTGTTGGAGAACGAAAATGGCACCTGCTGGTAACCGGCATGCTGGCGACGGTGGCGTATCTGGTGCTCCCCCTGGCGGCCGGCAATCTGTGGGCGACCGGAGTACTGTCGCCATCGCCGCCGCGGCCGGATACGCGGTATTCATGGTGTTCTGGACCGTCCCGCCGGTGTTCCTGGAGGCTCGGGGCGCCGCCATGGGGATCGCCATGATCAGTGCGCTGGGCCAGTTCGGCGGTCTGTCCGGTCCGGCGGTGGTGGGATGGGCATTCCACGAGACCGGCAGCATCTATGTCGGCTTCAACATCGCAGCCGTAACGATCTTTTTTGGCACGCTGCTGGCGGTGTTCGCGATCCCGCATACCCGGCTTCGCCGGCCGGCGGCATAGCGGCGTCATAGTGTCTGGGCTTTTATCAGCCCGCTGAGGAGAGCGCCGGCACATTGTTAATCAGACGGATAGAGCCGTTCGGATGAGCGATCCGAACGGTATCCGCCTCAGGAAAATTGTAGGACACAGCAGGAGATTCTCATGCGTCATCGTCATGTCCATGGCTGATACGACAAAACATTACTGAAACAGTTTGTTGATTCACCTTGTGAAATCTGCTTTCGATGATCGAGCAACTTCTAAGGTCTCGATATGCTGCAATTAAAAAATCCAGTCCGGAGCTTGCTGTTTGCGGCCACCGCGATTTCGGCCGTGGTGGCGGCCGGCGGTGCGGCAAGGGCTGATCTTGCCCTAACGGCAGCCGGTGTCGATGCTGGCTTCAGCCTGGCAACATCGTCGAGCGGCTACAAAGACAGCAACGGCAATGGAACCGGCGTCGGCCCGCTGGGCGTTGGCTTCACCTCCGGCGGCGGGATGGTTGTCAGCTACTACAACGATAATGCCCTGGTTTTCTATGGCAGCAGTTCCAACAATCAGACCGTCTCGGCCAACGGGACAATCGTCACCGGCTTTCCCACTGTCACTGGTATCGCAACGAATAGCGGCAGTATCTACGTCGCCGACCAGGGCGCCGGCTCCATCCTCAGGCTCAACGCCAATGGGACCTACAACAGCACGCTGACCACCGGCCTGGGCTCGGCGACGGGGGTGGCGTTCAATCCCAGCACCGGCCAGATCTATGTATCGAATCTCGCAGGCACGATCTTCACGGTTAATCCCACCACCGGCGCGAAGACGCCATTCATCACGGGGATAGATCCGCACTACGCGCCGGACGGCCTGAGTGTATCCCCGGACGGTTCGACCCTGTTCGCAGAGGTGGCTCAACACATCCTGGGCTACAGCACGACCACCGGGAAGCAGGTGTTCGAATTCGGGATTGATCACCCTGGCCGATGGAGCCGCCGCCGCCGGGGGCACGCTCGCGGGCAATCTGATCGTCAACACCAACGATGGCAACGTCTTTGAAGTCAACGAGAAGACGCTCGGCAAGACCTTGATTTCAACAGGAGGCAGCCGGGGCGATCTGGTGACGGTGGACCCGAACGACGGCTCGCTTCTGCTGTCGCAGTCGAACAGCATCGATCGGTTGACGCTGCCACTCGGTTCCGCCTTCGTCTCCAGCCCAGCCAACGACACCCCGGCGCCGGAGCCCGCGTCGCTTGGTTTGCTGAGCGTCGGGATTGCATCGATCGGAATGCTCCGCCGGCGCAAACGTTAGCGACGACCGGGCAGCGGGAGGCGATTGCCACAGCGCCTTCCGTTGGCGGCGCTCTATGCACATCCAGCCGCCGGCGGCATAGTCCGGCGGCTGGATCGGGAAGGACAGAGTTGCATGGAGTTGCCGTCGATCGTGCCGCCGCCGCATGGCGAGCCGTGGCCTGAGGCCCCGGCCGATGTCGCCGGCATGCACTGGATGTGGCTGGAAGAAGCGGCGCGGTTCGCCACCGAGAACGAGACCCCGTGGCCCTACGACCTGCGGCTGCACCTGGAAAGCGGCTTCTTCGAGCCGCCGCCGTTCAACGAGATCCTCGGGCCGATCCGTCCGCGCGGACCGGCCAACGGGCTGGTGCTGCGGCGCGGCTTCAAGATCGCGTCCTGGGGTGACACCGAGCAGGTCGATTTCACCTTCTCCGCCGCCAAGAGCTACCTGAGCCTGCTGGCCGGCATCGCGTTCATGGACGGACTGATCGCCGACCTCGATGAGCCGGTTGCGCCGCACCGTCGACGATGGCGGTTTCGACAGCGAGCAGAACCGCGGGGTGACCTGGCGGCACCTGTTGCAGAACACGTCGGAATGGGCAGGTGAGCTGTTCGGCAAGTCCGACCTGATCGACCGCAACCGCAACCTTGGACTCGAGGGGAAAGGGCGCAAGGGCGATCCTCGGCCGCTGCAGGCCCCAGGGGCGCACTGGGAATACAACGACGTCCGCGTCAACCGCCTGAGCCTGGCGCTGCTGCGGCGGTTCCGCCGCCCGCTGCCGGAGGTGTTCGCCGAACGCATCATGCAGCCGATCGGTGCCTCCCGCGACTGGTCCTGGCACGGCTACCGGACATCGTCGGTGGAGATCGATGGCCGGATGATCGAAAGCGTGTCCGGCGGCACGCACTGGGGCGGCGGCATGCTGATCCACGCCGAGGATCAGGCGCGCATCGGTCTGCTGATGCAGCGCCGGGGCGACTGGAACGGGCGGCAGCATCCTGCCGGAGAGCTGGATCGCGGAATCGCTGCGGCCTTGCGCGCTGAACCCGGTGTATGGACTGCTGTGGTGGCTGAACACCGGCGGGCGGCGTTACAAAAGCGCACCGGAGGACAGTTTCTTTGCGTCCGGCGCGGGCGGCAACCTGACCTGGGTCGCGCCGCGGCAGGAACTGGTCGCGGTGCTGCGCTGGACCGACCCGACCGCGATGGACACGTTCATCCGATTGATCATGCAGGCAGTGGAAGAATGAAGACGTTTCGAAACCATCACCGTCGAGCATCCGCAGGAACATACCGTCCTGGTGACCCTGAACCGGCCCGAGGTCGCCAACGCGATGAACACGCAGATGGGGCTGGACCTGCTGGAGGTGTTCGACGGCTTCTGCGCCGCGCCGAACAAGCAGCGCTGCATCGTCATCACCGGCGCCGGCGCGAAGGCGTTCTGTGCCGGCGGCGACCTGAAGCAGCGCAACGGCATGACCGACGAGCAATGGCAGGATCAGCACCTGATCTTCGAGCGGATGATCCGGGCGATGCTGGGCTGCCCGGTGCCGGTGATCGCGGCGGTGAATGGCGCGGCCTATGCCGGTGGCATGGAGATCTCGCTCTGCGCTGACTTCATCTACGCCGCCGAACATGCGCGGTTCGCGCTGACCGAGGTGACGCTGGGCATCATGCCCGGCGCCGGCGGGACGCAGAACCTGCCGCGCGCGGTGGGTGCACGGCGGGCGAAGGAGATCCTGCTGACCGGGCGGCCGTTCAGTGTGCAGCAGGCGTTCGACTGGGGCATGGTCAACCGGATCTGCAAGGCAGAGACTCTGGTGGCGGAGGCGCTGGAAACCGCATGCGGTCATCGCCGGCAATGCGCCGATTTCCACGCGGCAGATCAAGCAGTCGGTCAACATGGGCCTGAACACCGACCTGCAGACCGGCATGATGTTCGAGATCGAGGCCTATAACCGGATGGTCCCGACCGACGACCGCCGCGAGGGCATCCTGGCGTTCAACGAAAAGCGCAAGCCGGTCTACAAGGGCCGTTGAGGGAGGATACGTCGAATGAACGCGATCAACGATATCCAGGCGGGCAAGGGGCTGACCCGCGCGCTTTGGCCGAACAGGCGCAGGCATTGCGGCTGACCGACATTCCGGACGACAGTCCGGGCCTGGGCGCGGCAGTGCGTGCTGGACTACCATCGGCTGCGGGATCGCCGGCGCCGTCCGACGAACTGGCAGCGATCCTGCTGGCGGAGATGCGGGAGCAGGGCGGCAAGGAGGCGGCCACGGTGCTGGGGCATGCCGGACGCCTGCCGGTAGCCTCGGCGGCGATGGTGAACGGCGCGGCGGCGCACGCGCTCGACTTCGACGACGTGAATCTGGCGATGCCGGGGCATCCGTCGGTGGCGATCCTGCCGGCGCTGCTGGCGCTGGCGGAGGAACGCGGGTCGTCAGCGGGGCGGATGTGCTGACGGCCTTCGTCGCGGGATACGAACTGCAATGCCGGATCGGCCGGACGATCGCGCCGGGTCATTACGATGTGCTTGGGCTTTCACGCCACCGCGACGGTCGGCAGCTTCGGCGCGGCGGCGGCCTGTGCCCATCTGCTGGGGCTGGATGCCGACCAGTTTCGCGATGGCGCTGGGCATCGCGGGCACCCAGGCGGCCGGCCTGAAGTCGATGTTCGGCACGATGTGCAAGCCGTTGCACGCCGGCAAGGCGGCCTATCACGGGCTGATGGCGGCGAAGCTGGCGGCGCGCGGGTTTCACCAGCCGCACCGACGTGGTCGAGTGCGGCCAGGGCTTCGCCCGGACCCACAGCCCGGATTTCAATCCGGACCGGGCGTTCGATACGCCCGCCGGGCGGGTGGTGGATCTGCCAACAATTTGTTCAAGTACCATGCGTCCTGCTACATGACTCATGCTGCGATCGAAATCGGCCAGGAAACTGCGCGAACAGCATGGCTTTGCGCCGGACCAGGTCGAGCGGATCGCCGTGCGGCTTGAGGAGTCCTGTGATCGGATCTGCAATATTCCCGCGCCGCAGACCGGACTGGAGGCGAAGTTCTCGTTGCGCCTGACGACCGCGATGGGATTGGCGGGTGTCGATACCAGCCGGCTGTCGACATACTCGGAAGAGGTTGCGGCGGATCCGGTGCTGGTCGGGCTGCGCGACAAGGTGTCGCTGGATTTCCGCACCGGCATCCCGAACACGTTCACTGAAATCGAGCTGCGGTTGCGCGATGGGTCCCGCTTCACGGCGCAGCATGACGCGGGAATCCCGGCCACGCGACGTGGCGCAGCAAGGGGCGCGGCTGGAGGCGAAGTTCGCCGCGTTGGTCGATCCGGTGCTTGGGGGCGACACGGCAGCGCGGCTGATCGCCGATATCGGCCGGTTGGAGTCGTTGACGGATGTGCGGGGCGTTTTGGCGATGTGCGCGGGGTAGGCGGCATCGACCGGCTCAGGCCGCGCCGGATAAGCAAAGCTGATAAGGCGTGGAGGAAACAAAATGCGTCTGAAAGACAAAGTCGCCATCGTCACCGGTGGCGCCCATGGCATGGGTGAGGCCGAGGCCCGTCTGTTCGCCAAGGAAGGCGCCGCGGTCGTCATTGCCGACATGCTGACCAAGGAAGGCGAGGCGGTCGCCGCCGACATCAACGCGAGCCAGGGACGGGCGCGGTTCATCCGCACCGACGTGACGTCGGAAACCGATTGGCAGAAGCTGATCGCCGAAACGATCGGCGACCTATGGCCGGCTCGACATCCTGGTCAACAATGCCGGCATCAGCGGCAGCTCGGTCGGCGACGTCGACGGGCTGGAGGGCTGGCAGAAGCTGCTGGCGGTCAATGCCGCCAGCGTGTTCCTGGGCACCAAGCTGGCGGCGGCGGCGATGATCCCGAACGGGCGCGGCTCGATCGTCAACATTTCCTCCATCATGGGCTTTGTCGGCAGCGCGGACAGCCATCCGGGCTATGCGGCGTCGAAAGGCGCCGTGCGGCTCTATACCAAGGCGGCGGCGGCGAAATATGGGCCGTCCGGCATTCGGGTGAACTCGGTGCATCCCGGCTACATGCCGCCGATGCTGAATGCCACGAACGCCGCCGGCCGGGCCTCGAAGATCGAGGCGACGCCGCTGCGCCGGCTGGGCGAACCGATCGAGGTCGCCTATGGCGTGCTGTTCCTGGCCTCCGACGAGGCGTCGTTCGTGACGGGAACGGAATTGGTTATCGACGGCGGCTATATCGCTCAATAACAGGAGTTGCTTGCATGGTTCAGGTTCCCAGTTCGCAGATCCCCGGCGTCTATCACCGGCGGATCGGCGACATCGTCGTCACCGCGCTGTCCGACGGCTATCTGGATGGCACGGTGGAGGTGATGCAGAACATTGCGCCCGCCGATGCGACGCAGATGCTGACGGACAAGTTCCGGCCCGGGCGGCGGACCTCGGTCAACTGCTACCTGGTCTATTCCGCCGGCCGGCTGGCGTTGATCGAGACCGGGTCGGGCGACTACCTGCTGCCGACGGCGGGCAAGCTGCAGCAGAACCTGAAGGCGGCCGGCGTCAATCCGGCGGATATCGAGATCGGTGATCCTGACCCACATGCATCCGGATCATTCCGCTGGCCTGACGGACCCGAAGACCGGCGAGAAGTTCTTCCCCAACGCCGAACTGGTGGTGCATCGAGAACGAACCGAAGCATTGGCAGGACGACGGCGCCATGAGCCGGGCAGACGAACGGGCGCGGAAGATGTATTTCGAGTGTGCTCGGGAGCAGATGGCGCCGTACCACAACCAGATGCGGACGTTTGACGGATCTGTCGAGGTGTTTCCCGGAATAACGTCCATGCCGCTGCATGGGCACACGCCGGGTCATTCCGGCTATATGATCGCGTCGGGCGACAAATCGCTGCTGATCTGGGGTGACATCATCCATGTGCCCGAAGTCCAGGTCGCCGCGGCCAGAAGTCACCATGGCGTTTGATACCGACCCGCATCAGGCGGCGGCGACACGGCGGCGGACATTCGACATGGTGGCGACCGACAAGCAGTTGATCGCCGGGATGCATGTCCATTTTCCAGGCTTTGCCCATCTGGTGAAATCCGGCGATGGTTATCTGATGCTGCCGGAGCCTTGGGATCAAGGCTTCGGCGGGTGACGTTCGGGCTTCTGCTTGCCTCGGCTTTGTCTGGCGCCGCCTATACCTTGGCGCCAGGGCCTGCGTTCCTGGCGTTGCTGGGGATTGGCGCGAGCCGCGGACGGCGGGCAGGGGCTTTGTTTCTGTGCGGGCATTTTGTCGGGGATGTGCTGTGGGCGTCGCTGTCGCTGGCGGCGGTCATTGGCGCACGGACGGTTGGGACCTTGGTGTTTGATGTCCTTGGGCTGGTGTGTGGAGCCTATCTGTGCTGGCTGGGGCTTCGGTCGGCGATGGCTCGTCGAGGCGCGGATGGGACGGTGACAACCGAGCCTCGGAGGCCGTTGGTGCGCGGGTTGGCGTTTGGGTTGTCTAACCCGAAGGCTTATCCGGTCGCAGTGGCGATGTTCACCGCGCTGCTGGCGCGCTACGCGAGCGCGCTGGACTGGAATGTATTTGCGCCGCTGCTGACGGCTGCTTGCGTTGGGTTCGTGGCGGCCGATGCGGTTTTGGTCGCGGTCATCGGGGCTGCGATGGTGCGCCGGTTCTATCGGCGACATGCGTTGTGGGTGACACGGATTTCGGGGGTGTTGTTCCTGGGGTTTGGGGTGCACGCGATTGCTACGGCGGGGCCGGGGGTTTGGCGAAAGGTGTGACTCGCGCTGATGGAAAGGGATTCGCGTCAGTGTGGACGGTGCCAGGACAACGGTACATGGCCAAATCAACCAGTAGCGACCAAGACTCAGACTGAAGATCCGGCCAAGTTTTCGAATGCTGGAATATTTGTCGTCATCGATAAGACAGCAAAATGGTATGTTGGCCTACACTGATGAGTTGGCGCATTCATATTGGTAGCCCCCGCATTGGCGCCACGTGTCGAGCTTCCGATAAGCAAGCTTAACTTTTTCCATACTGGCCAGGATGCCTCGTCGAAATCAATCGGCTCTCGTCTGTCAGTTCTTCGGGCAACATTCTTGGTTTATTTGTGGACGACGATCACTCATGGCACACCGGGCGGCGTGCTATTCCTGAAGCCACGCCATGACGACGTGGCGATCCAGGAGGTGGATGTTGCGCGAAAGTGGCGTTTGCGCGCCCTCCGCTATCCCCCAACCGCCCCCTGCGCCTCGACATAAAGCGCATAGACCGACTGGCTGGCCGCCATGAACAGGCGGTTCCGCTTTCGCCCGCCAAAGCAGACATTCGCGCAACGTTCGGGCAGCAGAATTCGTCCGATCAGCACCCCGTCCGGGGCAAACACCGCGACCCCGTCCTGACCCTCGCCGCCGGAAAATCCGCACCAGACATTGCCGTCGGTATCGCAACGGATGCCATCGGCCCAGCCATCGCCATCGAAGAAGGTGCGTCCCTCGACGACCCGCGTTCCGCTGTCCACCACGTCGTAGACCCGCGTGCTTTTTGGCCCGGTCCCTGGCGTATCCACCACATAGAGTCGCGTCTCGTCCGGGGAGAAGCACAACCCGTTGGGACGTGCCATGTCGCCGACAGCGATGGTCATTGTGCCAGTGAAGGGGTCGAGGCGGTAAACCCGGAACGGATGCTCCTGGGGTGCCGCGTGGCCCAGGTAATTGCCGCGTGTGCCTGCTCCGTTGTCGCTGAACCAGATCGTCCCGTCGGATTTCACCACGACGTCGTTCGGCCCGGTCAGCTTCTTGCCCTCCCATCGGTCGGCGAGCACGACGACGGTGCCGTCGTATTCGGTTCGGGTCAGCCGCTGCGTGTCGTGCTCGCAGGTGATCAGCCGGCCGTGCCGGTCGCGGGTATTCCCGTTGGCGTAATGCGATGGGGAGCGGAACACGCTGATGCCGCCGGTTGTCTCGTCCCACCGCAGGATCCGGTCGTTCGGGATGTCGGAGAACAGCAGATACCGGCCGTCGCCGAACCAGACCGGGCCTTCGGTAAAGTCGAAACCGGTGGCGATCCGTTGAATGCCGGCGTTGCCGATGAAGATCTTCTGAAACCGCGGATCCATGACGACTACATCCGGATCAGGGTAACGGATCGGTCCAGACGACTCCCAGCGTGACATCGGATGTTTCCTTCTCTTGTGGGCCCGGCCTTTGCGACTGTCGGGCAGGAGCGCGGGTTTTGCTACCCCGGCGGCGCCTCAGCCAACATGCCCGATGTCGATTTCGACAATGCCGCTCTGCGCGAGCCTGGTGAACGGGATGGCAGACGGTTGATCGAAGCCCCATGGGTTCAATAACTGGATTGACGCGGAACCGCCGCTGAAGACGAGCTTGTTGAACATGTAGGCGTGATTGCTGACCAGCCCATAGGGTAAGCCGCCGCTCGAGGTGGTGTCAAAAACCATCAGGTCGCCGGCTGCGATGTCCGTTTGCAGCGTTGCCAAGGTCAAATTCGGCGGCATGACATAGCTGGCCTTCTGCCCGGTCAGTTCCTCCATGGCGAGCACCGGGTAGCCGCCGCTGGCGATCATGTTGTAACCGCCGGTCAGTGTCGCGACAGCTTTTTCAAGCACCTGCGGCCAAATTTCCTTCTGATTGCCGACGGTATCCTGTTTCGCAACGTTATTCACCGAATTGCCGGGAAAGGTATTGTTGATGGTCACCGTGGTGGCTTTGAAGCTGGTGCTGCCGAATGTCGGCAGCCGGCCGTTCTTGTCGATGTAGAGGGTGACGGTCTCGGTGCCGTTGCTATTGATGTGGATCATGTTGCTGATCGCACTCGGGTGGAACAAGGCTTCCTCGCCAATGGATGACAGCAAAAAGCAATCCCCCATCTGTCCCTGATTGATGTCGGCCACGTTGATCGCACTGGTTTCACCGGTTTCGGTGAGATACAGCGTCTGGATCAGTGCGGCGCTACTGGTGAGGGATGCCGTGGTGCTTGTGTGGAAGCCTGCCAGCGTGTCCTGTAGGTCGCCGGCGTCCAGAGTGCCAGTATTCGATGACCAGAACACACTATCGTCGGTGTAATCCTGCCGATTATGCAAAGTGTACACTTTAGTCATACTGGCACCTTCTTGTTAGTCATGCCGCTATGCCAGGAAATGATTAACGAATGGTTGCCAGAATGCCATTATTTGTATTCATGTCTATTTTGCTATTCAGATATTATTTATGAATATAAATGTATGAACCGTGCGTATGGTTACGAATCGACACGTGATCATCGCCATGCAGAAGATGACCCAGACTTGCTGAAATGATATTTGAGTGCCGGGGCAGGTCGGACAAATCGACCGCCGCCGCAGCAGAGACGTTTACATTGTTTGACTTCGATAACGCGACGCGTCGTCCAAAGGAACATGCGGCCGATGACAAAATGGGATACTAAGATCCTCTACTAGACTATACTACATCTGCAAGCGTCCGTTGGCTGTTCGAACGGTCTGCGATGGCTCACGCATACCGAGCCACCGGGTTCTTGTTTCAACGGTGACTGGGCATGCCCGGCGATATTGGCCGCTTCACCTGCAGGATAATCACCGCCGTGTTTTCCACGACGGGCTGTCCCGCGGCGTTCAGTGGTTTACTGTCGCTCATACAATTCAATCAGCCGACTGGCCAGTCAGGTAAACCACATCCCGGAAACGGACCCTACCCAAGAGGATACTTCGACCTGGACGTTGCCGCATGACAGGTCCGTGCCCGGCTTCGCACCGAACTGACAACCATGCCAGTCGGCGGTGACCCGAAGCGCAAAGTTCCGTCTGGCCGTCGCCTGCATCACGAGCCGCCGCAGAATGCCTGGAGCACGGAGGGAATCGCCGCGAGTGACGACGGCTCGGCGTTTTCTCCCTGGCAGGGTCTCGCCGCCCACCGTCCGCCCGGTTCCGTCATGCGGGCCCGAGACAACACCCTCACATGCCCGAACGAATACCGAGCAACGCATGATGGGTGCCCGGCCCTTGAGACGCGATAGTCAGTGCGTCGGATAGACCCGTGGATAGATGATCTTGTCCGGGGGGCCTGCCGGTTCGGGCGGGCCCTTCTTGCCGCACGCTGTCAGCAGGCCGAGGATCAAGGCCAGGCCCACGATGGCTCTCATGACAGCGCCGCCAGCCAGCGCGCTGCCTGGTTAGCCACGTTCGCCGGCGCTGTTCCGCCGTAGCTGGTGCGGGAGGCGACCGACGCGTCCACGGTCAGCACTGAAAACACGTCGTGCGAGATTCCCGGTTCAACCGTCTGCATGTCGGCCAATGGCAGTCCGGCCAGGTCGACACCGCGGGCCTCCGCCATCGCCACCAGCCGCCCGGTTACGTGATGGGCGCTGCGGAACGGCAGCCGCAGCACCCGCACCAGCCAGTCGGCCAGGTCCGTCGCGGTGGCGAAACCGGAACCGGCGAACGACCGCATCCGAGCGACATCGGGCACCATGTCACGCACCATCCCGGCGGTTGCGGCCAGCGACAGGGCCCAGGCCTCGGCGGCGTCAAACACCGGTTCCTTGTCCTCCTGCATGTCCTTGGCGTAGGCCAGTGGCAGTCCTTTCATGACGGTCAGCAGCGCGACCAGAGCGCCGGTGACGCGGCCGGTTTTGGCACGCACCAGTTCGGCTGCGTCGGGATTGCGCTTCTGCGGCATGATCGAGGACCCGGTGGTAAACGCGTCCGACAGTCGGATGAAGCGGTAAGGGGCGCTGCACCAGATGACGATTTCCTCAGCCAGCCGGGACAGATGAACGGCGGAAATCGCCGCCGCCGACAGGAACTCCATCGCGAAATCGCGGTCCGAAACGGCGTCGAGGCTGTTGGCTGTTGGCCGGTCGAACCCCAGGGAAGCCGCTGTCATCTCGCGGTCGATCGGGAACGAGGTCCCGGCCAGTGCGGCCGACCCCAGCGGGCAGGCGTTCAACCGCCGCCGACAATCCGCCAGCCGGCCGCGGTCACGGTCGAGCATCTCCACGTAGGCCAGCATGTGGTGCCCGAATGTCACCGGCTGGGCGGTTTGCAGATGGGTGAAGCCGGGCATCGGATCGGCGGCATGCTGGGCTGCCCGCTGTGCCAGGGCCAGCATCACGTCGCTGATCTGGGCCGACAGACCGTCGATCGCATCCCGCACCCACAGGCGAAAATCAGTCGCGACCTGGTCGTTGCGGCTGCGCGCCGTGTGCAGCCGCTTGCCTGCCTCACCGATGCGCTCGGTCAACCGAGCCTCGATGTTCATGTGGATGTCTTCCAGGGCGACGTCGAACAGGAAGCGGCCGGCGTCGATTTCCTGTGCGATCGCCTCTAGACCGGCGCTGATGGCGTGCTCATCTTCCGTCGACAGCAACCCGATCTTCGCCAACATCGCCGCATGCGCGCGCGACCCGCGAATGTCCTGTCGCCACAGCTTGCGGTCGAACCCGATGGAGGCATTGATGTCCTGCATGATCACCGACGGGCCGCCCGCAAAGCGGCCACCCCACTGCATGTTGGCTGGCTCGTTAACGCGGTCGTTTGGCGAGTGGGCAGGCGTCTCGGTCACGGAAAAGGTTCCACCTCAATGATGATCCACCGCCGGATAGCCTTGGCGGCAGCGGCCGGCACCCTAGCCGTGGGTGTCCTGCCACGCAAACCACTTGCTCAGGGCCTGTCGTCGCTGAAGGACGATTTGGAACCGGTGTCGCCGCCACAGGACCCGCCCGATGTGACGTTCACGTCCGCCGACGGCACAACCCACAGCCTGCAGGAATTCAAGGGGCGGGGGATGGTGGTGAACATGTGGGCGACATGGTGCGCGCCATGCGTCGCCGAGATGCCCTCGCTGGAGGCACTTTCGAAGGCGCTGGCCCCGCAGGACATCGCGGTCCTGCCGGTATCGTCCGACCGCGGTGGGGCGGACGCGGTTGAGACGTGGTACCAGCGGCACCGGATCACCGCGCTGCCGGTGTTGCTGGACCCGAAGGGCGCGCTGGCGCGGGCATTCAACGCCCGCGGTATTCCCACCACCGTTATCATCAACGCCAGTGGCAAGGTTGTCGCCCGGCTGGAGGGTGCGGCTGACTGGGCATCGCCGGACGCCCAGGCCATCATCCGTCGGCTGGCGGGCTGATCAAGGGTTTCGGGCGCCGTCGCTGTGCTTCATCTGCCGCCGGGCATCCTCCAGCAGGCGGGTTTCATTGCGTTTGATGAAGATGAAGCCAGCCACCAGTGCAACGGCGCCGACGACTGCAAGGCAAATGCCGACCGGTCCGCTGATGCGCTTGATTGTGTCGCCCAGGAAGTAGGCTCCGAAACCGTACAGCGTCGTCCAGCACACTCCGCCGAGGGAGTTCCATAGCAGGAACGTGTGCCACGGCATCCTGTTGGCCCCCGCGAGCAGGGCTGCAAAGGTCCGCAGGATGGCGATGAAGCGCCCGAAGAACACCACGCCGCCGCCGTATTTGCGAAACAGGAAGCGCCCGAGCTCCAGCCTTTCGTCGGTGAGGCCGATCTTGCGCCCCCATCGTGACAGGACCCGGAAACCGATCGAGCGGCCGATGAAATAGCCGATCTGGTCGCCGCAGATCGCGCCCAGGGCTGCCAGCGGCACCAGCAGGGCGATGTTGAGATGATGGGTGGTCGCGGCGTAGATCGCGGCGCCGATCATCAGGCTCTCGCCCGGCAGCGGTAGCCCGATGCTTTCCAGCATGACGCCCAGAAAGATCGCCGCGTAACCGTATTCGCCGAATAGAGCGTCGAGCGATCCCAAGTGTAGAAAGGACATTTCGCACAGGCCTTCTGACGGCGCGGATGCCGTTAAGGGTGTAGAAGCTGGTCCGGGGTTGATCAGTTCCCGTCACATCTTCGAATAGCGATTGAGTTTACCCTGGCCGGGGCAGAAACCGTCTGCGGCACAAAAGAACAGGAGTTGTGAAATGCCAGCCGATCCCGCTGCACGATCACCCGTGACGCCGGATGTTCCCGGGGTTCTGTTGCCGCCGCCGCTTATTCTCATCGCCATGCTGGTCGCCGGCGTTGGCCTGCAAGCGCTGCTGCCGTTGGGGTGGCTGTCGAGCGTCGCGTCGGGCTGGCGGATTGGCATTGGCAGCGTGGTGTCGCTGGTCGGCTTGTCCGTCATCGTGCGTGCGGTGCAGACGCTGCGGCGGCATGCAACCAACGTTAATCCGTACCAGCCGTCACTGACGATCGTAACGAGCGGGATTTACGCCCGCACACGGAACCCGATTTATGTCGGTGGCATCACGGTGACGCTCGGCATCGCCTTGATCTTCGCCCTCGACTGGTTGCTGCTGGTCCAACTACCCGGCTGGGCAGTCCTTCATTTCGGGGTTGTGCTGAGGGAAGAGCGTTATCTGGAAGGCAAGTTCGGCGGTCCCTACGCGGCCTACAAAAAGGCTGTTCGCCGCTACCTTTGAGGTAAGAGGGGCAACGACCCGTCCGGTCTATGTCGATCCGCCCAGGGCCGTGACCTTGCCAATTTGGCCCAGAATGCGGACCGGCGTCGCGAGTGCCGGTCAAAACCACGCGCGGATGCGAACGCGAACCACCCCCGATCCGTCATCCCTGAACCAACCGTGGGGACCGAGATCATGCCACAACACGACGTCGCCGGACTTTCAGACCTGCCCGATGGTGGGATGCATCCAGTTGACGTCGGCGATTTGCGGATCCTTCTGATCCGCGACGGCGAAACCGTGCATGCCATCGGCGGGACCTGTCCGCACGCCGGCGCGCCGCTTGAACAGGGTATCCGTCACGCAGGTCGTATCGTCTGTCCATGGCACAAAGCTACGTTCTGCACGCACACCGGAGCGCTGCTGGAACCGCCTGCCGTGGATAGCCTGCCGCGCTATGCCGCCCGCATCGAAGGCTCGCGCATTCTCGTCAGTGTCCCGGCCGAGGAACCCGGCCCACCGGCCCAGCCTGCTGACCAGCGCACGTTCGTTATCGTTGGCGCCGGCGGCGCGGGTGCACTCGCCGCCCAAACCCTGCGGCAAAGCGGCTTTGGCGGCCGTGTGGTGATGATCGACCCGATTAATCGGGTCCCCTATGACCGCACGCTGCTCAGCAAGTACTATCTTTCCGGTAAATCCGGTGCCGAGAAAACGCCGCTGCAGTCTCAATCCTTCTACAAACAGCACCGCATCGAGCGCCGTACCGCGCAGGTAACGCGTCTGGATGCAACCGAGAAAACCATCACTTGCGCCGACGGGCTATCGCTGCGCTACGATGCGGCCGTGCTGGCAACCGGCGCCGCCCCCGGCCTGCCCAAGATACCCGGGGCGCATCTTCGCAATGTGTTCCTGCTGCGCTCCAGGGCAGACGCCGACGCGATCCTGGAGCAAGCGGAACGCAGTGAAGCCGCCGTTGTCCTGGGCGCCGGCTTTATTGGGATGGAGGTCGCCGCCAGTCTGCGCGAACGCGGATTGAACGTCACCGTGGTTGGCCAGGAGAACGCGCCGTTCGAGAAGCAGCTTGGGGCCCGGATCGGGAATGTTTTTGTTGGGTTGCACACAAAAAGGGGTGTCGTGTTCCGTCTCGGCCAGCAAGTTCACGCGCTGGAAGGGGATAACGCCGTTCGCTCGGTTGTTCTTGGCAGTGGCGAACGGTTGCAGGCGGACCTTGTTGTGATTGGCTTCGGTGTCCGCCCCGTCACCGACTATCTGCATGGCGTGCAGCTGGCCGAGGACGGCAGTGTACCCGTGGATGCGAACCTGAAGGCCGCTGATGGTCTGTATGTGGCCGGCGACATCGCCCGGTTTCCTCTGCGTGGCGATGGCGCGCCGATCCGCGTAGAACACTGGCGGGTGGCGCAACAGCAGGGCCGGATCGCAGCGTTCAATATGCTTGGCCAGGAGATCCGCTTCGATGCTGTTCCGGTATTCTGGACAATCCAATATCTCAAGCGGCTGGATTATGTTGGTCATGCCACGGGCTGGGACGACATCGTTGTTCATGGCGACCTGGAGAAGCCGGAGTTTCTTGCCTACTATGTCAAGGACGGAGTGGTCGTTGCGGCCGCCGGGCTGGATCGTGACCAGGATACCGCCGCTCTGATCGAACTTTTCAGCCAACGCCGCGACTGGACGCCCGAGGCCCTGGGCGCCAATCCTGCCAGGCTGTGCAAGCCCTGATCCATTCGTCAGACCATCGGGAATGTCTGGCATCCGTGCGCAATTCATTGCAGAATTGCCCACGGTCTGAGCTGTTGTCGGCCTATCTCGCAGTCTCCGCCTCTGGCCGCAACGTAATCGCAATCCTGATGGAATTACCTGGTGCCTTTCATTATCATTTAATAACGTTTCTAGGCGGCGGTCAATGCCTGCGTCTCTCATTTGACTCGTGGAGGATCGCGCCGTAAGGGATGGGGAGCCTCTAGGTTTTTCAACAGGATACAGATCTTGTGCCGCCTAAGTGGCTAGGCAAGAATGTAATGCGAAGCCACGGTCGGCTTGTTCCAAAGGAAGTCAAGGGAGAAGGTCAAGGGTGCCAAAGACGTTTGTGGATGCAGGTCCTGATTTCGCGGATCTGCTGATCTTGGATGATATGATACCGTGCGGTTTCTCCCCGTTCCGGACACTCGAATACGGACATTACCTGTCGTTCTTTAATGCAAAGTTGCTTTCCCTCGAGGGGTGGCACCTTTGGCTCTCGAACGAGGATTTTTCAGCCGCAGTTACCAAGCTCGCCATGAATTCCGAAGTGAAGGATCGCATTGTCCAGTTTGGCGCCGGCTTGGACGCTGTCGCCCGCCTCGCCTATGTGACCTTTTTGGGGAACGCGGGCAAGTTGATGCCCTTTCTCGAAGCTCGGCAGCTGCCGTTCATCTTCCAACTGTATCCGGGCGGCGGTTTCAAGATCAACGAAGCGGACTCGGACAAAACCCTCCAACACGTAGTGCTGTCGCCACTTTGCCGCAAAGTGATCGTCACGCAGCGCCTGACCCATGACTACATCATTGACCGAGTTCGGCTGCGACCCTGGCAAGGTCGAGTATATTTTTGGTGGAGTATTCGATAGCCGTATTGATTTCGATTTTCATCGCGACAAGAAGCTTTTTGGCAAAGATAAAAATACGTTGGACCTCTGCTTTGTGGCCCATAAGTACGGCAACGACCTTACTTCTAAAGGCTATGACCAGTTCGTTGCAATCGCCATCCTGCTCTCCCAGGACAACGAGCGTTTTCGGTTTCACGTTGTGGGCGACTACATCGCCGATGATATCCCGCTTGATGGCGCTCGGGACAAATTTACATTCTATGGGCAGCGGAACAGCGCGTTCTTTAAAGAGTTCTATTCCCGCATGGACGCCATAGTATCGGTAAACCGGCCATTCAGCTTGGCTCCCGGTGCATTTGATGGATTTCCAACCGGGGCTTGCATTGAGGCGGGGTTTCACGGGGTGCTTAACTGCATCAACGATCCGCTTGATCTTAATCCCGTTTTGACTAGCGGCAAGGATTTTGTACTTCTGAACTCCGATGCGGTACATTCAGCAACCTTATTAAGGCAAATATTTGCTGATCCAATCCAGCTCTATCGGCTTTCCTATGCTAACTGGCGGAAATTCCATGCAGTTTTTGGAACAGATGGGCAGCTTTTCGCGCGAACCCGCATTGTTGCGGCGGAACTCTGTCGTCATGAAAACCTGGTTGTACCCTGCGGCCCGCGCAAGAGCATGCTCGACGCAAACAACGAACTGCGCGTGGCTTCGCTTGAAAGAGAATTTGCGGCGTTAGAAGGCGAGCGCCAAAGGCTTGAGAAAGTCTATCGCGAGTTGGACGGCCAATACCGCGACCTGGAAAGCCACTATGTTGAGCTGGAGAACCATTACCGTAGTTTAGAAAGCCACTATCTTAAGGTGGATGGTGAGAGAGAGCGGCTTGAAGAATATATTCGATCCAAGGAGGGAATACAGTGATCGCCCTCTCTTTTCATTATTTATTCGTATTGATATAAGTATGGATGTTTGAACTCAATTTACTTTAAAATGGAAATATAAATGAACGACTCTGTTGCTGCTCCTGATCAATATGCTGTCGTGCTCACTCGGAGCAATATCGACCGTTTCGGCCATAACGAACTATTTGCGCGAGAGCTTGTTGCGGCATTTGCCGCGGTCGCCATAGTCCTCCGTCCGCTCGATTACATTGCCGAACCACGCAAGGTGTTCGCAGCGATGCAGGACAAAAATTGCATTTTCTTTTTGACGTTCAATGGTTTTGGCTCCGAGCTGTTGTTTCCAACCTCTTCACCCAATCAGCTTCTTTCGGCGTACTCAGTGTTTCGCAAGCCGCTCTTTGATCTAATGCATGATTGTCCAGCGCATGAGTCGATGGAGCATCAGGTGCGATCGGTCTTCAATGAGCGAACACTGCTGATGACGGACTATGGCTACGCAAGCATGGCAACAGCAATGGGCATGTCCAACGTGCTACACGTTCCTTCCATCACGTTTCCAGAAACAGTGAGAACCCTAGCGCCAATTCAGGATCGAACCATTGACATTCTACTGCCGGTTGGCATGGTACCTCCGCAGCTCATTGAGGAGCGTCACTCCAAAGATGGCGGCTACAGGAACCGGGTTTACCATTCTCTGTTCCATGATGTCAGTGCGAAAGTCGTGGGTGATTGGCGGCTGGATCCGATCAGCGAACTCGTCGGGGCATGTCGCGAGATCGGGATAGCAATGGACTGGACCGATGCAGACCATCGGTTCCTTCTGACCACTCTCGTGGATCACGTGAAGTTTGTCCGGCGGAGCCGCTTACTGAAGGCGATAGCGCATCTGCCGGTGACCGTCATGACGGATCGAAAGCTCGAACTGGATCTCAGGGGTTCGCGGATAAGGTTTGTTGACCCGCGATCGGCAAGCGCACTCTTGTCGCTAATGGCGGACAGCCGCTGCGCTTTGTGCCCGACGCCTCATTTGACCGGTTTCCACGAGCGCGTACTCGGTGCTTTCACGTCGGGCGCGGCGGTCGTGTCTTCACGAAACAAAATTCTTGAGGCGGGTTTTGTTCAATGGCGGGATCTTGTATACTTCCGCCATGAAGACGAGGCTGCGGACATGCTGGACGCGCTCTTGGGGGATATAGAGCGGATGCAGCATATCGCAGACAATGGTCGTGCAAAGGCTATGGAACGCTTCTCTCCAACTCACCTCGTCGACACCATCCTGTCATCGCTGGAGTTGCGTTGCGCTGAAGCGGCGACATCGAGACGATAGGCAGCAGCGAAAATACCTGCCGCTTCACCAAAGCGGCGCGTGTATCTCGTTGATCCTGTTATCGCCCGGAGCGTGCACAAGCACATCCCCCAGCTTGTCCAACAGGTAGTCCGCATCCGCCGAGTCCACCGATTCAACCAGTGTAAGGACGCGACTGATCACACGGGCACGAAACCGCTCCAGATCGCGCGCCTCACCGTCAAATTCCAGGTCGTCGACCACATCGACAGCAGCCTCGACGGCACTGTACAAGCCCTTCGGCATCGCCGCCTTCTGGTATAGCGCCGCCAGGCCTCGCCGGCTGGGTTCATGGATCAGCACCTGGGCATTGGCGAGCGGCACGTCACCTTTGGCCGCCATCGCAGCCTCGAAGAATGCGATATCCCCGGTGCACAGCGCCCGCAGGATCAGCGAAGGGGTCAGTCGATTGTTGCGGTGCATCTGCAGCACCATCTGCCGCAGATCCTCGTCCGAAGCACCCAGGCTGAGGCGAATGATGGCGTGCTCACGCGAGGTCAGCACAATATCCGCGGCTGTCGCCGGCTCCAGGTCGTGCGCCTTCACCAGATGCGCCTGCAATGCTTTCGAAACCATGGTCACCAGCCGCTCGGCGACGGTGATCGGCAGCTTGTCGCGCAGGACCATCGCTTCCTTGACCCGGGCGCTCTCGGCAAACCGCGTGACCGCGCGATTGAAGCTGTCCTCGTTGATGCTGGCGGTTTTGTTGGTCATCAGCACCACGACCGCTGGTTCGTCGCCGTGGGTTATCAGCGCGTCCGACACGATTTCCGTCACGTTGGGACGGCTTGCGATCGCCTGCTGCTTCATCGATGAACCGTGCCGCACAATCTCGATCAGGTCCTCGTCCGTCAGCACCAACGAGTTGGCCAGCATCGGCATGGCGACGTATTCGACGTCGTCGGCCAGCTTGCGCGCCACCTCACGCGGCAGATTCGGCGAATGGCGGAGCCCGCGCGACAGCGAGGCGCGGACCTTTTCCTCAACATCCCGCGCGAGAACGCGCACGATATCCTGCGCCATCTTCACCTCGGCGTCGGACAGCGTGTTGCCCGACAGATCCGCCGCAAGCTTGCCCGCCAACTCGGCGCGCAGATCGGGCGAGGGTTCGGCCATCAACCGAGCGACATCGTGCGACGAAAGGGAGCCGGGCATCAAACACCTCTTGGACAGAATCACATCCCGGGATTTTGGCAACAACAGATGAACAACCGGTTAATTCCGGGGCCTCGGGAACACGATTGGCACGACGTCTTTCGCTTCGTGGCCCAGCTTTGACCCTCCACGCGGGCGCGACCGCTCTCGGAGTTGCCGAAGCCACTGTCGCGTCACCGAGTTGATGCCGGCGAACGGAGCGGTGCGGGTGCTTGCAGCTCTCGGCCGCGATAGACCGACAAAACATCGCTATGTCGCGGCGGCAGCGCTGTCCGCAACATACCGCGGGGGATCTACGAGGTCCGCAACAGCCCCAGCACCTCTCCTTGGGTCAGGATCTGCGGCAGAATCTCCGGCTGTCCGCCACCGGCCGGAAAGAACACGTAAAGCGGCACGCCATCGCGCCCGTGTTGTCGCAGGAACGTGGTGATCGCCGGGTCCTGCCGGGTCCAGTCCCCCTTCAGATATGTCACGTCACTTGCGGCGAATGCTTTCCTGACCTCGTCGGTTGAAATCGCCACCCGCTCGTTCACCAGGCAGGTCACGCACCAGGCTGCCGTCATGTTCACGAACACCGGCCGCCCCTGTGCGCGCAGGGCTGCCAGCCGCTCCGGGGTGAAGGCTTCGGTCGAGCTCTCCGCCGCGGCGCCGACCGGCATCGCCGAAACACCGGTCAGCACGCCAAGCGCCGCCAGCACCGCCACGACCGCGGCCGACTGCCCGAACCGCCTGGGGCGTGTGGCAGCGGCCTGTGTCGCCCCCAGCACCCAGCCGGCGAAGCCCACCAGCACCAACCCGCCGGCGGTACCCAGCACGCCGCTTGGTCCGGCCTCCTGACTGACCACCCACAGCAGCCACGCCGCCGCGCCGTACATCGGGAACGCCAGCACCTGCTTCAGCACCTCCATCCAGCGACCCGGTCGCGGCATCGCCTTGGCCAGCCCGGGCATGGAAGCCAGGACGACATAGGGCGCGGCCAGCCCCAGCCCCATCATGGCGAACACCAGGACGGTGACGGCGGGGGGCGCTGCGAGGCCAGCAGCCACGGCCACGCCCATGAACGGCGCAGTGCAGGGCGTCGCCACCAGCACCGCGAGCAGCCCGGTGAAGAAACTTCCGACCATGCCGTGCCGGCTGGCCAAACCATCACCCACGCCGGTCAGGCCACCGCCGACCTCGAACACCCCGGACAGGTTCAGCCCGACCGCGAACAGCAGCCAGGTCATGGCCGCCACGAAGACCGGGGACGAGAACTGAAAGCCCCATCCCGCCGCGGTGCCCGCTGTCCGTGCGACCAGCAGCGCGACGGCAAGGGCCACGAATGTCACCAGCACGCCGGCGGTGTAGGACACCGCGTGCCCGCCGCCTCGTCCGGCGTGCCTGGCCAGCGACACCGCCTTCATCGCCAGGATCGGGAACACACACGGCATCAGGTTCAGGATCAGCCCGCCCAGGAACGCGAATACCAGGATCTGCCCCAGCGGCGGCATTGCGGGGGACGGTGCCGGCCCCGGCGTCGCCCTCAGCACCACATCAGTCTGCAGGCCCGCGCGGTCGCGCACCGACAGCACGCCCGACAGGCCCTTGGCCGCGGCGAACCCGTGCGCCGGCTTCAACGCCAGGGTGAAGCCGCCACGCCGCACCGACAGGGGCTGCGCCGCGTCGTCCTGGATAAGGTCCGGCTGATCGGGGATGAACCACGCATCCGTCACGGAAGCGGATGACAACTCCGGCCCCTGCACGAACAGGGTTCCCTCCGGGGATACCCGTGCCCCCCATGGCGACGGCCGCGGCACCGCCTGGTCATGCGCGGCGAACAAGGCAGTCTGGGCCGCCGCCCCGGACGCCCCCCCGGTCGCTGCGGTACCCACCGGCAGGGTGAGCGAAAAATCACCCTCCTCCGGAACGCAGATATCATTACATACCAGCCACTGCGCGTGCGCCTTGATGCGACCGGTGCTCGCGGTCACGGTGACCGGCAGCAGAACTTCCCCAGTGTAGGCATAGGTCATGACCGGACCTTCGGCGACGCGGCTGGGTGTGGGCCAATCGATTGCCGACTGGGTGGCGCCCTCGACCGTCAGCTCAGGCGGCACACCCGCGTCACCTGGGTTCTTCCAGTAGGTGTGCCAGCCATCCGCCATCCGCAGCCGCAATCCGACGCGAAACGGCTTGCCCGGCTGCATAACGTCAGTGTCGCTGACCAAGGTCGCGACGGCGCGCTTGCTGCTGACCGGCGCACTCTCCAGCGCCAGCGCCGGACATGCCGCCATCATGGAAACAATCATCGCCCACAGAAACCGCTTCATGCCGTTCCCGCCTGCCACACGGCGCAGATATGCTCCCGCTGCCCGCCCGATGCCAGCCGAGGGGCTTACCTTGCGAGAATTTTTCGCTCTAGCGTTCCTGCAACGCGACCGAAAAGGGGAAACGACATGACGACAAATGCTTTCGGCAGCGACTGCCTCGCCGGCGTGCGGGTCCTGGACATGACCCAGTTCGAGGCCGGCCCGTCCTGCACCGAGGCCCTCGCCTGGCTGGGCGCCGAGGTGGTCAAGGTCGAAAATCCCAAGGGCGGCGATCCCGGCCGCTCGCTGGGCGGCAAGCCCGGCGTGGACGATCCGTATTTCCTGCATGTTCAACGCCAACAAGAAATCCATCACGCGTCAACCTGAAGGACCCGAAGGGCCTGCAGCTGGTCAAGGACCTTGCGGCCAAGGCCGACGTGCTGGTGGAGAATTTCGCGCCCGGCGCGATCGAGCGGCTGGGCCTCGGCGCCGACGTGATCCGCGCGATCAACCCGTCGATCATCTACTGCCAGGTCAAGGGCTTCGGCGAAGGCAGCCCGTACGAGAAGAACCTCGCGTTCGACATGATCGCGCAGGCCTGCGGCGGCACCATGAGCATCACCGGCGAGCGCGATGGCCGCCCGCTGAAGCCTGGCCCGTCGCTGGGCGACACCGGCACCGGCATGCTGCTGGCGATCTCCATCCTGGGCGCGCTGTACCGGCGCAAGGAGACCGGGCAGGGCGATCATCTGCAGGTCGCGATGCAGGATGCGATGCTGCACTACATCCGGATCGCCTTCGCCGCGCAGTACCGCACCGGCAAGGCCGCGCCGCGGGCCGCCGACAGCTCCGTCTCCGGCGGCAATCCGCCGATGGGCACGTTCCCGTGCAAGGGCGGCGGGCTCGAACGACTACGTCTATGTCTTCACCAGCCGCGCCAATCCGGAGCACTGGCGCCGGCTGCTGGCGGTGATCGGGCGCGAGGACCTGATCGGCGATCCGCGCTACGACACGCCCGGCCGCGCGCGCCGAACGGGCCGGACGAGGTCAACGAGATGATCGCCGCCTGGACCCGCCAGCACACCAAGCACGAGGCGATGGAGATCATCGGCGCGGCCGGCATCCCGGCCGGCGCGGTGCTCGATACGCTGGAACTGACCAACGATCCGACCTTCGAGCAGCGCGGCATCATGCAGACGATCGAGCATCCGGTGGTCGGGCCGTTCAAGATGGTGGCCTGGCCGGTTCGCTTCTCCGGCAGCCCGCCGCCGGTGAAGCCGGCGCCGTTGCTGGGGCGAACAACGACGACGTGCTGACCAACTGGCTCGGCCTGGACACCGGACGAGGTCGAGCTGGCCTGCGCGCCGAACAGCATCATCGGCTGAACACTTCCAAGAGGAGACCGAAGACAATGGCGGAACTCACCGGCTCGGAAATCATCGCCCGATGCCTGCAAAAAGAAGGGATCAACGATCTCTTCTACATCATGGGCGGCCCGATGCTGCTGGCCGAGGCCACCTGCATCAAGGAAGGCATCCGCATGATCGACGTCCGCCATGAGCAGGCGGCGGCGTTCGCGTGCCAGGCCTATAGCCGCCTGAAGCAGGTGCCGTCGGTCTGCATGGCGGCGTCCGGCCCCGGCGTGACCAACCTGATCACCGGCATGGCCAACGCGCTGGTCGATTGCTGCCCGGTGGTGGCGCTGGGCGGATCCAGCCCGCTGAGCCAGTTCGGCCGCCAGGTGTTCCAGGAGATCGACCAGGTCGAGCTGATGCGCGGCTGCTGCAAGTACGTCGACCGGCTGATCAACCTGAAGCGCATCCCGCAGCAGATCAATTTCGCGCTGCAGAAGGCGATGACCGGCAAGCCCGGGCCCGGTCTACCTCGATTGCCCCGGCGACATGCTCTACCAGAAGATCGACGAGAACCTGGTCGACTGGAGCTTCGCCGGCCGGCCGATCCTGGACAGCCGCCCGCTGGGCGATCCGCGGCAGGTCGATGCGCTGGTCGGCGCGCTTGGCCGAGGCGAAACAACCGCTGATCGTGTCGGGCTCCGGCGTGATCTGGTCGCGCGCGTGGGCCGAAATGCAGGCGTTCGTCGAGGCCGCCGGCATCCCGTTCTACACCACCCCGCAAGGCCGCGGCGTGGTGCCGGACGATCATCCGTATTCGTTCCTGTCGATGCGGTCCGGCGCGTTCCGCGATGCCGACCTGATCATCGTGCTCGGCACCCGGATGAACTACATCATCGGCCACGCCTGCGCCGCCGCGCTTCGGGCCCACCGCGAAGATCGCGCGTATCGACATCGATCCGGCCGAAATCGCGACCGCGGCCCGCTATGTCGACATCCCCGATCGTCGGCGACTGCAAGGCGGTGCTTGGACAGTTGCTGCAAGGGCATCAAGGGCCAGCATCAACGCCGGACAACTACAACGGCTGGCGCAAGAACTGGCGGATGGCGAGGCAGCGAAGCGCTCCGTCGCCGGCGCCAACAAGCTGCAGGAGGATGGCGACATCCATCCCGTGCGCATGCTGGAAGCGGTGCGCGACTTCGCCAAGCGCGACGCGATCCTGTGCGTGGACGGGCAGGAGACGCTGAACTTCGGCCGCCAGACGATGCCGACCTTCTCGCCCGGGCATCGGCTGAACTCCGGTCCGTTCGGCACGATGGGCGTCGGCCTGCCGTTCGGCGTCGGCGCGAAAGTCGCCTGCCCGGACAAGCAGGTGATCGTGGTGCACGGCGACGGCTCGATGGGCTGAACGCGATGGAGCTGGATACCGCGATCCGCCACAAGATCCCGATCCTGGTGGTGATCAGCCTGAACGGCGGCTGGACCGGCGATCCGAAGCGGGAGAAGCCGGGCCGCGATCTTGGTTACACGCGTTACGACAAGATCTGCGAGGCGCTGGGCGGCTACGGCGAATACATCACCAAGGCCGAGGATATCCGCCCGGCGCTGGAACGCGCGCAGAAGAAGGTCGACGAGGGCATGGTGGCGCTGGTCAACGTGCGCACCGACTATCGCGCGCGGTTCGCGGGCGTGGCGTTCTCGGACTACTCGACCTGATCTGCCTGCCGGACGGCCTGCTTCGGTAAAGATCTCGATTGTGTCACGGCCGGGTTTAACCCCCGGCCGTCCACGGTGTACAGTGGGCTAAAGCAACGTCACTCTAACTGGAACAGCCGGGGTGATGTTGCTCGCTTAGCAAAGAGACAGAGCGCGCTGACTACTCCAGTCAGCCTGAAAGCGTCCTAGACACAAGCGGGACCTTGCCGTGGCGATCGAAAAGCTGGACCTGAACCTGTTCAAGGTGTTTCAAGCTGTCCTGCGGCATCGCAGTGTCAGTGGGGCCGCGCGGGAACTCGGCGTTACGGCATCGGCCGTCAGCCATGCCCTGTCACGGCTGCGGCAGGCTATGGATGACGAGCTGTTCGTATCAGGTGAAACCGGAATGGAGCCGACACCGCGTGCCCGTGAACTCGCCCCCGGTGTCCACGACGGGTTGCAGCGCATCAGCCAGGCCATCAACGGTCGGCCGTTTGTGCCATCTGAAACGCCGCGCACGTTCCGCATTGCCGCGACCGACTATGTCGCCAACACAATTCTGCCCGAACTTGTCGCCCGGATGACCGCTGAGGCGCCCTATCTCAATCTGAACATCTTCCCGCCCAACCGCCTGGACCTGGTGCGGGAGCTTGATGAGGGACGCATAGACTTCGTGATCGGCTGGTTTCGCGAACTGCCGGAGCGGATGCGCCGGACGACGGTTACCATCGATTCCGAAACAATCGTCGTGCGCGCCGGCCATCCCCTGACGCAGGAAGCGGTGACCAGGACACGGCTTTTCGCATTTCCCCATATCGTGGTCGAACTCACCGGCAGCGAGCCGCAACCGGCCGAGGTACTGGCCGGCGACGGGTTTATCGACGACCGCGGGGTCTCTCGCCGTATCTGGATCGAGCGGTTGCTGATCGAGACAGGCGGCAAGGACCAGGGCCTGATCGGACGCGTGGCGATTTCCGTTCCATATTACGGGGCAGTCCGGCCGATGCTTCTGGTATCGGACATGGTGGCGACGCTGCCACGGCGTCTGGCGAACGCCGTGGCACAACAGGGGGATTTGGTCATGCTCGACCTGCCCTACGAACCGCTCGTCGTGCCGGTAGAGGCCGTTTGGCATCAGAGGTCGGATCGTGATCCGGGCATTCAGTGGCTTGTTGCCCTGTTGCTGGACGCGGTAAAGCCATAGAGCTGATCAGGCTTGTCGAGGTCACAATCCCGCCCAAGGTGACGTCAGCCACCGCCGCCCGCGAGACCGCTGGCGAAATAGGGCACCGAGATCTGCTGATTGTCGCAGCCGGTTCGGGTTCCTTGCAGAGAAGCCACGATGAAGCTGTCCTCGACCTGTCCCTTTACCGTTCCTTTACGCTCCGCACCGCCTTCTTCGACCGCGGCCATTTGAAACATCCTGCCTGTTTCAAGCTTTCCTGACACCTTGGCGACATGCTTCATGTCATCCCATGCGATGAAGCCGACCAGGGACTGGTCAGGCTGCAGCACGACATGCCAGTCCATGCCCGGGCACGCGCCGGTCGGGGCGGAGTGGAACGCATAGAGCCTGCCGTTCGGCTGTTGCGCCGACGCGGACCCGGCAATGGCGATGGCCAGAAGCGGAACGACCGCCAGTCTTACCGGCTGGTTGCCAATTTTCATTGAGTGGTTCTCCAAGTCATGAGGTGAATCTGCGGCTTCAACGTTAAATCCAAAGAAATAAAGATCAAGCTGAAAGATATTCAGCCCCCGTATGAATGAATTTCATGATGTTTTCTGTGGAGAGCAATGCTGTACAGAAGTAATGCTTCGCGCAGACGCCGAACTGGGATACTGCTGAAGACGCTGGGAACGGCTGGTTGGCACATTGGAGGCACTAAACGCGAAGCCGAAGAGGCGGAAATCAGGGCGCGGTCCTGGTTGCATCCGTTACGACGGAAACTGTGGGCAATTTGGGACCACTCAATACAACGCGGGCACCGAGGAAATTCTCTTGGTCCCGGGTTGCCCGCCGAGGCAGGTGGACGAGGGGATGATGGAGTCTGCCAACGTTTGCGCTGATTATCGGGCGCGGGTCTCAGCGTAGCGTGTTGGATTCGTGGATGCGGAGACGGTGACTGCCCCGGTCTGCAGGGATTGTCCGCGGCACCTCTGCCAAACGCCGCAGCTTGGTGTCGATGCCACGCCGGGATACGTTGGCCGCGTATCGCGCCGGACCAACCAGCGCATCCCGGAAGGAGAGGAGACCCACCAATGACGGACCAAGCGGCAAAACCTACGCAGGTGCGCTACGAGACGCCCGCACCCAATATCGCGCGGATCGTCATGGCGCGACCTGAGGCCCATAACGCCCAGGGTCTGCAAATGACCTACGAACTCAACGCCGCGTTTAACCGGGCGGCGCACGACGATGACGTCAAGGTCATCATCCTGGCCGCCGACGGCCGCAATTTCTCCGCCGGCCACGACCTGAGCGGCGACGGGACGAAGACCTGGCGCGACTTCGAGACCGTCGGCACATGGGCCGGCTTCAATGCGCAGGGCGCCGAAGCTCGATACGGGCGCGAGATGGAAATCTACCTGGAGATGTGTGAACGCTGGCGCAACCTGTCCAAGCCCACCATTGCCCAGGTGCAGGGCAAATGCATCGCCGGCGGGTTGATGCTGGCCTGGGTGTGCGACCTGATCATTGCCAGTGATGATGCGTCCTTCAAGGATCCCGTGATCGACTTCGGCATTTGCGGCGTCGAGTTCTTCAATCACCCCTGGGAATTGGGTATTCGCAAGGCGAAGGAATTCCTGTTCACCGCAGACGAGATCAGCGCCCAGGATGCGGCGTCGTGCGGCATGGTGAACCGGGTGGTACCGCGCGACGAGTTGACCGCCGTTACCCTCGCCCTGGCCGAAAAGATCGCGAAAAAGCCGGCCTTCGCGCTCAAGGCCACCAAGCAGGCGGTCAATCATGTGCAGGACGTGCAGGGACGGCGCAATGCCCAGATGCACGCGTTTAGCCTGCATCACCTGTTACATGCTCATAATGAGCTGATCTACGGCATGCCGATGGACCCGAACGGCCTGCCCGAAGCAGTGCGCGACAAGGTTCTGGCTCGGGTTGCCCGCGCAAAGGCGGCGGCGGCCAAGACGGCGGCTGAGTAAAGCCGGGCGGCGGTGGCGACTGGCTCACAAGCCCTGGTTCGGGCGACGTTGCCACGCCGACGCCGCCGATTTGCAGAAATGATGAAGGCAGGCATGGCGGCATTCCCACGCCTGGCCGCATTGCCCGTGACGCTCGGCATGGAGCCAGCCCGCGCGCGGTGACAGGTGCATGAAGTCCGAGGTTCGCTATGATTGCGGTGCGGATGGCGGGTTGTCGCGCGTCGTACGCTGATGTACCAAAGTATGGAAATACAGGGAGAAAACGTCATGACACAGCCATGCCTCACGGGTGCCGCGCTAGCGTTGCTGCTGACCATGACCATCACACCCGCATCGGCCCAGAAAAGCATGGTTGGCGTTACCGACACCGAGATCAAAATTGGCCAAAGCGCGCCGTTCAGCGGGCCCGCCAGCGTCTATGGCCAGATCTCAACCGCGGAATCCGACTATTTCAAAATGATCAATGAACAGGGCGGCATCAACGGACGCAAGATCAACCTGATCGCGGTCGATGATGGTTACAGCCCGCCCAAGGCGATCGAGGTCGTCCGTCGGCTGATCGAGGAGGACCAGGTCGCCATCCTGTTCCAGACCATCGGCACCGCATCCAACGCCGCGATCCGCCGATACGTCAACCAGAAGAAAGTGCCTGATATCTGGCTTGGCTCCGGCGCCTCGATGTTCGTGACCGAACCGTCGGCGTTCCCCTGGAGCATCCCCTTCCAGCCCAGCTACCGGCTGGAAGCACAAATGTATGCCAAGTACATTCTGGACAAGCAGCCCAACGCCAAGATCGGCATTCTGTATCAGAACGATGATCTGGGTCGCGACTACCTCAATGGTTTGAAAGACGGCCTGGGCGACAAGTTCGACAAGATGGTCGTCAAAACGCTGTCCTATGAGGTCACGGACCCGACTATCAACTCACAGGTCCTGCAGCTCCATGCCTCGGGGGCCGATCTGTTCTACGATGCCAGCACGCCGAAATTCGCCGCCATGTCGATCCGCAAGACCGCCGATATTGATTGGCATCCGCTGCACATCATCGATTCCAACGGTGCGGGGGTGAAACCGGCGCTTGAATCCGCGGGTTTTGACAAGTCTGTTGGGGTTGTGACGGCCCAGTATCTGAAGGACCCGACCGACCCGGGTTGGGCCGACGACGCCGGAATGAAGGAGTTCCAGGTCTGGCGTGCGAAATACGCGCCTGACAGCGATCCCGCCAATCCGGTCTGGGCTTACGGTTACACGATGGCTCAGGCGCTGGTTGTGGTGCTGAAGCAGGCTGGCAACGACCTGTCCCGCGAGAACATCATGAAAGCCGCGACCAATCTTCCTGATACGACGACGCTGCCGATGGTGCTGCCAGGCATCAAGATCAGCTCCAGCCCGACCGATTACCGTCCGATGAAGAGCATGCGGTTGGCTCGGTTCAACGGGAAGATGTACGAACTGATGCCCGAATAACGATACAATCAATACTTGAAGGTTGTTCCGCACCAGCATCTCGGAGTGGTTGCCGTCGGATCGTCTCTCGCTTGGGTCACTTGGCGTTCCGTCCAGCCGGTTATGGGGGCTACCTCACATCGACGACATGCCGGTGGTGTCACATCCCGAGGCGGCCAGGACCGACGCAGTACGTCGCCGCGGGAATTGGCAGCAACTGAAAGACGTCGATCAGCGGAAGCGCGATGCCTGGAAGTCTTGTGCTGGGCCGGGTTAGCCCAGTCGGCGGGGACAGATCATTGCCCGACCTCCATGGCAGATGTAGGATGTCGAAGTTGCCTGGAATATAGTCAGGAATCAATTCATGTTTTTCGAGTCCAAAGCCAAGTCTATCAAGCGGGCGATACGGGATCTATGTGTCGAGACGTCAATGAGTTCGAATTTTGCCAGGAAGATTTTTGGCCGGGACGTGTGGTCGGTTTACGACTACATGTTCAGCCCGAACCAGCTTATTTTTTTAACGCAATGTCTGGCTGAGACCCGCGATGTTCCTGGCTGCTATGCCGAGATCGGCTGCGCATATGGCCGGACCACGGCATTCCTTCGCAAATTCATGGACGAAAACGAGATCGTCAAGGAATACTATGCCTTGGACACGTTCAGCGGCTTCGTCCCCGAACATTTATCGTATGAAGCTGATCGACGGAACAAGGACCAGGGCGTCGATCTATGGTTCATGAACAATAAAAAGAAATGGTTTGACCATTCGCTCGCTGTTTCCGAGGTTCGAGGGGTAACATCGATTGAATGCGATGCAGCGAAATTTGATTTTGATCGTATAGGCCCAGTCGCATTCGCACTGCTTGATGTCGATCTTTATTTGCCGATCATCGAAATCCTGCCGAAGCTGTACAGCAACCTCTCAAAGGGCGGCATCATATTGGTCGACGATTGTATGCCGCACGCCTACTGGGACGGCGCACTCGTGGCATACGATGAATTCGTCGCGTCGCGGGGGATCGAACGAAACATTGTCTTAAACAAGCTTGGCGTGATCCGCCGACAATAGAGAATGCCCAAGGCTACATTGCGTAGGCGCCATTGAAGCGAAAAGCGGGCAACCCCCGCCGGAACCTTGGGCTGTCAGCGGCGGACCCTTCGGCCCCACGCAGGTCGTTGCGATATCGATGCGCCGGCGTCGATCTTCGGCTTTGAATGGGCCCGATCACGGCACCCCGTGTAATCGAGGTCATCCCGCTCCCGCGGCGGCCACAACCGGTGCGGAACCTTGCCGCCCGTCCCGCTCCACCGGGTCGTCTGCGAGGTCATCCGGCGACCACGCGGTTGTGGGCGGCACATAAGCTCGAACACAGCCGGCCTGTGATGGTGTCCGGCAGTTGCCAAATCCCTGGGCTTGCCGGCGGGGCGCGAAGGGGAGAGCATGCGACCGGACAAAACGCACCCAAAGGAGTTTCGCCACGTGCCTGGACTGATGGAAGGCAAAGTCGCTGTCGTAACCGGCGCCGGCGGCGGCATCGGCCGCGAGATCGCGATCATGATGGCCGGCGCCGGCGCCAAGGTCATCGTCGCGGATATCGGTGCATCGCTGCACGGCGAGGGTGGATCTACATCCCCGGCGCAGCAAACCAAGGCGCTGATCGAGCAACGTGGCGGCCAGGCGGAAATCTGCACTGAATCCGTCGCTGCCTGGGGCTCGGCCCGGAAAATCATCCAGGCCGCGCTGGATCATTTTGGCCGGATCGATGCGGTGGTGAACAATGCCGGGATTCTGCGCGACGGCATCTTCCACAAAATGTCCGAGGATGACTGGACTTCGGTTATTTCCGTCCACCTGAATGGCTGCTTCTTTGTCTCGCGCGCTGCCGCCGAACATTACCGCACCCAGGAGAGCGGATCGTTCGTCCATATCACCTCGACCTCTGGCTTGATCGGCAATGTCGGGCAGGCGAACTACGCGGCGGCAAAGCTTGGCATCACCGCATTATCCAAATCGATCGCGCTGGATATGCAACGATATAATGTGCGGTCGAACTGCCTGTCGCCTTGGGCATGGAGCCGGATGACCAGCTCGATCCCGACCAGTACGCCAGAACAGAAGGCGGCGGTGGAAAAGCTGCAGCTCATGACACCGGACAAGAACGCGCCGTTGGCGGTGTTTCTGTCGTCGGATGCCGCGAAGGACGTGTCCGGTCAAGTGTTCGGGACGCGGATGAACGAGCTCTACCTGTTCAGCTCGCCGCGTCCGGTGCGGATTATCCATAATGCCGAAGGCTGGACGCCGGAGAGCATCGCCACCCATGCTATGCCGGCGCTGAAGCAGGCTTTCATGCCGCTGGACACGTCTGGGCAGGTGTTCGACTGGGACCCGGTCTGACGCCTTCGTCAGTCCATCACCGCGGCATGTTCGGATGATGTCCCGGCACCGTGCCTGGGCCCGCGCATCAGCAGCAGCAGCAGCAGCATCGGCAGCGACATCAGCATCATCAGCTTCCAGTCGTCGTTGTAGGCGATGATCTCCGCCTGCCGGCTGACCATGCGCGTCCAGCATCTGGGCGCCATGCGCCGTGACCGGCGATAGCGCCGAGGCGGCACCCTGGAACGCGCGATTGAGCGGGGTGATGTAGCCGGACAGGACGGAGTGCTCGACCTGCTCGTTCTGGGTCACCAGTGCGCCGGTGACCGAGATCCCGATGGCGCTGCCGACGTTGCGCAGCAGGCTGAGCAGTGCGGTGCCTTCGGTTCGCAGCGCCGGGTCCAGCGTCGCGAAGGCGATCACCTGCAGCGGGATGAACACGAAGCCCAGGCCGGCGCCCTGCAGCATGGTGTTGACGACCATCGTCGTCTCCGACACGTCCGGGGTCCAGGCGGTCATCCGATACAGGCTCCAGGACAGGACGACGATGCCGAACGCCATGAGCAGCCGTGGATCAACCTTGTTCGACAGGCGGCCGGCGATCAGCATGGCACCCATGGTGCCAATGCCGCGCGGCGCCATGACGAGGCCGGCGGTTTCCACCGGGTAGTTGCCGAGATCCTGCAGCCAGGGCGCCAGCAGAGCGGACACCGCCAGCAGCACCATGCCCACGGCGAACATCACCAGCAGGCTGGCGGAGAGGTTTCGGTCCTTGAACACCGAGGGCGTGATGAACGGCTTTTCGGCCGTCATCATGTGGACGATGAAGAGGTAGAAGCCGAGGGCCGCGATCACGCATTCGATGATGATCTCGGACGAGCCGAACCAGTCCTGGGTTTCGCCGCGGTCGAGCATCAGCTGGAAGCCGGCGATCCCCATGGCGAAGACGCCGAACCCGAACCAGTCGAACTTCATGCCGGCGCGGGCTTCGGTATCGGGCAGGAAGGCCGCCATGCCGGCGGTGGCCAGGATGCCGAACGGCAGGTTGACGAAGAACACCCAGCGCCAGTTGTAAAGCTCGGTCAGGTAGCCGCCCAGGGTCGGGCCGAGGATCGGGCCCACCATCACGCCCATGCCCCAGATCGCCATGGCCGAGCCGCGTTTTTCCGGCGGGTAGATGTTCAGCATGGTCGACTGCGACAGCGGCACCAGGGCCGCGCCGAACACGCCTTGCAGCAGGCGGAAGGCAACCATCTCGGTCAACGAGCCGGCGATCCCGCACAGCATGGACGCCACGGTGAAGCCGACCATCGAGATCAGATAGAGCCGCTTCAGCCCAAACCGAGCGGACAGCCAGCCGACGGGGGCGGTCATGATCGCGGCGGCGGTGATGTAGGAGGTCAGCACCCAGGTGATCTGGTCGGAACTGGCGGACAGGCTGCCTTGCATATAGGGCAAGGCCACGTTGGCGATCGTCGAATCGAGCGACTGCATCAAGCGTCGCCATCATCGCGCAGACGGTGATCAAGGCGCGATGCGGGACCATGTCTTCCTGTTGACTGGGCATCTTGAGGATATCCTGGCGCGCGACCGTGTGGGCGGACTGTGCTCCGCCCGAGGGATCACGCGTGGTGGCGGGTTAGAACAGGTCCGACAGAGTGCGGACGTGTCCGGTGTCGATGTCGATGTCCGCGCTCATGCCGGCCCGCAACGGCGGGTCGCCGGGCTTCATGTCGACACGGACGCGAACCGGAATACGCTGGACCACCTTCACCCAGTTGCCGGATGAATTCTGTGCCGGCAGCAGCGAGAAATTCTGGTCGGTCGCCGGCGCCACGCTCTGTACCGTGCCGCTCCAGGTCCGGCCCGGGTAGATATCGAAGCTGACATCGACTGGATCGCCGTTCTTGGCGTAGGTGAGCTGGGTTTCCTTGGGTTCCGCTTCGACCCAGACGTGATCGGTCGAGACCAGGCCGAATGCGGCGGTGCTGGCACCCAGGTACATGCCGACCTGCAGCTTGTTTACCTGGGTAACGATCCCATCGTAAGGCGCTTTAACAACCGAATGGTTCATCTCGCGTTCAGCTTCGGCGACGCGGGCCTGGGCTTGCTTGAAGGCCGGGGTATCCTCGACGGCGATGTCCGGGTTGCCGGACAGTTTGGCGAGCAGGGCGCGGGCCTGGCTTTGCGAGGCGTTCACCGCCTGCTGATCGGCGGCCAACTTGTAGCGGGAGTCGTCGAATTCCTGCTGGGTGACGGCGCGTTGCTTCACCAGGGCGGCGTAGCGGTCATAGGTGGCCTGGTCGGCGTTGACTTGCTGCTCGCGGGCGGCGGTGTCGCGGAGGGCGGCCTGATAGTCGGCCTTCATCGCCTCTATGTTCAGGCGCACCTGGGCGAGGTCGGCGCGGGCGCTGTCTAGGGCGATCTGGAATTTCTGCGGGTCGAGGGTGAAGAGGACCTGGTCCTTGGTGACGTGCTGGCCCTCGTGCACCGGTATCGTGGCAACGATGCCGGAGACGTCGGTGGACATGGTCATGCTGTCGGCCTGGACGTAGGCGTCGTCGGTTTCCACCCAGCGGCCGCCGGACAGCCAGTAGAAGCCACCGCCGATGATGACGGCCAGCACGCCGCCGGCCATGAGGCTCCAGCGGAGGAGCTTTTTGCGGGAGCGTCCGCGCGCGGCGGGCCGGGTGATGACGTCATCCCGGAAGGTGGTGGTGGCTTGGGACATAGCTGGCAAACCCAATCGTATAGAATGCTGATCGTAAGCTAGCTTCCTATCTTGTCTCCGCAACCCATGCTGCTATGCACAATGGGGCTGGCTTGGATGCGGGACATGCGTGGCTGGGTTCGGAACCGGCGTTAGACCGCTAGCAATCTCTAGGAGGCTTAGCCGTTTTCAGGCTGAGGCGCGTCGGGCGGTTGTCATGGCGGCCCCGGCGGCGGCTTTGATCGCGGCGGCGGGGTCCGGGATGATTGGGATCGCGGAGCCGGTTTTTGCGGCGGATTTTGAGAACGCGTTCATCATGATGCGGGCATCGCGCTTCATCGCCTCGATATCCATCGACGGGAATTCGGCGATTTGGGCGTGCGCCGGTGGGGCTGGCCGGGGTGTGGCGGCTGGGCTGGGAGCGGGTTGTGGGGTTTCTGCCGGTTGGCTGGGTTTTGGTGCGGGCGCGGCGGCGACGGTTGGGCGGGGAATTTCGCAGGGTTGCGGGCGGTTTTCCTGGACGGCTTCGAGGACTTTCCGAGCCTGGTCCGAGGCTCGGCTGAGGGTGACGGCGTTGCTGCGATAGCGGAGGACTTTAGTGTCTGGCAGGTCGGGCGTCATGGACAACCGTAGATTGTCCAGCGAGGCGATGCTGAAGCCGATGATGCGGCCGACGAGATCGAGCTCTGTGATTGAGGCGGCGTTGTAGACTTGGACCAACTCGCTAATCGCTCGACGGGCGACGTCGGGGTTTCCGCCGGCACTGGCGAGGAAGAAGGGCATCAGGAAGCCGTAGATGGTGTTGAAGAGGCAGTCGGTGGCTGGGGTGCCGGTGGCGGGCTGGGTCATCGGTTGGCCTGGTCCTAGATGTTCTGTTAATGTTCTTTCTACTATAGGTTGTTGTGGAACGCAACAGGAATCTTGGGTCGGGGTGCTGGGGAGGGGCGTTGGAATTGATCGACATACCGTCGATGCGCAGGCATTCGTTGAGTTCGTCCGCCTGCGGTTCGAGGTGGATGCTGGAGGCATCGGCCTCAACCGCTTGGGCGATCCAGCAGTGGACCAAGCGAGTGACCGGATTACCGCGAAGCTCGCTCGGTAGTCGCGCACAGGGGCAGTCTTCCGTGGCGCGGTGACGGGTCGCCTATCCGTTACCGGATAGCGGAGAGTCTTAACATGCTTTGGCAGTATGCGGTCTTTGGCGCGATCGGGTTAATATTCAAATTGCAGCGGCTGGAGTTGGCCGGAAGAGGACAGGCAGGTTCGGGGCACCCAAAGGCGACAACCGGACCCTTGTTCATGGGGATTGCCGACGGCAGCGCTCCACCCCGGCGCTGTAGGTTTCGTTCTCAGGACCTCAGCATAAACTATGTCGTTCAGGCATTTGCCCAGACCCGGCAATAGCCTCTGAAAATCAGAGCCCAAAGGTGGAATAGGACGACGGTCTTGGGCTCTTGGCGTTTCGGTCATATCTTTTGAAACGCGCAACTTATTGATATCACTTGCGTCAAAGCGCTTATCAAAAGTCTTGAATTTTGGAACCTCGGCCTCGCTGTTCTGGGAGTCCGGGGTGGTTCAATGGAAAAAAATGGACGCGTCTTGCTTACAAGCCAACTCCATCGTCGTTCGTTTGATTGACCCGGCGGGCCCGGCTATGGATCACTGATAAAGACTAAGACCAATGACAGTCATTTGGAGGCAACGACAACAATGCAGACCTACCTTTTTGACGACCACAACGTCACCTGGCAGATGATTGAGGTCATCGGTGCACAGATTTATGTGCTTGCGGTCGACGACGCGCGCGGCATCGTGGACGTGCTCATCAGATTTCAGCCGAACACGCCGGGCAAACTGCACCGGCATGTGTGCGAATTCAGCACTCTCGTCTTGCAGGGAGAATTACAGTTCTGGCGTCTGGATGGCTCTTTGAAGGAGGTGCGGCCGACCGGGAGTTACGTGCAGGTTGCAGCGAACGGCGAGCCGCATTCGGAGGGCGCAGGCGATCAGATAGCCATCGTGCTGTTCAGCTTCCGTGGCAGCACCGGCGATATGATCTTGTATCAGGACAAGACCTCAAACGTGTCTTTCCGTCTCGGCTTTCCAGATTTCAAGGCGACACTGGCCCATCAGATCGCCACAGGCGCTACTGCGAAGTTGGGCGCGCGCGCGGCTTGAACCAAAACTTCCGCAATGGCGAATGTGTTCGGAGAGCGGATGGGTAGCGGGCTAGCTGTCGTTGCCAAGGAGGTTGTCCCATCCGGTCGATGATTTTGCTTGCGTTGGGGTGATCGGCGTCAAGCCCAAGCCGCCTTCGGCGGTCGCTTCGCGAGGCTTGACCCCGGTCACCCCAACGAAGCGAGGCTCGGGATCGGATGTGGCGGTAACTGTGGTCATCATCTCGATCTGAGCACGCGGGGTCGCGAGCCAGGCCAGAGGCGACTTGCCGCCCAGTGCCGCGTGCGGCCGAATGCCGTTATACTCGGTGATCCAGGGCAGCATCGCCGCCGCCCGGGCGAGCGAGGTCTGGAACGGCTGCGCATAGGCCCATTCGCGAAGGCTGGTCTGAATGAAACGCTCGGCCTTGCCGTTGGTGCGCGGCGTGTAGGGCCGCGTGCGCTTGTGCTTGATGCCGCGCGCGGTGAGCAGATCGCGGAAGGCAAAGCTTTTGTAAGCCGAACCGTTGTCGCTCATGATGCGCTCGACCGTCACCCCGTGACCGGCAAACCAGTCGACAGCGCGGGCGGTAAAGCCGATGGCGCTTTCCTTGCGCTCGTCGGGAAGCAGTTCCGTATAGGCCAGTCGCGAGGCGTCATCGACCGCGACATGCACATAGTCCCAGCCGGTGCCGCGCTTGTTGCTCTGACCGGTTCGATCGCCGGTGATGCGATGGCCGATGCCGTCGATGCGGCCCAGCTTCTTGATGTCGATGTGGATCAGTTCGCCGGGCTTTTCCCGCTCATAGCGGATGATCTTTGGCCGTGGATCAAGCGCCGACACGCGGCCCAACCCGCGGCGGCGCAGCGCCACACCGACGGTCGAGACGGGGCGATGCAGGCGACGCGCTATGGCGGGCCCAGACAGGCGTTGGCGACGCAGTTGTTCGACCTCATTTTCGATCGCGTCGGCCAGCCGATTGGGGCTGTGGTGCGGCCTTGATGGGCGATCGACCAAGCCAGCAGCGCCCTCGGCGGCATACCGCTCACGCCACTTGCGCACCGTCTTCGCTGTCACGCCCTGGGCTGCCGCCACCGAGGGGACCGGTCAGCCCTGGGCCAGTCGTTCGACGATTAGCATTCAACGGAGTTGCGTGGTTCGGGCATTCTTATGGATGTCCATCCGGGGCTCCAGGAGTGCGGTTGTTGGCGTGGTAACCACAGCTTCAACCTTCGGTCCCGGAGGGACAACCTCCATAGCAGCTACAGCTAGTCAAGCATGTCGGCTGAACGTCCGGACAATCCGCAAAGCGGAAGCCGTTGTTCGATAAGTCAAGCAGACCGTGTGAAATCTGTGCCGCAACGGATTCCAGCTCGGCGCAAGATGCGCTAGAATCGGAACCATGACGCACATTGCCGGCCACGATCGATCCCAGACACTCCTGCTTCCGGAATCGCTTGATGATTACGTCGGTGCTGAGAACCCGGTGCGCTTCATTGAAGCTTTCGTCGATGGATTGGATCTGACCGCGGCGGGCTTTATCCGTGTCGCCGCTAAGCGGACCGGACGGCCCGGCTATGCCCCCAGTGATCTGCTGAAGCTCTACATCTATGGCTATCTGAACCGCGTTCGATCCAGTCGTCGCCTGGAAGCCGAGGCGTACCGCAACATCGAGGTAATCTGGTTGCTGCGGCATCTGAAGCCGGACTTCAAGACCATCGCCGATTTCCGCCGCGACAACCGCAAGGCCTTCCGCCCGATCTTCCGTCAGTTCGTTCTGCTATGCCGCCAGATGGACCTGTTCGGCAAAGACCTGCTGGCTGTGGACGGCACCCGGATCAAAGCGGTCAACAACAAGGACCGCAACTTCACCCGCGCCTCACTGACCAAGTTTATCGAACTCGCCGACGCCAAGCTCGACGACTATCTGCAACGGCTTGACCAGAGCGACGCCGCCGAGAGCAAAACCACTGGCTCAAGGGTCGAGAACCTGGCTGAAAAGATCGCCGCCATTCGCACGCGGCGCACGCGCTGCCAGGACATGCTGGCGCAGCTGGATCGCACCGGCGAGGACCAGATCTCACTGACCGACCCGGACAGCCGGGCGATGGCAGCCCACACGCACGTTGCCGTGGGCTACAACGTTCAGGTTGCGGTTGATACCAAACACAAGCTGATTGTCGAGCAGCAGGTCACCAATCAGGTGGTCGACATGGGTCTGCTGACACAGACGGCCGAGGCGGCGAAGGACGTTCTTGAGGTCGAGACGATCGATGCTGTTGCTGACAAGGGCTATTTCAAGATCGAGGATATCGAGGCCTGTGAGAAGGCGGGGATTGTGCCCTATGTGCCGCGGCCGCAGCGTGGCCCCTCAGTCAAGGCGGGCTACTTTCGCAAGGATGAGTTCCAGTATGATGCCGACAATGACTGCTATGTCTGCCCCACCGGTCAGCGTCTTCATCCTTATTCATCGTCTCTTCTGCGTAAACTGAAGAAGATCAACTACGTCAACAAGCTGGCGTGCGACGACTGCACGATCCGCTCGCAGTGCACGGGCGGCAAGTTTCGCACGGTCTCTCGGCTGGAGAACGAAGCCGTCCTGGACCGGATGGCGGCTCGGTTGGCCAAGCGCCCAGATATCCTGGATCTTCGGCGCGAGACAGTCGAACATCCGTTTGGCACGATCAAACAGTGGATGAACCAGGGAGCGTTTCTGATGCGTGGCCTGGAGAAGGTCCGGGCCGAGTTCAGTCTGACCGCGCTCGCCTACAATCTCCGGCGGGTGCTGAATATTGTCGGGTTCAAAGAGCTGATAGCCGCGGTGGCGGCCTGAAAGGAGCCTGTCGACGGGATTTTGCCGCGTCGACTGGCATGATCCTCGAAAGTCAGGATCCCAAGTCAAGAGTTTCAGCAAATTTGGCTCTGCGGCTCACCAGGATCTCGTGGATGTACCTTTGACAGTTGGGTTCGCTAGCATTACCGCCCAAACCCGTTTTCACACGGTCTGCAAGATTTTTGCATCAAAACAAGCGCATTGAAAACGCAACAGATTTTTGATGCATAGATCTGATGCGAAATTTAGGCGCGTAGTGTCCCATGAAGGGTAAATTTTGGAACAAAAAATCGGCCTCTTGCAATCAGAGACTTGCGTGTCCCGACTGTCAGTCTGAACCGCCCCGGGTCTGCCGGAGGCTCCAACTCCCAAATAGGATGGAGCCATGACAAGTCCGACGACAAACAAGTTCTCTGCCGAAGTTCGCGACCGCGCGGTGCGGATGGTGCTGGAGCACGAGAGCGAGCATCCGTCGCGCTGGGCAGCGATGGTGTCGATTGCAACGAAGTTTGGCTGCTCACCGCACACGTTGCGTGAATGGGTACAGAAGGCAGATCGCGACAGCGGTCGCGCACCGGGCGTCGCTTCGGACGTAGCGGCAAAGCTGAAGGCGCTGGAACGCGAGAACCGAGAATTGCGTCAGGCCAATGAGATCCTGCGCAAGGCGTCTGCGTATTTTGCCCAGGCGGAGCTCGACCGCCGGTTCAAGCCATGATCGCGTTCATCGACGATCACCGCGCGGCCTATGGAGTCGAGCCGATCTGCCAGGTTGTGCCGATCGCTCCATCGACCTACTACGAATTTGCGGCAAAGCGTGCCGACCCCGAAAAACGGTCAAAGCGAGCTAAGCAGGACTCGGTCCTGCGGGCCGATATCCAACGCGTGTTCTCGGAGAATTTCGAGGTCTACGGCGCGCGTAAGATCTGGCGGCAGATGCGGCGGGGAGGCTGCAAGGTTGCTCGCTGCACGGTCGAGCGGCTGATGCGAACAATGGACTTGCAAGGCGCTGTCCGCGGCAAGCCGCTCAAGACGACGATCAGCGACAAAGCCACGCCATGCCCCTTGGATCATGTCAGACGCCAGTTCCGGGCACCGGGGCCGAATAGGCTCTGGGTATCCGATTTCACCTACGTGGCGACGTGGCAAGGCTTTGTCTATGTGGCGTTTGTCATCGATACCTTCGCCCGACGCATCGTTGGCTGGCGGGTCAGCCGCACCGCGCATGCAAGCTTCGTCCTCGATGCTTTGGAACAGGCGCTGCACGATCGGCGTCCCGTGCATCGCGGTGGGCTTGTCCATCACAGTGATCGAGGCAGCCAATATGTCTCGATCAAATACACCGAACGCCTGGTGGAAGCTGGCATCGAACCATCCGTCGGCAGTGTCGGCGACAGCTATGACAACGCGCTCGCCGAAACCATCAACGGCCTTTACAAGACCGAGGTGATCCGTCGGCGCGGACCGTGGAAATCGTTGGAAGCGGTCGAGTTCGCGACGCTCGAATGGGTCGATTGGTTCAACCACCGACGCCTTCTGGAGCCGATCGGTAACATCCCGCCCGCCGAGGCCGAACAACGATATTTCGCCTCGCTGGACCAGATCAAGATCGCCGCCTAATTTAACCCAATCAGCCTCCGGCAGACCCGGGGCGGTTCAGTCGCCTAAGAAGGCATGCTAGACAGCTATGCCCTCATCAGCACCAAAGACCGGAATCCGGCCATCTGACCTTGTACAGTGCATTGCGGCTTAAGTCCTCAAAGCAAGGGTCTGTCAGGAGATTTTTTAAAGCCTGGCCAAGCCGAAGCCTTCGACCTGGCGCGAGGCCCTTCACAAAAACCCAATACTGAACCACGGCACCGCCGCCACCACGATCAGTCCCGCCAGGACAGCCAGTAAGTAAGGCCAGATTCGCCGCATCGCCGCGTCGGGCGAAACCCGCCCGATCGCGCAGGCCGCGTAGTAGCCCACCCCGAACGGTGGCGCGAACAGCCCGATCCCCATCGCCAGGATCACGACCATCGCGTAATGGACCTCATGGATGCCCGCCAGCTTGGCGGACGGAAACAGCAGCGGGCCGAACAGCACGATCGCCGGTATCCCCTCCAGCACGCTGCCCAGCACGATGAACGCAACGATCGATATTGCCATGAAACCGGCAGCGCCGCCGGGCATGGATGCCATCGCTGCTGCGAGCTGGCGGGAGAAACCGGACTGGGTCAGCGCCCATGCCATGCCGGTCGCGGTGCCGATGATCAGCAGGATCGCGCCGGACAGCGCGGCCGTTTCCACCAGCATGGGATAAAGCCGGCCCAGCGGAAACTGGCGGTAGACGACGACGCCGACGACGATGGCGTAGACGATGCCGATGGTGGACACCTCGGTCGCGGTGGCGATGCCCTCGATGACCGCGGTGCGGATCACGAAGGGCAGGACCAGGGCGGGCAGGGAGATGATGAAGGCCTTGCCGATGACGCTCCAGGGGGGACGAACGACGCCGGCCATGTTCTCGTGCCGGCCACGCCAGCGGGCGATGAAGGCCAAGGCCGCGGCCAGCACCAAGGCCGGCATCAGGCCGCCGGTGAACAGGGCCGAGATGGAAACGCCGGTCACCGAACCGATGGTGATCAGCACCAGGGATGGGGGGATGGTCTCGCTCATGGCGCCGGAGGCGGACAGCAGGGAGACCAGTTCGCCTTCGTTGGCGCCGCGCCGTTTCATATCGGGGAACAGGACCGGCGCGACCGCGGCCATGTCGGCGGCTTTGGAGCCGGAGATGCCGGACACCAGGTACATCGCGCCGAGCAACACATAGGACAGCCCGCCGCGGACGTGGCCGAGCAGGGAGGACAGGAAGTTGACCATGGCGCGGGCCATGCCGGTCATCTCGATCAGCAGGCCAAGGAACACGAACAGCGGGACGGCGAGCAGGATCAGGGAACTCATGCCCTCGTCCATGCGGGACACGACGACGGTCAGCGGGGTGCGGGTCAACGTTGCCAGATAGGCCAGCGTGGCGAGGCCGAAGGCGAAGCCGATGGGCACCGACAGCAGGACGGCGGCACCCAGCAGCGCGACGAAGAACAGCACGAGGTTCCAGTTGCCGAAGCCCTTTAGCCACGGCGCGGCGAAATGCAGCGCGACGGCCATCGCGGCCACGATCACCACGCCGAACAGGGCGTCCTGCCAGGACAGGCGCAGCAGGCGGGTCAGCGCGGTGATCACCATCAGCACGCCGCCCACCAGGATGGCGACCGCGCGGTAGGTGTCGTGGATGCCCAGCGCCGGTGTCTCGATGAACCACTGGTCCGACGCGTAATCCCAGGCGGAGGGCACGACCATCAGCAGGAACACCGCCACCGCGGCGGAGGCCAGAGCCTCGGTTCGCGCGCGTCCCGCGGTGGACATGCCGCCGACAATCGCGGTCAGCCGCATGTGCTCCGATCGCTGCAGGGCGATCACGCTGCCCAGCATCGCCAGCCACAGGAACAGGATCGACGCCAGTTCATCCGTCCAGATCAGCGGCGCCCGGAAGACGTAGCGGGCGGTCACGCCGGTGAACAACACGACGATTTCGGCGACGACGAGCAAGGCGGCCGGGATCTCGGCGACCAGCCGCAGCAGGAAGTCGATGCGGGCGGCGATGAGGCTGGGGGCGGGGGTGAGGCCGGCGGACAGGTTGTGCGCCATCGTCAGGACAGGGAGCCGACTTCGGATTCCAGGATGCCCCAGGCCTCGTCGCCGTATTTCTTCTTCCAGTCGGCGTAGAAGCCGGCGGTCTTCAGGGCGTCGCGGAAGGCGGGTTTATCCACCTCGACGAAGGTCAGGCCCTTCGACTTCAGGTCGTCGGCGACGGACCCGTTCAGCTTGGCGATGTCGGCGCGTTCGTCGAGCGCGGAGCGGTTCAGTTCGCGTGCAACAATCGCCTGGGCGTCGGGCGGGAGGGTGTTGAAACCGCGCTTGTTGGCGAGCATCCAGAAGCCGTCCCACATGTGGCTGGTCATGGAGACGTATTTCTGGACTTCATAGAGCTTGGCGAGCTGGATCAGGGTCAGCGGGTTTTCCTGGCCCTCGGCGATCTTGGTCTGCAGCGCGGAGTAGACCTCGGCGAAGTTGATGCTGATCGGCGCGGCACCGAGCGCCTGAAACATGCTGGTCCATAGCGGGGAGACCGGAACGCGGATCTTGAACCCCTTGAGGTCGGCTGGCTCCTTGATCGGGTGGGTGGAGCTGGTGATCTGGCGGAAGCCGTTGTCCCACATCTTGTCCATGGCGATCAGGCCGCGCTTGTCGATCTCGGAGCGGACATGGGCGCCGAGCTTGCCGTCCATGGCCTTCCAGACGGTGTCGTAGTCCTTGAAGGCGAAGCCGATGCCGTTGATGGACGCGGCCGGGACCAGGGTTGCCAGGATCAGGCCGGACAGGGTGAAGAAGTCGATGGCGCCGGAGCGGAGCTGCGACAGCATGTCGGTGTCGGAGCCGAGCTGGTTGTTGGGAAACACCTGGATGTCGACCTGACCGTTGGTTGCGGCCTTGATGCGGTCGACGGCCTCTTGCTGGCGGATTGTCTGCGGGTGGCTGAGTGGTGCGTTATTGGCCAGTTTCAGATTGAATTCCGCGGCTTGGGCGGGACGGGTGCGGATGGCGAACAGGGGCAGCGCAGCCCCTGCGAACAGGGTGCGGCGGGTCAAAGCGGGCATTCAGGGATCCTTGGGCGTTTCTCTCCGGCGGCAAAATACTGGCTGTCGCGGGGGTGGCAAGGGGTGGATAAAACCGGCAGACTGTCGCCATGACCGACAGTCCTTATCTGTTTCCCGCAGCGAAACATCCATTGCTTGAAGCAACCGATCGTCTGAAAGTGCGCGAGGCGGTGTCCGGGTTCGGTATCGCGCTGCGCTATCAGGAGCGGTCGCCGGATCCGCCGGGGACACCGGAAGCGGCGTGGTGCGAGACCGGGCACTCGATCTTTATCCTGTCCGGACGCATCGGTTATCGCTTCGACAGCCACTCGGTGGAGGCCGGACCCGGGGACATGCTGCACATTCCGGCCGGCCCCGAGCATCGCCATAAGCCAAGCGTGATCGGGCCGGAAGTGGTTCGTTACGTATTGACCGAGTTCGACTAATTCGTTCGTGTGTAAACGGTTTGGTAAGGATTAGCGTCTAGGGTCGGTCGTTGGAGACCGAAAAATGCTGTCCTCCCCGGTGCGTAGCCTACTCGATCGATTCTCGCCCCGCACGGTTGCGAACGTGGTGGCGACGCTGCCTGTGGTCGCTGCCGAACCGGAGGCGCCTGTTGTCGCGAAACGTCCGGAAAGCGGCCCGCGGACCGCGTGGCCAGCCTTGCGGCTTAATCTGGCCAACGAACTCTGGGGACCCGGCTTCATTTTTCCTGGCGGGGAGCCTGAAACCCTGCGCCTCACCCGGCCGCTGGGCCTGTCATCCGCGGCCAGCCTGTTGATCGTGGGCGTCGGCAGCGGCGGTCCGGCTGCCGAGGTGGCGCGAAGCCAGGGTGCGTATGTTACCGGCATGGATGACGACCCGTCGCTGCTCGCCGCGGCTCGGGGGTTGGTCAGCCGGTTGCAACTGAAGAAGAAGGTTACCATCGAGCCGTGGAACCCGGCGAACCCGGAGTTTGTGGCGAACAGCCATCACCACTGCCTGGCGCTGGAGCCGTTTCATGACGCGCAGCCCGAACCGATCCTGGTTGGAATGGGACGGGCGCTGAAACCTGGCGGGCAGATCGTTATGACGGCGTTGGCGGCGCCGGATCCGCTGGACATGAACGATCGCAACCGTGCGCCGCTGGGCTGAGCTTGGAGCATCGCGATCCGACCGACATGCTGGCGCCGGTCGCGGTCACACGCATGATGGGCCGGGTCGGTATCGACGTCCGTATCGCCGAAGACATCTCCCAGCGACATGTCGAGCATGCCGTGCTGGGCTGGCGGGTGATGTTGCGTGAACTGGATGACCTCAAACCGAGCCGGCAGCAGGCGGTGCAGCTTGTCTCGGAAGCTGAACTGTGGCTGCTGCGGCGGCGGCTGATCCGCGAGGGGCGGTTGGTGATGATGCGTTGGCATGCGATCAAGCGCACGCCGATCGTGTGATTCGACTGGTTCCCGATCAGGCGGGTTTGCCTGCGATGAATGGCTTCAGGACGGCGTAGAGGACCTCGTGCACCGGCGTCGGCACACCCAGCTCCCGGCCGAGGGCGACGACCTTGCCGGACAGCCATGGCAGCTCGATCCGGTTGCCGCGGATCAGGTCGTGCGCCATCGAGGCCATCATCGTCGGCGGGGCGTTGCGGTTGAAGCCGACGATGCGTTCCGCGGCGTCGTCCGGGCAGCTTGACGCCTTGGGCGCGGCCGACCGCGGCGACCTCGGCTGATGGCGCGGGCGAACAGCGGCGGCGATGTCGGGATCATCGCGCAGGACGCCGATCGGCTGGCGGGTCGCGGCGGTTATCGCGGCATTGGTGGCGAGCAGGATGAACTTCATCCAGAGCTCGGTCATGATCTGGTCGCTGTGGGTGGCGTCGAAGCCGGCCTTCTGGCACAGGTTCAGGAAGGTCTCGCCGCGGGCGCTCCTGCCGCCTTCGAGTTCGCCGAAGATCAGGCGCATGAAGGTGCCGATCTGACGGATCACGCCGGGTTCGGCGATGGTGGCGCTGATCTGGGCGACGCCGCCCATGACGGCCTGGGCGCCCAGGATCGGGATCAGCCGCTCGGCCGCGTCGATGCCGTTCTGCAGCGGGATCACCGCGGTGGCCGGCCCGATCAGCGGCTTGATGGCTGCGCCGGCGGTCTCGACATCCCACAGCTTGACGCAGAACAGGACGAAATCGACCGGTGCCGATCGTGGCGGGATCGTCGGTGGCCTGGGCGGGCTGCACCAGGGTTTCGCCTCGGCCGCCCTCGATGCGCAGGCCGTTCTGGCGCATGGCCGCCAGATGGGCGCCGCGGGCGACGAAGGTGACGTCGGCGCCGGCTTTGGCCAGGGCAGCCCCGAAGGCGCCGCCAACTCCGCCGGCACCGATGACGGCTATGCGCATGGATCGAACTCCGTATCTTTCTTGGGGATCAGGTCGTAGGGCAGGGCGAAACCCGGCTGGGCAGCAAGGCGCTTGGACCAGGCGTGAACGCGAGGCCAGTTGGTGATGTCCATGCCGCCCTCGGCCATGAACACCATGCGGCCCCAGCAGCCGATATCGGCAATCGTCAGACGTGTCGCCGACCAGCCAGTCCCTGCCCTCCAGCGCCTTGTCGACGAAGCTGACGGCGGCGTCGGCGAGCGGGCGGAAATAGTCCATGACGGCGGGATCGACCGCGCGGAAGCGGCTGTAGTGGCGGACCTTGGCGACGGCGGTGATGTTGTCGGCTTCCCAGGACAGCCATTCGCGCGCGGTCCAGCGGTCCTGTTCGGTGGCGCCGGCGAAGTGGCCGGTGGTTCTGCGCGAGGTAATCCAGAATGACGTTGGACTGGACGATCGTCAGGCCGTTGTGGCGCAGGGCGGGGACCTGGCCGTAGCGGTTTATTGCCAGGTATTCGGGCTGTTTTTGCACGCCGTTCTTCAGGTTGACGGTGCGGAAGCTGAACGGCAGTCCGGACAGCGCCAGGTACAGCATCGGCTTGTAGGACGAGCTGGAGGTGAAACTGCCGAACAGGGTGAGGCGGGACGGGTTTACGGTCATGTCCCGGTCAAGATGCTGGGGATTGGGCGGGAAGGCAAATCTCCATCCTGGAAGACGGTTGGCCGGTGATCGGGACATTTGAAAGATCGGGATCGAATGGCTTGCCGGGTTTGGACGTTCCTGTTTGTGCCTTTCCTGGGCAGTGCGATCCGGCGGGTCGATTTTCCGAATATGATACGCGTTGTGGGGCTTTCGGACGTCGTGGATGTCGCAGTGTGAGATTCTGCACAGCCCTGACGTCGGTCGCACTGTTAGCGTAAGACCGAAGGAGGCCGAGCGAACGAACATGAGAAAAGTCATCGATCTGGCGATACCGACCCAATGTTCCGGTACATCGCATTTTGTCGCGTTCAATGCGGGACGAGATGCCCTGGCTTCTCGCATCGGTGCAATCGAGCCCGCCGAGACCCGAGCGGCGTACCTGCCGCCGCCCAATTCAGGGTCAGCATCGACTGCAATCAACGGCCCGACGACCTGTCGGTCCCAATACTATCTGGCGCTGTTGCCCTATGCGAGCGAGCGTCGTTTCGGCCGGACACAGGTATTATTCGAATGCGGCGACGACGGCGACAGCATGTTTCTCGTTCTCAAAGGCCAGGTCGAGATCTTTGTAGATTATCGTAAGCGGCGCACGCTGATATCGCGCAAATGGCCGGGTGATGTTTTCGGTGAACTCGCGTTACTCGGCGATGGCAAGCGAACCGCTTCCGCCGTCGCCCGGGTGGATTCATGCCTCGGCGTTGTCCAGCGTTCTGATTTTGACCGCTGCCTTGAAGAGAACCCCAGGCTGCGTCAAATGCTTGTCCGCGATCAGGTTGACCTGATCGGGCAGCTCACCATGCGTGTTTCCACGACGCAGTTGGGTGCCTACAGCAGGTTGCGTTTCAGTCTTTTGGAGATGGCCCGCCCCGGCAGCGAAGGGCTTGAGATTCCTGGCCGACTGACACAACGAGATCTGGCCGCGCATGCTGGCTGTACGCGTGAGACGGCGGCGAAGATCGTTGCGACACTCAAGCGCGGCGGCTGGTTGCGCTTCGAACGGGATAGGGTCGTGATACTCAAGCCTTTGCCCGAGAAGTTTTGATCCGAGTCAAACGTGATGTGAAGAATTTCATCCTGTGATAGTGGTGTCGTTCACAGCCCGAGATCCTGATCAAGGCGTTATTTGATGTTGGATTACCGACCGCCGCAGGCGATGGGTGATCCAATGTAACATCAGCTTGAAACGGAGGGATCAATATGGAAACGACTATCGCTCCGCGTAGAGTCTCTGCAGACCAGTTTCGTTACGGCTGAAGAGATGACAGCCCTGACGAGTGCATTCGAACTTGCGCTTGAGGACATCAACCATGTCGCGGGCGGGATTCCGGCGGTTTGCGCGTGTGGGTGCTGTGTGCCGGTCCCACACCCCCCGAGGCCGGGACCTGTCTTGAAGATGTAACGACTGTTTGACGTTCAGCTATGGGGCGGGACGCTTGCGTCCCGCCTTCCCCCGAGGGCGAAAGTCCATGATTACGAACTGCCAGTTACGCGACACATTCCTTGAGCCGAATATGCTGTTCTACTTTGAGCGCAAGCTGGCGCCGCTGCCTGCCAATGAGGTGCTGGTGCGGATCGAAGAGGTACTGAAGTTCCTGAACCTGGCGCATCATTGCTATGGTGACGTACCGGTGTCCCGGGAGATAGACGAAGTATGGCACTTATGGATTCTTGAAACGGCGCAATACGAGCGATTGTGCGCCAAGCTCGCCGGCGGGGTCTTTCTTCATCATTCGTCCACCGACTACACGTCGTTCACGGATCCCATGGGAAGTAGCCGCGAAATTGATCCAAAGACCGGTCTTGCGATTCTTGGCGCCTATGTCAAGAATTATGGTTATTTCACCGCAGATAGGCTTCACTACTGGCCTCTCGCTTCTCGCGTGGTCGCGTCGCTTGGGGGTGATCTTGAGCGGTTCAATGCGTTGTTGCGGACGTCCTTGGCTGTGCGGCCGGTGCGGGAGATGGCGTGATCAGGAAACCAGCAGGATAGGCGGCGCTGGCGTTGGTTCTCGTCCGGATAGATCTGGTTCGAGGTTCATGCGCCGCTTTGCGAGAGAGAACCGACCTGTTGGGCGAGACAGAGCCTATTTTTGCCCTTTAACGGGGTATCGTTGGATTGTCTTTTCAGAACAGCGTTCCCGGGGCGAAGCACGAGATGATCAAGCCGGGCAGACGGGTTATTGTGCGGGTATACCAGACTATCGGGTGTCCGGTTGGGTTCGGCCCACCGCGTATCGGGTCGCGCATCTCGGACGGGCCGACCGGGAACCATACGCCTTCAATTCGGACCTCATAGATACCTCCTTTCATCCGAACATCCTTCTCGTCGAGCATGTGCCCGTCGCTGACATCACAACATAGCTGCCCTTTGACGTTATGTTGCTGTTCGAACCAGGCGTGAGTGGGGCTGGTCAGATCCGTTCCGGGCGGCGGGGCGGCCACGACCGATCCGTTCGCCGCCGCACCAATGAGCACGGCCAGAAGGGTTTTGCTTGTCATCTTGACCTGCGGTGGCGATCGATAACGAGGACAGGGACCATTTGCTTTCCAAGTGTCGTTGGTGGACGCCCGAGCGGATCGGCGAGCGCCGGTCAGTATAGGATAAATCCTTTGGGTGTGGGCCATCGTGCCATAACGACGCCAAAAGGCATCGGTGGCGTTCATAGGTTGGATTTTCGCTCAATCTGGTTGCGGTAGGCGACGCACGTCAATACCTCGAGGTGATCGTCAGAGCGTACGTAATCGTCTTCCAGGCACGACGAGACCTCTGTGCTCCTGGGCTGTTATGGACCTTGCGCTAGAGTAATCACCAAGTGTGTGGGCATGGAAATTGCCCGTAAACCTTATCCCTCTGATGTCTCCGACGAAGAATGGGCGTTGGTCGCGCCCTATCTGAGCCTGCTGCCCGAGGCGGCCGGACAGCGCACCCACTCCGCTGCGTGAGGTGTTCAACGGCCTGCGCTACATCCTGAAGACCGGAGCACCGTGGCGCCTGATGCCACACGACCTGCCACCTTGGGCGGCGGTCTATCAGCAAGCCCAGCGCTGGCTGGCATCGGGCTGTTTTGACGTGCTGGCCGACGATTTACGGGCGGTGCTGCGGGTTGCGCTCGGCCGTGCTCGAAGAGCCCAGCGCCGCCATCTTAGACCCCACCTTGCGAAGCTGTGACTCAATCGCTGCTACCGGGTCCGTCGGCGCGAGTACATCGAACCGAAAAGCACCGACCGGAGACGCCAACGGATGTTCAATATCTTCAATAATTCTATGCTATTTGGTCGGTCTGGCAGAAGAGCGGCCGCGCGTGAGGCACAACTGGCAAGTCTCGACCATGATCAAGTCTGCGCTGCGATCGCCAGGTGCCATCAAGAAAATGAACAGCTGCAAGAGATCTTGAATCCACAGACGAGATCTCCGAGAAACTTAGAAGGTGACTTCGACGAGGGGGGCGCTTTTCAGGCAGCGATCGGTCCTCTGTCAGAATACCAGCGTCTCGTTCTTAGACTAAGCGGAATGATCGCTCGGACGCGAGTTTCCACGGCGCTCGCCGCTGGTCTCAGTTATGCCGATATGGAGTTATTCCAGTGGGCCGTTACGATATTGGGAGCGACATCGACGTTCATGATAGCCCTAAAATCGACTATCAGCACGGAGCCCGATCATGGCTTTTGGATAGGCATTTTCGCCATTGCGATTTCCGCCGTGGCGACTATTGTTTCAACAATGAATGCATTCTACACGCCGCGGGAGGATTATAATCGAAGCTGGCAAATGCTCAGCCGGCTCAAAAGGCTGCATGCCGATCTGGTCTTCGACGTTATTGGTTCGACCGCTGCCCTGCGCGATGAGAGCCCAATCCAAAGTGACAATTTAACTGATATTCGTGTGAAAAGGCTCAGCGCATGGAACACGATTTTCGAACAGATCCAAGACGAGGTTGCCGTCGGGCTGTCCTCACAGGAGGCGCCAGGGAGCCGGCGGCGGGGAGGATAGCGGGGCTAATGGCGCAATCCCGCGCCTGATCCGGTCGTGGAGATCGCCGGCCGGCCATAGGTATCACTCACGGCGATGATTTCCGGGCCTAACGCGGTCCATCTTCCTCCAGGAAGGCTTGAACGGCTTGGAACAGCAGCATTCGGTTTTTCTCCAGCATCACCGTATGGGTGCCTTCGCCGAGCAGCACATACTCTTTCCAGGGCGTGCCGATCAGAAGTGGAAACAGGCCCTGGGAGCGGGCGGGCGGCGTGTCCTGGTCCCACTCGGCCTGGATCATGAGGGTGGGCGCTGTTATTTTCGCCGGATCGTAGGTTGGCTTTCCCGCATTCCAGTATCGTTGAAAGTCCAGCACGACGCCGTTGGGTGCGCGCAGGGCTGGCGGATTAGCCGCGGAAGCCGTTGGATCGGTCGCCCAGGTTGCCGCCTGCCATATGTCGAACCAGCCGTTTGGAATGAGGTCGGCGCGCTTGTTTTCCGGGACGCCATTCAGCCATCGCTGCAAGGCTGCCGCGGGGGCGACCAGGCGATAGGCGCCCAACGTCGGTGACGCCGCGGTGGCGGGCGAGGTCTGGGACACCCACACCGGTGCATAGAGGACCAGGCGGTTCACTTTCGTCGGTTGTTCGGCGGCGAAGCCAGCGACGATGGTGGTGCCCCATGACCAGCCAATCGCGTTGAGCCTGTCGAGGTGGCGGCGTGCAAGCACCCAGTCGACAACGGCCGTGTAGTCACGGACTGCATCGGTGGTGGTTTCGACCGGTTGGCCGGCCTCGGCTGGCTGGTCCATCGCCGCTGGCCGGGTGGAAGCGCCGTAGCCGGGCAGATCAAGCAGGTAAACATCGAAACCGCGGCTGGCGATATAGTCCATCCACGACATGCCGTTAAGCGGAAGGTCGAACGCGGTGCTGGCCGGATAGGTGGCACCGTGAACGAATACGACGGTGCGTTCCGGCGTGAACCGGGTCATGTCGGCTGGCCGCTTGTTGCGGACGTAGATTTTTATTCCGGCTTGCGGTGAGGTAATCATCGCTTCCTCCGTTGTCACTTGCACTTGTTGCGCGCAAACGTCAGGCGCGCGTGCGGCAACGGCGAGAGCGATGGCGGCGATCATGGTGATGCTGCGGACCATGATATTCCCCTGTCGGCGGCCTGTTATTGCTAAGGGCATTAGGCCCAAGACCGTTGCCCAGCGCATGCGAAATCTTCCTGTCGGTGCCTTATGCCCTGGGGCCAGAATCGTAACGCCATCGTGCAAGGCGGCTTGGATTGCGACCGGAGATATTTGATGCATGTGGCTTATCAAAAACTCTCATCTGTTCAATTCATACCCAATAGATCGAGGAGATTGCACAAGTCGGACTCATTTCAGAGGTATTCGCAGATCGCGCAATGATTCAGACAATGGGTGGATGATCAGCAGCAGGTTAGAGACTGAACATTTTGCCCACTGCCAGAGGCAACACAACTTGGTCGCCGAGGGCCCTTTGAAGTGCGCTGAGTGCGCGCCAGCCGGTACAGTGGCCGGTGATAATGTGGTCCAGACCGAAGTTTCCAAGATCGCGCACTGTTTCCGGAATAATCACCTCGTTCGGCCCGGATAGATGAAAACCACCCATGACCGCATGCAGCGGCACATTTGGGAAAGTGGCCTGGGCGTGGAGAAGCATGTTGACGATTCCAGGATGGGAGCACCCGCTGAATATGACCAATCCCTTGTCCCGCACATGCACCGCCAGGAATCGTTCATCGAGGATCAGCGGTTCGGGCTCCCATGGTGCATCCACCGCGATCCGGTGCATATTCTGGTCAAATCCTTTTTCGTAAGCGGTTACACGGGGAACTTCGCCGCTGACGAAGTACAGATTGTCCAGGCACATCTTTGGTTCCGTTGTCACGAGCGGTTCCGCCCCAAGTTCCGACCATTGCTTCGGTGTGAGGAACGGAGCGGCGGGCGCCACATCGCCGCCGGGCATGCGAAAGCCACGCTCCTGGAACATGGCGGGATGCAGGAACAGGGGAACCGGACGCCCGTTGTTGGCCGCTCGGGTCATGGCCAAAGCGCGCGTCAGGCCGCCAACATGATCCCAATGAGAGTGCGAAAGCATAATCGCATCGACTGTCGCGAAATCGATACCCAGCCGCGTGGCGTTCATCTCGATTGCATAATCGGCGGGGCCGCCGTCGAACAATATCGTCCTGGGGCCATTGGGTCCGTACACGGTGATGAGCAGCGACAGGCCGTGAGCCGCACAGCAATACGCCGTTCCGTTCGTTGGGCTGATCCCGCGGCGCAACAGGCGAGTGATTTCACTGGTGACGAACGGTGGGTTGGATGAAAGGAAGTCCGTCGTGTTGTCGACGAGCACAAGGACTTCTATGCGGTCGGCTTGAGCGAGTCTGCATGGGCGACCTCCCCAACAGCCGGTGTCAGGCGTCTTGCGCCCAGACAATGGTTCCCCGTTGGCTACGGTTCACTGACATGGATCAAACGTTTCTCGGAGCGACGGGGATGAGAAAGAGCGCCGCTATCCGGAGACCTCGGTATCACGTATCAAGGCCCCGACCATAGTAGGATGGTCGGTGTGCCAGCCGAGCGGGAGCCTACACAACCAACTCGCAAGCCATAGTGCAGCACTCCAGATTCTCGCACTCATCCGCCATTGCGGCATATCGGTCCGCCAACCGAATGAGCGCGGCACGGACTTCTGCCGACGTCTCGACGCGCGCCATGGCCCGAAGGTCTGGCACGATCTCGATCAGTTCTGCTGCTGTGACGTATGGCATGGCGCTCCCCTTTGGACTGATATGGGTTCGCTTATAACGGCCTGACCCACGGTTCGCTGTGAACCAGGTCACGCTGACCCGTTCTGCTTAATCGATACTAACGCACAGGCTTGGCGACATCGCTGATCATCGGGGAACGGTGCTTGCGCAGACGTTGTTGTCGCCGCCTTCGTCCGTCGCATCAGCGACGGGGGTGTCACCATACACTGGCGGACCGGTCGATCAGCCAGGTTTCCTGGCGACGATTGCGACCATACGTACCCGACCATCTTGCAGAGCGCGGTAAGAATTGTCCCGCTGCTCGCGCAGGCGGCCGCCAACCAAAACATGCATGCCGAGCGCAGGCGGACCGTCCGTCTGTATCTTACGGCGCAATTCGGTCTGCGCGGCAAGATCCTCCGGGGTCGTATCGCGGAATGACAGGCGTTCGAAGCCCGCTGTGGCAAGGTCGCGTCTGGTCTCCTCGTCGGTCGCCAGAAAACTGTCTTGTGCGACCGCTGCCCAGGGCAAAGGGAACTCCGGCAAGCCGTGCGACCCGGCATTATGTTGCAGTAGCACCAGCCGGCCGCTTGGTTTGAGGACGCGAAACGCCTCCCGATAGAAGCCAGTCTTGTCGGCAATGCTCATCACCACGCCATGGGAGTAGGCTCGATCGAAACTTGCGTCAGGCAACGGCAGCGCGGTTGCGCTGGCCTCGAGAATCATGACCTGGCCGGTCATGTGGCACGCGGCGTTCAGTTCGCGGGCCGCCTCGCAAAACGCTGCGGTAATATCAACGCCGGTCATACAGCAGCCGTATCTCCTCGCAATCCAGCGCGCCGGGCCGCCAATTCCGCAGCCGATATCAAGGATTGACTCGCCGGATTGTGGTTCCAGAAGCGCAACCAGCTCCTGTGTTGCCGTCACCCCGCGAGCGTTGAAATGATCGAGCGGCGCCAGGGCCTCGGGCGTGACAGGTGCAGCACTGCCATTGACCAACCGGAGCGCCGCAAGGATACGCGCCGCCATAGCGCCGCCGGAAGATTTGCCGGAATAATGGTTCTGGACGTTCTGATCGACCATGAAACGCCGCCACTCCACGGGCGATGGCACTCTTTGGATAACAATGCCGTTCGCGTTGCCCATCGCACTTGTTTCTAAACTTAAAGGTGAGATCGAGAAATTCTAAGCACATCGATGCGAACACGAAGGTCCGGCATCGCTGGCAAACCCAGGGTCGGAAACGTCTGGTGCGCGGGCGCCGGCTTCGCATCCGCAGGCGACCTGCCGCGACCAACCGTGCTGGTTTACCGCATGACGCGAGCATGGCCGGGTGCTCTTTGTCAAACACCACACCACGGGCGGCGGTCTTGTCTTTGTCCGCAGGGCGCGCCTAGGGTCGGGCAAAATCGTCGAGAGGAAACCGGCCATGCGCGCTGCTGATGCCATCGTGGAGATCCTGAAGCGGGAAGGCGTCTCCACGCTGTTCTGCTTTCCCACCACCCCGATCATCGAAAACGCGGTTGCGGCCGGCATCCGCCCGGTGATCTGCCGGCAGGAGCGTGTGGGCGTGGACATGGCCGACGGGTATGCCCGGGTGACCAACGGCAAGCCCCCCGGCGTGTTCGCGATGCAGTACGGGCCAGGGTCGGAGAACGCTTTTCCCGGGATCGCCACGACGTTTTCGGATTCGGTGCCGGTGCTGTTTCTGCCGCTGGCGCATGCGCGTGACCAGTCGCAGGTGTACCCGACCTTTCGGTCGAGCCGAACCTATGCCTCGGTGACCAAGCAGGCAGAGGAAATCGTAGTGCCGGAGGCGACGCCCGACGCTATGCGCCGCGCTTTTTCCGCGCTGAAGAACGGCCGGCCAGGGCCGGTGATGGTCGAGATACCGCGCGACATCGTCGATATCGAGATCGGCGACGCGGCCCTGTCCTACAGCCGGATCAAACCAAGCCGGTCGGCGCCTGATCCGGATGATGTGGAACTGGCGGCGAAGCGGCTGCTGGCGGCAAGGGCGCCGATGATCCTGGCGGGGCAGGGGGTGCTTTACGCGGAGGCCTCGGACGCGCTGGTGGCGCTGGCGGAGCTGCTGCAGGCGCCGGTCATGACGACGGTGGATGGCAAGAGCGCGTTTCCCGAGGACCATGCGCTGGCACTTGGGTCAGGTGGCAACACATTCACCGGGCATGGGCGGATGTTCCTGCACACCAAGGCTGATCTGATCCTGGCGATCGGGACCGGGCTGAACAAACATCAGCTTACTACGCCGACGCTGCCCAAGGGGCTGCCGATCGTGCACGTGACGAACGATCCGCGTGACCTGCACAAAAGCTTTGCGACCGAGGTCGCGTTGCTGGGTGATGCACAACTGGCGCTGGTCGCGCTCACGGCGGCGGTGAAGGACCTGCTGGGTGGAAAGCGACCTAACCGCTCGCCGGCAGAGGAACTGGCGAAGGAGCGCGAAGCGTGGCTGGGACGTTGGGCGGCCAAACTTGGGTCGAACGAGACACCGATGACGCCGTACCGGGTCATGGCGGAGTTCATGCGGGTGGTCGATCCGGCCACGGCGATCGTGACGCACGACAGCGGCAGTCCGCGCGACCAGTTGCTGCCGTTCTATCGGGCGACACGGCCGAGGGGCTATCTGGGCTGGGGCAAGTCGCACCAGTTGGGCACCGGGCTTGGGCTGACGATCGGGGCGAAGGTGGCAGCGCCTGACAAGTTCTGCGTTAACTTCATGGGCGATGCGGCGTTCGGGATGGTGGGGCTGGATTTCGAGACGGCGGTGCGCGCAGGAATTCCGATCCTGACCATCGTGCTGAACAACGCAACGATGGCGATCGAGATCCCGCACATGAAACTGTCGCACGACAAGCACAAGGCGCGCGATCTGGGCGGGAACTACGCCAATCTGGCGCGCGAGCTTGGTGGCTGGAGTGAGCGGGTGAGCGAGCCAGGGCAGATCGCGGAAGCTATTCTGCGGGCGAAACGGGAAACCGAGAATGGGCGAGCCGCACTGCTGGAATTCATGACGAGCGCGGAAACGGCGTTCTCCCATCGCAACGGCGGGGCTGCTTAGGGCCTTGATGGTCCGGCCTTGGCGTTTCGCGGTGTGCGGGGGAGGCTGGGGGCTTTCTGCCGGGTTGCGCATGGCGCCGTTCAACATCGAGCGAATACGGCTGGTTTTCACGACCGATCACCGTATTTCGCCGCACAGGCGCCGCTTGGGACCTACAGCAATGCGCGGACATTTCTTTGCCGAACCGACTGGGTCTTGGGTGAAGCGGGTCACATCGATGGACAGGTTTCGCGAAACCGGAGGAGTGCCATGAATTCAGCCAACGTTTCGTCGCGACGTCATGCTCGCCGCGCTTGCCTCGGCGGTGCCGGCGGCTCTGCTGGACAGCGCGGCGGCGAGTCCGCTGAACCCTGAGCAGACCATCATCCGTCCGCCGGGTGAACTGCAATGGAAGCCGAACCAGGCCTATCCGGAGCCGAGCGTGGATAATTGCATCCTGGCCGGGGACATCAACCAGCCGGGACTGTACTATACTTTGATCCGCTGGTGGCCCGGCTTCATGAGCGCGCCGCATCACTATACCAGCGACCGGCTTTGCGTCGTGATGTCTGGCACGTGGTGGTGCAACAGCGGGGCGGACTTCGACCCGGCTGCCTGCGTCCCGGTGAAGGCGGGAAGCTTTGTCCGCCGGGTCGCCGGCACGCCGCATTACGATGGGGTCGTTCGCGGTCATCCCGAACCGGCCATCATCGCCATCTGCGGCATGGGGCCGGTGAATTACGTGCTGATCGATCCGTCAAAACCGGGCGTGCGGCGGGTTTGAGCGTTCCTTCGGGCCGCTCGATCGGTCTTGATCCGCCTGCGGAAACACCCAGAGGACCACGATGACCAGCACAGGACCCGAGCAAAAACTGGACCCTGGAGGATGCGCCCCGCCTTGACGGCAAGATCGCCATCGTTACCGGGGCGACCGGCGGGATAGGCTACGAGACGGCGCTGGGCCTGGCCCGGCTTGGTGCTGTCACGATTGTGGCCGGGCGCAATCCGGACAAGGGCGCCCGGGCGGTGGCGCGCATCCAAGCTGACGTGACGTCCGCCAAGGTCCGCTTTGAGGCATTGGATCTTGCCAGCCTGGCTTCGGTTTCCCGGTTCGCGGCGGCGATGAGTGGCGGGGTGGTCGATATCTTGGTGAACAATGCCGGGGTCATGGGCCTGCCCAGGCGGCAGGTGACACAGGATGGGTTCGAGCGGCAGATCGGAGTGAACTACCTCGGTCACTTTGCTCTGACCGCTCGGCTGAAGGATGCGTTGTGCGCAGCGGCCGGCGGCGGACGGGTGGTGAATGTCGCCAGCCTGGCACACCGTCGGGTCGCGCTTGATCTGGATGACCTGCAGGCCGAGCGATCCTATCAGCCAATGCGCGTTTATGGCCGTAGCAAACTCGCGATGCTGGTGTTCGCGATCGAACTGCAGCGCCGGGCGGAACGCAACGGGTGGAACCTGGTCAGCGTCGCGGCGCATCCCGGATGGGCCAGAACCGAGATCATCGGCAATGGCATGGGCGGCGGGGCGCCCGGACTTCGCGAGTGGCTGATTGCCCAGGCGTTCGGGATGGTGGCGCAATCGGCGCGGGACGGCGCGTTGCCTTCATTGTATGCGGCAATGGCGCCGGAGGTGAAAGGTGGAACCTATTACGGTCCGACCGGGCTGGGGGAAACGCGTGGTGCACCGGGCGTGGCGCGGATTTTCCCTCAGGCCTCAGACCCTGCGGTGGGCGGCAGGCTGTGGACGCTGTCCGAAAGGCTGACCGGCGTGACGTTCGGGTAGTTTAGCCCGTCAAACCAGACGCAGCGTCACGGTTTGTGTGAAGTGGCTGACGCACACCCGAGCCGCCCTTCTCCGCGGTGGGGTAGCAAGGCCCATCATTCGGCAGTGAGATACAGCCGAACGGCCGGCAGGTTGACCGTCGAAAGGGTCAACAAGGCGCAGGCCGGCCGAGGTCAGCGGCGATGACGGGCAAAAAGGGATAAATCCAGGGCTGCCGCATGCGAAAGTGCAGTGGTATCGGATAACAACACGGGTAGTTGACTGCTACCGCGCGCCCATTCGTGGTGGGCTGAACGCGATCCCCAAAGAAGGGATGCCCTTCGGCAACAAGTAATAACCGAGGAAACGTGCAATGAAAAAGACAAAAGTCCTGCTGCAGGTGGCTGCTATTGCTTTGTTTGGAGTCTCGGCGGCGACGGCGGCGGAACCGATTCACGGCGTGACCGACACCGAAATCGTCATCGGCACCGTGACCGACCTGTCCGGCGTCACGGCGATCCAAGGCGTCAACAACGCCAACGCCATCCGGATGTTGTTTGATGAAGCCAACGAAAAGGGTGGCATCAACGGCCGCAAGATCCGCTATATCGTCGAGGACAGCCAGTACCAGGTCCCTCGTGCTGTTCAAGCAATGAATAAACTGCTGAACAGCGACAAGGTTTTCATGACCTTGCAGGACGGCGGCACGCCGATGAACAACGCGACCTGGCCGATGGCGATCGAAAAGAACACGCCAAAGCTGCTGCCTTTGACAGCCGCCCGGTCGATGTATGAGCCATATCATAAGCTCAAGTTTAGCCAGACCTCGTCCTACGTTGACCAGATGCGGGCCGGGATCAAACATTTTGTCGAGCAGCGCGGCAAGAAATCGATCTGCATCATGTATCAGGACACCGACTTCGGAAAGGACGTGCTTGCCGGTGTGGAGCAGCAGACCGAGGCGGAGCACATGAAGATCACCGCATCGACCGCGCATAAGCCGACGGATACCGACTTCACCGCGGCGGTGACCAAACTGCGTGAAGCCAACTGTGACCTTCTCGCGCTCGGCACCATCGTGCGGGACACCACGATCATAGTTTCAACAGTGAAAAAGGCTGGCTGGAATGTCGATATGGTTGGGCAGGCGGCGTCATACGACACGGCGGTCGCGACCGCGCCGGGTGGCATCGGCGAGGGTTTCTACTCGATGACACCGACGCTTTATGTCTACCCGGATGATCCGCGGCCGCAAATCCGCGATCTGATGACCCGGTACCGTGCCAGATACGGCATCGACATGAACTACATCGGGCAGACCGGGGTGTCGGTTGCGGAAATCGCGTTGGAGGCGCTCAAGCGGGCGGGTCGGGACCTGACCGTCGACAGTCTCGTCACCGCTATGGAAAGCCTGCATGAGTTCACCGACATCTACGGCAACACCTACTCCTTCGGCCCGAACCAGCACCACGGGTCGACCAAGGCGTTCCTCGCCGTGGTGAAGGACGGCCGCTGGGTGCCGGTGGTGGATCAGCCGCTGGCGTACTGAAACAGCGTTCAGGCGGCCAGCTCGAGAATTTCGCGCACCTGCGCCGGCCCCTCGATCCGGCGCGGGTTGCGCGGCACCCATGGTGTGCCCATCGCCTGTTCGGCGATACGGTTGAATTCCGCTGGGCCGACGTTCACCGCACCCAGGCTGCGCGGCATGCCGAGACCGGCGATGAACGCATCCAAAACATCGCCCGCGTCCTCACCGGGATGATCCATCGCGGCGGCGACCAAGGCCTGGCGTTCGGCGTTGACCGGTTTGTTCCAGCGCATCACGAACGGCAGCATGATGCAGGACGTGTGGCCGTGCGGAATGTCGAACACCGCGCCGAGCACATATCCGATGCCATGGCTGGCGCCCATCGGCACGCCGCCGGCCAGTGGTGCCATGGACAGCCACGAACCGAGCTGACAATCGAGCCGAGCCTGGACGTCGGTGGGATCGGCCTTAACCCGTGGCAACCCGCGCGACAACAGGCTTAGGCCGCGCAGTGCCTGGGCGTCGGTGAATGGATGGGCCTCGGCGGCGCAGATACCCTCCACGCAGTGGTCGACGGCGCGAATGCCGGTGGACAGGAACAGCCACTCCGGGGTGTGCGTGGTGATCGCCGGGTCGAGGATCACCGCGGACGGGATGATTTGCGGATGCCTGAAGAGCTCCTTCACGTGGTGGCGTTCGTCGGTGACGCCGGAGATCGCGCTGAACTCGCCGGCGGACAGCGTGGTTGGCACCGAGACCTGGCGCACCGTGGGCGCGTGACAGTTTGGCGGGGCCATCGTGCCGTCCGGTTGTCTGACCGGGCGAAGGTCGTCCAAGGCCTCGGTCGTTCGGATATCGTTGGACAGACAAAGCTGGACCGCCTTCGCGCCGTCGGTGATGGAGCCGCCGCCGACGGTGACGATCAGGTCGGCGGCGACCTCACGCGCCTGGTTGGCGGCGGCGATGACGGCGTGGCGGGGGGTATGGGCGGGCATCTGGTCAAAGATGCCGGCGCAGCGGTTACCCAGCGCGTCGCGGATTTTTTCGATCTCGTTGGTGGTTCTGCTGAGCGTCCCGCTGACCATGAGGAAGACCCGTTGCGCGTCCAGCCGTCGCGCCTGCTCGGCAACGGCCCCGGCGGCCGGAACGCCGAACACGACCTCATCCATCTTGCTAAAGACGACGCGGCCTGGTTGGGTCATGACGTTTGCTCCCGGTCTGTTTGGCAGGACGCCCCCTGATGCTCGGCAGGGCAAGCGGCGTGCGGCGGTATCCCACACCGTTTTGGGCGTCGCCGCAACCGGATCTGGATATCGGACGGGCGGGCCGGTTCAGGGACGCAGGATGCAGACCACTGTCAGGTCGTCGCTGAGCGGGATCGTCTGCTGGTCGAGAAACGGCGCGCAGGTTTGGCTGACGATTTGTTCGGCGGTGGGCAGGCCGGCACAACGCTGGACGCGGTCGAAGGCGGCTTCCTCGCCCGCGCGCCGGCCGCTCTCGTCGACATAATCGGTCAGCATATCACTATATAGTAACAACATTGCGCCCTGTCCGAATTCAGCCTCGGCACAGACGTAATCGGCACTGACCGTGATCCCAAGGGGAACGCCCGAGCTGTCGAGGGCTATCAGTGGACGATCCTTGTCAGGTCGCATGATCGGCGGCGGCGCGCCGGCTCCGGCATAGGTGATGCGGTTGAGGTTCGGGTCGATGACGGCATAGAACATCGTCGCATACGCGCCGGGCGGCAAAAGTTCAGTCAGCCGCCGGTTGAGTTGTTTCAGGAAATGGGCGGGCTCCGACAAGGTCGATCCCAATTCATGAATCAACGTGTGCAGTCGGAATGTGTTCAGCGCGGCCGTGGTGCCGTGGCCGGCGAAGTCCACGGTATAAACGCCGACCCGCCCGTGATCGAGCGCTTTAAGACCCCACAGATCGCCCCCAAGCTCAGAGCAACTGACGCTCCGGCTGGCAATATCGAGGCCGGACGCGGCCATGATCTCCTGCTGCAGGTGCTCGGACGGAAGCAGGCTGGTCTGCATCAGACGGGCGGCTTGCAGTTCCGCCGTTGCCCGGTCGCGGTCGCGTTCGACAGCCTCACGCTGACGTGCTTCCGTCACGTCGATCCGGATACCAACCGTGCCGCCGTCGCTGGTGCGCCGCTCTTCCACCTGCAACCAACGTCCGTTGGCCAGAAGTTGTAGAATGTGGCTGCCGTCTACCGCACGGTGCTGGGCCACCCGCTTGGTGATCCATTCGTCGATCCCCTGCCCATCAAGCCCGTAGGTGTCGCGTTCGAAGGTGATCCGCAAGGCTTGCTCGAACGGCAAACCCGGTGCCATGAGGTCGGGGGTGAGCCCGTAAATCTCGCCGTAGCGGGTGTTGCACAGCACCAGGCGGTCTTCGGCGTCATGCAGGACGAATCCTTCGGGGATCGCCTCGATAGCCTCAACCAGCCGAGCTTGCGCCCGCCGCGCTTCACGCTCTGCCGCCTCCGCGCGCAGCCGTGCGGCGTTCAACTCCGCCTCGTGCTCGATCGCGGCGGTCACGTCCGTTCCCGTTCCGCGATAACCGGCGAACGCGCCCGTTGCCGGGTCAAAGAACGGTTTGCCGCTGAGCCGCCAGAAATGCACGTTGCCGGGGGCCACGATGACGCGTTGATCGATACCTTGGAAAGTGTCGTGGGCCTCGATCATCGCGCGGAGCTCGGCCATCCCGTCGGGGTCGAAGCCCAGCGCGACCAGATCGGCGAAGGCACGGCCGTTGACTTGAGACCACGGAATTCCCGATGTGTCACCGAAACGCTTCGAGACGAAAGTCAGAATGATTTCACTGTCGGTTTCCCAGATCCAGTCACTTGCCACCTCGGCCGCGTCTCGATGCCGGGCTTCACTCTCGGCGATAGGCTTGGTACGCCGCGCGAGTTCACGCTCGAGATTGTCGCGCTCCTGCCGCAGCTCCGCTTCAGCCTCATCCCGCTCGGCTAACGCCGCCTGCAACGCCGCTTCCCGTTCCCGCGCGGCGGTGACATCGGTATAGGTCCGCACCATGCCGCCGCCTGGCAACGGAACGCTGCTGATTTCCAGCACCGTGCCGTTGTGACGCCGGCGCTCGGAGGTGCTGACCTCCAGCAGTATGTCGCCTGAAAGGAGAAAGTGGCGGACCGCCCCGTCGATGTTGGCGCCTTCCAGGCCGAACTCGCCGTGGTCCTGTTTGAAGCGCAAGAGGTCGTCGAATTTTGGGCGGGTGGCCATCATTTCAGGCGGCAGATTGAGCATGTCGATCGCGCGCCGATTGCAGATCGAGACGCGGTGATGCTCGTCAATCATCATGATGCCCTGAACCACGTTATCGAGCGTTCCGGCGAGAGCTGTTTCGGAAGTAGCGCGGCGAGCGATCTGGCGGGCCAGCAGAACGAAGGAACCCATGAGCGCCATCGTTGCGAGTACGGCACCCACGCTCATGGCAATGGTTTGCCGTCGCCAGCCTGCCAGTATCGAGGCTTCGCTCCGCCCGACCACAACGACGAGCGGGAAATCCTTCAACGCGTAGCCAACACGGAGCGCGCTTATGCCGTTGATCGGGCTGTGTGTCATACTGCTTGAGATTTGTGCGCCCCGTTTAATGTCTTCGAGCAGTGGGTCGACCGGGGGGATAACCGAAGGCATGTGGTCGATCGTCGGGTAGCGTCCCAGCATGGCGCCGTCGAGCCGGTGCAGGCCGACGAAGCGCCCTTCGTCGGGCGAGACCCCGGCGTAAAGCTCAGTGAAATATTCCGGCCTCATGCCCGCGACAACCATACCGAGGAACCGGCCGTTCGACGCCCGGATTGGTCGGCTCATGTAGAATGTCAGATGGCCCGCCGCGAGACTGGGCACCGGCGCACTGATAAAGCGCTCGACCGTTGCATCTTCGCGCAAAACCCGAAAATAGTCCCGGCTTGCGATCACGATGTCAACGACTGGCCAACGCCGGGAGAAATTGATCAAACGGCCGTCGGCGTTGACCACGCTGATGACATCAATTTGCCGGATACCGGCAGCCTCGGCGCGCAAGGTCTGCTGCACATCTTCCGTGCCCATGACGGCGGCCAGTTGTTCAGGGGTTTCGATCCCAGCGATGCGTATCCGGTCCAGCGTGTCGCGCAGAAGGAAATCGACCGGGCGGAATATCAGGTTTGTCGCCTCGGCGAGGGCGCCGGCGAGGGCCTGGGTTTCGTTCGCCGCGGCGGCGATGTCAGCGGCGCGACGCTCCACCACCAGCCACGTCGTGCCGGCGAGCAGGGCAAGGACGATCACACTGCCGATCAGCAGCAGATTGCGGCCGGGATGCGCGGCAACGTGAAGCAGTCGGGCCGATAGCCGCGGAACGTCCGAAGGGGTCGTCAGGCCAAACATTCTTAGCGGGCTGCGCCCGGTTGATCACCGCTGCGGGATGGGCGTTGGGGTGCACCGCCGGGCGCGGCGTCAAAGTGCGCCATGGCTGCTCTGCGCGCGTTGGACAGGTTTAGCCATGGGGACGCGACGGGGATCACCGCTGCCGCGACGCCCAGACAGGTCCGCGGGCGCGGTCGCGGCTGGGTGAACCGATCTCGGTCAATCAGCATTACTGGTTAAGTCCCTGAGTCCACGACTTTTGCACGAAGCCTCATTTTCGGTTGCCGGAATGAAGATACGGTTAACCCGGCGCTTTGAATTTGTTCACGCGATGCCTGGCGGCAGGTCCCCCGTGGGCCGGTAGAGACCGAAACTCCGGCGGCCAAACTGGCAGACACCCATGGGATACCGGTCCCCGGGAAATACGCTACCCGAGAATGGTTAACGTCCGGTAAACGGCTTCATCCGAATGCGGCGCAGGGTGTACAGACCGATCCGGCGGTCGATTTGTATTCACGGCCCGCTACGGCAGGTCGAAGCAAGCGACGCGGCGAACCGTGATCGCGCGGCGGTGGGATCGGCGCTGTGGGTGGCTTTGTCTCGGAATCATCGCAGACGGGCGTAATCGTATGGGTTATTCGAAGGTCCCTTGTGACGAGATCCGGACGGTGATCATGGGCTCTTGCCTGCACCTATCTACGCCGCTCGTTTGGCTGCTCCGACGTGTTAAGCCAGCGATTGCCGCCGACGGACGGCCGACCGCAACGGTGTCTTGTCACTTCGTCTGAATACGGGTGTAGTTTCCGGGTGCAGAAAACCAATGGGCGGGCGCCGGACCGTGTCCGGCTGATCCGACAGGAGGCGAGCGGATGCTGATCGCGGGCGATATTGGCGGCACAACGACCAGACTCGCGCTTGTTTCGGCAGAGGCGGGGCCGCGTGCATTCGTGGCACAGCAGGAATTCCGCAGCTCCGATTACAAGGGATTGCAGCCCATCGTTGAGGCGTTTCTCGCCAACACCGGCGCTCAGGCGACCTCGGCCTGTTTCGACGTGGCGGGGCCGGTGATCGATGGACGCGCGCACCTGACAAACCTGCCCTGGGACGTGGAGGAAACCTCGCTGCGCGAGAGCCTCAAGCTGGAGCGCGTCAGCCTGTTGAACGATCTGCGGGCGATTGCGCATGCGGTGCCGCATCTGCAGGCGGGGGAAACGATTGAGATCAACAAGGGCAAGGCGGAGCAGCAGGCCCCGATGGCGGTGCTGGCGCCGGGCACCGGTCTGGGTGAGGCGTTCCTGATCTGGGGTGGGCAGGGGTATATCGCCTGCGCGTCGGAGGGCGGGCATGCCGATTTCGCACCCACGAGCCCGGTTCAGGCCGGGCTGTGGGCGTTCCTGACCGAGCGTTTTCGTCATGCCGCCTATGAGCGGGTTTGCGCGGGATCGGGGTTGCCCAATGTTTACGACTATGTGCGCTCCCGCGATCCTTCATCGGAAAATCCGGCGTTCGGGGCGAAGCTGCATGCCGCCCGCGACCGCACGCCGCTGATCGTCGATGCCGCGCTGAACGATGCCGACAATAATCCCCTGGCGGCGGAGACGCTGCGCATCGTGATCGATGTCTGGGGTGCCGAGGCGGGCAACCTTGCGCTGAAGGTCATGGCGACCGGCGGCGTCTATCTGGCCGGCGGCATGCCGCCCCGGATGGTGCCGCAGCTTCAGGATGGCGCCTTCATGCGGGCATTCACGGCCAAGGGACGCTTCGCCAACCTCCTGAGCCTGGTGCCGGTGCATGTCATCACGATGAATGCCGCCCTGCTTGGGGCTGCCCTGTTTGGGTTGGAGCAGGCGGCGGGAGACTGACAGCAGAGACCAAGGAGCGAAACGATGCAGCTAGGAATGATTGGCCTGGGCCGGATGGGCGGCAACATGGTGATCCGGTTGACCCGGGCCAGGCATGAATGCCTGGTCTATGACAGCCATCATGAAGCGGTTGACGCGCTGGTCGCGCAGGGCGCCAAAGGCACCACCAGCCTGCCTGATTTTGTCGCACAACTGAGCAAACCCCGGCTGGTCTGGCTGATGGTGCCGGCAGCGGTCGTCGATCCCGTGCTGGGTTCGCTGCTGCCGTTGCTGGAGTCAGGCGACATCGTCGTTGACGGCGGCAACTCCTATTACCATGACGACATCCGCCGTGCCGAGGAACTGCGGGCGAAAGGCCTGCACTATGTCGATGTCGGCGTCAGCGGCGGGGTGTGGGGGCTGGAGCGCGGCTACTGCCACATGATCGGTGGCGAGCCGGAGGTGGTGAAGCGGCTTGACCCGATTTTTCGCTCGCTTGCGCCTGGGATCGATGCGGCACCGCGTACGCCAGGGGCGGACGGCGAGCCCGGTTCGGCGGAGCTGGGCTATCTGCATTGCGGGCCAAACGGCGCGGGCCACTTTGTCAAGATGGTGCATAATGGCATCGAATATGGGCTTATGGCGGCCTATGCTGAGGGCTTCAACATCATCAAGCACGCGAATGTCGGGATGCACACGCAGGTCGATGACGCGGAAACGACCCCGTTGCGGCATCCCGAGCGGTACAGATATGAGATCGACGTGGCGCAGGTGGCGGAAGTCTGGCGGCGTGGCAGTGTGGTTGCGTCGTGGCTGCTCGACCTGACGGCGAGCGCGCTGCGCAAGGGGGCTGATCTCGGGGATTTCGCCGGCCGCGTCTCTGATTCCGGTGAGGGACGATGGACGTTGCAGGCGGCGATCGACGAGAGCGTGCCGGCACCGGTGATCTCGGCGGCGCTGTTCGCTCGCTTCAGTTCGCGGGGTGAGGCCGATTACGCTGATCGCCTGCTGTCTGCGCTGCGGTTCGAGTTTGGCGGCCATGTGGAGAAGCCGAAGACGTAGCGTCGCCCTTGTAGGACGGCTCATTTGGTGGGGGATGGCGTCGGTGCCGTGGCGTGCCAGCGGCGCCGGGGTCCCGGTTTTCGCCGGGGACGACTGTTCCTCCACCTGAGGGTTTGAATTGAACCCCCTGGCGGCGAAACCTGCAGGTCGGGGGAGTATGCGGCCTCAGTTCAGTTGGATTGAATGCGCGGGCACGCCGCTCGATCGGTGGCCGGGGGCAGAAGCGTGCATCTGGGCCAACCGACGGCGTCCGTAGTCGGGTTTGGCTGCTCCAGGCAGGGTCGGCGCCCGCAGGTTATTCTGGGCTGTGATGCCCATCACGGTAAGAAATTTGCGGATCGCCGATACTGACGGTCGGGAGGCCCTGATCCATCAGCGGGATAGGGCGTGATCATATTTTGCTGTGCATGAAGATGTCGGTACAAATGGCCGAGTATGTGATGCATTTTGCCGCTTGGTAAGTAATCCCCGATGGGCAGGTTGGATTCCCAATATCGACGTGATTGCTGTTCATTGTCACTGATTGAATATAATATTAGATGCGTGAATAGTAAATCCAAGTTAATATTGTTATTTCAAGCTTCTGCGATAATATAAATGCTTTATATTGCATTATGGTCAGTGCCCATCCTTGAAAGGAAACATGGAGGACCCGGCTTGCTGTTGTTCAGTTGATGCGGCGGTCCGTTGGCAAGCCCGGGCCGCCCACCTGATGAAGTCTGTTTCGGCTGTTTCACAAAGGGAGAGAAATCATGGCTGGTATTGACGACATTTTCCGCGCCGGTGGTTCGATGACGGCCCAGAGCACGGACCTGGGGTTACTGGCGGATTTGCCCGGAAGATGGGAGGGCAAGGGCTTTAACTTGATCGCCCGTCCGGCAAAGCAAGGCATCGCCAGCAATCCGACCTTCTTTCTGGAACTTAACGGCACGCGGGAGACGCTGGAATTTACCGCGATCAGCGGCGATATTCCTAACCGAGGCGACATAGAGCCGACCATTCTCCTGCATGGCGTGCACTACCTGCAAACCGTAATGGATTGCGAAGATGGCTCGTTCATACACAAGGAACCCGGGCTCTGGGTTCACGTACCGCCAACCGCGGAAAATACCTCCGAGACCTATGTGCGGCAGGCGACCATTCCGCATGGCGATTTACTGGTTGCGCAAAGCACCTTCTTCACCCAGGTCAATAGCGGGCCAGTCATCGATCCGGTGATCTCCTTCCCGTTCCCGGTCACGGATCCAATCCCTGGGCTCAACGATGTGACCCATGCCGTTACCACCAATCAGGATTACCTCAGCCCATACCTGACCGACCCGCTGCCTGACGACTGTTTACCGGCAGGGCTGGTGGCCGCGGATACAATCAAAGATCCCACGCTTGTGTTGAAAGCCCAGATCGCCAAGCAGAACATCCTGGAGACCAAAGTCATCGCGATCACGACGAGTTTCCCGAGTCCGCTCGCCAACTCTCCGCCGGTCCAAGGGATCGTGAACATCCCGTTCGTAGTCAGAAACGCCAATACGACACAGATGGATGCGATCTTCTGGATCGAAAAAGTCGCCCATCCGACGTTCCCGAACCGGCAGTTCATGCAGCTTCAATATGTCCAGCGCGTCATTCTGGACTTCGCTGGACTTCATTGGCCACATGTTTCCGTCGCCACGCTCATCAAGGCTGGATAATCCAGCAATACCGAAAGCCGGGGGTGGCGTCGCGTGCGCCACCTCTCGTTCTCCGATGTATAATTTTATACATATAGTATAGGGTTGGATGTAATGCTGACTGCCAACGTTGGCCGTGCCGAAAATGTCGGACCAGTGCAGATCAGTTAAATACAGCGAGTTTTACACATGTGAGGCGTTGTGTAGCGACGCATGTGCTCCGGCTCACAGCATTGCCCGCTCGCCGGCTTTAACAGGCATTCCTACGCGAACCCCCCGTTCTACTTCGCAGCATAGGAAGTGCCCCATGACCCCCCATCGCAACCCCGCCGATCTGTCGCCATCGCCGGTCCACGCGGCAACCCCGCGGCCGGCGGCGCCCCGCTCGATCCGCCGCATCATCGCCCACCCCCGCCTGCACGCCCCGCGCTGGGCCGCCGGCCTGCTGGTCAGCGCCGCCGGCATGCTCACCTCCGGCCAGGCCAGCGCCCATGTCAAATGGTTCTGCGCCTACGACGTCGCCGGTCAGCCCAGAGGCCTCGAGAACGTGCTCTGCCCGGATTTCGAGCGACTCTCCGGCCTCGCCCTCGTCGTCCTGCTGATCGGCTGCCTGCTCGAGCGCACGCTGCTTGGCGATCTGATGCTGCGCGCCCTCGACCGGGTCACCGCCGGCCTGCGCGCCAATACCGAGGTGCTGATCCGCGCCACCTGCGGCGGCTTCTTCGTGGCGCTGTGGACCCTGGGCGGGGTGCTGCTCACGCCCGAACTCAAGACCGCCTCCACCGCCGTGCCGTGGCTGCAGCTCGCCATCGCCGCCGGCCTGGTCTGGCGCCGCACCATGCCGCTGTCCGCACTCGGCATGGTCGTGCTGTTCGGCCTCGCGGTGCGCGACTACGGCGTGTTCCACATGATGGACTATCCGGTCTTCGTCGGCCTGGCGATCTACTTCGCGTTGATCGGACTGCGGCGCATGCCGTTCGGGGTGCGCCCGCTCGACATCGTCCGCTGGTCCGCCGGGGTCACCCTGATGTGGGCGTCGATCGAGAAATGGGCTTACCCGCAATGGACCTTTCCGCTGTTCCTGACCCACCCGGCGATGACCATGGGGTTTGACGGCGAGTTCTTCATGCGCGCCGCCGGCGTGGTCGAGTTCACCCTGGCCTTCGCCCTGATGTGGACCCCGCTGGTGCGGCGGTCGGCGGCGATCATGCTGGCCGCCACCTTCATCAGTGCGGTGCTGGAGTTCGGCAAGATCGACGCCATCGGCCATTCGGCGATCATCGCCGTGCTGTTCGCCATCACCGCCGATGACGCCCGGGTGCCCGGCGTCAGCCGCTCGTGGCTGCTCGCCCCGGTCGGCTACAGCACTGCACTCGCCGGCTTCCTCGCGATTTACTACGTCGCCCATGCCGCCATGTTCGGCACCGGTATACTGTGAACGGGACTGCCTTTGCTCAGAGTGTGGATTTTGACTTGTCTGGTTGCGGGCCCGGCGCGGGATCACGACGCGCCGGGCCCCGCGCGTCTGCCGCGTGGTAACCAGGGGCTCTGCAAGGTGCCGCGACTTCAGCCCATTGCCAACCGGCCTTGATCGCCTCGCGCGCAAACAAGCGGGTGGTGCCCCGCCGCTCAGTTCAGCACAGTGCTGTCCTGGGCCTGCTGGACAACAGTCGTCGCGTCCTCCGGGAGCAGAAAACCTTCGTGCTCAAGCCGCTCCGCCGCTGCCTTGACTGCCGCCACATAGCCATCATGGCTGCCGTAGCGCTCCTGCACTGACAGACGTGGGTCGCCACTGGCCAGACGAGCCGCCCGGCTGGGCGGGAACGGGACGGTGCTGCCGGTCAGGTCGCAGGCATCACCCTCACTGTAGTCCGACGCGCGCGTGTTCCAACTTGTGTAGGTGGCGAGCGGCGCCTGCAGGGTAGGCGAACGCACGCCGCCGATGTCGTTGCCGTCCGCATCCACCTGCGGCAGCCGGACGTTATAAGTTCCGGCCGCGACTGGGGGGTTCACTCGGGATTGCGGATTCGTCGCCCGGGTTGAATAGTGGGCCGCGATTATAGAACAGGCGGGTGTTGAACGCTCCAGCCGAGATTATAGCTCACGCCCGGGATGGCCGGGAAATCGACCTCGGGTGGTTCGACCAAAGAACCGTTGCGGATCGTGGAATAACGGCTCGGTGGCGGGGCGCGGTCCTGTGTTACCCATTGGGTCAGGCGCACCAGCAGATCGCGCAGGACATAGGTGTATGAGTTCACGTCGGCGATTTGCTGGCAGATACCGGTCGTGGTCGATCGCGCCACAGAGAAGCCGCCGTGCTGCGCGCTTGACATCTGGTAGATACGCACGTCGTGGGGAACGGCAGGCCGATCTGCCCTAGCGGATCGGTGGTGTCATCGCACCCGCTGCCTGCCAATATTCCGTATCGCTCATGACATGGCTAATCTTCGGGCAAGTCCCGTTCTCTGGCAGCGGTCCAGCAAGCCAGCGGATTTGTGCGTGAAGGGGTCTGTGCTTTTTTCATACAGTAAGCGGGAGTCTAGGCCCAGGATATTGCTTCTCGGTGTGCTGCGTGCCGGACAGGCGGCCGGGCCACGCAGGTAGGCAACGAAGTCGCGGGTGGCGGCGAAGCCGATGCCGAGCACGAGGGGCTCATCGCGGTGTAGTAAAGTTCGTAGATCTGATTGGAGTTGAAGCCGCCCTTGAGGCAGAACTTCTGCGGTTGGGCACCCGGGAACGCAGTGCTGGTGCAGTCGGCAAAGGCGAAATCACTGCTGGGCACAATCTGTTGCGGATCATCCTGATGCACGTGTTTGGTCAGCACCGTATGTATGGGTAGTGTCGAGATCAGCCGCAGGATAGCCCGGTGTGTTGGAACTGAAGCCTGCCGTCAGGTTCTGTGTCGTCACCGGGTCGGCAGGTATTGGATTTCGTGACAAACTCGGTGCGCACCAATCCTGGTCATCGGCTTGCCGTCCGGATAGGACGCAACCGGAACCGAGATGCCGAGTTGTCCCGCGGCCGGCACGAGATCGCCCTGCCAGCCGCTCCAGACGATGCTGTAGCCCTGGTTTTCCAGAAAGCCGTCGCCGGCCGGGTTGGCTGTCGTGGTGCCGGTATTGAACACGCTGGGCACAACCTTGTTACCACGGTTGGCCACGTCGTAGAGCAGAACGTGATTGCCGTTCGCTGTGTTGACCGGCTTCAGGATGGACACGTCCATCGAATAGGTCACCATCCCGTGCCCATTCCGGGCGCGAATCCTATATCCTGGATCACCGCGTTTGCCGGATCGTCTGGATCGATCTCGCCATAGGCAGTACCGTCGAGCTGCTCATATTGTCCCACCTGGCCGAACGACGTGCCTCCGAATGCCGGCGAGGCGGTCGTCTGCAAAATCAATCGGGTGATTTTGGCCTGTGCCGGCCAGGCTGCGGTGACTGCAAGTGCTGCCATCAAAACCGTTCGGGCGGCACTCACCGAGGACCCTCACGAGCGGCTGTGCGCGTTGCTTGCATTGTTCTGGCTCCTTCCGTCCGCACCTTGCTGCCGAGGTGCTTTTATACTTGGGTTGGAGGCAGATCCGGCCCCCGTCCTGGACTCATCGCCGCCAGATTAACCGCGTAGAAGCAGCGGTTTGCAATCCCGCTTTTGCGGTCGGCAAGCAGCGTCTGGCGGGTCAGCGTTATCGGCGCCTCGGTCGCAGCCAAATACGCAAAGCTACGATGGTGCGGAACTGGGGACCGGGACGATCCCCAATCGTCCATCCGCCAACCATTGGCGCAGCTCCTGTTTCGCGAGTTTTCCAGTCGGGCCATGCGGAAGTTGATCAACGAAGACGATTGCCTCGGGCAGCCACCATTTCGGGACCAGTCCGGCTAGATGGGTCTGAAGATCCTCGGTAGTAACCGGCGCCGACGTGACGACGACCAGCAGCGGGCGTTCCTGCCATCGCGGATGGGGGATGGTGATGACCGCCGCCTCGCGAACCGCGGGATGACCGGCGGCGGCATCCTCCAATGCCTGGCTGCTGATCCACTCGCCGCCCGACTTGATAACGTCTTTGCTGCGGTCAACGATGTGCAGGGTATTGTCAGGGTCGATCACCGCCACGTCGCCGGTTCGCAGCCAGCCGTCCTCGGTCATCGCGGCAACGTCCGGACGGCGGAAGTAAGCTGCCGCCGACCAATGGCCGCGCACCTGCAGATGCCCCGCCGTCGCCCCATCGCGCGGCAGTGGCGCACCGCTATCGCTGACGGTACGGATCGCGGTGCCATACAGGGGCTTGCCCTGGGTGCGCATCGCCGCGAGTGCCGCCTCCTCCGGCAGATCGCGCGGCGCGAGGGTCATGGTGGCGCCGCTGGTCGTTTCGGTCATGCCCCAGCCGTGAATGGTGCGGACGCCATAGTCGCGCAGATAGGCCTCGCATCATTGCCATCGGGCGGCGCGGTGCCGCCGGAGAAGATGCGGTTCAGCCGCCCAAGGCTGGCGCCGCTCTCGCGGCAATGCGCCAGCAGGTCGAGGAAGATCGTCGGCACGCCGGGCGCGACGGTGATACCTTCCTCGACGATCAGCTGGTGCAGGAAGGCGGCGTCGGCGCGCCGGCCCGGCAGCACCAGCCCAGCGCCGTACATCGGCCCGAAGAACGGGACGGCCCAGCCGTTGCAATGGAAGAACCCTGGCATCGCCAGGATGGCATCGTTCGCCGACAGCGCCCAGCCGTTGCCGCGCGCCGCTGGAAAGCGCATTCAGCACGGTGCCGCGGTGGCTATACAACGCGCCCTTCGGCGCCCCGGTGGTGCCCGAGGTGAAGCACAGCAGGCAGGCCGCCCTTTCGTCCAGTGCCGGCCAGATGAAATCCGGATCGCCGCGCGTCGATCAGGTCCTCATAGGACAGCAGCTCTGGCAGCGTGGTCTCGCGGAAGCGCGCCACGCGGCGCCATCAGCACGTAGCGCTCCACCGTCTCCAGGTGTGGCGCGAGTTGCTCCGCGAGGGCCAGTGTGTCGGTGTCGATGAACAGCGTGCGGTAGCCGGTGAAGTTCATCGTATAGGCGATCTGCGCCAGGGGCAGCCGCGGGTTGGCGGTGTGCAGGGCGGCACCGATCCCGGTGGCTCCGTAGAACAGCTCCAGATGACGATGGGTGTTCCAGGCGAGCGAGCCCAGGAACCGGTCTGGCCCATAACCCAGCCGGCGCAATGAGGACGCAAGCCGGCGCGCCCGCTCGGCCACTTGCGGATAGCAGTAGCGAATTTCCTCGCCGACGTATCGCCCGATGACCGACACGTCGCCGAACGTGTCCGCTCCATGCTCCAGAATGCTGGACAGCAGTAGCGGCAGGTCCTGATTGAGGCCTAACATGGTTCGTTGCACTCGCGATCACATGTCGACCACGGCGCCGTCGTGGTGCGGCCGCATCTGGATCGGTCGCGGACGCATCGGGAAGCGGCGTTCCGCGTCGGGCACCAGCTCGACCCCGATACCCGGGCCTTCAGGAATGGGCATGAAGCCGTTTCGCGGTTCGCCAAGCCCGGTGACGATCCCCGCACCCAGAATGTTGCTCGTGCCGTGCAGATCCGGGGTTTGAGTGGGATATTCCTGGATGGCAAAATTCGGGATGCAGGCGGCGATCTGCAGGCACGCCGCGGTGCTGACCAGCGACAATGGATTGTGCGGAACCACCATGCAGTCGTTCGCCTCCGCCAATGCGGCGATCTTCTTGGCGCCGGTAATGCCGCCGCACAGGCAGACATCGGGCCGCAAATAGGCAACCGCGCGCCGATTCAGTAACGTTTGAAACTGGAACAGGCTGATAAACCGTTCGCCCGTTGCCACCGGGATGTGGATATGATCGGCCACCCAGGCCATTGCGTCCGGGTCATTCGGACGCAGCGGATCCTCGAAGAACATCGGCTTGTACTGTTCGATGGCGCGGGCGAGCGCCACCGCTTCCGGGGGCGTCATGCGACGGTGGATTTCGATGCAAAGATCGACCGCCGGTCCGACCGCTTCGCGCAACTGCCGCACCGTCTCAGCGGCGTCCTCGATTTTTTGAGCGTGACTTTTGAAGTACGGGTAGTCTCGTCTTCGTCGAGCAGCGGGTTGAGGTGACCGAGGGCGGTGAAGCCTTCGCGCTTCAATCGCACCGCCTCGGCGACCAGGGCTTCGCGGCTGCGGCCCTTGACATGGCCATAAACGCGGGCCGTGTCGCGCATCCTGCCGCCCAGCAGCTCCCACACCGGGACGCCATACAGTTTGCCCTTGATGTCCCACAGCGCGATGTCGATCGCCGAGACGGCGCCGTTGATCGCGGTTCCGGAAAAATGGTGGGCGCGCAGCATGACATTCCAATGGTGCTCGATCGGCCGCGGATCCCGGCCGATCAGGTAGTCGCCGAATTTCCTGATCGCCGCGGCGCTCGCCTCCAGGTGTCCCCAGGTGCCGGTCTCCCCAAGGCCGGTGATCCCGCGATCGGTTTCGATCCGCACATAGCAGAAGCGGTCGATCATCAGTGGTTCGACCTTGGTTATTTTCATGGCGTTCCTCCGGAGCCTTGTCAGCTGCATGGAGATTGCACCAGTCGGCCGACGCTGGGAACGGTGTTCGGGATCGCGCCCCGACCAATGCTTCTGGCAGCCCGCCCCGGTGTGGCCATGGGAGGCACGAGCGCCTGAGATAAGTTACAGGTGGCTGATAATACGTTCCAATGTTGAAGTTACAGGTGGCTGATAATACGTTCCAATGTTGCGGGCTGGTTTAATTGTTATTGACTTTAGTCAATATTCAATACACATGACCGTTGTGTGAGGCTGGGGTGGCCGCTCAAGAACACGGCAGTGTCAGCAAGAACTCCGCTGAGCGAAATTCGATGCCGCGAAGTATGGGGTTAGAACTTCAATCCTGCCGAGCATGGTGGGTTTCAAACACAATCTATGGATGTTAATTCCCCTTTGGGAATTGGCATTTGTCAACTCATGGGGGTCGACCGCATGCTTCGGGCCGCAATCTGACACACTGTTTCGGTTCGCTGACGAGATGTCGACGTGTCACAGCACGGGCCGGTGATCAAATTGATGGTCAACCCCTGATTGTGCAGCACTTGCTTCGCGCCCAGGGCGCCGAACGGGTCGCCCGCTACGAGAACGGTCGTCAGCTCTGAGCGTCGTCGCTGCAGGCATCTGATGAAATCGGGCACGCTGCCACCCAGTATATCGCCGCCGCATTCTATCAAAACCGCATCTGCCGGGTGGGAGAGGCAGACATCAAGAGCGTGATCGAATATAGCGGTAATACCTTCCCGGCTGGACGGGAAGGTCGTTGGCAGGCCGAAATCAAGACAATCGTAGGCAAAGGTGGCCCCGAAATCCAGATAGGCCGCCAGTTCAGTTACCGACGACGTCCCTGTCGCCTTTAACACGGCAACCTTGCCTGATCCTCTTGTCAGCAAGGTTTTCAAAAGCGTAAGGCCGGCGGTGGTCTTGCCCACCTCCGCCGAGGTCCCCAGCAACAGGAACACCGGCGCGCCATGGTCGGACGACCCTGAGGTCGCTTGAATTGCGAAATCTTTCAGGTGCAGTGGATTGCCGTCCGATCCGATCACCGCGCCAAAATACTTCGCCTGTCCAAGGTGGCCTTTCGGCAACGATGACTGGCCCACCAGTTCGCCAACAATCCCGCATTCGGCAAGAACCCAGTATTCAGCGCCCGGTCGTAGCCCGCCATCCGGCACGTTGCCGACAACCCAGCGGGTCGATTCACGGTATCCCGGCGTCGCAAGAAAGACGTCCCCTGGCGCAATCGCCATCGCCCGGCCGGACGCGGCTTCCACAACGATTGGCGCCGCCTGGCTGGAAAGACAAAAAACGCCGGCATAACCTTCGAGTCCTGGAACCGCGAGCCAGCGCGCGGGGGCAATCTCACCAAATCGCCGCAGTGCTGAGAGCTGCTTGCAGCCAGCAGAAACGACACCGTCGCGCACGGCTCCCGCCCCGGCTGCCGCCTACTCCTTCTTAGGTTCAGCCTCCGCTTCCCGCACTATATGAATTTTCCGGTCCTTAAGTCTTCCGCGGGCTTTATCCGCGATACCGAGTGTATCGGCGATGTCTTTGAGTTTTTCGTCGCTTAGGTCAACGGTGTGAACAACTTCGTATTTCTTGCCGTCTGGATCGTGCAAAGGTCTCATAGTTGTTCCCCTGATTTGCCTAAATCTACATTTTGTAGGATACGTCTCTCACCTGAAGTCGCAAGATACCGTTAGGCAGGTGTCGCGTCGCGCAGTAAGCAAATGACAACCGACCGCGTCAATGGTCTCGTGCGCCGCCATGGACTTGGCCGCGGGGATGCGTCGGCCGACTGGTCTCGCCACCCCTTGCCTGCGGCCACCGATATGCGCCTACTTTCGCTCGGTCATCGGCTCGCCAGGAAACCGGCGGACTATATTTTCCCCGAGGAATGTAATGAATTGCCCAAGGTGTCGCACACTGGTTACGAACGGCAGAAGATTTTGCGGCGATTGTGGCACCCCGGTCCCGTGGATTTGTAGCGCATGCGGCGGCGAAAACAGCCCTGGGCAGCGGTTCTGTGGCGATTGTGGGGCTGGCAGTGGGGCAGCGACCGATGTGGCGCCCCAACCACAGGCGAAGACCGTCCGAGGGCCTTTGGAGGCCGATCGTCGTCAACTTACTGTTATGTTCGCGGACTTGGTCGGCTCGACGGCATTGAGCGCGCGGCTTGATCCGGAGGACCTGCGGGATGTCATGGGGGCCTGGCGCCAATGCGCCGCGGGCCTTGTGGCTCATTCGGGTGGACAGGTCATCCAGTTCATGGGGGACGGAATACTTGCCCTGTTCGGCTATCCGCGAGCGCATGAGGCGGACGCGGAACGCGCGGTGCGCACGGGACTCGCGGTTATCGAGGCGGTCCGGCAACTCGATACCGTCGCGGGCCCGCCTGGCACTTTGAGTACGCGGGTCGGCCTCGCGACCGGACTGGTCATAGTCGGCGATCTGATCGGGCCGAGTTCCGCAATCGAATCGGCGGTCGTGGGTGAGGCTCCGAACCTTGCCGCCCGGCTGCAGACGCTTGCGCAGCCGGACACGGTCGTCATCGACCATGCCACGCGGCAGCTTACCGGGGGCATGTTCGAATATGTTGTGTTCGATCCAATCTATTTGAAAGGGATGCCGGCTCCGGTTCGGCCCGCGACCGTGCTGCGCGAGAGCACCGTGGAAAATCGTTTCGAGGCGCTGCGCACCAATCCGTTTCCGTTGGTCGACCGGGAAGAGGAGATGGACCTGCTGCTACGTCGTTGGGCAACGGCCCGGACAGGCGCAGGCCGAGCGGTGGTGCTGGTTGGAGAGCCTGGCCTGGGTAAGTCAAGACTGATCGCGGCGTTCGAGGATCGGCTTGGACCCGAACCCAGGTCAGTTGTTCGCCTGCTATGCTCCCCGCATTACCAGGATACGCCGTTGTACCCGCTCATCCGGTATTTTGAGCGGGCGGCGGACATTCAGCGCAACGATTTGCCGGCGGCAAAATACGATAAGTTGCGAAGCCTTCTTGAAAGCACCGGACAGTTGAACCAGGAGGAATTGGATTCGATAGCCGATCTTCTTTCGATACAAATCGCTCCCGGATCGCCGCCGGACCGGCTAACTCCGCTGCGCAAGAAAGAGCTCACGTTTAGGACCTCCCTCCGTCATTTCAGCGCGCTTGCCGCGCAGGCGCCAATGCTCGCGATCGTCGAGGATTTTCATTGGGCCGATCCCACGACGACGACGCTGCTTGATGCGTTGGTTGACACGGTGGAGCGTCTTCCGGTCCTGATTGTCATCGCGACACGTCCGGAAAGAGGTATGCACTGGTCACTCCACCCGCAGGTAACGATCCAGATATTGAATGGGTTGGACCGACACCATGCGGCGACGCTGGTCCGACAGTTTGCTGGTGAAAACAAATTACAGACTGAGACGATTGGCCGCATGGTGGCCCGTGCGGAAGGCGTTCCACTGTTTCTGGAGGAGTTGACCCGAAGCCTGCTGGTCAGCAGCCCGACGTTTTCCGATGACGGCCGGCCAGGGTCTGCTGTTCCCCTGTCGATCAATGCTATTCCATCGTCACTGAAGGCTCTTCTTACCGCCAGGTTGGATCAGCTTGCCACGAGCAAAGAAGTTGCGCAGGCGAGTTCGGTGATTGGCCGGGAGTTCTCTTTCGAGTTGCTCCAGACGGTTTCAGGCGTTCCGACAGAGCAACTGGTCCACGCCTTGGAGGAACTCGCGCAGGCGGGATTGATCGTGCCACACGGCAACCCGCCCGACGCGACTTACGTTTTCCATCATGTCTTGATTCAGGATGCAGCTTACGCATCGATGTTGCGGGAGCGTCGGCATGCAATCCATTTGCGGCTTGCCCAGGCCCTGGAGAAAGATCCAACTGGGCCAGCCACGACATCGCCTGAAGTGCTGGCAGCGCATTTCGCCGAGGCTGGCGTGGCGGAGAAATCGGTTCATTACTACTTGAAAGCAACAGCAAGGGCAACCGGCCGCTTCGCGTTGACCGAGATCATCGGATACCTGCAAAAAGGCCTGCGTCAGTTGGCGAAGCTGCCACCGACGCGCTTGCGCCAGCAGCGCGAACTTGAAATGACAATATCCCTCGGCCGGGCACTCATGGAACATCGCGGGTCGGGGGACGACGAGGTGTTCGCGGCCTTTGACCGGGCGCATGAACTTTGTCTTGAACTGGGGGATTGCGACCAAATACTGCATGCCCACGATGGGCTGACCAACTATCATATTGCTAGAGCCGAGCTGGATAAAGTGGTTGAGCATGCGGATCGCATCCTGGAGCTTGGGCATCGGACAAAGAATCGCCAGGCGTTACTCATGGCGCACCGGTCGCACGGCCACGCGCAACTCCTGCTAGGCCGGTTTCATCTCGCTCGTAACGATCTCGAACAGGTCATCTCTCTCTACGAGGGCGAAACGACAGTCGCCACCAGGGACCCCAAGGCATCTGGCTACGCCGCGCTCGGTATTTGCCTCACCGCACTTGGGCTGCCTGACGCCGGTGCTTCCGCGAGTATAGCCGCCGTCAATCATGCTGAAAGCCTGGCGCAATCGGGCGGCCTGAATCTGGCTTTGCGCCGCGCCTGCATTCAGTGGATCATGCAGCGCAATGCCAATGAGGTGCTCGCACTATCCGGCCGATTGCTGGACCGGCAAACAGAATTTGAAACCTTCCGTGGCAGCCGTGAAGGTGCGTTCTTCGCGACATGGGCCCAGTTGCAGTTCCACCAGGAGCCGGCGTTGCTTGGGCAACTGAGGACGATGGTTGACCAGTTCGAGGCAGCTAAACATCTAAATATGCTAACGTTCTTTATGGTCATGGTGGTCGAGTTGCTGCAGGCTCACGACGATATGGAAAGTGCGGCCGCGCTTCTGCGGCGCACCCATCGGCTTGCGGAATTGACCAACGAACGTTGGTGCGAAGCAGAAATGATACGGCTTGATGCCCACCTGACGGAAGATGCCTCCGAAGCCAGTCGCTTGTTGAAGACCAGTCTCGACCTGGCGCGGGACCAGGGGGCCTTGCTGTGGGAAGTACGCGCCGCAGCGGATCTCGCCAAATTGTTGCGAAACGAGGGTCAATGTGAGGCCGCTTTCGCTGTGCTGTCGCCGGTCGTGACGCGTCTGACCGAAGGGAGCACATCGAGCGATTTCGTTGCCGCGCGAGCCTTGCTGGAGACGTTGAAGTGTTCCGATCAATAGAAGAGGACATCTTCAAGGACCCCGACCCACACAGAAGATCGTGACGGGCGTTGACGAGTGTGCGCTTGCGCACAGTCGGACCGGGCGTTGAGGCTATACAGCCCGCTTCACGCCGGCGGATAATGTCAGAAATCGCGTTGCAATCGGGAGAAACCCAATGCTCAGGCGTCACGTGGTCCTGGTGAACGAAGCCGCCGCTATCACGCCGGACCAGCTCGAGGTGGCCGCCGCGGCGATTCAGAAGCAGGTGGACGAGCAATTCGGCCCGATCTGGGGTGTCCATGGCAAGGTCGAAACCTGCGCCACACTCAACGACGTTCCGGTGGGCAGCTGGCCGGTCGTCATCAAAGATACTCTCGAGCGAGCGGGCGCTGCCGGCTATCACGAGGATGATTTCGGTGAACCGCGCGCCTTCGTGCTGTACACGCCCGACTGGACCGTCACGGTAAGTCATGAGGTGCTGGAGCTTCTGGCCGATCCGTGGGGGCGGCATATGGTGGCCGGTCCATCGCCACGACACCCTGATCGGCAAGTCAAGTTTCTAGTTGAAGTCTGTGATCCGTGCTCGGACAGCAGTTACGAAGTCGATGGCGTCGCGGTCTCAGACTTTTATCTGCCGCATTTCTTTGATCGATCCGATACATCCGGGACCAAGTATAGCTATGCAGGCACGATCAGCAAGCCGCAGCAGGTTCTTGAGGGCGGTTACCTGACCTGGTTCGATCCAGAAATTAACGAATGGTGGCATCGTGCCTGGTTCGATGGCCCGGAGCATGTTGACGCGAAAATTCCCATTCCCGCTCTGGTCAAAGGCAACCTGCGTGCTGCCATCGACGCGCATGTCAGAAACGTCCGCCCGGCCGGTGGCCACCGGAGATCCCATCGCTAGGATTTGTCGGCTGGCGTCAGGGCCGTCGCGATGCTGTTGCAGCGATCACGACGGTCCTCCGACGTAGCGCGGTGAAACGCCCGAGCGGATTGATCGCCTATGGCGCTTCCACGATCACCTGCCCGTACATCCAAGGATGCGGCGTGCAGATGTAGTAGTAGGTCCCGAGTTCCGAGAACGTTATCGTTTTTTTATCGCCCTTGGCCAGCGCACCGGTATCCCACTTGCCTGCCATTGATCCTGCCGCCGTGGTGGACGTCGCAGTGTGTACGATGTCACCCACGTTGGTGAACGTTACCGCGGTTCCCGCCTTGACCCGCGTGCGGGCCGGCCAATAGGCATACTCCACGTTGTTGTCGCCGATCTTGATCGTGCTGGTGCCTTCCGCGATCGCACCCAGTGGGCCGGCGATCTTCGATGGCGGTTGTGGCGGCGGCAGTGGCGCGAGGTGACCGTTCATCCCGAACACCCACAACCCGTCGCCGGTGGCACTGCCTTGGATGGAATTCCCGCCGGTTACAATGGCGATATATTCCTGGCCGTCGACCTCGAACACCGCAGGTGGTGCGTCGGCGCCAAAACCGGTCTGGAATTTCCACAGCACCTCGCCTGACCGGGCGTTCAGCACGACGAAGTTGCCATCCGGTTCGCCACGCAGCAGCAGGCCGCCGGCGGTCACCGTCGAGCCGCCGCCGCCGCCCATCCGGTAGGGCATCTGTTGCTGCCAGGCGATCTTGTTGGTCCGGCTGTCAATGGCGGTGAACGTGCCGCCGAACTGCGACCCGATTGGCGCCGATTGCGTGCCCCCGACGTAACGCTGGCCGTTCTTGTATGAATCGCCGAGCCGGGCGAAAGTGCTGGTGCGGATTGTGCCGGGCACATAAAAGAAGCCGGTATCCGGGCTATACGGCATTGGCGACCAGTTGGTGCCGCCCTGTCCGCCGGGCTGGATGATCACCGGTGCTTCCCAAAACGCATCGAAAATGCAGCCGCCTTTGTCAAAGCCGGGCAGCGGCGGTGCGCAGGTCGGCACCGTATTGTCGCCGATCGGATATGGCTGCGTCGCGGCGGTGTGCTGCCGCGGCTCCTGCGGGACCGGCTTTTCTTCAATACCGATCAGCGGTTTGCCGTTTGTGCGGTCGAGGATATAGACCCAGCCGGTGCGCCCGGCCTCGGCGATGCCTTTTCGGGGCTGCCCGTTGATCACCGTGTCGAACAGCACCACCGGACTTGCTGCGTCATAGTCCCAGATATCATGATGCACTTCCTGAAAATGCCAGGCGTACTCGCCGGTTTTGGCATTGATCGCCATGATCGACGCACAGAACAGGTTATCGCCCTCACGCGGGGCCCCGTCATAGTCCGGGCCACAATTTCCGGTCGCGAAATAAACCAGGCCAAGATCTGGATCGATCGCTGGTGTATTCCAAATCGGCGCCCCGCCGCGCATTGCCTGTGTGCTGCCTTTTGGCCAGGTGTCACTGCCGACTTCGCCGGGCGCGGGGAGGGTGTAGGACCGCCACAGAATCTTTCCGGTTTTGGCATCAAGTGCGGTCAGGCGGCCACGCGTTCCGAACTCACCGCCGGCGATGCCGCTATAGACAATTCCATCATAGTAAAGCGGGGCGCTGGTAACGACATAACCGTTGTGCCAGTCTTCGATCGGCGTCTTCCAAACCTCCTTGCCGGTATTGATGTCCAGTGCGACGACGTTGGTATCAAGCTGGCCGAGGAACAGCATGCCTTCGCCCATTGCCAGGCCACGATTGAGCCAGCCGCAGCATACCACGCTGATTGCCTGGTCAATATGCGACCAGCGCTCCCAGACCATATCACCGGTTTTCGCATTCAGCGCGAAGACGTCGTCATTTCCGGTGACAACATACATGGTGCCGTTGCGGATCAGCGGGGTGGCTTCGGCGGAATACTTGCCGCCCACGCCGGATCCCTTGAGTTGGGTCATCCAGGCGCCTTTAAGCTGGCTTGCGTTGTCTGTATTGATCTGCTTCAGCGTCGAATAACGCTGGTTGGTCAGATTGCCGCCGTTGGTAACCCAGTCCTTGCTGACGGGACTTTTCAGCAATTGGTCAATTTCGGGATCCGCGGCCAATGCCTGCGCGGTACCTCCCAGGCACAGCAGACAGATCCCAATGGCCGGCCACAATAGTCGCATCCAACGATTTAGCATGTCGTTTCTCCCCCGGAGCTTCTTCTTGAAGCCCTCGCTTGGCATTCTCCGGAATTCACCGGCCTGCGTGAAAAGGATGGAGGGTTGATGAAATTTTGGCAAGAGTATGCCCGACCGCTAACAATAGTCGGCAGCGCGCGGGCGGTGATGCGAAGATCGGAAATCCAGCCGACATCATGGTACGCTTGGTCCCAACACAGCGGCCATTGTCTTGGGCGTTAGGCCCATATAGCCGTGCGGCGCGCTTTCGGGCACTCAGGGTTGGAACAATCAAGGCCTGTCGGAGTTCAGGCCGCGGGCGGAATAGGAACCAGTCTTGAACACCTCATGGCAAACCACGAAGGAACGGCTGCGCAACCATGTTTTCAGGATCTGGACAGCCGGTTTTGTCCTGGCCGCCTATGTGTATGGCTGGGTATACGCCCCGGAAGTGCTCACCTGGTGGAAGCGGAAGACGACGGCAGTCATTGAAGCCGGGTGTGATCTTCTGCCGTATCCCTGGGGCGATCGCATCGAAGCCACAATTGGGAATTTTGGCCTGTGGGTCCAGATCACGCTCGCCATCGTCGTCTTCCGGGTGCTGATCTGGCTTGTATACACGGCGGTCCGGCGCATACGGGCTGGCCGGAGCCGTGGCGTCGGACGATAGCCTCCTGTCCGGGAGGCCAGGATCAAGGCGGTCCGGCCTCAGAGCATGCCGGCATGAAAACGCTGCCCGCTGCCTCACGCCGTAATGATCAGGAACATGCCGGTGGTGACCAGCGCACAGGTCCACAACAGGTCGAAATTGATCCAGCCCTGGCGCAGGAATGCAAGTCCGACCCACTCATACACGATCAAGGCGACCAGTCCGGTCACCGCCAGCATCGTTACTGTGTGCACCGCCGCCGCCCCCAGCGACACCAGCAACGACTGACCACCGGTGATCGGCATGCCCGCGCATAGCGGCACGAGAGCCGGCACCAGCATCAATCCCGCACCATGTGCGGTCGCCATCAGGAATGACCAGGCCAGGAGGCCACCGGCGCCCACTGTCATGCCGACCCGCACGCGGTGACGGTGGCCGTACAGCCAGTGATAACCTGCCCAGCACAGCAGGATGCCGCCCGCGATCAACCGGACCGCTTCCATGTCCACTACCATGCCCAGCGCCATGACCGAAGCGGCCACAAGCCAGATCGACAGTGCGTGGCCCACTGCCATGGGCGGCAGGGCCAGCAGCACTGCGGCGCGGCTGTTTCTGTGCAGGCCCAGCGCAACGGCGAACAGCCAGCCCATCGCGGGATTAAGACCGTGGAACATCCCAAGCCCGGCAAAGCTGAGCCAAGGCCAGGCGGTTCCCAGGGTCATTTCACGGTCACCACCGTCGCGGCTTTACGGATAGCAATAGGAATCCGATGAACAATCGCCGCCCTCCAGCCGGATCTGGTGCGGCCGATGGGTCTTCGGCCATTCAACGAAGAAGTCCGGATCAAACGCGAGACCGCCATCCGGGGCGGCATCGAGTTTTACCATCCAGCCGTTGATGCCTTCGGGATAGAACTGATCATCGATCGCGCCATAGAGCGAATTGGTGAAGTACACCCGCCGCCCGTCGCGGCTGACTTCCACCATCTGGGGTCCGCCGTTCAACCCGCCTGTGGCCGCCTTGGGATGTCCGCCGTGAGCGGTGATGCCGCCAATCCTCACAGTGCCAGTCAGCTTCGGTGCGAACGGATCGGAGACATCGTATTGCCGCAGGTCACCTGTGCCCCAGCACGCGACATAAAGGAAGCGGTCATCCATCGACAGGTCGATATCGGTGACCAGCGGCGGCACGGCCGAGAAGCCCTTGAGCATGGGAGGCAGCAGATCCGGACTAGCGGGTTCAGCCGGGATCTCGATGATCTTCCTGACCGCCCAGGCGTCGCCCTCCCGGTACCAGGTCCAGATCGAGGCGGACAAATCCTTCAGGCTGATCACGGAGTTTACGAAACCATAGGCTTTGGTCGGATCATGCGCGGGACGAAGCTCGAACACGAGCTGGTTCTCGGCGCCGAAGTCAATCTCCTGCTTGTGCTTGCGCGTGTGCAGGTCCCAGAAGTGCAGCTTGTGGCCGTATTTGCCTCCCAGCAGGATTTCCGGGACAAGGCCGTTCTCGAACGTGGCGGGCAGACCCCACTCGCTGGTGACCATGGTGTCGTAGCCAAGGTGCCACCACACATCGTAGGCAAGTTGTTGCGGTCCGCGGTCAATCTCCCAGCGGCCACGGATATCGAAGGTCTCGTGGTCCATCAGGAACACCCCACCGGGCGCTTCACCCTGCGCGTTGCCCAGTGCGGCGACGTAAATTCCCTCCGGCCCACAGTGGATCGTGTGCGGGCGAGTATAGCCGGACCGTTCGGCGACGTAGTCAGGCTCCAGCACCCGGACAATCTCCGGCTGGCGTGGGTTGGCCTTAGTGTCCAGGATGTGAATCCGCGATGACCGCAGCCCCGGCACAATCAGGTAGCGCCGCTCGGCGTGCGGATGCGGAGCGTTTGGGCACAGGCAAGAACTGCATGCGTTCCAGCCGAAATGGTGCAGCTCATCACCGGTGTTCGGCATGGCGACGGTCCCGACCACCTGCGAGTAGGTAGGCGAACCCCGGTCCAGGTCGACCACGCTGATCGCATCCGGCACGCGGCGCGTTGGATCAAAGCTTGCCACGTAAGCCAGGGTCTCAGCAGGTGCCTTCATTGCCATTCGCGGCGACGGATAGAACGTCGGATCCGGCCTCCAGGTCGCCATCGCGGTGCTCTCCTGCTTTGCTCAGACTACCCGCTATGTGCGGGTAGTGAGCAGGCAGTTCAACCCTTGACGCCGCCCATGGTCAATCCGGCCGACATATAGCGGCGGAACGTGTAGTACATCACGATCGGTGGCAACGCATAAATGATCGCAGTCGCCATCATGTAGTTCCACGGCGATTCGTCGCTGTTGAGGAATTGTGCCAGTGCCACCGGCACGGTCATGCTGTCCGGCGATGACAGCAGCAGGAACTGGTACAGATATTCGTTCCATGCAAGCAACAGCGCGTAAGTGCCGACGGCAACCAGCGCAGGCGCCATCAGCGGAAGATAGATGCGCCAGTAGATCTGCAGCGGCGAGGCGCCATCGATGCGGGCCGATTCGTCGAGCTCCATCGGGATCGACTTGCCATACTGCGAGAAGATGAAGATCGCATAGGGCGTGGCGAACGTCACCTCCGCCGCGATCACCGCCCAGACATTGTTGCCGAGCCCGTAGATCTGCATGATGCGGTAGAACGGGATCGCCAGGAACGATGCCGGTATCACATAGGTCAGCAGCGCCGCGTTGGTCAGCAGCCAGCCGTTGCGCAGACGCAGGCGCCCGATCGTGAAACTGGCCAGCGAACCGATGAGCAATGTCAGGAACATCGTCATCAGGCCGACGAAAAAGCTGTTGCCGAACTGGTGCCAGAAATGCTCGAGGTACCAGAAGCCCTGGGTCCAAACGATGTAGAAACTCGCAAGTGAGGGGTTGGGTGGCCAGATCGCGCCACTGAACAGGTCGTTGTGGTCGTCGAGCGCGATCAGGACCATGTTGTAGATCGGTGTGATCGACCAGACCACGAGCACAACGGCGAGCAGGATCGAGGCTGCCTCAGTCAGATTGCGCCGCAGCCGGTAGCGGCGCCGGTTTGGCCGCCGCCCAGTGGGCAATCCAGTGGCCAGGGTTGCACTCACAACTGCACCTCCGACATGCGGAGCTTGCGCATCAACAGGATCACCAGCGGGATCAGCACGGGCAGGGCCGACATCACCGCCGCCACGCCAAGCCGTGGGTCGGCGATCGTGAACGCGTATTGGATCCCAAGCGTGGCGAGGACTTCAGTGGACATCGCGGGGCCACCGCCCGAAACGAAGTATACCGTGCTGAAGTCACCCAGGCTCCAGATGGTCGAAAGCAATGTGCAGACGAAGTAAAGGTTCGCCAGCAATGGGACGGTGACGTGGGCGAAACGCCGCACGCCGGTGGCGCCGTCCATATCGGCCGCTTCATACAGTTCCTGCGGGATCGCCATCCGCCCGGCGAGGAAAATCACTGTCCAGAACGGCATCCATTTCCAGATGTAGGCAGCAATGTTGGATCCGAGCGCGAGCCAGTGCGAGTTGAGCCAGATCGGGCCGTCAATGCCGAAAAGTACATCAAGGACGTTGTCCAGCAGGCCCCACTGGCCGTTCAGGAACCAGTGGATCGACATGAACGCAGGCAGCGCCGGTGTTGCCCAGGGCAAGATGTAGATCACCAGCAGCGCCTTGATCCACCAACGCTTGCGCATGAAGAAACCTGACAGCAGGAAGGCCAGGAACATCTTCAGATTCACGCCGATACCGACGAACAGCAAGGTATTGACCACGGTGCTCAGGTAGCGCGGGTCTGCGAACAGCTCTGTATACAGCGACAGCTTGCCGCCCAGCCATAGGCCGTAGGCAACCGGATAGGCAACGAAAGCGAGGAACACCGCCGCATAAGGTACCGCGAAGGCGATTGCCCAGGCGGAATCAGAGCCGATCGGGCCCCCGGGCCAGGCTCGTCGGACCAGACGGATCGCCGCGGTGGGCCGTCCGATCGCAATGGCCTGCTGGGTGCTGCTCATCCGCGCCTCCCGGGTTTAGCCGAAGGTGAATTTGGTAAAGATCGTCTGGGCGCGTTTGAACGCCTGGTCTACCGCTGCCTGCGCCGTCGTCCCGTTCCTGATGACGTCGGCGACGGCCTGGGTCCAAAGCTGCTCGGCCTGAACCTGACCCCAGGCGGGATTGTAAGCGTTGTAGCTGGGTCTTGTGGGTCCAAGGATTTCGCGGACATAGGGAGCGCGATGCGGATCTGCGGGATCGAGCCAGAACGGGTCGCTGTGCATCAGCTCCGGTATCGCCGGCATCCAGCGTCCCAGTCCTTGCTTCAGGTTCGCATTCATCACCGCCGGTTGCATGAAGTATTTCATGAAGTCCTTGGCGGTCTCAGGGTTCTTCGCTCCCTTCGGGATGAAGCCGCCGCCCGCGCCAACCACCGCAGTCATCGGCTGGCCGTCATTGGCATTCGGCAGGCCTAGAGTGACCATCTCCTCGAAGTAAGCCTTCTTGTCGTGGATCATCGCGACTTCGGTCGAGATCGTGCCGTCGAAGTCCATCGACAAACCGCTTCTCATGAAATCCGTTGTTGTCGTCGGCGTCGTTCCAGCTCAGTGCTTCCGGCGGCACGAAGCCGTCCTTGTAGGCATTCGCCATATACGTGACCGACCGGATCACCGCCTCACGCACCTTCGGATCATCGGTGTGCAGTTTGCCGTCCTTGGTGACGATGTCGGCGCCGCCGTTGGCGATGACGAAGTGCTGGAACAGGTTGGTGCTGTCGTTTGGGCCGACGGTGGTGACTTGCAGGCCGAGCGCATACATCCGCCGCATGCCTTTTTCACGCAGCGATTTTTGCATCGGCTTGAAGAAATCCCAGAAGGCATCCCAGGTATTCGGGGCGTCCGACAGCTTGAAGCCGGCCTGCGTGACCAGATCCCCCCACAAATGGAACGGCGTGCAGGCCTGCTTGACAGGCATCAGGTAGAAGCTCCGCGCTTTCTTGGCGTCGTTGTAGTAACTGGAGCATTCCAGTGCAGTGGGGCTGAGGTTTGCCTTCTGGGCCTCGACAACGTCGCTGACGTCCATCAATCGGTCGAACCACGCGTTTTGTGGCAGGATTGTCTCCGGCGCGTCGTGGAACACAAGATCCGGGACCTCTCCGCTTGTCAGTGCGGAGATGGTTTTCTGGTTCAGCGCCATGAACGGCATGATGCTGTATTCGATCTTGTTTCCGCTGGCCTTCTGGTACTGTGCGACGACTTCGCGGAATGCGGCGTCTTCCTCCGGGACGAAGCCTTGCACTTGCCATAGCGTCGCCGTGGTGGCCGCGGCGTTGGCGATATGCGGTCGTGCAAAAGCGCTCGCCGCAGTCAGGCCCACGGACCCAGCCAACACCGAACGTCGGCTCATGCTGACCATGGCCGTGCTCCTTCCCTGTATCGCTGGACATTGATTCGCCAGCGTATCACGATCGCCCTCGGTACGGGCTTTTCTGGTTAAAAGCACTCTACCGCTCGCCGTTCAACGCGGTCAATCGCCCTCTCGGTTTAACTTCGCGTCTACTCGCCAACCTGAATGCCGGGCTGTTCGGGCCGGTCGCGCGCTAAGTTGAAACGCGAACGCTGGCTGGAAAATGTCACGACCGAAATGTTCAGCGGCGTCTGTCGAGATGTTCGAGCAGCACTACCGCGCCAGGCAATTCGTGTCGCCGCTCCCGCAGCAGCTTCTCGCCGCCGACGGCGTATACCGCCACCGCGGACAGCAGGTCGCGCAGCCGGCCGGGGGCACTGGCGTCAAACGCCAGCACGCAACCACCGGTGCGTTTCGCAAGATCCCAGAACAGCTCGGCATCCCGGCGTGCCCCGGCATCGGCCGTGTCGTGCAGTACAATCAGTTTGCTGCCCTGGTGTCCCATCGCGTCCGCGAGCTGGCGACCGTGCGAGAGGCTCTCCTCAAATACGTCCCCGATATAGACAACCACCTGCACCGCCCGCTGCTTCAGGCTGGCTTCAAGGATCGGCAGCAGACGGGTCATTCCGGCCTCGCACCTGACCCCGGCGGCGAGGTCGCGCAGGGTGGCTGCGTTGTTGGTGAAGGCGGTGAAGGTGTGCACCCGCCCGCCGCCGTGCACCGCCAGCGCCACGTCCAGCGCGCCGGGCAGCACCTTGACCAATGAGTTCGTTACTTGTCGCGCGGCCGCCCAGGCTGGCTCCCGCGAGGCCGTGGCGTCCACGGCGAACACCAAGCGCGGCCGGACCGGAGCGGCGTTGTCCACGGGTGGTTCGGCATGGCTGAAAAACGAACGCAGCGCGGCCGCACGGGAGGGCGCGGCGGTGACAGCGGTGGTCGCCATTGCGCGCAGACGGGTCAGCATGCCGCCGCTCTTGGCCTTGGCGACTTGGGTCGCCCGTGGCGCATCATCGGGGATCAGGACAAAGTTCGGCTTGTCACTCATCGCCGTCTCCCGTTCATAGGTCAATGTCCGCTGTGTTGGCCGGCATGTCCAACCGAGCACTGCCTGAGTTGCCCAGATATAGATTGGCTGCAGCCGCGTGTCTCCAACCCCGCCATGGCAAAGTCGGGCGTTCGGACGGTCCGATGGCCCGCGCCGTCAGTTGTGGCGGGCCGGACGCTCCGGCGCGCGGGCATGGGAGCCGCCGTGCTCCGGCCACTCCCAGTCCTCGCGATCCGGCCCATCCACGTCGACGCCTTTCTCCCGCAGCATCTCGCGATAATCTTCGGCGTTGTCTCGCGGCTGGTAGCCGAGCAGGGCCCAGTTGGGATCATGGGTTTTCAGCCGGGTGTTGTTGGAGTAACCGTTGACCACCATGCAACCGGGGTCGGGGTGGCGCAGCGACAGATCGACCAACTGCGCGACGTCCGCCGGGCTCAGCCAGGTCGCGAGGGACCGCTGGTCGATCGGCAGCGAACGATAGGTGCCGATGCGCAGCGACACCGACCTGATGCCGTGGCGGTCGTAGTAATTGCGCAGCATAGTCTCGCCCCAGGACCTTGAAAACGCCGTACAGGCTGTCCGGTCGCGGCGGCAGTGCCGGCGATACGAACTCGGTGATCGGATAGCAGCCGAAAGCGTGGTTGCTGCTGGCAAAAACGATGCGCTCCACGCCCGCGAGCCGCGCTGATTCGAACACGTCGAACAGGCCGCGTGCGTTCACCCGAAACAGCGTCTCCAGGTCGTAATTGCCGAGCACCCCGGCCAGATGAACGACAGCACGGACGTCGCGCATCATGGATTCGAGGGCAGGGCGGTCGGTGACGTCAGCGACAATCGCTTCTTCGTTGTTGGTCATGTTCTGCACCGGGCGGATGTCGGTCAGCCGCAAGTGACGCCAGTCGGCACGCAGGCCATCCCGCAGGGCGGTGCCGATAGCGCCCGCGGCGCCTGTGATCAGAACACGGTCAGTCCTTGGATCGATCATGAACGGTCTCCTGTTCGAGAACGGTAGCAGACTGCCAAGGGACGAGACAGGCCGGCGCAATTTTATGAGGCTTGTCCATGGTTCAGGGGAGTGTGAGCGTGGTCACAGCCATTTCTTCAGGTCCCAACTAAGCTTCCTGCCGCGAACCAAATAGCGGAGGGTACAATGTATCCATTTCAGCCTGATCCACACTGGTATGAGAAAGAATGGTACTCGCAGAAGCCAGTGAAACCGTCGTGGCGTGTTCCAACCGTCCTTGCAAGTTCGGTCGCCCTGCTGGTTTTGGCATGGATCGTTTAATCGGGTAGGGGAGCCAGTCCTCTGGCTCCTTGCCTTCGCCCAGTTTGCCCGGCGCATGCGTCGCCCGCTTAAATCTATTGCATTGATCTGCGGCTTTGGCAGTTCGGCGTCCAAGCTGCGGCACCGATGTCGTATTGCTATCAGCAAGAACCGCCTACTGACGAAGACGGTGGAACCGACACCTCTCCAGGGCACGCAAAGCAGATAACATATAATGTAACTATTGGGAAATTCCGGGAAGTCTCAGTGCAATCCGCGCGCTCGGATGGGGCCGACGCGCGTTGCATCCGCCGCGGCGACCGATAGAACGCAATATCGACCGCCTGGTGCGCCACGCTCCACCGATAATGGCCGAGTGAACCAAGCCGACACGCAGTGATTAACCCAGTGCATCCGCGCCGATCGCAACACCCGGCCCGCATTTGACCGACATGCTGGACCGCTCCGATATCGAACCCGTTGGGCCATCCGGAACTGGTCGGCCCAACAGGTAGCCTTGCGCCTGATCGCACCCAAGCTCACGGACCAAAGCGAGTTGGCGAGGCGTCTCGACGCCCTCGGCCGCGACCGAAAGATTGAGACCGTGGGCCAAGCCGACGACGGCGCGGACAATGATCGTCGCATCGTCCTGGTCCCCTAGCTGCATGATGAACGATTTGTCGATCTTGAGCTTGTCGAAGCGGAACTTCTGCAGATAACCCAGGCTGGAATAACCAGTGCCGAAATCGTCCAGCGCGACGCGCACACCCTGATCACGCAGCGCGGACAAGATATCGCCCGTCCGCTTGGGACCGTCCATGAGGATGCTCTCGGTGATCTCGATTTCCAGCCGGTCCGCCGGCAAACCGGTCCGCAACAGGGCATCGGAGACAATCCCGGCCAAATCCGACAGGCGGAACTGGACCGGGGACACATTGACCGCGATCCAATGCGGTTGATCCCATCCAGCCGCCGCCTGACAGGCGGTTTCGATCACCCACTGACCGATGCTGGCGATCAGTCCGGTCTTCTCCGCCACGGGAATGAACTCGAGCGGCGGGACCACACCAAACTCCGGGTGGTGCCAGCGCAGCAGCGCTTCAAGACCCACTACCTCCCCGGTCGCGCAATCGACGATCGGCTGGTAGTAAAGGTGCATCTGGTCGCGCTGGATGGCGTGCCGCAGGTCCCGTTCCAGCCGCTGGAGTGTGCGGGACCGCTCATCCATCGCGGGCTCGAAGAAGCGGTAGGTGCCGCGCTTGTCGTGCTTGGCGCGGTAAAGGGCGGTGTCGGCCGCCTGCATGAGAGCTTCCTGGCTATCGCCATCTTTCGGATAGAACGCGATGCCGACGGAGGTGCCGATTTCAACCTGGTCGGTTCCCAGCTCGAACGGGCGGGTCAAGGCGGCGATGATCCGTCGCGCCACATGGGCCACATCATCCAGATCCTCAAACAGTGCGACAATGATAAACTCGTCCCCGCCTATCCTGGCCAGCGTATCGGTCGCGCGAAGCTCGGCCCGCAGCCGCGACGCCACCTGGATCAGCAGCGCATCGCCTGCCGCATGGCCCAGCAGATCGTTCACCGGTTTGAAATGGTCCAGATCCAGGTAAAGCAACGCCAGGGTCATTGGTCTGGCGGCAACCGTGCTCAGCGCCCTGGTAAGTCGTTCCCGCAGCAGCAGTCGATTGGGCAAATTGGTCAGTGGGTCGTGATGAGCGAGATGCCGGATCCGCGCCTCGTCGCGCTTGCGATCGGACAGGTCGCGAAACGCCATCACTGTCGCCGGCTGGCCCTCATAGTCGATGGTCGTGCAGGAGAACTCGGCGGGCACCAACAAGCCAGTCGTCGTGCGCAGATGGATCTCCTCATGGTCGAGATCCGCCTTGGCGAACTGCTGTCGTGCCAGCACCGTTGCATGGTCTGCCTCCGCAACAAGCTCCATCAGTTGCCGCCCGACAAGCTCAGTCTCCGATCCCCCAAGCATACGGTTGCCGGCCGCGTTCACCTGCAGGATGACCCCGTTCCGCGCGATAATGAATAGCGTTTTTTCGCTTATCGGCGCGGCGCACAGGTATTGCCGCAAGGATTCCGTGGCTGAAATCCGCGCCGGTAAGCGAAAAAACGTATTGCACTAAACCGCTCCCCCGGTCGTCCGGGCTATGGGTATTGAATGCCCGCAAATCTTTTACCGATGAGCGATCTGGGCATTGCGGGCGACCAAGCACGCGAGAGTGGAGTCGGATGGAAGGCTCTGATCTCGGCAGCCTCGCCTTCAGCGATCATTATATGCAGGATTGGACTACCGGGCCCCCGTTCGAGGGCGTCTACGGTCATGGCGGCACAAGCGCGTTCAACCCGACCTGGCGGGTAATTGGGCTTCGTCCGGTTGGAACGCTGATCCCGGGTCATGATGTATCCGGCACCGGCTGACAGGCCCTGGGCCGGGCGATGCAGTCGGTGACCACCATGATGCCGGTACGACAGTGTGGGCACTGCCGTAACGACTGCCCTGTCAGTGCCTCGAAACGGTCGCGGTAGTCGGAGGGCGGATCGGCTGCCAACTCAGCCCGCGGCATTCCGAGCAGTTTCCGGCACAGCGCCAGCTTTCGCGCTCGATGGCAGTTGCCAAGGAAGCCGAAGTACCGGATGCGATGAAACCCGTCCGGCAAGACATGGACCAGGAATCGGCGGATGAACTCCTCGCCCATAAGGGCCATCGTCTTCTGGCGGTTGTCATCCCGGTAATCCTTCCAGCGGAAACAGACTTTGCCGTCTTCCATGGACACCAGCCGGTTGTTGGAGATGGCAACACGATGGGTATAGCGCCCAACATAGTCGAGAACCTGCGCCGGACCAGCGAACGGCCGCTTCGCGTAGACAACCCAATCGGCCTGCCATGCCGGCGCCAGATAACGCTGGAAGGCGGCAGGCTCATGCAAGTGACGATGAGAGGAGAAAAAGTTCAGGTTTCCAGCGGCAAACGCCCTCTCCAGGTAGTGCAGGAATAATCCTCGGAACATCCGCGACAACACCCGGACCGGCAGAAAGAACCCCGGGCGACAGGCGATCCACCTTTGCCCGTCGGGCGCAATCCCGCCGCCAGGAACCAGAAAATGCAGATGCGGGTGATGCATGAGATTCTGTCCCCAGGTATGCAGCACGGCCAGGAAGCCAATCTCCGCACCAAGATGCTCGGGGTCGGCGGCGATGGTGCGCAACGTCTCTGACGCCGCCCGAAACAGGATGTCGTACACCACAGTCTGGTTCTGGAACGCGATGACCTCGATCTGCGCAGGCACGGTGAACACGACGTGGAAATACGGCACGTCGAGCAGTTCCGCCTGGCGGTCCTCCAGCCAATGCGCCCGCGGCAGACCCTGGCACTTAGGGCAATTGCGATTACGACACGAGTTGAACGAGACGCGTTGATGGCCGCAATCGCCGCATTGCTCGACGTGACCGCCGAGCGCGGCGGTGCGGCATCTCTCGATCGCGGTCATGGCATGCCGCTGTGCCGGGGACAGCGACGCGCCGTGCTGATCACGAAAAGCCGGGCCGAAGTGGCGGAACACGTCCGCCACTTCCAGCCCTTCGCGAGCCACGAATTCCTCGCCTCAGGCGGGTACTAGGTCCGGCACCGATGGCGAGATGAAGGTAAGAGAACTCCAGCGGGCTGGTGGTGGCGCAGACCTTGCTGGTGGCGATCATGAGATATCGAGCCGTGGTGCCGAGATTGCGATGACCGAGCAACAGTTGGATCGTGCGGAGATCGTTACCGGCCTCCAGCAGATGAACGGCAAAGGAGTGGCGCAGGGAGTGCGGCGTTACCGGTTTGCCGATACCGCACTGGAGCCGCACCTCCCGACAGGTGCGATCGATGGTGGATGGAGTGATCGGCTGCCCAGGACGGTCGCCGGGAAACAGCCACTCGCCGGGATGCGTACGCTTCCAATAGTCCCGAAGCATGGCCAGCAGTCTGGGCGGCAGCATGACATAGCGGTCTTTGTGGCCTTTGCCCTGATCAACCCGGATAACCATGCGCCGGCTGTCGATCGCAGCGGGCTTGAGGCGGACGGCTTCGGAGATCCGCAGACCGGTGGCGTAACAGACGGTCAGGATCAGACGGTGCTTCAGGTTGTCGACGGCGCCAAGAAAGTGAGTGACCTCGTCTTGGCTCAGAACGATGGGAAGCTTTTTCGCCTTACGGCTGGTGGGGATATCGCCCTCGACAGCCCATGGCCGCTTGAGGGTAACGGTATAGAAAAACCGGAGGGCGGAAACCGTGACAATGATCGAGCTGGCTGCAAGACGTCTCTCCTGCGTCAGGTGGAGCAGATAGGTCCGGATCTCGGTCGATCCGAGATGTTCAGGCGATCTGCGAAAATACCTGGCGAACCGGGCGACGTGCTCGACATACGCGCGTTGCGTATGCCCAGACAGGTTGCGGATTTGCATATCCTCGATGAACCGACGACGAAGCGGGCTCATTGACAACTCCTTTGCGAGATTGAGCAGCGCCACATGGCGCCCGCACATCGTCTCGCAGTTGAGTTGTCAGGTCAGGGAAGCAGCGGGCGGTTGCCACCAACGAACCATTTGATATCGAATAAATAAAGTATAAATCACAGAATTACCGCGAAGCGGTTTAGTGAGGAATCTTGTGTGAGGGGTCGGTTGCACTTGATCCCTCTACGCGACGTTGAACCGGTCGCCGAACATAATGGCGAACTGGGTCATAGCCGCGGTCCATTCGCGTTGGGCATTCTTCCAGTCGTTGCTGACACGGCGCAAGACCAAATACAGCAGTTTGATCGCCGCCTCGTCGGTCGGGAAGTGTCCGCGGCTGCGAACGGCGGTTCGCAGTGTGCTGTTGAGGCTTTCGATGGCATTGGTGGTGTAGATGATCCGCCGCACCTCGGGCGGGAAGGCGAAGAACGGGATCACCTGATCCCATTGCCGCCGCGACAATGGCGTGATCGCGGCGTATTTCTGGCCCCATGGGCCGGCTTCGAAGGCATCCAGCGCCATCCGTGCGGCATCGGCCGTGGGCGCCTGGTAGATCGGCTTCAACGCCGCCACGACCTGGCGGCGATCCTGCCAGGAGACGTAGGCCAGCGCGTTGCGCAGCAGGTGCACGATGCAGGTCTGCACCAGGGTCTGCGGGAAGGCGGCGTTGATCGCCTCGGGAAACCCCTTCAGCCCGTCGACCACGGCGATCAGGATGTCGCGGACCCCGCGGTTGCGCAGCTCGTTGACGATCCGCAGCCAGAACTTGGCGCCCTCGTTCGGGTCGATCCACAGTCCCAGAATATGCTTGCGGCCGTCCGGGGTGATGCCAAGGGCCAAGTAGACCGCCTTGTTGCATACCGTTCCCTGGTCGCGCACCTTCACCCGGATGGCATCGAAGAACATGACCGGATACAAGGGCTCCAGTGGGCGGGATTGCCATTCGGCGACCTCCGCCGTGACCGCATCGGTGACGGTGCTGATCAGCTGCGGCGAGACCTCCGCACCGTAGATCTCCTCCAGGTGTCCCTGGATCTCACGGGTGCTCATGCCGCGCGTGTAGAGCGAAATCACCTTGTCGTCGAAGCCCGGCAGCCGACGCTGGTATTTGCCGATCAGCACGGGATCGAAGCGCGCTTCCCGGTCGCGCGGAATGGTCACTTCGACGTGGCTGTCGTCGGTCAGCACCCGCTTGCGGGTCGAACCGTTGCGGTGGTTCTTGCCCTCGCCGGAAGAGCGGTCCTGGGCCAGATGGTGCTCGAACTCCGCCGCCATTAGCCGGTTCAGCAGCGCCTTCTTCAGCTCGCCCAGCAAGCCGTCCTGGCGCATCACTGACGCCGGGTCCTGGCCAGCCAGCAACTCGTCAATCAATTCGTTGCGTATGGTCATGGGTCTCTCCAAGCCCCTGTCGGGCTGACTATGACCCCTCACACAAGATTCCTGATAGGCTCGCATCCTGCCGACAACGTGCTGATCGTACATGACGAACCTGTCGTTGTCCCAGATCATGCCCCAGCCCGGGATAAACAATGATAGGCAAATCGGTCATAATCATCGTGTATCAGACCCAACATCCAACCCAGGACATGGCCACGCCCGGAGTCCTTGGCGACGCCATCGGCAATAATGTTAGTGAGCGTAGGGGACACCGGGGCGACCGCACCATTTGGTATGGAAATACGTCGAAACCTTCAAGCCAATAGATCCATGGATCGAAACCAAGATCGATCTGCATGCGATGCAAACTATGATCCCGGTCACGCGTAAGCAGGACCCGCGGTTCAAACTCCTGTTAGAAGGTAATTGGTACTCCACCAAAGCCACCGACAGGCGCGGCGAGGCTGTAAGAACGTGGATTGGTTGCGTTCGGCGCCTGGCTCAGCAAGACCGCTGACGTAGGCGAGAAAGCACCATAGGTATAATATTTGGTGTCCGTGACATTTTCTACCTCACCAAACAAGGTGATATTCGGTGTCAGCTTGTAGCTCGTGCTTAGGTTCAGGGTCGCAAAGCCCGGCAGTTGGGATGTCAGATTGGCTTGGTCGCCAAACAAGTACTGCCCGCTTTGGGCGATGGCGACGGCGCCAACCGTCCATTCGTCCGTGACATGGTAAGTGAACCCAAGCTTGCCTTGGTGCGCAGGGACACCCGGCAGGCAATTCCCGGAGTTGATGGTTATGTTGCCGTTCGTATCGGCGGCCGGATTGTTGCCCGCTGCCTCTACAAAGCCGCTTTGGTAGGTTGCATCGGTGTAGGTGTAAGCGAGGTAGGCTGACCAGCGCGGCGTCTTGTATTGGATGCTTGCATCAACGCCCTGTCGGCGCGTTTGCCCTATATTTGTGAAAAACGCCCGGTTCAGCGTCACACTATTGACGAAAACAATGTCGTCGTCGAGGTTGCTGCGGTACAGGCCGAGGTTGTAGTTGAAGCGGCTATCGGTGCTGGTAGATACTGTCCCGCGCAAGCCTACTTCGACCGTGTGAGCAACCACCTGTTTCAGGTTGGGATCGCCAACGAAGAAATTCGCCAGGCTGCAACTGTCAGCGGGACCAGCGCAGGACAATTCTGCCGGGGTTGGCGCGCGATTTGCCTCAGCGTAGCCCGCGTAGGCGGTCAGCCACGGTGTGACTTTGTAGCTTACGCCGGCTGCGGGGTTGAAGCGCTGGTAAGTGTGCTTTCCGCTCAGAGCATTGCCGTTTTGGTCACTGAGGTTGACCTGGGCTGCATTGAACCTTCCCGATGCGGTCAGTGCCAACCGGTCGGTGACATTGAACGTGTCGGCGATAAACACGCCATAATAGGCATCGCTGATTCCCACCCGGACAGGCTGATTGGCACCGATATCGTCGATGATGACACCAGGGCCGACGAAGTCACGCGTGTCAGGGCTGATGCCGCCGATCAGAGATGCTGCGGTGAATTCGGTCTGCGCGCCATCGAAGCTGAGGCCGGCGACCATGTGGTTGTTGAAGCCAAACACAGTTTGGGTATCGGTTGCCTGGATCGAGGCGCCGTAGCCATTGGTGTTTGTCGTCTGGCTATCGAGCTGTGAATAGGCCCGTGGATCCGACCCAAGGAAGGCCGGAATGCTGGCGCCTCCCAGCGTTGTGCTGAAGCCGGAGCTGGAACAGAGAAGGCCAGACCCATCGGTGCACGGAGTGTCAGCCGGAGCGTTGCCGTTACTGACCCGCTGCAGGAAATTGTTGTAGTAAGTGACAGCCTGGATCGACCCTGCGTCGGTAACTTGAAGATCGCCTGACAGGCTTACCTGGGTGAGGCGGCTGGCGATCCGATTCGGGGCAGTGAACTGGCTTTTGGGATCGACTGCGAGCAGTTCGACAGGCGAGGTGCCCGGCCCGTTCAGGACCGAATTGGCGACAAGGGCGGTGAAATGGAGTTCGCCCGTGTTCCCGCGCCACCCAATGTCGCCGTAGAAATTTTCCAGGTCGGACGATTGCTGGTTGCGCCAGCCGTCTTGGTGCAAGCCACTCGCCGCGACATAGATGGCGGTGTTGCCGCTTCGTTTGCCGTACTGGAAGTCGGCTCCGAATGTGTTGAACGAACCGCCGTGGAAGCTGACCTCGCCCCCCTGATAGGTAAAGCCATTCTTGAGCTGTATGTTTAATGCGCCGCCGAGTGCGTTTAGCCCAAACACCGGATTCGACCCTTCCAGGTTCATTTCGTCGATTGCCAGTGTGGGCAGAAGGTCAAAGTTGACGGTGTCGCCGAAGGCTTGGTTGAAACGGACGCCGTTAATGTAGACCGACAAGCCTTGGGAGGTTCCTTGCAGGGCCGACGCTTGGAACCCGTGGTAGACCAGAGTTGGCTGGTAGGGGTTGCCGGAAGCAGATTCCAGGTTGACGCCGCCGACCTGCTCGTTCAGGGCGCGCACTGCATCCGGGGTGGTAGTTCCGTCACGGCTGAGATCGCTGCTTTTCAGCACGTTGGTCGCGGCCGGCACGGTGTCCCGGTCGACGCCGGAGCCCAGCAGGGGGGAGGTGCCAATGATTACGACCGGCGGCACGGTGACGGGTTCGGTCGTATCGGTTGGCGCCTGCTGTGCCCGCGCGGCCCCGCATGTCAGCACTAGCGTGGCGAGAGCGGATAATTTGCAGATATGGCGTGGCATGTTGGAGTGGCGCACGTCGGGTTGCGGGCGTGTCGCCATCGACGAATCCTCCTGCTCTTATTGATCGTTGCAGGGATTATCGCGTGATCGGTTGTGTTTCGCCTATGGCGCGGGTTCCCGAATACGCCGGGAAAACTTCCCGATCTTCGCGCGCGACTGTGTTTCGGCTACTATGCGCGGGTGGAGTAACATTTTCGATCATGTCACTTCGCGTCCGGTTGATCACCTCCATCCTGTTTGTACTGTTGGTAAGCGTGTGCGTTGGCGGTGCGGCCGCGGGCTGGCACGCCGTGCAGTCGGTGCGAACCGAGATGCAGGCGGCGCTCGCGGTGGGAGGACAGACTCTGCGCAACGGTATCGTTGGATTGTCTGAAACACGCGACCCCGAAGACGAACTTCGTCGGCTGGTGCGAACCTTCGACGGTGACCGCCATGTACGCGCGGTGCTGCGTGACGTAGCTGGGCGTCTGCTGATGGCTTCGGCAATGCCGCGCTTGACACCGGACGTTCCTGGCTGGTTCATCCTAATACTAGCGCCTTCGCTTACGCCCGAGCGGTTTGACGTGAGCCTGGGTCGTGAGGTGACGCTGGAGCCGGATCCACGCAACGAAATCGGCGAGGTATGGACGCAGCTTCGCGACGATTTTGTCGTGGTTGGACTGTCCTGCGGACTGAGTGTCGTGCTGATCGGCCTGGTCGTTGGACGCGCATTGCGCCCGCTTGACCGACTGTCCGCGGCACTCGCCTTATTGGGTTCGGGGGAATACACGGTACCGAGTGGAGCAGACTGGCCCTCCTGAACTCTCGCGGCTGGCCCATGGGTTCAATACGATGGCGGAGCGGTTGGACGCCGCGCAAGCTCGCAACCTCCGGCTCAACGAGCAATTGCTGACGTTGCAGGAGGAGGAGCGGACCGACCTTGCGCGCGATCTGCACGATGAGGTCGGGTCGTTCCTGTTCGCGGTCAGCCTGGACACCGCGTCGATCGAACGGGCGGCGCTGTCTGGTCACATCACCGAGGTGGCGGAGCGTGCCCGCGCCATCCGAGATTCAGTGGGTCATATGCAGCGGCATGTCCGTGCCATGCTGCATCGCCTGCGCCCGGCGAGTTCTACGGAGGCTGGGCTGGCCCCGGCACTTGAAACATTGGTTGCTTTTTGGCGCGCACGGCAGCCAGCGACTGATTTCACGCTCGATTTTGCGGTCGATGAGGATGGGATTAGCGACGCGGCGCTGGCGGCGATCTATCGCGTTGTGCAGGAAGGGCTGAGCAACGCGGTTCGGCATGGTCACCCGCGACGGATCGCGATCGTAATTGGTGCCATGGAGGCGGGTGGAATCATCGTCCGAATTGCCGATGACGGGGTCGGCTTGGCAGCCTCCGGTGTACCCGGATTTGGCATCAAGGGGATGCGGGAACGTGTTGAAGGGTTGAACGGAACACTGCACGTTGGCCCAGACGACAATGGCAAGGGGCTGGTTGTGACCGCCAGACTCCCTTGCGCATCCGTCATGGAGGCAGCGTGAAGGTTCTGCTTGTCGATGACCATGCCATTGTCCGCTCCGGGCTGCGACGGTTGTTTGCCGCAATCCCGGGCGTTCAGATCATCGAGGCGGCAACAGGGCGGGAGGCGCTGGCGATGATCCGCGGGGAGCGGCCGGGGCTGATTTTGCTCGACCTCAATATGCCCGGGTTGGGCGGGTTGGAATTGCTCCGGCGCGTTCTGGCGGAGTATCCGGAGGCCCGTGTGATGGTGCTGAGCATGCACGCGGAGGCGCTTTATGCGACTCGGGCGCTGCGGGCCGGAGCTGCCGGCTATCTGAGTAAGAATGCCTCGCCCGAAGAGCTGCTGGACGCTGTGCGTCGTGTGGCAGAAGGCGGGCGCTATGTTGAGGCTGAAATCGCCCAGATGCTGGCGCTGCGGGCGTCCGAAACCGGCAGTGTGATGGAACAGTTGACCGAGCGCGACCTTGAGATCATGCGGCTATTGGGGGACGGCCAGGGCCTTTCAAATATCGCCGATGCCCTGGGTGTCAGCTACAAAACAGTGGCCAACACATGCAGCCAGATCAAGGCGAAACTTGGTGTTACGCGGACCGCCGATCTGGTGCGGCTGTCGATCGACAGGGGATTGGCATAGGGCGTGATTACAATAGGGCGCACCACCTTGTCGGCCTAGGGAGTCCCGAACGGGCTGTTAAGGCGCACGATCGCCAGATTGAGCACGGTCGCGAAGGAAACCCAAGCCAGGTACGGGACCAGCAGCAGAGAGGCTGTTCGAGACAGCGGGGCTAGCAGAACGATCGGCGCCAGGATCGACAGCCATAGGAACGGCACCTCGATCAACGCCCAGTCGGGCCGATGCCACCTGAAGAACAGGGGGCTCCATAGGACGTTCAGAATGCCATTGGTGCAGAACAACACGACGATAAGGAAACGGCTTCTGGCATCCGGGGCGTTCTGCCAGGCGATGTAAGCAGCCAGAGACGCCAACGCCAGGATCAGCGTCCAGGCTGGTCCAAAAAGCCAGTCGGGCGGCTGCCAGGACGGCTTTCTCAAAGCTCGGTACCAAGGCGAAAGCTCAGTCAACCAAGCACCAGCGCCAGCGACCACAATGCCCCAGAGGACCGGCAAAACAATGTCAGCCGTCACGCCTGTACTAGACCTAAAAGATGGGCGACATCTTTGAAGAAAATTCGGATGTGTGCGGTCGGGTTGGTTCGGGTCAGTCGCTTATTCATGTACGAGTTCCAGGTCAGCCGCTGTACATCAGGGTCACGGCAGATGCTGACGAATCGCTCCCGCCGTTTGTCACTGGAATACCAGAACCACTGCATCATGCGTAGCACCCAAAAAACTCGTCCGTGCGCCTGCATGAAGCGCCGACGAGCGGTTCGCAGCGCCCGGGCATCGCCGGTCGTGCAGAAGACATTTGCGGCATCCGCTGCCAAGCGACCTGCTTCCATGGCATAGTAGATCCCCTCGCCGGACGCCGGGGCGACGACCCCGGCTGCATCGCCCGCGACGATGACGTCCCGGCCGTTGTCCCAGCGCCGCATCGGCCGCAACGGGATAGGTGCACCTTCTCGTCGTATAGTTTCCGTATCGGCCAAGCCGGCCGTTTTGCGCAAGGCACTCACGGACTGGCGCAGGGAGAAGCCTTTGTGCATCGACCCGCTGCCTATACTCGCGGTGTCGCCGTGCGGAAAAACCCAGCCGTAAAAATCGGGAGAAAGGCGGCCCTGATAATAGACGTCACAACGCGTGCCGTCGAAGCCTTGGGTCGGAAAGCGCACGATTTCGTGATACGCGAAAACATGCGGTACTTGGTCGGCACCCTTGATGCATTGTGCTGCAACAGATGATTTCGCTCCGTCTGCGCCGACTACCACGCGTGCCCGAACCTGTGCGGTCGGGACCGATTTGTCGTCGCCCTTGCGGCGGAAATGGACAACAGCAGTGCCGTCTGCGTCCCGGGTGATTTCCGTGAATGTTCCGGTTCGGCGCTCGGCGCCGTTCGCTGCTGCGCGGTTGCGCAGCCATTCGTCGAATACCTCGCGGTCCACCATGCCGACAAACCCGCCATCGATCGGCATGTCGACCTCACGCGAAGATGGCGCGATCATGCGGGCGGATGTGACGCGGGCGGCAAGCAGATGGTCGGGAATGCCGAAGTCGCGGATCAGCACGGGTGGAATGGCACCACCGCATGGCTTGATGCGGCCGTCGCGATCCAGCAACAGCACGGACCGGCCGTGGCGCGCGAGTTCGGCAGCGGCCGTGGCCCCACATGGACCGCCACCGACGACAACAGCGTCATATGTTTCGAGCATTGGATTATCCTCCCGCCAGCAGCGGGCGCAGCGCGAAGGCAGTCACCAGCATGCCAATTACATAAAGGCTGGTGCCGGTGGCGTTGTACCACGGGGCACGTTCTTTCGGGTTCTGCAGCAGCCGCGCCATTAGCAGCAACTGGACCAGGAGCAGGGCGGCCACCACACTGCCGAGGATCGGGAAGCCCCAATGCACTAGCAGCGCGACGACTACAAGCTGGGGCACAGCCATGGCCAGGCACGCAACTTTGCCAGCGTTTTCAACCCCTAGCAAAACGGGCAACGAAAAAATGCCCGTCTGACGGTCGCCTTCCACCGACTTGAAGTCGTTCAGTGTCATGATGCCGTGGGCACCAGCGCTGTACAGGCCGGCCATGACCAAGACGTGCCAGTCGGGCCGAGTGGCCGCCATTACCGCAGCGCCAGTGATCCAGGGCAGACCTTCATAGCATGCGGCACAGGCGGCATTGCCCCACCAGCCATTCTGCTTCAGCCGCAGCGGCGGGGCGCTGTATGCCCAAGCCAGAGCAAGCCCCACCACCGCGGCGCCGAATCCCCAGGGCCCGAGGGCTGCCGCGATCAGCAGTGACAAGACAGTCCAGCCGATTGCGAGGTACAATCCCCGCCGTCCCGGTACCCGACCGGACGGGATCGGCCGGTTTGGCTCATTGATTGCGTCTACATGTCGATCGAACCAATCATTGACCGCCTGGCTGGTGCCGCAGACCAAGGGACCAGCCAGGATGATGCCCAATATCACGACGCCCCAGCGGTCTCGGACGGGCAGCCCGGACGAGACCACGCCGCATCCATAGGCCCACATCGGGGCGAACCAAGTGATGGGTTTCAGTAACTCGACCATCGCGCCGACCGAGCCGGGGCGCGCAACATTGTTCGCTTCTCGAGGCCTTGGCTGCCCGGTGCCCTCCGATGTCCTTTCCAGCGTTATCATCGTCTAATCTGCCCCTTCCGGTGCCAGCGGCCCCAGCCCGTAGCGGCGGAGCTTGATGTAGAGGCTTTGCCGGCTTAGCCCGAGCATCTCGGCCGCTGAAGCGCGATTGTCGCCGGTCAGTTCAAGTGCGGCCTCGATGCACAGCCGCTCGATGACGTCGGTCGCTTCCCGGACCATGTCCTTGAGCGTCACGCGGCCAATCAGCTCTGTCATATGTTCGAATGAGGCGGGCAGTCGACGATCCGGACGCTGCTCGGTTTGCAGGCGCCTGCTCACGTCGCGGATAGTGAAACCGTAGCATGGCTGGCCGCCGTTCATTACGGTTACGGCGGACACCTCGACGTCCAGCTCCTCGCCGAGCTCGCCACGCAGCATTGTGGCGAACAACCTGATCGAGCCGTGCTGGCGTAGATTGGCGCGCAAGACGTCCAGGTCTACCCCGGTGCGCCCGAGCCACCGATCCAGCGGTTCGCCCTGGGTGCGTTCTTCGTTTGGCATTTGCGTCAATTGTAGGAATGACGCGTTGGCGGTCATTACCCGCCCATCGATGCCGGTGACGACGAAAGCATCCGGTGCGCTTTCCATCAACTTCAGTAATTTCGTCTTGAGCTTGGTCACAACCGTCCCCTCTTCGCCGGCTTGCGGCGCGGCAATGCGCACTAGGCAGGAAACGCCATTTTCGTCACGAAACAGCGAAGCTGACACCGTAACGTCTTGCTCGCCGCTCACGAGTCGTGCGCGGACGTCGTCCGCCCGGCCTGATGCCATCACTCCGGCCAGCAGGAATTCGACCGACCGCGCCGTGTCATCGGTGAACAGGCGCCCGATTCGCGCAGTGGAACCGCGCCCGGGCGTGTCGCCGAACATGCGGCGTGCGGCGGGATTGCTGTCCAACACTCGCTGGCTACTACCATCGACGATCAGAACAGCATCCGGCGCCATTTCAAACAGCAGGCGGTACCGGGTTTCGATATGACGTATGCGGGCATAGTCGCGCTCCATCGATTGCTGTGCGTCGACCAAGCGCCGTTGCAAGGCGGAAACCGTTCGCAGGTTGCGCCCAAAAGCGACGATTCGTCCCGGCGTACCGGCCTGAACGACAGCGTAGAGGATCGGCACGTCAGTACCCGACGACGAGGGATGGTTGAGGTGTCGCCATCGCGGTTCCTGCCGCGACAGCGCTTCCGCGATCAGTGCTTCTGCCTTTGGGCGGCTTTCTTCGGCGACAGTTTCGGCCCAGCGTTTTCCCACCCAGCGAGCGTGGCCCTGCAGGTCTTCCTCCAGATCCGGCGCGGTGATTGCCACGTCGCGGATTATGCCGGCTTCATCAAGTATGAGGGCGATATCGACAGCGGACGCTATCAGGGCCGCTGCGGCATCGGCGTCGAGGTCTCCCAGCGTGGTTTTTGGGGATCTGAAAGCCTTCATGATCAGCGCTGTCCCGATTTATGAACATTCAGTCTGCTTCCCCCAGTTTCAGTCACGACGTTTCGCCGTCATGGGTTAGTTGGCCGCAACCCTTGTCTTGATTAACTCGTTTGCCTGCTGAACTGCGCCGGGCGCATCTTCGGCCGTCATGTCGGCGCCAACCTGCGCTCCCAAGCCTGGCCGCGCCAGGAACAAGGGTCCGCCGACCATGATGGCAAGAGCCGGGTTCCGCGAGGCACGCCGAATTTGTCCGATGGTTTGGGCCAGGGCCTCAACGCGCTCTTCTGATCCGATCGAGAATCCCGCGACGTCGAACCAGGTTTGCCGGACCATCGCGGAGGCATCGAAGTCTTTCGACACAGGGCCCCCCGCGACGTCACCACCCAGCCCGGTGGAAGAATTCACTTAGAATCAGCAGTCCAAACGTGTGCTGCTCACCCGGCGCCGGGAGCAAAACGATGCTGGCTGTGACTGCGGGATGTATTGTTTCGGCCTGGAAGCTAGTGGACAAATGGCGCGCCACCTGCTGCAATCGTCCAAGGCCGATGGTGACCTGAACGAAGTCACAACGATCAGCTAACCACATTTCACCGAGGTAGCGTGCTGCGTCAGGCAGGATGCCGATATAAAGGGCGCCGGCGCTGGTGCCACGCAGGCGCAGCGATTCGATGAATGCGGTGACGTCGACGTCGTCCTGATTGAGCAGCAGGCGGACAAGTTCCAGTGTGTCAATCTCTGTTGTCGTAGAATGTGATTTGTTTGTGTGGCCCAGGCCTCGTCTCACCTGAGCCAGGCGCGGTAGGATTTCTGTCGCGACCACTTTGGTAAGTAACGCGGCTCGCCGGCTTTTTGGTAGGCACCGCGTTGTCAACGTGGCGAGGTCTCCCTGCCGATTGAATGGCGGCAACCGCTCACTGTCCATGAACTGGGCAGTGCTGCCACACCACTCCTGGCTATCGACGACTTGTTTGACGAAGACGACCATCCTTGCCTCTCCCCATCATCAGTCCACTCCGTCAGCCAATAGGTGTCAACGATCATTTACGTATAATGTCCTTGACAGTTTCTCTGACCCAATCCTACGCTCCCATTCAAGGTCGCATGACGTGGAAGGGAGGGCAGGGTGAGAATTCATCTGGCCACAGAAGCACCAAGCGAGTTGTTATTAGCGCCGGGAGCTCCCGACGTTGGCGGCGTGTTGTCGCCGACCAGAGACGAAGCGGACAGCCTATACTTCGATTTGTCAATCCATGTTTACGTTTGATTGGCTCGATAGAGCCGTTGGCGCCGCTGACTGTTGCCCGTGGGGTGCAGTCGCTGGACGTCACGGGACGGGTGCGCTGCGGCCGTCCGTGCCGCGTCGCCGACCGCTTTATACACCGGAGGAACGCCGGCGCCGAGATCAGTCAAGATGGACCTTGGTGCAAGGCATACTCGCGCCGCTGCAGTTCCTGGTTTTTATAATCAGTCTAGCCTTGGTGTTGCGTTACATCGCTACCGGCAACGGACTTGGCATCACGACGGCTTCAATCGTTGTGAAGACCTTGGTGCTATACATTATTATGGTGACGGGATCGATCTGGGAGCGCGATGTATTTGGGCGCTACCTGTTTGCACCAGCATTCTTTTGGGAAGATGTGGTCAGCATGCTGGTTCTGGCATTGCACACAACTTACCTCGTTGCGTTGTTCTCCGGCGCAGTTGATGCGGAACGGCAGATATGGCTGGCTTTGGCGGCCTATGCTTCCTACGTCGTGAATGCGACACAATTTGTCTTGAAATTGCGTGCCGCCAGGCGTCAGGACGATGTGTGGCAGGGCGCTGGCCTTGTGGGTCATGCGTCATGAGCGCGGTTACCGTGAGACGCCCACCGGAAGTGCGCGATCGATCAATCCTTCATGAACGCGGTCAGAGGGAAGTGTTCTGTGGCTTGACCGGAATCATTTGGTTGCACCGCAAAATTCAAGATGCGTTCTTTCTGGTGGTGGGATCGCGTACTTGCGCGCACCTTATTCAATCAGCCGCTGGCGTAATGATATTCGCTGAGCCACGGTTCGCTACGGCGATCATCGATGACCGTGACTTGGCCGGACTTGCGGATGCAAATGATGAGCTGGATGCGGTCGTCACCCAACTTCTGCAACGACGGCCAGAAATCAAATTGCTATTTCTGGTTGGATCTTGCCCATCTGAGGTCATCAAGTTGGATCTGTCTCGCGCCGCCGTGCGTCTGGGGCGGCGCTTTGGTCCAGATGTACGGGTACTGAACTATTCAGGCAGCGGTATCGAAACGACTTTTACCCAAGGCGAAGACGCCTGCTTGGAGTCGCTGGTGCCGGTGATGCCGACGAGCCAGGCACCCGGCCTACTAGTGGTTGGCGCGTTGGCGGACGTCGTCGAAGACCAATTCACCCGGTTGTTTTCAGCGTTAGGTATCGAAAACGTCCGGTTCCTGCCGCCTCGCAGGGCCGCTGAATTGCCTTCTGTGGGGCAGGGAACGCGGTTCCTGCTGCGCACAGCCGTTCCTGGCCAACACGGCGCGGGCATTGGAAGAGCGCGGGGCGCGGCGGATCGCGGCACCCTTTCCGCTGGGCGTCGAGGGAACCACGTTTTGGCTGCAGGCAGCTGCTGACGCCTTCAATGTGGGCATGGCAACCTTCCGTGCCGCAACCGCAATGGCACAGGATCGCGGGCGGCGGGCGGTTGCACGTTATCGTGCGGACCTTGCAGGCAAGCGAATGTTCTTTTTCCCCGATTCTCAGTTGGAGATCCCGCTTGCCCGCTTTGTGTCGCGTGAGTTGTCGATGGAGGTAATCGAAGCAGGCACGCCGTACCTGCACCGGCAACATCTGGCGGAAGAACTGGCGCTGCTTCCGGAGTCCATCGTGCTGAGCGAGGGGCAGGATGTCGAACGCCAGCTGGATCGTTGCCGAGCCGCCCAACCGGATCTGGTTGTTTGTGGTTTGGGACTGGCAAACCCGCTGGAAGCAGAAGGTCTGACAACGAAATGGTCGATCGAACTGCTGTTCGCGCCCGTGCAGGGTTACGACCAGGCTGGGGACCTGGCGGAATTGTTCGCCCGCCCACTGTCGCGGCGCACGCGGCTAGCAGTGTAGTGCGATGAAACTCACGCTTTGGACATATGAAGGTCCCCCCCATGTCGGTGCGATGCGGGTCGCAGCCGCAATGGAAGGGCTGCATTACGTCCTACACGCGCCCCAAGGCGACACCTACGCAGACTTGCTGTTCACCATGATCGAACGGCAGTCGAAACGGCCGCCGGTGACCTATACCACGTTCCAGGCCCGCGATCTCGGCGGGGACACCGCGGCGCTTTTCAAGAACGCAGCGCGCGAAGCCTATGAGCGGTTTAAGCCTCAGGCCTTGCTCGTTGGCGCGTCCTGTACGGCAGAGTTGATCCAGGATGATCCGGGCGGTCTAGCGCGGGCACTGGACCTACCGGTCCCGGTGGTGGCGGTTGAGCTACCAGCATATCAGAAGAAGGAAAACTGGGGCTCGGCTGAGACCTTCTATCAGTTGGTGCGAACGTTTGCAGTCAAGCGCGAACCCACTGCACGGGCGCTTTGCAATATCTTAGGACCGACGGCGCTTGGGTTCCGGCACCGGGACGACGTGACCGAGGTCGTTCGCATACTGGATCGTCTTGGCGTGGCGGTCAACGTCGTCGCACCGTTGGGTGCAACACCGGCTGACCTGACACGGCTAGGGAACGCATCGTTCAACATCGTGCTGTATCCTGAGACAGGAATGCAGGCGGCGTCGTGGCTTTCACGACAATTCGGCCAGCCGATGGTGAAGACTGTGCCGATCGGGGTTGGGGCGACACGCGAATTCATTGCGGAAGTGGCGGCGCTGGCAGGAGTCGATGCCGGGAATACGGTTGAATCGCGGCTCCCATGGTATTCGCGATCGGTCAATTCGACATACCTGACCGGAAAACGTGTTTTCATCTTCGCCGATGCCACGCACGCGGTCGCAGCTGCCCGGATTGCTTCAGAAGAACTCGGTTTCACAGTGGTGGGCCTAGGCACCTACTCTCGAGAATTTGCCCGGGAGGTGCGGGAGACGGCTACCCGGTACGATATCGAGGCGACCATCACGGATGATTATCTTGAAGTCGAAGCGAAGATCGCCGCCCTGCAACCGGAACTCGTTCTTGGTACGCAGATGGAGCGGCATATCGCCAAGCGACTTGGCATTCCCTGCGCTGTGATCTCCGCCCCGGTCCACGTGCAAGACTTCCCCGCACGCTTTTCACCGCAGATGGGATTTGAAGGTGCGAACGTAATCTTCGACACCTGGGTGCACCCGTTGATGATGGGCTTGGAAGAACATTTGTTGGGCATGTTCCGCGAAGACCCTGAGTTCCACGACGAAGCTGGAGCCTCGCATCTGGGTGAAGCGGGTCGCGTATTGGAGGCTGACCGCAATCTGAACTGGGACAGTGCCGCGGAAAAAGAACTGAAAAAGATTCCGTTTTTTGTCCGGGGTAAGGCGCGTCGTAACACTGAACGTTTCGCGCTGGATCATGGCTTGACCGATATCACCTTGGAAACACTGTACGATGCGAAAGCCTATTTCGGCCGCTGACTTGACGCGGGTACGGGTTGTCGTGGTGACAATGGACAGTCACCTCAGCGGAGCACTCGCACGCGCTGAGAAAATCCTGAAGCGTGATCTGCCTGGCCTGGAAGTGACGATGCATGCCGCCGATGAATGGAGTAGTTGTCCGCCGGCCTTGGAAGCGTGTCACGCTGATATCGCCAACGCAGATATTGTCATCGCAACAATGCTTTTCCTGGATGACCATATCCGAGCCGTGTTGCCTGCCCTGGCGGCTCGCCGAGAGCATTGCGATGCAATGATTTGCATGTTGTCTGCAGGCGAAGTGGTAAAGCTGACCCGTGTCGGAAAATTCAACATGTCAACGGAGGCCACGGGGGCCATTGCCTGGCTGAAACGGATGCGAGGCAAGAGCGGCACTGGATCGAATGCGCGTGGCCAGTTGAAGATGCTCCGACAACTTCCGAAGCTGCTCCGGTTCATTCCGGGCACGGCCCAGGATGTGCGGGCGTATTTCATGGCATTGCAGTACTGGCTGGCTGGCTCCGAAGAAAACCTTGGCGGTATGGTGCGTCTACTGGTGGGGCGTTACGCCGCGGGCGACCGTGCGCATCTGGCAGGATCGCTGCACGTTCCTCCGCCCGTGGATTACCCGGAGGTTGGCCTCTACCATCCACGGGCCGTCGGCCGGATCGTTGAGCGTCTCGATCAGCTTCCCTCGACGCGTCGGAATGGGCGGGTCGGGGTGCTGCTGCTGCGGTCCTATGCGCTCTCCAGCAACGCCGCCCATTACGATGGTGTAATTGAAGCGTTGGAGGCGAAAGGGCTCGACGTGATCCCCGCCTTCGCCAGCGGATTGGATCAGCGCGAGGCGATACGGCATTACTTCATGCGCGACGGTCGGCCAAGCGTGGATGCGGTTGTGTCGTTGACGGGCTTCAGCCTCGTCGGGGGACCTGCCTACAACGATGCCAGGGCAGCTGAAGAATTGCTGGCCGAACTGGACGTTCCCTATATCGCCGCGCATCCGGTCGAATTCCAAACGCTGGAGCAATGGACGGCTGATGCCCGCGGTCTCTTGCCAGTCGAAGCCACAATGATGGTGGCGATCCCCGAGCTGGACGGCGCGATCTGCCCAATGACGTTCGGCGGACGCTCGATCGCCGCCGGCGACGGTAGGCGCCGGGATATGGTTCCTCATGCCGAACGAACCTCAATGCTCGCCGCCCGCGTCGCGCGTATGGTCGCACTGCGCCGGAAGGCGCGTGCGGATCGAAAAATTGCCGTCGTCCTTTTCAACTTCCCACCCAACGCCGGGACGGTTGGTACGGCGGCGTATCTAGTCAGTCTTTCGCCTCGCTGCTGAATACACTGCGCGGCATGAAAGACGCTGGGTATACTGTCGAAGTCCCGCCCAATGTCGACGCCCTGCGAAATCAACTCTTAGGTGGCAATGCTGCATTGTTTGGTGCCAATGCAAATGTAGCCGCTCGGGTATCGGCTGACGAGCATGTGCGGCAGCAGCGTTGGCTTCACGAAATAGAGGCGCAATGGGGTGTTGCGCCAGGTCGGGTGCAGACAGATGGAGCGTCGCTGTTTGTGCTTGGCGAACGGTTCGGCAACGTTTTTGTCGGTATCCAGCCGGCGTTCGGATATGAGGGCGATCCGATGCGCCTGCTGTTTGAGCGCGGCTTTGCGCCAACTCATGCATTCTGCGCCTTCTATCGTTGGATCAGCCAGGAGTTCGGAGCCGATGCGGTGCTGCACTTCGGCACGCACGGAGCATTGGAGTTCATGCCCGGCAAACAGGCTGGGATGTCGGGCGAATGTTGGCCTGATCGGTTGATCGGCGATCTGCCGAATTTCTATCTGTACGCATCCAATAACCCGTCCGAGGGCATGATTGCCAAGCGGCGTGCGGGCGCATCGCTGATCAGCTATTTGACACCACCTGTGGCTCACGCGGGCCTGTATCGAGGGCTGTTGGATCTAAAGGCGTCACTGGACCGATGGCGTGCGCTGCCGCCTGATGCCGATCCCGTTCAACAGGCTTCGCTGGTGACACTGATCCAGGCACAGGCCGAAGCTGTCAACCTCGCGGCGGCTGACACCAACCGCTTGACCGGCTGCACTGCTCGAGCTGGAATACACGCTGATCCCGCATGGCCTGCATGTGGTTGGTGAAGGCTTTGACCGAAGATCAGCGCGTTTCCATGCTTGACGCCGCAGGCGTCACGGATGCCGCCGAACGCGACCGTCTGGACGGATTGCTAGCGGTCGACTCACGAAATTCCGGCACATCATTCATGCGTTGGATGCTGGCTACATCCGTCCCGCACCAGGCGGCGATTTGTTGCGCACGACGGAGATCCTACCGACAGGTCGTAATCTGCACGGTTTCGATCCGTTCCGTATCCCGAGTGCCTTCGCGGTCCGCGATGGAGCACGCCAGGCCGACCGGTTGTTGGCACGTCACCAGGCCGATAACGGCGTCACTGCCTGAGACTGTAGCGATGGTGCTGTGGGGCACCGATAATCTGAAGACCGAGGGCGGGCCGATCGCTCAGGCGCTATGGCTGATTGGGGCCGAACCGCGTTGCGACAGTTATGGCACGCGTAGCCGGCGCCGTGCTGATGCCGCTGGAAACCTTGGGCCGGCCGCGTATCGATGTCGTCGCCACCTTGTCCGGGATTTTCCGTGATCTGCTGCCGTTGCAGACCAAACTTCTAGCGGAGGCGGCATTGCTGGCCGCTACCGCCGACGAACCGGTCGAACAGAATTTCGTTCGCATGCATGCCTTGGCTTTCCAGGCAGAACATGGCGGCTCGATCGAGGATGCGGCGCTGCGGGTCTTTGGCAATGCCGACGGCGCCTATGGTGCCAACGTCAACCAACTCGATCGGCAGCGGGACCTGGAACGACGAAGACGAACTCGCCGACGCGTACCTGAAGCGCAAGGGTTTTGCTTACGGTGTTTCCGGACGCCACGACGCCATGACGCGGTTCTGTCGCATGCACTGGCGCAAGTCGATGTGACCTATCAGAATCTCGAATTCCTTGGAGATGGGCGTCACCACTGTCGACCATTATTTCGATACGCTTGGCTGGCATAAGCCGAGCGGTGCGGCGGGCGCGGGGCGGTATCGCGGCCGCGGTTTATATCGGCGACCAGACCCGCGGCGACGGCAACGATCCGCACGATCTCCGAACAGGTCGCGCTGGAAACCCGCACGCGCGCGCTGAATCCGAAATGGTACGAGGCGCTGCTGGCGCACGGCTATGAAGGCGTGCGGGAAATCGAAGCCCATGTCACCAACACCCTTGGCTGGTCGGCGACAACCGGCGAAGTCCAGCCCTGGGTCTACGAGAAGCTGTCGGAGACCTTCGTGCTGGATCCGGCGATGCGGGAGCGGCTGGCGGCATTGAACCCAACCGCATCGGTGAAGATCGCCAACCGGCTGATCGAAGCGCACGAACGAAACTACTGGTCGCCCGGCGATGCGATGCGGGAAGCGTTGCAGCGCGCAGGCGAAGAACTTGAAGACCGCCTCGAAGGCGTTGGTCTGGAGGCAGCAGCATGACGGTCATCAGGCGGATTCCGGCACGCGGCGACGGCGAGGGCAGTGTGCAGGTGCAGATGCAGCCTGACCTGAAAATCGGCAACGCCCAGGTTTTCGCCGTCTATGGCAAAGGCGGCATCGGCAAAAGCACGACTTCGTCGAACCTGTCCGTCGCGTTCTCCAAGCTGGGCAAGCGGGTGCTGCAGATCGGCTGTGATCCGAAGCACGACTCCACATTTACACTGACCAAGCGGCTGGTGCCGACCGTCATCGACATCCTGGAGACGGTGGACTTCCATTCCGAAGAACTTCGGATCGAAGACTTCGTCTATCAGGGCTACAACGGCGTCATGTGCGTCGAGGCCGGCGGTCCGCCGGCGGGCACGGGCTGCGGCGGCTATGTCGTCGGACAGACGGTGAAGCTGCTGAAAGAACATCACCTGCTGGAAGACACCGATGTGGTGATCTTCGACGTCCTGGGCGACGTGGTTTGTGGCGGCTTCGCGTCACCGCTGCAGCATGCGGGACGGGCGTTGATCGTTGCGGCGAACGACTTCGACTCGATCTTCGCGATGAACCGCATCGTCGCCGCGATCCAGGCCAAGGCGCGCAATTATGAAGTCGGCTGGGCGGCGTCATCGTCAACCGCAGTGCCGCGACTGATCAGATCGACAAATACAACGAGCGCACTGGTCTGAAGACGCTAGCGCATTTCCCTGATCTGGACGTTATCCGCCGCTCTCGGCTGAAGAAATCGACGCTGTTCGAGATGGACCCGACGCCGGAAATCGTCGCTGTGCAGAATGAATATCTGCGCTTGGCGGCCGCATTGTTGGCAGGAACAGAAGGCGCTCGAAACCCGATCGATGAAGGATCGTGATATCTTCGATCTGCTGGGATTTGACTGATGCCAACACTGACCTACGCGGCCCGCCGCGGCGAATTACTGCAATATTTCGATCGCACCGCGATCGATGCCTGGAAGCGCCTGACGTCCGACGCGCCGGTCAACGCATCCGAGCCACGGTGAGAGCAGGCACGAAACGAGATGCGCCGCACCCTGCTGAGCTGGCTGCCGGAAGATCTGCACGGTATCCGCGTCCTCGACGCCGGTTGCGGAACCGGCGCGCTGGCAGTTGAAGCAGCACAGCGAGGTGCGCATGTCGTGGCAATTGATCTTTCGCCTACCCTGGTTGCCCTGGCGAGGGAACGTCTGCCCCGCATGGTGGATGGCGGCCACATCGATTTTCGCGTCGGCGATATGCTTGATCCAGCGTTGGGTCGGTTCGACTACGTGGTAGCGATGGACTCGCTGATCCATTACCGACCGATGGATACCGTTCGCGTATTGGACGGCTTGGCGAGCGCACGGCACATTCAATGCTGTTCACCTTCGCGCCACGTACGCCGGCGCTAAGCGTCATGCACGCCATTGGCCGTCGGTTCCCACGCGGCGACCGCGCGCCGGCGATCGAGCCGGTCGATCCACGCACGATCATGCGCCTTGTCGAGGTCCGAGTGCCGAGTGGACATGCGAACCGAACCCATCGGGTGGCCCGCGGTTTCTATATTTCCCAGGCGCTTGAGATCGTGCGGCAATGAGCGCCTCGGGACAAAAATTCGCGCGGGGCTGGACGCATATCGGCACGAGATTCCTTCCGTTCGCTGACGCTGCAACGCCCGAACTGCCATTGGGCCGCTTACTGCGTCTTTCGCTTTTTCAGGTCTCGGTGGGCTTGGCCGTGGTGCTACTGTGGGCACGCTCAACCGAGTCATGATCGTTGAACTTGGCGTGCCAGCCTGGCTTGTAGCGGTGATGATTTCACTTCCATTGGTTTTCGCGCCGTTTCGCGCTCTGATTGGCTTTCGTTCTGACACGCACAAATCCGTCCTTGGCTGGCGTCGTGTCCCCTATATATGGATGGGCACTCTGCTGCAGTTTGGCGGTCTGGCGATCATGCCGTTCGCGTTGATCGTGCTGTCCGGCGATACCAACGGACCACCAATTTTTGGTCATATTGGTGCCGGCTTAGCCTTCCTGCTGATTGGTGCTGGTTTACACACGACTCAGACGGTTGGACTGGCACTCGCCACTGACCTGGCCCCACCGGAATCCCATCCGCGTGTCGTTGCATTGTTGTGCATGATGCTCCTGCTCGGCATGGTCGGCGGAGCACTGACTTATGGCGTTTTGCTGGCCAATTTCACCGAGATAAAACTAATCCAGGTCGTCCAGGGCACCGCGCTGGCGACTATGATCCTGAACGTTGCAGCATTATGGAAACAGGAAGCGCGTGACCCATCGCGCACGGCCCGAGATCGACTGCAACCAACGTTCCAGCAAGCCTGGCAAGCGTTCAATCAACAACCGCATGCGAAACGACGCCTGTTGGCGCTTGGTATGGGCACTGTGGCATTTAGCATGCAGGATATTCTATTGGAACCTTATGGCGGCCAGGTTCTGCATCTCGCCGTTGGCACGACGACCATTCTAAGCGCGCTCCTTGCCACCGGTGGCCTCAGCGGTTTTGGTGTTGCGGCCCGTCTTCTGGGCCGTGGCGTGGATGCTTATCGCTTGGCAGCATTTGGCGCACTGGCAGGGCTGGCGGCATTCAGCTGCGTCATCTTCGCTGCGCCTTTGAATTCCCTTATTCTGTTCGCTATCGGAACAGCGCTGATCGGTTTCGGTGCCGGTCTGTTCGCCCATTGCACGCTCACGGCGGCGATGGGAACCGCCCGCAATGGTCAGATCGGTCTCGCATTGGGTGTTTGGGGTGCAGTCCAGGCGTCTGCAGCGGGCACGGCGGTCGCCGCCGGTGGACTTGTCCGTGATGGCATCTCGGTTCTTGCAATGAACGGCACGCTAGGCCAAGCAATGACCAACATGGCTACGGGATATTCCGTTGTCTATCACGTCGAGATCATGTTGCTCTTCGCTACTTTGATCGCGATTGGTCCGCTCGTACGGCGTCCGCCGGCGGCAGCCTTCGGGCTCGACGCACTATCCGCACACCCGCTCAGTCTTCAGAGGTGATGTTATGCAAACCGGGGCCATCACAGGTTATATCGATGTCGCGCAGATCGCACTTTACGTGTTCTGGCTGTTTTTCGCCGGTTTGATCTTTTACCTGCGGAAAGAAGACAAACGCGAGGGGTATCCGCTAGTGACTGAAAAGCCCGGTCAGTATCTGCAAGGCTTTCCGGTTATGCCGGCGCCCAAGACTTTCCTGCTGCCGCAAGGAGGGGCGGTAACCGCACCGCGCGTGGATCAGCAGGAGCCTTCATGTGATGCGTCGCCCATCGCAAAGTGGCCGGGGGCTCCAATGGAGCCGATCGGCAACGCCATGCTATCCGGCGCCGGTCCCGCGGCATCAGCCTTACGCGCGGACAAGCCAGATCTTATGGTCGAAACATCCGAAAACCGGCTGGCGCCGTTACGAGTGGCAACCGATCACTTTCTGGATGAAGAGAGCCCGGATCCGCGTGGCAACGAAGTAGTTGGGGCCGACGGCGCCGTAGGAGGGATCGTTTCAGATCTTTGGATCGATCGAGCAGAGACAACGATCCGCTATCTGGAAGTCACGCTAGCGGTCGGCCAATCCATTCTTGTCCCAATGCCGCTGGCGAAAGTTGATGCGACAGGAAGAGTTTCTGTGAAATCGGTCCTATCCTCCCAATTCGTTGACGCACCGACCCTCGCCAATCCGGATCAGGTGACACTGCGCGAAGAGGACCGGATTCAGGCATACTTTGCCAGTGGTCATCTATACGCCCTGCCAAGCCGTGCGGAGCCATTGCTGTGAACGAGCACGACTACGAGCCAGTGCCGGGCTTGCCGGCACGTCTGCCAGCGGGAGAAGCAATTCTGTGGCAGGGTGCACCGCAGTGGAAGACATTTGCCCGCCGAGCCATGCGAGTCCAGGCTCTTAACGGCTTATTTCGTGGCGTTAGCTATCTGGGATATCGCGGGCGGGCTGTCATCCGGGCTAACCCCAGCCGATGTCGCTGTATCCGCGCTCCGACTTGCCGCGTTGGCAGCTATTGCGATCGCCTTGCTCGGAGTATTCGCAATGCTTGTGGCCAGGACGACACTTTATACCATAACCACGCAACGAGTTGTTATGCGTTTCGGCATTGCTCTACCGATTACGATCCAGATTTCGTTCCGTATGGTCCAATCGGCCGGCCTTCACGTCTGGTCCGATGGCTCGGGCGACATCGCTTTGACCCTATCGCCGGGCCAGCGAATCGCATACTTGGTGATATGGCCCCATGCCCGCCCGTGGAAGCTGACGCAGTCGCAACCGATGCTGCGCTGCATTCCAGACGCCTGCTCGGTCGCACAGGTCCTGGGGCGGGCGCTCGCGGCATCGGCGTCGCAAACTGCAACGGTGCGCGTGCCGGTGTCTGTCAGTTCCGGCGCCAGCGCTCATGTCGCCGCAACGGCTTGACGGAGGATGCCATGAGCGCTGAACCGTTTCCACGTAGCATTTTGGCTTTGGCCGGCGGGGCAATTGTGCTGTCGATCGTGACTGCTGCTGCAGGTCGCCTGACGGGTGCGGCTAACAGCGCACCTACTTCTCAACTTGTCGTCGCGCGCGAATTATTGTTTCGGGATGAGCCCAATGGCAGCGTTGGAGTGTTCGATGCGGCCAACGTCTCGAGACCAATCGACGTTATACAACCCGAAACCAATGGATTCCTGCGGGCTACCATGCGCGGACTGGCGCGTCAGCGATTGCGAGAGGATGCGAACAAGGAAATTCCATTCCGCCTAACCGGTTGGGCTGATGGGCGATTGACTCTGGAAGATCCGACCACTGGCCGCAGGGTTGAAATGGAGGCGTTTGGAATTAGCAACGAAAAAGTGTTCGCCAAGCTACTCACCTTGAGGCCCGGATCATGAAACGCATCGAAGTGCTGTGCATGGTCGATATCGAGCAAACCGCGGAAAGCCTTCATGCCCATGCTATCCCGGAAGGGATCGACATCCAGCCGGGCGATCGGATGCTCGTTCACGGTGCGCCGTTCCAGATCGGCTTCGGCGACCGCGTTTCATTGACATGTTCGGCAACCATATTTCGGGCAAGTAAATTTGGCCGCCTATGGACGCAACTTACCGGCCTTTGGGAATTCGCGGCACTCTATGAAGTCGGATTCGAGCGGAGGGAGTTGACATGAAACCTGTCAGCGAGACCACGAAGCTGGCGCAGCATGACACTGTGCTGAGCCCGCGCTTTTACACCACCGATTTCGCCGCCATGGACAAGTTGGACGTGGCGCCCGTGCGCGCGGAATGGGACGATCTGATGGCGGAATTTGCCCTCGACACCAACAAGCACCATTTCGTTCGCAATGCAGATTTCGACCTCGATCTTTCTACCATGCCAGACGACCTGCGCGAGGAATTCATCCACTTCCTAGTCAGTTCCGTCACGTCAGAGTTCTCCGGTTGCGTCCTGTACGCCGAAATCAAGAAGCGAGTGAAGAACCCTGACATCCGCGACTGGTTCGCCTACATGAGCCGAGACGAAGCTCGGCATGCCGGGTTCATCAACGATACGCTGAAGGACTTTGGCGTCGGGGTGGATCTGAGCTTCCTGACCAAGGTAAAGAAATACACCTACTTCCAGCCGAAGTTCATCTTCTACGCCGTCTATCTGTCGGAAAAGATCGGCTACGCACGCTACATCTCGATCTTCCGCCAGTTGGAACGCCATCCTGACAAGCGGTTCCATCCGATCTTCAAATGGTTCAAGGAATGGTGCAATGACGAATTCCGTCATGGTGAGGCGTTCGCGCTGATCATGCGCGCCAACCCGCAGACTCCTAACAGGGTTGAACCGGCTGTGGATCCGCTTTTTCCTCCTGGCTGTGTTCGCAACCATGTTCGTCCGCGACCATGCCCGCCCGGTGTTTCCACGCAGCGCTTGGCTCTGGATCCAACCGCAATACGACATGCAGGTGTTCCGCATCACGACGGAAATCTGCAAGCAGGTGTTTCCGGTCACTCTCGATGTGGACAACCCGGCGTTCCTTGCCGGACTGCAACGGCTGTTACAGATCAACGAGAAGATCGAAGGCATGAAAGGCCAATATGGGTTAGGTGGCATCCTGAAGCGGTCTAGGTTTGAAGGCATCGGCGGCGTTGACACTTGGCCGCCTGTTCCTGATGCGGCCGCAACGGCATGAACTGCCAAGCCAAATCCGCATGGCTCCGGCCTGGTAGCAGCAAGCATGGCACAATATGGCTTTCCGGCCCTACACGGTTTGCTGGTCTGGTGGTTCAGCACCGGACTGATCCTGCTTCTGGACGGACTTCCACAATACACCTTTAGATGGAGCATGGCCGCCGCCACGACATTGCTGGTTGCCGCGCTATACGGACTGATGGCCAGCGCCACGGACACCAGCGTAACAGGCGCCTACTGCGCGTTTACCTGTGCCGTGGTCATCTGGGGGTGGCTTGAGATCAGCTTCTACATGGGGTTCGTAACCGGACCACGCACGCATCATTGCCACGATGATTGTGGCGGCTGGCGCCATTTCGGCCATGCCATACAGGCCAGTCTTTATCATGAACTCGCGGTGTTGGCACTCGCGGGATTTGTCGTCGCTATTACCTGGGGTTGTCCCAACCACTTCGGCACTTGGACCTTTGTCGTTCTCTGGTGGATGCACCAAAGTGCTCGATTGAACGTGTTCCTCGGCGTCAGCAATCTCAACGCCGAGTTCCTTCCAGAGCATCTCTCGCACATTCGAAGCTTCTTTCGGAGTGCGCCCATGAACATGTTGTTTCCATTCTCGGTTACGCTGTCGACTATCGCCGCCGTCATCATTGCTGAACAGGCGCTATCGCAGACCGATGATCCATTTCAGACGGTTGGATACACGTTAATTACAACAATGATGGTGCTGGCGATCCTGGAACACTGGTTCCTTGTGCTTCCTATTTCAGCCGCCAAAGTCTGGAACAGCATGTGGCAATGGAGCCTGGGTTCACGCGCGACGACCAGGAAGGCCCGGCGGCGTCGCCAAATACCACTGCCTAGACAGGCAACGATCGGAGGACGTCCATGAACTACGAGAATTTCTTCCGCAAGCAGATCGATAGCCTGAGACGGGAGGGGAACTATAGGGTGTTCGCCGACCTGGAGCGTCAGGCGGGAAACTTCCCCAATGCTACCCATCACAGGGAGCGGGGAAAGGCGCCCGTGACGGTCTGGTGCTCCAACGACTATTTGGGCATGGGCCAGCATCCGTCTGTGATCAATGCCATGCACCAAGCGTTGGACCGTTGCGGTGCCGGTGCCGGCGGCACCCGCAACATTGCAGGCACAAACCATTATCATATTATACTGGAACGAGAACTTGCCGATCTGCACGGAGCCGAAGCCGCACTGCTGTTTAACTCGGGATACATGTCGAACTGGGCAACGCTTAGCACGCTGGCAAGCAGGTTGCCTGGTTGTGTCGTGCTTTCGGACGAGGCCAATCACGCCTCGATGATAGAGGGTGTCCGACATAGCCGAGCCGAGAAATGCATATGGAAACACAATGATCCGGAGGACCTAAGGCGCCGGCTAGGGCAGCTTGACCCGGACCGTCCAAAATTGGTGGCGTTCGAGTCAGTGTATTCGATGGACGGCGATATTGCACCTATTGCCGAAATCTGCGACGTGGCAGAGGAATACGGCGCCATGACCTACTTGGATGAAGTGCACGCGGTTGGACTGTACGGTCCCCGGGGTGGCGGGATCAGCGAACGTGACCAGGTTGCACATCGTCTAACGGTGATCGAGGGCACGCTGGCCAAAGCGTTCGGTGTTGTCGGCGGCTACATCGCGGGCTCGGCATCACTATGCGATTTCGTGCGCAGCTTCGCCTCGGGCTTTATCTTCACCACCGCGTTGCCACCTGCGGTGGCGGCTGGCGCAATGACGAGCATCCGCCATCTCAAGGTCAGTTCAGCCGAGCGGACACGTCAGCGGGAGCAGGTGGCGAAACTGCGTAAGGCGGCTGAACACGATCGGAGTGCCACACTACGACAATCCCAGCCATATCGTTCCAGTGATGGTTGGTGATCCCGATGCTGTGCAAACAGATCAGCGACCGCTTGCTTGACGAATTCGCGATTTATGTGCAGCCGATCAATTATCCAACCGTGCCGCGGGGAACCGAGCGGTTGCGAATTACGCCATCGCCGATGCACTCAGACAGCTGATATTGATTATCTAGTGGATGCTCTGGGAACAATCTGGTCGGAGCTCAGCTTGCGGAGAGCCGCATGACGACCATATGCGGACAACGAAATAAAGGGAGTTGATTGACGTGACGACTAAAGATTATGGAACACGCCGGCAAATTCTGCGTGCCGGTTTGGCGGTGGCGGGCAGCGTCGTCGCTCTGAGCGCTAGCGCGCAGGACAAGATTGCACAAGCCCAGGTGCAGTATCAAAAGACTCCGAAAGATGGCAACAAATGCAGCATGTGCGTGAACTGGGTGGCTCCGAATGCCTGCAAGATCGTCTCTGGCTCGATTGATCCGAACGGCTGGTGCATCGCTTACGCGCCGAAGGAGTCGTAGCGTCGTCGCGCTGTCATGGCCGAGTTGGTCCCGGCCATGATATGCGTGTCTTACTTGACAGGCAGCGGTTCTGGATTGGGCGACAGAGTCCGCAGATAGGCAATGACGTCAGCCCTCTCCTTCGGACTTTGTATCCCCACGAACGTCATGCGTGTCCCCGGTGCATAGGCAGCCGGCTTCGTCAACCACTGTATCCAGTTCGTCAAATGTCCAAGGGCCCGCCTTGCTTTTCAATGCTGCGGTATAGTTGAACCCTTCCATATGGCCATGAGGGGCACCCACTACGCCATAGAGGTTGGGGCCAAGACCAGCTTTACCACCTTCGTTGAAGGTGTGACACGCCACACATCCCAGCTTCCTGGTATCTTCCTCCCCGACCTTTGCATCAGCGGATGCAAGGAGCGTATCGATTGACGGTGCGCCACCGCCAGCCGCGAGGGGCGCATTATTAGCCGTCGAGGCGGCAGGTGCGGGTGTTGCTGAAGGTGTCGGTAGTGGTTCCGGATTGGGAGAAAGGGTGTGCAGGTAATCGATCACATTGGCGCGTTCCTGATCGTTAGCGATTCCGGCAAATGTCATTCGCGTGCCGGGCGCATAAGCACTGGGCTTGTGTAGCCATTCGTTCAATTCATCAAACGTCCATGGACCAGCCTTGCTTTTTAGTGCGGTGGAGTAATTGAACCCCTCCATGTGTCCATGCGATGCGCCCACGACGCCGTAAAGATTTGGGCCGATGCCTGCTTTCCCGCCTTGATTGAAGGTGTGGCATGCGGCGCACACCTTGCTGGCATAGCTTTCACCAGCAGCCAAATCGGCCTTAGCCAAAAGGTTCGCAATCGGCGGCAGTTCCGCAGGCGCAGGTGCCCCCGCAGGAGCGGCGGCTTCCGGAACGTCAATCTTGATCGCAGGCTTTTCCAACCTGTGTTCATTGACCAGAATCGTGCCGATCGTTCCGGTCACAAAAAAGGCTATCCCAGCGACCAAGACCGCCGCGATAGCCTTGTTGACCTCCATCGAATCCATGCGCTGTTAGCTCCCAAGTCCCTGGTTAGCGAAGTCCCCGGGAGATATCGTGGCGGCGGCCATTTTGCCTAGTGCGCCACGGTCAACTCCGGAAAGTCCTTCGACATGCCGACGCCGAACAGAGGTTTGTAAACTCCGGCATGACACGTCGTGCAATTCACTTTTGGGGAATCGCCCTCAGGCCCCAGGCGGCCAGGCGGGAATGTTGCGTGCAGCGGATCCAGATAGTTGTTGTTCAAATCGCGTACCATCCGGATTCCGTACCACGCGGTGACCCGCTGCGGCGTGCTCTGATTCCAGTCCGTGAACGCCCTGGAGTTGTGACAGTAAGTGCAGTTGACGCCGAGTGATCGGGAAAAATGGATCATCAGCGAGTAGGTCCAGTCGGTCTGCTTGATCGACTGATGATCTCCTGATGGCAGTGCGGTCTGTGAGGCGATTCTGATGTTGCTGTCGCCTTCAAGGAAAGGTGTGAACGGATCGAAGGGCAGGGACGAATAACCTGCCACGGCGGTCGGGTGGTTCTTCCCTGCAGGGGTCTGCGCCAGCCCGCCAGCCTGGGTCGGCCCGGGGTTATTGAACCAGATATTCGCCGGCACCGGTTGACCACGATGACACGTGTAGCAGGTGACGCCGGTCTCGGCGACATGGGCTTTCCAGCCGCTGTTGACGTGCTGCACCATTTGGATCATCCGCCGAGCAACGACTTTGGTATACAGCGCATCGGAGGCCATGTTGCTGACATCGTGGCAGTACGCGCAACCTTGCGTTGGCGACACCCAGGTGGTGATCGACGCCATCAACCGGGTGAAGTTGCCAACGCTTTCGTCGCCGAGGACTTTCACATTCTTGTAGACAGCCCCTGCCTTGGGACCTGAATCAGGAAGTCGGGGCAACGAAACCGGGACCTTGTTCGCTGCCAACTCTTCAGCGACAAACCGCGGGTTGTAGATTTCCTGCATTGCGACGCCGCGAAAGCCACGCTGAATACCGTCCATAGGCGGACGTTCTGTCTGCACCAGGATGACCGCGGCGGTGGCCAGAACGGCACCACCAGCCGCGAGGCGAAGGGCGAAGTTCATTGCGCTACTCCCGAGCCCGGCAGTGTCGAAGGATCTACGACATTGGGAAAGATCTGTGGATATGGCGGCGCAATTCCGTGCTTGACGCCCCAGAGATACCAGTTATCGACAACCGTCCCGGTAAGCAGGATGCCGATTCCACCAGTCAGCGTGGTCAGGACGGCGAACCACCAAGCCCAGCGATGGATCGATTCAAAGGTGGCGTTAAACCCCATCGTCCAGCGCCAGAAAGATGGCAGCGCGTTCGGCTGCCGTGCCGCGATCGGTTATGTGTTCCACCTCGCGTTCGCCACCGAAGCGGCTGACCGCAAGAATTGTTCCTCCGTGCATCGCGAACAGAACGGCAGATCCATAAAGGAAAGCGATAGAAAGCATATGGAACGGATTGTAGAACAGATTGCCGTATCGGATAGAAAATGCCGCGGTCCAGTCCAAATGAGGAAAGATTCCGAACGGCACCGCTTCGGCCCAGCTTCCCATCATGATTGGCCGGATGAAGCCCAGAACCAGGTATAGCCAAATCGCCGAGGCAAAGGCCCATGCGGTATGCGTGCCCAGGCCTAAAGCGATAGCTCGCCGATACATCCGGACCCACCACAACAGGATCGACGTGGTCAGGAAGAACCCCGCCATCAGCCACCATCCACCCTGCGCAAGAGGTGGCAGGATAGACAGTCCATAAGCTGGCGGCGGAGGTTCCAGCGCCAGCCAGGGCAATTGCCGAACGAATTGGATCGGATCCCAGTTAACTGACGCCCACATATTCAGGCCGATAATCTCGATCGCGAAAAAGCCGCAGATCAGCGAGGCAACACCGGTGAACCCAAGATAGATCGGACCAACCTGGGCGTCACCAATCAGGCCCAAGCAGCCGCGAATGAAACGGTGTGCCCGATCGCGCCCAACTGCCGCGAGGCAATCCGACGCCCCCATGGGTAGGTCCGCGCACCTGAACCCGGGTAAAGATGTTTTGATATTCTGCCATTTTTTCCTCCCCGCTTCCGGATCAATGCGCCCAGATCGGAAGATTGAGCCACCACGTCCACCACTCGGGCCAACCGCGGCTCCAGAATGGCCCGCTGATAATGATGCACACGGCACTCCAGAAAGATGCCGAAATGGCCAGGAAAAGGCCCAAGCGATGAATGCCCAGGGTGCCGATCGAATAGCCGATGGTGTCTCGGAAATAGGCGTTTTCCTGTTCGGCTGATTTCACCGTCTCACCCGGCGGCGGATTAGCGGCCGACAGCACGAGTGAACCATGCAGACCAAGCGCGAGGGCGTTGGTGAAGAAGAAACTGACGGCGATCATGTGCGCCGGATTGTAATGGAAATGCAGATACTGGTAGCCGGTGTTTGATACCCAGTCGAGATGGCTCAGGATGCCATAGGGAAAGCCGTAACCCCACGCGCCCATCAGCACCGGTCGGACAACGACCAAGCTGAAATACGCTAGGATGGCAAAGCTGAAGGCGAAGGGAATGTGCAGGCCCATACCTAGCTTGCGTGCGATTTCCGCTTGCCGCAGCGCCCAGGAGCAGAAGGCGCCTAACGCGCAGATGGTTATCAGCTGCCATAGGCCCCCTTCCTTCAACGGAGCGAATGCGAGGCCGTAACTTAAATCCGGCGGCGCTATGTTGATGCGCCACGCGATTCCAGGTCGGCCCGATTGCCGCGCCCCAGACAATCAGCGCTGTTCCCAGAATTGCGAAAAAAACCGTCGTTATGCCAAAGAAACCGACATAAAACGGTCCCACCCAGAAGTCGAACAGGTCACCGCCGATCAGGGTACCACCCCGAACGCGGTATTTCCTTTCAAAGCTGAGCATAGCCATCGCCAGGGTCTCCAATCGCCAGATTTATCGATGGGGCGGGAATCGGTGACGGACCTGGCCGGGTAGCACGGCCACGACCGCCACCGTGGTCGAGCACGGTTACTTTGCGGTTGGTGGCAACGGTGCCATTTGCGCTGCGGTCACCCCGTGATGCGGACCTTCCAGCCAGTTGAATCGGTCGGTGCTGAGCAGAATGAAGTGAATCAGCAGCGCCAGGACAAACAGGAAGACACTCAGAGCAACGAGCACCCGCCTGGGGTCGAATAGCAGCCATAATCTCCACATGTTCGCGCTCCTCCTATACGAGTTGCGAGATCGTGTGAGCGACAAGCCCACCGGCATCATTCAGCCACGAAGTGACATAGCCGTTTGGTCCGGGCAGCCAAGGGCGCCACTGCCACGCAAGGAAATGCGCGACGATGGCGATTACGGTGAAGACGATGAAGCTCGTGATAAAGATACCGTGGAACTCTTTCGCCTCCGCCTCAGTCATCCCCGATACCGAGGTTCCTGTTGGGGTCATAGCCATTTTGGTTACTCTCCAGTCTCGGCCGTGCAGCCGTTGTCGCGCCCATCCCGCGCGACTGGGACTACCGTGAAAGCGGGCCACGGCGCCCATTCCACCGGCGACCCGGCGGAATCTCTGTATCGCGGCGGCGGTCATGCCGGTTGCCGTTGGGACAGCACCTCGGCTACGCGAATCGCGGTCACACGGTCCTCTCCTGCGCCCCGCGACGTTCATTTCGACACGGTCGCGCAACTGCTTGGCAGCAGAGATGCGGACAAGGAACGGCTCTGTTTCCAGGTACTCGTCGAACATCTGCTGCGCGTCATCGTCCCATGGACAGCTTGCATTCAGGCGTGACGGCGTAGGTTCGATCTTGTCGAGGTCGGTGCCCAGAGGCAGGACGTGGAACAACGCATCGAACAGCGCGTTGCAAAACTCCTGCACGATATAGGTCGCGCCAGCATAGCCCATGAACGGTGTGCCGGTCGCCCGGCGGATGATCGCCCCGGGAAATGATGCTGGGATATACATGCTGCGGTTGCCCATTTCGGCCGCGTACATGCGTTCATTGTAGGACCCAAACAGCACCAGCGGCGGCTTCGCCCGTATCGACGCACGTATAGCCGCATTGTCCGGCTTAGCGCCGGCACAGCGAGACACCGCCAGGGTACAGGGAATGCCCATGTCGTCGTTAAGAAACCGCTGCAAGCCGCGCGTGTAGGTGTCGGTGGCGACCACACCGAACGACGCCGTCGCGAAGAAATCCTGTGTTACACTGCGCCAGAGATCCCAGATCGGCTTTATCGTGGTGTGCTTCTCACGCTCAATAAACGGTTCGGGATCGACACCGGTCAGCTCAGCCAGAGTGCGTAGAAAGGCGGTGGTCGAGAAAAGCCCGATTGGGGCCTGTAGATAGGGAAGATCCAGCTCTTCACAGAGTTTGCGGCCGAACTCGCGGTACATGCAGACATTCACGTCGGCCTGCGGAAGCCGAGGTATTTCGTCGATATGGGCGCCCAGCGGGAAGCACAAGTTTATTTCGCAGCCGATACCCTCGATTAGACGACGGACTTCAGCCAGATCCGACGGCATATTGAAGGTGCCGTAGATCGGTCCGATGATGTTGACACGCGGCTTCGTCCCTTCGGGACGAACGTACGGCTTCAACTTTCCTCGTTTCGCGCCGAATTCCGTCCACAGCCAATAGATCGCACGGTCCGCCGCTTGCCATTGATCCTCGTCGATGGTCCGCGGAATGAAACGCAGAAGATTCGACCCTTCCGGGGTTACCCCACCGCCGATCATTTCGGCAATGCTACCTGTAACCACCACCGCCGGCATATCCGGATCCTGCGTCCCCGCTGCTCGGCGCATCGCCGCTTCGGTACCGTTCCGGGACAATTCTTCCTCGGACAAGCCTGTAACGACGACCGGTAGCTCATGCGGCGGCAGTGCATCAGTATAATGCAGGACAGCGGTCACCGGCAGGTTCTCGCAGCCCACCGGGCCGTCAATCACCACCCGCAGTCCGCGGATCGCCGTGAAGGTGTAGACCGCACCCCAATATCCCCCGGCCCGGTCATGATCGATAACCAACATTGCGTCAGGTTCCCACGGCCTGATTTGCGATAGCTTTTGCCGCGCGGGCCTTGCGGTAACGAGTCTTTGCCCCAGGCGGATCCTTAGGGACTTCGGTCCAGCCGTAACCCGCGGTCTCGCCCGCGCCGACGTTTTGGAAGAAGCTCGACCATACGGGTAAAACGTTCCCGTCCTTTGGTTTGGGCCGCGACAATCGCAGCCAACGCACCCGCACCGGCCGCGCCGAACAGCGGACGGGCCGATACCATGTTGGTGAAATACAACGCGGGGATCCCGAGCGCCTTCGCCTTTTGCACGAGAGGCGTGGTGCCGACTGCGAGGTCCGGCCGGACGTTTTCCATCGCCGCCACGTCCTGCTCCAGCGAAGCTCGGTATTGCACGTGCGTGCCACGTGCTTCCAGCCAGACGCGGTCCGACTCGCTCCATTCGGTTTTCGGGCAGGCCGTGCCGACATACGGTACATCGGCACCAGCCTCGATCAGCAGCCTTGCGACCAGTAGCTCGGACCCTTCATATCCCGAAACTGTAATACGGGCATCAATCGGATTGGCATCCAGCGCTGCGCGGATCCCGGGCAAGGCGCGGGCTTTGGCAGCATCGGCGTTGACTCCTGCGGCGGCGCCAATTGCGTCGAGCCAGGCGGCGGTGCCGTGCACGCCAACCGGGCCGGACCCGACGACGGGCCGGCCCGCCGCCTGCATCTCGCGGATAGATGCGGTATAAAAAGGATGAACAGCCGCCGCGACGGTGCAGTCCAGTGCGCCATACAGATCCCGCCATTCTCGCGATGGCACCTGTGGTCCGACCGCCATCCCCATGGGAGCCAGCAGCGCGCCGACGCCGACAGGATCGACTGGAAACAACTCGCCAATCAGCGAAATGGTCGGCAGATCAGCCACAGTGCGCGGCCTGGCTACAGGCCCGGATTCGGCTTCCTGACGGGCATACCGCAGCATTGCCCCCGCGAGCACGTCTTTCGCCTCGGCATGCGTCGGGACCCCAAATCCCGGGACATCGATCCCAATGATCCGCACACCGTCAATGGATTTCGGCAACCGGTCGAGCGGCACGCCGGACGCTGTCGGTACGCACAGATTGATCACAACGACGGCGTCGACGTTCTCCGGCTTTGCGGTTTCGAAAACTGCATTGCGGATGTCTTCGTAAAGCTGCCCGCGGACCAGGGTTTCGGAATTGAACGGCACATATCCGACTGACCGTTTCGCCCCGTAAAAATGTGAGGTGAATGTCAGTCCATACACGCAACAGGCGGATCCCGAAAGAATCGTTGCCGTACGCCGCATCCTCAAGCCGACGCGCAGCGATCCGAAGGCCGGGCACATTGATTGCGGTTGGTCATGCGGACCCCGCGGGTAGTCCGTCAGCAGTCTCTCCAGGGACTCGGTCTTGCCGGCAGCCCGGGCGGCATCCAGCATCGTGTCCCGTCCGCCGTGGCAACCTGACCCGTCCACGTCACGAACCTTCGTAGATGACTTCGAGCGACGGCTTCTCCAGCAACGTCGCCGCGCACATATCTTCCAACGTCGCCGGATCCAGCACCACGTCGCGGCCGACTGTATCGCCTGCAAACAGTCCCAGCAGCGAATCGTGGGTCAACGGTGTCGGACGCACCGGGGGAGCCAGTGCAACCTGTTCTGCGAGTTGCTCGAAAACCGACGCCCATCGGCCGCCGGGCTTGCCGATGATTTCGTAGTTCGCACTCTTGCGCCTGATATCATCATCGGCCGGGATCGCCGACAGCACAGGGATGCCAACAGCATCGGCGAAAGCCTTCGCCTCCCCCGTGCCATCGTCCTTGTTGATGACCATGCCGGCCACGCCCACATTGCCACCAAGTTTGCGGAAGTAATCGACAGCAGAGCAAACGTTGTTGGCCACATAAAGCGACTGCAGATCGTTCGATCCAACAACGATCACTTTCTGGCACATGTCCCGGGCGATCGGCAGGCCAAAGCCACCGCATACGACGTCACCGAGGAAGTCCAGTAGCACATAATCAAAGCCCCATTCATGGAAGCCGAGTTTTTCCAACAATTCGAAGCCGTGGATGATGCCGCGCCCGCCACAACCGCGCCCGACCTCCGGACCGCCAAGCTCCATCGCGAAAACACCATCGCGCTTGAAGCAGACGTCGCCGATCTTCACCGCCTCGCCAGCGAGCTTCTTCTTTGAAGATGTTTCGATAATGGTCGGGCAGCTTCGGCCGCCAAACAGCAACGAGGTCGTGTCGCTTTTTGGGTCACAGCCAATCAACAGCACGCGCTTGCCGTGCTGCGCCATCATGTAAGACAGGTTTGCCAGAGTAAAACTTTTGCCGATGCCGCCCTTGCCATAGATCGCGATGATCTGAGTTTCTTTCTTAGCCGGTCCAGTTGCTGGAGCATCCGGTTCGACCGCGGCCTCCTCGCGAAGTCGCGACACCAAATCTCGCTGGGCCGCATCGAAAGGTGCGTTCATGCGTTGGTTCTCCAATCGACAATCATTTTCAGGCAGGTAGGGTCGCCGAAAGCGGTGCGATAGGCAGCCTCCGCCTGGGTCGCGTCGGAGCGGTGGGTGATCAGATCATGTAGCGACAGCGCGCCATCGCCGATCAGGCGCCGCACGGTCTGCAGATCATCCGGCTGCCATTGCGCCGCAACCCGAAGACGGGCTTCGCGCATGAAGGCCATCGGAAAGGCGAATGACAGGCGGTCTGCATAGAAGCCAGCCAGGACAATCTCGCCACCCGGTGCGATCCGGCCGATCAACGTGTCCAGCAGTCCCGAATCGCCGCTGGCGTCGCAAATACAGCGATAGTTCCGCCGCTGATCTGCGTCGGGATGCAGGACCTCGTATCCAGCAGCACCATCGATCCGCCGCGGGTTTGTCTCCCACACGACAGGCGGGTGGCCGCCCGCGGCCAGCACCAACCTGGCCAGCAGTCGTCCGACCACGCCATGCCCGACAATCAGATCGGGTAACGCACCGCTTGCGATGGCATGTTGGGCAGTGGCTGCAAGTGCGATCAAAATGCCTCGCTCGCCTAATGCCGGATCGATTGGCACCACCCGTTCCGCAGGCACCACGAGCCGGGACGCCGAGCCGCCGAAAAGCCCACGAATCTCGCCGAAACAACTGGCGCCGGGGACAAAAACCGTCTCGCCAACACCTATGATGCTATCGGATCCGGCGGCAACGACGCGGCCAACGGACTCGTAACCCGGCACCAGTGGATACCCCATCCCCGGAAACGGCGGCATCCTCCCCTGCCAAAGCAGGCGCTCAGTTCCTGTACCTGATGCCGCTGAAGTCGATGTCCACGACCACATCCGCCGTACTCGGAGGTGTCAACGTAACGCGCTTCACGGAGAGGCTTTCAGGTTTGTTCAGCACAACTGCTAACGCTTCCATCCGCCCCCCCTTTCCGCTGTCTAAGAGACATCGTTATTGGCTCTGATGTCATCCTAGATTGACGGCCTAGTATGTCAACCGTGATTTACGGTGGCCTTGCCCGAGTATCTCGGCAACTCTCGTCACTTTGACGCGGCAAGGACACGGACGAGCATCGGCCGCCGGGTTGACAACACCCGTACGCCGGTGAATCCGGCGGTGTGAAGCATACCGGTCAAAACCTCGGCACGGCGCGGTCTTCCGCTACCCATCGCTAGTAGATAGAAGGCGAAATACGCTTCTACGCCTCCAGCACCTGGGGTGCCGGCCATTGGCTCTGCGAGCAGCAGCGTGCCGCCCGGCGGCAACGCGGTCCAGGCGGCGCTAAGGATCGCAAGCGCGGCTTCATCATCGTGATCGTGAATGACCCGCACCAATGAGATGATATCGGCTCCCAGCGGCAATGCATCGGCGCGGAAGTCGCCGCCAAAAACTTGCGTGCGGCTTTCCAACCTGGCTTCGGCGAAGCGCGTTCGGGCGCGTTCCGCGACGGCGGGCAAATCGAACAGCCACAGTTTAAGACCCGGGGCGGTTGCCGCGGCCTGAATCAGGAACGTCCCATCGCCTCCGCCGAGGTCCATCAGGCAGCGGTGGCGGCTCAATGGATAGGCTGCCAATACATCGGCGGCCACCAAAGTTTGCGATGCCGCCATCAAGGTGGTGTAGGCAGCGACGTCTTCGCCGCACAACGCCTCAGATGATCCCGCCCGGGCATAGGACCACATGCGGCTCAATGCCGTGTCATGCTGTTCCCCGCGCAGTAGAGCGCACCGGATCGCGCAGATCGGCGTACAGCAAAGAGTGATGGTCGACCATCGCCGTTACCCCAGGATTGCCGATCAGTGCAGCGCCCAGCACGCCAAGGCCGAAGCGCTGATCGCGTCGCGGTTCGACCAGGCGCAACGCTGCCGCTGCCTCGAGCAATCGAGCGGCGGCTGCGGGTGCCAGCGACAGTCGGGCGGCGATTTGGTCGATGGTTTGGGGACCGCCCTGCAATGCCTCAAACAGCCGCAACTGGACGCAGGCCTGCAACACTTGGCTGTAGACGAAGCCGGCACACAGATCGAAAAGCGCACTGGCGCGTCGTCGAGCGATCGGCCTTGTCAGCGGAAACGCGGAGGCCCAGCGTTGAAATCCAGGACTGGCCAGCCAACGGTTACGTACCGCTAGCCACCGGTCGGCCAAGGAGGAGACTACAGTCCGCGCCATTACGCCGCGCGCTGAGACAAATCCTTCGGAAGCAAACGCCGAGCCTCGTTAAGGGTCAGGGCTCTGAGAGAGGCTGCACCGGGGCAAGGTGGGATGGAATCCGCTGCTGCCGTCGCCAGCATTTCAAGATGCCGCATGGCAGCGTCAACACCCATTGACAAAGCGGCATTGGGCCGGCCAAGCGCCAAATCTTGCCCCGTAGGCTTGCCGAGATCCGCTTCGCCCGACAGCACATCGGCAATATCGTCGGCGACCTGATAGGCCTCGCCTAGCCGTTCGCCGAGTTCGCGCCACGGTTCCGGTTCGGCGCCAGATGCGGCGGCGCCCGCAATAGTAGCGGCAGCGAAAAGCGCGCCCGTCTTGGCCCGCTGATAGTGTCCGAGGTCGACGACCGGCTCGCATTCCCAGGCTTGGCCGGCGGCAATGCCGGACGGCATCCCGGTCGCGCCTGCTAAAGTCAGGATCAGCGCCGGCAGCCGGGCAGGGGAGCCGATGGCGCCCCAGGCAATCGTCTGAAAGGACAATACGATCAACGCATCACCGGCCAGCACGGCCAGCGGTTCGCCGAACGCGCGGTGGACGGAGGGCCGGCCGCGCCTCGTGTCAGCATTATCGAAGCAGGGCAGGTCGTCGTGCACCAGCGATGCGCAATGCATAAATTCGATTGCGGCGGCGGCGGCCTCGGCGGCGGCGGGATCGTCCTCGCCACAGGCTGCAGCGACCGCCAGACATAGTCTCGGGCGAATACGGGCGCCGCGCGGAAACACCGCGTGCCGCATCGCAGCGGCGAGTAATGGAGGCCCGCCCGTGGTATCGACACGATCAAGGGAGGCAGACAGAGTCCGCTCGATCCGGGTGACAGCATCCATGGCAATCCTCCCTCAGAATGTCTATTTTAGTTGTCAATCAAGAGTGTCACGTCATACTGACACATCTGTCAATGTCCGAGTTGGAATTCTGAACCGTGCAGACGCCACGTGTGATCGTCATTGGGGCCGGAGTCGGCGGCCTTGCCGCCGCCGTCGACCTTGCTCGGCGCGGCATCGCAGTCACGGTGCTGGAAAAACAGGCCTATCCCGGCGGCAAAATTCGCGTCGACGGCGCAAGCATCGACTCCGGCCCTACGGTCCTGACGATGCGTTGGGTATTCGACGCGTTATTCGCGGACGCCGGGGCCGCTCTAAATGATCATCTGATCCTGCACCAAGCCGACCTGCTGGCCCGCCATGCGTGGAGTCACGCGGAAACCCTCGACCTGTTCGCCGACACTGAACGGTCGGCCGACGCCATCGCCGCTTTCGCCGGGCGGGCGGAGGCCGACGGATTTCGGACATTCACCGCTCGGGCGCAGCGCATCTATCGCACCCTGGAAGGGCCGTTCATGCGCGCCCAAAAACCCTCGGCAGCGTCGCTGGCTGTCAGCACGAGCCTCACCGACATGCTCGGCATTTCACCGTTCGCTACTCTATGGAAGGCGCTCGGCATGCATTTCCGAGACCCCAGGCTGCGGCAGCTGTTCGGCCGGTACTCCACATACAGCGGATCGTCGCCGTTCCAGGCCCCCGCCACCCTGATGCTGATCGCGCATGTGGAACAGCAAGGCGTCTGGCTCGTACAGGGCGGCATTGTTAAACTGGCGCGAGCCCTTTCCACCCTGGCCACACACCTCGGCGCCGTCGTACAACTTCGCGCAGCGGTAAGCCGAAATCACCATCGGCGCCAAAGGCGCGACCGGCGTCGTGCTGGCCAACGGCGAGCGTATCGAAGCCGACGCTGTTATCTGTAACGCCGACTATGCAGCGTTGGCAGCGGGCGCTTTTGGTCAGGAAACGAGGCGGTCGGTCGCCTCCGCGCCATGGCATAGCCGGTCGCTGTCGGCGGTGACCTGGACGCTGAGAGCCGCGACGAGTGGATTTCCACTCAGTCGCCATAACGTGTTCTTTGGCCGCGACTATCCGGCGGAGTTCAACGATCTGTTCCGCCGAGGGCGGCTTCCCGACGGAACCAACCGTCTACGTTTGCGCCCAGGATCGAGGCGAACCCGGCACCCAACCAGATGGCGAGGCCGAACGGCTGCTGGTTCTGGTCAACGCACCCGCCAATGGCGACCGCGGCGGTATCCCTGCATCGGAGATCGAGCAATGCGGCACTCGGACGTTCAACCTGCTGGAACGATGCGGCCTGACCGTACATCGGCAGGCGGGGGCGATGACCATCACGACGCCGGCGGAGTTCGAAAAACTCTTCCCGGCGACGGGGGGGGCTCTCTACGGTCAGGCGGTGCACGGCTCGATGGCGGCATTTCGCCGGCCGGGGTCACGCAGCGCGATCCCGAGGCTGTACCTGGCAGGCGGGAGCGTGCATCCGGGACCCGGGTTGCCGATGGCCGCACTGTCGGGACGGTTGGCGGTGGAAAGCCTGCTGCAGGACCTGACTTCTCGGTAACGCCGCCCGGCGGCGGCTATGTGTGGTGGTATATCGATGCATTCAGTGATGACGGCACGTGTGGCATCACCCTGATCGCGTTCCTCGGCAGCGTATTCTCTCCGTATTACGCTTGGGCGCGCCGTCGCGGTGGCGGCGACCCGATGCAACATTGCGCACTGAATGTGGCACTGTACGGCAAGAGCAGACGCTGGTCGATGACGGAGCGGAAGGCAGGGGCGATCCAGCGCGGCACCGATTTCCTGACAATCGGGCCAAGCGCCCTGGCCTGGGACGGATCTGGGCTGACAGTGCACATAAGCGAAGTTGCCGCACCGGTGCCGCGTCGTATCCGCGGCGTCGTTCGGCTATATCCGTCCGCGATTGAAACCCGCGTGCTGCCCCTGGACACAGCCGGCCGGCACAGATGGCAGCCGATCGCACCATGCGCCAGGGTGGAGGTAACTTTGGAGAGTCCTAACCTGTCCTGGTCCGGACCAGCCTATTTCGACACCAACAGCGGTGATCGGCCGCTGGAGGCCGACTTCGCCTGTTGGGACTGGTGCCGGGCTCGTGTCCAAGGCGGAACGGCTATCCTGTATGACGTGATCCGGCGTGACGGTCAGCAGTCATTTGCCATGCGGTATGACGATGCCGGTGGGATCGAAGATTACGCCCCAGCGCCGGCCGTGTCATTGCCACGGACGCTCTGGCGGGTGCCACGCCGCATTACCGCCAAAGCGCCGACCGTGACCCAAACGCTTGAAGACACACCCTTCTACGCCCGTTCGGTCGTCGCTGCAGACGTATTCGGTAGACCGGTCAGCGCGATGCATGAAAGTCTGGCGATGGACCGCTTTACCGCGCCTTGGGTCCAGGCGATGCTGCCCTTCCGGATGCCCCGGGGCTAGAAATCTTGCCCTCACACTAGCTCGCAACGATAGCTCTATCTCATTGGTTTCGTGAAAATATGCGCGCGTCCCGACACGTCGTCTGCACGTACTCCACCCTGAGCCCGTCCAAAGTGTGCCGCGCCACATTTGCCGACCAATGAACAAGAACCGCCGGATGATCCTGGGTCGGTTACGCTTGGCCTGTCGCTTCGTGCGATGACTCCGTGACCGTATTGTATTGTTCCGTTCGACGGAAAATAGATCGAGGTAACCATTACTACCCCGAACTAGGGATAATAGTTAAGGAGGTGCCCAAAGAATCAGGAATTTCACAGCATAGGATTGCGAAGCCTCAGCCTCAAACCGGTTCCAAAGGCTCCCCTCAACGGCCATCGATATCACGGCGCTGTATCGGTGTCTCTACGATTTATGCAAGATGTTCGAAGACTGGGAAGTGCATCGGCCGATCCCATCGACGGCGACAAGCCAGCGCTCAGACAAGCTACCGCGCGCCGAGATGCTGTTCATCAGGGTGCCGTTTCACCTCTGGCCGTTTAAGCATTTCAAGGGGTCCTATCGGCATGGGATCGATCGGCAATATCGCTCCTGTTTGTGTGACCGGCCTATGATGACCGCTTCATCAGCCTGAGCCGCACCCGATCAGCGTCTCAATCCCATGAGAAGCCCATAGGTCGGGTGCAAACGAAACGGCGGCACGTGCAACGAATACGTTGCAAGCGGCATCCACTATCCAGCCCAGGACCTTGAACCCAGGCGTAGGCGGCCAGGAGACCCGTATAGTCAGCCTTGTGCCTTGCCGTGTTCGGTCTATTTTCCGTTCTTCTTCAAGGCCACATCCAGACGAGTAAACACCTGACGGGCATTGCCCTCGTATACCGCTTGTTTGTCGTCCAGGCCCAGGATCGTCGAGGCTTCGATGTAGCGTTTGGTATCGTCATAGTAAAACCCGGTTTCCGGATCTATGCCACGAACTGCACCAATCATCTCGCTGGCAAACAGAATGTTTTTCACCGGAATGACTTTGGTCAGTAAATCGATACCCGGCTGATGATAAACACATGTATCGAAATAGATGTTGTTCAGCAGAAGCTCTGTAAGTGGCGGCTTCTTCATCTCCTGCGCCAAGCCGCGGAAGCGGCCCCAATGGTACGGCACTGCACCACCGCCATGCGGAATCAGAAATTTAAGCGTCGGGAAATCCTTGAATAGATCCGAGTCCAGGCACTGCATGAACGCCGTGGTGTCCGCATTCAGGTAGTGGGCGCCGGTGGTGTGAAAACAGACGTTGCAGCTCGTGCTGACATGGATCATCGCCGGGATGTCGTATTCGACCATTCTCTCGTAGATCGGATACCAGTGCCGATCCGACAGCGGCGGCGACGTCCAATGCCCGCCGGAGGGGTCCGGGTTCAGGTTTATCCCGACAAAGCCGAAGTCCCTGATGCATCGGTCCAACTCCGGGATGCATGTCTTCGGGTCCTCCCCGGGCGACTGAGGCAACATGGCGGCGCCGATGAAGCTGTCGGGAAACAATTGACTGACCCGGAAGCACAGCTCATTGCAGATCGCCGCCCAGGTGGATGACACGTTGAAGTCCCCGATATGGTGGGCCATGAAGCTGGCACGCGGGCTGAAGATCGTCAGGTCGCTACCACGCTCCCGCATTTTCTGGAGCTGATTGTTGATGATGCTTTCGCGTATTTCATCATCGCTGATTTTTAATTCGCCGACCTTGGGCATCGCAGACGGGTGGGTGATGCCGGCAATCTGCCGGTTGCGCCAGTCCTCAAGCGCCCGAGGGGCCGTGGTGTAGTGGCCGTGGACGTCGATAATCATCTGATCTTCCTCCTTAAATGGTTCGAGCCTCGGGTTGGCGGCAGAATGGGGCCCGTCGCATAGGGTGACGCATTCTCCGGGAGTGCCGCCGCCATGACCAGTCGCGCCGGATGTATTTCCAGCCATTTAACGCGTTTAGCTATTGATACCCTGTAAACCATGCTAGACTGTCACCACTCTCGGTATGGACGTCTCCAGGAGGTTACCATCGCCGTCGCGCCGATCTCGGGCATCAATATCGCCCACCCTGACGTAACCCTGATGCTCGATTTAGACGGGGTTATCCAGGACGTAACACTTTCGAACGCCGTGTCGGACGAGACGGTTGACGACTGGCGTGGGCGGCCATGGGTGGACACCGTTGGCGACAGCGTTAGTGGCAAGGTCAAGCGCATGCTGGCGGACGCGCGCGAAAGCGGCGTTTCGGCCTTTCGTCAGGTCAATCAGCGCTTTCCCAGTGGCCTCGAAGTTCCGATGGAATACACGACCGTGCGTCTCGGCGGTAAGGCCGGCATGATTGCGATCGGACGCAATCTCCATGCTGTGGCCGAACTGCAATCCCGCCTGGTCGCTGCCCAGCAGGCAATGGAGCAGGAATACTGGAAGCTGCGAGAGGTCGAAACGCGCTACCGCCTGCTGTTCGATGCTTCGAACGAAGCGGTTTTGCTGCTTAAGGCCGACACGCTGCGCATCGTGGAAGCCAATCCAGCTGCGATTCGCGCGCTTGGTCTCGCCCGCGGACGCGATCTGTTGCCGGAAATGGCGGCCGATGAGCGGGAGCCATTCCAGGCGATGCTGCAACGTGTACGGCAATCGGGACGGGCGCCCGGCGTGCTGCTGCATCTCGGTCCGGACCGGACGGGCTGGCTGGTGCGCGCTTCGCTCATGACCAGCGAGCCGGGACAGATGTTCATGGTTCAGCTGGCCCCTGCGAGCGGCGTGCAGCCTCCGGCCCGCGAGTTCGAACAAACCGCGCTCGATGAATTCGTCGACCGCCTGCCCGACGCATTCGTGGTAATCGACCGCGACGGTGTCATCCGGCGTACGAATCGTGCCTTTCTCGACCTTGCTCAGGTTGGCGGAGAAGGTGCGGTAGTCGGCGAACCGCTCGGGCGCTGGCTGTCTCGTCCGGGCGCCGATCTTTCGGTCCTGCTCGCCAATCTCCATCGTCACGGGTCGGTTCGCTTGTTCGCAACCAGCATCCAGGGTGAACTGGGTGTGGACACCGCTGTCGAAATCTCGGCGGTCGGCAACTCCCTGTCCAGACCCAACCATATCGCCTTGCTGCTCCGCGACGTCGGCCGGCGGTTGTCCGTGACCGAGGAAGCGACCAGCCTGCAATCCGCACTCAATGCGATCATCGAGCAGAGTGGCAAAACCTCACTTCACAGCTTGGTTAGGGACACTGTCGGCTTGGTGGAACGGCATTATATCGCAGCTGCACTCGATCTGACCGAGGGCAATCGAACGGCTGCTGCGGAAGTGCTCGGCATGAGCCGTCAGGGCTTTTACAAAAAGCTGGCGCAATACGAAATGGATGGACATTCACGGGCAAATCCATACGCTGGCTGAAAATAAAATGAGAGGCGCAACGTGCCAACGCGTGCAGTTTCGGCGCCTGCGTTCGGGGAGGCAGACCTTCTAAACTGCGAACGCGAGCAAATTCATCTCGCCGGATCGATACAGCCACACGGCGTGCTTCTACTGGTCGAGGAGCGTGGTAATGTCGTGGTCCAGGTCAGCGCCAACGCCGCTTCGTTCCTCGGCCTTGACGTCTCCCTGGTCGGCCTGTCGCTGGAAGAAATCCCTGGCGATCTCGCATCACGGCTGCGTCCGCATTTCGCCGATCCGTTGCACGAGGTCATACGCGGTATCCGGTGCCATATTGGCCACCATAACGACGCCTTTGACTGTCTGATCCACCGTCCGCTCGGTGGTGGTCTAATCATTGAGTTGGAACGCGCCGGTCCTCCGGTGCAATTGTCCCACCACCTCGAAAAAGCGTTGCAGGCCGTCATAGCAACCGCCACCCTGCGCGCCCTTTGCGACGAAACCGCGCGTATCTTCAAGGCGTTAACCGGCTACGACCGGGTCATGATCTATCGCTTCGATGATGAGGGCCACGGCGAAGTGTTCTCCGAGGCGAAAGAGCCGGCGCTCGAAGCCTTTCTCGGAAACCGCTACCCTGCCTCCGACATCCCCCAGATCGCGCGGCGGCTGTACGAACGAAGCCGGGTGCGGGTTCTTCGCGATGTTGAATACGTACCTGTGCCGTTGGTGCCCACGCTGTCGCCAATCACCGGCGGGTCCCTCGATATGTCTCTGTGCTTTTTGCGGAGCATATCGCCGATCCATGTGCAATATCTGAAAAACATGGGGGTTCGCGGCACGTTGGTGGTGTCGCTGTTGGTGAATGGCAAGCTCTGGGGCTTGGTATCCTGCCATCACTACGTCCCCCGCTTCATCCACTTCGAAGAACGGGCAGTTTGCGAATTGCTGGCGGAAGCCGTCGCTACCAGAATTGCCGCGCTGGATAGCTTCGTCCAGGCCGAGGCCGAGATTGCTGTACGTCGGTTGGAGCAACGCATGATCCGGTCAATCTCCCGGGAGGGTGACTGGCGGAGCGCGCTGTTCGACCAATCACTGGTGTTGCTGGAACCTGTGGGTGCGACGGGCGCGGCGCTGCTGTTCGAGGGCGAGGTACGGACCGTAGGCGACGTTCCGAGCACCTCGTCTTTGCGGGATGTTGGGCGGTGGCTGGACGGCCAGCCGCGCTCCGAACTGGTCTTCACAGCAGCATTTGGAAAGGATGCAGCAGATTTTGCATCCCTGACGCCGATCGCCAGCGGCTTGCTGGCAGTTCCGGTCTCCACGATGCCCGGTGAGTATCTGGTATGGCTGCGCCCCGAGCGTGTTCGCACAGTGACCTGGGGCGGCAACCCGTTCGAACCGCATGTGGTAGGCGATGATCCATCGACCTTGTCGCCGCGGCGTTCATTTGCGCAATGGCACCAGATCGTGGAGGGCACTGCCGATCCATGGGGACCTGCTGATCTCGCCGCGGCCCGGCTCATTGGCGATACCGTCAGGGATGTCGTCATCCAATTTCGCTCGGTGCGGTCACTGATCGTGGAAGACCAACTGGATCAGGTGCGCCGCCAGGTCCAGACATCCGATAATCCGGTGATCATCGCTGACGCGGAAGGCGCAATCCTGCAGATCAACACTGCCTTCGATCGGCTGCTTCCGCCGCGGGTGAAACGGCCGCAATCGATCGCGGATCTGCGGACGCTTTTTGTGGGTCCGGACGATGCGATGCAGGCACTTTCAGACCTTGTCAGGAGCAGACGTCCCTGGCGGGGAGAGCTGGCATTGGAAGGACGCGGCAATACCCCAACACCACTGCTGGTGCGTGCGGACCCGGTATTCGCCTCGCGCGATCGCTCGCTCGGGTTCGTTCTGATGTTTACCGATCTGACCGAACGCAAAGCGGCCGAAGCGGCGCGTAAGCGTTTTCAGCAAGGGGTAATCGAGCAGCATCGCCCCATGTCCGGCCGGCTCGATTCGAAGGCCGACCTGGTGTTTCGCAACTTGCTTTCGACAATGGTGGAGAACGCACAGCTCGCCGCATTGGAAATCGCGGACGGTGTTGATCCGGCGCAGATGCCGGGAATGTTGGAGGCAATTCGAGCATCCGTCAGCCGCACGGCGGAGATGCTGGGTTATCTGATCTGGCACGCCTCGCGCGAGGAGAAAGAGTGATCACCGTGCTATGTCATTTGGACATGACACCGCGTTGCACATATGACAACCAGGCTTGACGCTGGTGTTGTAGCCCCTAATAAATCTCCGGTGCGGTCCGATCCTTCAACCGATCCTGGTCTTCGATACTTGTACCGTGCCCGCGACACTCTCGCCGGTTGGGGATACTGATGGCGCGTGCTGCATTTCCGTTCGCGGCCATCGTTGGCCAAGAAGATATGAAGCTAGCGATGCTGATCGCGTCGGTGGATCAGGGCATCGGCGGCGTGCTGGTATTCGGCGATCGCGGCACCGGAAAGTCCACCACAGTGCGGGCACTTGCCGCGCTGTTGCCGCCGATGAAAGTAATTGAAGGCTGCCGCTACCACTGCGACCCCACCTCGCCTGATAGTTGGTGCACCGATTGCCGGACCGCCGGAAAAGGCAAGAGCGTGACGTCGGTAGTCCCGGTGGTCGATCTGCCGCTGGGTGCAACCGAGGATCGCGTGGTCGGCGCACTCGACCTGGAACGAGCACTGGCAGGGGCAAAGGTGTTCGAGCCGGGGCTGCTGGCGCGGGCTAACCGCGGCTTCCTTTATATTGATGAAGTCAACCTTCTGGAGGATCACCTTGTTGATCTGTTGCTCGATGTCGCCGCTTCAGGCGAAAACGTGGTCGAGCGCGAAGGTCTGAGCATTCGGCATCCAGCCCGTTTTGTGCTGATCGGCAGCGGCAATCCGGAGGAGGGCGAGCTGCGGCCGCAGTTGCTAGACCGTTTCGGCTTGTCGGTCGAAGTACGTGACGCCCAGCGATCTCGCGCTACGGATCGACGTGATACGCCGGCGTGATGCGTTCGAGCGCGATCCGGTGGCGTTTTCCGAGCAGTGGAAGAAGGCACAGGACAAATTGCGCCGAAAGATTTTGGCGGCCAGGTCCAGCCTGCCTTCCGTCCTTGTCCCGGATGTCGCGCTTGAACGGTCAGCGCGGCTGTGCATGGCACTTGGTACCGACGGACTGCGCGGAGAGTTGACGCTAATCCGCGCCGCCCGTTCGGTGGCTGCGTTGGACGGGCATGAGGAAGTCGGCGATGCCGATCTGCGCCGGGTGGCGTCGATGGTTTTGGGGCACCGGCTGCGCCGCAACCCGTTGGATGAGGCTGTCGCCAGCACGCGCGTCGCCCGAGCGGTCGAGGAACTGTTCGGAGTATGAGCGGCGCGACCGCCTGGGCCGATGCGTTGCAAGCCTTGGCGCTTTTTGCCGCTAGTCCCACCGCCCTGGGTGGGATCTCGGTCCGTGCCGCGGCTGGGCCGGTTCGGGATACGTTCATCACGCTGTTGCAGGACTCTTTGCCGGCTGGTGTGCCAGTGCGTCGATTGCCATTGCATGCCGGCGATGACCGGCTGCTTGGCGGCCTGGACTTGGCAGCGACGCTGCAGGCCGGTCGACCGGTCGCGCAGAGTGGTCTGCTGGTTGAAGCCAATGGCGGGGTTGTGATCCTCGCAATGGCAGAGCGCATCGAGCCGGGCGCCGCCGCCCGAATACGGGCGGTGATCGATGATGGTGTCGTTACCTTGCAACGGGATGGGCTGTCGCGGGTCTTACCGGCGCAGTTCGGCATCGTGGCGCTGGACGAAGGCGTGGAGCTGGACGAACGGCCGCCGCCGCCTCTGCTCGACCGCATGGCATTCCATGTTGATCTCACCGAGGTTTCCATAGGGGATCTCGCCGCGTCGGGCACTACGATAAACGAAGACTCGCCAGTGTCGGTCAACGAGGCCATCGACGTGCTTTGCCAAACAGCGATGTCACTCGGTATCGCGTCGATTAGGGCGCCATTGTTTGCTTTGAAGGCAGCAGGCATTGCGGCTCAGCTGTCGCTGCGTAATCAGATCACCGAGGCCGATCTTGCCCTTGCGGCGCGGCTTGTTCTTGCCCCTCGGGCGATCCACTTTCCGGTGCCCGAGGAAACCGAGGCCCCGGAATCGCCCGAGACGCCTTCTGACATCGCAGATGCAGATGCCGACGATCAAACCATTCCGGACCAGCCCCTGAAGGATATTGTACTGGAAGCGGCAAAGGCTTCTCTTCCCCGTGATCTTCTTGCCCAGCTGACACTTATGGAAGGCAGCCGCGGCCTCGCCCGTGCACCCGGACGCGCCGGACAGGCCAAGGCCTCGGTCAAACGCGGCCGACCGGTCGGAACGCGGCCCGGAGAGCCAAGGAATGGAGCACGGCTCCATCTTTTGGAGACGCTGAAAGCCGCCGCACCGTGGCAAAAACTGCGTGGGAGTATAGACCGATACCAGGTCCGGCAGGAGGATTTCCGTATCATCCGGTTCCGCCAGAAAATCGGCACCACGACCGTTTTCGCCGTCGACGCCTCGGGTTCCGCTGCCATGCACCGGCTGGCGGAAGCCAAGGGGGCGATCGAACTACTGCTGGCCGACTGCTACATCCGGCGTGATCAGGTGGCATTGATCGCATTTCGGGGCACCGGCGCTTCTCTGTTGCTGTCGCCCACCGGTTCGTTGCTGCGCGCTAAACGTAGCCTCGCCGGATTGCCGGGCGGCGGTCCGACGCCCCTCGGCGCCGGTATCGAGGCTGCGAGGAGCCTGGCGGACATGATTCGTCGGGGTGGCCGAACGCCGGTCATCACCCTGCTAACTGATGCGCGCGCGAACATTGCCCGCGACGGCAGCGGTGGCCGTCCACGGGCCGAGGCTGAGGCTTTGGACGCCGCACGATCCCTTCGCGCCGCCCGGATAGCGACGCTGTTGGTCGATAGCTCGCCCAGACCGAACCCGTTCGCCCGGCGCTTGGCGGAGGAAATGGGCGCCCGCTATATGCCGCTGCCGTATGCCGACGCCTCGGCGCTATCCCAGGCAGTACGGTCGGCCAGTGCTGCATGACCGAGCGACTGAACTGGGAGCGGGATGGCAGGGACTGGCCGCATCGTGAGTACAGCCGCTTCGTTAACGCGAGGGGTTCTCGCTGGCATGTGCAGGTGATGGGCGAAGGTCCGGCAGTGTTGCTGATCCACGGGACCGGTGCTTCAACGCACTCATTCCGAGCGCTCGCCCCGCTGCTGACGCCGCATTTTACCGTTGTATTTCCCGATCTGCCTGGGCACGGCTTCACCGGACCACCACCGTCGGCCATCGGCTACTCTTTGCCGGCGGTTGCACGTGGACTTGAGGCCGTGCTCGCGGAACTGGGTGTGCAACCGGTGCTTGCAGTGGGCCATTCCGCCGGTGCGGCGGTGGCGATCCGCATGGCGTTGGATAGTCTGATCAGGCCGGCTGCAGTGGTCAGCCTGAATGGCGCACTGTTGCCTTTTCCGGGCATGGTCAATGAGCTGTTTGGCCCGGCCGCAAGGCTTCTGGCCAGTTCCAGGATGACCGCGCACGCTTTCTCGTTTTTTGCCGGATCCAACCCGTCCATTGAACGAATGATCCGCTCGACGGGCTCCCGCATTGATGCCGAGGGCATGCGGCTATACGCCCGTCTTGCCGGTAGCCCGGGCCACGTGCAAGGCGCGCTGAGTTTGATGGCGAATTGGGACCTCCGCCCCCTGGTGCGCGGCCTGCCGGGTTTTGGGCCCCGACTGATGCTGGTGACAGGAAGTCAGGATGGCATGGTCCCGCCCTCACAGTCCTACCGTGTCCGAGCGCTGGTGCCGAAAGCAGAACTGGTTTCCCTCCGCGGTCTGGGCCATCTTGCACATGAGGAGCAGCCGGTCGGGATCGCCGAGCTCCTGCAACGGATGGTGCCGCATGAAGCTGCCGGCTGATCACCCGGAACGGATCGAACTGAATGACGAGGTCCATGCCAGGCCGCCAGAACCATTAGTCGCGCCGTCCCGGCTGTCCTACCTGGCTTTGCTGTGCGATGCAGCGCAGCGAGAGGCAGGCTGGATGGCGGTTTGTGACCTGTGCCGGCGTTATCGGGTTACCCCGCCGGCCCAGCAATTGCTGCATTTCTCCGCGGAGCTCGGTCCGTTCCGCCTTAAATGGGAGCGGCATACCGAGTTCATCCGCTTCATGTTCATAGTCGAAGGCACGACCGGCGATCCATTCGAACGGCCGGCGATCACGATGCTGCCTGAGGACTGGGTGGCCGCCCTGCCAGGACAGATCATGGTCGCCGCGCATGCAGCGCTGATCAAGGCGGAACCGTCCGCAATCAACCCAGGGGCGATTGATCCCGGCGCGATCGGCAACCGGTGGTTTGCCGGTAATGTGCCGATTGGCGCGGCGGTCTCCGGCGGGGTGGCGACGGCATTGACCGATTTCCGGATCCACGCGGACAGGTTCAGCCGGCACTTGCTGCTGGATCACGCCACGACGCCGTGGCAAGCCGGACGGATCGTGCAAAGGCTGCTGGAGATCGACACCTATCGAATCATGGCGCTGCTGGCACTGCCGGTCGCGCGTGCAGCGGGCCCGATGTTGTCGGCGTCAGAGCGGGAGTTGGCACAGATCACCGGATCACTCGTCGCGGCGAACGAGGCCGCTGAACCAGCGCTGCTGGACCGCCTGACGCAGCTGGAAGCCGAAATCGAAAACCAGCAGTCGGAGACGCGGTACCGTTTCGGTGCTGCGGACGCTTATTATGAACTGGTGCAGCGGCGCATCGATGAGCTGCGGGAACAACGCATCCAAGGCTTACAGACGATCCGGGAATTCACTGAACGCCGGCTCGCCCCCGCCATGAACACTTGCCGGTCGATCGCCGCGAGGCAGGAATTGCTCTCTCTGCGGGTATCACGGGTGACACGGCTGTTGTCCACACGCGTGGACCTCACGCGGGAGCAACAGAACCAAGCGCTGCTTGAATTGATGAACCGTCGCGCCAGGCTGCAACTGCGATTGCAGTCGACCGTGGAAGGTCTCTCGGTGGCGGCGGTGACCTACTACGTATCGGCTCTGGTCGGTCATGCGGCGGAGGCGTTGCGAACCGCGGGCGTGCATGTTGATCCCGACCTGGCGACGGGCATCAGCATTCCAGTCGTGGCCGTGGTGGCATGGTTCGGCATTCATCACATCCGCAAGATGGTGACCCGACCAGGTGAAGGGACAAAGACCGAGGAAGCAACCTGGGAGGCCTGACGTGACCACGCTGTTCGGGTCGCCGCACTTGATCGATGTAATCCTCGTTTTCACGGCCGTTGAGGCGGTTGCGCTGATCTACTTGCGCAGACGGCGGCCCCGTTCGGTACCCCGGCAACTGGGCGTCAATGGTCTGAATGGCGATATCGCCGCGGTTGGAATGCTGCTGCTGCCGGGTGTTTTCTTGATGCTGGCAATCAGGGAAGCGTTGGCCGGTGTCGTCTGGCCTTGGGTGCCGGCAGCGCTGGTCGGGGCATTGGTCACACACCTGTTGGATCTGCGCAGTCGCTGGCGAGCATGAGCGTCTGCGCGGCGACGGGCGGCTGGCAAACCAAGACCTGCAGTCCTTAGAAGCGAACGCCAACCGTGTTGACAAGCCTCTGGCCAAGACTGTCATGTTATGTTTACACTCCCTGCATGGATTGGTTGACAGCATCCCGCTTCGATCTGCCGCCTACCCCGCCGCGGCCGGAGGCGCGCCATGCGGTGGTCATCGGTGCTGGCTTCGGCGGACTGGCGGCGGCCATTCGGCTCGGCGCGCGGGGCTACCGAGTCACCGTGCTGGAAAAACTCGATGCTGCGGGCGGACGCGCATCGGTGTTCCGCCAGGACGGCTTTACCTTCGACGCCGGCCCGACGATCCTGACCGCACCGTTCCTGCTGGAGGAGCTTTGGCGCTTGTGCGGCCGGACCATGGCTGACGACGTCACGCTGAAGCCAGTGTCGCCGTTCTATCGGATCCGGTTCCATGATGGCTCGACGTTCGACTGTACCGGAGATCCCGCCGCGATGCGGGCAGAGGTCGCACGATTGTCTCCCGGCGATGTGGCGGGTTACGAGCGCTTCATGCAGCTCAGTGAAACCACATGCCGCATCGGCTTCGAACAGCTTGGCGATGTCCCGTTCGGCTCGTTGACGGCCATGGCGCGGATCACACCCGACCTGATCCGTCTCGGTGGCCACCGCAGCGTCTACTCGGTGGTCAGCAAATTCATCAAGGACGAGCGGTTGCGCATCGTGTTCAGCTTCCACCCGTTGCTGATCGGCGGCAATCCGTTCACTGCCAGCGCGATCTACACACTCATTCCCTATCTAGAACGGCGCTGGGGCGTGCACTTCGCCATGGGCGGGACCGGCGAGGTGGTGCGTGGTTTGGTCAACCTGATCGAGGGTCAGGGCAACACGATCCGCTATAACGAACAGGTCGAACAGATCATACTGACCGGCGACCGTGCCAGCGGCGTCCGCCTGACGTCCGGCGAGACGATAACATCCGACATCGTCGTGTCCAACGCGGATTCCGCGTGGACCTATCGCATGCTGGTGCCGCCCCAGGCCCGGCGACGCTGGACCGACGCGAAACTAGATCGGGCCCGCTATTCGATGGGGCTGTTTCTCTGGTATTTCGGCACCGACCGGCGGTACGAGGATGTCGCTCACCATACCATTGTGCTTGGCCCCAGGTATCGCGACCTGCTGCGAGATATTTTCAAACGTAAGCGGCTGGCCAAGGATTTTTCGCTGTATCTCCATCGCCCGACCGCCACCGACCGGTCGTTGGCCCCATCCGGCTGCGACGCCTTTTACGTTCTGTCACCCGTGCCGAACCTGACGGGCGAAACGGACTGGCAGACCGCCGCCGAACCATACCGCCAGGCGATCGAGGCCCATCTGTCGGCGACAATCCTCCCGGAACTGGAAAAGCATGTGGTCACGTCACGCCTGATGACCCCACTCGATTTCCAGGATCGATTGTGCGCGTGGCAAGGGGCAGCCTTCGGCCTGGAGCCGATTTTGTGGCAAAGCGCATGGTTTCGTCCGCATAACCGGAGTGAAGATATCCCCGGACTTTATCTCGTCGGCGCCGGTACACATCCCGGGGCGGGTGTGCCGGGCGTCTTGTCATCAGCAAAGGTTCTCGATCGGGTGGTGCCACATGCAGCAACTCGATTCTAAGTCGGATGGCGATCTGGAGGCGTGCCGTGTCCTGTTGCGCGGTGGGTCGAAAAGCTTCGACGCCGCCGCGAGACTGCTGCCTCGGGCGATCCGTGACCCGGCGATCGCGCTGTACGCGTTCTGCCGCGAAGCGGACGACATCATCGACAGCGAACAGGTGGGCGGTCTTGAATGGCTGCAGGAACGGCTGACACTGGCCTATGCGGGCCGACCGCTCACGATACCATCTGATCGTGCCTTCTCCGCAATCGTCTCCAGGTTTGCTATCCCGCGGGCGCTGCCAGAGGCTTTGCTGGAGGGGTTCGCCTGGGATGCCGCAGGCCGCCGCTACCCTGACCTGCCGGACCTACGCGCCTACGCGGTTCGGGTCGCTGGAACCGTGGGTGCAATGATGGCGGTGCTCATGGGCGTGCGCGACCGAGAGCGTCTCGGCGCCGCGGTCGATCTCGGGGTCGCCATGCAGTTGTCGAATATCGCCCGCGACGTGGGCGAGGATGCACGCAATGGTCGGCTATACCTACCGCTGGACTGGTTGATGCAGGTCGGCATCGACCCTCAGGCATTTCTCGCCGATCCACGATACTCTACCGGTCTTGGCCGCTTGGTGGGTGCGCTGCTGGCGGAAGCTGACCAGCATTATCGAAGAGCAAGTGCCGGCATTGCCCGTTTACCGGTGGGTTGCCGGTTGGGCATCGGTGCCGCGCGATTGCTGTACGCAGAGATCGGCCGGGAGGTAGCCCGTCGCGGCCTAAACTCGGTGTCAGGCCGGGCAGTCGTGTCAGAATGGCGAAAAGCCCGTGTGCTCGCGGTCGGCCTTGCCGGGATGACGCTGCCACTGCGGCCGCTGGCGGGTTGCTGCGTTCCGGAAGGTGTATTCCTGGTCGATGCGGTCGTCCAGACAACACCGCGCCGCATGATAACGGAGACACCTGTGCCATGGTGGGCCCTGGTAGAGCGCATGCGGTGGACCATCGACTTGTTTGAGCGACTGGAACAACGGGAGCGCGTTTAAACCTGAAGGGAGGCTCCAGATGCATGACTGGTTAGGGATTGGACTGATAGCACTCGGGATGGGGGTGGCGGCCGCTGGCTTTGTCAAGCGCCGAAACCGCATGAACTTGCCTCTGTCCGCCGGCGCGATCCGCCCGGAATTCGCTGCGATGGGAGAGATCGCCCGGCCATTGATCCTATTCGCTGTTGGTTTTTTTGCCCTGAAGATGGCGCTTTTTTACTTTGTCCTTGGCGGTGAGAGGTATTTGACCAGGCTTGACTTCGGCGGGATCCTTTTCGTGCTGGCGAGCTATAGCGGGTATGTTGTGCTGGCCACGAGCAAGCGTTCTGTCGTGGCCGCAGAAACCGGTGCCACGGACGCTGAAGCGGTGACCTCGGATCTGCGACGGGCAGCATGAACTGGCCGAGCGGCGTGCAGTGGGAGTGGGCGATTGGTGAATTCGTGGTGTTGGGGTTCCTGTTCTGGGAACTTCATCGCCTGCGGCGCACGCAGCGGCGCGACCGCGAGGAGGCAATGAAGGCCAAACATCAAGAGCCGAATCACACCAAGCCGGTGTAGAGCCAAGAGTGTTAGAATAGGATTGGGCCGGCTCAAGCATATGATACTCTGAGGTTCTTCGCGCTGATGGTTGTAGAAAGCACCGCCATTGGATGGTCTCGGATAGCGCCGCTCTTCGGTGCCCCCCGGGCGGGCCGCCATCAAGGCAAACGGCTACTCCTTTCCATTGCTTCTGAGTTCCGAATATACCCGTTCACTGAAATGATCCAGCTGGGCGACCTTCTGCGCCGTGGGCACCCTGGGATCGTCCCTGACGATCGGGCAGTACGCCAATGTCAGACTGTTCACGATGTCCATCCGCTTGGCCTCCGGCGCTGCTGACTTGACCTTTGCAACCACCTGTTCGGCCGTTTGCAGCACAGTCTCCAACGTCATCGCCCGCAACGCATCGGTGATGCCGCTCCTAGGGTCGTTGATGATCGGAGCAAGCTGAGGCTGGACAACAGTTCCACAGTGTCCGTCAGGTCCGATATTCATGGCAGTAAAGGTAATCTTGCTCAGGGCCGCGACGGTGCCGGGCCCGGCGTTCGGGGAGGCCTGGTTTCCCCACGCCTGCCGGATATAATTCGTTACATCGGCAACCTGTTGATCGGTCATTCCGACTGCAACGGCCGGCATCGGGGCATAGGTTCCCTGCGCCTCGATGCCGCCTAGGATCACGCGGATAACGTCTTCCGATCCTTTGGCCAACACGGCGCCGTTGCCGACAAGCGAGGGCACCGCTCCCTCAATGCCCTGGCCGTTCAGCTGATGGCACGAGGCACAGTTGCTCAGATAAGTCGACCGCCCGACTGGATCAGTTCCGGTGAATCCTGTCCGCTCGGAGCTCGTATAGCTCGGTTTGCCGGGGGTCGATTTCAGATACGCGACGATCGCATGGATATCAGCGTCCGTCAGCTTGCTCAGGCTTTCATGCACGGTTTCAGCCATCGGACCGGTCGCAACGCCCATGCCCGGAGCGACACCGGTCTTGAGAAAGTTAACAAGCTGGTCGTCCGAGTACTTTCCGATGCCGTCATGCACGTCGGACGTAATGTTGGGCGCGTACCAGTTCTCGATCGGGCCGCCACGTAACGATTCCGCCATTGGCGTGTCGCCCAGAAGGTTCCGACCATTGTGGCATTCCCCACAATGACCCAGACCCTCCACGATATAGGCTCCGCGATTGATCTCCTCGGACTTGGAGGGGTCCGGTTTGAACGTGCCCTGCAGCAGGAACATCTGGTCCCAGACTGCTAGGCCGGCGCGGATGTTAAACGGGAAGGACAGCTTGTTCGGCGGGCGAGAATTGTGCACCGGCTGTAGCGAGGACAGATAGGCCTTGATGGCCATGACGTCGTCGCGGGTGACCTTGGTGTACCAGGGATAAGGCATGACAGGATAAAGGTGCTCGCCGTTCTTACCAATGCCTTCATGGAAAACGCGATAGAACTGGTCGTCGGTCCAACCGCCGATACCGGTTTCTTTGTCGGGCGTGATGTTGGGGGTGGAGATCGGCCCGAACGGTGTTGGCATATACCGCCCCCCAGAAAATTTCTGGCCGTTGACGGCGGTATGACACGATCCGCAGTCGCCCATATCCGTCAGGTATTTCCCCCGACTGACCAGGTCGCTGTTTGGCTCACCAGGCGCGGCCTGGACCGGCATGGCAAAGGTAAGTGGCAACATTCCCGCCAGGATAGCGACGACGTGGCGTAGTCGCGCCTTGTGGTTACTCAGCGTCCGTCCAACCTCTTGGTAAGCCATGCGACCCCTCTGTACTATCCCGCGTCAAAGCGTTGCATGCAGCGAAACGGGGAGCAGCCAGTTTGGGTTGCAGTGTCAACCGTTGTTCACGTCGACGTTTGGCGGCATTGGAGCAGCGTTGTCTAGGATGTCGCTGCCATGGAGGTTTTTCCTCCCAGGCAGAAGGTGGACGCTGTCGTAAAGCGGCACGGAAACCGTTCAAACTCAACTCTGATGTAATTTGGCCCGGCCGTAAGCGACGAATCGGATGGCGATCGCCGCCGTGGGTCATGGAATCACGCTTGCTCAGTGCGGGCTCGCCATCGAAAGCATTGAAACCGTGGCTGAACGATTGCGGAGTTATGCAGGCCCCTCGGCATGACCGCTGCCCACCCGGTCTGCGGGACAATGTCGGCCCGCGTCCACAGCCGCTATCGGCGAATATTGACTGATCTTCCATCGCGGGGACGGGCTTGTTATAGTGAGCGTCTGCGCCCGCCGGTGCCGCCATCATCGCGCGCGAGCGTGGTGCCGGATACACACAAAGCCGCCACGAGGGGCCGTCCTGACGCCGTTCAGGTCGCTGACCGAGGCACCATGAGTTCGCTCGATCCGTTTCTGATCCAGCTTGAGATCGCATGGAGCGGTGGCAGTCATAATGGTTCTACGCCCTCGCTGGCCAGGCAAACCAAAGGTCTCACTGGCAGCCTCCGTGTCGTCACCAAGTGGGCAACCCGGAAGCGGAACGACGAAGGAATTGCAACCCGGGATACACGGCTTGGCAAAACACTTTCGGCCCACCGCATCGCCCGCATGATGACAACGGAGCGCGACCTACTATCGATGGCCGTCGCCCGGACCATCGTCATGATCGGAGCGGCGGTGCCGGATCTCACGACGACGCGAAACTTGACCGACCGCTTCCATTGCATGATCCAGCATCGCCAAGCCAAACGCCTGGACAAGTAGATGGCGGACGCAAAGCCGGGTCTGATGGCCTCGTTCGCCTTTGGCATTGCTCAGGACAATGCGGCGGTGAAAGCGGCGCTGACCGAACTATGGTCGAGTTGACAGACCGGGGGCGGAACACAAAGCTCGAACTGGTCAAGCGGCAGAGGTATGGCCGGGCCAATCTCGACCTGCTGCGGGCACGGCTTATCGGGACGGCATGATTGTTGGTGATACCAGCACTGTCAGAGCCCTTTTTGAATGCCGAAACACAGCATGTCCTCTTCGGCCTCGTCGCTTACGCCTTCAGACCCGGCAAACTGGCCGTCTTCGTCAGCGGTAAATCAATCAGGCTATTTCTAGTGATGATTAGATAACGAATAAGAATGTACCCCAGCAAATCTGAGGCATAATATTGCCGATTGTCGCTGCGAAATCGGACCAATACTCCGGGGCTGCAATAACGCGTTTGGTTGGTATCGGTGACAACACCAACTTGGAGGAGAAAACCGGCACACTCTGCGATGCGAGCGACTATCGTAAAGACCAGTTCCCGACCGTGCGTTGATGAACGATATCGATGAACGATCCCAATTAGGCTCCCGTTCCTTCCACGAAACAAATAATCTTCGTGCCCGCCCAGCAGGCAACGCCTTCGCCTGTTGGATTATCATGTCTGTGCAGCACGCTGGCTTCCGGGACGTCAACCCAGGCGTAAGGCGGGTTTTGCCAACGTGCGAATTCGCTGCCGATAAAGGCCTGAAAATGACCATCTACGATGCGATACTGGACCATCCGGCAATCCGATCGGTCACAGCAGGAGAGTTCGGTTTTTGGCTGACGTAGACTTCGAAACCACGGCGCCAAGTCAGGATCGGCGCCGGGCGGAGGGGCCGCGAGCGATGGCGCATGGTATCCCGATATCAAATAGGCCGCGGCGATTGGCAGAAGCTTCCGCCTGCTTCCGCAGAACCCAAGGGTGAAAAAGCAAAGGGCCATCCAAGACCTCTCTCGCGGCTGGGAGGCAGTCGAATGTTCTCGACTGGTGTTTTGGCAAACGTGAATCCACGCTGGCCACAACGCCAGCGATGTCCAGCATTCATACCTTCAAGAGCACGTGAGCATGGCGCCACCCGCCGTTTAGGCGTGCCCCAGCGCCCGCAGAATAACCTCTGGCGTCAGTGGTATTTCGGTAATGGTGACCCCGAGCGGCCACAGCGCATCGTTGACCGCGTTGGTTACCGCCGCCGCTGCGCCGGCCGTTCCGGCCTCGCTCGCCCCCTTCGCGCCAAGTTCACTGTCAGCAGTTGGCGAAACAACATGTCCGACCATGATATCTGGCATTTCGGCCGCCATCGGCACCAAGTAGTCAGCCATGCTGGCGTTCAGCATCTGGCCCCGCTCGTCATAACGGCAGTGCTCGAACACCGCGGCACCCAAACCTTGGACCACACCGCCGCGCACCTGTTCGTCGACCACCTGGGGGTTCAAAATCGTCCCACAATCCTCGACGACCCAGTGGCCAGGCAACCGGACCATTCCCGTGTACGGATCGACTTCCAGATAGCTGCCCTGGATGCCATTGCAACGGGCCTACCGGTCGACAGCCGAGAGCGGCGGCGCCACGTCCTCCAAGGATCGTCGTTCCGCATTCGCGGCAAGGAAACCGGCTACCACGGCCGCGATCATCATCAGCACGCCGCCCAGCAGATAGCCGTAGAAGATAGAAACCCTCGATCCGGTATCGATCAACGCCCCAAATAACGCCGGTCCCGCGACGCCGCCAACACCTGTGCCAAACGCGTAAAACAGCGCGATGGCAATCGCCCGAACCTCCAGCGGGAAGCTTTCACCGACGGTCAGATAGGCGGAACTTGCGGCGGCCGATGCCACGAAGAAAATCACCGTCCATGCCAACGTTTGCTGGACTGCATCCAGCCAGCCCATGGCGAACATCCATCCCGTCAGAGCCATCAGCACGCCTGACAAACCATACGTTGCGGTGATCATGATCCGACGGCCGATCGTGTCGAACAGCCGCCCTAACATCAAAGGACCCAGGAAATTGCCAATCGCGAACGGCAACATGAACAGACCGATGTTACCCGAACTGATGTGGTAGAACTTCGTCAAGACGAGGGCATAGGTGAAGAACACCGCATTGTAGCAGAACGCCTGAGCCGCCATGAGCGTCACGCCCAGCCAGGCTTGGCGTCGGTATGTCGTGACCAGGGCCTTTGCGCCGACCTGAAACCAGGAATGTACATCGGTCCGCAGCGTCAGGAAGCCCGGCGGGACGGGCGGCAATGGCTTGCCAGTCTCACGCTCAACCCGCGCTTCGATCTCCCCAACGATCCTCTCGGCTTCTTCGGGTTGGCCATGGGTCATCAGCCAGCGCGGGCTTTCCGGCAGGAAGCGGCGCAGGAACAGCACAAGAAAACCCAGGACTCCGCCAATGATGAATGCAGCCCGCCAACCGATCTCCGGCGGCATGATAGTCGGGTCCAGCACGACATAGGCGCCAAGCGCACCGATCGCCGCCCCCAGCCAAAAGCTCCCGTTCACGACAAGGTCGGTGAAGCCGCGCCGCCGGGCGGGGATCAGCTCCTGGATCGTGGCATTGACAGCGGCATATTCACCGCCGATCCCGGCCCCAGTAAGCATGCGGAAAAGCGCGAACGACCAGAAATTCCACGACAGTCCGCAGGCGATCGTAGCGACCAGGTAGACCAGCACCGTCACCGTGAACAGCTTCTTCCGCCCCAGCCGATCGGTCAGCCAGCCGAAGAACAGCGCCCCGCCGACCGCACCCACAAGATAGGCGCTGGCCGCAACACCGATCTGGCTGCCGCTCAGGTGTAAAGCGGGGCTTTCCGACAGCGCTCCGGACAGCGACCCCACGACGGTCACCTCCAGACCGTCCAGAATCCAGGCGATTCCGAGCGCGAAAATCACCAGCCAGTGGAAGCCGCTCCATGGCAGGCGATCCAGCCGGTTTGGCACGTTGGTTTCATAAATTTCGCTCCGATCCGGCATTGCCCGTGCTGCCTTTCTGTTGCCTACTCTCGGGCGACGGAACCCGGAGAAGCCGACAGATGGGTGTATTCGAGACCTTGATTGAAACAACGATCGCGCGATGGCACGGGATCCAACCGCCGAACGAGCCGGCAAAGCGTCTGGCAGCAGAACTCGCCGCCACGATCGAGGCGTTCGAGGCACTACGGGGCACGCTGGTCTTCGAGGACGAGCCGTCGAGCTTTGAAGCGGCGCTGCAGGCGACAAAGGAAACCACCTGATGACCGGCCTCGCCGACATCACCCTGATCCAGGCCGCCGATATGGTCGCGTCCCGAGAGGCGACATCACTGGACCTGCTTCGCGCGTGCTGGGCCAACCTCGATGCCGTCAATCCGCAGGTCAACGCGATCATCTGGCAGGAACGCGAAGTCGCCGAAGCCGCAGCGCGCGCCGCCGACGAGGCTGTTCGCAACAACCGCAAGCTCGGTCCGTTGCACGGCGTTCCGATGGCGCACAAGGACATGTATTATCAAGCGGGCAAACTGAGCACCTGTGGGTCGGCACTCCGCAGGGACTTCCGTCCGACCGTGACGGCCACGGTGATTGCGCGTCTGGCTGCCGCCGGAGCATACACATTCGGCGGCCTGAACATGGCTGAGTTCGCGCAGAACCCCACCGGCCACAACAAGACCTTCGGCGACTGCCATAACCCGTGGAATTTGCCCTACATCACTGGCGGATCATCGTCGGGGTCGGGTGCGTCCGTGGCGGCACGTTTCAACTATATGGCGCTGGGTTCGGATACCGGCGGTTCGATACGGCTACCCGCGTCAGCCTGTGGCGTCACCGGGATCAAGCCCACACAGACACGGGTGTCGCGGTACGGCGTCATGCCGCTGTCGTTCTCGCACGACAATGTCGGCCCGCTGGCGCGTACCGCACGCGACTGTGCCCGCATCCTGAGCGTGATCGCCGGACATGATCCGCTCGACCCCACCAGCGCCCGGGAACCGGTGCCATCCTACGAAGCGACCATCGACGGTGATCTCCGCGGCCTGCGGGTCGGTGTACCGACTAATTACTTCCTGGACGGAGCGGATGAACCGGTGATGGCCGCAATGGAGGCCGCCCTGTCGGTCCTGGCCGAACGAGGCGCCATTGTCAGCCGTTTCGCGCTGCCGTTGCTGGATGCCGTTGCAGCGTACGGTGGGATTGTCTCCCGCGTCGAAGCCGCACCGATTCATGCCGAGTGGATGCGGTCCGACCCGCAGGCCTACGGCGCCCATATCAGCGGCCGGATGTATCCAGGCTATGCCATCCCGGCGGCTTATTATGTGGAGGCGCTTAGCCGCCGTGGCCCGGTGCTAAAGGCGTTCGCAACCGAGGTGTTCTCCAAGGTCGATGTCCTGGTGACACCGACGATCCGGACCTGCCTGCCGACGCTGGCGGACACCGATATCGACCATGGGCCGCCTGGAACCGAACACAGGTTCATGGCGGTATCGGCCAACACGCGGCCGTTCAACTATCTCGGCCTGCCGGCGGTCAGCGTACCATGCGGTCTGGATCCGAACGGCTGTCCGATCGGGTTGCAGATCGCCGGCCGGCCTTTCGCTGAAGCGCGCATCCTGAAAGTCGCCGACGCCTACCAACGGGACACGCCCTGGCATGAGGCGCGGCCGCCGATTCTCGATATTGCAGGAGCCGCCGCATGAGCAAACCCAAAGTCGCCTTCATCGGCACGGGCGGCACGATCTCTTCGCTTGGACGCGGGCCGCTGGACCTGCAGGACTATGCCTCTGTTGGCACCATGATGCATGCCGAGGAGCTCCTGGCGCGCTGGCCGGAAACCGCTTTGGTGGCCGATGTGATCGCGGTGCGCTACAAAAACATTCCCAGTCCGGCGATTGGCTTCCCTGAGTGGAAGGCGCTTGCCGCACTATGTCAGCAACTTGTCCACGACACGCCTGACCTGGCCGGCATCGTCATCGGCCACGGCACGGCGACGCTTGAGGAAACCGCATATTTCCTCAATTTGACAATCAAGGTTTCGATCCCGGTTGTTGTCGTCGGCTCACAGCGCCCGTCAAGCGCGCTATCGAGCGACGCCGGCATGAACCTGGTCAACGCCATCCGCGTTGCGGCCAGCCCGGAGGCCCGCGACATGGGCGTGCTGGTGTTGTTGAATGACGAAATCCACGCCGCGCGGGAGGTGACGAAGACCTCCACCCTGCGCCTGCAGACCTTCCGGACACCGGATTTTGGCGTCCTGGGCCATGCCGACGGTGACGCGGTCGCGTTCTACCGGCGTCCCATCCGCCGGCACGCGCCTGACACCGAGTTCGACATCGCGGCGATAGAAGCACTGCCCCGGGTCGATATCTCCTACGCCTATGCCGGTGGGGATGGCGTCGCGGTGCGCGCGTTTGCGGCCGCTGGCGCGAAGGGCATCATTTCAGCGGGCTTTGCCCCAGGCTTCTGTCCGCCCGACGAGATCGAAGCCCTGACCGATGCCGCAAAGCAAGGTATCGTCGTCGTGCAAAGCACCCGTGCTGGTTCCGGGCGGACCTTCCGAGGCACGAAACTTCAGCAGGCGGGCTTTCTGATCGCGGATAACCTCAATCCGCAGAAGGCGCGCATCCTGCTGGCATTGGCTTTGAACATGACCAGCGACCCCGAGACCATCATGCGGCTTTTCCGGACTTACTGAATATGGTCGACGCCGAAGCGATCCGCGCGTTCGAGCATGCCGGGTGGGAACGTGCGGCTAAGACCTACGAAACTGCGTTCGCCACGGCCACGCGGCAGTTCATCCCCGCTCTGTTGGATGCCGCGGTAATCGGCGCTGAGCAATCGATACTCGATGTGGCCTGCGGTCCAGGTTTTGTTGCTGCGTCAGCCGCCGGACGCGGCGCCAAGGCGCGGGGACTGGACTTCTCCGCTTCGATGCTGCGCATTGCCCGCGTACGCCACCCCACCATCCCGTTCGATCAAGGCGACGCCGAGGCGCTTCCTTACCCAGACAACAGTTTCGACGCGGTGGTTTCCAATTTTGGCATTCATCACGTCCCGCGGCCGCTCGTCGCACTGCGCGAAGCGCTTCGTGCAGTGCGTTCAGGCGGTTCGCTGGCGTTCACGACCTGGGCCGGACCTGCGGAAAATATCGCGTGGAAACTGGTGTTCGACGCCATCCGGCGCCATGGCGAAATGACCGCCTCTCGTGCACCCGCCCCCGGTGGTGGTTTCGGGACAGCAGATGACTGCATAGTCGCCCTGAAACAGTCGGGCTTCAGTGGCATCGGTACGCGAAACCTGACCGCGGTATGGCGCCAGGCCGACGGACGCGCGCTGCTCGAGGCGTTACGCTCCGGCACCGCGCGGATGGCAGCATTGATTGAAGCGCAGCACATCGATGCTATGCCCGCGATTATCGCCGATATCGACCGACAGGCAGCCGTCTATCGAGACACGGATGGCCTAAGCATCCCGATCGCCGCTGTCGCTGCATTCGGGCATAAGCCATGAGCAAATCCTGAAGCGGTCGGCCTTTCCGGCGGATCCGTGCGGTCGCAAATCGACGATTACATCCCTGCACGGGAAAACGGCGTGGCCCATCTTGTCGCGTTCGAGATCCCAGAAGAAAAGTCGTTAGAGAATTTCCTTGACTTTTGTCCCATTATATGATTTTATTCCCAAAGTAACTTATTGCACTTTTCAGCCCTGTCTGCATTTCCGATATAGAGAACTCATTTTGCGAAATTTGCATCAGGCGCCCGTTTCAGGTGCGCCATGGCGACCCCGTTGAGCGCTTTTCAGGACCTGTTCCAGCGATCCTCGTCGGACCCTGCGGTGGCCGCGGCGGTCACGCTTCTCACCACCTTGTCACCACCGTTGCCGCGAAACCGCCTCGACCCGGCGTTGCGTTCCGTAGCCCCGCATCTGACAGACGCGGAACGCATCATTTGGATCGAGGTTCTGGCCGAGCCGCTGCGCCGGGCCGGAATCACGACACCTCGTTGCGTGGCTGCGTTCCTCGGCCAATGCGCGGTGGAAAGCGCCGGCTTCCAGGACCTTGAGGAAGACCTGAACTACAGCGCCGAACGTCTATGCCAGGTGTGGCCAGCGCGGTTTCCCAACACTCAGGCCGCCCAAGCATTCGCCTTGCAGCCTGAACTGTTGGCCAACAGGATCTATGCCGGTCGGATGGGCAACGGCGACGAGGCCTCGGGCGATGGTTGGCGCTTTCGGGGCAGGGGCCTTATCCAGATCACTGGCCGTGGCACATACCAGCGTTTTGCGCGGGCGATGAATATGACGCTGAATCAAGCAGTTGCCCACGCTGCCACTCGGTCCGGCGTCGCCGACAGTGCCGTTTGGTTCTGGACCGCAAATCAATTGAATACGCTGGCCAACAGCTGGTCGGTCAACCTTATCACCCGAAGAATTAACGGCGGCACGGCTGGCACGGCGGAGCGAAGCCGCCTGTGCGAGGCTGCGCTGAACGTCATTGGAGCTTAGTTAGAATGTTTGCAGCCCTGATTCCCTTAGTGCTGAGTCTGGCACCGCAACTCGCCGGAATGATTTTTGGATCGAAGGGCGCCGACGCCACTGCCAAGGTGGCGGGTGTGGTGCAAAGCGTTGTCGGAACGGTCGCCGACCTGAGTTCACCCGGTGGGGCCGCGGCGGCTGTTGCCCACCTGCAGGCAAACCAGCAGGCCAGTGATGAGCTGGCGGCGAAATTGGCCGAACTGCATCTGCAGATGCAAAAGGACCAGGACGCCGAGGCCGATACGTTGCGCAAGGACACTCTGGATGACCTCAAGGCCCGGTTGTCAGACACTGGATCCGCCCGCGACATGGCAACCCAATTGGCGGCAACCCATAGTGGCCTCGCCTATGGCAGTGTTGTCGTCTCGATCGTGATCGTGGCGGCGTTCGGGTGCACGACCTATGCGGTGCTGAACACCCATTTAAGTGCGACAGACGGCCAGTTTGGCTCAATACTTGTCGGCACGCTCGCGGCAATGGCTACCCAGGTGGCGAACTACTGGCTTGGTTCCAGCGTCGGCAGCAACGCCAAGAATGCGCTGCTGGCGAATGCTCAGAACAATCTGGCCACCAGTGTGCCCGGCCATTTGCTGAACTCAAACGCCAAGGATTAGCTCCTGCGCAACAAGCAACAGGACGCTCTCCCAGTCCCCCGATGACGGCTGGCGAAACAACCTCGCCGAACGATACCATGGGCTGTCGGTCCGATTTAGAAACCAGCGCCAGTCCGGAGCATGGGGCAGCAGTATCCAAACCGGCTTGCCCAATGCACCGGCCAGGTGGGCCACCGACGTATCCACCGTGACAACCAGATCCAGATTTTCGACCAGGGCAGCGGTGTCCGCATAATCAGCCATCCAGTGGGTCAGATCCGGAAACGGAAGTCCCTGGGCAGACGGGCCGTGCTGCAGATTGACGAAGCTCTGGCCTGGCACGTTCGGGAGCATATCGATCAGGGACAACGGCACCGACCGCCGCCGGTCACCGCTGTGTTTTGGGTTGCCGGCGAAAGCCAGACCGACCTTGCGTCCAGCAGGCAACCGCTCGCGCCAATTCTGGGTTCGGACGGGATCGGCGAACAAGTAGCGGTCGGGCGCCGGAATACTGTCCAGCGTCGTGGCGAAAAGGCCAGGCACGCTGAGTAGATCGACCCATGCATCGTACCGCGGCAGGGGGGCGGATGATGGGACGACCTGAATGCCTGGCATGGACTGGATGAGGGGCACGAGAGAAGGGGGACACATCAAGATCGGAGTTCCCCCCAGATCACGGATCAAAGCCAGAAACCGCGCAAACTGGACAACATCGCCGAAGCCCTGCTCAGCTCGCACCAGGATTGTCCGCCCCCGGGCGTCAGTGCCGTCCCACGGTTGGCCAGGGAGATCGAGGAAGTCGGCTCGAAAGGATGGATGCCGCTTGCGCCATTCGAATTCTTGCCAGCCCGTGTGCAGGTCCCCGCCCAGCAAAGTCGCGACTGCCAGGTTCCAATGCGCCTGGGAGCAGTCAGGCCATAGCTGAATTGCTGTTTTGCAGGCTGCGATTGCTTCAGGCAACCGCCCCTGCATCGTCAATACGTATCCCAGGCTGGCATGGGCCTCCGGCATGGTTGCGTCCAGGCGGAGCGCGGTTCGATACAGTGTCTCCGCCGATTGCAGGTCATCGAGATCGGCTGAGGCATTACCCATGTTCAGCCAGGAAGGTGCGTGGTTCGGTTGCAAAGACAGTGCGCGGGCAAATGCGGCACAGGCCTCTGCCGATCGTCCAAGCGCATTGAGCGCTGTGCCGCGTGCAAAATGCAGCTCCGCATCGTTCGGAGCGCCGGATAATGCAGTATTTGCCTGAATCACCACCTGGTCATGGCACTCGGCCGCAAGTAGTGCTCGCACCAGGTTCCGCCGCATGCCCTGATGCATCGGCTGCCGCCGCAACGCTTGTGTCAGCAACGTCACGGCATCGTCTGTCTCACCGCTCCGCAGTGCTTGCAGCCCCTGGACATAAAGCGCCTGGCCATCATCCGGCATTACCGAGCCTGACGCCGGCGCAGGTTGGGCGAGCGGTCGGTCCATGAGACTATGCATCGGGCGATTTTGCCGCATCGATGATTAACAAAGTCTGAACACGGGAGAGCAGCATGGCGAGCGGACTGGAAAATGTCGTTGCCGCGGAGACGATTCTGAGCCACACGGACCGGACCAGCGGCATGGTCTGGGTGCGCCGCCGCGACCTGCCAACCTTGGCCCGCGACTATGGCTTCGAGGGCACCGTTGCACTGTTGTGGAATGGCTTTGCCGGCGAAGGCCTGACCCGTTCGGGAATTGCCTCGTCGTTTGGCCAGGCGCGGATGGCCGCCTATGCGTGTTTGCCTGACTGGTTGCCGCAAACCGCCGGACGACCGCTGTTCGAGGCTGCTCGGATTGCGTTGGCGGCTCAATCCGACCGGTCCAGCGCTATTGATCTAGCGGCCGCGTTCGCCGTTGCTGTTCCGGCGCTCGTGCGCCAGGCGTCCGGGTTGCCGCCGGTGCGACCTGATCCCGGACTGACCACCGCCGGTGACCTGTTGCGGATGCTGCACGACGCTCCGCCCGATCCCGCCAAGACTGCCGCACTGGACACGTATTTCACCGTCATGGCCGAAAGCGGTCTGAGTGCGTCCGCGTTTGCAGCGCGGGTTGTCGCTTCAACCCGAGCGTCGTTGGCCGCATCTGTGCTGGCGGGGTGGTGCGCGTTCACCGGTCCGCTGCATGGCGGCGCCCCGGGTCCGACACTTGATATGCTGGATGCCGCTCGAAGCCGCGGTCGACCTGGAACAATGGCTGGAAGCCAGGCTGCGCTCGGGCGAGCGGTTGATGGGTTTCGGCCACCGGGTGTTCCACGGCAACGATCCGCGGGCCGAGGCGATGCGCCGCTCGATGCAGGCGATGGGGCCCCATGCCGGACGCCTTGCCTTCGCCGACCGACTTGGAAAAGGCGGTCGCGGTGGCGATCGAGCGGGTGAAGCCTGGCCGCACTTTGCCGCCGAATGTCGAGATCATGGCCGCCCTGCTGCTCGACGCGGTCGGCATACCGCGGGATGCCTTCACCCTGGTCTTTGCCGTCGGCCGCAGTGCCGGTTGGCTGGCGCACGCGATGGAGCAGCAGAAGACCGGGCGGATGATCCGCCCCGTTTCGGCCTATGTCGGGCCTTCCATTGAGTCAGGTTAAAAGAAATTTATCGCTTGAATCGGCAGCTTTGTGGTAGGAATATCTTTGACCAAGCCGATACGGAGGTTGTTGTGATCTTCCGCCAACTTTTCGATGCCACATCCGGCACCTACACCTATCTGCTGGCCTCCCGGCGCGGCGGAGAGGCGCTGATCGTCGATCCGGTCCTGGAAAAAGTTGACCGCTATCTGTCCCTGATCCGGGAACTGGATCTGCGACTGGTCAAGGCTGTCGATACCCATCTGCACGCCGACCACATCACCGGTCTGGGCGCGCTGCGCGACAGCACGCGCTGCATCACGGTGATGGGCGAGCAATCCAGCGTCGATGTCGTATCCATGCGGCTGGCGGACGGCGACACGCTGCGGATCGAGGGAATTGAACTAGAAGCGATCTACACGCCTGGACATACCGACAATTCCTACAGTTTTCGCATGGAGGACCGCGTCTTCACCGGCGACACGCTGCTGATCCGCGGCACTGGTCGCACGGATTTCCAGAACGGCTGCCCGCGAGCGCAATATGAGTCGATTTTCAACCGGCTGCTGCGCCTGCCGGATGAAACGATGGTGTTCCCGGCGCATGACTATAAAGGCGACACGGTCAGCACGATCGGCGAGGAGAAGCGCTACAATCCCCGGCTGCAGGTTCGGTGCGTCGATGAATATGTCGCGCTGATGAACGGCCTGAACCTGTCCAATCCCAAGATGATGGATGTCGCGGTGCCGGCCAACCAACGCCAGGGCCTGGCGCAGGACGAGATTGCCCGCCGGGGCTGGGCGATCGATGCCGAACAGGCGCAGGCGATGGTCGGCTGCAAGGACACCGTGCTGATCGATCTGCGAGAAAAAGCCGAGCGGCGGAAGCACGGCTCGATCCCCGGATCGTTGCACGCGCCGTATTCCGATCTTGAGGAAAATATCCAGCCCGGCGGGATGCTGTTCGAGATTGCCTCGGCCACGGATCGTCAGGTTGCTGTTCTACTGCGCCTTTGGCGAGCGTTCGGCGATGGCGGTACAGGCCGCGCATGACGCCGGCCTTGAGAGCGCATGCCACATCCATGGCGGCCTCGACGCCTGGAAGAAAGGCTGATGGCCCGCTGACGCACTGAACCGTTGCTATGCCGTATTTGGCTTTACGAAGTCTCACCGACGAAGGAACGTTTTGAAAAGCAGACGTTAGCGCTGCTCCGTAGGCCAGGACGCAGCCCCACAGCCCCGAAAGACCTGGCGTTAGTGTTAGGCTTCTGCCGAAAGATTCCGTTGCGCTTCCTCAGCAGCCATTAAACGCCGCGGATCGTCAAAATGCATGGTGTCGCGACGGCCAAGCCGTCAGCGTCGGGATTTGGCCAGGCGGCCAGTGTCGTCTCTGGCGTCAATCTGGACAACTGCCGGACCGGAGAGTACGAGTCCCACAGCGTGGGAAGGGAAATGTCGCAATGAATAAACAAATGCCCCGCGGGACGTTGGCCGATGCCGCTGACAAACCGCCCAGACAAATTGGCATGCGGTGCATCGGCCTGACCCGCTTTCGTAGCACGGCGAGACCATGAAGCTCGGTGTTTTCGATCATATGGATCGCGGCCTGGCGCCGCTGGACCGTTTCTATGAAGAGCGGCTGAAGCTGGTCGAAGCCTATGACCGCGCGGGCTTTTACGGCTATCACGTCGCCGAACACCATGCGACGCCGCTGGGCGTCGCGCCGGCGCCGGGCGTCTGGCTCGCCGCGGTCGCGCAACGGACCAGGCAGCTTCGTTTCGGTCCCTTGGTGTATCTGCTGCCGCTGTACCATCCGATCAAGCTGCTGGAAGAAATCTGCATGCTGGACCAGATCAGCGGCGGCCGGTTTCTGCTGGGCGTCGGACGCGGCATCTCGCCGATCGAGCTGCGCTACTATGGCCTGGATCCCGATCAGACGCCGGCGATGTATGCCGAAGCGCTGGAGGTCATTCTGCGCGGCATGACCAATCCAGCGCTGAACTTCGAAGGCAAATACTACAATTATCGCGATGTGCCGATGGAGATGACACCGTTCCAGACGCCGCATCCGCCGCTGTGGTATGGCCTCGGCCGGGCAGAGGCGATCCCGTGGGCGGCGCAAGAACAAAGTCAATATCGTCGGCAACCTGCCCGGGGCCGGCATGCGCGCGCTGACCGATCGTTACCGAGCCGAGTGGGATGCACTGGGCAACGACCCTGCCGACCTGCCGCTTGATGGGCGTTGGCCGCCATGTGGTCGTGGCGGAAACCGAAAAGGAAGCGCTGGAGATCGCGCGCCGCGGCTACGACAAATGGCGCGCCAGCTTCCTGAAGTTGTGGATCGAGCACAACATGATGCCGGTCGCGCATGCGATCTTCCCGGAGCGGTTACGAGGATGCGGAGGCGCAGGGCCGGGCGGTCGCCGGCACACCAGACAAGGTGCGCGACTTCCTGCAGCAGACGATCGACGAGGCCGGCCTGAACTATCTGCTGTGCCGCTTCGCCTTCGGCGACATCACCGGCGACGAGGCCCTGAACTCCATCGAGCTGTTCACCCGGCACGTGATGCCCGACATCACCGCCCATCAGGAGGCCGTTTAGACCATGACCGCCGAATATGAACTGTTCGCCCTGCGTTACGCCACGCGCAAGGCGCAACGGCATGAACATTTCATCGGCGGCGATCCGCATGACGGGCCGATGCCGATGGATTACTTTGTCTGGCTCGCCCGCAACGCCGACCGCGCCGTGGTGATCGATATCGGCTTCACCGCCGAAAGCGGCGGCAAGCGCGGCCGGACGCTGGAACGTTGCCCGATCGATTCCCTGGCGCTGCTGGGCGTCGATCCGGCGGCGGTCGAGGACGTGATCCTGACCCACATGCACTACGACCACGTCGGCAATTTCCACAAATTCCCGAACGCCCGGTTTCACTTGCAGGAGCCGGAGATCCATTACGCGGTCGGTCGCTACATGCGTCACCGGCAGCTGGCGAAGAGCTTCGAGCCGGACGACGTCTGCGGAATCGTGCGGCTGAACTTCGATGGCCGCGTCGTCTATTACAACGGCCCGGCCGATGTGCTGCCGGGCATCAGCATCGTGCCCGACCGGCGGCCATTCGGCCGGGCTGCAGTTCGTCAAGGTGAACACCAGGCGCGGCGTTGTTGTGCTGGCATCCGACGTCACGCATTTCTATGAGAACATGGAAACCTACCGGCCGTTCACCACCGCACTGCACATCGGCGAGATGCTGGAAGCATTCGATACGCTGCGCGCGCATGCCGCCTCGCCGGAGCTGATCGTTCCGGGACACGATCCACTGGTGATGCAGCGCTATCCCGCGCCGTCGCCTGAACTTCAGGGCATCGCCGTCCGCCTGGACGTGGCGCCCGCGCAATAAGGAACCCTCAAAATGAACGCTGAAGAACTTCGCGCCATCCAGGCGCCGTTGAAGCAACTCTATCGCGACCAGCCAGAGGCGGCACGTGTCCCCGCGCGGGCCGAGGGCAGCCTGGACCCGAATGACATCGCCATCGTGGTCGACGCCTGGCACGGCAAGGTTACCGCCGGTCTGCACAAGGCGGGTGGTGGATCGGGCGAACTGGCTTGCTCCGCCGACATGCTGCTGGAGGCGCTGGTCGGGTGCGCAGGGGTTACGTTGCGAGCGGTTGCCACCGCCATGGGCGTGACGATCCGTGGCGGCAAAGTCATCGCCGAAGGGCTATGGGATGCGCGGGGCACATTGGGCGTGGATCGTGCGACGCCAGTTGGCCTGACCGAAATTACCGTGAGGTTCGAAGTCGATTGCGACGCCGATAAGGCGAAGCTGGAGCGGATGATCCAGACGACCGAACGGTATTGCGTGATCCTGCAGACGCTGAAGACGCCGCCGAAGATGGCGATGGTCATCGCCTGAAACCGAGATAAATCCGGCTACCTTCCCTGGCGACTGAACACGGACGCGCGACCGGCGTGCCCCCGCCAAAATCCAGTGGAGGACCAAAGCGTGCGGTCGCCGTCATGGCAGCCCGAGCGGCGACCGTTTCGATTACATCCAGGATCGACGCGGTCGCTGAGGGTTCTGGCCCGACTGCTAATTCACAACGAGCGCTTTGGCGGGATGTTCACGGTTACCGCCGAACTTGCCGTGAAGTCGGACGCGAGCGCTGATGTTGACGAACCCACAGACCCGCTCGGACCAAGGCCGATGCCCGTCGCCGTCTCGCACCGATTAACCGTCCCACACGTCGACGGGCATCGGCAATCCAGCGAACGCCGGAGCGTCTAATGTCGTGGACGGCGTGATGCCCGCCATCCGCAGTAACATAAACCACTGTCGAACGTGCTGGCCACAGTGCCAGGTCGTTCGCTCCATCAACTCATGCAAAAGCTGTGGGCCGTAGTAGGTCTGGACCACCTCCTGTCCGGTCTTCTCTGCTTTCGGGTCCCACCACGCAGTGCAGCGCGGCCAAGACCTCCTGCCCGTAAGCTCCGATTGCTGCGCTGGTGATCATATCTTGGGCGGGCCGGCTGGTGAGCATGTCGTACGTCAGTGTCTTACCGGCGACCGCCTCCAGCATGCTTTCCGGGACCCGGAACAGGTGGTGGCCAAGCGTCAGGTATGCTCCGAGGGCGGTTGGGAACCTCGGTGGATAAGAGGACATCGGGCATTTGCGGAACGACTTGGATGGCCGTTGCAACGAACAAGGCCAGTCGCTCCATCAACTGGCTGGGCGAAAGAACAGGGCCGGTGGCCTCATTCAGGCCAAGGAATTTCACGACGTGGCCGATGTTCTGGGCGAAGATCCAGTCGTCACCGCGCGACAGCACCGGAACCGATCGGGCGCCCAGGCGGCGCAGCTCCGCTAGGCCATCGGGATCAGTCAGAACGTTTATGGACTTGAACTCGATCGCACGGACCGAAAGAAACTCTTTGAGTTTCAGGCAGCTGGTTCAGCCAGGCTGCCAGAAGACGTTCAATGCTGTATCGCCCTGCATCGCTCTACTCTCCCGACGGTATGGTTACGGCGATGTTGGCAGTGCGTCAATCGTCACATCCAGCCAGCCGCGCGAGTCGAAGCGCGCCAATGTCGCCGGGGCGCAGCAGGACGGTGGTGGTATCGGACTCCACGATCGCCGGGCCATGACACGTTGATCGGCTGCGAGTGCCAGGAAATCGAACACCGGCACCTCGGTCCAGCCGCCGAGATAAACCCGCCGCTGTGCCTTCGGCCCGGCATCGTCACAGGGTGGCTCTGAAACGGCCTGGCCGGCTTGTGGCAACCGGCCGATCACCGACAGGCGCGCGTTCACCAGCACCACGTCCTGGTCCCGCAAGGCGTAGGTGTAGAGACGTTCGTGCGCGGCGTGGAACCGCTCGGCGAGCGTGTTGCCAGGGCAGGGGAGTCCCAGTCCACGTCATCGAGCCCGACCGGGATTTCGAACACCTGCTCGCCGTAGCGCATGTCGGCCGACCGTGCAGCGTGACCTCGCCGTCGAACCATGCGAGCCGCGTGCGGCCCTCGGCCTCCATCGCCGCGAAGGCAGTCTGCAAGGCGGCGGTGTCGAGGCTGCCTGATCTGCCCCTGGCTGCGGCTGAGTTCCACCCGCAGATCGGTGTTCAGCATGCCCCAGGCTGACAGCACCGAGGCCGCAACCGGCACCGCCACCCGGCTGATGCCCAGTTCCGCGGCCACCGCGGTGACATGCAGCCCGGCCGCGCCGCCGAACGCCAGCAGGACGTACCCACGCGGATCGACGCCGCGCCGCACGGTCGCCACCCGAACCCCGTCGGCCATGCGGCTGTTGACCACGCGGTGGATGCCAGCCGCTGCCTCGGCCGTCTCAATGCCAAGGTCCGCCGCCAGCCTCGCCAACGCGGCGGTCGCCGCATCCGGGTCCAGACGCCGTCGCCCACCCAGGAAATTTGCCGGATCGAGGTAACCCAGCACCAGATTGGCGTCGGTGACTGTCGCGCTAGCCGCCGCCCTGGCCATAGCAGGCGGGCCCAGGAACGGCGCCGGCGCTCTCCGGTCCGACCGCAAGCAATCCGGATCGGTCCAGCTTGCCGATCGATCCGCCGCCGGCACCCAGGGTCACGATATCCAGGCTCGGCAGGGCGATGCGGGCGCCGGCGACGGACTTGTCGCCTGACAAGGTCGGTTGCCCGTCGCGCACGACCGCGATGTCGGTCGACGTGCCGCCCATGTCGAAGCCGATGATGTTCGGCGCCAGCCCATCCCGGGCCAGCGCCACCGCCGCCGCCACGCCGCCGGCCGGACCGGACAGCGCAGTGCCGGCCGCCAGCCGCGTCGCCTCCTGCCACCGAGGCGACGCCGCCATGCGACAGGATGACCAGCAGTTCGCCGTCGTATCCCTCCGTGTGCAGCCGGGACTGCAGGCGGCCGAGGTAGTTCTGGATCACCGGGCCGACCGCGGCGTTGGCGACGGTGGTGGAGAACCGCTCGAACTCCTTGATCTGCGGCAGCACGTCGGACGAGGTCGTGACATAGACGCCAGGCAGCCGCTCACGAACCGCGTCCGCGGCCTGCTGCTCATGGGCCGGATTGCGCCAGGCGTGCAGGAAGCAGATCGCGACCGCCTGAACATCGGGCATCGCGCAAGTTGGTCGATCGCGGCGTCCAGCGACGCGAGATCGAGCGGGATTTCCACCGACCCGTCGGCCCGCATCCGCTCCGTGACCGGCAGGCGCAGGCGCCGGGGCACCAGCGGCGCGGGCGGGGTCATGCGCAGATTGTAGCGATCGGGCTTCAGCCCCTCGCGCATTTCGATGACGTCGCGATGGCCCTGCGGTGGTCAGCATGCCGACGCGGGCGGCCTTGCCCTCCAGCAGCGCATTGGTGGCGACCGTCGTGCCATGGACGATCCGCGACGTGCGCGCGCAGCAGTTCGGCGCATGTCAGGCCGAGGCGTTCGGCCGCCAGCGCGATCCCATCCAGCACGCCGTCGGACTGGTCCGCCGGCGTGGTCGCTGCCTTGGCGATGATCGTCCCGCCGGTGGCGGAGATACGACGATGTCGGTGAAGGTGCCGCCGACGTCGATGCCGATTGTGTAGCTCATGCGGTGAAGGTGAACCGGCTGCCGGTGGTGCACAATACCAGCTTCTCCGGCATCTCCCGCTTCGCCGTCTCCAGGAAGTTGCTGCCGCTGCAATGCATTGGGATCAAGTGGTCGATGTCGAGTTGCTTCAGCTCGGCCATGATCTGGTCCAGATAGGCTGGCGACGCCGGGGCCAAATGGAACCCACCGCACAGCGCATGGATCTTTTCGACCCCGGTAATCTCCTGGGCACGCCGGACGGTGTTGATGATCCCGCCGTGGCCGCAGGACGTGATCACCACCAGGCCGCGGCTGCCAACCTGGAAGCAGGTCGCGTGTTCGTGCCAGTGCTGGTCGGGCATGGGTGTGCCGGCGAGTTCCTCGGCGGTGAAATGGTGGTCTCGCATAGTTAACCGTATCGCAGCCGACACCGTCTTTCTGGCCGAAAACGACAAAGGTATTGGGCAATACTCGTTCAAGGCTGGTCCGCGGGACGATACCGGTCGTGAACGCATGGTCCTCGATTATGACCGGCATTTCGGAAAGCACCGGCTGCACGCGCAGCCCTTTCAAATCATGTCGGTCCAGGACGCCATACGGCGCGAATGTCCCGTCTGGTTGCTTCTGAACCCGATGACAGAACGCGTCTTCGCCGCCGACGTAAAGTCGCAGGTCTTCCCGCATCGAAGCTCGGTTGGCTTCCAGGAAGCCGACAAGACCACCCAGGTGGTCCAGGTGCCCGTGGCTCAGGATCAACGCGTCGAGCGTCGCCGGGTCGATCTTCAGCAGCTTCAGGTTGTTGCCGAGCACATCCGGAGTGAAGCCGAAGTCCAGCAAATAACGGCGGGTTTCCGTACCCTTGGTCGAAACCAGATGGAGCGACAGGCCCCACTGGCTTTCCAACGTCCTGCCGTTGAATGCGGCAGGGGAACGCACCCTTTCGATCCCGACACCCGGCACCTGTTCTCCTGAAATGAAGATATCGTGATTAGTATCTACGACAGCCTGTATCGTCAGCTTGTCCACGACCGGAGGCGTGATTCGCGTCGGCACGGCGGCGTTGGATCGATCGACTACAGCATAGCAAGCGAGAAACGAACCGGTGGCAACGGCTGACTGCAGCAATTTCCGGCGCCCGATCGGCGATTGCATTCTGATTTCCCCTATTGGTTTTGTCCGCTGAGCGTCTTGGACATGAACACCCGGGCGGTGCCTGGCGGATCGCAGGCGATGCGCCCGAATTCAACCCAGCCATGGCGCTCATAAAACCCGGGCGCCTGGTAGGTAATGGTAAGCAGAAACGCCGATTTGCATCCGCGCCTGGCCCCTTCCTGCTCCATCATCTGAAGCAGCCTGGTGCCGATGTCCTGGCCGCGCATGGTTTCCGGTAAATAGACGAGGTCGATGAACAACAAACCATAGGACGTGCGTCCCATCATGCCACCCAGCGTTTCGCTCGTAACCGGATCACGCACAAGCGCCGCCAAAGGCCGCCAGTCACGATAACCGGCCTGCAAGGCGTTGTAGTCGGCAAGTCCGCTTTGGATGACCCTCTCATCCGTATCGGCCGGTTGGTCGGTTAAAACGAGTATGGGTGCGTTCACGTCAAGGGACCAACGCCAGGCATGTTTTTGTGCCGGGAAGCTCGACTGCAAAATGGTGGTCGATTGCTGCGTCGAAGCAGTAAAAATTGGTTCGCCGTACGCCGCTATTAAAGATCGAAGAGTGTTTACTAGGGGTGCGACGAAAACTGTGTTCGCGAGAAGCATGGATCGATGGAAACCGGAGGCGCGCAGCGTCGGTAGGCCACGAACATCTGTGTCTTCGTACCTCTAGTGGATGAAATCTGACGGATGGTACCATAAGATTTCATCCACAGGTCATTGATTTGGTGGGCCGATTCACCCGACGCTTGGCAACCAAGCGTCGGGTTCGGACCACTAGCGCGAGAATATTTGCGTTTCGCGACACACTCTATGGGCAGAAGGCTACGCCGACCCGCACAGCGTCGTGCGGCCTGCTGTGAGATATTGCGCCAAAGGCACAGCACCAGCCTGCCGCCTCCTTGGTGCGGGCCGCAGGATGACGCCTCACCATCATGTTTCAGCAATCTCGCGGAGATGGGGGAACCTGGGCTCACACCAACCCCTCAGCGACGTCTGACTGGTGCGCAGCGGGATCACGCGCCGATGGGTCGCCCCAACCACCACCACCGCCTGACAGCACGTGTAACACACTGCCGGATGGCACCGGGACGTTGATTTGCTTGCTTTTAAGCTTCCTCGGAGCCTCGTTGGGTGCCAATAGCGTGTAATCGTGTGGGGCGCCATTCTCACCGCCACCGATGCCACGCGCGCCATGCACGATACCTTCGCCGGCGGTGTTTGCATGAGTGATCCCCTCGGCCTCCACCCGCAGGCGCATATCACCCCCGTTACCGCCGCGATACTGTCCCGCACCGGCCGAACCTGGTCGATACTCATGTGTTTCAAAAACCAGGGGGAAGCGGGTCTCCGCCACCTCGATGCTGCCGAATTTGATGCCACCCGCCGAATGCCACTCGCCGATGGTCGAATAGCCGTCGCCAGCGGCCGATCCGCCGCCGCCCGGACGTGCCTGAAACATGTGCCAGATGAACCGCTTGCCGGTACGCGGGTCGGTCCCGTTCAGGGCAATCCGCAACCGCCGGCCCCAACCGCCCATCGCGCGTTCCGGGCAGGCCTGGGACAATGCCACGATGATCGCCTCGATGATCTCGTTCGAGCAATGGCTGGTACACATCGTTACCGGGGCGCCCTCGCGTGCCCAGACGATGGTGCCTTCCCGCAGTTTCACCGTCAGCGGACGAAATGCGCCCTCGTTCTTGGCGATGTCGGGATCCAGCAGGAAAGCGAACGCCATGGCCACCGCTGATTGCGTGTTGGCATGGGACGAGTTTACGAACCCAGTAACCTGCGGATCGGATTCAGTTAGGTCGACAGTGACATTGCTACCAAGCTTGGTTACATGAGCCCGGATAACGATGTTGGACGCGTCGAACCCGTCATCATCCAGCACGGCCTCGCCGCGATAATCCCCGTCGGCCCATTCCAGAATGATCTGCCGGGCATATCGTTCGGCCGCGTCCAGCATCGCTTCCACCGAGGCCAGCAATGTGTCGGTACCAAAGTCCCCAATAACCGAGGCTAAACGTTGCTCGCCAAGTCGCGCCGCGCCGATCTGCGCCGCGAGATCGCCACGGAAGTCGCGCGGATGGCGCACGTTCAACGCCAGCATTTCCAGCAGATCTTCCCGCAGGACACCGTTTTCGGTCAGGCGCATGGGCGGCAGCCGCAGGCCCTCATGCCAGATTTCCGTCGCGGCGGGATTGTAAGCGCCATGCGTCGCTCCGCCAATGTCGGAGTGGTGGGCTCTCACTACCGACCAGAACATCAACACAGGCCCAGCGAAGACCGGCACGAAGACGGTCAAATCCGGCAGATGCGAGCCCCCGCGATAGGGGTCATTTAGCAGATAAACATCGCCGGCCGTTGGCTTTGGGAACCGAGCAGACAGTGCCTTCGCTGCCCAAGGCATTGCCCCAACATGGACCGGAATATGATCTGCTTGCGCAATCAGCCGACATCGTGCATCGATCAGTGCGATGGAAAAGTCGCGCGATGAATTGAGGATCTGGGAATAAGCGGTGCGCAGCATCGCCTCACCCATTTCCTCGGCGATGGCATTCAGCCGGTTCTGCAATACCGCGATGGTGATCGGGTCCGTCATACCGGAATGGTGACGCATTTAGCGCCGTTCGGGAAGCCAATACGTTCGCTAATTCGTGATCGCGCGCCACACCAAAATGCGATCATCCTCCAACTACGCGACGGCCGCGACTTCGTTCGTCAGGCGATCGACAGAGCAGCGCGTGACGGGCCACGCGACCTCGCGAATAAGTATTCGGAGGATAGGCCACCATGATCAGGACACCACCGGGCTGGGGCGCGCACATACTGACCCAGGCATACCAATCAGTTACCACGACAAGCCACCAACGTCTGGAGGCGTCGTCGACAACGCCGGAGGTGCGGCGAATCGGCTTGCCCGACCTGCGATGGGCCTTGACACGCGGGATGGAGGACTTTGCCGAATCCCGCACCGACGTCGTCGCCCTTTGTGTAATCTATCCCCTTCTGGGTTTGCTGCTGGCACGCCTTGCATCTGGCTACGATATGCTGCCACTGGTGTTTCCGCTGGCTTCCGGCTTTGCCTTGGTTGGCCCACTGGCCGCCGTGGGACTCAACGAAATGAGCCGCCGGCGCGAAATGGGACTCCCGTCCGGATGGTCCGACGCCTTCAACGTTTTTCGCTCACCAGCAATTGGCCCGATCGTTCTGCTGGGTGTCGTCTTACTGCTGATGTTCCTGTTCTGGCTGGTGACCGCCAACGCCGTCTACAACCTGACCCTCGGCCCCCAGCCGCCAGCATCGCTGACCGCTTTCGCGCATGACGTCGTTTATACCCACGCGGGCAGGACAATGGCGGCCATCGGAATCGGCAGCGGCTTCGTGTTCGCACTGATCGCTCTAGCGATCAGTGCGGTATCGTTTCCAATGCTGCTCGACCGCAACGTCTCGCTGGAGACCGCAGTTCGCACCTCGGCAAAAGTCGTTTGGCTTAACCCGCTGACCATGGCGGCCTGGGGCCTGATTATAGCGGCCAGCCTCGCCATCGGGTCAATTCCTGCACTGTTGGGTCTGATTGTCGTTATGCCCGTTCTGGGACATGCAACCTGGCACCTGTATCGCCGGGTCATCCCACACTAGATTGATTCGATTAGAAATCTATCCCCGGGGCGGTCGAGCAGGCCCCGGGACCCCGCCGAGCCGATCGTCACGCGCCCGGCGATCGTGAGCCAGACATCTGTAAGCACTGATATTCAGGTGGTAAAAGTGACGGGCAGTCCGCCCGTCGAGGGGTGTGATGTGATGGCGATATAATTCGTCGTCAATCCGCTGGTCGGTGCGGCGTAAAGATCGCCGGCGCCGGCAAACTTAAGATTGGCGACTTCGGTGCCCTGGGCGTTGAACAGGTCCAGCACACCCGTTGTCCGATCGAATGTTTCCCGCACCGCATCCAATGTGTTATAGACGTTGACAGATGAAATCGGGCCAATCCGAGATGTGGCCGAAGCCGAATCCGTGATTGTGCCCAGAAAATGCATTCCGTTTGTCAGGCTGAGCATGCCGCCATCCAGTATGATCGTCTCGCCAGCACCAACATTGCCAACCCGCAGCAGCGCGCTCTCTCCGGTCAGGTGCAAGGTGCCAATGCCGTTAACGGCCACAGAGTCCATGTTCACCGTTGACGACCCATCGATGCTCATCGTGCCGTTCACAGCATATGTGCCAGTACCGCCATACCCGCTCGCCGTCAGCGTGCTGCCGGCGACGATGCGGCTTGTGCCGTTGAAGATTACGCTGGCCCCCGGGCGTTCGCTGATGAGCAAAGTGGCTGCACCAACGGTCAACCCGTTGATTGTCAGGACGCTGCCGGTCATCAAATTAACGGCGCCATAACCGTGGACCGCCGCTGAACCTAGATCGGAAAGGCTTCCCAGGCTGTTCGATCCCGCGAAGGTTGCGAACGGCGACTGGCTACCGGCGCTACCGGTGCCGACAAACACCAAACTGTCGTCATCCAACTGGTCAGCGGCAGCAGTAATGGACTGACCGTTGTGTAACGTTATTATAGTCATGGCAGTACCTTTCTAATGAGCACGAACATGCCCTTGTAGATAATGTAACGACACTGAAAGCACTGCTCACGAAACTGTCAGACTCATTTCGGTTTGATGTTGCAACATGGTCGACATTTCTCGTAACATTAATTCAACAGTAAAAATCGCATAGACGGGGATGTTAAGTGCATTTCTGAACGCGGAATGGGTGTTATCAGGCAAATACATCTCGATTGTGGGACATGTTCATATTCCTGAATGACACGATATTGTGATCAGTAAGATGAAGTAATATTGCAGACTACTTCAGATAAGCGAAACCGGTTGCCAGCATGAATAGCTAGGGCAGGAGCTCGGTTATCCCACGAGGCCGATTGCTCCGGCCACGGCGGCGGCGCCCAGGATCAGCATCGGATGTAGCTTGGTGAAGATGAACAGCGCCGCCGTCACCACCGTTACCATCGCTGTGGACCAATCGACCGAGGTGCTGGCAATCAACAGGGCCGCGCTCGCCATGATCAGCCCGGCCGTCACCGGCTGTAATCCCGCCTGCAACGCCTTCCGCCAGTTGGCGTCCTTAAACCTGTACCAAATCCCGCTGACCAGTAAGGTCAGGATCGAAGACGGTGCCGCCACCGCACCCGTCGTCACCAAGGCACCCCAAACCCCTGCAACGCGCCAGCCAACCAAGCTGACAACCATCATGTTGGGACCCGGTGCAGCCTGTGCCAAGGCATATAGCGCGGCGAACTCCTGCGCGGTCATCCAGCCATGCACATCGACAACCTGTCTTTGCATTTCCGGGATAACCGCATTGGCGCCACCAAAGGCCAGCAGTGAAAGCTGGGCATAGACCATTGCCAGTTCAGCCAAAGTACTCACGTCCGGAACCGCCAAAGCACGAGCGTGGAGCCAAGAGCGAGCACCGGCAGCGCCGCCAGCAATGGAAGCCGCAGCACGGCGATCACGATAAACGTGCAGGCGGCAACCGCTATCGCCAGCGGCCTCCCTCGTAACGGAGCGGCGATCTTCCAGGCACTTGCCAGCAGATACGCGGCCGCGGCCGCCGACAACGCAATGAGCGCCCGTCGGATCGGTGCGAAACCGGAGTACTGATAGTAGAACGCGCCCAATCCGATCACGATTGCGACGGGGGCGGTCATCAGTCCCAGGAAGGCGGCGATCGCACCCGGCACGCCGCGGAACCGCGACCCCAGGGCGATGGTCACGTTCATGATGTTGCCACCGGGCAGGAATTGGCACAGTCCTAGCAGTTCGGTGAACTCCGCGGGCGTCAGCCATTTGCGCTGCTCGACGATCATCCGCCGGGCCCACGGCAAGACACCGCCGAAACCGCAGACGCCGACCATGAAGAAGCCGGCAAAGAGATCGAATACGGTGGGATCGGGTCGCGTTTCGGACATGCAGCGATGATTAGCGATACCGTGCGCGTTCGACAATTCCACGGATGGCATTGGTCAGCCTGCCCGCGGTATCATAACCCCTGATGAAATCGGTTAGGGCGCTGCAGTGTCTTTGAAAGCAAGCCTGTTCATGTTGCTGGCAGTTCTTGTTGCCCCCGCTACCGCTTGCGCGGCCTGCTCGGTTGAAAACAAAGCCAGCATACGCGTCCAGGTCGTCGGAGGCACGATCATCATTCCTCTGGAGGTGAACGGCACCACGGCGGCCTTCATCCTCGACACCGGTGCACAACGCTCATTGGTGAGTGAGCCGGCGGCCCAGCGTTTGGGCTTGGCGCGTGACCAATGGGTCGGCACGACCATGCGCGGCATCGGTGGCATCGACCGGCGCCCAAACGCTGATCCACGCAGCCTGAGCCTGGGAGGAATTCCGCTCGCAAGGCGAACTGTCAACCACGACACCAGCCTGACGGTCGGCCTGTTGCCCGGCACCCATCCCGGCAATCCAACCATCGACGGCGTGCTCGGCCGTGACTACCTGTCATTGTTTGATCTCGACCTGGACCTGCCGCACAGCAGCGTCACGCTCTATGAGGTTCATGGCTGTACTGGCCGCTTTCTGCCCTGGACCAGCGGCTATGATCCGATCCCGGTCACTTTCCCAGCCGAAAACGCGCTGGTCCTCCGCGTTTTCCTGGACAGCGTGCCGTTGCAGGCCCTGCTGGATACAGGGGCCAGTGCCAGTTTACTTGCCGCACCGGGGATGTTCCGGATCGGTCTGCAATCGGCGGCGCTGGCGGCCGATCCCACTGATCAGGTGAGTGGGATCGGCTCTCGTATGGTGACAATGCACCGCCATACGTTTCACACGCTGCTGGTCGGCGGCCAATTGACCGACTCGCCAGTTATCTGGGTAGCACCGATTTGTTTGACCCCGATTGTCGATATGCTACTGGGCGCGGACTGGCTGGCAGGTCGGAGGGTCTGGATTTCTTACGCCACACAGCAGTTGTTCGTCGCAAACCACTGACGACAACCTGCACGCCAACAGTGCTGCCAGGCCGCCACCGATCCATCATGTCGATCGAATCTCGGCCCATGCATCATCCATCGCCCGCGTGATCCGAACCACCGCCTCGTCGATCTCTGGCTCTGTGATGATCAACGGTGGCGAAAACGCGATACGGTCGCCGACAAACCGGGTGATCAGTCCGTGTTTGCGGGCATGCTTGTCCACAGTTGGACCAACCTGACGCGCCGCATCGAACTGCGCACGCGTCGCCTTGCTGGCGACCATTTCTATCCCGGTCAGCAAGCCAACGCCGCGCACCTCGCCGACCAGCGGATGATCGGCAAGTGTCGCCAATCTTTCCTGCATATAGGGACCAACGCGGCCAACGTGACCAAGCATATCCATGTCTTCGTAGATACGCAGCGTCTCCATCGCTACCGCGGTGGTCACCGGATGCCCGGCATAGGTGAAACCATGAGCGAAATTCCCAAGCTTGCGGCTTTCGTCCAGCATGGCCTCGAAAATCCGTTGGTTGATCAACAGCGCGGAAATCGGTTGCATCCCTGCCGACAACGCCTTGGCGCAAGAGATCATGTCGGGCTTCAAATCATAGGTCTGACTGCCCCACATGTTGCCGGTGCGGCCAAACCCGCAAATCACCTCGTCGGCGATGAACAGCAAATCGTATTTTCGGACAACCGCCTGCATCTTCTCCCAATAGGTTCGCGGCGGCGTCAGCCCGCCACCGGCCCCCATCACCGGTTCGGCGATGAATGCGGCGCAGGTTTCCGGACCCTCGTGCAGAATTGACTGCTCCAGCGCATCCGCCATACGCGTTGCGAACTGTTCCTCCGACTCTCCGTCCATGTGGTGACGATAGTAGTGCGGATATTCGGTGTGCAGGAAACCGGGAAACGGCAATCCGAAATCGGCATGCATGTCAGGCTTGCCCGACGCACTGATCGAAGCCGAAGTACTGCCGTGATAAGCCATTCGCCGGCCGATGATTTTGCGTTTGTCCGGCTTGCCGATCGCATGGTGATAGTACCAGACAAGCTTCAATGCCGTGTCGTTGGCCTCGGATCCCGAGCACTGAAACAGCACCTTGCTCATAGGGACCGGGGCGATCGAGAGCAGCTTTTCAGCGAGATCAACCCCCGCTTCATGGGTCGTGCCACGATACAGATGATAGTAGCCAAGCTTACGCATCTGATCATAGGCGACCTTGGCAAGCCGTTCGGAAGCATAGCCAAGGGACGCGCACCAAAGTCCGGCGGCAGTATCAAGATATTGTGTGCCGTTGTCGTCGTAAACGTAGCAGCCGTGGCCGGACCCGATGACCATTGGACCCTGTTCCATGTGGCGCACCAGATTTGTCTGCGGGTGTACGATGCTGGCGATGTCACGCGCCTGCACGGAGTTCGGGGCAACATGGGTCATGGGGTAAGGTTCCCGAGTGGGTAGGTGGGGATGGTAGCATCATCGCGACATTGGTCGAGATGACCAACCCACTTCGGCATCAATGCTGCCGGTTTATGGTAGGCTCGGACGTGTCCGTCCACTCACACCAAACCTTTCAGTGATCGTGTTGGCAATCCGCGCCCGAGCCCGTCGATCGTCGGGCGTGGATGCCGGTCCAAGGTCTGCCCCTACATCCGCGGCAAACGGCCGAGGCCAATCGGATCACGTGTTCTTTGGCCGAGGAAACTACCAGGCCGCGTCGAGCAGCGCTCTCACTGCGGGTGGACCTTCGATCTTGCGCGGATTGGTGTGGACCCATCGGTCGTGCATCGACCCAGCCGCGATGGCATCAAGCTGCTCGGGCTTCACGCCCGACATCGCGCAAGCGTGCTGGCAAGCCCAACCTTGCGATCAACGTCGCCACCGCGTCGCCGGCCGTCTCGTTCGGGTGCCCAAGCGCCTCGCTGACCCATTTCTGCCGTTCGGCGTTCACCGGTTCGTTGAAGCGCAGCACGTGCGGCAGCATGATGCACGACGTATAGCCATGCGGCACGTTGGCAGTGCCGCCCAATACATGGCCAATTCCGTGGCTGGCACCTTTGGCAACGCCATTCTGCGAACCCATGATCGACATCCAGGCTCCCAACTGACAGTTCAACCGAGCATCCAAGTCCCCAGGGTTGGCCTTCGACCGCCGGCAGGCCGGCAGACAGCAGTCGCAACGCATGCAGTGACATTCCATCCGAAAATGGTGTCGGATTGATCGAGCAAATATCCTCCACGGCGTGATCGACGGCTCGGATGCCGGTGGAAAGGAACAGCCACGCCGGCGTGTGGACGGTCACCGCCGGATCAAGGATTACGGCCTGCGGCATCATCAGGGATGCGCATAGCTTTCCTTCACATGCCGTACTGTATCGGTGCAGCCGGCCATGGCGGTGAATTCACCGGCCGACAGAGTTGTCGGCACGTCGACCGATCGTAGCGTCGGCGGCTTCACCGGCGGCCGTTCGGTTCTGCCATCTGGTGTCACGACCGCCCGGAATGCATCAAGCTGCTCAGGCGATGTCACGTTGTTGCCCAGGCACAAGCCAACCATCTTGGCCGCATCGGTGACGGAGCCACCGCCGACGGTCAGCAGTAGATCGGCATTAGCCGCACGCGCTTCGTTTGCCGCCGCCACCACATCGACCCTGGGCGTATGAGAGCCGATCTTGGCGCAAACCCCAGCCAGCCGGTTGCCCAGCACGTGGCGCACCGTGTCGACGACATCGGTCTCCCGGTTGAGCGTGCCGCTGGCCATGACATAGACCGCTCGCGCTTCGAGACGATTAACCTCGTCCGCCAAGGCCTCGGCGAGCGGAATGCCATAGATGACCCGCTCCATTGGCGGGTAGCGATGGATGCCTTGGACCATGGTTTTTCTCCCTGCTGAATTGCTTGCAAAGCCTCGCGAATCGGGAGCACACTACCGGCGTCGTAGCAACAACTGAAAGGAGGTGATCCTGTGTCTCATTGTTCCGTGGCAACCTTTGCCATGACCTGGATCGCCGGCGTAAACACGTCGGCTTAGCATACTCCGGTCCGGCAACGGACAGTCACAAGCAATGTGAAGGCCCCGGGCTTATGCTCGGGGCCTTCGCTTTTTCAGCGGCTCTTATTTAGCGATCGGTCAGCCGCAGCTCGATGCGTCGATCCTTTGCATAGGCGTCCGGTGTGTCGCCTGGTCCAAATGGCTGGTACTCGCCGAACGCCGTCGCGGCCAGGTGATCCGCTGGCACGCCGTCAGCGATCAGCAGCTTGACCACGGTGATCGCCCGCTGGGCCGAAAGCTCCCAGTTCGAACCGAACTGCACCGCCCTTGACCGGTTGCGGATCGGTATGCCCGTCCACGCGCAGCACCCAGTGCAGATCGGGCGGAATCTCCGACGCAATGTCCTTGATCGTGACCGCCAGGGCCGTCATCTGCGCCACCCCGGCCTGCGTCAGGTCGGCGCTGCCGACCGGGAACAGCACCTCGCTCTGGAACACGAAGCGGTCGCCGACGACGGTGATGCCGGACCGGTTCGCCAGCAAGGTCCGCAGCTTGCCGAAAAACTCGCTGCGATACTGCTGCAGTTCCTCGACCTTCGCCGCCAGCGCCACGTTCAGCTTCTGACCCAGATTGGCGATCTGCACATCCTTGTCGCTCGTCTTGCTCCTGCGTCAGATCCAGGCTGGACGCAATCGAGGATAAGCTGGCTCTTCAACTGGTCGATCTGCTGGTTCAGCAAAGCGATCTGCGCCCGGGCGCTGTCGCCCAGCTTCTTCTCGTCGGACAAGTTGCGCCTGCACCGCCTCACGCCGCTGCTGCTCGGTCATCGCCCGAGCGGCGGCGTCCTGTGCCTGTTTTTCCAGTTCGTCCCGCAGCGCCTGCAAGGCGCGTGACTGGTTCGCCAGCGTCGCCAGCTCCGACAGTTTCGCCTGCAACGTGTCCTTGTCGACCGCAACGGTGTGATCGAGTTCGGCGATCTGCCGTTTCATTTCGGACAAGTTGATTCTGCGCGTCCGCCAGTTGCGCCTTGGCAGCCTCAGCCTGGCTGGACGTGTCGGTCAGTTGCGTCTGCAGCCGCGCATTGGCAGCCGTTGCGGCCTGGATCGCCAGGTTCGCATCGGACAACTGCGATGCCAGCCGATCCCGTTCCGCAGAACGCGCTGCCAGTTCCTTGCCAAGCTGCGAGACCGAAACCTGCAGGTCTGCTGCCTTCCCATGCTCCAGCGACAAAGCGTCCGCCAGTTCCGCAAGTTGCTGGTTTGCCTTGTCGAGCTGGTGGCTGCGACCGGACAGCGTAACCGTCAGGAACGCCTGCGCCAGCACGAACACCAGCAACACAAAGATGATGACCATCAGCAGCGTTGACAGAGCGTCCACGTAGCCGGGCCATGCATCCAGTCCGTTGCCGCCGTGCCTGCGGATGCGTGCTGCCATAAATCGCTACCGCGGAGGTTCGGCCAGCGCAGCAACCGTTCGGGTCAGCAGTCGCAGGTCATTGCGCAAATCGGCGGTCGCACGGGAACGGCCCTGCTCGGTTTCATTCAGCAACCGCTGCATGAACAACTCGATGTTGCGCAAGATGGTTGCGGCTGGTCTCGTCGCCGCCTTGCAGTTCGCCCAGACGTTGGAGTGCAGGGCCCAAGGCGGTTTGGCTCTCGGCAATTCGCAGCATCAGGTGCTGACTGGCACGCATGGTGTCGGCCAGCGTGCCGAGCCGCTCGTTCAAGGTCAGTACTGCGTGGTTGACGTTGGACCGGTTTTCCTCGTCCCGCGTCAGGACCTGTTGCAGGCTCTCCATGTTCTCGGCGGTCTGTTCCAGCAGCGCCTGGACATAAACTGGCATCGAGCCTTCGCCTTCGGCCAGCACGCCCGAGGACAGCCGGGTCAGGCCGGCGAGCCATTCCTCCAGCTCATTGAAGAAACGGTTCTGTGCCTGGCCGGCGGTCAGGTCCAGGAAGCCCAGCACCAAGGCGCCAGCCAAGCCATACATGCTGGCTGAAAATGCCGTTCCCATGCCGGCCAACGGCCTGGCTAGGCCGGATTTCAGCTGCTCGAACATCAGGTTCATGTCGCCGTTGCCCAGCGTCATGCTGCCGATGACGTCCGACACCGAGGTCACCGTCTTCAGCAGGCCCCAGAACGTCCCCAGCAGTCCCAGGAAGATCAGCAGCCCTGTCATGTAGCGCGACAGTTCCCGGCTTTCGTCCAAGCCGCGAGACGATCCCGTCCAGCAGGCTGCGCATGCCGGTCGCCGACAAGGTGAAGTGGCGGCCGTTGTCCCGCGGCCTTCGCGCATCGCCAGCATGCTGGCCATCGGCGCCAGCAGTTTGGGCGAGGGCAGGGCGGCCAGCCGGCTGCGGGAGGTCTGGTAGGTTTCCAGCCAGGTCACCTCGGGCCGCAGCCGCAGCACCTGATTGAGGTTCCAGCCGATCCCCAGCACCAGGATCAGCAGGATCAGGCTGTTCAGCACCGGATTGTTTTCGAACGCGGTGATCAGCACCGGCGACAGCAGAGCCGGCGACGATCCCGACGGCCACCAGGAAAACCAGCATGCGGATCAGGTAGCCGGAAGGACGGGTCATCGTGCATTCGCCGTATCCGGCAGGGGCGTTTGCGCCGATCACGCTGATGTCGACCCGGTCGGGCGGGCCGTCACCATATTGCTCGCCCAGCGCTCGTACGAAGATGCGGGCCGAGGCACGCCGTCCGCGACCAAGGCGCTGCGCACCGCCATTGCCCGGGACAGCGAAACCCGCCGCGCGGTTGAAGGATCGTCCGGCTTGCCGGGCGCGTAGGCAAGCACGTTGAAGGTCGTTGTCATCGCCCGGTGGCGGCGGCCGTCGTCAGTTGCTTGATCGAAGCTGCTGCTTTCGGGGCTCAAGTCGGACGCCCCGGGTGCGAATGTCAGGCGCAGACCCGAGGTTGTCGGTGCTGCCGTGGTCGCCGCCTTGCTCCGACACGGGCGGAGGAGGCGGGAGCACCCGGCCGGCGGCGGAGGTGCGATCGGCGTGATGCTCGCCGTGTCCGGCACGTTCTCCGGCATGGCCGGCTGCGTCGGCGTCGGCTGTCGGGCGGGCTTTTGGTAGCTCACCGCGGGCGGCGTCCGCGAGCGTCGACCACGGGCGGGTTCGGTGTGCGGACCGGCCGGGCGCGACGCGGCGCGATGCGGCGTGGCGCTGCGGCTGGCGGATGTTCCGGCAGCGCCTGCAGCGCGTGCAGATCAACCGTCACCTGCGCGAACACAGGTGTCGCCACGGTCAGGAAAACAACACTGAGGATAGGCAATGGGCGCATACCAGTAATTGGTAGCGGAAGCTGCTGTTCCGTTCAATGAACCATCCTGTGCGCGATCCGTATCGCCTGGTTGTGTGGTATTCCTGGCGCTCTCCAGCTGCGGCCAAGCGCGGCGCCGATTGACAATTCCGGCGCGACGGGCCGCTAATCGGCCGATCAAGACGCAGGGAGCGTCCCATGAACCATGTCAGTCTCGGCTGCAGTCGGCATCGATCCCGTTGCCCGCGCGCGGGATTTGGGTCCCGAAATCGCAGCCGCCGCGGATGAGATCGAGCGCAGCCAGTCGATCCCCGAACCGCTTGCTGACCCATATCCATGACGCCAGGCTGGCCCGTATCCTGCTGCCGCGTTCGGTCGGCGGCGATCAGTTAGATCCGTGGACCTATCTGCACGCCATCGAGGAGATCAGCCGCCATGACGGTTCGGTCGGCTGGAATTTGTTCGTCGCCAACAGCGCCGCGCTGATCGCCCCTTTCATCCCGCTGGAAACCGCCAGGGCAATTTTTACCGATCCACGCGCCTGGGTGTCATGGGGACCGCCCAACCAGCACAAGGCGAAGGCCGTGCCCGGGCGGCTACCGGGTCAACGGGGAGTGGCACTTTGCCAGCGGCAGCCGCCAGGCCACTTGGATGGGCGCGCATTGCCAGGTTATCGAACCGGATGGTTCGCTACGCCTGAACCGGTTCGGCCGGCCCACCGCTCGCACGTTGTTGTTCCGTAAGGAGCATGCCGAACCGATCTTGGACTGGAACACGATCGGCATGCGCGGGCACCGCGTCCGAGGGTTATCGCGTCACCGACCTTGTTTGTGCCGGAGGCCTATCAGCGGCACACGGGAGGATCCCGCGCTGCGGCGTGATACCGGGCCACTGTACGCGTTCACCATGCAAGGTCTCTATGCGGTCGGCGTGGCGGCCGTCGCGTTCGGCATTGCCCGAGCGATGCTCGATGAGTTCATCGCGTTGGCCACCGAAAAGACGCCGCGAGGTCTCCAGCGTCTCGCTGATAGCCCGGTGGTCCAGGCCGACGTCGCCCGGCGCGAGGCTCATCTCGGGCCGGCGCGCGCATGGCTTGTCGAAATCCTGAAAGAGGTTTGGGCCAATGCCGATGACATCGCTCCGATTGATCTGAACGCCCGCGTTCGCGTCCGGCTCGGGTGTGCCCATGCAATCAGTACCGCTGTCGACGTGGCGGATCTACGTCTACAAAGCCGCCGGGACTTCCGCCATCTTCCGCGGCACTCCGTTCGAGCGCCGCTTCCGGGACATCCATACTTTGTCGCAGCAAATCCAGTCCCGCGACTCTGCATTTCGAAGCGGTCGGCCGGGCCATGTTCAACGGCGATCCGGACGGGGTATTCCTCTAATTGATTTTGGGAAACCATAGAATGACGCAACTGACATTGGCCAAGGCGCAAACGATCATCACCGCCGCGCTGGCGCTATCGCGGGAAAAGTCGTTGGCACCGATGGCCGTCGCGGTGCTCGATGCGCGCGGTGTGCTCAAGGCCTATGCGGCGGAAGAAGGCACCGCGCTGCGGCGCGCTGATATCGCCATCGGGAAGGCCTACGGCGCGCTATCGATGGGCGTGGGGTCGCGGACGCTGGGCAAGCGGGCGGAGGAGCGGCCGCATTTCATCGCGGCGGTCACCCATGCGGTCGGCGGGATCGTTGATCCCGGTACCCGGCGGCGTCCTGATACGTGGCGATGATAAGGCCATCATCGGAGCGGTCGGTGTCACCGGCGACACATCCGACAATGACGAGGCCGCCGCGCTGGCCGGTCTGGCCGCCGCTGAGCTGACCGCCGATCCAAGCTGATCGGACCGGACGTCTCGCAGGTCAGCGAGCCGTAACGCGATCTACCGGAACGACAAACCGTTCGGCCATCATAACTGGCTGAACGGCCGATCGCCACCGTTGCACCGTCAACCAGCGCGGAACGCCGCCACCGCTTTCTCGTCGAACTTCAGTCCAAGTCCTGGTTTCTCAGGCAGCACCAACATGCCATTTTCAATCGCCGGCGTCTCTTCATACAGCGCCAGCATCCATGGCATATATTCGACCGTCAGCCCGTTCGGGCAGGCGGCAACCAGATGCACCAGCATCTCCGGCATCACGTGGCTGACCACCGGCAGGTTGAACGCTTCCGCCATGCCAGCGACCTTCATCCATTGCGTCACACCACCGACCCGGCAGATGTCGACCATGACGATGTCGACCGACCTGGCCTCAATCATGTGGCGGAACGGCACGATGCCCCAGACATATTCGCCGCCGGCGACGGGTGTCTTAAGAGCTGCGGTGGCACGCGCCAGACCTTGGTAATCGTCCGCGGTTGTCACGTCCTCCAGCCAGAACAAGCCGACATCCTCCACCCGGCTGCCGATATCGATCGCTTGTTCCGGTCGCCAGCGCTGGTTGATGTCGCACATCAGCTTGATGTCCGGACCAATCGCCTCCCGCACCGCGCGCACACGGCGGACCTCTTCCGCGGGCGTGGGATTGCCGGGCAGGGCCATCTGGGTCTTCATTTCGGTGAAGCCCTTCTGCACCAGGATTTGCGCCGCCCGCTGCGCCTGGTCATGGGTAAGCCCGCGTCGCAGCGAACCCGAGGCGTAAGTCGCCACCCGATCCCGGTGGCCACCCAGCAGCTTCCAAAGCGGCTGATCGAGTGCCTTGCCCTTGATATCCCACAACGCGATGTCGATCGCCGACAGCGCCAGCGTGAAAATGCCTCCTGGTCCACAGGAATCGCCAGTGCCGTTCCGCAGTTTTGCAATAACCTTCTCGATCCGCAGCGGATCTTCGCCCACGGTCAGGGCGGCGAGCTCTTCCACCGCGACGCGCAGGCTGCCGGTCATTTTGCCACCATAGAAGGTCAGGCCAATGCCTTCGATGCCATTGTCGGTGCGCAGCCGCAGGATGACGACGGGACGCGTACGGCCGGCCTCCTCGGGCATATTGGCAAGCGGATCGTCTTCTGGAATACGCAGCGTCGTCGCTTCGTAGCTGGTGATTTTCATGGCATTTCCTCCGATGCCGGAATCCTAGCGCGGATCGGTGGCAGCGTCAGCCCAGGGACAAGGCCTCACGCGCTTCGACTGAATTGCGGAAGCTGACGACCTTCGCGTCGCCGCGCAACACCTCCCACATCGTCTTTTCGCCCTCGCGGTGAAAGCGGATATCCAGATGGCGCCGGCCGAGGCGCAAGTCCATCAACGTAACGTCCGGCAGCCATGCTGGAAGAGTGGGATCGACATAGAGCTTATCATTCGGTGCGTCCGGCTGGATGCCCAGCATCGCCTGCAACAGGGCGAAGCAGGAGCCGGCGGCCCAGGCCTGCGGCACATTCGCACCGAGATACTGCACCGGGAAATTCGCGCCATCCCGCGCGACGCCAGAGTAAAGTTCGGGCAGTTGGTTCAACAGGAAGTGGCTGGCAGCCCCGCTGATGTCACGCGCGATGTGGCCGGCCTCGGCGCTGAAGCCATAACGCTTGAAACCAAGCGCGATCAGGCTGTTGTCGTGTGGCCAGACCGACCCGTTCTGGTAGGAATACGGATTGTACGCGGGATGTTCGCTGGACAGCGTGCGGATACCCCAGCCGGAATTCATGTCAGGCGCCATCAGCCGAGCCACCACGCGGGCGGCGCGGTCGGGTGGCACGATGCCAGACCAGAGAAGATGGCCCGGGTTCGACGCAATCGTCATGACCTTCCGCTTCTCGCCGTCCAGCATATAGGCGTAGAAGCCAGCGTCCTCGTCCCAGAACGCCTCATTGAACTTATCGAACAGCGCGACGGCCTTTTTGCGCAGGTCCTTCGCCCGATCGGGCTTGCCCAGGGCGTCGAACACTTCCGCCATGCGCACCCAGGCGTCATAGACATAGCCCTGCAACTCGCACAGCGCCTTGGGACCCTTGACGGGCGATCCGTCTGTGTAAATCATTGAATCGCCAGCGTCTTTCCAGGCCATGTTTTCGTAGCCGACTGGCGACCGTGTCTCATATTCCTGCAGCATGTCGCCGTCCCGGTCGCCGTAGTTGTCGATCCAGTCCAGCGCGGCCTCGGCATTGGGTAGATAGCGTTCCAGAAGCTGATGATCGCCGGTCGCGCGCCAGGCGGCATGCAGTGTCACAAGGTAAAGCGGGGTGGCATCGGCCGTGCCGTAATAGGGCGTATGGGGAATGAGCTTGAAGTGCGCCAGCTCTCCATATCGCAATTCATGCATGATCTTGCCGGGTTCGGCATCCCGGAAGTCATCGCGTTCCTTGGACTGCCAGCGACCCAGTATATCAAGCGAGCCGCGGGCAAATTCGGGATACACCAGAATGTTCTGCAACGAAACGATCAGGCTGTCGCGTCCGAATGGCGCCATGAACCACGGCAGGCCGGCCGCCGGCAGAAAAACCATATGATCGGTACCGGCAAGTGGCAGGCGCAGCGCCGCCATGTCATCGATAGCCTGGTGGAAGAATCGGTAAAATTCCTCATTGCTCGTACGCAATTTCAGAACTTTCTGCTGCCAGTCCCGATGCGCCTGCGCCTGAGAAGAGTCCTCCGCATGCATCGCGCAGTCGATCGGCGCGTGATAATGCGAGTCCCCGTCGGCGAATTCGTAAAGTAGGCAACAATGCCAGGAACCGCCAGGCGGCAGCTTCACCTCAAAACTCAGCCTCCCGTTGGCGAACACGGCGCGTGAATCGCCGCGCCCCACCGAAACCGCAACAGATCGCGAAAAATCCGCATTGCGATAGGTTGTTCGCAGGGTTTGGCGGGGTTCCGACCAGTCCGAGTTGATATGACCGCGACGGATATCCCGCTTCGCCTTGACATCGAATACATCGGCGAAATCCGACCGGATCGCGATCTCCAGGTTGAAGCGCACCGGCTTCTGGCCGTGGTTGGTGATGTCCAGGTCCTCGTGCAGGCCCTGGTCCAGCGCCCGTGATATCCCGAATGCCAGCGTCTGTTTGGCGATAGGCCCGTCCTCGGTCAGGAAAGCCTGATTGGTCAGAAAGATGCGGGCGGCGTCGAAATTCATGGAACCGCCGTTCAGCAAGTCCCAGGGCATGCCGTTGGCATAGACCGACCAGGCGCTGATCACCCGCGTATCGAAGAAATACAGGCCTTTATCGCTAGGCCAGTTGATCTGGCCGTCCGACTCCGTCACCAGGACCGTCATCGCCTGGTGAATGGCGATCTGCGGCGGTCCAACCTGAACCTTGAAAGCCATGGGCAAATTCTCCGCGTTATGAGCGCTCCGCCAGGTCTACTGCGGGGCGGGATCGGCTGAATCACGTGACAGGATGGTAGGTTTAGACTCGCCGAATACGACTTGGACCTTGGATCACATCAAAAAGCATATCGAGCAAGGTTTACCACCGGCGCCCTTGTTCAACATCGATGTGATCGACGCAACCGGGGAACGCGGACCCGTTCGCCTTCGGGAAGGGGACCATGTCACCCGGCCACGCCGCGGCACCGACGATCCGTGCTGTTTGCCTTGGCAGATGTTGCCGCCTCCGCCTTGATCCACGTCGCCCGCCAGGACGAACCTTCGGTCACTATGGACCCGACGATATTTCCTCCGCCTGTCCAGGAACCCTCTGTCGCCGTCGAGACCACCTCGCGAGCTGGGCGGCGGCGTTTCACCGCGGAGGTCCGGATTGTCCCAGATCCAAATCGTCCCGGATCAGGACGCTCCCACAGTCGACCGGCCCACGGATGTCCCGCGCCGTCACAACCGACGCCCTGTCATGGCTCTCGTGACCGACGTGCAGCGATATCACCACTCTCGTGACCGACGTATAGATATATCGTAATACGCCGTCCGACGATCGTATGGCACGTGGATTGCTAGGTCACATCTGCGTCCCCGTTCAGCCCGTCTGGAGCACCGCCGAAACGATGACGGCCACCGCGACCATTTTCCCGCCGGCAACCCGTGCAGCCCTGGTCAATCTGCGTCCGCATCTGCTGGCTCCGACCCGACTACTGGGCCTTTTGCTGCTACTGCCGGCAACCGGCTTCCTCGTCGCATTTTTCGTCCTCCCTGCACTGACCTTGTTCGCCTACAGCGTGCTGACCCAACGTGCCGACGGCATAGTGACGCTGCCGCTGACGCTGTCGCACCTGCGGCATTTTTTCGGCACCGGCCTTTACACCCATGTCCTCTTTTCCACCCTGAGGATGGCCGCCATCACCGCGGCAGTTGCGGCACTGCTGGGCTATCCCGTCGCGCTCGTGATGGTGCGGAGCAACGCGCTGGTGATGCGTGTCATGACGATCGTGGTGATCGCGCCGCTGATCGTCAGCGTCGTGGTCCGCACCTATGGCTGGCAGCTTATCCTCGCCAACACCCGCACCGGAGTCCTCGAACTGGATCCTGCTGTCGCTCGGTCTTATCGATCATCCGCTGCGCATTCTCTACTCGGAAACCGCCGTCGTTATCGGCTCCTTGCATGTCTTCTTCCCGATGATGGTGCTGCCGCTTGCTTCGGCCCTGGCGAAAATCAACCGTGAGGTCGAAGACGCCGCCCGCACCCTGGGCGCCCCGTCCTGGCGAGTGTTCTGGCGGATCAGCCTGCCGCTCAGTCTGCCCGGACTGGCGGTCGGCTTCACCCTGGTGTTTTCCCTGACCGCGAGTTCCTACGTCACGCCTGCCATACTCGGCGGCACCGCTGCCCAAATGCTGGGCAACCTCATCGAACAGCAAATCGCCGCCGTCTATGACTGGCCATTCGGCGCCACCGTTGCCCTCGTGCTGGTGGCGACCGTGCTCGGCGATCAACGCGGCCTCAAGCTGGTTCCTCGAGCGCCGGTACCGCACATGAGCGGCCGCCCCTCGGCCGCTTCCGCGCTGCTCTACACGTTAACCGCCGTGACCTTGCTGTTCATCGCCGCCCCGTTGTTGGTGACGATGTCGCTCTCGGTGTCGGACACCCAGTTCGTCACCTTTCCGCCGCGGGGCTTCACCCTGGTCTGGTATGGCAAGGTTCTGCGCGACCCGGACTTCCAGTCGGCGCTGTCGTTCAGTCTCTGGCTGGCCGGTTCGGCGACCGCCGGGGCCTTGCTGCTGGGCGTGCCGGCCGCCTTTGCGCTGGTCCGCTTCCCGGTCCCGGGCGCGCACGGCGATGCGGTCACTGCTGCTGTCGCCGCTGATCTTCCCAGTGCTGGTCACCGGCTTGGCGCTGCTGCAACTGTTCTCGATCCTCGGCTGGACTTCGGTGCCGGTCAACCTGCTGATCGCCCATATCCTGGTGACCTCGCCCTATGTCGTGCGCACCGTCGTCGGCCAGCCTGATGCTGGCGGATATCACGCTGGAGGAAGCCGCCCGCACCCTCGGCGCCAACCGCTGGCGCACGTTCCGACGCGTGACATTGCCGCAGATCGCCCCCGGAGTCGCCGCCGGCGCGCTGTTCGCCTTCATGGTGTCGTTCGACAACTACCCGGTGTCGATGTGGCTCGCGGATGCACAGAACGATCCGATGCCGATGTTGATCTACCGCAAGGCTACCGGCGTGTTCGATCCTTCCGTTGCGGCGATCTCGACTTTGCTGATCGGGCTGGCCGTGATTGTCGTGCTGATCTTGGAACGACTGGTCGGCTTGAAGCGCGCCATGGGAATGTAGGGAAATCAATGATGGACACGCAGATATCGCGCCGGCGCCTGGCAAAGCTGACCGTTGGCGCGCTGGCCACGCCCACGATCCTGACGCCGCGCGCCTGGGCAGACGGCAAGTCGATCCAGGTCGGTATCTATACCGCGCAGCAGGGCGAGTATGTGCGCAAGCAGATCATTCCGCAGTTCGAGGCCGACTACAACTGCCGCGTCTTCACCACCGAAGGGCGTGACGCTGACCCAGATCGCCGCGTTGCGAGCCACGCGGGACAAACCCGAAATACAGCGCCATGTTCATGGACGACATCGGCATCGATCTGGCCAAGAAAGAGGGCCTGATCGACCCCTTGCCGGTCGACAAGATCCCGAACCTCGCAGCGCGTCTACAAGCGCTTCCTGTTCAGCGAGGGCTACGGCGCCGCATTCGCCATCTCCACCGGCGGGCTCTACGTCAATCCGCAGAACGACACCAAGATCGCAAGCTATGGCGATCTGTGGGACGAGCGCTTCCGCAAGCGCTTCCTGATGATCACGCCGAAATTCACCCAGAGCATCTATCTGCTGATCGCCACCGCCAGCATGGTCACCGGCAAGCCGCTGAAGGATGCGCAATACGACACCGACCTCGCCTGGGACAAACTGGCCGCGCTGAAGCCAAACGTGCTGACGACGTATGAGAGCCCGGCAATGGTCATGATGGTGGCGCAAGGCCAGGCCGATGTCGGCGGCATCGAGTACTCCAAGAACATTTATCCTTATACTGTCGCTGGCGCGCCGATCGACATGGTCTTTCCGAAGGAAGGCACGTTCGCCGGCATCAACTGCCTGAGCTTCGTCAAGGGCGCGCCGGAACCTGAACTCGGCGCCGCCTTCATCAATCGTATGCTGGAACCGTCGGTGCAGCAGGGCCTGGCCGAGGCAACCCTGACCGCCGCCTTCGATCAGCGGCCTGAACTTCAAGCCCGAAATCGCCAAGTTCATGGCCTACCCAGAGTCCAAGATGGACGAGATGGGCCTGTTCGCCGCCGACTGGGCCTACGTCAATCCGCGCCGCCCGGCCTGGCTGGAGAAATACAACCAGATCTTCGGAAGCTGACCGGTTTGCGCACCAAGCCAGCATCGGTCAGGCTAACGGATCTGACCAAGCATTACGGGCAATCCGTCGCGGTCGACCGGCTGTCGCTGACCATCGAACCCGGGGAACTCGTGGCCCTGCTCGGCCCCAGCGGCTGCGGCAAGACCACCAGCCTGCGTATGATCGCCGGCCTGGTGCAACCCAGCAGCGGCGAGATCTGCGTCAACAACCGTTCGATCACCAAAGTGCCGGTCCATCGCCGCAATATCGGCATGCTGTTCCAAAGCTACGCGCTGTTCCCGCATCTGACCGTCGCCGAGAATGTCATCTTCGGCCTGGAAATGCGCGGCATCAAACGCCGCTCCGCTGGACTGCGGGTGCAAGAGGCGCTGGATCTCGTGCAACTCGGCGCCACACCAGGGCAAGCGGCCATCCCAGCTTTCCGGCGGCCAGCAGCAACGCGTCGCATTGGCCCGCGCCCTGGTCATCGAACCCGCCATGCTGCTGCTGGACGAACCGCTCGGCGCACTGGACAAGCATTTGCGCGAAAGCATGCAGGTTGAACTGCGCCTGCTGCAACGCCGGCTCGGTATCACCACGGTTATGGTGACACACGACCAGGACGAGGCGCTGACGCTGTCCGACCGTATCGTGGTGATGCGGAACGGCAGGGTGGAACAGGTCGGTTCCCCGGACGAGGTGTATCAACGCCCGATCACCCGATTTGTAGCCGGCTTTCTGGGCATGTCGAACTTCTTTCACGGGATGGTCGAAAGGCGTGCGGGGGGTCCAGTTCAAATACGCTGCGCCCAGGGCATGGACCTGACATTGCCGGCGACGGTGTCGCCTAGCGGATCCGCGACAATCGCATTGCGGCCGGAAGCCGTGCGCGTCAGTCCAGCGGCCAGCATACCTACCGGCATATCGCCAGGCCCCAACGCCGTGATCGCAATATTGGAACAGACTGTCTATCGCGGCTTTATGGTACATTATCACATGCGTCTGCCCGATGGCGCGCCGCTCATCGCGTTCCGGCAGAACACCGGCAATCTATTCGGCGCGGAACTGCAGCCAGGCCACCCCGTCCTCGCCGAATGGGATGCGGCGGCCAATCAGGTTGTCCGGGACAACTAGACCCAAAACAACTGGGCTGTCATGCGTTCGGATCTACTCGCAAAGGAATAAGCGCTCTATTACTTGGACGTAGGGTTTCGGTAATGTGCCGAAATCCCGCGGCTCAGGGCCGCCCTCCTGGAGAGCAACAATGAACGCCCCCAATGCTCTGGTGCCGGCTGGTCACAGCACGGCGCGAGGTATCGCCTCGCGCGTGATCCTGACCATCGCCGCCACCGTGGCATACCGATGGATCAATGTGCTGCTTTACCCTGCAGCCACCATCTTGACCGCGGAGCAGGCAGGAAAGCAGTTCCAGAACAATGACATATCGGCCATTGCGGGCTCCTATGGCATGACCATCTTCGGCAATCTTGGTGTTCCGTTCGCGGTGCTGCTGGTTGTTTTCGTCGGCATCTGGTGGAGCCCTGCCAAACACCTGCTGAGAGCCCTGATCGCCATCGGGCTGCTGCTACCGGTGCTGCAATCGCGCCCGGCGATGGCCTACTATGACAAAACCGACTTCACCGAGGCCTATACCATTCTACCAAACGAATCCGGTTTCTGGATCCCCGATAGCGGTGCCAACAAGGACCGCCAGGCGCAGTTCGAGTCAGAGGCCTATTTGAACTCCAACCGGGTCGCGCTGAAGCGCTTCATCGTCCCGCACGCCAAGCTGCAGGGGTCCGGCTCGTTCTTTGACTTCTATGTCCCGGCCGGACGCTTGATAATTGTTGACCGCACCCCGTTCAGCCGCGAGTGGGTCGATGCCACGGACCGCGGCACATCGCGGCGGCGAGAAGGCTTTCCGTGCCAAAGCCGCGAAGGCATCAACATAGCCGTCGGTGTTTCGATCGGTGCGTCGGTGACTGAGGCAAACGCGGCAAAATACCTGTACCGGTTCGGCGTCTTGCCCCCCGTGGGCGAACGAAGCGATCCAAGGACGATCTTCAATTCGGTCTACTACAGCCGCAAGCTGGCTGACATTATGGACGATGTTGGCCGTAAGAAGATGCAAACCCTGGTCTGCGACGAAATCACCGCCCGGTCCTTCGACAAGACCAACGAGGAAGCCGTCGAGATCATGGCGGCGGTCAAGCAGAAGGCGGCGGCCTATTTTGCCGATATCGGCGTGACCTTGGACTTCGTCGGCTGGGCCGACACCTTCACCTTCGATCAGGCGATACAAGAGGCGGTCAATCGTCGCTACGTCGCCAGTCAGGATCAGGCGATCGCCGCAATGCTGGCGCCTTATGCGGCGACCATCCAGATGCTCGCCACGGCCGATGCGCTGCGGGCGTTCGGGCAACGGACCGACGGCAAGCTACCCTCGACGATCGTCGGACTTCCGCCAGAAATCGGGTCGCTGATGTCGACGCTGCTAAGGTCGGCTTCAACTTCTCCGCTTCCAGCCAGTCCGGTTCCACAGGCCACTGGCCACTGACAATTGTCGGGTCAGCGCCCAATCGTCGGGTCAGCACCAAGGCTATCACCACCAGCCTCCCCGTATTAACCTGATCCACGAACACCCGCCGAACGCGGGCACGAACGGCTCATCAGAAGGGAGTAACGCCATGACCGACCTACCCACCCACGTGGAAATCCACGAAGAAGGCCCGCGCGAAGGCTTCCAGATCGAGCCCGGCCCAATTCCCACCGCCGACAAGATCCGCCTGATCGAAGCGCTGGCCGAAACCGGCCTGCATCACATCCAGGCCTGCTCCTTCGTCAACACCCGCCTCGTACCCGGCTGGGCCGACGCGGAAGCCGTGGTGGCCGGGTTCACCGCCAAGCCAGGCGTCGAATACACCGGCCTGTTTTTCAATGGCAACGGCCTGGAGCGCGCCCTGGCGTTCAAGGACAAGCTGACCATCAATGGCAGCATTTCCCTCACCGCATCGGAAGGCTTCACGCGCAAGAACCTCAATCGCAGTCATGCCGAAAACCTGGAGGCAATGAAGAAGCACAGTGCTCTCCAGCTTGCCAAGGGTATTCCGGTCAACCGCATCGGCGTCATGGCGGCGTTCGGTTGCAACTACCAGGGCGACATCTCGCCAGCGCAAGTCATCAGCACGCTGCAGGACGGACTGGCCATCGCCGAAGAAACCGGCGCCCGGATCACCCTGTTCTCCCTCGCCGACACGATGGGCTGGGCCACCCCCGCCCGGATCGAGAAAGTCATCGCCGAGGTCCGCAATCGCTGGCCCGATATGGCCCTGTCGCTGCATCTGCACGACACCCGTGGCCTCGCCGTGGCCAACGCGCATGCCGGCCTGAAAATGGGCGTCACCCGCTACGACTCAACCGTCGGCGGCCTTGGCGGCTGCCCATTTGCCGGACAGCCGAAAGCCGCCGGCAACATCTGCACCGAGGAACTGGTCCTGCTCTGCGAGGAAATGGGCATCCAAACCGGCGTCGACCTGGACGCCCTGATCGAGGTCGGGCGGCTCGCGGAAGACATCGTCGGCCATCAACTGCCGAGCGAACTCATCCACGCCGGCAGTTTGGACATGTTCCGGCGGAAGGCGGCCTAAGCATCCGGTTTCTCCGTCCGCCAACGGCCGGAGCCAGCCGCAGTGGGTGTTGCGGCTGATTCCGTTCAGGTCGCGACAATCAAGGCGTTGCCGCCATATCGCGGCAGCGCAGGCGCGCCCGCGGGCACGCAGAGACGCAGTGCCCAGGCAGCGGCCACCGCGGAACCAGGCATTGCGTTCGGCAAAAAATAATTGCACGTTGTTGCGAACCACTCGCAACTGAGGTGCGTTTGCGTATTTTCGTCCCGCTTCGAAACGCCGCGGTCGCCTTGCTGTGGGGCGGACTTTCGCTGTCGGCGCTTGGAGACCAACTTTACGCGATCGCGCTCACCTGAATCGCCGTCAGCGTACTCGGATCCAACGCCGGCTATCTCTCGGCTTTCCAGGCATTCATCGCCCTTCTCGCGGTGCTTCTTATCGGCCGCTGGGCGGATCGCTGGAACCAACAGCGCAGTATGGTGGGCGCGGACCTGGCTCGGGCAGCCATCCTGATCGTGGTCGTTGGTAGCTGGTTGATTGCCGGGCGCCCGACCCTTGCGGGCCTGATCGCCGCTGTTTTTGTTCTCGCGATCGGGCAGGCCGTGTTCCAGCCGGCAATGCAAACCGTCCTGCCGTCCCTGGTTCACGATCCCCGGCTACTGCCCGCGGCGAACGGCTTGTTGGATGCGACCGACCGCAGCGCCAGACTGCTTGGTCCGGGCCTCGTAGCGCTTCTGGCCGGCATCCTCCCGGTGGTCCATTTCCTGACGCTCGACGCCATCAGCTTTGTTGCTTCAGCGACGGCACTGGTGTTCATCGCCCGTCGGCAGAGCACAGGCGACACGATCCGGCGGCCAAAGCGGGAAGCGATCTAGCAAGCCATCCTGCGTGGCATCCGCGCCATGAACAGCCATCCGCTGCTCGGCTATACGCTCGCAATGGGCGGGCTGCTCAATGGCACCTGGTATTCCGTGTTCTTCCTGAGTGTTCCGTTACTGATCGAGCAACGTAACGTGGTGGGCCTGGGCGGCAGCAGCCTCGGCGCATTCGGCTTGGTGATCTCCGCCTACGGCGCCACCAATCTGGCGGCGACCGTTTTCTTCGGCAGTCGCGGCCTGTCATCGCGGCCGCAGTTCCAGATGTTCGGCGGCAGTTTGATCGTCGGCACCGGCATGGCGCTCCTGGGGATTGCGAGCCTGCTTCCGGCCGCCTGGGTGTTGCCTGGAATGATGGCGGCCGCTTCGCTGGGCGCGATTGGCGGACCCATGAAGGACATCCCCCTCGCCGTGCTGCGCCAAACTCGCCTGCGCCGGGACGACATGGCAGCCGCGATGCGCGCCTACATGGCCATGAGCAGCGCTGGCACCCTTTTGGCCATGCTGCTGACGCCCGCGGCCATCAGCCTGACCGGTATCGTTCCGGTTATCGTTGCATGTGGCTTGATCGTCACCGGCGTCGGCCTGCTCGGTCTCGCGCGGCATGCGACCTGGATCGAAACCGAACAACCACAAATCGCAGAGGCATGAAGCACATCTCCGAACCGGACCCAGGTTGTCGCAGCCTCGTGTAACCAGGATTACATCCAGGCATTTGACCGTTCGCCGCGACGCCCGCCCGGCCACAACCGGCATCAGGAAAACCAACCGGATCCCGAAACGGGCGCCGCGAGACGCAGGTTTATTTACAGCGGCACATACTGGACACGGTCGCGCTTGCTGAGGCGCGGCAATGCTTGCTCCAGGATCAGTGTCTTGAAATGCGGCGTCTGCTGATGCGCCTCGAACGCCGCCGCATCGCTGAAGACTTCATAGAACAGAAACTGCGATGGATTGCTCGTGGATTGATTGACCATCAGCAACTCCAGCCCCGGTTCTTGACGCACTTCCGGAGCAAAGCGAGCGATGATGTCGGCAGCCGCTTCGGTTTCCCCCTCGCGAACCTCCCAGGTGACCGTGAATGCAAGCCTGCTGTCGTGTCGTGTCGTCGGCATGATGAGCTCCCCGTTTGAATAGGCACGCCGCCGACTATAATTTTGACCCCCGCGCCACGCAGCACCGAACGCTTCGGCCGGCAGCGAAGCGACCCGGCGCGCCGGTTCGGGACCCGGCACAAACACGCCAGAGCCAGTCCAAAATTAAGGCGGCGGAGCTTTCGCCCCGCCGCCACAGACGCCGTCCTCCCTAAACCCGACGGTCTTTATTTGCCGGACACAGCCCATTCGTGGTTGTGCACCAGGCCATCATCATGCCGCTCGTGCGCCTGCACCGCGTCATGATCGTGGAACTGATCCGCCTCGGTCGAACCAGCGAACGCCGTGGTGGACGACTTGCCACCGGAGATCGCCATCGCGACCGCGTCGAAGTAACCAACGCCCACTTCGCGCTGGTGGCGGGTCGCCGTGTAGCCCTCCGGCTCCGCCGCGAATTCGGCCTGCTGCAGCTCGCTGTAAGCCGCCATGCCGCGTTCCTTGTAGCCGCGCGCCAGGTTGAACATCGACAGGTTCAGGCTGTGGAACCCGGCCAGCGTCACGAACTGGAAGCGGTAGCCCATCTTGCCGATCTCCCGCTGGAACGCGGCGATCTTGTCGGCCGGCAGCTTCTTCTTCCAGTTGAAGCTGGGCGAGCAGTTATACGCCAGCATCTTGCCCGGGAACTGCTTGTGGATCTCGTTGGCGAACCGCTCTGCCTCCTGCAGGTCCGGCTCGCTGGTCTCCCACCACAGCAGGTCGGAGTAGGGCGCATAGGCCAGACCGCGAGCGATGGCGTAGTCGTTGCCGCAGCCCGGCTTGATCCGGAAGAAGCCTTCGGCGCGTGCGGTCGTTGCCGATGAACGGCCGGTCGCGCTCATCGACGTCGGAGGTCAGCAACTGCGCCGACTGCGCATCGGTGCGGCACAGCAGGACGGTGTTCACACCTTCCACGTCGGCCGCCAGCCGCGCGGCGTTCAGCGTGCGGATGTGCTGGCTGATCGGCACCAGGACCTTGCCGCCCAGATGGCCGCACTTCTTCTCGGACGCCAACTGGTCCTCGAAATGCACGCCCGCCGCACCCGACGCGATCATGTTGCGCATCAGCTCGTAGGCGTTCAGCGGGCCACCGAAACCGGCTTCGGCGTCGGCGATGATCGGCGCCATCCAGTAGGTGCCGTCCTTGCCACCCTCGGACTGGGCGATCTGGTCGCAGCGGCGCAGCGCGTTGTTGATGTTGCGCACCACCTTCGGCACGGAATCGACCGGATACAGCGACTGGTCGGGATACATCTCGCCGCCCGAGTTGGCGTCGCCCGCCACCTGCCAGCCGGACAGGTAGATCGCCTTCAGCCCGGCCTTCACCTGCTGCACCGCCTGGTTGCCGGTCAGCGCACCCAGCGTCGGCACGAACGGTTCGGTCTTCAGCAGATGCCACAGACGCGCCGCGCCCATCTCCGCCAGCGTGTGGCGGATACGGAAGGAACCAGCCAGACGCTCGACATCCGCCGGGGTGTAATCGCGGCGAATGCCCGCGAAACGCTCCGGATCGCCACCGGCGCTGGTCATGCCATCGGGGGCATACAGAGGGGTTGAACGCATCGTCGTTGCTCCTTCGTGTCGATAATCAATGAGTGAATAATTGACATTGCAGCCGCGAAGGAGAAGCCCTAATCGGCGTGATCGCCTGGCAATCCTGTTGTCGTCTTCACCGACACAGACTGGAAATTTGTAAAGGATGTAAAGAATGAGCCGAACGCTGATCGGGCGAACGGTGCGCCGGCTGCGGACCGAACGGGAGCTTTCGCAGCAGGCGCTGGCCACCCGGCTGGGCATCTCCGCCAGCTATCTGAACCTGATCGAGCACGATCAGCGCGCCGTCACCGCCTCGTTGCTGATCAAGCTGGGCGAGACCCTGCGCGTCGATCTCGGCGAACTGTCCGGCACCCAGGAGCGCCAGCTCGAGGTCGGGCTGCGCGAGGCATTCGCCGACCCGCTGCTCGGCGCCGACGCGGTCGCCGAAGCTGAAATCGAATCGCTCGCCGCCGGCAGTCCGAACGCCGCCCGCGCCGTGTTGGCGCTGTATCGCGCCTGGCGGGTGGCGCGGGAGGACGCGAACGGCATCGCCCTGCCGTCCGGGCGCCGCATCCTGCTGCCGAATGAGGAAGTCCGCGACTTCTTCGACGATCACGCCAACCATTTCCCGGCGCTGGAAGAAGCCGCCGAAGCCCTGGCCAGCGAACTGGCCCCAGGCGCCCCGGCCGAGATGAACCACGCGATCGCCGAACGGCTGCGAACCGCACATGGCGTTCGCGTCACCGTCCAGCCGCTGGACACCGCGCTGCGCCGCTATGATCCGGCAACAAGAAGCCTGGCGCTTGTCCGAATCGCTGCCGCGTGAGAGCCGCGGCTTCCATATGGCGTTCCAGCTCGCCTTGCTGGAAGCGCGCGAAGCGGTGGAGACGGTGCTGAAGGAAGCCACGCCCTCAACGGCCGAAGCCGGTATGTTGTTGCGTATCGGCCTGCTGAATTATGTCGCCGGCGCGCTGGTCATGCCCTACGCGGCGTTTCATGCGGCGGCCTCTGGGCTGCGCCACGACATGGAAGCGATCGCCGCGCGGTTTGGCGTTTCGTTTGAACAGGCGTGTCACCGGCTTTCCACCCTGCAGCGCGTGGGTGCGCGGGGCGTGCCGTTCTTCTTTCTGCGGGTTGATCCGGCGGGCAACGTGTCGAAACGGTTTTCCGCCGCTGGGTTCCCGTTCGCACGCTATGGCGGCTCATGTCCCGCGCTGGGTCGTCCATACGGCGTTCGCGCAACCGGGAACCGTGCAGGTCCAGGTCGCCGAACTGCCCGACGGCGCCGCGTATCTGTGCTTTGCCTGTGCCGTCACCCAACCGGTCGTCAAATGGGGCGAACCGCGGCCGACGCATGTGGTGGCGATGGGCTGTGCCTTGGCCAACGCAGGTGAGGTTGTTTACGCCGACGGTCTCGACCTTGACCGGGCAAGGGTCGGCATCGGCTTGTCTTGCCGACTGTGCGACCGTCCGGACTGCGGCAGCCGAGCGTTCCCACCATTGGAACACCGGCTGTCGCTGGACCCATTGACGGCGGGCGCTTCCCCGTATCGTTTCGAACCGAAGGCTCATTGACCCCAGCCGGGGTTTGCCCCGACTGGGATGGCAATCACCGCCGCCACCAGCCTCGCTTCTTTTCCGCCGGCTGCTCCCCGTCTGCGCCGATCAGAATCGGCTTGATCAATGGCTCCGGCGGAGGAGGTTCCGGGATCGCGATCTCCGCCGACGTGTCGTTGGCAGGCGTCGGGTGCATGACCGGCCCTGCTTCTGGCCGGTCTGGGACTGCTTCACCACGGGGTTCGGGCGCCGCACTGTTGACAATCTCCAACTCTGCTTGCGCGGGACCGCCGGTGCCCCGTCCTACCCCGGCTGGTACCGACGGTGGCAATGCTGTCTCCGGCGGTGCCATTGTGGCATCCGTCTGCGCCATCGCCGCCTCCAGCCCACGCACCTCTTCCGCTGCATGAGCCGTCACCGACTCCTCCGCTTCAGATGTCTCCACCATCACTTTGGGAACCGGACTAGCCTCACGCGCTGCCTCGTAAACAGGTTCCCGTGGGGACGTTTCAGGTTCGGGCGCGGTATCATTGATAATTTCGGCCGCCGAGTTCGCTTTCTGCGCCGGCCTCGATTCCGCAGCCCGTTCGGCCTGATCCATCACATCAAAGATGTCGAACGCCCGCCCGCCGAACGGATCCGCGGGTGTCGGGCCCGCATAAACCGGCGGCAGTTCGGGCTGATCGGCGCCGGGCACGGCGAATGGCGACATCTCGCCCTCGTTCTCACGCCGCCGCCGCCGTCCGCCGCGCCGCCCACGCCGCCGATTGCGCGGATCATCGTCGCCAGCAGGTGAGGCCTCACCACTTTCTGATCTTTCCTCACCTACGGCCTCGCTGAGCTCGGTGTCTTCAACCGCGGCGACCGGCAACGTTTCGACATCCGCCGTCGCAATGCTTTCAACGACTTCGCCTGGGGGTTCGTCGACCCCGGCTGCCGCCGCCGCCGGCAGCTGCTCATCCCGACGGCCACCACGCCGCCGCCGCCGCCGCCGCTTCCGCCGCCGTTCGGCTTCATCGCCGCTGTCACCAGCCGCGTCCGCAGCTTGCTGTTCCGGCGTATCCTCATCCTCGTCATCGTCCTCGGAGCCGACCGCCTCCGCCTCCGCTTCCTCTTCCTCCTCGTCCTCGACGTCCGTCAACCGGTGGCGTGAATGGCGACTGTTCCAGCGCCACCACGGCGGCACCTCGTCGGGCGAGCGGGTCCGCACCTTCTCGATGCGGAACTGCGGCGCGATCTGCGCGTCGTCGGCGGCGATGATCACCCGCATGACGTAGCGGAGTTCGATCTCCCGCAGCCGCTCGCGCTTATGGTTCAGCAGGTACAGCGCCACCGGCGTGGAGACATGCACCACGATCTCGGCAGAACGGCGCTTGCCGCCTTCGTCCTCGATGCCCGCGCAGCACATGGATCGCGGCGTTTTCCGTGCTGCGGACGTGGCCGGTACCGCCGCAATGCGGGCACGGGATGAAGCTGGTTTCCGCCAACGACGGCCGCAGCCGCTGGCGGCTCATTTCCAGCAGGCCGAAATGGCTGATATGGCCGACCTGGATGCGGGCGCGGTCGTTCTTCAGCGCCTCCTTGATCCGGCGCTCGACCATCGCGTTGTGGCGCTTCGACTCCATGTCGATGAAGTCGATGACGATCAGCCCGGCAAGGTCGCGCAGCCGCAACTGGCGGGCGACCTCGTCGGCGGCCTCCAGGTTGGTGCGCAGCGCGGTTTCTTCGATGTTGCGTTCGCGGGTGGAGCGGCCGGAGTTGACGTCGATCGCGACCAGCGCCTCGGCCTGGTTGATCACCAGATAGCCGCCGGAGCGAAGCTGCACCGTCGGCATCAGCATGCCATCGAGCTGCGCCTCGACCTGGTTGCGGGCGAACAGCGGCTGCCCGCCGTCCCGCCACAACTGCACCTTCTTGGCGTGGCTCGGCATCAGCATGCGCATGAAGTCGTGCGCCGCGCGCCAGCCGTCCTCGCCGTCCACCAGGATTTCGTCGATGTCGCGTGAATAGACGTCGCGGATCGCCCGCTTGATCAGGCTGGCCTCTTCGTAGATCAGCGCCGGGGCCACCGACTTCATGGTGTGCTCGCGGATGTCGTCCCACAGGCGCAGCAGGTATTCGCAGTCGCGCTTGATCTCAGGCTTCGGCCGGTTGGCGCCGGCGGTGCGGACGATCATGCCCATGCCGCGCGGGATATCGAGTTCCGCCATCACCTCCTTCAGCCGGCGGCGGTCGGTCGCCGAGGTGATCTTCCGGGAAATCCCGCCGCCGCGCGGGGAATTCGGCATCAACACGCCGAAGCGGCCGGCAAGCGACAGATAGGTGGTCAGCGCCGCGCCCTTGGTGCCGCGCTCCTCCTTGACGACCTGAACCAGCAGGATCTGCCGGCGCCGGATGACTTCCTGGATCTTGTAGTTGCGCAGGAAGCGCGGCGGCATGCGACGCTCACGCTGGTCGTCGCCATTTTCCTGGTCGCCACCGCCGATCGTTTCCGGCGGCGGCAACGCTTCGATATGGTCGCCGTTCGAGCCGTAAGGCTCGATGTCTTCGGCGTCGGAATCGTCTTCGCTGAAGCCCTTCTCCTCGGGCAGGTCCTGACCGTCCGATAAAGCTTTGTCCGCCGACGATGGCGTTCGGACACGGCGGAACAGTGGTTGCGCCGCCGGGCTGGCCAGCCGTTCGCACCGCCGTCGTTGCGGTCAGTCTCGGAGTGTCGGGGCTTGCCCATGCTTCCGCCTTGACGGAGGGCGCTTCAGCAACCGTGTCCGAAACAGGTTCTGGCGCGAGCAACGCCGGTGTCGAGGCGAATGCCCAGGGCTCCGCCGTCGAGTTTCTGTGCGGCTCGCGGATTCCGAGACGTCCAACGATGGCTCAATGCCTGGGTCGGTCAAGCCTGGGTCGTCTGTCGCCTGGCTCAGCGCCAGTTCCAGGTCGTCTTCCTCTTCCTCCCGCCGCGCATCCTCGGCCTGCATCTCGATCAGGCGCTGCCGGTCGGCGACGGGAATCTGATAGTAGTCGGGGTGGATTTCGCTGAATGCCAGGAAGCCGTGGCGATTGCCGCCATATTCGACGAACGCGGCCTGCAGGCTTGGTTCGACCCTGACTACCTTGGCGAGGTAGATGTTTCCTTTGAGTTGCCGCTTGGTCGATGTCTCGACGTCGAAATCTTCAAGTCGGGTACCGTCCAGCACCACGACGCGGGTTTCTTCCGCGTGCGTGGCGTCGATCAGCATGCGCTTCGTCATCTAGTCCTGAACTCCGGTATGCCGCCGGTATGCTGGAGCCGGACCTTCTTTGGGTCCCGGTCAGCGGACGGCTTGCAAGGCTTGCGGGAAGGGGCCCGCCCGAAGGTTCAGGAAAACGAATGGCGATCGGAACACGCGACGGCGATACCACCCGGAAAGCGGGGTGAAAGTCCAAATTCGGACGGGTATGGCGCGGCGTGGTTCATCAGTCCCTGGCGTTCGGATGGCGCGCTCCGTGGCGAAACGCTGCCCCGTGTGAAAGTCGGCGCTCGCGCTGCCCGCGTGGCGAAAAGACCCGCTGCGGACAGGACCCCGGCGCGCCACAAGTCCAAGATGGCGGGCGCGACGCGGACGGCGACGTGGCCACGGCGAGGCGGATCCTTCCCCACACTTGCAAATCTGGCTCCGACCAGACCAACCAAGGGATCACGCGCCGCCGGAGAAGGCCAAGGAGATCGCGATTGACTCGCCGCCCCCGGTAACATCGCCGGAGCGGATGACCATGAAGCAAACCGTGCCTCCACCGCAAGCGGATCATATCGCGTCTGCGCATGAACTCGCCGTAATCAACATACAAGCTGCGAAACTGCATCCAATATGTTAAGAGCGCGTCATGGATTTCGCCCTGCCTGTCACGCGTCGCCTGCTGCTGCGCCGTTTCACGGCGGGCACGTCGGTCTTCGGCACCTTCCTGTTGCCGCCCGCTCTGCATGAGGCGATGGCCGCCGCGCATGGCCGCGTCGCGGCAGCTCCCGGAGGACGCGCCGGGCGCCAAGCCGCCGCCGCCGCTGGTCATGCTGGACCCGGGGCATGGCGGCAAGGATCCGGGTGCGATCGGCGTTTCCGGCACCTATGAGAAGCAGGTCTCCCTTGCCACCGCCCTGGAACTGAAGCGCCAGTTGGAGGCCAGCGGACGCTATCGGGTCGAATTGACCCGCGGAACGACATGTTCATTCCGCTGGATGATCGGGTCGATCGGGCGCAGCGGCGTGGTGCGGCGCTGTTCGTATCGATGCATGCCGATGCGCTGTCGGATCATTCGGTGCGCGGGGCGTCAGTCTATACCTTGGCGCCGACGGCGTCGGATGCGCAGACCGCAGCCCTGGCGCGGACGGAGAACAGCGCCGACCGGTTTATCGGCCGCCAATGGCAGGGGACATCGCCCGAGGTTTCACGCATCCTTGCCAGCCTGGTGCGGCAGGAAACCCGCTCGGCTCGGTGCGAATCGCCCGCAGCCTGGTCGGCAGCCTGGATCAGGATCTGCCGATGCTGCCGAACCCCGATCGGCACGCCGGATTCGTCGTGCTGAAGGCCGCGGATATCCCAAGCGTGCTGGTGGAGATGGGGTTCATGTCCAACGCCGCGATGAAGCCGCCTTGCGGCAGCCGGACCACCGCAAGCTGGTGGCGCAGGCGATGCGCCGTGCGGTCGACGCGTATTTTGCCGGTACCGGACATATGGCGGACAAAGGCTGATCCAACCCCAGGCTAATCGAACAATAACATCTGGTCATTTTCGGCTGGTGTATGGGGCCTAATCGGCTGTTCAAGCGCATGATTTGAGAGATCTCAGGGTTTGCACAGCGTGTGGTCGCTGCAAAAAATAGCAATCTCGTCGCTGGCGATTTCGGGACAAAAGCGCTCATATCGCCGTCCATGACAGGACCACTGACCGCCGGCGAACCGCTGGCGCCCACTGGCCGCGCCGGCTCAGCGCCACCTGACCCAAATGGTGCGCGGGAAGCCACCTCGAAAGGCGCCCAAACGGCGCGCCGGCCTGCTGACGCGCTCGATGCGCGGCTTGGCCGGCGCGTTGCTGGGCATCCTGTTGCTGGGCGGCTTGGTGGGGGCCGTCGGTGCCTACATCGCCTATGAGCATTTCAGTGCCGACCTGCCGGACGTGGACGGATTGCGCAACTACCAGCCGCCGGTCATGAGCCGGGTCTATGCCGGCGATTCGCGCCTGCTGGCAGAACTGGCATCGGAACGGCGGATCTTCGTCCCGATCACCGCCATACCGGATATCGTCAAGCAGGCCTTCATCTCGGCCGAGGACCAGAATTTCTACACCCATCGCGGCATCGATCCGCTGGCCATCGCCCGGGCCGCGGTGTTCGACCTGGCCCATGCCGGGCAGGGGCGTCGTCCGATCGGGGCATCCACGATTACCCAGCAGGTCGCCAAGAACATGCTGCTGGATAACCAGATGTCGTTCTCCCGCAAGGCGAAGGAAGCGATCCTCGCGTTGCGAATCGAGCAAAACCTGAGCAAGGACCGCATCCTCGAACTTTACCTGAACGAGATTTATCTCGGTCTTGGCTCCTACGGCGTGGCAGCGGCGGCACAGACCTATTTCAACAAGCCGCTGGACAAGCTGACTGTCGCCGAGGCGGCGTTTCTGGCCGCCTTGCCGAAGGCGCCGAACAATCTCAATCCGTTCAAGTATCCCGACGCGGCCCGGTCGCGGCGCGATTATGTGCTGGATCGGCTGGCCGAGGATCAAGCTGATCACCCCGGCCCAGGCAGCCGAAGCGAAGGCAGAGCCTGTCATCCCGTCCGAATTCCGCCGCCCGCCGCCGATGCCGGGTGCTGACTGGTTTACCGAGGAAGTCCGCCGCCAGCTGATCGCCCGGTTTGGTCAGGAGACGCACGACCCAGGGCGGGCTGATGGTGCGCACCAGCCTGGACCCGACATTGCAGATCGCCGCCGAGAAGTCGCTGCGCGACGGCCTGATGGCCTACGACCGCAAAATGGGGGGTTGGCGGGGGGCGGTGGCCCATCTGTCACTGCCGCCGGCCGATTTCGAGACGAAATGGCCAGCGGCGCTGAACGACCAGCCGCGGCCGCCGGGCATGCTGCCGGACTGGAAACTGGCGATTGTCGCCGCGACTGACCGACGCCGAGGCCAAGGTCGAGTGGCTGAGCCAGGCCGGCGAACGCCGGGCGGCGGCGCTCGCGCTGGCGGATGTGAGTTGGGCGCGGCCGCTGCGCGACGGCAAGCCGGGCCCCGCGCCGAGGCGGATGGCCGATGTCGTGCAGGTCGGCGATGTGGTGATGATTGAGCCGCCCGCCGTCCAGCCTTCGCCGCCACCGGTTCCACCGCCTGTCGTCAAGGGCAAGGCACCCGCTTCCGGTGTCGCCGCCGGCCAACCGGGCGACTGCTGCGGCAGATCCCGCTGGTGCAGGGCGCGCTGGTGTCGCTCGATCCGCAGACCGGCCGGGTTTTGGCGATGGTCGGTGGGTGGAGCTATGAGCAAAGCCAGTTCAACCGCGCCATCCAGGCCAATCGCCAACCGGGGTCCAGCTTCAAGCCGATCGTCTATCTCACCGCGCTGGAAAAGGGCATTTCGCCGAGCCAGAAGTTTCTCGATGCGCCCGATCGTTGTCGATACGCCGGAAGGACGCTGGCGACCGGGCAACTACGAGGGCACGTTCGGCGGTCCGACGTCGCTGCGGGTCGCGCTGGAAGAATCGTTGAACCTGGTGACGCTGCGTGTGGCCCAGCAGGTCGGCATGCAGGCTATCGCGGACAATGCCATCGCCTTCCACATGGTGGACTCGATGCCGCGGGTGCTGCCGGCGGCGCTGGGGGCGGTGGAAACCACCGTGCATGCGGGAGGCCGGCGCCTATGCCTCGATCGCGGCCGGCGGGCGGGAGGTCGTGCCGACGCTGATCGACAGCGTGCAGGATCCCGACGGGCATGTGGTGATGCGCGCTCCTGGACTGGATTGCGCCGATTGCACCGACTCGTCCAAGCCGCCCGTCGTTGACCGACGCCCGCCCGCAGATCGCCGATCCGGATAGCGTGTTCCAGTTGATCACCATGATGCAGGGCGTGGTGCAGCGCGGCACCGGCACCGCGGCGGGGAAGGGTCTGAACCGGCCGATCGCCGGCAAGACCGGCACCACGCAGGACTTCGCCGATGCCTGGTTCTCGGGTTTCACGCCGGATCTGGTGACGATCGGTCTGGGTCGGTTTCGACAATCCGACCTCGCTCGGCGACAACCAGAACGGTGGCGGCCGTCGCCGCACCGATCTGGCATGACTACATGGCAACCGCCCTGGCCGGCCACCCGGTGCTGTCCTTTCCCATGCCGCCCGGGGTGACGCTGGCGCCCTGGGACACCGGCACGGGTACCGTGACCGACGCGTTCAAGGCCGACCAGATTCCGGGTGCCTCGGCGCCGATCGGCATGGGTATGGCCAGTGGCGCCGTCGGATGACGAGCGCGCCACAGCCGCCGCCGATCGTGCACGGCGGGGTTGATAACAGCATGGGCGGGCTGTATTGACCCGCCCCTTCTCCCGAATCAGAGCAGATCCCAGGTCATGTCCGCTGAATCCGACGCCCTGAACGAACAGATCAAGCAGTCCATCGCACTGCTGAGGAGGCATCTTTGACTGGGATGTCGCCGAAGCCCGCCTTGCGGAACTGAACAACCGCGCCGAGGACCCGGCGCTGTGGAACGACGCCGCCGCCGCGCAGAAGCTGATGCGGGAGCGGAATCAGATCGCCTCGGCGATGGAGGGTGTTCGCAAGCTGGAAACCGAGGTCGCCGACGCGCTGGAACTGATCGAACTGGCCGAGGCTGACGGCGACGCGGCGATGGTCGCCGAAGCCATGGCGTCGCTGCGCGCGGTCGGCCGAGGAGGCGAAGCGGCGGGAGATCGAAAGCCTGCTGTCCGGCGAGGCCGACGGCAATGACTGCTATATCGAGCTGAACTCCGGCGCCGGCGGCACCGAGGCGCAGGACTGGGCCGCAGATGCTGATGCGCATGTATATGCGCTGGGCCGAGCAGCACGGTTACAAGGTGCAGCTGATCGAAGAGAGCGAAGGCGAGCAGGCGGGCATCAAGTCCGCGACGCTGCAGATCAGCGGCCCCAATGCCTATGGCTGGCTGAAGACCGAGGGCGGCGTCCATCGCCTGGTCCGCATCAGCCCGTTCGATGCCAATGCCAGGCGGCAGACCAGTTTCGCGTCGGTATGGGTCTACCCGGTGGTGGATGATTCGATCGAGATCGAAATCAACGAGGCCGATCTGAAGGTCGATACTTACCGCGCGTCGGGTGCCGGCGGACAGCACGTCAACAAAACCGAAAGTGCGATCCGCATCACGCATATTCCCGTCCGGCATCATCGTCGCCTGCCAGACCGACCGCAGCCAGCACCGCAACCGGGCGACCGCGATGGCGATGCTGAAGGCCCGGATGTACGAGGCTGAACTGCAGCGGCGCGAGGCCATTACTGCCGCACAGGAAAGCGCCAAGACCGACATCGGCTGGGGCCACCAGATCCGCAATTACGTACTGGCACCGTATCAGTTGGTCAAGGACCTGCGGACCGGTTTGGAAAAGGGCAACCCGGATGCGGTGCTCGACGGGGATCTGGATGAGTTCATGGCGGCGGCGCTCGCCGCACGATCCGGCGCGACGCGGTCGGAGGCAAGCGCCCAGGCTCGGTAATGGTTCGAAGTTGTGAGCCTACCCTGCGCTAGACCGCGCCAGGTCTGCCGGAGGCTCAGCAGCTCGAGCGGTTGGAAGCCCAATCATCGTCGACCCGCCATTGCCAGGCACACCCTTGGTCGAACTGATCGCGAACGCATGCGTCCTTCCTCGCCGCCGAACCAACGAGACGTTCACGCCGTGCAGGATCATCGCCTTGCAACTCAGGCGATGGGCCCCTCAAGCCGTCGCTGAACGCTCGGATTTGCAGAAAGAAATGCAACTGTCGTGCGGAGATCCATCATCGCCGGGGTAGTCTGGCGTCTATTAGCCTCGGAAAGAATGCCCTCGAGCCTTTCAGCCTGTCGCATCTCATATTCGGACGTTGGTTTCGTTACGATCGGTGCGACCGCACGTGGAAGCCATAATTCGATCGTTGTCCCGTGACCTTTCTGACTGATAAGTCGAAGTGCGCCTTTGGCTTGGCTTATTAGGTTTTGTACGGTCGAAAGCCCCAAGCCTGTCCCCTTGCCAACCGGCTTCGTGGTGAAGAAAGGCTCGGCCGCTCGCGCCAAAGTAGCTTCATCCATCCCACTGCCGGTGTCGTCAACAGTAACGGCCACGTAGTCACCGCCCGGCAATGGCAATCGCGGGCCGCGCCGATCAGTTTGATCTTGCTTTATGGCCGGAAGAGCGGCACGACGATCGGCAAACGGAATCGCGACGTTGCGTGCTGCTAACCGAATGCGGCCACCTTTGGGCATTGCATCTCTGGCGTTGATTCCAAGATTGATGAGTGCCAGTTCAAACTCGGTAGGATCAATGGCAACTTCCCAAAGGTCCAGGGACGGCAGGTCAATGCCAACATTTATCTTTGCTTCAAACGTCCGGGCGAGGGTTTCAGTTGCGTTTTCCAGAAATTCGACGAGGCAGGCCGGACGTATCTCTACCGTCTCTTGCCGTGCGAACCTGAGAATGCGTTTGGTCAAGCCGACACCACGTTCTGAAGCTTTCAAGGCCGCTGCCGCGAGCCGACGGACTTCCGCCGGATCGTTGGACCGACTCTCGATAAGATCGAGTGTCGAAATAACGATTTGAAGAACATTTCGAAAATCGTGAGTAATTCCACTGGCAAGTTCACCGAGCGCAGCCATCTTCTGGGAGTGCAGTTGATCGCTGACTGTACCTTGTCGATCCGTTGGAGCTGCTTGTACTAACAAGGTCACTCGATCACCGTTGAGTTGCCGTTCGAGCCGAATTAAGCACAAGAAATTCATCCAAGTCAATATTATTGTGTATGCCACACGATCATACATGCGATTGTAAGAAAAACCGCCGGATTGCAGCAATAATGCTTGTCGGTACTTCTAAAATGGCCGCCCCGTTGCCAGGCCGCAATTCGCGGTGGATGGTACCGGCAGCCTAATCCGAATGCGATTGTATCAAACTACCACACCTGCTGTGCAGCTTCCGTTTCTGTCAAGGTGTGCACAAATTCATCTCGACCATGAACGTGGCGGTGAACTTCTGACGCGAGGTGACCCATTGTCGACCCAACACTGCATTCTGCGGCTATGCTGAGTCGATATCTCTGGGCCCACATCGCTCCCGGGGGCGTCCTGGTCAATGGAGTGACAGTAGTATCCTGCCGCCAGACATAACGACACTTAACGCTACCTGACGCGCAATCGGAACCGCACTCCGACCAACTGCAGGAGGGACTGATCCGCCGCGCCTTCAACATCTTAGCCTTTGGCAAACTCGGGTGTTACGGCTTTTACCTGTCCCAACCGCGCGGACCTAACCTGGCAAGGGCTCGTCACAATACCAACCTGAGAGCGCAATCCAGACTATACGTAAGGAACGCGGTCCCAATGGCAGGGTTCCAGGAGACATAGTTCCCAAGCGCTCGCAGCCGGGGCTATCCCCTTCAGGTAACCACCTGTCGGGGAGCAATACTCAATCAATCGCGGCGTGCACCAAGTTCGCCACGCGGTCCAGCCGCGCCGAATGCCAGGGATCGGGGCTTACGAAGTTCGTCAGATACGTGAACGAAACCCCGCTAGTGGGATCCGCCCACGAATATGACGAACCGACGCCGCCATGCCCGAATGTCGCCGGCGCGCCAATCGTGCCTAGGCCACGTATGCGGTCACTCTCGCCGCGTACATGCGGACCCAGGCCGCGATGCATCGGGATCCCGGTCATCGCGTGGTCCGGACTCTCGCCCGTATGGCTGCGCGACACGTAGGCAATCAATCGCGGCGAAAACAGCCGCACATTTCCCAGCCGTCCGCCATGGCCGAGCATCTGGTAGAATGCGACCATGCCCCGGGCTGTGGCATACCCACCACCGCTTGGCAGACCGGCCGCTCGGAAAGCAGCGGAGTTGTCACGGGCTTCCGGCCCGTAAGTGTCGGCGCAGCGGGCTTGCTGTGCTTGCGGGACGCCAACGAAAATATCGCTACCCAAACCCAATGGCTCGATGACCCGTTCACGGATCACATCCCGATAATCCTGTCCGGTCACCGCCTCGATGACCATCGCCTGCACCAGGTGCGCCGCGCGTCCATGGTATTGCAGACGCGTTCCGGGGGTCCATTCCAACGAGAAGTCGCACACCTCGGCGCGCATCCGGGCATGGTCGGTCCAGGTCGCCTGGGAGACGTCGCCGTTCGGGAAGCCACCCTGATGGGTCATGACCTGCTGTAGCGTAATGTCGCCTTTTCCACGCGCCGCAAACTCGGGCAGATGGTCAGCGACCTTGTCCATGAAGGACAACTTGCCCTCCTCCACCAGCGTCCACACCGCAGAAGACGTTAGTACCTTGGTCTGGCTGAACAGCAGGAAAAGCGTCTCGTTGGTAGCCGGCACCTTGCCGCCCTCAGTCCGGGCATCGCCATAGGTGCGGAACAGCCCGAGCTTGCCGTTGCGAGCCAGCGCGATCTGTGCGCCAGGATAGCGCCCTTCGGATATATGCGACCGGATCAGAGCGTCCAGATGGTCGAGCGGCTTGGCGGCGAAACCGAGCGCGGCGAGGTTAAACTCGGGAAGCGGATAGGCTGCGGACATGCGTCATTCCTCCTGTGTTCGGCGAGTAAGCCCTTCCCATTGACGTTACGCTGGGTTTGGCCGGACGCCAATTCGCCCCGCGTGGAGAAAAATACTCATCGGCCCGAATGGTCGCGAAAAACCGGCCGGTGTGCGTGTAGACCGAACGTGCAGCAGCATTCGGACGGCGGCATGGACTTTAGCCCTTCATATCTGTTGGCACCCGCTTGCCGCCACCCGCATTGCAGCGCGATAACCAAATCCGTCAATGAAGAACCCGGGGCAGGACATGGCCGAGATACGCACATCCCATTTGTTCACCATGAGGCTCGCCGTAAGCGGAATGCAGCCAGTCGGCGAAACGCCGTCCGGCAACCGCCGCATCGGTTTGGTCGCCGGCGGCACATTCGAAGGTCCGAAGCTGCGCGGCACCGTCCTGCCCGGCGGCGCCGACTGGATCATTGGTCGACCTGACGGGGCGACAACCCTGGACGTGCGCATCGTGCTGCAAACCGACGACGGAGCCGCCATTGGCCTGCAATACCGTGGCCTGCGCCACGGCCCGGACGAGGTCATGGAGAAGGTGAACAGCGGCCAGTTCGTCGATCCATCGCAATACTATTTCCGCATCGTCCTGACCTTCGAAACCGCTTCGCCAAAATATGCCTGGCTCAACAAGGTCTTCGGCATTGGCACAGGCAGCCGCCCGCCGGAAGGTCCGGTCTACGAAATCTTTGAGGTGCTCTGATCATGGCGATAGTGGGATTTATCGGCCTGGGCAACATGGGTGGCCCGATGGCGGCCAACTTGGTCAAAGCCGGCCACACCGTCACTGGCTACGACCTGAACCCCGCTGCACTGGCCGCGCTGGCCAAGGTCGGCGGCAAGGTCGCGAAAAGTGCGGCTGAAGCCGCGACCGGTGCGTCGGTCGTCATAACCATGCTGCCCGCCGGTGAGCATGTGCGGGAGGTCTTTCTGAACCAGGGCGGTCTGATCGACGTGGTGAAGGACGCCAAACCGCTGCTGATTGATTGTTCCACTATAGATGTGGACAGCGCCCGAACCGTAACAGCCAACGCCGAGACCGCCGGACTTGCAATGCTGGACGCGCCCGTCTCGGGCGGCACCGCGGGCGCCCAGAACGGCACGCTGACCTTCATGGTCGGTGGCACGGACGAAGCGTTCACCCGCGGCAAGTCCATACTGGAAGCAATGGGCAAGAATATCTTTCACGCCGGCGGGCCGGGTGCTGGCCAGGCGGTAAAGATCTGCAACAACATGATGCTCGCCATCAACATGGTTGGCGTGTCGGAAGGCTTTCTGCTTGCCGAGAAGCTTGGGCTGGACTGGGACAAGCTGCACCAGATCTGCGCGACCGCGACCTCCAATTCCTGGGCGCTGTCGAACTACTGTCCCGCCCCGGGTCCGGTCCCGGCGGCGCCTTCCAATCGCGACTACGCCCCCGGCTTTGCCGCGGCGCTGATGGTGAAGGACGTCAAACTTTCGCAGGCAGCCGCGGAAGCCACTGGCTCCCCCACACCGCTGGCCGCCAAGGCACTCGGTTTCTATCAGCAGGTCGTTGACGCCGGTGATGGCGGGAAGGATTTTTCCGTTGTGTTCCGCTGGCTTGCCCAGCAAAAGCGTGACGGCTAGGCGTGCACATGCACGACTACGATGGTCGCAGAGTTGCTGGTCACCCACTGCGAGGCGCCATGACCTTTCCAAGGAGGCAATAACCATGACGGCGGCGGCGTTCAAGGCGGCCAGGGACTTTTTGCTGGCGCATCGTACCGACTACGCGACCGCCTACCGTGATTTCCAGTGGCCGGCGGTCCATCACTTCAATTGGGCGCTCGACTGGTTCGATGGTGAGTTGGCGCGTGGTGACACTGCGCATGAGCCCGCCTTGATCATTGTCGGCGAGGGCGCGGCCCGCCTGACCTTCGCCGAACTATCCGAACGGTCGAACCGGGTTGCCAACGGTCTCCGAGCCCTCGGCGTCAAGCGTGGTGACCGCATCCTGTTGATGCTGGGCAACATCGTCCCGTTGTGGGAGGTCATGCTGGCTGCCATGAAGCTGGGCGCCGTCGTTATCCCGGCAACAACCTTGCTATCGTCAAATGATCTGGCGGATCGCTTCGACCGCGGGCAGGCGCGACACGTCGTCACCACCAGTTCGGAAGCCGGAAAATTCGACGGCATGGACAGTCGCCTGACGCGCATCGCCGTCGGCGATCCTGCGGCGGGCTGGAACCGCTACGATGAACTCCTGGCGGCGCCCTCGGAATTCATCCCGGACGCCGAGACGAACGCTGACGATCCGCTGCTACTGTATTTCACCTCCGGCACCACAGCGAAACCAAAGCTTGTGCTGCACTCCCATCGCTCCTACCCGGTGGGGCACCTCTCGACGATGTATGCCCTGGGGCTGCTGCCCGGTGACATCCACATGAACATCTCCTCGCCCGGCTGGGCAAAGCATGCATGGAGTTGCTTCTTCGCCCCCTGGAACGTCGGTGCGGCGGTGTTCATTGCCAACCAAGGCCGGTTCAACGCGCGAACGACATTGGATACAATCGCCGCGAACAAAGTGACGACGCTCTGCGCGCCGCCGACGGTGTGGCGAATGCTGATCCAGCAGGATCTGAAGTCGCTCCGGCACAGCCTGCGCGAGGTGCTTGGCGCGGGTGAACCTCTAAACCCCGAAGTTATTGACCAGGTTAGGGCAGCCTGGGGTTTGACCATCCGCGACTTCTACGGTCAGACCGAGACGACTGCCCAGGTCGGCAACCCACCAAATCAGCCCATCAAGCCCGGGTCGATGGGGCGACCCTTGCCAGGGTATCGCACGCTCTTGCTGGATCCCGACGATCAGGAAGCCGATGAAGGCGAGCTATCGCTCGCGCTCGATCCTCCGCCTGCCGGCCTGATGCGCGGATATCAACAGGACGACGGATCGATCGCCGTTCTCACCGGTACGGCCTATCGCACCGGCGATGTCGCATCGCGCGATGCGGATGGTTATCTCACCTATGTTGGCCGCGCAGACGACGTGTTCAAAGCATCGGATTACCGGATAAGCCCGTTCGAGTTGGAAAGCGTGCTGATCGAGCATCCAGCGGTGGCCGAGGCGGCGGTGGTGCCGGCACCTGACCCGATGCGGCTGGCAGTGCCCAAGGCCTATGTCGCCCTTGTTGCGGGCGCGGTTGGCGACCGGGCAACGGCCTTGTCGATCTTCCAACACCTGCGGGAAAGGCTCGCTCCATTCAAACGCGTGCGTCGGCTGGAATTCTATGACCTGCCAAAAACAATCTCCGGCAAGATCAGGCGCGTTGAACTGCGGCAGATGGAGCAGCACAGGGCTGCCACCGAAACGCGTGAGGTGGCGGAGTATCGGGAGGAGGATTTTCCCGAATTGGCTGTTCGGTAGTGCCGGCGCTGGCTTAGCCGGAAGCCCCTCGTTGCCGCCTCTGATCCGCTCGGTCGGGTCGAGCGGAGCGGTCAAACTCTGGAATCCGTAATCCGACCCAGGCCTCAATGTCGTCCGGTGCCATGGCTGCTGCCCCAACGATCTCGTTCCGGGCACGCACGATCGGCCGTCATGCCACCTGACAGTCCGGCCTTCAAAGCCCCTGGGCAGCGGCGGACTTTATCGCCGCCTCGATCAACTGCATGCAAGCGGCTCGATCGCGTCCGGCTAGTGCCTGACGTGCCTGAGCAATTTGTTCGCTGGTAGGATTGTCACTGGGGTTATTTGTTTGCCCCAGTGGCACCGAGCGGTCCAGCATCCGGGTTTGCGCCATCTCCAGCGCCTCCTGCGCATCTTTGATGCGGCCGGCTGCAAGCGCGCTCTGGGCTGTGTGCAGGTAGAAAGACGGTCTCTCACTCGCCTCCGAGGATGGTTGGGTTGCGCTGGGGTCCGGCACCGCGGTCTGCCCCAGCGCGACGGGGGTGAGTGTCGCGAGCAGCAACACCGAAAGAAACCAAGCACGCATCAGATCCCGTCTCCTGAGCAATCATTCTGTCAGCAAGTGGTTACGCAGCCGCTATGTCGAAAGCGCGGCGACGTCAATTAACGAAACGTGAAGATCAGCGCCAGCGGCGATGGAACCAGAGAGTACTGTCCGGGATACTCGCGGATCCAACCTTCAATGATTGTCGTGATCATCTGCGTGGCTGCCTGGACGTCGATCTCATGGTCGGGCCCGCGGGGCAACTCATACGGGCCGAACCCTTCGATCCGGAAGCGGTGACCGGGCAGCCGGATAACGCGAACACCAACGACCGGACAGTCAAAGCGCCTTGCCAGTCTCGCGACCGACGGATTGGCCTTGCAACGGCGGCCAAAGAAAGTGACGTCCACGCCGCGCGAAAAATGCTGATCCACCAGCATGCCCAAATGCTCGCCCGCGCCCAACGCTGCAGCCATCTCCAACGCCGCCTGGGCACGGGTGCGGATCAGGCGTCCCATCAACGGCGCGCGAATGCGAGTGATTTCTTTCGCCACCGCCTTGTTGTTGGGCATCCGGTAAACAACCGCGGATGGCAGGCCGTGCGCAGCCGCTGCGACGGCGGGAAGTTCCCAGTTTGCCAGATGCGCCGCGAAGCATAAGGCCGGCTTGCCGTCAGCTTGCAGCATTTCGAACATCGGCACACTATCGGTTTCGATACGACCGGTGTTGGGGCTATCGAGATCGAAATCCCAAATGCGGGCCATGTGGACATATTCACCCGCGACACGGCCGAGGTTTTCCCAGGCTTCGCGCAGTGTCCGCTCGATCCACGCAGCGTCCTTGTCCGGAAACGCTGCGCGCAGGTTGGCCTGTCCGATGCGGTGCGCCGGCAGAAACGGCCCGATCCGGCGAGCAATCCCACCGCAAACGTCCGAAGCTCGGTCAGGGTCGGTCCGGCCCAGCAGCCAGATCAGCCATTTGACCAGTCGGCCAAGAATGCGCTCGCCGTAAAGGTTAAGTTGTTGTCTCAAGCGGATCAGAGTTCGATCAGGATCTTGCCGAAGACGTCGCGGGATTCCAGCCGACCCACCCCGGCGCGGAAATCTGGCAGCCCATAGATCGTGTCGATCACCGGTCTCACGCCGCTGGCAATTCGGTCCAGTCCGCGCGCCAGCGCGGACATCGGTGCGCCGAACGACCCGATGATGCGGTATTGCTGCTGGAACAGTTGCATCAGGTTCAGGCTGGCGGTGGGACCCGATGTGGCACCACACGTGACCAGGCGTCCGCCACGCTTCATCGACAGCAAAGATCCCAGCCCACGTATCGGCGCCGGTATGCTCGAATACCACGTCGACACCCTTTTTCTTGGTCAGTTTCCGCACCACACCCTCGAACCGGTCCTCGCGGTAGTTGATGACATAATCGGCGCCAAGGGCTCGGGCCTTTTCAGCCTTTTCCACGGAACCCACCGTGGTGATGACGGTGCAGCCGATGGATTTGGCGATACGAATGGCGATACTGCCGATCCCGGAGCCGCCCGCGTGGATCAGGACCCACTCGCCGGGCTCAAGATGGGCGTTGTCGAACAGCATGTGCTCAACCGTGCCATAGGCGACAGCGACGCAGGCGGCATCCTGCATCGAGACGGCGTCAGGAATCTTCACCAGCAAACGGGCGGGGTGGTTGGTCAGGTCCTGGGCAAAACCGCTGATGTGAAAGCCACGAACGCCGGCGACATTTTCACAAAGATTGTCGCGACCGCGCCGACAGGCTGCACAGGTGCCGCAGGTCAGGGCAGAGTAGGGGACAACCCGGTCGCCCGGTTGAACGTGGGTGACGTTGGCTCCAATGGACACGACCTCGCACGAAGCTTCGGCGCCGACAGTTAGCGGGTAAACCCGCTTGGCAAAGGCCATGCCGCGAAAGCCCCAGACATCGATGTGATTGAGGCCAACGTCGCGGACTCGAAGCTGGACCTCGTCCACACCCGGGGCGGCAGGTGCTTCAAGCTCAACCAACGCGACCTCACGATCGGCGAGAAGCTGAAGCGCGCGGATCATAGACATTGGGGAAGGATCCTGAGCGGTTGCATGACTGCCCAGTAAGCAGGGTTCGACGTCAGGGCAATCCCCGTCGTTCACCGGGACGGGTAGGCAGGATGTTTTTGCACGACCGTCTCGATCGCCAAACCCGTAGAATTGGGTGGTTCGGCAGCTCCCGCAAATCCGGCGATCGACAGATTTCGCTCGCTCTGCACAAAACCGATTGCGATTGCACCGATTGCCATAAGAAACGATAAAACAACGATAAATGTCTTGCCTTGTTCAACAAGTGATGGGAAAGGCGCAATTCCTTTGAAACCCGGCATCTCCTTACGCTTGTGGAAAGGCGCGGAAACCTCCGGCGCATCGCGCAACAACCATGCCTGTATCGTGAATATCATTACACCAAAAGTAAATGCCCCCACGCTGAACATGGTCTCGAAACCAGTGCTGTCACCGAAAAAAGCACGGTATATTCCAAAAACAACGAGTAAGGCGGTACCCTCCGTCGCACAAAGATACAATTCGACCAGCCGATTTTTGTGTTCGGCTTTGACGCGGCGCCACGTTCCGAAGCAGCCATGCGGCCGCGTAACGTAATGCCCATCGCGCAGACAAACAAATAGCCGATCGCGCAACAGCCCGCGCATATAACTCTCCACCCGGATTTGGAATATGCTCAGTTTCGCATTCGATGCACATCAGGATCAAGTTATTTCGACCTGCTCGATAGCCTTGGCCGTTCCCCAAACCCGCCGCGGCACGCCGCCGAGCTCTTAGCCTGCGGTTGGAGTACCATCACTCAGATGTCGCGACCCAGCCGAGGACTGACAAACCGTTTTGCGGCCGAGATTTCAGTCGGATTGTCGGCGGCCTCTTTAGCTGGTTTGGCGCGCCTCGCTCAAAGGATCACCGCCATCGCGGTTCCAACCGAGCCAAGACCGGAAAACACCGTTTCGATCCGGTCACCGGGCGCAATTGGAAACTGACGTGTGAACGATCCGGTCATGATGATCTCGCCAGCTTTCAGGCTACGCCCAAAAGCACCCAGTTTAGCAGCCAACCATACGACGGAACTGAGCGGATTGCCGAGCACCGCATCTCCGGTGCCGCTTGCAACCTGCTGGCCATTGATAAAAACCCGAGCCTCCATCGTCGTCAGATCAGCCGGTAGTGGAGCAGGTGCGCCGAGGATCACCGTCTTCTGCTGTGCATTGTCCGCCAGCGCCAATGCGATCTGCTCGGTGAACGGCCCGCGTGTCTCGATGATCTCCAGCGACGGATAAACCACATCGATGGCGGCACGAGCTTCGTCCACGCTGACCGTGCCAGACAGGTCGGTGCGCAGGCGCATGCAGAGCTCATTCTCGAAGCCAGGGGCGATCAGGTCGGTCGGCGCGAAAACATGGCCGGAGGGCTTGCTATCCAGCACGCACCCGAAAACCGGCTCATGGAAGCCGAACTGCTGCTGGATCGGAGCCGCCGTCAGGCCGACTTTCCAACCGATCTGCCGTTCGCCAGCAGCGCACCGGCGTTCGATCAGGCCCAACTGAATCGCATAAGACTGGTCGATGGTCAGTTTCCCGAAGTGCGTCGGTGGGAAGTAGACGCCTTGCTGCCGTGCCTGCCAAAAGACCTCGATCAGATCGTTGATGGTGGTGCTCATTGTTCCCCCTTGTGCCGGCGCTTGTCAGTGCCAGGCCGGTCGCTTACCGTCTGGCCGGTTTTGATGTCAGGGGAAGCGTCGCCATGAAAATCCTCGTTGTCCAGGGGGCCGGCATGAACATGCGCGGCAAAACGCAGACCGAGATCTTCGGCACGATGACGCTGGAACAATACAACCAGCACATAAATCAATATGCATCTGAACTGGATGTCGAGGTGGAGATCTTCCACTCGAATATCGAAGGCGAGGTCATCAACCGCCTGTATCTAGCGAACGACCAGGGCTTTGACGCTGCACTGGTTAACCCGGCTGGATTTTCCCGAGGCTATCCCGCCCTCACGGCGGCGATCAGCCAGGTCACGTTTCCGGTGATCGAGGTGCATATCTCGAACCCGGTTCGGCGTGGGCCGGTATCTGACACCGCTGCGGTCAGCCTGGGTATGGTCACCGGTTTTGGGTACTAGGGTATTATCTGGCCATGCGCGGTCTGCGAGATACGCGTAAGGCGCGTTAGCAGCTTGTCGCAGGCCTGCCGTTGACACGCGGCCAGGACAGACGTGAACCGGTTTGGCTGGTCTAGCGCGGGTTGGACCGGGTGACGGCGAAATCCCTTTTGTGGGCAGCATACGCACGTCGCGCGGCGATCTGGCGATTTCGACCCGCACCAGCCTTCGTTCCACAGGACCGAGGAGGCCGACCATTCCGACAATCCCAACGCAGGTACCGCGCCGCGCGCTCGGTCTGTTGAGGGTGAAATCGGCCGCTGCGTACGCGCAAAACGAGCCGGGTTCGAAGCCGCATCAAAAGCTTACGCCGAAAAGACGGTAAGGCGACGCCCAACATTAAGTCAGCCAACCAACGCGCCATTTTTACGGCATAGCCCCAGCCAAGCCCAGGCAAGGCCATGGCGATGCGGACACCGCATCGACCTGAACCGCTCAAGCCCAAACAGCCCCTTCCGCCCACGGCACGATACGGAAACCCACCCCCACCCACGTTCACCCGACAACCCGGATCGGAACAGCAACAACAAACCTTGACTTATTTCCTATATCGATCGTAGCTACAGGAATGGAAACCTCATCTACCCCGCATCCGCCGATCGATCTCGCCACCCACCTGTATTACCAGCTCGTGCATACCCTCACCGACCTGTTGCCGCCGCCGCTCGATGACACCCCCGAGGCACTGTGCACCCGAAACCACGCCGCCATCGCCAAGGTAGCCGCGCTGCTGCCGGTCAACGCGAATGAGGCTGACCTCGCGGCCCAATGCATCGCCGCCCGCGCCCAGGCCGAGGACCTGTTGCGCCTGCTCCGTCAGCATTCCCACGACATCGGTCTGGTCATGCGGCTGAACGCACAATACGGCTCGATGGTGCGGACATCACTGTCGGTGCACGCACGCCTGATGCGGGTGCAGGCGTCGCGCCAAAAGCGGCAGGCGATCGAGGGCGCGGCAGACCACGACGCCTGGGCGCAGCACGTGGCCGAACGGTCTAAGACCGAGGTATTAAATACAAACGCCGGACCGCACGAAGCAGCGCTGCCCGAAGCGCCGCCAGCCGCCGGCGCGGACGACCTCCAGTCGAACGACGTCTCAGAAGATGGGATAGATACTCACGCCGCGGCTTTTGAGACGTGGTTGATCACACAATGCCAGAGCCAAACGTCCGAACAACCCTATGCTGACCGTGTTCATGACATCGTGCGCCAAGCGATGGCCGGATCGCATTTGGCCGCTCGGGAATTTGCCGCGAACAATCCTGAAAATCCTGCAAGGACGGCCTGACCGGCCACACCAATGAAACAGATCGCACCAAAATGGCCCCGTCTGCTGCCCCGAAACCGCTATCACGACCCGCTCGGGCCAAACCCAACACGACGCGCGTGAACCGCCGCACCCTTCTTACGTCCTGGCGCCGTCCCAGCTTTGCCGGGATGACGCCATGTGGATAGAAAATCGGCAGCGACCTGAAGCGGTTATTGTTCGGCGTTGCCTAAGGTTCGGTTGAGAAAAGAAACTTCGGGCTGCACCTGCATCCTCGGCGTCAAGCAACGGGTGCGACAGGCCCACCCGCAGCCACCATCTCTAGCATCCGCTTCGCCGCGGCGATCGATCCGGACACTATGAAGCCGTGGTCGCTACCACTGGTAATGAAGCGCGATCCCATTCGGATATAGAAGGCACAATCGTCGTCGCTGCTGATGCCGCCGACGCCCAGCACCTTGCCGTGCCTGCGACAAGCATCGGCCACCGCCTGAATCGACTGAACAACATTGGGATGGCGGAACTGTCCGGCGATCCCCATGTCGGAGGTCAGATCGTAGCTGCCGATCAACAGCACATCGACACCGTTCACAGCGGCGATGGCATCGGCGTTGCGCACACCCTCGGTACTTTCGATCATACAGGTCAGCACTTCGGCATTGATCGCCGCCTGCGCCTCGGCGACGTGCGGCGGCATGTAGCCATAGGCCGGTGGAGGCCCGCCCCAGCTACGCGTGCCCATGGGCGGGTAATGGAATGCATCGGCAATCCGTTGCGCCTGTTCCGCCGTATCGACATGTGGCACCACGATGCCCAGTGCACCGTTGTCTAGCAACCGCGTCGCCTCATCCAGCGCGCCTGAGCAGACCCGCACGATTGGTGCGATGCCGTGCGGCAGGCAGGCGATGCAAAGCTGTGTCGCCTCCTGCATGGTGAAAGCGCCATGCTCCATGTCGATGAAGACATGGTCATGCCCGCCCGCGGCCGCCAGCATTGGGGCAGCATTGCTGCGTAGATGATGCAAGCCAAATCCCAGCGCCAAGCCATTATTGGCCAGCGCGCGCTTCGCCGCATTGTGATACAGTGCCATGTTGTTTCCTCCTCACTGCCTTTGCGCGTGCGATACTCCGAGAACCGTTCACTTCTATCCAGCCGCGGTCAGGCCATTCAAATTTGGCCCTGCGGACCGTCGATACTCAAGCCTGGGCCTGTGCTCATCGGTGAGCCGGTTCACGCCGCCGCGGAAAGCGCGACGGGCACCGATCGGTGCGGACGGACGGTCATCGCAATAAACGCCCCGGCGACGCCGATCGCAGATGATGCGACATACAGCCATCCGTATCCGCCGAAGTGGTCGAACAGCCAGCCGCCCACCGGCGGACCGAGCGCCATGCCAAACGTCGAGATCATTGCGACGACGCCGAAAACGCCGCCCATGATCCTCGCCGGAAAATACTCACGCACGAGGATCGCATACAGCGGCATTGCGCCCCCGTAGGAGAACCCGAACAGCATTGACACGGCGTAAAGCGAGTCCAGGTCCCGAGCCATCAGGTACAGCGAGATCGCCACGGCTTGCAGGGCAAGGCACGCCACCAGCGTGCGTTTCGCACCCGCGCGATCAGCCAGCAGGCCGCAAATGATGCGGCCCGATAGCGCCGCGAGGCCGGCCGCGCCTAGGACCGTCGCTGCCGTCAGTGGCGCGACCCCGCAGTCAGCGGCGTAAGACACCATGTGGAAGATCGGCCCGGAGTGGGCAGCGCAGCAGGCAAAATTCGCTAAAGCCAAGCTCCAGAACACCGGCGTTTTCAGCGCCTGAGCCAAATTCATCTCTGCCCGGTTTACGCCAGTGCCTGATCGAGCGGCGGCGTCTGGGGTGACGGCGGATCCGCCAACGGCCGCGGGGGCAGGACGAAGGAACAGCGCGGCCGGCAGGATGACCGCCCAGGCCATGAGGCCGAGCGCGAGCATGGCAAAGCGCCAGTCATGGGTCACGATCAGCCAGCGAGCGAACGGCGCTACCAGCGTCGTGCCCAGCGCCAGCCCCGCCGATACCAGGGAAACAGCAAGGCTGCGATGGCGCGTGAACCAGCTTGCGGTGGCAGCGGTCAGTGGGACGTAAACCGCACCGACGGCCAGCCCTGCGATCGCGCCGTAGGCTGCCAGAAAGACGGGAAGGCTTTGCGCCTGACTGGCAAGGATGAGGCCAAGACCCTGTAACAGTCCACCAATCAGGACCACCAACCGCGCGCCGTATCGGTCGTACAGCCGGCCCCAGAGAAAACCGCCGACACCCATTGAGAGAAAGGCAAGAGTCGAGCCGGTAGAAATTCCCGCGCGAGACCAGCCGAGGGACTCGGCCATCGGCTGCAGGAAAACTCCGAACGACATCAGGCCGCCCATGCCGACGCAGCCAACAACGATGCCGACGGCGACGATCACCCAGCCGTAAAACAGTTTCATCTTGGACTTCCTTGGTTCCCAGTCGGCAGCCTAACCCAGGTCCTGAATTATCTCGATAGCCGGAGTTATTGTCATGTCTTAGGAATGTAATTTCTGCTGCCACCCGGGATTGGGTGCGATGCCTGTCTGCCTCGGGCAGGTTGATGGCCGCTGCCAGGACGCCGCGGTGAATTCGGCCCAGGTCTGGCGTTTGCGGCGTTCAATGCAGCGGTAGTAAGGCATATATCGATCTTGGCGACACCGGTTCGAGGCACGCCATCGTGCCGGTCAACTGGTTCGATCCTGCCGCGGGGCAATAGGCACAGGGCAGGCATGCCAGGACCACCGACCCTGCCGAGGCGAACCGGTTCCGACGTACTGGTCCAAGCCCGTCAGGTCACAGGCGCGGGGTTGAACAGCGCCAGCGCGTTGGAAATGCCCCAGCGGTCAGCCCACGGAATGTTCCGCCCTGATGCGGTTTCCAGGATCAACCGGAACAGGCCCCAGCCGGCTTCCTCAATGCTGAGCGTCCCCGTGGCGATACCGCCGGCATCGAAATCGATCAAGTCGTGCCAGCGCGCCGCCAACGTGCTGTTCGAAGCGACCTTCAGCACCGGCGCTGCGGCCAGGCCATAGGGCGTGCCGCGGCCGGTAGTGAAGACTTGCAGCGCGATGCCGGACGCCAACTGCAGCGTGCCACAGACGAAGTCGGAAGCCGGCGTCGCGGCAAAGATCAGCCCGCGTTTCGTCGCCCTCGCCCCTGGCGACAACACCTCTACAATCGCGCTGGTGCCGGACTTGATGATAGAGCCCAGAGCCTTTTCGACAATGTTGACCAGCCCGCCTTTCTTGTTGCCGGGGGTGGTGTTGGCGCTGCGGTCGGCGCCACCGCGCGCCAGGTAGTCGTCGTACCACTGCATCTCCCGCACCAGGTCGGCGGCGACTTGCTGGTTCGCCGCTCGGGCGGTCAGCAGATGGATGCCGTCGCGTACTTCGGTGACTTCGGAGAACATCACCGTTCCGCCAGCGCGCACCAGCAGGTCAGCGGCGAAACCGAGGGCAAGGTTGGCGGTGACACCGGAAAACGCATCGCTGCCGCCACATTGCAGGCCGATGACCAGGTCACTCGCCGGACAGGTCGTGCGCCGCCGCTGGTTCAGAACCTCCAGCCGGGTGCGGCACATCTCGGTGATCGCTTCAACCATTGGGCCGAACCCCTGCAGCGCATCGTCCTGCAGGCGCATGATGTCACTGGCCGGGGCGCCGTCCGGCAACAGGCGTTCGGGAAACAGCTTCTCGCATCCCAGGCCCACCACCATCGCCTGGCCGCCGAAATTCGGATTGCGCGCCAGATTGTGCAGCGTGCGGATTGGCACCTCCGCCCCGGGTGCGTTGATCGCCACGCCGCAGCCATAAGTATGGGTCAGCCCCACCACCCCGTCGACATTGGGATAGCGCGGCAACAGTTCGCTGCGTACCCGTTGCAGCGCGAACTCCAGTGTGCCGGCAACACACTGGACCGACGTGCTGACCGCAAGAAGGTTTCGCGTGCCGACAGATCCATCGGGGTTGCGGAAGCCTTCGAACGTGATGCCCTCCAGCGGTTCAGGCTGAGCAGCCGAAGCCGACGGGCCGGGCACGGACGCCAGGTCCGGCGGGTCCGGCATGCGCACCCGTTTCTCGGATACCCAGGCGCCGCGGGGGATATCGGTCTCCGCCCAGCCGATGATGGCGCCATATCGGCGGATCGGCGTGCCGGCGGGGATATCGGCCAGCGCCACTTTGTGGCCCTGGGGTACCCGTTCGGCCAGAACCAGGCCGCCGGGCAGATCGGTTCCGGCCGGCAAGCCAAAGTCGGTAGCGACGATTGCGACATTGTCGTCCGGATGCAGCGTGATGATCCGCGGCACGAGCAGGCCCTGTGCATCAGGCATGGTGTGATCCCTTTCTTGTTTGGATCATGATCGTTGGGGGGTGCATCGACGGTCCGCGCTCTATTCGCCGGCCGGCGCCGTGGTGGCGGAGATCATCTCCCGGCGGCTGTGCGGCAGAATGACGTGGATAATCGCGGTCGCCATGACATAGACGCTGGCGCAGGCGAAGAAAACGACCGTGTAGTTGTTGCCTGTGGCGTCCAGCACGCGCCCGATCACCGCCGCGGAGAAAGCCCCCGCCACCGCGCTGATGCCACCGCCCAGGCCAACCGCCGAGGCAACCGCGCCGCGCGGCAGCGTATCGGAAACCAGGGTGAACAGGTTGGCCGAGAAGCCCTGATGTGCCGCCATGGCGATACCGATCAGCCCTACCGCCATCCACAAGATTGTCGAGTTGCGGTACGAGGAACACCGGCAAAGTGCAGGCGGCGCAGAGCAGCAGCGTGATCTTGCGCGCCGCGAAGACATCCATTCCGCCTTTGATCAGCCGCGATGAGACCCAGCCCCCGGCGATCGAACCAACGTCGGTCATCAGGTAAATCAGCACCAGTGGCAGGCCCACCGCGAACAGCGACACGTGGAATTTCGTGTTCAGGAAGCTGGGGACCCAGTTGTTGTAGAACCACCAAGCGGGATTGGTCAGCACGGCACCGGTCAGATAGACCCAGGTGCCGCTGTGCCGGAGCAATTGCGTCCATGGCACCTTCGCCGCCGCGACCTCGGGGTCCTGGTCGATGTAGGCCAGCTCGCTGCTGGAGACCTTCGGGCTCTCTGCCGGGCTGCGGTAGGCGACCAGCCAGAACCCCACCCAGAGGAGTCCGACGAGGCCGGAGACGTAGAACGCCGCCTGCCAGCCGGAGATCGCGACGACGGCCGCGCCGATCAGTGGTGCGAACATTGCGCCGATATTGCTGCCTGAATTGAACAGGCCGGTGGCGAACGCTCTGTCGCGCACAGGAAACCAGGTGGCAATTGTCTTGATGCAAGTCGGGAAGTTGCCGCCCTCGCCTAGTCCGAGTGCGATACGGGCCACCATGAAGCCGCCGACCGAGGCGACCATGCCGTGGGCCGTGGAGGCAAGACACCACAGCGTTGCCGCCACCGCGAGGCCCCAGCGGATACCGATCCGGTCAGTCAACCAACCCATGCCTGCGTAGCCGAACGCATAGGCGAGGGTGAAGAAGAAGATGATGTCGCCGAAATCGGTTTCGCTGAAATGCAAATCGCTCTGGATGGTCGGCTTCAGCACGCCCAGGATGTTTCTGTCCATGTAGTTGATCGTGGTGATCGCGAACAGGAGGCCGCATATCAGCCATCGCCGGTTGGTCGCTGGCTTGCCTATTGCCTGGCTCATCGCCTTCTCTCCCTTTGTTTCTGTATCGTTATCAGACCGCCGACGCTGTCACTGCTTGTGCAAACAACGCCGGCAAAGCACTCAAGGTGCTATCTGAACGTGCGTTGTGCCAGAGAGATCAATGCCAATCCAGCTCAGATATTGGATTGATCGATACCTAATTTGCATCAATGCCGGCGCAATGCCGAGCGGTCCGGACCAGGTCGGGGAGAAGGGGATTGTCACCGGCGCCATTCCAGACAAGCAAAAGCTCCACCGGCGTCGGCTGATCCAGCACGATCGGACGGAAGCGCACATCGTGGTAACGCATCACCGCGGCCGCGGCCGGCACGAGGGCGACGCCAAGGCCGGCGCGCACCAGTGACAGCATGGAATGAATCTGACCGAGTTGCTGCACGAAACGGGGCCTGACATTGGCGGCGGTGAACAGCATGACCAGCATGTCATGGAAATACCGGCTGCCATCCGGCGCGTACATGACGAAGTCCTGATCATCGAGGTCAGCCAGGCTCACCCGCGTTCGGCCAGCCAGCACATGACGTTCGGGCAGCGCTGCCAGCAGCGGCTCGGCGTCGACCAGCAGCGCGGTCACGCCAGGCTGGGTAACCGGCGGGCGCAGCAGGCCCGCGTCGATCTGGCCGCTTGCCAGGGCTTCGAACTGCTCGCCAGACACCATCTCCTCCAGCACAAGTTCCACATCCGGCAAGCGGCTGCGCAACGCGGTGATCAGGAGCGGCAGGAACCGATAGGCGGAGGCCGCCGTGAAACCGATGCGCAGGCGCCCGGTCTGGCCGCCCGCGATACGGCGAGCGTGCTGCGCTGCCGCGGTGCTGAGGCTCAGCAGGCGGCGGGCGTCTATCAGAAACGCCTCGCCCGCTTGCGTCAGGCGGACATTGCGGCTGTTGCGATTGAACAGGGCGACGTTGAGGTCATGCTCCAGCAACTGGATCTGCCGGCTGAGGGGCGGCTGTGTCATATTCAACCGCCGCGCGGCCCTGCCGAAATGCAGTTCCTCGGCAGCGGCGACGAAGCAGCGCAACTGATGCAGTTCCATGACGTCCCCGCTACTGGTCGCTGTGCAGGTACCGATGGGCGGAAGCAGACCAGTACGGTGAGTGGCTGGCCGGCATCAAAGATTTGCTCGCGGCATCTCCAACACGACCTTGCCGATCGCCTGGCGCCCCAGCACTGCGTCCAACGCGGCTGCGTAGTCGCTTAGCGGAAACCGGTGTGATGTCGTCGGCTGCAGCCTGCCTTCCTGATACCAGCGGAACATTGTTTCGATGTTGGTGCGCACCATCGGCTCGTGCTGGTGGCGTTCATCGATCAGGCCCCAGCCGATGTACTTCCCATAGTTGAAACCCAAAACCGAGACATTTTTCACCAGCAGGATGTTCGCCGGTATTTGCTGGATGCGGCCATTGGCAAAACCGATCACCAGGATCCGTCCGCATTGGGCCACCGCCCGCAGCGACAGTTCGAACGCATTGCCGCCGACTGGATCGAAGACGACGTCCGCCCCGTCCGGCGCCAGGGCTCTGATTGCATCCAACGCGCCGTCCGAGGGAAACAGCACCGTGCCGTCCGCGCCGTGCGCGCGCGCAACCGCGAGCTTTTCCGGGGTCGACGCGGTTGCGATGACCCGCACCCCCATCGCCTTGCCAAGTTCGACCGCCGCCAGTCCGACGGCACCAGCCGCACCATGCACCAGCACGATCTCGTTCGGCTGTAAGCGCGCGCGCCAGTGCAAGGCTGCGAACGCCGTGGCGTAGGAGGTCGGAAACTGCGGCGCGAGGTGTAGCGGCATGGCGTCCGGCAACTTGTAGACCGTGGCGGGATCGGTCACGACCTCCTCGGCATGGCCGCCCCAGTCGATCACAGCACAAACCCGGTCGCCGACCGCAACCTGGTTGACACCCGGGGATATTTCCAGAACTACCCCGGCAATTTCGGTCCCCGGGCTGAATGGCCGCGGCGGGCGGCGCTGATACCGGCCGGTGGTCACCAGGGACGTCGCGAACGAAACGCCGGCGTAATGCACGCCGATCCGAACCTGCCCGGCACCGAGCACCGGCGGCGGCACGTCTTCCAACGGAAGATTCTGGTATGGCATCCAATCATGGCAGCGCACCGCGCGCATATCGCTCCCCCGCTCGGTATTTCGTTAACAATACGATGCAAATTGTGATCGGTGGCGGGCGGTTGTATCGCCCACCATCGAGGGCAACACGCATCGCTTGGCCTGAAGTGGCCGATTGACGCGTCGCAGTCCGTGCCGCGTATCTTTTCGAGTTGGCAACTAGACCACCCGCTCCGCCTGCAGCATCTCGATCTCGGCCGTCGAATAGCCCACCTCCCGCAGCACGTCCGCGGTATGCTGTCCCTTGGCTGGTGGTGGCGCCACCACCTCTGGTCCATCTCGACCCGCGGTGAAGCCTGATCCGCTCAGCGCGATCTCTCGGTCGATGCCCAGGGCACCTGGCAGCCGCGAAACAATGTTGCGATAGGCGAGTTGTGGGTGCTTCAGTGCGTCCTGTAGCTCCAGGATTGGGGCAGCCGGCACGCCGGCGGCGGACAAGCGCCTCTCCCATTCGGCTGCATCGGCGGATGCGAACGTCTCGATCAGTAGCCCGCGCAGGGTGGCGGCGTTGGCGCGGCGGGCCTCGGTCGTGACGAAGCGCGGATCGGCCGGCAGGTCGGGGCGACTGATGGCGGTGCAGATGCCCTGCCATTGCCGGTCCGTCAGGGCCGCGATCAGGATCTCGCCACCACCGACTGGAAATGAATCCGCTGTCGGCACATAGGCCGGCGAGCCGTTGCCCAGGCGCTCCGGCGGGCGGCCGGTGTTCAGCCAGACGCTGGCCATCGGCGCCATCAGGGCCAGCGCTGTATCGAACATGGCGACGTCGAGGTGCTGCCCTTCGCCCGTCACCGAACGGCGGAACAGGGCCGATGCGATGGCGAACGCCGCCATCATCGCGGTGGACAGGTCAACGATGGAACTGCCGACCCGCGTCGGCGGCCCATCCGGCTGGCCGGTGACGGACATCAGGCCGGAAACCGCCTGCACAGCGCCGTCATAGGCCGGCGCTGTGGCAAACGGCCCTTCTTGCCCGTAACCGGAAATAGAGCAGTAGATGATGTCCGGCTTCATCGCGCGCACCGCCTCATAGCCAAAGCCGAGCCGGGTAAGCACCCCGGGGCGGAAGTTCTGCACCACGACGTCGGCACCAGCGGCGAGGCGGGCAAGCACCTCCGCGGCGCGCGGGTGCTTCAGGTCCAGCGTGATCGATCGTTTGTTGGCATTCATCGACAGGAAGTACGGCGACATGCCGATCCGGCCGATGTCGTTGTCGGCCATGATCCCACGGCTCTGGTCGCCAGCGGTTGGTTCCTCGATCTTGATGACATCAGCGCCAAGGAGGGCGAGTTGCTGAGTGCAGGACGGGCCAGCGAGGACCTGTGAGAAGTCGAGCACCCGGATGCTCGCAAAAGCCTTGGTCATGATCTTGGTTTACCCCCAACTGGATCGGTAATATTTGGCCGGCGGATGACCCTATCTGGTTTCCGCTTTTATTGGGATGGTCGCAACGTTGGGGGTCTGGCTGAGCACCACCTTTGAAACAGGGGGCAACCGACAGCTTGGTCCCGCGGCAGAAGAAGCTGGTGGACTTAAGGCCGCCCCCATTTCTTGGAGAGAGTTCTGGCGATCGGAAAGATATCGTGCGTCTCGTCGGGCCTTCGGAAGCGTGAAAAACAAACCGCCGCAAACTTCGCTTTTTGAGGCCTTGAGAGCGGTCGAAGATAGCGGACGGCAAATTCAGCAATGACTTCGTTGCAACACGCTCTTTTTACACTATCGGAGCATTATCCTGATCAGCGGGCGACTGGAGGCATGGTTAGCAGTCGCCGATTCCTGTCTCCGCAACTTCTGACAAGTGATCCGCCGAGTATCGATGTATTGGCCCACTTCCCGGTGGGCTTTGCCGTTTCCGGGGCCGGCCGATCGCCCGTTCCGCGACGCTTTCCCGCTTTGACTATCGGACGTCTAGGAAGCCTGCCGGCGCTGGACCAACTCGACTTTGTAGCCGTCCGGATCCTCGATGAAGGCGATAATGTCTGAGCCGAATTGCACCGGGCCGGGCTCTCGGCTGATCGTCACGCCTGCTGTTCTCAGGGCGCCGCAGAGGGCCGCCGCATCCGAGACTTCGACCACCAATTGGCCGAACGCCGTGCCGTGATCGTAAGTTGCGACGCCGTAGTTGTAGACAAGTCCGATCGCCGTGCCCCCAGTATTTTCATCCCAGCCAAGGAATGCGAGCGTGTATCTCCCTTCGGGCACATCAACGCGTCGCCGCTGTTTCAAACCCAGCCGTTCATAAAACTCGACGCTTCGCCCCAAATCACCAACACGGAACATCGGAAAAAGGGTCCGGTTCATGGCTTCTCCCCTTACGTCCGGGACGGCACCCGTTGGGATGGAATTCAGGACCATCTAACATCGTCCAAGCAAAGTTGAACAGCGCTTCGCCGGTTAAGGCGAGCTTTCGATGAGGTCAGTGCCCTGGGGCCGGCCAGGCTGCGGCCAATGCGGCAACTCTGTCGAAGCGCTAGTCCCACGGCCCAGTTGGCCGCCGCGATATCGGCCGCCGATTCTGATGTCGCCACTGCAGCACGGTCGGCTGGTCCGGTCACGGGGCGGATGACGCCGGCAATGCTTGGTCATCCAGTAACCCACACGCTACCGACTGTGACAGATCGTTGCATTCGGACCCCTGGCAGAACACTGGGGCGCGGCGCTAGATTGCTGCATCCGCAGGGAGTGTTTTCGCTTGCTCCAGGTCCAGGACCCGGTCTTTGGGAACTGAGGGTGAAGCTTCCGTGCCGATTGATCGTGCGATCAGGTTCGGGCCGTTTTGCCTGCGGCCCGCGCAGCAACTTCTGCTTGACGCGGATGTGCCCGTTCGCATCGGCGCCCGTGCACTCGACCTTCTGATCGCGTTGGTTGAGCGTGCTGGCGAGGTCGTCACCAAGGATGAACTGGTCGCTCGCGTCTGGCCGGGGATTTCCGTCGATGAAGGAAACCTCAGAACCCAGATGGGCCTGGTAAGAAAGGCACTTCGCGACGGCCAGGACGGTGCCCGCTATCTGATAACCGTCCCCGGCCGTGGTTATCGTTTCGTTGCGCCTCTGTCGGTTGCAGAGGCGCCTGAGTTGGTCAGGCCTCCAGTTCTTGCCGTCGAATCCGTCTCTGGCTTGCCGACCCGTCTGACGCGACTGATTGGCCGCGAGGATGCTGTTTGCGACGTCCTCGGCCGGCTCAACAGGCGCCGCTTCATCACGATCACTGGGCCGGGCGGGATCGGCAAGACCTCGGTCGCCCTGGCTGTCGCTGAGCGAGCGGCACCGTCCTACGATGACGGAATTTGTGTTGTGGATTGCGCCCCTCTCCTGGGAACGTCGCTCGTCGCACGCAAGCTGGCTTCGACGCTCGGTCTTGAAATCGTGGAGGATGATCCCACTCGCGGGTTGATTGCATTCCTGCAGAGTAGGCGAATGCTGATCGTCCTGGATTGCTGCGAACGGGTTGTCGAGGCTGCCGCCGTCCTGGTCGAGCATCTGCTCAAAGGCGCAGCAGGCATCGATATCCTGGCGACGAGCCGCGAACCCCTGCGAGCGGAAGGTGAAGGTGTTTACCGTCTCCCCCCTCTGGAAATCCCTCCGCCATCGGCCGAGCTGACCGCGGCCGAGGCGCTCAGCTATCCCGCCGTCGAACTTTTCGTCGAGCGCGCGGCGTCCACGGTTGATCGGTTCGAGCTGGGCGACGCCGATGCGTCGATCGTTGCCCACATCTGTCGCAAGCTCGACGGGATCGCCTTGGCGATCGAACTGGCTGCTGGGCGCGTCGACGTCTTTGGGCTGCTAGGCGTGGCGGCACGGCTGGATGACCGTGTTCGGCTCCTGACCCATGGCCGGCGCACCGCCCTGCCGCGGCATCAAACCTTGGGGGCAACACTCGATTGGAGTTACGACGCCCTGGCGGAGCCCGAGCAGGCGGTGCTGCGGCGGCTGGCGGTGTTCGCGGGGGGCTTTACGCTCGACGCCGCACTCGCGGTGGCGGTGGGCGATTTGATCGCTTCCACTGATATCGCCGATCTTGTGGCGAGCCTGGTCACGAAGTCACTGTTGAATGCTGATGTAAGGACGGCGACCGGTCTCTATCGACTTCTCGATACGACAAGAGCCTACGCGTCGAGGAAGCTCGCGGAAAGTGGCGAGGCTGATCAGGTCGCTCGACGACACGCCAAGTATATCCAAACCCAGCTTGAACGAGCGAGCTGCCGACGCCGCGACGTCCTCGACCGCGCGGTGGCTGTCTTCCGAGTCCGCTCATATCGATGAGGTGCGGATGGCGCTCGACTGGGCCTTGTCCCCGGCGGTGACGTTGAGGTCGGCGTCGCGCTCACTGTGGCCAGCCTGCCGCTGTGGACCCATCTCTCGCTGAACGGGGAATGTCGTCAGTACGTCGAACGGGCCCTGCATCGCAGGCAAGTCGCATCCAGGGGCAGAACGATTATCGGGAAATGCAGCTACTGGCCGCATTGGGCGCGGCGCTGATCTACACCGAGGGACCTGGTCCCGAGGCAGACGCGGCTTGGACAAACGCCTTGAAGATCGCTGAGGCTCTCGACGACACTGACTATCAGGTTCGAGTCCTGTGGGGTCTGTGGTCCAGTCATTTCAATAGCGGCAAGTTCCGGATGGCCCTGAATATCGCGGAGAAATTTCGCGAAGTAGCGGGAACCTCCGGCGACACCGCGACGCCGCCCATCGCTGACCGAATTGTTGGGATGTCACTGTTCTATCTCGGTGACCATACCAACGCGCGACGTCACATCGAAGCGATGCTTCGTCACTATCTCCGGCCTAGAGATCGGTCGCACATCATCCGCTTTCAATTTGACCAGCGCATTGTGGCTAGAACGGTGCGTGCAAAGTTACTCTGGGCACAGGGGTTTCCGGATCAGGCTATGCGCGAGGTTGATGGCGTGATCGAAGAGGCGACCGCAGTCGATCACGCTGGATCCTTGGCGATGGCTTTGGCTCAGGCTGCCTGTCCGGTGGCTCTGCTGTCCGGCGATTTGGCAGCCGCGGAGCGGTTCATCGCCAGGCTTGTCAAACATTCATCGGGACATGCGCTGGACCTTTGGCACGCCTGGGGCCGCTGCTTCAGTGCCATTCTGCTGATCGCACGCGATTCTACCAGTGAGGGTCTGGAAGAGCTTCGCAGAGCGCTCGACGAACTGCCCGAGGGTGCGCTGCATATGCGCTATGCCGGGCTGCACGGAACATTGGCGGAAGCGCTGGGCAAAGTCGGCGCGGTATCAAGGGGCCTCGCCACCATCGACGAAGCGCTCGCACGGTCGGAGCGTGATGAAGAACGCTGGTACGTGGCCGAATTTCTGCGCATCAAGGGCGAACTCCTCCGGTTGGAAAATACGCCTCGGACCATGAGGGAGGCTGAAGAACAATTTCGGCACTCGCTCGACTGGGCCCGACGCCAGCAAGTTCTGTCATGGGAATTGCGGACGGCCATCAGCCTCGCGCGGCTATACCAAGGACAAGGCCGGATTGCCGACGCCTATGAGGGGCTCGCGCCGGTGCTTGGTCGGTTTGAGGAAGGTTTTCAGACAGCCGACCTCAGAGCGGCGAAGGCTCTCTTAGGCGCGCTATCCTAGCATCGCCTGTCAGACGCGGGCGGTGCGCCCTGATCGGCCGCAAAATGGCCGAATTCCGCGACGGCAACGTAGCGCCGACACACAAGAATTCACAACGATTGACTGGGCTCTCGTTCGCGAACCTCAGCACATTGACACCGCTGGATCGCCTGATCGGCCTGACACGCCATGGAATCACGATGTCGATGCGACTAAACCGCTCGGTCTTTCTTAGCGAGATCTCCGACCGAGGCTGGTCCCCTGAACCGCCGCGCCACGGTCCGTCTTCGTTTCGCCGCGCCCGTGCGCCCGGACGTCGCTTTCAGCGCCTGGGCAAGGCATGGCAGTCGATCCAGGGCATAGGTGGGCGGTGACAGGCGATGCGGCCTACCGGGCGACCCTCGAACCGGTGACGCAGCACTTCATTGACACGGTGGCTGCCTCCGGCGCTTTTCCTTTCGGTGCCCGATCGGCGACCGGGGTGCGGATCGCCCTCAGCAGATTGCAATCGGGGCCGATCGGAAAGCCGGGCGCGCGCATCGAGGATATGACCTTTCCCGTCGGCCCCAAGGGCGCCGTTCAGGTCCGCATTGTTCGTCCCAGGAATAGCGCTGATGTCATGCCGGTCGTGATGTATTTTCACGGCGGCGGCTGGGTCGCCGGCGATGTCGATACACATGACCGTCTTATCCGGGAAATTGCCATCGCGGTGCACGCGGCAGTGGTTTTCGTAGCATTCGGCCGTGCGCCGGAAGCCCAATTCCCGATTGCCGTCGAAGAAGCCTACGCAGCTACGCAATACGTGGCGCGGCATGCTGACAGCATGCATTTTGACGGCACGCGTCTCGCGGTGGTTGGCGACGGAACCGGGGGAACCATCGCGGCCGCGGTGGCTATCATGTCCAAGCAACGGCGCGGACCCAAAATTGCCTTTCAGGTTCTGTTCTATCCGGTAACCGCTGCCAGCTTTCGAGCTACGTCCTATAGGGACTGGCATAATGGCCCATGGTTGACCAAACAGGACATCGAGTGGTTCTGGGATGCGTATCTTCCCGATGCGGGTGGCCGAGCGGCGGTCACTGCAACGCCGCTAAGCGCCACGACTGAGCAGTTGCGGGGGCTACCAGATGCGTTGGTCATCACAGCCGAGGTGGACGTACTTCGCGATGAAGGCGAAGCCTATGCGCGCAAGTTGTCAGAGGCCTGTGTGCGGACGACGTGCACGCGCTACTTGGGCACGATCCATGACTTCGTCATGCTAAATGCCTTGGCTGACACGCCGGCCGCGCGGGGTGCGATCGGGCAAGCCGCCACCGCGCTCAGATCTGCGCTGGCTTAAGTTGTACGATGGGCAGTTTGGAAGTTAGACAAAGCGGTTGCCCACACGGACATTGAGCAGGACAGTGACCGCGCCGCGCAGAGCGTAACGCGGGTGGCGATATCCTGGAAAAAGACCAGCCAGGACTGGCCCCGACGCGATTGGTGCTATCGAAAATCTTCGGCCGAGAGGGAGCGGTGTTGCATATTCAATCGTCACTGGTCCGCCCGACCAAACCGACAAGCCAAGTAAGGACTGCTTACAACGCCCCAGGCCCGAGAATATGCAGAAATTCATGACGATTGACTGGGCTCCGATCCAAAGATGCGGCATGTGTAGACCCGCAGTCGGCGGTCCCGACCATAGAGGAGATCAGGCCGCGGTCCGCAACCCGAAGTGTCATATGAGTGCTCCCCAACCAAATCGTGCTGATGCCGGACGCGACTACAGTTGGTCTCTGTTCCTCGGCCGGCAGGGCCGAATGGATGTCGGTATTGGTTGGCCGCTGTGACACCGCTTTCCTGTATTTTTTAGGCGGTGCTCAGCATGCCTCCACCTAGATATTTCGGCACCGCGCTCAGTCATTGTTTATAGGACGCATCTCATGAATTTTACCAAGTCCCTCAAATGCGAACGACCCCAACCCGAGTTGGTATCGGCCGAAGAAGCTTCCGCTGGTTCGCGTCATTCAATCACAGGCCCGGAGCATGGCGGGCGCCCAGGGTTTACTGCGGAGGCGGTGAAAATGCTGGATGACGTCCGCCATGCCATGGAGTGGAACCCGTCCGGCGCGCACGCTGCTGCGGTGCGTCTGGCGACGCTTCTGACGCCATCGGCCGAGGCTGGCCCTACTGCTGCTCGAGGTGGCCTGGCACCGTGGCAGAAACGCAAGGTAGACCGCTTCTTGAGAGAAAATATCGAACAGACGTTATACGTAGAGGATCTGGCGTCACAGGTTTCGCTCAGCGTGAGTCATTTTTGCCGCGCTTTCAAGGAAAGTTTCGGAACGACCCCGCACATGCACCTTATTCGGCTGAGGCTGGAACTGGCGCAGGAGCTGATGTTGACCACCGAGGACCCGCTGAGCCACATCGCGCTTGCCTGCGGCTTGGCCGACCAGGCACACTTGTCGAAGCTCTTCCGGCGTGGAGTGGGGGAGACCCCGGGTGCGTGGCGCCGGCGAAGCCTGACAGATGCCGAAGCCGAGGCGAGAAGCCGCCGCCTGAAGACAGGCCGCCCGGTCAGGTCCTCGAACCGAAACGCGGTCGACGGCGGACAGTTTCCGCAAGCCTGGAAGAGCTCAGTCGCAGTCCCGGTGGTAAGGTGACCGGTATGAGTGAACCCGGGCGCTTGATGCCAGGTTCGATGATCGACATGGGTGATGCCGACACTCGCAGTCCCGAGGCGAGAATATCATGATCTGTACAATTGTTGAAATGACCAGGGGGGTCACCCTCACCTCCACCTACCTCGGGCGGCAGCATAGCATCGCAGTGGACCTGATGGCCCTTGTTCTGCATCAGGAAACTAGTACATCGACTTCCATAATACAACAGCCAGTCGTGCGGGATTCTCCTAACCACCCTAGATATTTATGCCGGCCCGCGCATGACGCACGAGCTGCTGCCGCATGTCAGGGAATGGGCAAATAAATACAAGGATCACAGGCTGATGGTCGTCGGCGCACAAACACCTGAGATTGCATTCGATAAAGATATTGACAGTGTACATCAGGGCATTCGTACCATTATAAATAGGAAACAAAACTTGAGACCACGGAAGAGATCTTTAAATACCCTTGTTACACCGTCAAGGACGCTGGTCACGACTTGTTGGAGAACGCTCCACTGTAGCTGAGGAAGGCAGGGTGAGCGTAACCGCGCCAGTCTTGGCGGCCGCGACCGTCAGACAACCATCGAACCCAGGAAACCTTCGAATGAGCACAAACAAGGCATCAGAAGAAATCAACCATCGGCGTAGGCGACTTTTTGGCACAGCGGCCATGGCCCTTGCCGCTGTTCAGAGCGGCTTGAGCCGCTTTGCCGCAGCACAACCCAGGGAGGCAATATCAGCTGGTTTGTCCCCGATTAGTCCCGCAGCAAACACATCGTTTGCTGCGATGAAACAGGTCAACGCTGGGCTACTGAATGTTGGGTACGCTGAAGCCGGCCCAGCCGATGGTCCGCCGGTCATACTTCTCCACGGCTGGCCCTACGATATTCACAGCTTCGTCGATGTCGCGCCATTGCTAGCATCGACGGGCTGCCGGGTGATCGTCCCGTATGTGCGAGGCTGCGGCTCCACGCGCTTCCTTTCAAGTGAAACCTTCAGGAACGGCCAGCAGTCGGTTGTCGCCGTTGACGTCATCAATCTGATGGATGCCTTGAAGATCGAGAAGGCGATCGTTGCGGGTTTTGACTGGGGAGCGCGATCGGCCGACATCGTCGCCGCACTCTGGCCAGAGCGCTGCAAGGCGCTAGTCTCCGTCAGTGGTTATCTGATCGGCAGCGTTGAGACGAACAAGATGCCGCTGCCGCCAAAGGCTGAGTACCAGTGGTGGTACCAGTATTACTTCGCCACGGAACGCGGTGTCGTCGGTTACGACAAGTACCGGCACGATTTCGGGAAGCTCATCTGGCAGACTGCCTCGCCAAGGTGGCAGTTTGACGACGCGACATTCGACCGCACCGCTGCGTCGTTCAACAACCCAGACTACATCGCGATTGTGATTCACAATTATCGCTGGCGACTCGGTTTGGTCGCTGGTGAATCGAAGTACGATGATCTGGAGAGACGGCTTGCCGAAGGTCCGGTTATCACCGTGCCCACCATCACACTTGAAGGTGACGCCAATGGTGCACCACACGCGGACCCTAACGCTTACCGGAAGAAATTCTCGAACAAATACGAGCACCGGACCATCAGCGGCGGCATCGGGCACAATTTGCCACAGGAAGCGCCGCAAGCCTTTGCAAAGGCCGTGATCGATATCGACAAGTACCTGATTGAACGAGCGGCTAATAGACTAAATGTTCGTCTGTGACGGGGCGCCCCCTGTCTCAGGCGAATATGTCGTCTACCAAATTGGCGGTCGTCCGCGGCCCCGGTTGTTTAACTGCATGGAGGTCGACCACAACCACGCCGGTCTGGCACATAATCACGCCGATGCTGTGGGAGGAACGAAAGGAACAGAACATATATGCCATTGATAGGATGCATCTGAGGTGCCGGTTTCCGTCACTCGCACCAGTGAACTCCCGATGATCTCAGCATCGCAACGGCCTCTGTGGACAACGTGAGTTGTGCCCGGTTCGGGCGTGGCTACGAGCCGACCGGGCGCCGTGTTGACCGGCGTTGCTGCCAACACCGGTGGCGCGGAACATAAACTTGTGGTCGGGAGCGCTATCCTGCGCACGGGACAAGACGGTCTTCACGGCAGAAGAGGCGGAGGCGGGGCATTTGCCGATGCGTGTGCGGCGAACCGGCGATTGGTCCTGATTTTGCTCACGCCAAAGGCTTGCAGTACAGCGAGCGCAAGATGAAGGGCGTTGCGCGTGGCCGAGCAATAATCCCCGCCATCGTATCAATTTTAGCTATCGGTGGAAATCGTCGACAACGCCATAAGAGTACACCCGTGCTGCCCGATTGTAGCTTCAACATAGCAAATGAAACTAAACCGACGCCAATCTGGGCCCCGCGGTGGAAATCAAGCCTAACGATACGTAGACAATATGACTGCATATGAATGCAGATCCCGTGAGCGAACGTAGCCACGACCATTGCTCCTGAACCATGCGCAGACATCCTCGCGGCGGTCGGCACCTAGCGTATCGACAGAAATGTCAGGACCGCCTGACTGGATTGATTTACGCCATTCGTAAGCAGGATAGGGTCGAGCGGCTTCATTTCCGCCGTGGGAAAGTCACTGCCTTCGCGGTCGGTGCCAGGGCGCACGTGACTGGTTTCCACGCGGTCTGTTCGGCTTTTCAGGGTGTCCTGCCTGTCGGCGTAGAGTAAGGCAGGAATATTCAAAATTGAACACTTATATTCAAGCCTTAATCCTCGCGAAACACTATGTTCTGTTATGAAATCGCGGTGAACGTGATCTCGAGGTTGAACAAATCGCCTTCAAATGGAGCTCAACATGAAGACATTAAATTGGTACCCAATCACGTTGATTGCGGGTTTGCTTATGGTGGCTCCTGCATTCGCGCAGACACCACAACCGCAAAGCCAAAAAGGTCAGGTTATCGGCCCCAAGGTCGTTAAACCTACCGGCCTGAACAACCAAGGTAGTAGCAGCGCGACGAAGCAGAAGACAGATGGCGATGGCATCACAGAAGTAGGGCCTGGCAGTAAAGCGTACTACGGAAATACGCAGCACTCGAGGTTCTAATAGCCCATTCATTTCGGGACCGCGAGGTCTGCAAGGAGCTGCATACCAACGCGGTCCCGTCCCGATGAGCAAATTGACAGTTCAATCACCGGCTCGTACTGAACCCTGCGCAATATTGTTATCAGGCCAGTGTGAATAATAGCATGTAATAATATACAGCTCTATATTATGTTATGGTAAATCAATTACATTGACCTTGCCGACACAACCGGCCTGCCCCGACATCTCATGATCCGGCAACAGCGCTACGTGGCGTGTGAACATTAAGTCTAGTTTCGGCGGCAATTCAATTTCCAGATTGGGGTGCCCGAAGGGTGGCCAAGGACTAAACATCCATTTCGCTTACATTCGTTCGAAAACAGCGATTTCTTCGGCCTGTCTCAATTACGAAAGAGATCGATTGTTTCAATGCTAAAGACGTCTCTATTCCGGATGCTGTGAGCGGCGCTACCGACAAGCTTTATCAAGCGCCGCCGAGTTGGTCGTGCGAACGCATCCCAGGTTCATCCATTACACCAAGCTTGATAAGGGCGGGCACTTTGCTGCCTGGGAAGCGCTAGACCTCGTACTTGTAGATTGGCGCGGCGTTCAGTCAACTCCGCTCTTTCCTAAGGGCACGGGAAGTATTGGCGAGTGGTCGCGCCTCAGAGCGAAGTAAAGCAGCTGGATTGCCCTGGGGTTGGAGGTACCCTGGGCAATCCAGCTAATGCTGGGGACGCGGCCAGACTGAGCCCTGCTGCGTCTGTGTTCAGGCACTAAGATCGGGTTCGGCGTATGACTCGGTCATTGCTGAATAGACCAGTGTGCGAAGATCGCGGCGGAGCGTCAACCGGACGTCGCTGCCCATGACTTGGGTCATAAATACCACCGCGAGATCTTCCTTCGGATCGATCCAGAATGCGGTGGAGGCGGCGCCGCCCCAGAAGTATTCGCCCAGCGTGCCCGGCAGGCGTGTCCTGGCGACGTTGATGTTCACGCCGCAGCCGATGGAAAAGCCGACGCCCGAATAACCGGCTTCGCTGAACAGACCAGGGGGGGCCATGTCCGCGAGTTCCTTATTGTCAGGCAGGAAATTCAGGCTGAACAGCGCAACCGTTTTGGGACTGAGTATTTGGACACCGTCGAGGGTTCCGCGATGCAGCATCATCCTGCAGAATCGCATGTAATCGTGCGCGGTCGATACCAAACCCCCGCCACCTGATTCCAGTGCAGGCGGCGTGGCATACGTGCTCTTGCCGGCGTCGTCCTGCAGTTTTAGGCCGCCACCTTCCTTGGGCTGATAGCATGACGCGAACCGGGTTAGCTTCTCCGATGGACACCAGAAGGCGGTATCGTTCATGCCCAGGGGTTTGAAGAGACGCGTTCGCAGGAACTCACCAAAGCTCATGCCGCTGAGCTTCTGGACGAGGTAGCCCATTACATCGATCGAGACCGAGTAGTTCCAAGCCGTCCCCGGCGAGAACTCCAGCGGTAAGGTCGAAAGCCGCTCGATCATGGCGTCCAGACCGCCTTCGGCGTTGAACTCGGCTATGTGCGCGTCCCGGTAAGCACGATCGACGTTGGTGCGGTTCATGAATCCGTAAGTCAGGCCGGAGGTGTGCGTCACCAGATCAACAACCTTCATGGGACAATTCACCGGCGTCGTCATGAACGTCGCCTGCCCTGTCGGCACGAGGCTCGGGACCCCGGTGGCGTAGACCCCTAGATCCTTCCACGATGGGATGTGCGTGGCGACGTCGTCATCCAGGCCGATCAGGCCTTCCTCGACCAACATCATCAGCGCCACCGACGTGATCGGCTTGCTCATGGAGTAGATCCGGAAGATTGCATTCTCGCGCATGGGCTTGTCACGGTCGAGGTCCATGTGCCCCGACATTCCGGTATGGGCGAGCGTGCCGCGCCGGTAGATCATGGTCAGCAAGCCCGGGAGGCGGCCACTATCGACGTAGCGCCGCTTCATCACGTCATCCAGGCGTTGCAGGCGCGACGCGGATAGTCCGATGGATTCCGGTTTCACAGCGGTTTCCTGCTCTGGTTGTGTTGTTGGCTATCAACCGCTGAAGCGGGGCTGATTGTCAAACTTGGCGCGGCCGACGTCCCAGCAGAACCGACGATGTTGCCCGAACGGTGGCTCGGGGCTAGCGTCGTGTCATACACTGGGAAGACCGGGCTGTCTCGCGACAGTGGCAGCCCTACAAAAGGGAGATCGTCATGCACCTCATGTATTTCACTGAGCAGCCGATGTCTGCCTATTCATCGCAGGCCGGGCTGGATTTCGGCGCCACCGCGCTGATGTTCTCGAACAAGCATTTCGATCCGGTCGAGGGCAGTCGGCTGTACAACGAATACCTTGAGCACTACATCTATGCGGAAGAGATGGGTATCGATGGGATCATGCTGAACGAGCACCACAATGCGCCGTTCTGCATGCAGGCGAGGACCAACATGTTTGCCGCGATCCTCGCCGCGGTGACGCAGAAAGTGAAGATCGTCATCCTGGGAAATCCTCTGCCGTTGTCCGAGAATCCGGTACAACTCGCCGAGGAACTGGCGATGATCGATATGATCTCGAAGGGACGGCTGGTATCGGGCTTCGTGCGCGGCGGCGGGCAGGAGCAGCTTGCCAACGGCGTCAACCCGGCCTTCAACCGCGAGCGCTTTGAGGAGGCGCACGACCTGATTGTCAAGACCTGGACGACACCGGGACCGTTCCGCTGGGAAGGCACGCATTACCAGCAACGCGTCGTCAATCCGTGGGCAATTCCATTGCAGAAGCCGCATCCTCGGATCTGGATCCCTGGTGTGATCAGCAAAGAAACGATTATCTGGGCGGCTCAGCACGGCTATCCGTATATCGCGCTGAACACGCCGGTCGACCGGACGCGGCAGATCTGGCAGATGTATGATGCGGTCGCGGCAGAGGCGGGCTTTGCCGGAGGGCCGGACTACCATGGCCTGCTGAAGCAGATCCATGTTGCCGAAACAGAAGAAAAGGCGCTGGAAAACGCCCGCCAGTTCATGTGGATGCAAGGCGAGTTCACCGGGCTGGCGCATCCGGTCTGGAGCGCGCCCGCGGGTTACAACAGCCCGGAAAATCGCCGCGCCTTCGTGGAGTTCGCGACCGGTCGAGCGAAAAACCCGCGTGGGCGCCCAGAGTTGGAGAAGCAGCTTGATGAATTGATGATCATCGCGGGGACACCGAAACAGGTGATCGCCAAGCTGCGCATCCTGCTTGAAGAGACGCGGCCCGGCATCCTGGCGTTCTGGGGCAATGACGGCACTGTCTCCCACCAGGACAGCAAGACCTGCATCTGGCTGCTGGGCCAGGAGGTGTTCCCGGCGGTGCGCGAAATGGCCAAGGAATTCGACCTCAAGAGCCCGTTCGAGACCAATCAGCCGGTCAGTACCCGGTATATGGGTGGTGTCGAGCGGGCGGCGGCGGAGTAAGAGGCGAGGCGACGCGACGCAGGTTTGCTTCGGGGCAGTCAGGGCGGTCTTTAGCGGCTGTCGATCGACACTACGTTTCGAAGTGCTGCGCATGTTCCGTTGCGGAGCCGATTGCAAGGGGTGCGGCGTCAGGCGTCAGCGCGCCACCGACGCGGAGTGTGATCGTCCGGATTAGGACCGTTCCGGATACGATTGAATATGGACATCGGGTTTCTCGACGAAAGTCGGACCCTCTCGGTTGGCGTGCCTGCCAGGCGGCCAGGGGTTCAGCTGCCGCTTTTGCTCCACATGTTGTCCCAGACCAGATCCTGCCATCTGTCGGGTTTGGTCTTGAGTGTGCCGGCGGAATGCATGAAATCAGCGTGCTTCTTCAGTCCGCGCGGCGTGGAACTGTAAAGGATCATTTTTGGGTTGACGATCATCGCCTCGATCCAGGCGAGCTCGCGCTTTTGCGGTTCGCGGGTGATGTATATTTCGGCCGCCTCACGCGGCTGTTGATGGATGAAGTCAAACGCCTCCTCGAACGCGGCGGCGGTGGCGGCATAGAGCTTCGGGTTGGCGTCGTGAAAGCCGCCGCCGGCGTACATGACGGCGATTGAAGAGCCAGGCTCCAGGTAATCTTCCGAGTTCATCACCATATGGACCTTCCCGGACTCCATCTCCTCCACACTGAATGGAATGATTGCGGCTTGGGTCCGGACCTCACCAGCGCCGCTCAAGAGCATGGCCATCCCGTCTGGGTTGGACATCGAAACCATATTTGGGTCGAGACGGAACCGCTGGTCCCAGCCGTATTCCTTGGCCGCCGCCATTTGCAGCGAAAGCGCCTGCGCCGTCACCTTGATCGCACTGACGGCAATGCGGTCATTGGGGCCGAAATCGCGGATGCTGTGAATGTGCGGATCGTTGGTGAGCAGCCAGATTGGCGAGCTGGACAGAGGCGTCACGATGCGCACCTTGCCGGGGCCGCGGGTCTTGTCCCACAGGACGAAGGCGGGGCCAAAACCGCCCATGGCAAGGTCCGCGTCACCAGCCAGCAAGAGGTCACTGCTTGCGGGACCACTGGCCATGTGGAGCAGTGTTACCTTGATTTCGCCCAGGCCCGCGGCCTTTGCATGCTGCTCAATCAGCCCGCGATCAACCACGACATAGGCGGGGAGGTAAGCGAGCCCATACGGCATGACGATGCGGACCTGATTGGATTCGGCCCTGCTCAGCGGCGTGAGAATGGGCAGCAGCAGAAGCAGGGTGGCGAGCGCGGTGCGGCGACGAGGTCTTTGCATCGTGTCCTCCTTCATGGCGACCCGAGTTATCGCTTACGAACTATCTGTCTTGACCACCTGTTGGGCGATGAACGCGGCGATGGCGTCTGGGTCAAATCCAGCCTCGGCGAGGATTTCGCACGTGTGCTGGCCCAGGCGAGGGGCAAAGCGGCCAGTCGGAGGTTCAGTTTCCGACCAGGTGCTGGGTTCGCGCATGGTGCGAATGCGGCCCTCGGACGGATGGTCCTCCCACCGGAAGAAACCGGCGTCGGCGAGGTGCGGGTCTTGCAACAATGTTTCCAACGTGTGTGGACGCATGCAGGGGATATCATGGCGCCGTAGCAGGTCGAGCCACTCCTGCGTTGTGCGGTGCTGCAGTTCCTCGGCGACCATTTCGTACAAAGCATCGATGTTTGCGGTGCGACTGGCGATGTCGGCAAAGCGTGGGTCGCTTTGGAGGATATGGGCCTTGCCGGCCGCGTCGAAGAAGCGGCGCCACTGGCCATCGTTGTAGGGCAGCACGGCGATGAAGCCGTCCTTGGTCGGATAGGGGCGGCGATGCGCTGACAGGGTGCGTGGATAGCCGGCGGGGCCGGTCGGCGGATCGAAAGTCTGGCCCTGCATGTGTTCCGACAGCACGAACTGGGCGACGGTTTCGAACATTGGCACTTCGATCATCTGGCCGGTACCGGTACGGGCGCGGGCCAGCAGTCCGGCGAGCAGGGCGTTCGCCGCGGCCGAACCGACGATCCGGTCGATGGCGGCCATGGGGATGAACCGCGGCTGGCCAGTGGATCGCTGCAGCAGCATCGGGATGGCGGCAGCCGCCTGAATCAGGTCATCATAGGCTGGCTGCCCAGCATAGCGCCCGGCGCTGCCGTAGCCGACCATGCTAAGATAAACGATCGAGGGGTTTGCCTGTTTGACGGACGCGTAGTCGAGGCCGAGGCGGGCGAGCGCCGCCGGGCGGATGTTGGACGCGAACGCATCGACGGTTGGCACCAGCCGCAATAGCGCCTGCTGGGCATCGGGGTGCTTGAGGTCGATGGCGATGCTACGCTTGCCACGGGCGTTGTGCTGGAAACTCCCGCTCATGCCGCGATGCCGTGCGACACCGGTGTAACGCGATGAGTCGCCTTCGGGTGCTTCGACCTTGATCACGTCGGCACCGAAGTCGGCGATGATGCGGGTGCACCAGGGGCCCATTTGCACGGTGGTGAGATCAAGCACCCGAAGACCGGCGAGAGGTCCACTCATTGAAAATCAAACCGCCGTCATGCTGAAGGCGACTTTCCCCGTAACATCGAATTCGGCTGGCATGGTGACGTGGGTTTCCCGGTGCGGTTGGATTGCGTTGTGTCCGCCGGAACTATCAGTCACGATTCGGAAAGGCACAAGCGCGACAGGTCTGCCTGTTTGGTGGCGTAGTCGGACAGGTTGCCGAGCGTGCCCGGCAGGTATTGAGTTCTTGCCGATAGTGTCAGAACCCGGGGGGAAGTCATGGGTCTCAGTCTTGACGGAGTGCGTGTGCTGGAACTGGCGCGCTACCAGGCGGGTCCGCGCGGCGGCATGATCCTGTCGGACCTTGGTGCGGAAGTCATCAAGATCGAGCGGATCGGCGGCGAGGAGACGCGGAAGAACGCGCCGGTCGTGCGCGGGCAGAGCATTTATTTCACAGTGTATAATCGGGGTAAGAAAAGCATCTGTCTGGACTTGCGTAGTGCTGAGGGGAAGGCGATCTTTACGGATCTAGTGAAGAAATCAGATGTGGTGCTGGAGAATTTTCGCCCGGGCACGATGGCGGCGATGGGGTTCGGGTACGAGGCGTTGAAGGCGATCAACAAGGGCATCATCCTGACTTCGGTGTCCGGATTCGGCCAGTACGGTCCCTATACTGAACGTCCGGCATTCGATCCGTTGGGACAGGCGATGAGCGGGTTGATGGATCTGACCGGAAAGCCGGTTGGGCAGCCTTTGGGTGTCGCGTCTTCCGTCGTCGATCGCTATACGGCGCTGCACGCGACCATCGGCACACTGGCGGCTTTGCGGCACAGGGACCGCACCGGGGAGGGGCAGATGGTCGACGTCTGCCTGATGGATTCCGCGCTGACAATGGTGGAGATACCGGCGTCGTATTACCTCTCGACGGGTGAGGAAGGCGGCGAGGCGGGTCGGCCGCCGTACCGTGCGAAGGACGGCTACGTGGTGATCTCGGCGGCGGGGCGCGAGATGGCGGCGCGGCTGATGACGCTGGTATCGGGTACCGGGGCCGACACGAGCCCGCTGGTTCCGGCCGCGGCGGATGCTCGTCGAGCGGCGCTGGAAGATTGGTGTGCGGCTCGGACGGTGGACGAGATCGTAACGACTCTGCTTGACCTCGGGGTGCCGGTAGCGCCGGTGCGTAGCATTCCCGAGGTCGTCGCAGACCCGCATGTCTGGGAGCGAGCGATGCTGGTGAAGATGGCCGATCCGGTGGCGGGCGAAGTCTACGTGCCTGGCGTGACGGTGAAGATGTCGGGCACGCCCGGCCGGGTGGGGCCGGTACCAACGCCCGGGCAGCACACGGACGAGGTCTTGGGCGCGTTGCTGCAGTTCGACGTTGCGCGCCTGCGGTCGTTGCGAGAGGCAAAGGTTATCGGATGACGGTTAAAGACTGAGGCCGTCGTTGGGTTCGGGTGTGGGCGGCGATGGTTGATCATGACGGAATGGTCAGTGAGATCAGCCGGTGAGCGGCGTTGTCGAGGTGATCGAGGTTGCGGCAACAGTCAATCAGTTCAGAGAATTGTCCGGCATCGATGGCAAGTCCCGGGATGACGGGTTGGATACGCCGAGCTTCCTCCTCGAAGTTCCAGATGAACTCGCGCCCTGTGCCTTCCTTGGTGAAACTTCTCCCGTCCTTGGTGAAGATCGTGATCCGTGGACCGAACAGGGTGCGGCGCACAGTCGGGATCAGTGTGACGCGGTGCATCAGATCCAGTACTTCAGGCGGGTCGCTCTCGCCTGGACCGGGCTGCGCACCGCGCAATAACGGGTAGCTGCGTTCGACGGCACCGTAGGCGGTAAAATAGTGGGTGCTGCCGACCCTTGGCTGGCCGTCGCTTCCGGGCGTGGGGAAGGCTGGGCTCGGGTATTCGGTTTCGAACCAGTTGACCACCGCCTCGATGCGATCAATGTCCTGGTAAGATAGGTTGTGTTGTTCGCAAAGCCTGGCCGTTACATCGACGTGGGCGATGTTGAAGCCAGCGGTTGAGTAGATACGATAGAGCGTTTCCAGAAAGATCCAGTTCCGGCCAAGACCTTCGGTGATCTTTCCGAGGTCCGTTCTTGTATCTCCGGTGAAGCTGTACTCCAGCCGGCCGCAGTTGTTGCCGGCATAGGCGTGGTAGAAGCCGGCCTCGCCCTTCCAGAGTCGTTTCGCCGCCAGGTGTTCCGTGCTTCGCCATTGCGACCGCCAACAGCGCATTGCGGACCGCGCCGCCTTCGCGCAGTGAACGCCCGCCGCTTCGCGCGCCTTCCAGGTTACCGGCTGCAAGGTTGACGCACTGGGCGATCGCGCTGTGGATCTGGTTCGCGTCGAGGCCTTGAATTTTGGCGGCGGCGACCGCCGCGCCGAAGATGCCGAACACCGGTCCTGCGTGAAAGCCCCGCGACATCACGGTCGGGATGAAGTCGGCGGCCATTCGTTCCATCACCTCGTACGCAGCGGCGACACCGACGAGGAATGCCTTGCCGGAGCAGCCGGTAATTTCCGCGGCGACGAGGGCCGCCGGCAAAATTGCCGTACCCGGGTGGGTCAGCATGCGGAACGTATCCCACTTACCGCCAGCCAGAATCATTTCGGCATTGACGAAGGCGGCTCCGCTCTTGGTGAGCCTGCTGCCGTCGCACAGTACGGTTGCAATGCCGCTGCCGCCGGCTTCCTCGTCCTGCATGAGGGCGAGAGCTTGTTGGCTCGCCGGCATCTTGTGCGCGACCAGCGCTGACGTGAGGGCCTGCAGAGTAACGCCTTTGGCTCGGTCGACCACAGCGGGCGGCAGGTCGTGATACTGGAGACCCGCGACGAACGCTGCGAGTTCACGACTCATCGACATAAACATCCCTCCTGGCGAGACCTCGAAATCGGCGATCGTTCCAATTCCATCATATTAATGGCTCTGGTTTTTCGCGTCCATGCAGATGGCCTTGCTTCGCTGACGAGACCATCCAATTCAGAGTTGGCGTTCTCTCGGGTAAGCTGGGTGGCCGAAGTCATTACTCTGTCGTGCGGCATCTGGCTTACCTACGAGGTGGGTTTCATCCCAGCTTCACCAACTTTTGCATGCACCTGATGTCCTGATCCTCTGGGATCGGCGTGCCCTTATTCTTCATCGCAGTCCTGGCGACCTCGCCGACATAAATGTCGCCGTGTGAATTGACTGCTACTCCGTGTGGAGCGGTGAACTGGCTTGCTCGTTCCCGCGACGCGTCGCCAACCCGAGCGATCCGTTTGCCGTCGAGCGTCCACAAACTTACGCGCGGCCCGATGCCGGGGGAGTGCACGTTCACCGACATGCTGGGCCCGCTCTCGCCGATATAGGCAATCGGGTTTTTGCCCCGGGTCATGCACAATCCGCATGGGCGGTGCATGTTGTGCCAGTGAGTTTCGAATTTCCCATGACCGTCGAACACCTGGATCCGATGGTTCTCCCGGTCGGCGACGTAGACCCAGCCTTCCTCGTCGCAGCAGATATTGTGGACGATGTTGAATTCGCCCGGGTCGGTACCCGGCTCACCCCAGGAAAACAGCAGCTTTCCGTCGGGCGAATATTTGTGGACGCGCGCGTTGCCGTAGCCGTCGGCGACGTAGATGTCGCCCTGAGGGGAGAGCGCCGTGTGCGTGCAACGGTTCAGCGGATCGCCGCTCATGTATGGTGCCGGTTCGCCGGGCACGCCGATCTGCAACAGCATTTTGCCGTCGGTCGTCATCCGCCGGACGGTGTGGTCCCCGTCGTCCGTGCAATACAGCGTTTCGTCGGGGGCGACATGCACACCGTGCGGCCGGCTGAAAAGCCCCTCGCCCCATGATCGCAGGAAATTCCCGGCCCGATCGAACACGATCATCGGATGCTTGCCGCGGTTGAACACGTAGACGTTGTCCTTGCTGTCCACGCCGACCGCGGCGACCTCACCGTAGCGCCAGCCGTCCGGCAGCCGGCCCCAATTCTCGATCACTTCGTAACGGTAATCGCCCTCACCGATGATGATCGTCATAGTTGTTTCTCCCTTCGCGGTTTTCTCCAGGCTACGCCGTGCGAGCCCAATTCACCAGCCGAGGGATGTGTCATTGCGGTTTAGCTGCGGATGCCAGGCCGGCGATACTTTGCGATATCATGGAGGGTCTGCTACATAGGAACTCGGCCAGACACTCTCTGTAGCAGGGTGGTTTCGGCTGTGATTTGGCTGTGAGCCGAACGTCATGTCCAAGATGCCGCTGAATTCTTGACGCCAGACCCTGTGAGAGATTTGCCATGCAAAGTGATCCCTTCGTCGACGTTGCCGCACTGTCCTCGCTTAGTCCCATTCGTTACCTGGACGTACGCGATCAGGCGGCATTTGATGCCGGACATGCACCGGGAGCAGTCCGGGTGCAGGTCGAGGCGTGGGATGCAGCGGCTAAGGCCGCCGACATCGGTTTTGAAAAGTCTGCCTTCTGGGACAATACTTTTCGATCGCTCGGTATTGATCAGGCCGCTGTCGCGGTGGTCTATGACAACGGTCGTATGACCGATGCCGCTCGAGTTTGGTTTATCCTGCAGTATTTTGGCATCAAGGCTATCATCCTGAACGGCGGATGGCCGGTCATGTCCTCTGCGAGTGAACTGCCGGCCGGTGCAGGGCCATCGCAGAATGGCATCCAGCCAGTGCCCGGCGTCGGTTCCGTCGGCGTGGTTGATCGACAAGTCCTCAAGCGTCAGGTCGATGGTTCGGAAGCGCAGGTATTCGACAGCCGCACACTCGCGGAATTTACCGGGGAGGACAAGCGCAACCGCGCCCGCAGCGGGCATCTGCCTGGCGCCCGGCACCTGTCGCATACCGACTTGCTGGACAATGGGCTGGTGCGTTCGGCGCCGGTCTTGCGGTCCATGCTTGAGAAGGTCGGGTTTGGTCCCGGTGATCATATCGTTACCCATTGCGAAGGCGGCGGGCGGGCGGCCTTGGCGGCGGCCGCGGCGGTGCGGGCCGGGTTTGACGATGTCCGGGTCTACTACCTCAGTTTCGCGGATTGGGTCCGCGACGATAGCTGCCCGATCGTGCGTGATTAGCCCAGGATCCCGGGGCCTCGCGGTGGTGAGTGGCGGGCTGTTGTGGGCCGGAAACCCACACAGGTCTGTCCGAATAATTGGTTACTTGGACACATCGTGTGGGCCGGTGACTTCAGGTGATTTTGCGAAGCTTGCGCAGGACGCGCACGTTTTCGGGAACCGGCGTGTCACCCCAGTATTGCGGCCATAATGTGCGGGAGACCTCGCCGATATAGATGTCGCCGTGCGAATCCACGGTTAGTCCGTGGGGACCGATATAGTCTTCCGGCCCGGTGCCGGGATGCTGGCCGCCGATGCGCGCCAGCAAGTTGCCCTTGTTGTCGATGATCGACAGCCGAGGCCCCAGATTTGGATAGTCACGGTTTGTGCGAGTTGCTGGTCCCAGTTCGCCTACGTAACAGATGGGACACGAGCAGTACGGCATAAAGATACCGCAGGGACGATGCAGGTTGTTGAACTGTGTTTCATAGCGGCCGTTGCCGTCGAAGACCTGGATGCGATGGTTTTCGCGGTCCGCGACGTACACCCAGCCATCCGGGTCGCAGGAGATGTTGTGCACCAGGTTGAACTGGCCTGGCGCGGTACCGCACTCGCCCCATGACATCAGTCTTCTGCCATCCGGTGCGTATTTGTGCACACGGGCGTTACCGTAGCCGTCTGAAACATAGATGTCGCCCTTTGGCGACAAAGCGGTATGCGTGCAACGGTGAAACGGCTCGCCGCTCATGAACGGCGCCGGCTTGCCGGGGGTGCCCAGAGTCAGCAGGACCTTGCCTTCTAGAGTGCATTGCCGGACCGAATGGTCATCGTCGTCAGTAAGAAATACAGTATCGTCGGGCGCCATGTGCAGGCCGTGTGCCCGCGGGAACAAGCCTTCCCCCCAGGCGCGCAGGAAATTGCCGTCGTGGTCGAACACCATCATTGGATGCTCGCCACGATTGAACACATAGACATTGTCCTGCCGGTCGACGCCCACTGCACCCACTTCGCGCAACGACCATCCGGGCGGTAGCTTTGCCCAATTATCGATCTGCTCGTAACGATATTCGCCCTCGCCAACAATGATGGCCATGCTCTTCCTCCGATGACCGCACCCTGTAGACAACGTCTTCGTGTGCGGATGAACGTTATTACTTCCGCGCCGGAACTGGCATACCGGGGATCATTACGCTCACCGCGCCAAGGTGATTCCGGCTGGTGAAGTAAAGGGTTTTCCAGTCATACCACCAAACGCCATATTGGTGGTGGCGGGAGCACCATGCACAATGCGGCCCAGCTTTTTCCCCGCCGGATCCATGATCCATATTCCGCCGGCTCCGCCACAATAGACATTCCCTTCTTGGTCGACCTTCATGCCGTCGGGGACGCCGGGCTCATCGCCGCGCAGGTCGGCAAAGACGTGGTCAGTGTGTTTCGCAAGTGCGCCATTGGGCATTACCTCAAAGGCCCGGATGTGCCCGCGCGCGAGAGTCGTCGATGTAGAGCACGCTCTCATCCGGCGAGAAGGCGAGACCGTTCGGCAGCATGAAGTCCCCGATGAGCAGCGTCATCGATCCCGAGATCAGGGGTTACGCGATAGACGCCGGAGAATGTCAGGTCCCACTGTTCGGCGCGGTGCGGGACTGGTCCACGGGTCGGTGAAATAGATGCAGCCATCAGACTTGACCACGACATCATTGGGCCGATTGAGCTGGCGTCCCTGGAAGCTGTTGGCGATAACCGTGAGGCTGCCATCGAGTTCCTGTCGGGTCACCCGTCGGGTGTCGTGCTCGCAGGCGAGCAGCCGGCCCTGAAGATCCCGGGTGAGCCCGTTGGCCCGATTGGTGGGTTCCTGGAACACGGATACCCCGGTGCCGGGCACATATTTCATCCGCTTGTTGTTGTGAATGTCGCTGAACAAAAGGACGCCGCTTTCGTGCCACCACACAGGTCCTTCGGCCGGACCCATCGGTCCGCCGAATCCATCTGCCAGCTCCCGAATAGGTTCCGACACGGAAATAATTCTTTCCAGATCCGGAGCGAGTGATTTCGATCCGCTTCGGTGATTGCGCGTGACTGCCACCAGACATCAGTGAGGCCTCCCTTTACGACGAGCATCCGATGGCGCCGCCGCCTGATTTTCAGGTTAAGACTGTAATCGTACCGATCCCGCGCCTGGCGCGGTCCTTATGCTGCTGACGCGCGGTACCGCCCGCTACGCCGCAAGCGCCGTCGCGCAAAATCCGCACGGCGCCCTGGCCCGTGATCATATGACCGCCCTGGGCGGCGGCAATGCTGGCTGGGGTGGGATGATTTGCCCGCCCAACAGTTCGCCGCTCGGGTGACCGAAGACGGGCCGGCGCAGAGGCGTTGCCTTGGCTGCTGTACACGCTTGCCCGAATGGCCCATTGAGGCGTCCAAACCCCACCGGGCGGCCACCGCGCATGGGATGATGCGATGGCCTCGTCAAGCCTAAGGTCCATTTTCTTAGGTCCTTTATTCCCGGTTGGCAGGGCGTTGCAGGCTGGTGTGCCTGATCAATGATGGCAATGTCCTGACCGCTTGAGTGCCATGGCCCCGTACCTGGTTAGGTCCGGGGCCGTGGCTCAGCCCGGGGCGACTCGCCCGATAATGCGGATTGCGCAGGACGCGGCCAGGCAGTGCGCCGCTGTGCTTGCCGTTCTCCAGCAGAACCTGGCCGTTGACGACGGTCATGTGGATGCCCTGCGCCGGTTCGCGGATCCGCATCGCGCCGGTCGGGAAGTCGTGCACCACCTCGTGCGGCAGCGGACGCACCGTGTCGGGGTCGAAGATCACGATATCCGCCACCATGCCCGGCTGTAGCAGGCCGCGGTCGTGCAGTCCGAACACCGATGCCGACTCGAAGGTCAGGCGTCGCACCGCATTTTCCAGCGACATGATTTGCTTCTCGCGCACCCACTCGCTCAACAGGCGGGTGCTGAAACCGAAGCCGCTCTGGAACTGGACGTGCGCGCCGCCGTCCGACAGACCGATGATCGCGTTCGGGTAATTTAGAATCTTGCGCGACCGCTTCATCATCGACGTTGTTCTCGCCGTGCAGGAAAGCGGTGTCGAGATTCTTCCTCGACGACGAGATCGAGGAAGGCATCGATGATGCCTTTGCCCTGCACCTTGGCGATCTCGCCGATGGTCTTGCCCTCGAGCCCCTTGTTCTTTGGCAGCACCGCATGCTGGACCGTCATGTAATCCCACCACGTGCGGCAGATCCCCGGCGGCATCGATGTCCACCTTGAATTCGACGGCCTCGGCATGGAGCTTCTTGCGGACGTCAGGATCGCTGTACGCGCGCAGTTTTTCGTTCGTGCGAGGCGAGCAAGATCGGATGCCAGGTTGGCAGGCCGCGGAAGGTCTGCGTGTTGCGCATCGTGAAGAAGTCGGTGATGCGATTGGGCGTGCACGTCGGATAGGCGCGGATGCCCCTGGCGATCGTCTCATCGACTTGTCGCGATCTGCTCCTTCCATTCGTTAGGGCGGCGCATCGACTGATTGAGGTTATTGTAGACGACAGGGCGGCCGGTGGCTTCGGACAGCCGGCTCATCAAGCTGTTCTTTCATTTCGGCACCGTTGCCGCCGCCACTTTGAATGATGCCGGTACCCAGTTCACGGAGCACGTCGCAAAGCGCAAAAATCTCCTTCTCGTCAGCCCACAAGCGCCGGGACGTGCACGCCTTGCGGATCGTAATGACCCTGGTTGCGAGAAACTGAAAGGCCAAGAGCGCCGGCGCGCATGCCGTCACGCACGACATCCTGCATCGCCTTGATCTCGTCATCGGTCGCGGACGCGCTTCTGGCATTCGTCGCCCATTACGTAGTAGCGAACAGCAGTGTGACCGATCAAGTTGCCGACATTGACCCCGAGATTGCGGTCGAGCTGGTCGATGTATTGCGGCATCGTCTCCCAATTGAAACTCGACGGTGCGCAGCACCTCCATCGGGATCGCTTCGACATAGGACAGAAACTCTGCCAGACGCTCTGACCTGCCCGGCCGCACCGGCGCCAAGGACAATGAGCAATTGCCGAAGATCACCGTGGTCGCGCCGTGATCGCACGAAAACGAGCACAGCGGATCCCAGGTCACTTGGGCGTCGTAGTGGCAATGATTGTCGATAAAGCCAGGCGCCACCACCACTCCTTCAGCATCGACGACGCGTGACGCAGCTCCGCCGAGTTTGCCGATTTCGACTATCTTGCCATCCTTTACCGCGACGTCGCCACGGAATGCGGGCATGCCAGAGCCATCTACGATACGGCCATTGCGGATCAACAGATCATACGTCATCGGATTCCTCCCCTATTGGAATGTCCAGTGCTATTCTTCGTTTTTCTTTGGTTCCGAAGGCCAATGTAGCACGTCCGAGCGGCGGAGCATAGTCGGGGGGATGAATTTGCGATGCTGGCGCCGGGCTGCAGGTGTGCGAGCCCGGTTCTGCTTGCAATCATCGGCTGACCGAGGGAACGTAACAGACTTCGTTATCCATGGTGTTGCCGTATGCTTTGCGGACAACGTGGGCTCATGATGGGACGGCGACGCATCATGATCTGAAGTAGAAAAATCCGCCGACCGGGAGGGTGAGCTCAATGGTTGACGACATCGAGCATGTCACCATCAGGAAAGTGGCATGGCGGCTGCTTCCTTTTATTTTGCTGCTGTTTTTCTGGTGCCTGATCGATCGGGTCAACCTGGGCTACGCGGCGCTGACGATGAATGCCGACCTTGGCCTTACGGCAACAATTTACAGTCTTGGTGCAAGTATCTTTTTCGTTGGTTATTTTATCCTCGAGGTACCTAGCAACCTGATTTTGGAACGATTTGGCGCGCGTCTATGGATTGCACGGATTATGATAACCTGGGGACTTGTGTCGTCAAGCATGGCATTCATCACCGGCGGGTACAGCTTTCTGACGCTACGCTTTTTGCTCGGACTCGCCGAGCTGGGTCTTCCCTGGCATGGTGCTTTACCTCACCTACTGGTTCCCGGCCGCGTACCGCGCGCGTGTGGTCGCGGCGTTTATGCTTGCGGTGCCACTCAACGGCATCATTGGGGCGCCGCTGGCGACCACGCTGATGCAGATTGACGCATGGGGCTTGAAGAGCTGGCAATGGCTGTTCCTTCTGGAAGGGATCCCTTCGATCCTTCTTGGCTTTCTCGTACTCGCCTACATGACCGACCGGCCTGCCAAGGCCCACTGGCTGAACCCGGCGCAACGGACGTGGCTTGAAACCACTCTGCAACGGGAGCGTGAGCAGCTGGAAGCCGTGCACAGCCCGCTTTCACCGTGGAGGGCTATGGTCGACCCACGCGTGCTTGCGCTCTGTCTCATTTACTTTGGGATGGGGACTGTGAGTTATGGCATCGCGTATTTTCTGCCGCAGATCATTCGCGGCATTGGCTTATCGGTCCTCGCGACCGGTTTCGTTGCAGCCATTCCGGCGCTGGCCGGCGCAACAGGGATGGTGATCTGGGGCTGGTTCTCCGATCGCAGCCTGGACCGGCGCTGGAGTTGTGCTTCGGCCCTGTCGATCTGCACGGTGGGTGTGTTGGGTATGGCGTGGATTGGTTCGACGTGGTGGGTCCTGATCCCGGCTGCCATTCTGGCATTCGGGCTTGACGCCTCACGTCCGCTGTTCTGGGCTCTGCCGCCTATGTTCCTGAGCGGCGCGGCGGCCGCGGCTGGCATCGCGCTGATCAATTCAGTGGGTAACCTGGGAGGCATTGTCGGGCCGGTCGTCATCGGCATGGTCAAGGATGCCTCCGGCAGCTTTGCGGGAGGCCTTTATTTCATCGCGGTCTGCACGGGGACCGCGGCCTTGCTCGTGGGACTGATCGGACCGCGGCATGTCGCCGCACCCGAGCCAGGAGCTTTGCCGATCGGCGCTGCCGCGGCACGCAGAGATTAAAGATCCGGTTTCCCGAGCGGCTTTCATCGCGTCAAGCTGCTGCCCGATCCGCCAACATCGCACCAGCGTCAGGGTTGACGCCATGGACGCATGCGGATGGCCCGAGGTACACTCTGCTCGCGAGCGTCCAGAACAAGCCGGTCGGCGGTGGATTGGCGCTTTGAAACGCCTTGATCAGCAAGAGGAAGCAAGAACAATGAAGCTCATGTGGTTCCACCTGATGCCGTATACCGAACTGCCGGACGATTTCCGGGACAAGAACCCATCGGTCTGGGTGGACATCCATTCCTCGCTGTTCGATCCGAAGCGCGCCCACCTGATGTATAACGACTTCATGGATGAACTCGAGTTCGCGGCCGATTGTGGCTTCGACGCAGTGTGCGTGAACGAGCACCACTCCAATGGCTACGGGCTGATGCCATCGCCGAATCTGATCGCCTCGGCGCTGGCACGGCGCACGACGAACACCGCCATCTGCGTAATGGGCAACTCGATTGCATTGTATAATCCTCCGACCCGGGTCGCCGAAGAATTCGCGATGATTGATGTGATCTCCGGCGGGCGGTTGATCGCCGGTTTTCCGGTCGGCACACCGATGGATGATTGCTACTGCTATGGCCAGAACCCGTCGATGTTGCGGGAACGTTACCTTGAGGCGCACGACCTGATCACCCGCGCCTGGACGGAGAAGGAGACGTTCGCCTTCAACGGCCGCTTTAATCAGCAGCGTTATGTCAATATCTGGCCGCGTCCAATCCAGCATCCGCATCCACCAATCTGGGTGCCCGGCGGCGGCTCGGTCGAGACTTGGCAGTGGTGCGCGGCAATGGACTACGTTTACTGTTATCTGTCCTACTTCGGCTACAAGGACGGTCAGGCAACGATGAAAGGCTTCTGGGACGAAATGGCCCGGTTGGGCAAGGATCGAAACCCCAATCGAGCCGGCTTCCTGCAATTCGTCGGCGTGGCCGAGAGCCGCGAGAAGGCCTACGAACTCTATAAGCCTGCTGCCGAGTATTTCTATGGTCGTTGTCTGCACACCGATCCGCGTTGGGCTACGCCGCCGGGCTATATCACCGAAGCGACGCAGCGGGCGGGCATCGTCAGCCAGGTGGGACGTGCGTCCACCACCAGTGCGCGATCCCGGCAGCGGGCGACGCAAATGGATGAGATCATCGACAACGGCTACGTCATCATTGGATCTCCCGATGAGGTCGTGGAGCAACTGACCGAAGTCGCGACCGAACTAAATGTCGGACACCTAATGTTGCTTTTACAGTTCGGTAATATGGGTAAGGACCTGGCCAAGTACAACACGAAGCTGTTCGCCGAGGCGGTGATGCCGAAGCTGCAGTCACTGTTCTCTGAATGGAATGACCCCTGGTGGCCTCAGCCTATGGCCGATGCCGAGCGGGCAGAGGTTGCGGCGTTCGTTCCGGGCCTGGCAGCGGAATAACATGTCACGGAGGGCTGTGCCAGCAGACCGTTGGTGGCACAGCCCGGCCGTATTCAATTGGCGTAGACGATCGTGCGCAGCATGACGCGACGTTCGTCGGGGCGGTAATCGCCGGCACCGCGGTGCATTGTCGCGCGCTCGTCCCACATCAGCACGTCGCCGACCCGCCAACGGTGGTAATAGACGAAGCGGTCCTGCGTCGCGTGCGCGGCCAGTTCCTCGATCAGCGGCCAGGCGTCTTCGCGCGACATGCCGACAAAGCCGTGCGTGTGCATCGGGTTGACGAAAAGGATCGGCCGGCCGGTTACCGGGTGCTGTGTGACGGCCGGCCTGGGCAATTCATGATACTGCTTCTCGGTTAAGCCCTTTTCGTCACCGTACAGCCGCTCGCCGGCGGGCCCGGTGCTGCGGCCGTGCAAGCCCTGCAGATGGGATAGCCGCTCTTTCATGCTCTCCGGCAGCGCGTCGTAAGCCGCACGCATATCGGCGAACATCGTGCCGCCTTTTTCCGAGGGGACCTCTTTCGCATGCAGGATGGCGAGGGTCGGCGGATCGTCCTCGTAGGTCGAGTCAGTATGCCAATCGGTGGCGCGTTTGACTCCGTACCAGTCCACCTTGCCGTCCGGTTCGACGTTGGTGAGCCAGGATACCTCCGGATATTCGGCGTGGCGGTATTTGACCAGGGCATGGACCCGCGGGGGGCCGAAGCGACGGCCGAAGGTTGCAAGCTCGGCAGCTCCGAGATCCTGGTTACGGAATACCAGCACTGGATGCTCAGCGAAGGCGGCGCTGATCCACGCGAAAGTTGTGTCGTCGAGGGGGTTTGACAGGTCGATTCCGAGCGCCTCGGTACCGAGTGGTTCGCCCAGCGGGCGAAGTTGGGGCGAGTTTGTCATGGGCGATCCTCCAAGTTTGTCACCAAACCGGTCGTTGATCCCGATGCGGCCGAGGCCGCAAGTCGTGCGCCATTACTGTACTTGTCCGGCCGTTGATGCAACACCGGCAGATTGGATCCGAAGTCATGGGGTTGAAATCACGTGTGTCAGTTTTGGACCCAACCGGTTTGCCTCGAAGGAGCCGTGGCATTAATCTAACCGGCACGTGCTGTCGTTTCGCGATAGCGCGATGTCGTACCGGTCTGATTTTGTAACAAATTAAGGCTTTGGCTGCGGTTGGCTGACACCGACAAAGTCGAATGCCTCTGGGCCGTTTTCCCATTGATGATGCGTGTTGGGCTGGAACACGATGACGTCGTCGGGCTTGTATTCAATCTCCGAGGTGGTCGCACCGGCGGGATCAAGGTTGATCAGTTTGCCGGTACCGCGAACGACGTAAAGGATATAAACCGTGCCGCCCTCGTGATGAGCGATCTTGCCGCCCGGTTCCATATGGCCGGTGTAGACCGTGACGCCGGTTCCGGGTGTCGTGAACATCGTCGCCGAACTATACCCCTGGTTCTGGCCGCCATTGGTGACCGGGACCGGGGCACGTGCGAAGCCGTCCTTTTGGGTCACTATGGGCCGTTTCCCCTTGGCGTTGTCGACGACATAGACATCGCCTCCCCAGCTCGATGACGATGCGCCACTTATGCAAAGCGCGGCTAATCCGTAGATCAAGGCTTTCATTGTTCCCCCCTGGATTTGTGCGTCACTGATAGGAGAGCGATGATTATCGTGGCGCACGGCTAATGAGAAGAGACTGATCCGCTTTCTTGCGGATTTTACGATTTGTCAGTGGCTATTTTTTTATTACTTATATACAACATTGGTAGTGATTTGGGCTGGAAATTTTGTCGAGATGACAGGGACACTGGCTCTTGGCGTCCGATGCACGCGGTTCGATGCTTTCTATCTGCTGAACAGTTGTGGCATCGTCAAACCAATATAAAGCGGCAGGGGGCAGAAACCATGAACTCGAGGGCAAGGTTGCAATCATTTCCGGCGCGGCATCTGGCATGGGCGCGGCGACTGCGCGCATGTTTGCCCGCGAGGGTGCAAGGGTCGTGATCGCCGATCTGCTGGAGCATGAAGGCAGGCAGCTTGCTGATGCAATCGGCGATGCCGCGCGATTTGAGATGCTTGACGTCACCAGTGAAGACAACTGGGCGTCAGTCGTGGCTGCCACCATCAGGCATTTCGGCAAACTGAATATCCTGGTCAACAATGCCGGTGTGTCCGGCAGCGCCGAACAGGATCTGTACAGCACTGATGCGTGGCATCGCATCATGGCGGTTAATGCGACCGGCGTATTCCTCGGCCTCAAGCACGCAATTCCGGCGATGGTCGCCAACGGCGGCGGATCGATCGTCAACCTGTCGTCGATTGCCGGCATCATCGGCAGCGAGGGGATCCACATGGCCTACAACGCCTCGAAAGCAGCGGTGCGGCTGATGACGAAATCGGTGGCGGTGCAGCATGCAAAGGACAAGATCCGCGCAAATTCAGTTCATCCCGGGGTGATGCCGGCAATGCGGACATCCGGCCGTACCGCCGATCCCGCTGTTCGTGCCGAGCGGATGCGGATCATTCCGATGCGGCGGCCCGGCGAGGTTGATGAGGTGGCTTACACGATCCTGTTCCTGGCTTCGGACGAGGCTTCATACATCACTGGTTCGGAAATCCACGTCGACGGCGGCGCCATCGCAATCTGAAAGGCACGCCGACCGTTGGCCTCGTGTCAGGGTGGTCCTTGGGGGCGTTGCATCAGGCATTCCACGAACCCGTTGAGGCCCGGCTAGTAGGCTGTGGCTAGTCGCGCCGCCCGTCATTCGTCAGGGTAGCGGCGCCCGAAGGAGATTGCCCCCATGATGCCGGACCAGGATGCACCCGTCCCTGATATCGTAGCCGCTGCCATACGGCTGGCGCCGGCTGTGCACGCGCCGCCCGCGACGAGGCGGAACAGACGCGGCAGACCCCGCCGGCTCTGGCGGCTGAGATCACGAGGGCGGGCATTTACCAAATGTATCTCCCACGCTCGATGGGTGGGCCTGAGACGCCGCCGTTGACCGCTTTCCGCGTTGTCGAGGAGCTGTCGAAAGTCGATGGATCGGTGGGCTGGTGCGCGATGATCGCGACAGCTTTGTCCTTGAATGTTGGCCGCCTGCCAGCCGAGGTCGGGCGCGAACTGGCCGGCACGCCCGCGGACTACCGAGGCTCCGGGTCCGCTAGACCTGGGGGGCGTGCATGGGCGTTGCCGGGTGGCTATCGCGTCAAGGGGCGCTGGAATTTCGCCAGTGGCATACAGAATGCCCGATGGTTGTATTGTACCTGCATCATGATGGACGGCGATTCACCCATTCGGACTGCCGCCGGCACACCGGTGCTGCGCGCCCTGTGGGTGCCGAGGGAATCCGTAACTATCGTCGACACTTGGTCGGTGATGGGCATGCGGGGCACTGGCAGCCAGGATTTCACCGTGGACGATGTCATCGTGCCGGCCAGGTGGAGCTGCCTTTCGGACGATTCCCCGCATGAAACCGGACCCCTGTATCATCCCAGAGCCTGGTACGTGAATTTGTGGACGCCTTCGGCGGCGAACGCCCTGGGTATTGCGCGCGGTGCAATCGACAGTTTGGCCGACATCGCCGCCACCCAAGCGTCCACCATGTCCTCCAACCTGTTACGAGACAGGCCGATGGTGCAGACCCGCATCGCTGAGGCGGAGGCCATCGTAAATGCAGCCCGAGCTTATGTTTTTGACGCGGTAGGTCGGCTTTGGAGCACGTTGTGTGCCGGCGAGACGCCGTCAGATCAGCAGGTCGGGCAAGGCCGGCTGGCATTGGTACATGCGATGCATGAATCGGTGCGTGCGGTGGACAAGGTGTTTCACGCGGCGGGCACGAACGCGATCTATACCCGCTTGCCGCTGGAACGGGCATTTCGCGATGTTCACGTCGCAGTGCAGCATGCCGCAGGTTTGCCGGGTTATTTTGAGTCAGCGGGGAAGGTGCTGTTGGGGCTGCGGCCGGGCGACCCTGGCTGGTGAAGGTTCGTCGTGGAGTGTGTCTGTCCGATATCGGAAGGAGAACTTTACGACCTGGCATCAACTGTTGTGTGGTTTCACGATGGGTGCACTCGTGGCTGGCATTGCGAGTGAAGCGTGGGCGTTGTCATCGCATGATATCGCCGTCACCTTGCACCAGTTATCGAAGACCAGGCAGTTGATCGGCAGCGACAGGTTGGTCAACAATCTGGATGCATATTCCAACGGGACTATGGTCATTCTGGCCTATCAACGGCTTAGGCTTATCGAGACGGGCGATGATCGCAAACCGGTGAAGATGATTGAGGAATTCGCGGTCTGGCAAAAAATGCGACCTTGCGTCTTCGCCGATCCTGACCAGCCGGAGGGCCTGAAAATGGTTGGCAAGACGATTCGCGTCGAATGAATAGTCGAGAACACGCCGATCTTCTCGCTGCACGCCTTGGTCCCCAATTGCGTTTCGACTGGGCGGTCGGGTCCTGGTGAGACCGCGCGATCTTCGTGATCAATATCTCGGTGTCGTGGTCGACGCCGCGTCTACATTCAGCCGACCTAGAGGCCGCACCGGGCGGGGATTTTCCGAGGCAGCGCTGGTCGGGGGCGGTCACGGCGCGTCGCCAAACTTGCGCCCGGTGCGGGACCGTGAAAGCATTTCCGGCAACGGTGAAACGCGAACGAAAAGGGAGAGGCGCCATGGATGTTGGCATGATGATGGTCTTCGCGAGCTACGGCTGGGAGAACTGTTCCGATGGCCGTGTGTGGGATGAGGAGATCCGGCTGGCGCGCCTTGCCGCCGATCTTGGGTTCGACTGTCTGTGGTCGGCGGAACATCATTTTGCCGACTACTCGTTCGTGCCGGACAATATTCAACTCATGACCTACATGACGGCTATCTGTCCGGATATTGACGTCGGCACGGCCGCGGTGATCCTGCCGTGGCACGATCCGTTGCGTGTCGCCGAACAGGCAGCGGTACTGGACAACCTGTCCAAGGGGCGCTTCCGTTTCGGCATGGGCCGTGGCCTTGCCCGGCGGGAATTCGCCGCATTCCGGCTTAACATGGACGAATTGCGCGGACGCTTTGATGAGGCCGCGCCGATGATCGTCAACGCGCTCAAGACCGGCTTCATGGAGGGGCAGGGGACCTACTACAAACAGCCGCGCGTGGAGATCCGTCCGCGCCCTCAACATTCCTTCGACGGGCGCATTTACGCTGTCGCATCCAGCGAGGATTCCGTCTTGTCTGCCGCCAAGCTGGGCGCCCACATGGTTATGTTCGCGGACCGACCGTGGGAGATGCGGCTACCGGTAATCGAAAACGGCCGAAAGCTGCACCGTGAGTTCCATGGCACCGAACAGCCACACATCATGCTGACCGAATTCTGTATATGCGGCAACAACCTTGCCGAGACCGAAGAAGAGGCGCGCCGCTACCAGGGCAAGTTTGTCGAAAGCAATTTCCACCACTACGAGTTTCTGGGCGAACACTTCAAAACCGTGAAAGGTTACGACGCTTATCAGCAGAAGGCCGAGATCGCCCGCAAGGGTGGCCTGGAAGGCGCCGTGAACGGGTTCATGCAGGCGGCGAGTTGGGGAACCCCGGATCGGATCCTCCGCGGGCTTGAAGCGCGCCGGGCGCTCCTTGGCAATTACGAACTCAACGTGGCCTTTCGGTTCGGCGGTACCCCCTTGGAAGTTTCGGAGCGTGGGTTGCGGTTATTTGCCAAGGAGGTCCTGCCCATTTTGAAATCGTGGGAGACTGCCGGGGCTGGAAAGGTGGCTGCCTGAGCGTCCATCGACCAGGGAGGTAGAAATGGGCCAAGGTTCCGGCATTCGCGAGGTCGCGTGGCTGGATATCGCCGGCGGCGGACAGGTCGTTGCTAGATGGCAACCACGCCTATATCGGGCATATGGACGCGCCGCACGGGACCTCGGTCCTGGATGTGTCGGATCCGGCCAACCCCCGCATCATCGCCTCGATCGACATCCCGCCGGGGCTGCATTCGCACAAGGTGCGGGTCGCGAACGATATCATGCTGGTGAACCGGGAGCGCACCCGAGGCGACATGCCGGCCGCTGACTTCGTCGGCCTGCGGGTGTTCGACGTCAGTCAATCCGGACAAGCCGCGCGACATCCACCACTGGCAATGCGCCGGCATCGGTGTGCATCGCTTCACCTTCGATGGTCGTTACGCCTACATCTCGACCGAACAGGACGGCTATGTCGGCACCATCGTCATGATCCTCGACTTCGCCAACCCGAAAGCCGGAGGAGGTCGGACGCTGGTGGATGCCCGGCCAATGGACCGCCGGTGGCGAAACGCCGACCTGGAAAGGCCGCGGCCATCGTTGCCACCACCCAATCCGCCGCGGCGACCGGCTGTATGTCAGCTATTGGTATGGCGGCGGCGTCATCCTCGACATCAGCGACATGAGCAAACCGAAGACCGTCTCCACCATCGACTGGAGTCCGCCATTCGGCTGGCCAACCCACAGCCTGGTGCCGATCGATGTCCCGATCGCCGGCCATAAATGGATGCTGGTGGCGGATGAGCACGTGCAGCCGCTCGATCCCAAACTGTCGCCCGAGCTGCCGGCGATGGTCTGGATGGTGAACATCACGGATGAAACCAATCCCGTTCCGGTCAGTACGCTTTCAACTGCCGGAACTGGTCGGCGTCGCCTCTCCCTTGATGACCGCGTGTCACCAGACGGTCGAAACAATCGTGGGCAATGAGGTGCCGGCGGCATGGTTCGCCAGTGGCCTGCGGATCATCGATATCAGCAATCCATTGGCGATGAAGCAGGCGGCATGGTGGATGCCGGACGTGCCGGCGGGGGCGCAGAGGGTATGCAGCAACGACGTTTATGTCGACCATCGCGGCCTGATCTATTTGATCGATCGCAATCGAGGACTGTCAATACTGGAGCGTATCTAGGCGCCGGTCGGTGTTCAGACGATCGGGCGGGGGCGCCGTGGGTGTTGAATGTCCCGCGGGCATGTTGGATTGGCGGACAGCGATGGAGCGGATCATGGCAGCAATACCCAAAACTCTGCATAACCACATCAACACTGCGTTTCCCAACGATGTTTGCCTGATCGGGACTGTATTGCCGAGCGGCTACGCGCAGGTTACGCCGCGCGGCAGCACCCTGGTGTTCGACGATGGGCATTTCTCGCTATGGGAGCGCGGCAAGGGATCGACGGCGGAGAATCTTGCCGATGGTACCAAGGTTACGATCTACTTTCGTAAGCCGCAGCTTCGCGCCGATGGTATCCTGCCAAAAGGCGGCATTGCACGGTTCTATGGCACGGCTCAGCTCTTCAGGTCAGGGCCGATCTACGAGGAAGTCTGGACCCGGCTGATCCAACCAGAGAAGGACCGCGATCCTGATAAGAAGGGTTTCGCGGTGCTTATCGCCGTGGAGCGTGCAGAAGAACTCGATGGCACGCCACTTCGGCTGGACTAGAGTTCGGACCACTGTTGGTGCCCTTCCGGGAGGTTTGCTTGGCACGGCGCTTGTTCTGTCGACGTTCAGGGTGATTTGGGGGCAACGGGCACTGCGGCAGCGAAATCTCGACGTGGCGTTCGTCGGGCCGGTTTGATGTTGGGCGCCGGGCAAATTTACGATGCTAGGATCAACAACGAAGTGCCCTGGTAACGAGGGTATGGCGCTTCTGCAGGCGCCAAAAGGGAGGGGACGTGATATGATGACAGAGACAAGGCCAGGTCGTGCGCATCTTATCGCCGGTGGCTTTCCGCCCGGATCCAGTGCTGGGCACGACCATGACTATGCACGCCTGCGCTTGCTGCAGTTGCTGGCGGAGCAGGACGTCTTGGCCTCGGTCGCCAACGACTTCGCGGACGTGGAGAAATGGCTGTCCATCAGCCAGTTGCTGATCACCTACGTGGCCGGGCCGTATCCCGATGCGGCGCAGTCTCGCACCATCCAGCAATGGCTGCAGGCGGGTGGCCGCTGGCTGGGCTTGCACGGGACCAGTGGCGGCAAGGCCGAGCGGGTGGAGGGCATGCGGCAGCGGCGGACGGTGAAGACCGAGCATCATGCTGTGTTGGGCAGTTACTTCTTGACCCATCCTCCGATTTGTCGGTTCCGGGTAAACGTGAGCGCCATCGACAGCCCTCTGACCAGGGGGCTCGGCGCGTCATTCGAGGTTGAGGACGAGCCTTACTTCATCGAGTTGCAAGATCCAGGATCGTCGCAGGTCTTGCTGAGCGCGGACTTTGGCCACGAGGCTGTTTCACCCAGCATCGGGACTCTCTATCCTTCCGACACCTCATTGCAACCTGACGGAAAAACGCGTGTTCTGGGCTACACTCGTGAGGTGGGGAGCGGCGGTGTGACTTACTTTGCGCTCGGCCATTGCCACACCCCCGCCAACCGTCCAGCCCGGACAGCCGATTCCACGGACACAGCGCCGCCGGTGTTTCGTGGGGCGTGGCAAACGGGCGCGTTCATTGCGTTGCTGCGCAATGCCATTTCCTGGGGAATGGCATCCCACCGCGACACGCAGCGCGGCTTGAGAGCAACTGGATAGGATGTCACCCTGGGGCGACGCCGGTTGACGATGACCCCGTTGCAAGCTGCACAACCTGACACGCTTTATCACCGCAAACGGGGAGCCGAACACCATGGCGCAGAATGACCGCTTTGCAGCTCCTGTTAACAGCGATTGGCTGGCGCAACATAGCGAACCGGCGCTCGAGCCAGATCTGCCGATCGTGGACCCGCATCATCACCTATGGGTGCGCGAGGGCAATACTTACCTGCTGCCGGAACTGCTGGCGGATCTGGCAACTGGCCACAATGTCCGCGCGACGGTCTACGAGGAATGCCGCTCGATGTACCGCGCTGCTGGGCCGGAGGAGGAACGATCTCTTGGCGAGACTGAGTTCGTCACCGGCATTGCCGCCATGGGCGCGAGCGGGACGTTTGGCCCAGCGCGTGTCTGTGCCCGCATGGTGGGCAACGTCGACCTCCGGCATGGAGAGCGCGTTGGCGAGCTGCTGAGGCGTCATATGGCCGCCAGCGGTGGGCGGTTCGCCGGCGTGCGGCTATCCACCGCCTGGGATGCTTCCGACCGCATCCACAAGGTGGTCCCGACGCCTGGTGTGCTGCGCGAGCCGGGCTTTCGGGCAGGCTTCGCTGCATTGGTCGGGCTGGGGTTGGTGTTTGATGCCTGGGTTTATCATCCGCAGTTGACGGAAGTGGCGGAACTGGCGGCGGCGTTTCCGGAGAGCTCGATCGTGCTGAACCATGTCGGCAGCCCGATCCTCGGCGGTCCTTACGCTGCCCGCCGGGAGGAAGTGTTTAGTGAGTGGCGGACTGGCATGGCCGCATTGGCGCGGCAGTCGAACGTCACAGTCAAGCTGGGCGCGCTGCCGATCCGCCTGCCTGGCGGCGACGCCCCGAAGCGTGAGACGCCGCCGGATTCCGAGGAGGTGGCGGCCGCTTGGCGCCCCTGGATCGAAACCAGTATCGAGCTTTTCGGCGCGGATCGATGCATGTTCGAGAGTAATTTTCCCGTCCAGAAGCGCTGGTGCAGTTACGGGGTGGTGTGGAACGCGTTCAAACGGCTCGGCGCCAGCGCATCGGCTGATGAAAAGGCGGCACTGTTCGCCGGTACCGCATCTCGGGTTTATGGGGTGCCGTGAAGTATTTCAGCGCGTCTAACGTTTCGCGAGGAGGTCGTCTGACATGCCAAGATTATCCGACGAAGATGCCACGCGGCGACGGCTGCTCAAGGGCGGGCTCGTTTTGGTTGGCAGCGCTGTTGCGGGCGGATCGGCCCGGGCTGGGGACAGCGATGGGGCTGGAAACCACTCGGCACAACAACCAGAGTTCGTGAAGTTCACCCCGGAGGCAGTGAGCTACCAGCCGACACCGAAGGGCTGGCAGAAATGTCTCTTTTGCACCTATTTCCGCGAGCCAGGTACCTGCGGGATCGTCGCCGGAACGGTCTCGGCGGAGGGTTGGTGCACGCACTTTGCTTTACTGCACGAATAGGCGCTTGCACAATGTGAGCCTCAAGGTCAGCGTATCTTCATGGACCTGGGCGCCAATTCAAATACTCTTGATTTTACTCAGACGTTACTTAGAAAACACGATATATGCTAGTCGGCTACTTGCGCGTTGATCGTCGCGGAGCAGTTTCCATGTCATGGTTGCCAACATTGCCCGCAAGCCCATAAGCGCACGTCCGAGATCGGCCCACCGACACGTTCGGCAGCCGTCGCAGTGATAGCACTATAACGCGACTTGACGGTAGCGCCCGACATCTACTTGGGTGGTGAGCGTGATCGTCATACCGTTCAGGCTGAGTGACACCTCCGCCGCCGCGAACGGTTTGACGAGCCGCGCCGTGTCGAACGTGGCAAAGGCCGAGGCGATTCGATCAAACATGCTTCGGGCCGCGGCCGTATCTCGCTGCCAGTTTCGTCTTGGGGTTATCTGTCCGGCCCATCCTGATCGCGAGGACCATCCCTGAGTGTATTAACGCGTCGCCTGCCGTGGGTCCGCCGCGGGGATGGAAATGGCGCCGCCACGATCCGATGCGAAGGTTGTGGTCACCTCCGCGCCCCGTGCTCCACCGCGCCGGCCATAGGATTCCACGAGTGGGATATCCGCGGGCGCAATCGGCGCCATTCGTGGCTTACGGGCCAATGCCTGCTCGACGTAGGGAGCCAGTTCGGATTGTTTGCGGGCCTCTCGCAGTTCGTCGCGCGCTTTGAACTCGGGCAGCGAAGTGGCGGCGAACAGTTCGAGCGAAGAACAGATGTGCTCATGCTTGTTGTTGCCTGACTGCTGCACGAATATCACCTGATCAACGCCGGCATCTTCATAGGCCTTCAGGTGTGTGCGTAGTTGATCGGGCGTGCCGATGCCGCCGCGGCCGGCGTTGTCGGGTAGTCGGTCCTTTACCTCCAGGAACTGTTCCCACATGTTGGTGATACCAGGGCGGTGGTCGCCAAAGATCCCGACATAGCCTAACGAATAACCGAAGAAGCGGAACCCGTCGAGGCCGCGGCGTATGGCCTCCGCCTCGTCGTTATGGCAGGACATGCCAGTCACCAGTGCGACGTTGGCATTGACGCTGTGGCCGATCGGCACGCACTCCGGCGAGCGAATAATGTCGTAGTATTCTTCGACCCATTTGGCCGCCATCGAAGGTTCGATGAAAGCAAAGGTCAATGCCCCGAGCCCGGCCTTTGCGGCTCGGTGGATTGTTTCGCGGCGGGAGCAGGCCACCCACATCGGTGGGTGTGGCTTCTGCGCTGATTTTGGAACGAGATTGCGGCAGGGCATGTCGAAATATTTGCCCTTGTAACCGGGATAGGGCCGCATGGTCAGCATGTTGGCAGCCTGCTCGGTTCCTTCCCGCCACATCGCGTTCTTCTCGTCTGGGGAAATGCCGAAACCTTCCAGTTCCAGCGCGGTGGCGGACTCGCCGGTGCCCCATTCGACCCGGCCGTTCGACACCAGATCCAGCATGGCAATTCGCTCCGCCACCCGTGCCGGGTGATTGTACCGTGGCGCCATCAAGGTGATGCCATGACCGAGGCGGATGCGGCTGGTGCGCTGAGAGCAGGCTGCCAGGAACACCTCGGGCGCCGACGAGTGAGAATATTCTTCCAGGAAGTGGTGTTCAACTTCCCAGACATAGTCAATGCCGAGGCGGTCCGCGAGTTCGACTTGCGTGATCGCGTCCTGGATCAGACGTCGTTCGGAATCCTCATGCCAGGGTTGCGGCAATTGATGTTCATAGAACAACCCGAATTTCATGGCGTTCCCCCGTGTTAATGGCACCTTCAGGGAGGGTCGTCGTTGCGTCAACCCCAGCCAGCCGGTATGAACATCCGCTCGAGATTTGCGCGATGGATGCGCTGAGGCATCATCCTACCAGGAGGGGCCATTCGGACAAGACAGGCTTATGCGCCGGCCATCGACGAGATACAATGGAGCAGCCACACGAATCCTGCAACAATGACCTGCGTAACTTCAGCGTCGTCGTCGATAGCACGTGATCAACGTGGCGACCAGCGTCGGGACATCCTGCTGATTTCAGGCATTCTGGTCCCAGTTGGGATCGTCGCTAGGATTTTGCCGTCCGCCTTCGGTGAGAAGCCCCTTTCCCGGAATGTGATTTATCTCCAGCCGTATGCCGTCCGGATCCTCGAATACGAAGAAATAATAGCCATCGGCCCACTCACGTTCCATCGGGCCTCGATCGATGTACGCACCCATGTCGCGGAGCTTAACAGCGGCTTTGTCGACATCGTCGCGCGATCGGGCGCGCAAACAAAGATGGTGGAGGCCGACGCGATTCTGCACGAACCGCTCGCCCTCATATTCCTTCGCGCACCGCTGAATACCCAGCGCGGTGCGACCACCGACGTGATAGACGAAGTTGTTGCCGTCGTAGACTTTCTTCATGCCAAGGAAGGGCAGAAGTTCGCAGTAGAATGAGCGTGACGCGTCGAAATTGGTAACCGTGAGGATGACGTGTGCCATGCCGTTGATGTCGATCATTCGACAAATCTCCTGGGGACAACTGCGATCTGGCGCTATCTGTTTTGACGCCGTTAATACGATATTATATCAAAACAACTTGTGTTATTCTGAACAGGCTAGCGAAACGCCTTGGCAATCCGGCCCCAATCCTCGATCGCCGCCTCATGCCCCGGGACAATTGGAATAACAAGCTGCGATAAGCCGCCATCGCGCATCGCCTCCATCCGCTGTTTGATGTCCTGCTCCACGCCGGTGAACGTCGTCTGGCGGATCAGTTCGGCGGTGATGAACCGCTCCTCCTCCGGCTTCACCGCGATGCAATGACCGGTATGGTTCATCAGGTAGCGTGCATCGGCCGGCTCGAATTTGCGTGCCGCCTCGACGTACCCCTGCAGCACGTCCTTCACGCTGTCCGGCACCGGAGATGTGTTGATCCAGCCTTCCATGTCGACATCCGCGGCGCGATGCAGCAATACCGCCGCGCGCGGACCCGCCTGCGCGCGCACGCGCGGGCTGTCGAGCGTCTCGCCATCCCGCAGCAGACAGCCCCAGATCCAGGCGGAGGAATAGAGATCGCCGCTTGCGCGCCCGCTTTCAGTCCAGGTTTTCTTCATCCCGTTCAGCGCCGCCAGCCCGTCATCGACGCCCGGACATCACCGTTTTCCACGCCGCGCCATGGCGCGCCGTCATTTGCCGTCCTCTTGGCCCCAATGCCGAGATGTGCAGCCGGATTGGGTCCTTGATGTTGATCAGGCCCAGTTCGGGATTGAGGAATCTGATCTTTTTCCGCACACCCGGGATCAACTTCGGCTTCGGTCGTCTCGCCGTTCAGCAGGGCATAGACGACGCGGATATACTCTTCCATGTCGGCGAGCTTCATTGCGCCCAGCCCCATCGCCCGACGAGCCGAAAATCCGGTTCCGACGCCGAAATCGATCCGTCCTGGCGCCATCGCGTTCAGCGTCGCGAAAGCGGATGCGGTTACGGCCGGAATGCGGTTCGTCGGCACCAGCACGCCGGTGCCGAGGCGGATGCGGGAGGTCTTCAGCGCCGCGGCCCCCATCGCGACGAACGGATCGCCCACCAGCATCTGCGTGTCGTAGAACCATGCATGGGTGAAGCCGAGTTCCTCGGCCCGCTGCGCAACTTTCCAGCTATCGCCGGATGTCGGAATGCCGATGCCGAATTCCATGATCTTCGCTCCCCGCAGATTTTGGACAGTAGCCTATCCCTCGACCGGTCAGCGTCAACCTGTGCTGGACGTCCTACGCTGGGTGCCACCACTAAAACCCGTCATCCTGACAACCGGCGTGCAAGAACAGCATGCCGGGCGACCGAATCTCGACATCTGACACATTTCATCTCATGCTGGATTGAGCTTCGTGTCGCATCAAGCCCGTAGAGGCGCTGACGGATAGCGTTGAACTCCATGAGGGAGGAAAAATCGTTATGGAAACGATTGTTGGAACTGGCAAACACACCTACAAAGTGCACGAGGACTGGGCTCGGCCGCCCGCCAATGTAGAGTTGAAACCAGCTGCGGTGGCCGTCGATTCTCAAGATCGGGTCTACTGCTTCAACCGCGCCGCCGAACATCCAGTCGTGGTGTTCGATCAGGACGGCGCTTTCCTCGGGTCCTGGGGCGCGGGGATGTTCAAGTTCCCCCATGCCATTCGCTTCGATGCAGAGGGTTTTGCCTGGCTCACCGACGGGCATCACCAGCAATTCATGAAGTTCACCCCCGATGGTGAGTTGCTGCAGACCATTGGGATCAAAGGACAGAGATCCAAAACCGGTGTCCCAGACGACGATTTTTCGTCGGTAGCATGGAAGAAGGTGACCCACGGTGGTGCGCCCTTCAATCTTCCGACGGATATCGCATTCGCACCGGATGGCTCCATGTTCATGACCGACGGTTACGGCAATGCCCGCGTGCATAAGTTCTCGCCTGACGCCAAGTATCTGTTCTCCTGGGGCGAGCCTGGGAATGCACCGGGTCAGTTCAATCTGCCGCACGGGGTCTGGATCGATCGGCGTGGCCGCGTGTTGGTGGCCGATCGTGAGAATGATCGAGTACAGATCGTTCGACCAACAGGGACGCCTGCTTGAGGTCTGGCCGACGGAGTTAATTGGTCCTGCCTTTTTCTACATCGATGCGGACGACATCGTTTACGTCGCGGAGCACAACGGCGGGATGGTCAGCATCCTGACATTGGATGGCGAGCGATTGGCGCGCTGGGGCAACCCGATCCATCGCTCCTGTCACGGTATTTGGGGCGATTCAAACGGCGACATCTACGTTGTTCAGCCCGGCGAATGGGGGCGTGTACGGCGCATCGTAAAATTCGAGCGGCAGTAAGGGAGAACGGACAATGACAGATACCAGTCAGGAACTTGATTTTCTGCGAGGCATCCGGGTCGTCGATTTCACCCAGTTCGAAGCCGGACCATCCTGCACCGAAGCGCTCGCCTGGCTCGGCGCCGAAGTGGTGAAGATCGAAAACCCCAAGACGGGCGATCCCGGCCGCCGCCTGCGCCCAGGCCAGCCCGACGACGATCCCTTTTACTTCCAGGTGTTCAACGCGAACAAGAAGTCGATCACGGTCAACCTGAAATCGCCGCGACGGGCTGCAACTGGTGAAGGACCTGCTGCGCAAGGCCGACGTTTGCGTGGAGAACATGGCGCCCGGCACGATCGAGCGTCTCGGCCTCGGCTACGACGAGGTGAAAGAACTCAACCCCGGCATCATCTACTGCCAGGTGAAGGGCTTCGGCACCGGCAGCCCCTACGAGAAGAACCTCGCGTTCGACATGATCGCGCAGGCGACCGGCGGAACGATCAGCGTGACCGGCGAGAACGGCCGCATGCCGGTGAAGCCCGGCTCTGTCGCTCGGCGATACCGGCACCGGCATGACGATGGCGATCACCATCCTCGGCGCGCTGCACAAGCGCGACGAAGACCGGCGAGGGCCATCGCCTGCAGGTCGCGATGCAGGATGCGATGCTGCACTACATGCGCACCAACTTCGCCACCCAGGCGCGCACCGGCAAGGCGGTGGAACGCGACGGCACGCGCTCCGGCGGTGGCAGCAACGCGCCGTCCGGCCTGTATCCCTGCGCGCCGGGCGGGCCGAACGACTACGTCTGGATCATGACCAGCCGCGCCAATCCCGAACACTGGGCGCGACTGTGCAAGGTGATGGGCCGCGAGGAGCTGATCGACGATCCGCGCTTCGCCACGCCGCGATGAGCGCGTGAAGAACGACGCCGAACTGGACCCGATCATTCCGCGAGTGGACCATGACGCGCACCAAGCACGAGGCGATGGAGCAGGTCGGCGGTGCCGGCATCCCGGCCGGGGCGGTGTTCGACACGATGGAGCTGCATGAACGATCCGACTTCGAGACAGCGCGGCATCATGCAGGTGATGCAGCACCCGACTACAAGCCGTTCAAGATGCCGGCCTGGCCGGTTCGCGTCGACGGCAAGCCGCCCCGCTTGGAGCCTTCACCCATCCTCGGCCAACACACCGACGAAGTGCTTATGGGTTGGCTAGGGCTAACCGAGGGAGAGGTGGAGAAGCTGCGGCGCGATAGCGTGGTGTGACCCACATCGTCCATATTTTGTCGTGCGAAGCCTAAATAGTGCCGGCTGACGCGGCGTGCCGCGTCGACGAGCCGGGACCTCAGGCGTATCTTTCCAGGGTCTTGGGGAGGAAAGCTACATGACCTTGATGAATCAGGTCGCAATCGTGACGGGTGCGGGCCAGGGGATCGGCAAAGCCGCTGCGCTCGCACTGGCCGCTGCAGGCGCAAACGTCGTCGTGGCTGATATTGCCACGCAAAAGGCCGAGGCGACGGCAGAGGCTATCATGTCGCTGCAACGTCGGGCTGCCGCTGTCTCCGCCGACGTCGGTGATCTCGCTGACATCGATCGCTTGGTGCGCCGCGCGCTTGAACTTTTTGGACCAATCGACATCCTGGTGAACAATGCGGGCGTCACCCGGCGCGCCGACATCATGGAATTGACCGAGGAAGACTGGGACCGCATCCATCGGGTCAACGCCAAGGGCGTGTTTTTCTGCCTGCAGCGGGTTGCTCGGGAAATGATCCCGCGACGCAGCGGCCGGATCATCAACATCGCCTCGATTGCTGGCAAGGGCTACGCAGGAACATCCAATGCGGCCTACGCCGCGAGCAAAGGCGCGGTCATCAGCCTGACAAAGACCGCGGCACAGCAACTTGGGTCGTTACAACATCAACGTCAACTCCGTCTGCCCCGGCGTCACACGTACCGCGTTGTCGGATGCCAACTTGCATATACGGGCGCAACAGGAGGGAGTGACCGTCGAGGAGATGGAACGCCGCCGGGCGGAGCTCATTCCGCTGCAACGTGCGAATGACCCCGAAGACATCGCCGCCATGGTCGTTTTCCTGGCGTCGCCTGGCGCGCGAAACATGACTGGCCAGTCGTTCAATGTGGACGGCGGCTTGATTCCGGATTAAGCCGCGACTGCTTCCGCGGAACCGAGCGCAGACGACATTTCGTTCATCTCAGAGCCGAAAATCGTGGCCGTGCGGCGATCACACAAGGCTACCAGGCCAAAGAAACTCCTGGCGGCGGCTGGATAGTCGTTCTGCCCTCCATGCCAATTATCCGGGCTTCGGTGGGGGCGGTGTAGGCCGGATCGAAGCCTGGGTCCTCGCCGAAGCCTACCTGGGACTACATATTCGGCGTCGGGCTTCTACGCGGCCATCAGCGTCATTCGCGGTAGCCGTATTGGCATGAAGAATGCTTCAGCGTTGCCCAGGGCAAGAAGGTGCAGTCGATCGCAAGCTCGTGTGCCATCAGACCGGCGTACATGATTGGGCACCGCCGCGAGGCCTAGGGAAGCCGCGAGGCCTAGGGAAAGAGAGTTGGACATGATCAAACGACGCAGTTTGCTGACAGCCGGTGGGGCCGCCGCCCTAGCGGGCCTCGCCAGGCCGGCTTTGGGGCAGCGTACAAGCGTGTTGCGTTACGTGCCACAGGCCAACCTCGCGAATCCGGACCCGATCTGGACGACAGCGACGGTGGCACAACTGCATGGCTATATGGTCTGGGACACGCTGTTCGGCATTGATGAAAGTTTGGTCGGCCGGCCGCAGATGCTGGCAGGTAGCGATACCTCCGCTGACGGGCTGACCTGGACGATGACGTTGCGTGACGGCCTGCTGTGGCATGACGGCGAGCCGGTGCTGTCGCAGGGATTGCATCGCCTCGATCCAGCGCTGGGGCAAGCGCGACGGCTTTGGCCAGCGCCTTCTGGGCCAGACCGCCGAGATGAAAGTTATCAGACGACAAAAGCTTCGAAATCACGGCTGACGCAGCCCATTTCCGGTGATGGCTTATGCGCTGGGCGCGAACAACTGCTTCATCATGCCCGAGCGCATCGCCAAGACTGACGCCTTCACGCAGATCACGGAATATGTCGGCAGTGGCCCGTTCAGGTTCCTGAAGGACGAATGGGTCTCGGGCGCGTCGGCAGCCTATGCGAAGAACGAGAAGTATCTGCCCCGCCAAGAGCAGCCAAGCTACTGGGCGGGCGGCAAGGTGGTGAACTTCGACCGGGTAGAATGGAAGATCATGCCCGATCCCGCAACCGCCGCTGCCGCGCTGCAACGGGGCGAGGTGGACTGGTGGGAGAACCCGCTATTCGACCTGCTTCCCATGCTGAAGACATCGGCAGGGATCAAGATCGAGGTGCTCGATCCGCTCGGCGCGCTCGGTGTGCTCGCGGTCAATCACACCCAGCCGCCGTTCGACAATCCGAAGCTGCTGCAGGCCATGCTGGTCGCGATCAACCAGCAGGATTACCTCGATGCTGTGCTGGGCGACCAGCAGGGGCTCGGTCGCACCGCGGGCTTTTTCATTCCTGGCTCACCGATGGCCAGCGATGTCGATATGGACAAGATTACCGGCAAGCGCGACGTGGCGCTGGCGAAGAAGCTGGTGGCGGAGAGTGGCTACAAAGGCGAGCCGATCGTGCTGATGTCGCCGTCGGACCAGCCACAGCTGACGGCGATGGCGCAGGTGACCGACGCCTTCTACAAGTCGATCGGCCTTAATTCGCAGTATACCAGCATGGACTGGGGCACGCTGGTGTCACGCCGGGCCAGTCATGAGCCGTCCAGCAAGGGCGGCTGGAACAGCTTCTGCACCACGTGGGGCGGGCTAAACGTGTCCAATCCCGGCAGCCACTATCCTCTGCGCGGCAATGGCAACGGCGGATGGTTTGGTTGGCCGACGGACGACAAGATGGAGGCGCTGCGAGACAAATGGTTCGAGCGCTCCGGACCTTGCCGCGCAGAAGGCGGTGTGCAAGGACATTCAGCGCCTGGCGTTCCAGGACCTGCCATTCTTTCCGACCGGACAATGGTTCACCCCGACAGCCTATCGCGACAACCTGACGGGCTTTGTCAAAGCGGGTGTCATGCTGTTCTGGGGCGTGAAGCCGGTCTGATCGAGGCATTGCGTTTTCTCCGCATAGCCACGGCATATTTGTTCCGAAGATAAACCGAATGACAGGTGGGCAACGGTGGCGTGGCGGTCGGATGGCTTCATCAGAAGATGATATATTACGATATTTCAACTATGAAAGCCCACCAATCGGTTGCCGTGGCACATGACGCGGCTGAGGCGGCGCATCGCAACGCGATCGAAGGTCGCGCGGCGCAGGTAATCTACCAGCTAAGGCGATACTGGTTTCTGGCGAGGCGAGGGACATGACAGGTGACGTGGTGCCGAGCTGTGACCCCGTAGATCCAGTGACCAACGATGATGCTTGCCACATTGCAGATACTTCCGTAACGGAACGGAAATGGTCTGGCGCTGAAATATCCGGGCAAGTCGTTCAACCTTGACCGTGCCCAAGGGTCATCACGACATGATCGATCTCATTGGATTCAAGTTCAAGTACGGCATGATGTCAGCCACCGATGATTTGATAGTCTGCCTAAAAACGCAATGAACCTTAGTTGCCTTTCACAAGCCGGTCGAAATATTCGATCGTGCGACCAAGCCCTTCATCCAGCGAGATTTTCGGTTCCCAGCCCAGTTCCCGCTTTGCCAGCGTGATGTCCGGGCAGCGCTGCATCGGATCGTCCTGCGGCAACGGCCGGTGGACGATCTTGGACTGGGAGCCGGTCAGGCGCGATCACCCGTTCCGCCAGTTCGCGGACCGGGATTTCATGCGGATTGCCGATATTGATCGGGCCGGTGACGTCCGGGCCGGTGGCCATCAGGCGGATGAAGCCCTCGATCAGGTCGTCGACGTAGCAGAACGCCCGGGTCTGGCTGCCGTCGCCGTAGAGCGTGATGTCCTCATTCTCGCAGCGCCTGGACGATGAAGTTCGAGACCACCCGGCCGTCGTTCGGATGCATGCGCGGGCCGTAGGTGTTGAAGATCCGCACGACCTTGATCTGACGTCTTATGCTGGCGGTGATAGTCGAAGAACAGCGTCTCGGCGCAGCGCTTGCCCTCATCGTAGCAGGCGCGCGGGCCGAGCGGATTGACGTTGCCGCGGTAATCTTCGGTCTGCGGATGGACGGTGGGATCGCCGTAGACCTCACTGGTGGAGGCCTGCAGGATCTTGGCGCCGACCCGCTTGGCGAGGCCCAGCATGTTGATGGCGCCGATGACGCTGGTCTTGGTGGTCTGCACCGGATCGAACTGGTAATGCACCGGCGAGGCCGGGCAGGCCAGATTGTAGATCTCGTCCACCTCCACATACAGCGGGAACGTCACGTCGTGGCGCATAGCCTCGAAATGCGGGTTGGCCAGCAGGTGGGCGATGTTGTCCTTGCGGCCGGTGAAATAGTTATCGACGCACAGAACGTCGTTGCCTTCCCGCAAGCAGCCGCTCGCACAGATGGGAGCCGAGAAAGCCGGCCCCGCCGGTGACCAGGATGCGCGTGCGGGTCAGTGACATAGTGAACCCTGGGTTTGTTGCTGCGACGTTAGCAGCTGCGATGTTACGATGATAGCAACTATAGGACTGATCGTTGCTGGAGACCAGAACATCCGCTTATGCGATAGAAGGGCGGCGTTGCCTGGAACGTTTCTTTTGCGCCGGTAGATCGGCAGTCCTACACCTCGCCGCCGCTCCAGTTGCTTTTTCAGGGCGTTCAGGGCCGGCACCGAGCCGATGGGCATTCGGCCACTGCACCATGCCCGGAGGGCACCAGAGCGTGCCAACCGGCAGCATTGCATTCCGCACGGGGATGGCCGCACGGGGTCTTCGCGTCCTGCCGGACCGGTTTTCTCGCTTCGACGAACCAATTACGGCGTGCGGGGTCCCGATCAGGAGTAACCGGAACCCCGGCGCTATCTACCGTGGCAGGCTTTTCGGCACAATTTACCGGATTGGTGAGAACGCCGACGGCATAACCAGCGCATTTTCCTGTTTCAGTACGACGCCAGGCGGATTTCGCGCCGGCCACTGTCCACCAGCCGCCGCCGCTGCGCGAACACTGAAACGCTCGTTCGCGTCTTTATAGGCCCAGATGTGGACCCACTTGTTCAGCGCGCCGAATTCGGAATACCAGCCACCGACCAGCGGGGAGAACTTCTGGCGTCCCTCGATTTTGTCAGTCCAGCGTTCGATCAAACCCGGGATTGCCCCTGGGGCCAAGGTGTATTGCCGGATCTCAAACAATGGCCCGACCTGGCGCGGTTCGAGTGCCGGGGAAAATGGCGCCGGCAGAAACACTTCGCTTTGTTGAGCTGTCACGAACTCACGGATCGGTGGCGGCCAGCCGGGCTCCTTCATCGCCGCGGCTCGGACGTCGGCCCGATGCTCAAAATTTTCGTACGCCCAGACATGTATGATCTGATTGAGTGGGCCAATCTCGGTGTGCCAGAACGCGGCCAGCTTGGAGTGTTTCTCGCGTATAGGAAGTGCTTCGCCGAAGCGCTTCTCGGCTTCGGCCAGGGTGCCTGGCTGCAGCGTGTAGGTGCGCATTTCGATGATCATTGGTGCTCCCCTCCATTTATTGAGTGTTCAGGGTAGTGCATGTTCAATTGGCAGGGAATGGGACGGTGTGAACGACCTCCCAGACTGGCGGCTGAAAAGGGGTGAAAGCATGGTCAAAATCCTGGTGGCGATGACGGTGATTGTGCTGGCTGGTTGCGATCCAGGCGGCGTGCCGCGGGGGTCACCCGGGTCGATGACAGTTTACCTGCACGGTCAGACGGGCGTGAGCATTGGCGCCACTTCCCGGTAGGGGCGGAGGGCTCAACCGCCGCCATCAGGTTGTCAATCCAGAAGACCGTTTCTTCGGCGGCTCTGTCCCCGTGTCGTTGGCTCTTGGTTTGGTTGCTATGAATCGCAATGGATTTCGTTGAGGATTGAAACGTTTTTTAGCCGTCCAAACGGGAGGGTCCGATCCTGTAACCTGGAGGGACTCGCTGCCGCGTCCCGGACTGGGACGGCGGCTGGACGTTTGGCCCGTCGCTGACCTAACAGTTGTGGTTCTGACACATCGGGAAGTCATCCATGACCTGGTCCATTGTCGCACATGATCCAAACTCCGGAGCATTCGCCGTTGCCGTGGCGACCAAGGCGTTCGCGGTGGGGGCGTCTTGTCCGTTCCTGCGGGCCGGGGTCGGTGCGGTGTCGACGCAGTCAATGACCAATCGCTACCTCGGACCGGCGATTCTGGACGCGATGGAGCGTGGGCTGGGGCCGGCCGCGGCGATCGAGGGCGCGCTGGTGGGTGACGACGGAAAGGGCATTCGCCAAGTCCATGCCGTCGACAGGAATGGTCGCACCGCCGCCTGGACGGGGCAGAACTGCGTCGGGTGGTGCGGCAGCGTGTCGGCGGGCGGGATCAGCGTGGCCGGGAACATGCTGACAGGGGAACCGACAGTCGCCGAGACCCTGGCCGCATGGAAAGCGAACCGGGATATGCCGATGCCCGACCGCTTGATGGCCGCGATGTTGGCAGGTGAGGCTGCAGGCGGCGATCGGCGAGGCAAGCAGTCGGCCGCGATGCTCATGATCACGACCGAGGATTTCCCGGACCTCAACCTTCGCGTTGATGACCACGTGGCACCGCTCGAGGAATTGAGCCGTCTGTTGGGGGTCTGGAAAACTGAGGGGGTGCCACGTATTGGGATCGCGCCGTCAAAGGCAAACCCATCCGGTTTGACCGACCTCGATGCCATAGAAGCCGGGTGGATCGCGCGCGGGTTGGATTTGCGGTTCCGCCGCTAAGCCGGGCCGTGCGTGATCCCTTGGCTCACGACGGGCGACACGCTCAAGGCGCACTGCGTGTTCCGTCGACACGCCGCGAAGGCAGCCAGTCTGTCAGGATCCTTCTGTTGCCTCTCGCTGCATCTCGAGCGCTAACCATTGTTCCTCCGCCTGGGCCAACAAATCCTGCGCTGCCTCCAACGCCCTCGTGGCATCCGCGAACTGTGCCGGCTGGCGGGTGTAGAGAGCGGGGTCGGCGAGCAACGTGCTCAGACGGGCGATTTCCTGCTCCAATGCAGCGATGCGTGCAGGTAACGTCTCCAGTGCGTGCTTGTCCTTGAAGGTCATTTTCCGGGTTTGCGGTCTTGACAACGGCCTCGTTGCGCGACCCGCGCGATCGGCCGCCTGATATGCCAACCGGCTTGGCCGGGCCCCGCTGCAGCCAGCATGTCGGAATAGCCGCCGGCATATTCGATCCAGCGCCCATCGCCTTCGGTCGCGATGACCGATGTCACGACGCGATCGAGGAAATCGCGGTCATGGCTGACCAGCAGCACGGTGCCGGCATAATCCGCCAGTCGTTCCTGCAGCAGTTCCAGTGTTTCCAGGTCCAGATCGTTGGTCGGTTCGTCCAGCACCATCAGGTTGGAAGGGGTGGCGAATGCCCGCGCCAGAGTCAGCCGCCCACGCTCCCCGCCGGACAGCACGCCGACCGGGCGTGTTCGCCTGTTCCGGGCCGAACAGGAAGTCCTTCATGTAGCTGACGACGTGGCGATTCTGGCCGCCGACCGTGACCGTATCGCCGGCCCCGCCGGTCAGCGTCTGCGACAGCGTCTGCGTTCGGGTCGAGGCGTTTCGCGCCGCTGGTCCAGTTCGACCTCGGCCAGGTTGGTGCCGAGCTTGACCTCGCCGCGTGTCGGGCTGCTAGCTTGCCGGTCAGCATGTTGAGCAGCGTGGTCTTGCCGGCGCCGTTCTGGCCGACGATGCCGACGCGGTCGCCGCGAATGATGCGCGTCGAAAAATCCCGCACCACGATCCGGTCGCCGTATGCCTTGGAGACGCCTTCAGCCACCGTGACCAGCCGGCCGGACAGGTCCGCCTCGGCTGCCTCCAGCTTCACCTTGCCCAGGGCGCCGCGCTGTTCCTTGTGTTTCTTGCGCAGAGCATGCAGGTCGCCGAGGCGCTTCTGGTTGCGCTTGCGGCGCGCGGTCACGCCGTAGCGGAGCCAGTCCTCCTCCATCACGATCTTGCGCCCGAGCTTGTGGCGTTCGGTTTCTTCCTGTTCGAGCACCTGGTCGCGCCAGCTCTCGAAATGGGCAAAGCCCTGGTCCAGCACACGGGTGACGCCGCGGTCCAGCCAGACGGTGGTGCGCGAGATCCGTTCAAGCAGGCGCCGGTCATGGCTGATCAGGACGATGCCGGAGCGCATGCCGGCGAGTTCGGCTTCCAGCCACTCGATGCCGGGCAGGTCGAGATGGTTGGTGGGTTCGTCCAGCAGCAGGATGTCGGGTTCCGGCGCCAGCACGCGGGCGAGGGCGGTGCGTCGGGCCTCGCCGCCGGACAGTTTCAGCGGATCTTCGGCGCCGGTCAGGCCGAGTTGTTCCAGCAGGTAGGAGGCGCGGTAGTGGTCGGCGGCGGCGGCGTCACCGAAGCCGGCTTCGACATAGTCCAGTGTGGTGGCGAAGCCGGCGAAATCGGGTTCCTGCGGCAGGTAGCGGATCGTGGCGCCGGGTTGGGCGAACCGCCGGCCGGAGTCGGCCGTGACCAGGCCGGCGGCGATCCGCAGCAGCGTGGATTTGCCGGAGCCGTTGCGGCCAACCAGGCAGACGCGGTCGCCGGCCGAGACCGAGATGCCGGCGCCGGCCAGCAGCGGTGCGGTGCCGAAAGTCAGGGCGATATCCTGAAGCGCGAGAAGGGGAGGAGCCATGGGCGACGCTTACACCACAAGCCGTCTGGATGGGAGCGTCGTTCGCGATTGTCATCACGGAAAGCGGGTAAGTTTGTCTCCGGGCGAACCGCCCCTGGGCGCGACCATGCGGTGACGCTATATCATGAGCAAAGTTCCAACTCGGAAAGGCACGCCCCATGATCCGTCAACCGGACCCGAAGCCTGACGTGATGGCCCGCCGCGACAGCATCGTCGCCGGTCTGCGTGCGTTGCTGCCCGAGACCGGGCTGATCGCCGAACCGCTGCGCCTGAAGCCGTATGAGACCGACGGGCTTTCGGCGTATCGACAGGTGCCGCTTGCCGTGGCGTTGCCGGAAACGACCGAGCAGGTGGCGTCCGTGCTCCGTTACTGCCATCAGAATGGCGTGCGTGTGGTGCCGCGTGGCGCCGGAACGTCATTGTCCGGTGGCGCGCTTGCCGATGGAAGACGCGGTTGTTGTCGGCATGATGCGGATGAACCAGATCCTGGATATCAACTATCCCGACCGCTGTGCTGTGGTGCAGGCGGGTGTTACCAATATCGGCATCACCAACGCCGTCTCGGCTGACGGTTTCTTCTATGCGCCGGACCCGTCCAGCCAGCTTGCCTGCATGATCGGCGGCAACGTCAACATGAACTCCGGCGGCGCGCATTGCCTGAAATACGGCGTCACCGCCAACAATCTGCTGGGGCTCAAGATCGTCACCATTGACGGCGAGATCATCGATATCGGCGGTGCCCATCTCGATGCTGCCGGCTATGACTGGCTCGGTCTGCTTACCGGCAGCGAGGGCATGCTTGCGGTGGTCACCGAGGTTACCGTCCGCATCCTGCGCGGCCCGGAAGGCGCCCGCGCGATGCTGGCGGCGTTCAAGTCGAACGAAATCGCCGGGGCCTGTGTCGATTCGATCATTTCCTCCGGCATTATTCCGGTGGCGCTGGAATTCATGGACCGGCCTGCCATCCATGCCTGCGAGGCGTTTGCCCATGCCGGTTATCCGCTGGATGCGGAGGCCATGCTGATTATCGAGGTCGAGGGCAGCGCCGAGGAACAGGATCGCCTGCTGGGCCAGCTCTCCGCCATCTGCCAGAAATTCGATCCGATCAGCCTGAAAGTGTCGCAGTCGGCGGAGGAATCGCTGGCGATCTGGAAAGGCCGCAAAGGCGCGTTTGGTGCCGTCGGACGGATCAGCCCTGATTATCTGTGCATGGACGGGACCATCCCAACCAGCCAACTGCCTCTGGTGCTCCGTCGCATACAGGAGATGTCCGACAGCTACGGACTGAAGGTCGCAAACATCTTCCATGCGGGCGACGGCAACCTCCATCCGCTGATCATGTTCGACGCCAACGACCCGACCAGCTTTCACAAGGCTGAAGCGTTTGGTGCCGACATCCTGAAATTGTGCGTGGAAGTCGGCGGCTGCCTGACCGGCGAGCACGGTGTGGGCGTTGAAAAGCGCGACCTTATGTCGGTTCAGTTTCTGCCCCATGAGCTGCAACAGCAGCGCCGCCTGAAATCGGCCTTTGACCCTGACTGGCTGCTGAACCCCAGCAAGGTGTTTCCGCTGCTCGAGCCCGAAGCTGTCCCGCTGCCCCAACCCGTACTTCCTCAGGCCGCATGACCAGCGAGGATTCGATCGTCGCCGCAATCGCCGAGGCCGCGCGCTCCCGCGAACCTTTGCTTATTCAGGGTAACGGCACGAAGGCGGCAATGCTTCGCCCCGTCCAGGCGGCGCGCACGCTCTCGGCGTCCGGTCTGTCTGGCATCAACCTGTACGCGCCGAAGGAACTGATCATCTCCGCCTGGGCTGGCACGCCATTGCCGGAGATCGAGGCCGCGCTGGCGGTCGGTGGCCAGCACCTGATCGCCGAACCGCCTGACCTTTCGGACCTGCTTGGCGCCACCGGCAAACCGCAGACACTGGGCGGCGTTGTCGCCACCAACCTATCGGGGCCACGCCGGGTCGCCTGGGGCGCGATGCGCGACCATGTCATGGGTATTCGCGCCGTGACGGGTCGGGCCGAGGTCATTCGTTCCGGCGGGCGGGTGCTGAAGAACGTGACTGGTCTGGACTTGTGCAAGTTGCTGACCGGAAGCCATGGCACGCTGGGCGTGATCACCGAAATCACCTTGAAAGTTCTGCCTGCCCCCGAAGCCGTCGGCACGCTTGTCCTGGCTGGGCTGGATGCCAAGGAAGCTGTCGACGCCATGTCCGCGGCGTTGGGTTCGCCGTTCGGGGTTTCCGGCGCAGCCTGGCTGCCTGCTGACGCGGTTGCTCAGGTGCCGGGTCTAACCGGGGTCAGTGGTTCGGCAACGTTGATCCGGATTGAGGAATTCGCGCCGTCGGTAAATTATCGTATTGGGCGGCTGAAGGATCAGTTCGCACAGGCGCATTCGTTGGTGCTTGATACGGAAGCCTCGCGCCTGGTTTGGAAGCATGTTCGAGACGCGCGGGCGCTGGCGGCGGACCGGGACGACGCGGTATGGCGCGTGTCGGTGCGACCCTCGGCGGGACCGTCGGTTCTGAAAGCGCTGCAGCCGCGCGGGGTCGCGGGGTTTCTTGACTGGGGTGGCGGTCTCGTCTGGCTTGCCGGTCCGGCTGACGACTGATACCCACGCGGCAGTCGAAGCGGCGGCGAGGCAAGCGGGTGGCACTTGGACGTTACTGCGGGCACCCGATACATTGCGCGGGGCGGTTCGTGTTGTGCCGGATGAAGTGGCGCCACTCGCACGTATCACCCGGGAGGTGAAAGCGGCGATGGACCCAGCGGGCATTCTCAATCCGGGGCGTCTTTACGCGGGGCTTTGATGATGTGTTTCGTCCCCGGCCGCATCGTCGCACTACATAACCATGAGAATCCCTGGCTGTCCCGGGTCGACTTTCTGATCGCGGTCGGCAGCCTGGGCCTGATGATCTGTCAGCAGCAGCATACGCTGCCGCCCATGAAAAACTTCGAGTAGCTGGGTTATGCAAACAAATTTCACCGCCGAACAGCTTCGCGATCCGGACACCGCTTCATCCAACGCGGTCTTGCGCACCTGCGTTCATTGCGGGATGTGCACCGCGACGTGTCCGACATTTCTGCTGCTGGGCGATGAACTCGACAGCCCGCGGGGCCGTATCTACCTGATCAAGGACATGCTGGAGACCGGACGACCCGCGACCGAAGAAGTGGTCCGCCATGTTGACCGTTGCCTTTCCTGCCTGTCTTGCATGACCACATGCCCTTCCGGCGTGAACTACATGCACCTGGTCGATCATGCTCGCACCTATATCGAGCAGACCTACCGCCGTCCGCTGGCCGAACGGCTGCTGCGATCCACTCTGGGGTTCCTGCTGCCGCGTCCGGGGTTGTTTCGCCTCGCACTGACCGGCGCCCGATTTGCCCGCCCATTCGGCAGGCTGATCCCAGGCCAGTCGATGCTGGCGCAGCGGCTGCGCGCGATGTTGGCGCTTGCTCCGACGACCCTGCCACCGAGCCGGATCGAGCGGCCGCGTGTTTATCCTGCCGCAGGGCAGCGAAAGGCACGGGTCGCGCTCCTCACCGGTTGCGCCCAACAGGTGCTGATGCCGCGCATCAACGAGGCGACGATCCGGCTGCTGACACGGCTGGGCGTGGAGGTCGTGGTGTCGGAGGGAGCCGGGTGCTGCGGCGCACTGAACCATCATACGGGTCAACACGACCGGGCGATGGCGCTGGCGCGCGCCAATATCGAGGCTTGGTCCCGCGAAACCGACCTGGACGCGATTATTATCAATGCGTCGGGCTGTGGCACGACCGTCAAGGATTACGGCTTCATGTTTCGCGCGGCGGCCGAACCTGTGCGACTTCAGGCTGAAAAAATCGCTGATCTGACGCTGGACGTGACGGAGTTCCTGTCCCGCATCGGCTACGAGCCGACCCGGGATAAGCCTGGTGTGACCGTTGCCTATCACTCGGCGTGCAGCTTGCAGCATGGCCAGCAGGTGACAACCCAACCGAAGGCCTTGTTGGCCCGTGCCGGTTTCCGGGTGGTGGAACCGAAGGAACCGCATATCTGCTGCGGATCGGCTGGGACCTATAATCTGTTGCAACCCGAGATCGCCGGTCGGCTGAGGGAGCGCAAACTGGGGAATTTGAAGGCGATCAAGCCGGATCTGATCGCCGCGGGCAACATTGGCTGCATCACCCAGTTGTCCGGCGACGCGCTGCCGGTCGTGCATACCGTGGAACTCTTGGACTGGATGGCGGGTGGCCCACGACCGCCCGGGGTTCCAGGCTGAAATGCGACATTTCCGACCGGGGCTCGCCGCTGGCATTTGGTGCCTGGCCGTCTGTGTTGCCGCGCAAGCGCAACCTGCGGCCGACAACCGGGCGGCGACCGATCGTTTGCTTGATGCATTGAAGACAGCGCCCGACGAGCAGTCGGCTGCCGGGTTGGAAGCCCAGTTGGAACAGATATGGCTGGGAGCCGGTTCACCAGCGGTGACCTTGCTGCTGAGCCGCGGGCTGCGCTCGCTTCAGGCAGGCGAGGACGGCGAGGCGGTCGATTCATTCTCTGACGCGATAACCCTGCAGCCAGATCTGGCGGAGGCCTGGCACCAGCGCGCCCGCGCCCGTTACCACGCGGGTGACGTCAATGGCGCAATCCATGACCTGGAAGAAACTGTCAGGCGCGAGCCTCGGGATTTTTCGGCCTTTCGCACCCTCGCAGACATCTCCGCAGCGCGGGAGGATTGGAAGGGCGCTTATACCGCGTGGCAGAAGGTGATGGAGCTGGATCCAAAAACCCCGGGCGGGGAGGAGCGTCTGCGCCTGCTACGGCGGCGAGCGCTTGGTGAGGATACTTGATCAGTTGGCGAATCAGTTGACGACATCATAGCCGAAGACCGGCATGCGCCTGGGCGGAACCCCAAAGCCGCCGGCGGAAAACGCCAGGATATCAAGATCGCGGTGATCGACGATCAGGTCGGCGTCACTACCACAGTTTCCTGGGTCGGCGCTCGTGCGCGATCCGGCCCAGTGAACATGATAGGCGGCGGTGTCGCCGGCGGTCTGGGACTCGACAACCAGGCTGCCGCCGGAATGGAGCAGAGTACTTAAGTCAAGCACGCAGCCGAACTGGTCTTGCCGATGAACGATCAACCTTGTGACGGCAAGTGGGGAAACTGCGGTTGACGGGGTGAAGGCGATGATGTCGCCGATCCGAGGCTCCGGTCGCGCAAGGTCCGCTATCGCATTCACCGTGGTCACAGCCGTCAGGAAGCAGGCAACCGCCATGCTGGCGGGCAGCAGCCAACGGGTCGTCTTGCTGTTGATCGTTCGCATCCGCCTCTCCACCACTGGGAAGCGGTCTGCTTAGAGAGAAATCCTTTATGGACCGTTAACACCCGAAGCGACTTGCATACTGCTCTCAACCTGACTGTGGGGCACCACATGGCTTTGCCCATTGCTTTCGCGAGCGACTTTATCAACCGGTTGGTTCCCGGCCTGGCCGACGCGGCGTCAGACGGATGCGGCGGCAATCCGGGCCAGGGATTCTTCTCGGCCCAGTGCCGCCAGGGTTGCATCGATGCCCGGGCTGACGGTGCTGCCGGTCAGCGCCGCACGCAGCGGCTGGGCGACCTGACCCAGCTTCAGGCCGCTCCGCTCGGCGAAGCCGCGTAACGCTGCGTCGATCGCCTGCGTCGAAAAATCCGTCTCCTGCCAGCGACGACGCAACGTCGCGCAGCATCAGCCGAGCCTCGGCAGTCAGGGCGGCAGCGGCTTTCGGCTCCATCGGCAGCGGCACCACCCGGGCCAGGAAAGCCGCGGAATCGGCGAGTTCGACCAGCGTCTTCGCGCGCTCCTTCAACGCCGGCATCAGCGCCCGGACACGCTCCGCCGCTCGGCTGCCCAGCGACAGGTCGGGACGATGCGCGAGCCGTTCCAGCACGTCCTTGGTCAGCCGGTCATCGTCGGCCTGACGGATGTAGACACCATTCAGGTTGGTCAGCTTGGCGTAGTCCATCCGCGACGGCGCCGCGATTGACATCGACTGATGTCGAACAGGCGGATCGCCTCGTTCGCGGCCGACAACTTCCAGGTCGCCATGCGACCAGCCCAAGCGCAGCAGGTAGTTGCATAGCGCTTCCGGCAGGAATGCCCTGCTCGCGGAACTCCAGCGCGAACTGCGCGCCGTGCCGCTTCGACAGTTTCGCACCGTCGGCGCCGTGGATCAGCGGGATGTGGGCAAAGCGGGGCAGATCCCAGCCCATGGCGCGATAGACCTGGATCTGGCGGAATGTATTGGTCAGATGGTCGTCGCCACGGATGACATGGGTGATTTCCATGTCGTGGTCGTCAACCACCACCGAGTGGTTGTACATCGGCGTTCCATCGCTGCGCAGGATGATCATGTCATCCAGTTCGGCGTTGGCGACGCGGACCTGGCCCTGCACCAGGTCCTCCAGCACGGTTTCGCCGTCGCGCTGGCTTTTCAGGCGGATTACCGGCGTCACGCCCGCTGGCGCCTCTGACGGATCGCGGTCGCGCCATCGTCCGTCATAGCGCCAGACGCGCTTTTCCAGCCGAGCCTGTTCGCGCTCCGCGGTTCAGCTCTTCCGGCGTGCAGTAGCAGTAGTAGGCATTGCCGGTCGCCAGCAGTTGGCGCGCGACCTCGGCATGCCGTTGCCATGCGGTGCGGACTGGAACACCGGTTTGCCCGTCGCGGCTCCAGACCCAGCCAGTCCAGGCTTTCAATGATGCCTTGGGTAGCGGCCTCGGTGCTGCGTTCGCGGTCGGTATCCTCGATACGCAGCAGGAACTCGCCGCCGTGGTGGCGGCTATACAGGTAATTGAACAATGCGGTTCGGACGCCGCCGATGTGCAGCGGGCCGGTTGGGCTGGGGGCAAAGCGGGTGCGGACGGTCATGGCCATCGTCTAGAGCGCTGCCGTCTGCCACGGAAGCACTTGAAAGCAGGAATCATCGCAACGGCGATAGAATTCAAGGGAATAAGGTGGGTCAACCTGACGCGAGTGCCGTCCGGACGAGCCGTTCACTCTTTGTAGACGGTTCTATGCCTAGTCTGTTTCGCATGAGGCTGATCGCCGTCCCGAAAGCCGCGTTGGACGCCTGGCTCGACACCGAGCGAGAGAGGCTTGCGGTATGGCTGCCGGTGTTCATGGGTGCCGGGGTGCTGGGGTATTACATGCTTCAGTTCGAGCCCGCGGTTTGGCTGGGACCCCTGATTGCTATGCCTTTGTTGGGCCTTGCGGTCTGGTTGGCGGACCTGCGGTGGCTGTTTGGACCATGCGCCGCGGTGGTTCTTGGTTTCTCGGCGGGGCAACTGGCAACCGCGCGGGCTCCGCCGATCGAGGCGAACCTGCCGACACACGCCACCATCGTTACGGGCACAATCCGGGCGGTGGAGGCGCTGCCGGAGGGACGCCGGATTACCATCCAGCCGGCTTGGTTGGATGGTTCCGCCGAACCGTTGCGGCGATCGGTGCGGGTTCGGCTGCAAAAGAAGGATGACGGCGCACTGGCGACCGGCGACTCGGTTCGCATCCGGGCGTTGGTTCGACCGCCGGCGGCTCCGTCTTATCCAGGCGGCTGGGACCTGCAACGCGATGCGTTCTATGCGGGTCTTGGCGGATCGGGTTACGCCTTGGGCAAAGCCGAACGGACAGCACAGGCGGTGCCGTCAGGTCCGATGCGGTTCATGCAGTGGCTGCGGGAAACCATCGCCGGCCGGGTCGTCGCTGTAATCCCCGGTGCCGCCGGCGCCGTTTCGGTGACGTTGCTCACTGGTGCATCGATGGCGATCCCCGAGGCAGATCACGCGGCATTTCGGGATTCCGGGCTGGCCCACCTGCTCGCGGTGGCTGGACTGCATATCGGAATTGTCATGGGATTTGCCCTGACGTTGTCCCGCCTCGGGTTTGCGTTGAGCGAGCGCGCCAGCCTGTTCTGGCCCACCAAGAAGCTGGCGGCGCTTTGCGCGTTGGCAGCCGGAGCCGCCTATATGGTGCTGACCGGCATGCACGTGCCGATCATCCGCAGCTTCGTCATGGCTTGCCTGTTCACGGTTGCTCTGATGGCGGATCGCCGGCCATTTTCACTGCGGGGGCTGGGTCTGGCCGCCGTGGTGTTGATGCTGATCGCACCGCAGGAAGTGCCGGGGGTCTCGTTTCAGATGAGCTTTTCGGCGGTTCTGGCGCTGATCGCAGGATACGAGGCGCTGCGCCCATGGCTGCGCAAACTCCATGGCGAGCAATGGCACCGAAAGCTGCTGGCACATGTGGTAGCGCTGGCTTTGACCAGTGCTCTGGCTGGTACGGCGTCGGCACCGTTCGGCGCTTATCATTTCGGGCACGTGCAGGTTTACTTCGTACTGGCAAACATGGTCGCGGTGCCGCTGACCGCGATGTGGGTGATGCCGGCAGGCTTGATCGCGCTGTTCCTGATGCCGCTGCATCTGGAAGCGCTGGCGCTGGTACCCATGGGTTGGGGCGCCGAGGCGGTGGTGTGGGTAGCACGTGCAACATCGGCTCTGCCGGACGCGACATTCGGTGTGCCGCATATACCGGCCTGGGGACTGTGTGTGTTCTCGCTGGGACTGGCCTGGCTGGGGTTGTGGCGGACGCGCCGCCGTCTTGCCGGGATTGTGGTCATGCTGGCGGGATTGGCGTCGCCGCTGGTGGACCGTCCGCCAGACCTGCTGGTTTCGGCCGATGGCAGGCTGATCGCGGTCCGGACTTCGCGGGGAGCGTTCCTGCAAATGGCTCAGGGCGGATCGAAGTTCACCCGCGATGCCTGGGTGCAGTATTGGGACGCGGGGTCGTTCCAGCCAGTACCAAATGATCTGGCTGACGTTATTCAATGCGAACAGGATGCCTGCCTGCTGCGTCCCTATCCGGACCGGCCCGGTGCGCTGCTGTCACGCGGCGCGCTGCATCCGAAACATTGTGATCAGGCGTCGGTTATTGTTTCGGCAGAGCCGGCGCGCGGCCTGTGTCCGAAGCCATGGCCAAAGCTGGTGGACCGCTTCACCGTCTGGCGCTACGGCAGCGCCGCGATCTGGCTGAACGCCGACGGCGCTCGGGTTATGACGGACCGGTGGGAGCGGGGGGACCGACCCTGGGTGCCACCGTTGCCGCAACCAAAGAAGCCCGCCGCTCCCACACTGCCGGTCGCCGCTGTCGACCGCGATTCGACCGGGGATCGTGCGAGCCAACCCGAGCCTGCTGCTCCAACGTTGGAGGCGGCGGTTGCGGAGTAGGGTCTGATCCATGAAAGCCCACGGCACGTGCGGCTCACATAACCCGTATGAACGGGTGGCGTTGCCCAACCCAAACAATCAGGCTGAGGTTTTCCGGCGGGACGATGGGGGCGGAGAGTGCTCCGGAACCGGACCTGGCATCTGCTGGTTGGGCCACAGCGGAGACTGACCGCAATCAGAAGCTAGACTGAACCGGTTGAAAAGTTGTCCATGGGCACGGCCAGAAACACACGACTTGGCGGCTGGAATGTGACGGCGGTCAACAGTCAGCGACCGGAACGGGAAGGTGCGGCCACGCGTACCGTCACCGAGTGCCTCAGGTCACAGCGCGCAATCAGAACACGATCGTAAGCTCGCCTCCGCTGCTGCAAACAGACCGGAAGGCATCCTCCCATGTCGGACAACGCACTCGGCACTCTGAACTCCACGATTCGACAGGAAGCGCCGCACCAGATGCGTGCGACAGAATCCTATCGAAAGTCGCCCGCGCCGGCGCATCGCTGGAGAGCGGCGGGCCCTCGGGTCTTGGCGAGATCCTGCTGGACCTTTCCACCGTCCCAGGCCTCAAGCCAGACCGACGCGCAGGCGAGCATAGGGTACGGCGGATCAACCACCTCGCGATGATCCGACCGCTTACTCCGCGATATATCTGACAGGCGGATAACTGACGATTTTTCCGGAATTCCAAGGCGTTCGCCTGACGTCCACGTCCGACCTGTGAGGACCCGGGCCGAAGCGTCGATATGGGTTACCTCGCGTCGCGATTCTGGAAGAGGCCATTCCCCAAAAGAAACGGGCCGAACCCTTGCAGATGCGACCCGCTTTCGTCGAAGGCGTAGCGACAGTGATTAGAAATCCATGTCGCCCATGCCGCCCATTCCGCCCATGCCGCCGCCACCCGGGGGCATTCCGCCGGCGCTCTTTTTCTCCGGACGCTCGGCCACCATTGCTTCGGTGGTGATCAGCAGGCCGGAAACCGAAGCCGCATCCTGCAGCGCCGTGCGCACAACCTTCGTCGGGTCGATAATGCCGGCCTTAACCAGGTCCTTGAACTCGCCGGACTGCGCGTCGAAGCCGAAGTTGTATTCGTCCTTCTCCAGCGTCTTGCCGGCGATCACGGCACCGTCTTCACCAGCGTTCTCGGCGATCTGGCGCAGCGGGGTCTGGATCGCCTTGCGGACGATCTCGATCCCGAAGCGCTGGTCGTCGTTGTCGGCCTTGACCTTGCTCAGGATCAGGGACGCACGCGCCAGGGCAACACCGCCGCCCGGAACGATACCTTCCTCGACCGCGGCGCGCGTGGCGTGCAGGCTGTCGTCCACGCGATCCTTGCGCTCCTTCACTTCCACTTCGGTGCTGCCACCGACGCGGATGACGGCAACGCCACCGGCCAGCTTCGCCAGACGCTCTTGCAGCTTCTCGCGGTCGTAGTCCGAGGTGGTTTCCTCGATCTGCGCACGGATCTGGCCGCAACGGCCCTGGATGTCGTTCTTCTTGCCAGAGCCTTCGACGATCGTGGTGTTTTCCTTCTCGATCAGGATCTTCTTGGCCTTGCCGAGGTCCGCGAGCTTCACGTTCTCAAGCTTGATGCCAAGGTCTTCGCTGATCACGGTGCCACCGGTCAGGATCGCGATGTCTTCCAGCATCGCCTTGCGACGATCACCGAAGCCAGGCGCCTTCACGGCCGCGACCTTCAGCCCGCCGCGCAGCTTGTTCACGACCAGAGTCGCCAGGGCCTCACCCTCGACGTCTTCGGCGATGATCACCAGCGGACGGCCGGACTGCACGATGCTCTCCAGCAGCGGCAGCATCGGCTGCAGGCCGGACAGCTTCTTTTCGTGGATCAGGATGTACGGCTGATCCATCTCCGCGATCATCTTCTCCGCATTCGTGATGAAATACGGGGAGACATAGCCGCGGTCGAACTGCATGCCCTCGACGACGTCAAGCTCAGTCTGGATGCCCTTGGCTTCTTCGACGGTGATGACACCCTCGTTGCCGACCTTCTGCATCGCTTCGGAGATCATCTTGCCGATCTCGGCCTCGCCGTTGGCGGAAATGGTGCCAACCTGCGCGGTCTCAGCCGGGGTCGTGATCTTCTTGGTGCGCTTCTTCAGCTCTTCGACGACGGCGGCGACGGCCTTGTCGATGCCGCGCTTGAGGTCCATCGGGTTCATGCCCGCGGCAACCGCCTTGGCGCCTTCGCGAACGATAGACTGCGCCAGCACCGTGGCGGTGGTGGTGCCGTCGCCGGCGACGTCATTGGTCTTCGAGGCCACTTCGCGCACCATCTGGGCGCCCATGTTCTCGAACTTGTCGGCAAGCTCGATTTCCTTGGCGACCGTCACACCGTCCTTGGTGATCCGAGGCGCCCCGAAGCTCTTGTCCAGCACAACGTTGCGACCCTTGGGACCCAGCGTCACCTTGACAGCGTCAGCCAGGATATCCACGCCACGCAGCATGCGCTGGCGGGCTTCGCCGCCGAAGCGAACGTCCTTTGCAGCCATTATTCGATTTCCCTCGTCTATCTATCTGTAACTGTGGAGAGAAGGCGAGACCGCTTAAGCGGCCTTCTTCTTGCCGGAAGCAGCGGTGCCCGTGATGATGCCCATGATGTCGGACTCCTTCATGATCAGAAGTTCCTCACCATCAAGCTTCACTTCCGTGCCGGACCACTTGCCGAACAGGATCTTGTCGCCCGCCTTCACGTCGAGGGCGACGAGCTGGCCTGCTTCGTTACGGGCGCCAGGGCCCACGGCGATGACTTCGCCTTCCATCGGCTTTTCCTTGGCCGTGTCGGGGATGATGATTCCACCGGCGGTCTTTTCTTCGGCGGTCAGACGCCGGACTACGACCCGGTCATGCAGGGGGCGGAAACTCATTTTATGACGCTCCTGAGTTCGTTCTCAGTCAGTGATTGAATGGATCGCTCCAATCGGACCCGGGCCTTCCGTAAGCACCCTGCCGATTGTTAGCACTCCCTCATTGGGAGTGCCAGCGATCTAGCCCCGCTTCGGCTCCAAGTCAAGTACTAGCAGCACTCTTTTGTGTCGAGTGCTAAGTTCTTGAATTTGTTGTGTTTCTGGTTGCACATAGCAGAGTTTCTCCGACATCATGTTGTCATCTGGCAGGTATCGCTGGTCCGGGGCAGCGCCCGGATACGACCTAACCAGGACACGCGCTTGGAAAGGACGCAGGAACATCATGAGCCTAGCTCGGCAGTTGCAAGATTATCGCCTGACCACCGCTGAAATTCTTTACCATCTGCCGGACCATCCGAACGTACTCCAGACTTATATCTGGCAAGACCTCGACATCGCGCCACGTTACCCAGTGCTGCACAAGTTTCTGGAATTTTGGAAACGGGAGATCGAGGGCAGCCTGCATTCGGTACGGGTCGCCTCCGCGAGCCTGATCAAGCCTGCAACGGTGGGTCACGTCTCCGGATTGCTCCAGCTCCATTAGCTATATTCGGGTAGAGGTTGGTTGTTGCTATTCGGGACAGGAGCCTATCGTTGCCCAGCGCTCTTTGCGGCGGCAATGAAGGCTCGGATCAGTGCCGGATCCTTGATCCCTTTGCCGCTCTCAACCCCCGATGAAACATCGACGGCCTCAGCGCCTGTGACCTGAATTGCCCTGGCGACGTTATCGGGCGTCAAACCCCCGGCCAGTATCCACGGCGTAGGCGCGGTCCAGCCTTGCAGGACGGGCCAGTCGAAGGTTGTCGCATTCCCGCCCGGCCGACTGGCTCCCGGTGGCGGCTTGGCCTCCAGCACGAGCCTTTCCGCATGTTGGGGGTGCGTCGGCAGGTCGCTGACTTTATCGACAGCGACTGCACGCCAGATCGGCAGGCCGAAGCGCTGCCTTATCATTCCCAGATCGTCTATCGCCCCGTAGATCTGCAGTGACGTCAAGTTGGACGGTATCGAGGACCTGCGCGATCATCGCCACGGTCGGGTCCACGAATAAGCCGACGCGCGGCGGTCCGGCCACCCTTCGAGCCGATAGTGCCATGGCGGCCATGGGTGTCACATAGCGCGGGGAGGGCGGAAAGAACACGAAACCCACCCAGTCGGCGCCGGCCTCGACCGCGGTATCGAAAGCGGCCGCATCATTGATGCCGCAGATCTTGACCTGGGTCATCGGAGACTGGCGGCGATGTCCGCTGCCGCCGGCCGCGGGTCGCGGGCGCTCGGTGATCGGACGGCCAACCACAATCCAGTCGGCGCCTGCCGCGACCGCCTGGGCCGGGGTCATCGTGCGGGCCTGATCGCCCGCATGCTGCTCCTTCGGGGCGGATGCCGGGCACGACCAGCTTGACCGCCGGACCCAGTGCCTGACGCAGCATGGCAACCTCCAGCGGGCTGCAGACCAGCCCATCCGCTCCGGCCTCGATGGCGAGGCGGCCGAGGCGCAGCACCTGTTCGCCGGCTGTGGCGGCACACACCGATAGCTATGAAGGTCGGTCTGGTCAGGCTGGTCAGCACGGTGACCGCCAGGATCATCGGTCGATCCGGACCCGCGCTGTGCGGCAGCCTGATGCGCTGCCCGGATCATCGCCGAACCACCGGACGCATGGACGGTCAGCATCCTGGGCCGCAGCGGCAGCACCGCCCGGACGGCGCCGGCCACGGTGTTCGGAATGTCGTGCAGCTTCAGGTCCAGGAAGATCGGCGCACCCGGGATCTTGCCGGAAACCCTCCGCGCCGTTCGCCAGGAAAAATTCCAGGCCCAGCTTCAGCAGACCGGCATGCGGCGCAACGGCCTCGGCCCATGACCGGGCTTGGCTGGCATCCGCCGTGTCCAGCGCGACGATCAGCCGCTTGCCGGACGGCATCAGGCCGCGGGCGGCATGGCGACATCGGCGCGGCGCCACGCGGGCCTTCAGTGTCCTCGATCTGGCTTCCAGCATGACGCACCGCCCGTTCGGCCCGTGCGCGCCCGCCGCCGCTGCGACAGTTCCGGACACCCACACCACCAGTGCACCAAGCAGGAAAGCGACCGCCATGGCGACCAGGATGGCGAGCGAGAGATGCACCTCCAGGCTATAATCCGTCGGCCATATACCCAGCCTGACCGATCTCGGTGTTCGACAGCGCGAACAGCACCAGCGGCAGGCACAGGACGAAGGTGACGATCAGGAACAGCATGGGTGACGCGAACCTCTCAGGCCTGATTTGCGCTCCGCCACTGGCGCGGGGAATCTTGCCGGCATTCACCCGCAGCCGCAGTTCCTTGCCGGCCTTGAAGAAGGGAACGGATTTTTCATCCACCGAAACGGAGGCGCCCGTCCTTGGGTTGCGTCCGGTGCGAGCATCACGGTGCTTGACCGTGAAAGCGCCGAAGCCGCGCAGCTCCACCCGTTCTCCCCGGGCGAGGGCGAAGGTTATCTCTTCGAAGATCGTGGCGACGATGGTTTCCACATCCTGGCCGCGCAAATGCGGATTGGCGGCCGCCAACTCCGCGATCAGTTCGGATTTTGTCAAGGCTTCCCCCGGGGATCAGCTTCCGGAACGTTGCCAGACGGCCAGACGCGCCGTCAAGACTAAGGCTTTGTGAAATCAGCGTTTTCCAAACGCTCCTGGACCATCATGCCAAGCTGGCCGGACAACGCACGGCTGGCGAAGCCGCGATCCGGGAGATCCTGGACCGGCAGATCGGCCGGTAATCCCTTTCGCCGACGTCAGCCAGTCCTTGGCTTCGTGCTCGCCGCCGATCGCATCGACCAAGCCAAGCGCCAAGCGCCTGGCGGCCGGTGTAGGCGCGTCCGTCGGCCAGCGAGCGAACCTTGGCCGGGTCCATATGACGGCCAGCGGCGACCATGTTCGACGAACTGGTCGTACATGTCGTTGACCAGCCCCTGCAGCACCTCTTGCCCGGCAGGCGACAACGGCCGCACCAGGCTCGGTTCATCCTTCAGCGGGCCGGAGCGGACCACCTCGGCGGTGATCCCGAGCTTGCCCAGCAGGCCGGAGACCTCGCCGGTTTCGAGCAGGACGCCGATCGAGCCGGTCAGAGTGGCCTCACGGGCGAAAATCCGGTTGGCGGGCATCGCGATCATGTAGCCGGCCGAGGCCGCGAGGCCGCCCATCGTGACCACAACCGGCTTTTTCGCGGCAACCCGGGCAATCGCGTCGTGCAGGGTTTCGCCGCCGGCGACGCTGCCGCCTGGGCTGTCGATCGACAGGATCACCGCCTTGACGTGAGTTGTCGTCGGCCAGCGCGTCGATCGCCTCGGTCACCTTGCGGTCTTCGGTGATCAGGCCGTTGACCGACACGCGGGTGATGTGCGCACCCGTCGGGCGCCAGATCCGGCACCGCGCAATCCCGCCAAGCGCCGCGACAACCAGGGCAAGCAACAGAGAACACCCGCCAAAAGACGAGGCGGCGCTTGAGGCGCCGCCTGTCCAGTAGCAGATCAGTTTCCAGCGACATTGCTGTCACGAGGTACCTTTGGCGCTGATGGCACGATCGTCAGTTTAGCTGTCTTGGGCGAGCTGGTTGCGGCGACGGATCGCGGCACCCAGGATGTCGCCCAGCGAGGCGCCGGAGTCGGACGAACCGAATTCGGCCATCGCCTGCTTCTCTTCCTCGACTTCCTTGCCCTTGATGGTCAGCGTCAGCTTGCGCGACTGACGATCGACCGCGGTGATCTTGGCATCGACCTTTTCGCCGACGGCGAAGCGGTCGGGGCGCTGATCGCCCTTGTCACGGGCCAGTTCGGCGCGGCGGATGAAGCCGGTCAGCACGTCGTTGACCTTGACCTCGATGCCGTTGGCCTGGACCGCGCTGACGACGCAGGTCACGACGTCGCCCTTGTGGACGGTGTCGAGGATGGTCGCCGCCGGGTCGTCACGCATCTGCTTGATGCCGAGGCTGATGCGCTCCTTCTCGACATCGACGTCGAGCACCTTGGCCTTGACGATCTGGCCCTTTTCGTAGCCGGCCATCGCGGTCTCGCCGGCGTCGTCCCAGGACAGGTCGGACATGTGGATCATGCCGTCGATATCCGCCGACAGGCCGATGAACAGGCCGAACTCCGTGATGTTGCGGATTTCGCCCTCGACCTCGGAGCCGATCGGATGCTCCTCGACGAACTGCTCCCACGGGTTGCGCTGAACCTGCTTGAGGCCCAGCGAAATGCGCCGCTTGGAGCTGTCGACGTCCAGCACCATGACGTCCACTTCCTGGCTGGTGGAGACGATCTTGCCGGGATGGACGTTCTTCTTCGTCCAGGACATTTCGGACACGTGCACCAGGCCCTCGACCCCCGGCTCCAGCTCCACGAAGGCGCCGTAGTCGGTGATGTTGGTGACGCGGCCGGAGTATTTCGCACCGGGCGGATACTTCGCGGCGACGCCTTCCCACGGATCGGCTTCCAGCTGCTTCATGCCCAGGCTGATGCGCTGGGTGTCGGAGTTGAAGCGGATGACCTGCACCTTGACCTGCTGGCCGATGGTCAGGGCCTCGGACGGGTGGTTGATGCGGCGCCAGGCGATGTCGGTGACGTGCAGCAGGCCATCGACGCCGCCGAGATCCACGAAGGCGCCGTAGTCGGTGATGTTCTTCACCACGCCGTCCAGGATCATGCCTTCCTTGAGGCCCTGGATCAGTTCGCTGCGCTGTTCGGCGCGGGTTTCTTCCAGCACGGCGCGGCGGGACACGACGATGTTGCCGCGCGCCCGGTCCATCTTCAGGATCTGGAACGGCTGCGGCGTGCCCATCAGCGGGCCGACGTCGCGCACCGGGCGGATATCGACCTGGCTGCCGGGCAGGAACGCGACCGCGCCGCCGAGATCGACGGTGAAGCCGCCCTTGACCCGGCCGTAGATCGTGCCGTTGACGCGCTTCTGCGCCTCGAACGCCTTTTCGAGATTGGTCCAGGCTTCTTCGCGGCGGGCCTTTTCGCGCGACAGGATGATCGAGCCGTCGCGGTCTTCGTACCGCTCGACGTAAAGCTCGATCATGTCGCCGGGCTTGACGTCCGGCTTGGCGCCGGGCGGGCCGAATTCCTTGAGGGCGACGCGGCCCTCGGACTTCAGGCCGACATCGACGATGGCGAATTCGTCGGTGAGGCGGACGACCCGGCCGGTGACGACGGAGCCGTCGAAGCCAGTGTCGCTGCCGAGGGTTTCGTCGAGGAGAGAGGCGAAATCTTCGCCCCGGAAATGGTCTTGCGCGGGCTCTTGCGGCGCGCGCGGTGGCGGATGCTGCCATGTGTGTCGGTTTGTTCCGTTACGGATGTCCGGGCCAGTGCCCGGTGATTGCCGTGGTTTGCGCGTTTCATTGTTGGAAACACGACTTGCCCGCGTCCAGACGGCGCGGGCCAGATTGAAGCGATGGCGCGGCTGTAGAACTTTGATTGCCACGAGGGTGAAATAGAGATTTCGTGAGCAGAGTCAAGCCTGCTGCCTGATTTCAGCCCGCGTCATGCCCCTGGCGGCCCGATCCGGCCTGCTCCGGGATCGATCCTGCACCGCCCCATGATAGGCTGGCATCGGCGCGTGAACGTGAAAAACCTGACCGCATGAACCCTGCCCGTCTCTTGGCCTGAGGCGCGTCGGCCTCGTGCAGGGCGGGTGGCTCGGGGTTAAGACGCTGGAAGCGGCCCGTCATTGGACGACTGACGCAGGGGCGACATCTACTGCCTTCGCAGTTTTCGATAATATTTCATTGCTCCCGGTTATGTCTCGCCCGGCCACACCCGATTGCTGCATCGCGGTGGCGATCCCGGCAACGACAGTTAGCTTGGGTCCGCAATTGCCTCGGTCACGCAGGTCGTCTCGGCTCGACATCCTGACTTTTCGGCTGGGTCGATCGTCTTGACCTCGTTGGGACCGTCGGTCTGGCGAGGGGCCGCGTGTCGGTCCGCGCGCAACCCCGGGGTGCCGTTGAGTGATAGAGCAGACTTCTCTCGGACCAGCTCTGGGTTGAGGCGTCATGCTTCGAGGTTCTGACAAAGGCGATCGTATGGATGTAGCCGAACCATGACCGGCTGAAAGCAACGGGATCTAATTCTGCCATGCAGTCGACGGGACGTGGAGGAGAACGGGCTACTGCGCCGACGTTATCTGTGTGCTGGGGGCAGCGGCTTCGGCGGCCGCCTTCAGATCGGGGTATAGCGACCCCAGCGCCAGCAGCACACCGTTGGTCCAGCCAAAGCCAATTTGGGTCGCATATTCGCCACCGCCGCCCATGTTCCCGTTCGGGTCCATGACATCGTATTTTTCGACCAGCTTTGCACTCGTCTGGTAGACGGAGATGTTCCCGGCAACCCAACGAGTTGCGATTTCCTTGGCAATCGTGCCGGCACCGTATTTGCGCAGACCAAGCACCGCAATCCATTGCAGCGGCGCCCAGCCATTCGGCGCATCCCATTGCTGGCCACTGTTGATCAGCGTGGTTGCCAGACCCCCAGCCTGCAACAATTTGCTGCTGACCGTGTTTGCGATCGCTCGCGCCTGTTCAGTGGACGATATGCCCAGAAACAAAGGGTATAGCGTCACGGCAGTCACGTTCCGCGTGGTCACCCCTTCACGCCACAGGTAGTCAGTGAACACATCATCGTCTGCATCCCACATCAGGCGGCGAATTGCGTCGGCCCGGCACTTCGCCCGTTCAGCATAAAGCGCTGCGAGTTCCGCGTTTCCGCTTAGCCCGTAGGCTTTCGACAAAGTTTCCTCCAGGTGGAACAACAAGCTGTTGAGATCGGGCGGCAGCAAGGCAAGCGTCCGGATCGTGCCGAGCGTATTGCCGTCCGCGAGCCAGCGCGAACTGAAATCCCAGCCCAATTCCGCGGCCGCGCGCAGGTTCCGCCAGACTTCGGGCGCCCAACGAGAGGATTGAGACGCTGTCTGCACATCTTCCTTGTACGATTCGTCCCGCGGCGCCTGGCGCGCATCCCAGTAACGATTCAATATCGTCCCGTCGAGTAGTCGTACAACGTGGCGTGTCGCGTGGCCGGGAAGAATCTCGTCCTCGCCTTGCATCCAGTAGTCGTATTCCGCCCGCAGTTCCGGCAGATAGGTTGTATAGGTCGTTGTGCCTTCGGACCGTGCAATCAGATCGACCATCAGCGCGAAGAACGGTGGTTGTGAGCGGCTTAGATAATAGCTGCGGTTGCCGTTGGGGATGTGATTGTACTGATCGATCTCGAACGCGAAATTTTTGAGCATGTCGACCGCCAGCTCATGCTGGCCATCCTCCTCCAGGCCAAGCATGGTGAAGTAGGAATCCCAGTAATAGACCTCACGGAAACGACCGCCCGGTACGATGTACGGATAGGGCAGCGGAAGCAAGGTCGAATAGGCAGCGACTGAAGGCGCCGACTGCCGCAGCACTGGCCAGAGGCTCTTGATGTAGTCGAGCAAATGCTGGCCATTGGAAGCCGGGTTGACGGTTGGACCGGGCGGTGTTGGGCCGGAGAAATACTGGCTGATGAAACTCTGCAGGTCGAACCCTGCCGATCCCTTAACCGCGTTGTAGTCGTGTAAAGTATCCGATGGCGAGGCGGCTGGGATCAGGTCGGGAAACGTCTTGCTGTCGGAGAATATAGATGCCAATTCGGTACCGCGATAGAGACTCCCATATTCGATTGACGGTGGCACAGGGTAGTCCGGGCCAACGGTCTGCGCGTGGACGCCCGTGACGAGTGCCGCCCAGAACCCGAAAGCGGTCGCTACTTGGAACATTGGATTGCGGTGCATGCTTTGGTTCCCGCCCCACCTTGGTCGTTGTATCGATCGTTATAATCGACACGGCGGCGTCTGAATCAGACGGGTTTGAACACGTCTGCTGGCGTGGGATTCCGCATATGGTTCGTCGCCGGACCGATCGCATTTGGCCCGCGCCTTTGGCGTCCGGCACGAAGCCGTATTGGCTTGCAACAGGATTGTTCGGAGCTGACCCATTGCAGTAACGACAGCGCTATGCCGTCGCGGGCATCCCGCGTGGATCGGGCATTCTCATTGCGAAACCTGGTCATTTATCCCAGGGTGTGGGCTCACCAATCCAACGGTACGGGCTTTCTGGCGGCAACCGGGGCGAATTCAGCGACATCGACGCGGACAACGATCCTATAGGGCCGGCGGTGTCCGTTACGTCGAATTGAGCCGCGGATGCGTATCCTCCCAGATGGTTACGAGATCGTCGCAAGCACTGCCGCGCAAATGCGATCGACGTCCGCATCCGTCAGATCGGGATGGATCGGCAGCGCGAGAATCCGTCCTGCCAGGTCCTCCGATACCGGCAACGCCGAGCCATCGTGCTGGGCGCGGTAGGCGGGCTGGCTGTGCAGCGGACGTGGATAATAGATCGCGGTTGGCACGCCGTCGGCGCGTAACGCGGCCTGCGTGCGGTCCCGAGTTGCCTCGTTCGGCAGCAGGATTGCGTAAATCGCCCAGGCGCTGGTGCTGTCGGGCACGCGTTTCGGGGTGACCACCGCATTGCCGAGGCGCTGGTCATAAACGCGCGCGATACGCTCCCGCGCCTGCAACTCGTCAGGGAACACCGCGAGCTTCGCCAGCAAGACCGCCGCCTGGATCGAGTCCAGCCGGCCGTTCATGCCGGTCCGCAGGACCTCGTACCGGGTCTTGCCTTCGCCGTGGGTGCGCAGACTGCGATAGAGTTCCGCCCGGTCTTCGCTTTCAGTGAACAAGGCGCCACCATCGCCGTACGCGCCGAGTGGTTTGGACGGGAAGAAGCTGGTGGCGGTGGCGTCGGCCTGGCTGCCGAGCATTTTACCGTGCAGGGAGGCGCCGAAGCTCTGGGCGAGATCGTCGAGCAGGAACAGGTTATTTTGCCGGGCGATCGTAGTCAGGGCGGGCCAGTCGGCGGGTTGGCCGAACAGGTCCACGCCGATGATCGCCCGTGGGCGCAGTTTACCGGCGGTTCGGACGTGCTCGATCCGCTGGATCAGATGCGTGGGATCAATCTGAAAGGTGCTCGGATCCACGTCCACGAAGACCGGCGTTGCCCCAAGCAGCAAAGGCACTTCCGCCGTCGCCGTGTAGGTGAAGGCTGGCAGGAATACTGCATCACCGCGGCTGATGTCCTCAGCCATCAAGGCGATCTGCAGCGCGTCGGTGCCGGAACTGACGCTGACGCAATGCTTCGCCCCGCAAAATGACGCCAATGCCGCTTCCAGTTCGCTTACCTCCGGGCCCAGCACGAACTGGCAATGCGCCAGCACCGTGTCCAGTCGGCGCCGCAGATCGATGGCGATGCGCGCTTGCTGGGCCTTGCAGATCGAGGAACGGGATGGGCTTTTTATCGGACATGGAACCTGGCTTGTTACTTGGAAGGATACAGTCACGTCCCGTCGACGATGCGATCAGGCGTTCAGGCACGCGCTTCGCCGGCGGAACCGTCGATATTGTGTTCGAACTCGGGGATCAGGCGGCCGAGCAGGGTAAGCGCCAGCTTCACCTGACCGCCGCGGCAGGCGCTGCTGATTTCCTCGATGGCGCGGGCGACGATCGCGGGGTCGGCGGTACGGGGCGTGGCCATCAACAGGCCAGGATAGCCGGTGGGGACTGGGGGTTCCTTGCCGTGGAACAGCTCCTCGTAAAGCTTTTCACCCGGGCGCAGGCCAGTGAAGCGGATCTCGATGTCCTGCTCGGGCTGCAGGCCGGCGAGGCGGATCATCTGCCGGGCAAGGTCAACGATTTTGACCGGCTCGCCCATGTCGAGGACGAAGATGCCGCCATTTTCGCCCGACGGCAGTGCCGCCCCGTTCACGCCGAGCACGCTGGCCTGCAGCACCAGGCCGACCGCTTCCCGCACGGTCATGAAGTAGCGCTGCATGTCGGGATGGGTGACGGTGAGCGGGCCGCCGCGTGCGAGCTGGCGCTGGAACAAGGGCACGACTGACCCCGTGGACCCCAGCACGTTGCCGAAGCGCACCGTGATGCAGCGCATGCCCTGGTGACGTTGTGCGGGCGGAAATGTCGAGCGCCTGGCAGTACATCTCTGCCAGTCGCTTGGAGGCTCCCATGACGCTGGTGGGGTTGACCGCCTTGTCGGTGGAGATCAGCACCATCGCGAGCGCGCCGGTTGCCCTCGCGGCGTCGGCGACATGCCGGGTGCCCGCGGCGTTCGTCGCCATGCCCTCCAGCGGATTGGCCTCGACCATCGGCACATGTTTCAGAGCCGCCGCGTGGAACACCAGCTCGGGCCGATGTTCTTCGAATATCGCGCGGATTCGCGCCTCGTCACGGATGTCCGCGATCAGCGTGCGGCGGTTCACCTGGGGGTGGGTTTCGGCGAGTTCGAGGTCGATTTGCCACAGGGCATATTCGCCATTGTCCAACAGGATCAGCGTGCCGGGACCGAACGCCGCGACCTGACGGGCAAGCTCGCTGCCGATCGTGCCGCCGGCGCCGGTCACGATGACGCGGCGGCCCTGGATCAGGCGAGCCATGCCGTCCCGATCGAGCGGTACTTGCGGCCGGTTGAGCAAGTCCTCGATCGCGACGGGGCGAAGTTCGACGGGGCGCGGCTTGTCGGGATCGGCAAGCGCGGTGGGACGCGGCGCCTGGCGAACCTGGAGGCCAAAGCGGTCGGCCTGGGCGACAACCTGGGCCAGGCGGGCGCCGGATAGCTCCGGCGTGACGAAGACCAGCGTGCCGGGAAGGCGGTCCTCCGCCTGCAGTTGTGCCAGGACGGTGGCGGCGTCGTTCAGCGAACCCAGGATGCGGTGACCCTGGATGCGGCGGCCGGTCTGGCGGTCGGAGGAGGCGAGCAGACCCTCGACACGAAACGCCTGGCGGCGGTCCTGGGCGAGCGCGCGGATGAACAGGTCGGCGTCTTCGATGCTGCCGACGAGAAGGATCGATGCCGCGTCAAGGTCGTCGGGTTTCGGCGGGGGACGGCCTCGGCGCCAGCGGTATCCGACGCGCGGGGCGCCGAGGAACAGCAGCAACGTCAAGGCGTGGATGAAAGGGAAGGCCGGGTTGGCGTGGGCGGAGCCGGCGAGTCAGTGCGTGGCCGCGGTGAAGAGGGCGGCCCCCGTAGCCGCGCTGGCCGCAACGGTGAGAAGGTCGCCGATTGCAGCGAACCGCCAGTATTGCAGGGAAAGGCGGAACGGAATGCCCGCGAGGAGAAGGCAGGCCGCGCCGAGTGGGATGGTCCAGACCGGATGCCAGGATGGACGCGGCCGGATCGGCGAGCCAACGCGCCACCGGCACCGATAGAGCCGCCAAGCCGCCATCGAGGGCGACATTGACGGCGATGCGAATCAGGGAACGCGCCGCGGCCATGTGGCGGGGTATAGCGCGGGTGGAGCGTGGGGTATAGCGGCGACGTGAAGTGCCGATTTAGGTCCAATGCGGGCGCACGGCGCCAGCCTGCGCTGACTGGCGCGGGTGATCCAGCTTCTTGCAAAAGGCCACCGTCACGGCAGCGCGCCACAAGCCGGACTTGGTGTCATCCTAGTTGCGCCGGTCGCGGGATGTTACCACGAACCACCGGACTGCAGTGCCATCGACCACTTGGCCTGGCGTTTGGTCGTCAGCCCGCCGCCAGGCGGGCCCGAATGTCGGGAAGGTGCTCCCGCCCCCAGTAGATCTCGCCCATCAGAACGAAGGTGGGAACGCCAAATACACCATCAGCCTCGGCGTCGCGGCTGATCCGGGCCACCTGCGTGCGCAGCGCTGCAACCTCGGCGGCAAATCCGGCGGCATCCGCGCCGGCTTCTGACAGTATCACTGTCAGGGCCTGCACGCTTTCGATGTCCAGGGCACGCTGCCAGAAGCGTTCGAATACCGTATCATGATAGCGGCGAAATACCGCCTCGCCCGCGCGTTGGGCAAATAGCATCCCCGCCGCGGCGAGGGTCGAATCCCAGATCTTCTGCGTGCCACGGATTGTCAGCCCGCGCTTCCCGGCCTCGCGGCGGCAATCCATGTAACTGTAACGGACGCGGCGCCATTGGTGTGCGTTACGGGCTTCTTCAACGACGTTGCCGGATGCGTCGACGCGGGCCGAACCGAGATAGCTTGGGATATCAAGAATGTACGGACGCCAGTCGAGTTGGACCGCGAGTTCGCGCTCCAGTTCATAGGCAAGGTCCTTGGCGAGATAGGCGTACGGGCTCTTGTAGTCGGTATAGACGGTGATCGTCCGGGGATCGGTCACCGGTCCGCGTCCCGATACGGCGAGGGCTGTGCCGGGATATCGGGCCTGACCCGGATGGTGTTGCCATTACTGACCGATAACCCCATTGCACATCCTCTCGCCGGCGTTCGAGCCGCCCGCATTCGGAATGCCTATCCGAACGGGTCAAGGTGCTCGCTAAAACAAGGTGCTGGCGCGTTGCCGTGATCCCATGTTGGCGGAAAACGCTCCGGTCAGTGCGTCCAGCCGTGGTAGCTTCCGACATTCTCCCGCGTGACGAGATGAGACGGCATCAGGATCATTGGGTTCTCCGGCTTCTTTCCCTGCATGATGTCGTACCCGGTCTTCACCGCCAACTTGCCCATCTCGTATGGGTCCTGGCTGGCCGAGGCCTGAACCTGGGTTGGTCCCTTCAGTGCCGCAACGATATCCGGGGCGCCGTCGACCGATACGATGACGATACCGCTCCGGTTCAGTTGCCGGGCGGCAAGGTCGCTGCCTATCGCCTGCGGATCATTGATGGCGAAAACACCCTGCAGGCTGGGGAAGCGTGTCAGGTAGCCCTGCATCACATTGAGCCCGCCGTCACGTGAGCCTTTGCCATCCTGGTCCGCGGACAGGATCTTGATGTCGGGTGAACTGGCCAGGACATGCTTGCAACCGTTCACGCGGTCGATCACCGCCGAAACCTGCGGCCCGTTCTCGATCACGACGTTGCCTTTGTGGCTGATCGCGTCTGCCATGAACTGACACGCGATCTCGCCGGCCTGGGTGTTGTTGGTCTGCACCGTGGCGTCCGCGCCCGCCGCGGCCACGTCCACGCCGACGACGGTGATCCCGGCGGCCTGGGCCCGCTTGACCGCAGGCGCGATCGCTCTCGGATCGGCCGCGTTCACCAGGATCAGGTCCACACCGGCGGAAATGAAGTTGTCGATCTGGGTGAACTGCTTGTTGAGGTCATAGTCAGCCGACGTGACGGTGACCTTGGCCTGCGGGTTGATCTCGCGCGCCGCCGCGGTCGCGCCCTGGCCGACGGTGACGAAGAATGGATTGCCAAGCGAGCCCACGGTCACGCCGACCGACTTGAGATCTTTCGCCGACGCGGTGGCGGCAAGGCCAAGCGCGGCACCGGCAAGCAGTAACATCCTGAACATCGAATTCAACCTCCCAGGCCTGTTGATAAGATGTCCCCACGGTTAGGCCATATGACCACAGGGACGCTATTGGGGGTCTAGACCGACCCGACCATGCCTCAGGTGCGGGCGCTGCCCTGAAGCCGAAAGCGGTCAAGCCCCACCGCGCCAATGATTACCAACCCCTTGATGATGAATTGCCAGATGTCAGAGACGCCGACGAGCGTCAGTCCGTTTGACAACACCGCGATGATCAGTGCGCCGATCAGCGTGCCCCAGATTGAGCCAATCCCGCCGACAAAACTGGTCCCGCCGAGGATGACCGCCGCGATCGCGTCGAGCTCGTAGCTCTGTCCCAGTTGCAGGCCGTTGGCTGCGAACAGGCGGGCCGCTGACATCACGCCGCCAAGGCCGGCAAGCAGGCCGGAGACAGCGTAGACGAATAGCAGAATGCGCCAGACCTTGATGCCTGACAGCCTGGCCGCTGCCGGGTTGCCACCCACGGCATAGATCCAGATGCCCAGCACGGTCCGGCGAAGCACGTACCAGGAGATTACGATCACCACCAGCGCGATTACCGCCAGAACCGGTATAGCGATCCCGGGCGCCAGCGGGATTGTCGCATTGCCGATGAAGGCGAACGGCAGGTCGGGATTGAATACGGTCGAATCCGAGCCCATCAGACGGGCGATGCCGCGCACCGCCGTCAAAGAGCCCAGCGTCACGATGAACGGCGGCAGCTTGCCAAAGGCGATGAGGCTGCCGTTGAGCAATCCAAAGAACAACCCGGTGAAAAGCGCCGCCGGCACCCCCAGCAATCCCCAGTCTGGTATGAGTGACGCAATCAGTGCCGCCATGGCGGAAGCGGCAAGAATGCTGCCGACCGACAGATCGATACCGCCGGTGAGGATGACAAAGGTCATTCCGGCGCCAAGCACGGTGTTGATCGCTGCCTGCTGTGCCACGATCGACAAATTCTGCGGGGTCAGGAAGCGCTGGTCGCCGATGTAGTGGAATGCGATCGCAAGGATGAACAGCACCGGGAGCATGCCGACCGCCTGGACGATCCCGCGGATCTGGACCTGGCGAGCTGACAACCCGGCACCCCCGGACGGCTTGGCCGGCACTGTCGCAGCCGTGTTCCCTCTGGCTTCAGACATGTCTTTCCCCCCGTTTGCTAGTTTAAGCGGCCATGCCGGCGCCGTAAGCCATGATGTTTTCCTGGGTGATTGGTATCCCGCCCGGGCCGCCAACCTCACCGGCGATGCGGCCTTCACGCATGACCAGTACGCGATCACAGATCCCGATGATTTCGGGTAACTCGCTGGAGATGACGATGACACCGATGTCGCGTTTGGCGAGTCCGTCGATAATGCGGTAAATCTCCGATTTCGCGCCGATGTCCACGCCGCGTGTTGGCTCGTCCAGGATCAGAACCTTCGGTCCGATCTCCAGCCAGCGCGAAAGCAGGACCTTTTGTTGGTTGCCGCCCGACAGGCTGCCGACCGTCACTTGCGGGCTGGCGGCGCGAACACTCAATGCCTGGAAGGCGTGGGCTGCGCGTCGTCGCCAGGCGGCACGATCCAGAATTCCACCGGGCAGCGCGTCACGACTGATCACGCCCAGATTGATGTTCGTGCCGCAGGAAAGATCTAGGAACAGGCCCAGCCCCTTGCGATCCTCGGTGAGGTAGGCGAGGCCTGCGTCCAATGCATCCTCGGGGGTTCGGATCGATACCGGAACGCCGTCCAGGGTCACCTCCCCGCCGGTCTTGGTATCGGCGCCATAGATCAGGCGGGCAAGTTCGGTTCGGCCTGAACCAACCAGCCCGGCAATGCCCAGAACCTCGCCCTGGTGTAACTCCAGGTCACAGGGATGGACGCGACGCCCGCCGTCGGTGACGCCGCGCACTTCAAGCAACACCCGCCCGCGGCTGCCGTGAGGATCGTGTGTCTTGGTGTAGAAGCTGGATAGATCGCGTCCGACCATCATCCTGACCAGACTATCCGGACTTAGTTCGCTTCGCGTCAGCGTGCCGACATAGCCGCCGTCGCGCAGTACGCACACCCGGTCAGCCAGCTCATAAACCTCGGCCATGCGGTGGCTGATATAGATCAGCGCGATGCCTTCGGCGCGAAGTTGGCGCACCAGTCCGAACAGGCGGTCCGTCTCCCGGGACGAGAGCGCGGTGGTCGGCTCGTCCAGCACCAGGATTTTCGATTGGGCATGGAGTGCGCGGGCGATTTCGACCAGTTGCTGTTCCGCGATGGATAGTGTGCCGACGATCGTGTCGGGCGAGAATGGGGTTCCCAACCGATCGAGTGCCGCCTGGCAGCCCACCCGCATCGCCTTCCGGTCGACGCTTCCGCCGCGCGACGGCTCGGTGCCGAGATAGATGTTCTCCGCAACAGTCAGATTGGGTGCGAGTGCCAGTTCCTGATAGATGATGGAGATGCCGTGCTGCTTTGCGGCAATCGGGTCGGTAATGGCGACGGCCTTGCCGTCGATCAGAATCTCACCGCCTGGATCAGCTTGATACGCACCAGACAGGACTTTCATCAAAGTGGACTTGCCGGCGCCGTTCTCGCCCATGAGCGCAAGCACCTCGCCACCCCAGGCCTTGATCTGCACGCCGGTCAATGCCTTCACACCGGGAAAGGTCTTGGAAATGCCGCGCATCTCCAACCGTGGCGTCGGATCATTGTTAAGCGGCATCGCGTGTTCCTCCCGGTCGACCTGTATGTTTTTTTATGGCTTGGATTCGTATGCGGATCAGGGTCTTCCTGCATAACGTTGCTGCGCCGAGGCTGCAGCAATGGGGCACGTTGAAGGTTCACACATTTTCGGGAGCGCACATCGCTTGGCTGAGCGAGCTTGGGCGGGGACGAGGACGTCGGTGCAGTAAATCGCGATTTAGGATCACGGGGCTTCGGCTTGCAGTTTGGGCCGCGCACCGGGAAGCGCAATCGCGCCATCGGTAATTGCGCGATCTGCGGCGCGGCTTGCCGCGATGACCATCTGAAGTCCGTGCTTTAGAAACGTCAGATCCGCGACACGCAATTCTGTTTTTCAGCGTGCCAATCGCTGGGATGTGCGCCAACTGACATTGACGAACTTCTGACCCCGCAAGCTCCATCCACTGCGCCAGACATGCCGGGGCGTCAAGTCAATGGCCTGATGAATGAAATCTTATGGTACCATCCGCCAGATTTCATTCATCAGGTAGACCGCTCCCCAGGATTGCCAGTCTACTCGGCAGCCAGAGTTTGAGCCTCTTCGGCGAGCAGACGATCCACGGTGCGACGCATATGCAGCCGAGCCGAATCTGTTGCGATGTCCACCAATGCCGCTTCTCCTAACTCGGAAAGGCGCGCCTGTTGCGCTTCCACCACCGTGCGATCCTCATTGAATGCGGCAGCGATTTCGCTGAACAAACCCTCCGTGGCGGCAGGCTCGTTAGGTCGGAATCCGTTGGCGGTGGACCAGAAGTAGAAACAAGTCGTGTCGGTTTCCGGGGTCAGGCCGTGGAACAGGCGAAACTGCAGCTTGCTGCCGTTCACCGCGTCATCCTTGTGGGCACCATCCTTGTAGCTGCCGGCTTCATCGGCGGCACTGAGTTGCAGGATCGATCCGGGGGCAATGAACTCGAACATCTGAACGCGGTCGATGCGGCCTTGGAAGCCGACCGCCCGGGTATAGGTGGGGGGCGGGACGGAGTTCAGCATCCACCGGGTGAATTTCAGCCCCAGCGGCGTGCGAACCGTGTCCATCTTCGCCTCCACATGGGTCATCGGGTTGCCGCCGATGGTCGAGGTATGGACATATCCCAGATGTGTCAGGTCCATCAGGTTGTCGACCATCAGCATGGCTGAACTCTTGATCGGATACATTGTGTGCTTGTGCGGCCATCGGGCAGCATCATTATGCCAAGGATATGACACGATCATGGCTGGATCGGCCTTGGCGGGATCGCCCATCCAGATCCATAGAAACGCATCCTGCTCCACAACCGGGAAGGCCCGCACGAATGCTCGCTCGGGAATCCGGTCTTGGCCCGGAATGTGAACACAGCGGCCGCTCCGGTCGAAGGTTAGCCCGTGATAGCCGCAGGCAAGCCCTCTTTCGGTGACCTGACCCAGATGCAGCGGCGCACCGCGATGGCAGCACATGTCCAGCAGCGCGGCTGCTTGGCCCGCCGCATCGCGGAACAGCACGACGGGCTCGTTGCAGATCCGCCGGGCGAGCGGGCGGTCGTGGATCTCGTCGGCCCAGGCGGCCACGTACCAGGCATTGCGGATGAACATCGCGCGCGCTCCCCATTCCGTTCCGGGGCTCAATCGGCCGGCCCTTTAGGCCATGTTCGGACAGAACGACCTGAAGCTGTCAAGCCACGCTTGTGACCGAAACACGCCATCGCTCCTTATTGAACGCCCCATTGAACGCCCCAGTCTCGCCCGGTCACCCGAACCGATAAGTATTCAGGGACGATATTGCGTGGCGCCGCCCCGAACCTCGCTAGGCAGGCGAACCCGTCCCGCTGCCGCCGGGATATTTGGATTGACCGTCACCCGCTGGCGTTGATCGATACCAGACCACACCTATCCCGGTCCGTTGCGGTCGCCCTCTGCCAGCCCGTGAAAACGCGCGCATGGCCTATCGTTTGGTATCGTTTTTGTACAGTCCTGTACCGATGCAGGTTTAATCACCGGGGGTTGTAACGCAGAAGTTCCATGTCTAACGGCCCTGGGCGAGGCCATCCCACCGCACCACAAATGCCTTAACACCTGTCTCAGGATTTCGCACATTCGGAAATTCGTATCGGAACCCGACGCCTGCATCTACCGGTAGAACTATAGGAGCCTGCACCCGCTTCAGCGCCAACCGGGCAGTACGCAGAGGAATTGATCCGCTTTCGCTATGCATCCTGGCTGGGTTGCTCTGTGGCCGGTACGAAATCGTGATGATGAGCCAACCTATGACTGGGAGCAGTCAGCGTCCGCGTGAACCGCAGCCCGCGCGGCCTACGGACAAATTCGGTTGCGAGATCTGTGATTTTGCAATGCTGCAATGCACACCGAGTATCGATTGCCGTTCAACCGAGGCCGCAACCGCGCGTTGTCATGGCACATCCGCACGGATCATCCTGCGGAACTTGATTGAGGATTTAGTCGATTATGGCCATGATTTCGCGCTCGACACTTCTGGCGGCATCGGTATTGCTTGCTGCCACGACCGGAGCCTTCGCACAAAGTAACAATACCGCCGGAAGTGGCTCTGTCTCGCCACCGCCGCCCTATCCTCGTGTGGACACAAATGCCGTGCCGCGGAGCGAAAATCCCAACGTTCCGGGTGCAACAGGTGAGACGATCGTCCGTGGCGATCGAAGCACAATTGCCGGCGACGCGCGCGCCACGGTCGAGCAGAAGACAGGCGAAGTGTCAGGCGGCCGCTAGGGAATCCAGTTCCCCACGCTCGCCTGCGGCCAAATCGGACACCACGCCCGACCGTACGTCCCGCGGTCGGGCGCCCAGGTTGACGAACGATCGGACACCGCCGGCGGAGTGTGCACCATTCGTTAACGTCGGCTAAGGATTTGTGGCTTGTTACGGAGCCGGGGGATAAACTGTCTCGAGTAGCTGATCGAGGTATCACCGGTGCTGTTCGCTTACTTTGGAGTAAAAATGCTGCGGTGCGTCATGGCCGCAACGATTGTCCTGCCGTCAGTGGCTGGTGCCCAAGCGCCAGTCCCGGCCGCCGAGGGGCTGCTTCCTCCGGATATCAGGGCAGATGCCTCTCTCCAGGCCGCTCTTGCCGAACTCGATCGCTCGGCCGCTACCATCGTGGCACAGGTCGGCTCACACGCTGTCACCTGGGGTGATATCGCGGACGCGATCCGAGCCATGCCGCCGATTGTCTCCGGACTGCCGTTCCCGGCGCTTTACCAGCGAGCCGCGATACAACTGATGCAGCAGGAAGCCTTGGTGCTGCGTGCGGAAAGCGCCGGGCTGGATAAAGATCCTCTCGCGCAACGACGCATGCGCAATGCCACGGATCAGGCCATTGCCACTGAGGTTCTGCGTCGCTCCCTGGCACCCAATCTCACCGATAAGGCCCTGCGTGAGACCTATAGCGCCCTGGTCGCCAACAAGCCTGCGCCCGAGGAGGTACAGGCCCGTGTGATCATGGTCGAAACACAGGATGAGGCCACGACCTTGATCCAGCGGCTACAGGGGGGCGCCGATTTCAGCGCCCTCGCACGCGATTTCAGCAAGGACGGCACGGCCCGTAACGGCGGCGAACTGGGTTATGTCCGGCTCGATATGTTGGAGCCCGAGCTCGGATCGGTGATGTTTGCTTTGGCGCCAGGCCAGACCACGGCCTTCCCGGTTAAAAGCCATAATGCATGGTTCATTCTGCAGGTCGAAGGTCGGCGCCAGCCGGCGGCGCCAAGTTTTGAGGCAGCGCGCGCCGCCCTGGAACAGGATATCGTCCACGCTGGAGCCCCGGAGTTGATGCGGGAAGCCCTGAAGGCGGCGCCCGTAAGCTACTATGGCCAGGCAGGGAAGAAGGCTCCGTGACCATTGCCGACGTCACGCCTCATTGCCCAACGATGCCGCCGATCATGACCCAGCCGGAACCGTCGAAACGCTGCAACTGCATTTGCTTGATCGGCGAGTAATCGTCAGGCGTGGTATTCAGCGTGATGCCGGGCAGCAGCATCGGGATCGTGACATTCTGCAAATGTGTTGCTTGTACCAGAACATTTTCCCGCGTCAGATTGTCACCGCATTGCTTGAGCAGGGCCACGACCATTGCCGCATTGTAGTATCCAAAGACTGTTAACTTATCATTCGGATCCAGATCGGGCGCGTACCGCTTCATGAAACCAAGATAAGCCATCATGTCCGGATCATTTGCCCAGGCCGGATCTCCTGGCACCTTGACGAATTCCGCCGTGACCACCCCAGTCGATGCGTCCAACCCGGCCGGCTTCAAGGCACCTGGAATTGTCGCACCTGGATAGGCCAGCAGCTTCAGCGGGTTCCAGCCAATATCATGCATCTTGCGGATCGCCTGCGCGGCAAATTTGGGAATAGTCGCCAGCAGGACGACGTCGGCCTGGGACTGTTGCAGCTCGATGATCTGCGAATCGATTGTTGGATCTGACGGTTCGTACGACACCGCTTTGACAATCGTGACGGACGTCCCACTACCGAGACCCTGTCGCAGGCCAGCCAGATGGTCCTTGCCGAAATCGTCGTTCTGGTAAAGCACCCCAATCCTGGCGGCGGCGTGGGTCCCAAGCACATATCGCGCGAACGCCTCGGTTTCGTTCACGAAAGCAAGATCACCCCCGATCGTCCATGGATAGGCACGTGGATTGCGGAACCGCGCGACGCCGCTGAAGACAAAGAAATGAGGCACCTTGCGATCGTTCAGATAGCGTTGCATCGCCACGTTGGCAGGTGTCCCCAACGAGCCAAAGATCCCGAGGACCTCATCCTGCTCAATCAAGCGGCGGGCATTCTCCGCCGCCTTGGGCGGGCTGTAGCCGTCGTCGAGGCTGATGAATGTGATCTTGCGTCCGTTCACCCCACCCTGTTCGTTTGTCATCCTATAATAAGCCGCTTGCGCCCGGCCTACAGTTCCAAACGAAGACGCCGGGCCACTATAGGGCATTGAATTGCCGATCTTGATTTCAGTGTCCGTGACCCCAGGCCCGTATTTCTTATCATATGCTTGGACCGTAACGATTCCTAGCGCCAAGATGACTATAATCGCTGACAAGAAGTTCCTGCGTATTGTCATCGGCTTCCCCAAAGTAAATTGCTCGGCGTCCACGGAGTTGCCTGCAATAACCGCTAAAGACCAGCGATGAAAATATCGATCCGTGACGACAGCATGGAAGTTAAAGCCAAAAAAACACCTGTCAATTCCAAAGCGCATCCGCCGCAATCACCTTTCCGGATCGCGGAACTAATCGGTCCCGTTAACGACCGTGGGCGCCGCACCTGTCGCCGTCGCGCGGCGATGCTATGCTGCGTCGCCATCTCAGGAGTCCGCCGATGACCGATACCAACGCCTTTACATTCCTGATGCTGCCGCCCCAGACCCCGCTGACCCGCCAATGGGCCAAGCGGCTCGCTGACACCGTACCCGGGATGAAGCTGATCGTCGCCGAGGACGCCGCCACCGCATCCGCGGCCATTGCAGCCGCCGATGCCGCGTTCGGGACGCTACCGCCCGACTTGTTGGCACAGGCCCACCGCTTGCGTTGGCTGCAGGCTCCACAAGCCGCCCCGCCGGCCGGTTATTATTATCCCGGACTGATTTCCCATTCGGTTATCGTTACAAACTTCCGGGAAATCTACAACGACCACATCAGCGCCCATATCATGGCGTTCGTGCTCGCCTTCGCCCGTGGCCTGCATGTCTTCATTCCCCAGCAACTGCACCGCGAATGGAAGAAGCCGGCGGAGGACCACGGCGTCGTCCCGCTTCCCGGCGCCACCGCATTGATCGTCGGCCTTGGCGGCATAGGCGCTGAAACCGCCCGTCTGCTATCCGCGTTCGGCGTTCAGGTGCTGGCAGTCGATGCGCGCCGTACGGAAAAGCCGGAATCTGTCGCCGAACTGCATCCACCCGAAGCGCTGAATTCCCTGCTGCCGCGCGCCGATTTTGTCATCTTGACAGTGCCGCACACCCCCGCCACCGAGGGCTTCTTCAACGCCAGCAAATTCCGGCTCATGAAGCCGAGTGCGTTCTTCATCAACATTGGCCGTGGCATGACGACAAGGCTGGACGACCTCGTCACCGCCCTGAAGCAAGGCGAAATCGCCGGCGCCGCGCTCGATGTCTATGAGCAGGAACCGCTGCCCGCGGACCATCCGCTATGGGGCCTGCCAAACGTTCTGATGACCCCGCATATGGCCGGATACGGTCCGCATTTAAACGAGCGGCGGTTTCAGATTATCCAGGACAACTGCAGGGCGTTTGCCGAAGGCCGGCCATTGCGCAACATCGTGGACAAGGCCGCCTGGTTCTGATGACCAAGGTTCAGCACTGCCGCTGCAAACGCGGCGATTAAGAGGCCTGAGGTGCTAACCAGGATCAACGGTAAAACCAGCATCGCGCATCGCTTCCGCGACCGCGTCATCTTGCGCAGTGGTTTCAACCCGAACCAATTTGGTCGCCAGGTCGGCGTGCAACGTCGCTCCGGCGTCCAGGTCCCGGACAGCACTGGTCAGCGAACGAATGCAGCCGTCACAGTGAATATCCGGGACTCGAAAGTGAGGCATACGGGTAGTCCTTTCGTCAACAATCCGTCATCGCCAAAGATGGTTCGCCTCGACCGCTTAATCAACTGAACGGCTGCCCCAGGTTGGCTATCCACCGGCCGCGCTCCACAATCCCGCAGTATGCATAGCTGCCCGACCACGTAGCAATGTTAACAACTTCGCCCAGATATCGGCGCCTCGGTGATGCCAATACGGTCACTCATCCCTACGGAAACACGGGCACTGATTCTACGCCCGATCAGTGCACCCACCGGAACGCGCGACTTCCGGCTCGCTAATCGTTGAATATTGCTACGGCTCGTGTCCAACCCGCTGAAGCCCGATGTACCTTCACCGGAAAGCACACGATGTCGAACCCATCGGCTGGTAACTGGGCAAGATTACCCAGCTTTTCCATCTGAAAATAGCCAATTTCCCGCCCCGCGCGATGTCCCTCCCAGATCAGCCCGACATCCCCGGTCGCCTTCACCTTCTCTCGCGTGAAAGAAAACGGCGCATCCCAGCTCCAGGCATCGGTCCCCACGACCCGCACCCCGCGCTCCGTCAGCCACATCGTGGCGGCCTTGCCCATGCCGGACCCGGTGTCGACGAAATCGTCCTCGCCATACCGAGCGCCGGCAGCGGTATTGACCACCACGATCTCTAGCGGCCGCAGTTCGTGGCCAATACGCTTCAACTCCGCCTCGACGTCGCCCGGTGTCGCCACATACCCGTCTGGCAAGTGGCGGAAATCCAGCTTCACCCCGGGCTGAAAGCACCAGTCCAGCGGCACGTCGTCGATCCGCCATGACGGCTCACCGCCTGGCTTCAGCGCGTGGTTCATGCTCGAGAAAAAATGGTAAGGCGCGTCCATATGCGTGCCGTTATGAGTGCTGATCTCCACCCGCTCCACCGCCGCATACTCGCCGTCCGGCAACTGATCGACCCGGACCCCCATATACTCCGCCATTGCCGGGGCGGTCTGGTGATGGTCCATATACTCGATCTTCGGCAGCATATGCGGCGGATCGCTGCGTATGCCCGCTTTCAAGGGCGAGGATATGTCGACAATCCGCCGCGGCATTATTCGGCCGCCTTCATCAACTTGGTCGGATCGGCGCCGACCCGTCCGCTCTCACCCGGCGCGGCCTTGGCCAGCCGGAAATCGTAATGCACCGCTCGCAGACCCGGGACTGGCGAAGCCGGATCTTCCTTTGCGTCAACCACCAAGGATTGCGACACCCCGAACACCGTATCCGAATCGATATTGGGGTCGTCGCCAAAATACAAAGCAGTGACCAGTTCGCGATGCCCCTCGGCGCCGACCAGGCAGTGAATGTGCGATGGCCGCATGCCATGTCGGTTCTGCAACTTGACCATCTCACCCACCGGACCATCCATCGGGATGGAGTAACCCAACGGTCGAACCGTGCGGAAATAGTAGTTCCCGTCGGCGTCCGTGCGGAAATTGCCGCGCATGTCCATCGACTCGCCGTTGCGTTCCTGCAGGTCATACAGCCCGCGCTCGCTCGTCTGCCAAACCTGGATCTGCGCACCGGCAATCGGCGATCCATCGTTGTTGGTCACCTTGCCGTAAACGACAATTTCCGGTTCGGTTGGCCTCTCGACGATCTGCGCACCTGCCGGCAACTCTGGCGCACCCTCACGGAAGAACGGACCGAGCAGACTGCTCTGCGAACCAAGCTCGCGGGCCTTCTTGTCGTGCAGGGCATTCACCACGGCACTCAGGCCAAAAACGTCGGACAGCAGGATGAACTCCTGACGCAGTGGTGTGCAGGCCTGGCCGACCGCCGTCATGAACTGGATGCCCTGCAGCCATTCCTCCGGCGTCAGGTTCACCTCGCGCGCGAACGCATGCAGGTGGCGGACCGCCGCATCCGCGATTTCCTTGAGCCGTGGATTTTCAGTACCCGCCATCTGCGACAGTGCTTCGTCAGTGACGGTGAACTCGTCCAAGTCTCGCATGATGAGCCTCCCCTTGATCCTATGGCACCAGCATAAAGCCAATCGAGCGGGCTTTGCCAGCCGTCTCCCCGTGCCATAGGATGCAAACGAGAAACCAAACAGGAGGAAATCCCCGTATGTTTAGATGCCTCAGGCTAGGACATTTGGTTGGCGCATGGTTTGCCGCGACGGTCATGTTCGCAGCGGCGCCCGCGTCCCGCGCCGCCGACCCCATCACGATCGGTTTCGGCATGGCGCTGACCGGCGGTCTGGCGCCAAACGGCAAGGCTGCACTGCTGGCAATGCAGATCTGGGAAGAAGAGATCAACGCCAAAGGCGGTCTGCTCGGGCGGCCAGTGAAACTGGTCTATTACGATGACCAGTCCAACCCATCCACAGTCCCCGGCATCTACACCAAGCTGCTCGACGTCGATAAGGTCGATCTCGTCATCAGCGGCTACGCAACCAACATGGTCGCACCCGCCATGCCGGTGATCATGCAGCACAAGCGCACCTTCCTCGGCCTGCTGGCATTGGCCGCAAATAGCGAATTCGGCTACCCGAACTATTTTTCCATCGGCCCCACAGGTGGCCCCAAGCCGAAACAGAGCTTCTCCATAGGCTTCTTCGAGGTTGCCATGGCGCAAACCCCAAAGCCGCAAACCCTGGCGATCGTCGGGGCGGACGCCGAGTTTCCACGCAATGCGATCGAGGGGGCGCGGGAACTGGCCAAGGAGGCTGGCCTGAAGATGGTCTACGACCGGTCCTATCCGCCGACTACCAATGACTACACCCCAATCATTCGCGGCATCCAGGCCACCAACCCGGATCTGGTATTTGTCGCGTCCTATCCGCCCGATACCGTGGGCATGATCCGCGCCGCCAACGAGATTGGCCTGAAGGCAAAACTGTTCGGCGGCGGTATGGTCGGCCTGCAGTCAACCGCAATCAAGACCCAGCTAGGACCGTTGCTGAATGGTATCGTCGACTACGACTTCTGGCAACCGGTCGGATCCTATGCGACCCCGGAAGCGCTGGATTTCCTCAGACGCTATCAGGCCAAATCAGCCGCCGCCGGTGTCGATCTGCTCGGCTTCTACCTGCCGCCATTCGCCTTTTCCGACATGCAGGTGCTACAGGCCGCTGTCGAGGGTGTCGGCAGCCTGGATCAACAAAAACTGGCCGACTACCTGCGGTCCCACACATTCCACACCATTGCGGGTGACATCGCTTTTGGGCCGAACGGAGAGTGGACCGAAGCCCGGGTGCTGGAAGTCCAGTTCCAGGACGTGAAAGGCAACGACGTCGAGCAGTTCAAAGACCCGAAAACTGAAGTCGTGCTGTTTCCCCCTCCGCTCAAGAATGGTGAAATTATCTATCCATACGTTGCTGCAAAGCACTGATATCGGGCTGATCAAATACCTCCGCCGCCCCAGCGGCGGAGGTCGTGCTCCGGTCCGTTGATCTCGCACGGCGAAGCTACGTTTTTTGGGCACGCCAGCATGCCAGGCCGCCATGGCTGGCAAGGCCGTCGCCAGTCGCCGCGAAAATCCTGCACCACAGTAAGCCGGCCTCGTCGATACGGCGAAGGCGGCCCATCTGCCCGATACTTTTGGCAGATTTGCCGACAATCGCTCGCGGCTGGGCCGAAAGGCGGGTATGGTCTCGGACATGGACACGCACCGCATCAACCTGCATCTGGTTTCCGACGCCACCGGGGAGACGCTGAACGCAATCGCCCGCGCCACCACGGTGCAGTTCGAGCAGGCCCAGATCATGCACCACCGCTGGAGCCTGATCCGCACCCGGTTTCAGCTTCACCGCGTGCTGGAGGGTATCGAGGCTGAACCCGGCCCCGTGCTGTCCACCCTGATCGATCGCGCGCTGCGGCTGGAGCTGGACACCACCTGCCAGCGGCTGAACGTCAAGGTTGTCAACGTCCTGGACCCCGTCATCAACGCCCTGCAGGACGTCATCGGCCAGAAGGCCGAGGCAAGGCCCGGCCGGCAGTACGTGCTGAACGCTGACTATTTTTCCCGCATCGACGCGATGCATTATGTGCTGGCGCATGACGACGGGCAGGCCCAGCCAGGTCTCGCCGGCGCCGACGTGGTGCTGGTCGGCGTGTCCCGCAGTTCCAAGACACCAACCTGCTTCTACCTCGCCAACCGCGGCATCAAGGCCGCCAATGTGCCGCTGGTGCCAAACCTGCCGATTCCCGCTGGCCTGGAGGACATCAAGTGCCCGGTCATCGGCCTTACCCTGGCGCCCGAAGCGTTGATCGACATCCGTCGCCATCGGCTGCGGCTGATCGGTGGCGGCGCCCAGACCGGGCCGATCCGGGCCGACAGCTCCGAATACGTCGACGAGGATGCGGTAAAGGCCGAATTGCTGTGGGCCCGGCGGTTCTGTAACAGCCATGGTTGGCCAACGATCGATGTGACAAGGCGGTCGATCGAAGAGACCGCGGCGACCGTCCTGCAACTCATGGAAGCATGGCATAACCGCCGGCCGAAGGGCACGGAACCGAGTTCGACCACGCAATCCGGATCCTGATGCGTTTAAGTGCCTTGCCTCCCGTGCGGACGGGGGCTATACGCCCGGCCTCGGTCGGAGTGTAGCTCAGCCTGGTAGAGCACTGTGTTCGGGACGCAGGGGCCGGAGGTTCGAATCCTCTCACTCCGACCAGTTCGATCAACGACCGATATCGCGCCGTCGCCCGCAAGCGCACCGTCCTCGGTCGTCCCGCCCTGTTACCGGCCGGCGGCCCCCAAAGGTCTGGCATCCCTCGCAAACGAAGATACCGACGCCGATCCGGCTGCGCGGCCGTGTCGGCCAATGTCGTCGCACCCAGAATGCCGGCACACTGACGGGCATCGGCCGTATCTCGCGGCAGACATTGATCGACACCTGTTCGAACGTCGGCATTGCCAAATGCCACGATACCAAGACCCCGATTACCGCGTACCCATCGGCCTCGGCCCCTCGATCTTCCTGCCGGCACTTGAGCAAACCGCCGGACAAGCGGATTATCGCCGCTAGATGTCGCAGGAGGAAGACGAAATGCCCGAAAGCCCGGCCGACAAGGCGATGTTCGCCGACAACCAGACCCGTATGCCACTCAACGGGATCACCGTGCTGGACCTGACACTCGCCCGCGCGGGGCCCACGGCCGTGCGTCATTTCGCCGACTGGGGCGCCAACGTCATCCGTATCGAGCCACCGGCCACTGATGGCGAGGACGTCGCCGGCCGCCGCCACGGGTTCGACTTCCAGAACCTGCACCGCAACAAGCGCGCGGTCACCCTGAACCTCAAGTCCAAGGAAGGCCACGAGGCCTTCATGCGCCTCGCCGCCAACGCCGATGTCATCCTGGAGAACATGCGGGCCAATGTGAAGCACCGCCTCAAGGTCTCCTACGAGGACGTCAAGGCGATCAACCCTCGCATCGTCTACGGCAGCATCTCGGGATTTGGCCAGGATGGCCCGTATGGCCCACGGGCCGGTGTCGATCAGATCGCGCAAGGCATGGGCGGCCTGATGTCCATCACCGGTGAGCCCGGCCGTGGCCCGATGCGCGTCGGCATTCCGATCGACGACCTCACCGCGGGCAACCTGCTGGCCATGGGCTGCATGATGGCGCTGCTCGACCGCGAACGCACCGGCGTTGGCCGGTGGGTCACCACATCGCTGCTGGAAGCCCAGATCTTCATGCTCGACTTCCAGGCCAGCCGCTGGCTGATGGAAGGCGAGGTCGCCGGTCAGGCCGGCAATGACCATCCGACCGGCATCCCTACCGGCGTATTCCCGACCAGCGACGGCCACATCAACATCGCCGCCAGTTCGTCGCGCGTGTTCACCCGTTTCTGCGAGGCGATCGATCGCAAGGACTGGCTGGAACGCGAGGACTGGAAAACCCAGGTCGGCCGCAGCAAGGACCGCAAGGCAATCAACGCGGCGATTTCAGAAATCACCAGGACCAAGCCGTCAAACCACTGGATCGAACTGTTCGAGGCCAACGGCATACCCTGCGGCCCGATCTACTCGATCGACCAGGTATTTGCCGATCCGCAGGTCAAGCACCTCGGCATGGCGACGAAAATGCACAGCCCGCATGTCGGCGAGAAAGAGGTCGTTGCCTCGGCCATCAACATCTCCGGCTTTTCCAAGGCCATCCGGACGTATACGCCCGACGCCGGCGAACACGGCGACGAAATACTGAAAAGTGTCGGCTACACCGATGCCGAGCTGGAAGACATGCGACAGAAGGGAGTCATCTGAATGCTGCCGGATCACGCGGAGACCCGCGCTTTCGCGGGCGGAAAAATGCTGGCGGCGAAGGATGACGGCGTCGGCCTGATCACCTTCAACCAGCCGGAAAAGCGCAACGCCATGTCCATGGAGATGTGGACCGGCCTGGGGGAGATCCTGGACGAATTCGCTGAGGACAGCAGCGTCAGCGTCGTCATCCTGACCGGTGCCGGCAACAAGGCGTTCGTCTCCGGCGCCGACATCAGCCAGTTCGAGAAGAACCGCAACAGCGCCGACGCCCAGGCCGAGTACGACCGCGCCACCGGGATCGGACGCAACAAGTTCCACGCCTTCAAGAAGCCGGTCATCGCCCGCATTCGTGGCTTCTGCATGGGCGGCGGCCTGGCCATCGCCATGGCGACCGACCTGCGCATCGCCTCCAGCGACAGCCAGTTCGGCATCCCCGCCGCTCGGCTGTCCATCGCCTACGCACCCGATGCGGTGAAGCGGCTGATCGATCTTGTCGGGCCTGCCCACGCCCGCATGATCCTCTACACCGCCAAGCGCATCGACGCGGCGGAAGCGGAGCGCATCGGGCTGATCAACAAGATGACGACGGAAGAAGGCCTGAACGACGTCGTGCTCGATATCGCCCGCACCATCGCCGACAACGCACCACTGTCAGTGGCGGCGTCCAAGCTGACGATCAACGAGATGATCAAGGACGAAAGCCAGCGCGACATGGAAGCGATCAAGAAGATCGGCGAGCTCTGCTTCAACAGTGCGGACTACAAGGAAGGCCGCACGGCGTTCATGGAAAAGCGTACCCCGCGCTTCGTCGGGCGGTGATCCCGGCGAACCACGTACCAATTCCTCCATAAGTCTCAAAATTGCGGGTGTCCCTGGGGTATTCCCCCGGGGATGCAGTGCCATCGCGCATTTGCCGCAGGCCTGACGACAGCCGAATTTCTACAAAAGCTCCATATATTCCAATGAATTAATGGCGGCTCACTTGCGCTGCGGGTCGCTCGTCACGTTGCGGATGATGCGACAGGCCATGGCCGGCCGCGGCACCATCTACGCCTGCGACCAATCATCCAGGCACTCCCCACGCTGACCCAGTGCACCAACCGCCCAGTCGAGGCCAACGTGTCAATTCAGATCAGACCGCACCCTGCGTCCGAGACATCTCGTCCAACGTAGCCAGTGCAAGGACGAGTCTGAGCGACAAGCTGGTATTGATGTCCTCGCGGCCGAACGTTTCGCCATTAGGGAAGACTAGCCTCGTGCCGATGCGGATGATGTTGACGCAGAGAGGAAGCGCCAAAATGATATTATCCCGGGTCAGGCGATCCTCGGCGCTGAGCAGCAGGTTGGCATCCGATGCGATGCGGCGATTATCGCACTGCTCAAGATAATCGCTCAGGGCCGACATCGGACTTGTTGACTGCGGTTCGCCGGTCGGCCGGTTGGATAGACGTATCGAGTGGGGGCCGTCGGCTGAGGGGTTAGTGTCTGCCATGATGCCGGTCCAACCTGTGAAAGGATATCCGCGTCACACGCTAACGAATTGGCCCGGACTAGCCAACTGGACCCTCACTCCGCAGAAATCTTGTCAGCTCCAGCAGGCAATCCCGCCGCCGCGGGCTTCCGTGGATCAGACCGTCGGCCCAGCCAGTGCCTCACGACCACGACCCGGCACTGCGTTTCGTTCACGGTCCCGGCGCGGGCCGGACAGCGGACCCGACCGCGCGCGGACGACCGGGCATCAGCTCTGGGACCCCGGATCCGGTGGGGGATCACCCAATCCAAATTGTGATCCCGACACATTCGATATCTGACCGGGCAGATGCCGTCGTGACGGGCCGCCAGAATCATGCTTCCTTCTCTCGCACCCGCTCGCCGACCCTAATCAAACAGGAGCATCCCGCATGTTCGAACTCCCCGAAGAGCACCGGATGCTCCAGGATCTGGTCGCCAAGTTCATCGACCGGGACGTCATTCCGCTGGAAAAAGCCGTCCTGGCCCGCGAAATGTCCGGCCAGACATCCGGCCTGCCGCCCGAAGAGGAACAGCGTCTCCTGTCCAAGTGCAGGGAGCTCGGCCTCTGGGGCCTCGACGTGCCGGAGGAATACGGCGGCGCCAATCTGCCCTACGCCGCCCTCGTTGGTGTCTATGAGGAACAAGGCCGCACCTGCGTCCCCTTCACCTTCCCGCCCGACAGCCCCAACCTGCACATGCTGATCGCCGTCGCGAGCGCCGAACAGCGCGTCAAATACCTCGAACCCTACGCCCGAGGCGAAGCCCATTCCGCCATCGCGATCTCCGAACCCGGCGCCGGCGGCGATCCGGCCGGCATGACCACCCGCGCGGTCAAGGACGGCGCCGACTGGATCATCAACGGCCGCAAGATCTGGGTCAGCCGCGTGCCGCAAGCCGATTTCGTCATCGTCATGGCCCGCACCGGCGAGGGCAAGCGCGCCGAGGGCGTCACCGCCTTCATCGTCGAGCGCGGCACCAAGGGCTTCATCATCGAGCGCGAAATCCCCATGCTCGGCGGTCAGCGCACCTACGAGCTGGTGTTCGAGGACTGCCGCATCCCCGCCACCCAATTGCTGGGCGTCGAGGGCAAAGGCTACGCCCCGATGCAGCTGCGCCTGACGGTGCGCCGCGTGCAGATTGGCGCCTGGTGCATCGGCATATCCCGCCGAGCGCTGGATATGATGGTCGAGCATACCAAGCAGCGTGTCACCTTCGGCCAACGTCTCGCCGACCGTCAGGCCATCCAGTGGTGGATCGCCGACGCCGCGATGAAGATCCATGCCTGCCGCCTGATGGTGTATGACGCTGCCACCAAGGCCGACGCCGGCAAGGACGTTCGCACCGAGGCCTCCATGGTAAAGCTGTACGGGACAGAAATGGCGACCGAGATCGTCGATCACGCCATGCAGGCCTTCGGCGCCATGGGTGTCGCGAAGGAATTGCCACTGCAGTTGATGGCACAGAAAGTTCGCACCATGCGTGTCTACGAAGGCCCCTCTGAGGTGCACCGCATGGCGATCGCCCGCCGCATTATCGGCAAATGACCGAGCCCCGCATCAAGGCGGGGATCTGGGTCAGCATGGCCTTGCGCATGGGCAACGCCGATGGCCGGTACGGCACGGTCCTGCGCAAGGGCGATCCCGATGCCGGCGGCGTTCTCGTCGTGTTGCGGGGCAGGGAAGGGGTGTCCGTCCTGTCGCAGATGCGCTCCGGCGCGGGTGAACTTGCCTGGATGCGGGCGACCGGACCCGGCCCGGTCGATGATCCCACCGCCGACGCATACATCGCCAGGCAGGTGAAGTTCGATCCTGATCTATGGGTGGTCGAGTTCGAGGCACCCGACCTGCTGCCCCCGTTCGAAGCGAAACTTGTGTGACGCCGCTCCCAACGCTGGAGTTCCCAGGGTCGGCATGACAAGCTACCTCCGCTACAAAAACAGGGGGATTCCAAAATGACCGAACTTACAGGCAGTTGCCGCTGCGGCAAGGTAAGCTACACGTCGTCCGCCGATCCCGTCTTTGTTGGCGTTTGCCATTGCCGGTCCTGCCAGAAATCGACTGGCAGCGCCTATGCAACGGTGGTCGCCGTTCCCGCTGCCTCGTTGACCGTTCACGGGACCACCAAGCGTTTCGATGACAAGGGTGATTCCGGCAACGCCACCCATCGCGATTTCTGTCCCGAATGCGGCTCCGCGATCACCCAGTCAGCCGACGTCATGGGTGGGCTTACCATGATCACGATGGGGACATTGGACAACCCAGGCACGTTCAAGCCCGCCATGCAGATCTATTGCGACAGCGCGCTGCCGTGGGCCCCGATTGTCGAACTGCAGAGTTTTCCGAAGATGCCAGGGTAGCGTGAAGTCAGGGCGTTCCGGGGACGCCGCGATCTTCGCGTCGGTCCTTTGAAACGCCCTGCACTCTTCGGTCGCGTGAGCCGCCAATCGGTTTTTGGGGTTGTAAAGATCAAGCGCCGCTCCCATGCTGCAATGCAACATGGGTGGAAGCGTCCTTTCCTCAGTGACTCGGAAAGGATACGGCCATGCACGAACCTGATTTTTGGACCAACTGCGCCGAAGCGATGGAAATGTCCATCGAAGGTAACCGGCTCATCGCCCAGGAACTCGCCGATTTGGCGGGCAACCTATGGCATCGGATGATCCGCTCCCTGGACGGCCTGTTACGCGGTCATGGACAGCATCGGCATCTGCCGCCGGTCTAACCCGACGGACACAATATACGCGGTTTCGGTCGATGGTCGCGTAAGTGGCACAACCGCCCACGACCCAAGCCTGCAATGGTAGGCCGCTGCAAGGATATTGGGCAGTTTTCGCCCGCCGAACGACCTGGTGATACAACGCCCTGATGGCACCATGATTGCATATCGCTTGTCGTTTTCTTGGAGGGAACGATGTGCAAAGGCGATGATCCCAACTGCGCCGACTTCGAAAAGCATAAGTCGGATTTCAGCGTTGGCCTGGCCAGGGAAAGGCGAGCCTTCCTGAAGTCCTCGTTCGCCGCGACCAGTGGTGCGGCGGCGTTGGCCACCACCGGGATCTCGCTGGTCTCGCCCGCTCTCGCCCAAACTTCGGCCGCCCGACAACCCGGGCAGCAAAGCTACTATCACCTGCCAGCGAACGCCGAAACCGTCCACTGGGGCTACTTCAGCAAACTGCTGAAGCCTCAGGTGGAGGTGAGCTCCGGCGACCTGATCACCATCGAGACGCTGACCCACCAGGCCAGTGACGACCCCGAACGCATGATCAAAGGCGATCCGGGCGCGGAAAGCGTCTATCTTTGGACGAAGGAACAGAAAGGTGTCATACGCCGTGGCGCCGGACCAGGCGATGGCGGTGGCCTGGGCGTGCATATCTGCACCGGGCCGGTGTCGGTGCGTGGCGCGGAACCTGGTGACGTGCTCGAAGTCCGCATCCTGGATGTAAAACCACGTCCGTCCGCCAACCCCGACTTCAAGGGCCTCGCCTTCGGCAGCAACGCCGCGGCGAACTGGGGCTTTCAATACAAGGACCTGATCACCGGCGACAAACCGCGGGAAGTCGTCACGATCTACGAGGTCGATGCCACCGGCGAACGCAACTGGGCCAAGGCGCTCTATAACTTCAAATGGATCCCGGTCACCGACCCAACCGGCAAGGTGCACCCCACGATCGACTATCCCGGGCCTGATCGTCGACCACACCAAAACCCAACGAAACTGGGGCGTGCTGAAAAACATCCGCGTTCCGATCCGCCCGCATTTCGGCACCATGGGTCTCGCACCGAAGGAAGCCGACTACGTCAATTCAATACCGCCCAGCTACACCGGCGGAAACATTGACAACTGGCGCATCGGCAAGGGCGCGACGATGTACTATCCCGTCGCCGTGCCGGGCGCGCTGCTATCGGTCGGCGACCCGCACGCCAGCCAGGGTGACTCCGAACTCTGCGGCACCGCGATCGAGTGTTCGCTGACGGGAACCTTCCAGTTAATCCTGCATAAGAAGAGCGACCTCGGAGGCACTGCCTTGGAATCGCTCGATTTCCCGATGATCGAAACCCAGGATGATTGGGTCATGTCAGGGTTCAGCTACCCCAATTACCTGGTCGACCTCGGCGCAAATGCGCAAAGCGAGATATTCGCGAAATCCTCGATCGACCTGGCGATGCGGGACGCGTTCCGCAAAATGCGCGGCTTCCTGATGAACACCAAAGGCCTGACGGAGGACGAAGCGATCTCGTTGATGTCGGTGGCGGTCGACTTCGGCATCACCCAGGTCGTGGATGGCAACTGGGGCGTTCATGCGATCATCAAGAAGAATATCTTCGCTGGGACGACAGCCTGACTCCTGTATCTACAGCAGTGCTGTCATACGCGACAGCACTGCCGGCTTCCGCGCTGTGACAGGTCCCTGCTATCGGATCATGCTGGGCGCGAGTTGGGGCCCTGACGCGTAATCCTGCCAATTTGGCACGGTCCGCCCGCCGCATCGCGGGCCCACGATGGTGATACTAACCCAGCCGCACAGTCACCGGCGGCAACGGTGGAAATGCGACCGTCACCACCGCTGGGCCAGTCAGCCAAACCGGCGGCGTCACGCTGCCCAGCAGCACCACCTGTCCAGCCTTCAGGCCGCCGAAAGCCGCCGCTTCGGCAGAGCCCGCAAGCCACGCCAGACCATTGAGTGGATGCCCGAGCAGATCGGTCGAGACTCCTTCGTCGGACGTGCCGTCATCCAGGCTGATCCGGCCGCGCAACGCGCCGATATCCAGGTCCCGCCAATCGAACGCAGGTTCATCGCCAATCACCGCGGCGCAATGATACATCTGGTCCGCAACCAGTGTGGGGGTTCCAAGTTCCTTCAGGTCGCCATAGCGGTTTTCAACGATCTCGATCGCGGCGAAAAAACCATCCACCGCTGCCGACGCCTGCGCCAATGAGCAAAGCCCCGGCGGCAGGTCACGGGCCAGTCGTACCGCGACCTCGCATTCCACGCCGGGCTTGATATAGTCGGCGAACCGGAGTTCGGCGTGCTGGTGATAAACGTCCTGCGCCCGCATGAACCCGGCGATCGGCGCATCAACACCCAGATAGACCTGCATGCGCTTGCCGGTAGCCCCGATCTTGAACCCGAACACCGGGGCCGCCCCGACCAGTTCCGCCAGTGCGACCTGCACCGCCGCCCCCTCGGGCCCGGTGCGCGGGGCGATGCTTTCAGGCAGCGGAGACACCGCGACGCGGTCCTGCCTGACCTTGCGTAACGCTTGTGCGGCTGGGACCGGATCAAACACCATCAACGCCTCGAGAGTTCGTATAAGGCGACAGACGCTGCCGCGGACACATTCAGGCTCTCCACCGCGCCCTTGATCGTCAGCCCGGCGATCTCGTCGCAGGTTTCGCGCGTCAGCCGGCGCAGGCCCTCACCTTCGGCACCCAGCACCAGCGCGACGCGGCGGTCGGCGAATGCGGGCCCGGACAAGGCGGCGCCGCCCGCGTCCAGCCCGATGCACCAGACATTCGCAGCCTTCAACGCAATGATGGTCCGGGCGATATTCACCGCCCGCAACAGCGGCATTTTCTCCAGCGCACCGGATGCGGCCTTGGCGAGACCGCCGGTCTCCTCGGGCGCATTGCGATCCTGCGTGATAACCGCCGCGGCGCCGAACGCAGCGGCGGAACGCATGATGGCGCCCACATTGCGCGGGTCGGTGACCTGATCCAGCACGATGATCACACCGGGCTTTTCCAGCACCGATTGCAAGCTCGGCGGCGCCAGCGGATCAGCCAGCAGCGCCGCGCCCTGATGCACCACGTCGCGCCCAAGCAGATGATCAAGCCGCGCACGATCGACGCGCTCAGGCGAGACCGCCCAGGGCGGCGGCAATTGCTTGCCGATCGCGGCCTCGGCTTCCTCGGTCAGCAACAGCCGGCGCAAACGGCGGGCCGGATTGCCCAGCGCGGCGGCAACCGCATGATGCCGTACAGCCAGACGGTTCCCTTGGGCGAATCGGGCGTATGACGCGGGGCTTCAGCCTCGCGACGGCGCTGCGGCGCAGCTGAAAAACGCTGGGGTGCCGCATCTCGCGGGGGGCGAGGCTGGAACTCGCCACGCGCGCCGCCGCTCGGCGACGCCGCCTTTCCACCCGGGCGGGGACCATCATGCCGCGGCTTCTGTTGATCGCGAAAACCAGTCTCTGCCGCCCGGCCTGCACCGCCACCACCGCCGGCATTACCACCACTGGCATTACCACCACTGGCATGACCACCGCGCGCCTCGGATCGTTGACCACCGCCGCCCTGTCCAGGCGGCCGAGGTGCGTGTCCGCCGGGCCCCCGGTAAGGACCGCGATCAGAGGGAGGACGAGAGGAGCCGCCGGGACGGTTGCCATGAGGAGGTTTCATTATCGGCTTCTATATCCCGCCGGCGCGACCCTGCACAGACGGCACCCGCTTGAACCAAGCCGCTCTTTCCCCGAATGTGCGGCCCCAGCGCAACGCTGGCGCTTCGATATGCGCATGCAGCCAGGCCGAGGCCAGCACCGGCAGACCGATCGCCGCGGGTATCCATAGCAGCGTGAACAATGTCGCGTTGCCGCTTGCCACCCAGCTCAGTAAGGCGCTGACCAATTTGTGGATCGGCTCGTTGACCAAATAGAGGCAGTAAGAAATCGCTCCCAGGTATTGCGCTGAATTGGCTTCGCAACAGCCGGCCTGCCAGATCGAGACCGGGAATTTCCGGTCGGATCTGCACGATCAAAAACAATGTCCAGGCCGTCGGCGGAAGTATCTTTCCGATCGATCCTTCGGTGGCACATATTGCCAGGCAACCAATTGCCACCAGGCCGTATCGCCATGCCGCGCCCGGTTCCTGCCGCACCAACGGCACGCTTGCCACGCCCAGCGCGAAAAAATGTCCCTTGTTCGGCAGAAACGCCCGGCTGAAATGCCACGCATCCGGAGACGCAAGATGCCATCCGACGCCCGCCACCGCGAGGCCGAGCAACATCCAGCACAGCCGCCGACTGTGGCTCGCGGTCAGCAATGCCAGCACGTAGAACTGCCATTCGGTGGAAAGGCTCCAGGCGGACCCGAGGAAACTGACCCAGACATCCTTCAGCACACGCATTGGGAAACAGCCCATGCGTCATCGTCAGATGGGCAATGATCTCCGGCATCCAGGCATGCGGCCATGCCATGACGCAGATCGTGCGCGCGGCATTTTCGGGACCGATCCACGGCATGCGCTCAAAGCCGCATGACCATGGCTGGACCATCACCGCGAACACGAATACCAGCAGGAATACCGGAAAAATTCGCGCTGCCCGGGCGATCAGGAACGGCTTTGCCCGCCCGCCGGCACGTAACAGCGACTGGGTGATCACCAGCCCGCTGAGCACGAAGAACAGGTCCACCGCCGCGCCGCCATGCGATACCGCGGTCCTGGATCCACTCCGGCAACGATGCGAACGGCGCCATATGACCCAGCAGCACGTAAACCGCCAGCATCCCGCGCAGTCCATCAAGGCATTCCAGCCGCTTCATGCCCACCGGCGTCATACGGTGCAGCATGGGTGAAAAAAGTTAACAAGGTACGAAGCCTTGCAATCACGGAATTCGTGCGCTATTTCACGGCTAAATCATTCTCCGCTGTTATACGGGGGGTGGCCTTCACGGGCCGCCTCTTTTTGTTTTGGACACCCGGTTTGGACGGAAACGAAGCAACAACGACGACCCTCGAAGGCAAGCTGGCCGCGATCATCGCGCCGCGCCTGGAATTGATGGGCTTTGAATTGGTGCGTGTCGCCGTCCTCGGCCGCGAACGCCCAACGGTGCAGATCATGGCTGACCGAGCCGACGGTTCACAGATCTCAGTCGAGGATTGTGAGCAGATCAGCCATGACGTCAGCGCCGCGATTGACGTGGACGACCCCATCCCTGGTGCCTGGACGTTGGAGGTCAGTTCCGCCGGAATCGATCGTCCATTGACACGGATCAAGGACTGGAACCGCTTCGCCGGCCATCTGGCGCGCGTTGAAACTTTCTTTCCGCAGAACGGTCGCAAACGGTTTGCCGGTGTGGTGCTCGGTGCGGACGACACCGCCGCTCGGATTCGACTGGACGACGGCCAGGAAGTCGTGATTCGCCATCCCGACATTCGGCGCGCGAAACTTGTTCTGACCGACGCCTTGATCGAAGCCACCGCCGCCAAACCGGTGGCCAACTGACTTCCTATCCGCCTGACGAATACCGACGCCCAACGGACGCTACTGACAGAGGTCGCCATGGACACCGCTATTGCCCGCCCCGAACTGCTGCTGGTCGCTGATGCCGTCGCGCGCGAAAAGAACATCGACCGCGAGGAAGTGCTGGAGGCGATGGAACAGGCCATCCAGAAAGCCGGTCGCGCCAAATACGGGCACGAGAAGGACATCCGCGCGACGATCGACCGCAAAAGCCGGCGATGTCCGCCTGTCCCGCTGGACCGAAATCGTCGACACCGTTGAGAACGAAGAAACCCAGATGGGCAAGGCCGACGCGGCGAAGCTGTTTCCGGACAAATCGGTCGGCGAGTTCGTCGTCGATCCGCTGCCGCCAATCGACTTCGGCCGCATCGCCGCCCAGACCGCCAAGCAGGTCATCGTCCAGCGCGTCCGCGAATACGAACGCAAGCGCCAGTACGACGAGTTCAAGGACCGCGTTGGCGAGATCATCAACGGTGTGGTCAAACGCACCGAGTACGGCAACCTGATGGTCGAACTGGGCCGAGCCGAGGCACTGCTGCGCCGCGACGAACTGATCGCCCGCGAAAGTTTTCGCAACGGCGACCGGGTCCGCGCCTATATCTACGACGTGCGTGAAGAACCCCGTGGCCCGCAGATCTTTCTTTCTCGCACCCATCCAGGGTTCCTGGCGAAGCTGTTTGCCCAGGAAGTGCCAGAGATCTACGACGGCATCATCGAGATCAAAGCAGTGTCCCGTGACCCCGGCAGCCGCGCGAAAATGGCGGTCATCAGCCGCGATGCCTCGATCGACCCAGTCGGAGCCTGCGTCGGTATGCGCGGCTCCCGCGTTCAGGCCGTCGTTCAGGAACTGCAAGGCGAAAAGATCGACATCATTCCCTGGAGCAGCCAGGCCGCGACGTTCGTCGTTAATGCACTGGCGCCGGCGGAAGTGACCAAAGTCGTGCTCGATGAGGAAGCCGGACGCGTCGAAGTCGTGGTCCCGGACGAACAGCTTTCACTGGCGATCGGCCGCCGCGGCCAGAACGTGCGCCTTGCCTCGCAGCTCACCCGCTGGGACATCGACATCCTGACGGAAGCCGAGGAAAGCGAGCGCCGCCAGGAGGAATTCCGCCGCCGCTCCGGCCTGTTCGTCGAAGCACTGGACGTCGACGACATGATCGCCGGATTGCTGGTGACCGAAGGCTTTACCACCGTCGAGGAACTGGCCTACACGCCGATCGAAGAGGTCGCCGCTATCGAGGGCTTCGACGAAAGCGTCGCCGAGGAACTGGTGCGCCGCGCCGAAGGCTTCCTGAGCCAGCGCGATAACGAGTTGAATGACAAGCGTCTGGAACTTGGGGTGAGCGACGATATCGCGTCGATCGAGGTGCTGACGCCGCCGATGCTGGTGGCTCTGGGTGAGAAGGGGGTGAAGACCCTCGATGACCTCGGTGATCTTGCGTCTGATGAATTGATCGAGATCGTCGGCGCCGACAAGATGGACGAAGCAACCGCCAATGAAGTGATCATGATGGCACGCGCCCACTGGTTCGACGGCGAAGCGCAGCCGGACGTGGTCCAGGAGGCGGATCACGACTGAAATCCGACCCGGATATCGGCGATCGCAGGTATCTGACGACGATCAGCCGGACCCTGAAACAGGACCGCTTCGCCGCTGCATCGTCACGCGCGAACGGCTGCCGAAGGAGCGGATGATTCGCTTTGTCGTTGGCCCGGATCGGCAGATCGTCCCCGACCTGGCTGCAAGGCTGCCCGGACGGGGAATATGGTTGAGCGCGTCCAGGGATGTGCTAGAGCTATGATGACGCCCAGGAAGACAGGCGGCAAAAGAACAAGCAAGGGGACAGCAACCAGCGCCACCTTGCACGCGCATTTGCCAGGGCTGCGCGCGGCCCCGTATCGGTGCCTCCCGATCTTTCTGTCCTGCTTCAAGCCGCTCTGGTCCGGCGGATTAGTGAGTGCCTGGGCCTGGCCCGACGCGCCGGGCAGGCTGTGGCGGGTTACGAAAAAGCGCGCGAAGCTTTAAGGACTGGTCGGTATCGACTGGTCCTGCAGGCGTCGGACGGCAGTGAGGCGGAGCGTTCGCGCTTCCTCTCCGGCTTCGGGCCGGAACTGACGATAATCGATCCGCTTCCGGGCGAGGCCCTGGGACGCGTGTTCGGTCGGGACTATGTAGTGCACGTCGCGGTTGCGCCGGGCAAATTGGCGGAGTCGCTCGTCGTGGAAGCGGGCAGGCTGGCCGGATTGAAGAACGGGTCCGCAAGGGCCATGGGGTCCGAAAGGGCCACGGAGCGGGAAACCGCCTCGGTGAACGATGTAGCGGGTGCTAACGGATAAACATGAGCGAAAGCAACGATCAGGACGGCGGCAAAGGTAGGCTCTCTCTGCGTCCGGCAGGACGGCTGGAACTAGGGCGAACCGTCGATGCGGGATCCGTCCGGCAGAGCTTCAGCCACGGCCGGTCGAAAGTGGTGCAGGTGGAAGTGCGCAAGAAGCGTGCGCCGCTGCCCAACCCATCAGCCGCCGCGGGTGCGCCTCCGCCACCCCCGGCCGGTGCGATCCCCGCACCGCGCCCGGTGGTACAGCCCGGACGCCCGGCGCCCGGCGCCGGCCGCGCCCTGACCGCAACCGAACAGGCCGCCCGTCAGCGCGCCCTCGTCGAACAGCAGCGCGACGCCGCCAGGCGTGAAGCTGAACGGCGGGAGCAGGAAAAGATATCGATCCTTTCCGCCGCCGAGGAAGCACGCCGCCGCGAAGCCGAAGCCCGCAAAGCCGCCGAGGAAGAAGCACGCCTGGCCGCGGAACAGGCCGCCCGCGAGAAGCAGGAAGCCGAAGCCAGGCGAGCCGCCGAAGCTGCGGCCGCTGCAGCCGCCGCCGCGGCGGCAGCTCGCGCTCCGGTGGAGCAGCGGGATGCCGGAACCGAGGAGCCCGCGCCGGCTGCACGGCCAGTATCACCGACCGTTCAATCGCCATCGGTCCAGGCGTCCTCGGCTCAGGTGTCATCGGCCCAGGTGCCAGCCACCCAGCCATCGGCAGACCATGCGCAGACGGCCCAGGCAACCTCAGCCGCGCAAGGGCAACCGGCTCAACCCGCTGCCAAAGCGCCGGTTGCTCCGCCGCAAACCCCTGGTCAGCCGGCATCGGCGATCAACGAAACGCTGCGGTTGCGTACCGCGCGCCCCGAGGACGAGGACGAGGGACGTCCCGCACGTCGGCCTGGTGCCGGAGGCGTTCCAGCCCGCAAGCCACCGGTGGTGGCCCCGAAAAAAGGCACCGACGATCGTCGTCGCGCCGGCCGCATCGACGTTCAGGCCGCGATCGAAGGCGAGGACGAGAAGGTGCGCTCGCTGGCCTCGGTCCGCCGCCAGCGCGAACGTGAGCGGCGTCAGGCCGAACTTGACCGCCTGCGCTCCGATCAGGTGAAGGTCGTACGCGACGTTATCCTGCCGGAGCAGATCACCGTGCAGGAACTCGCCAACCGCATGGCCGCCCGCGCCCCGGAGGTCATCAAGGCGCTGATGAAGATGGGCGTGATGGCCACCATCACACAGACCCTGGACGCCGATACCGCCGAACTGGTGGTGCAGGAGTTCGGCCATCGCGCCCGTCGTGTTTCCGAATCCGACGTCGAACTGGGCCTTGAAGGGCACGCCGACATCGACACCGACCTGATGATCCGCCCACCGGTGGTCACGATCATGGGCCATGTCGACCACGGCAAGACCTCGCTGCTGGACGCGCTGCGTTCCACCGACGTGGCGGCCGGCGAAGCCGGCGGCATCACCCAGCACATCGGCGCCTATCAGGTGAAGATGCCGGGTGGCGAGCGGATCACGTTCATCGACACGCCAGGCCATGCGGCCTTTACCGCCATGCGTGCACGCGGGGCCTCAGTCACCGATATCGTGGTGCTGGTCGTCGCCGCCGACGATGGCGTCATGCCACAAACGATCGAGGCGATCCGGCACGCCAAGGCCGCCAACGCACCGATCATCGTCGCCATCAACAAGATGGACAAGCCGGACGCCGATCCCAACCGGGTACGGCAGGAACTGCTCAGCCATGAGATCGTGGTCGAGGATATGGGTGGCGAAACCCAGGACGTGCCGGTCTCCGCGCTGAAGAAGACCGGTCTCGACAAGCTTGAAGAAGCCATCCTGCTCCAGGCGGAAATCCTCGATCTCAAGTCCAACCCAAACCGCACGGCGGAAGGCACCGTCATCGAAAGCCGCCTCGACCGCGGTCGCGGGCCCGTCGGCACCGTCCTGGTCCAGCGCGGCACCCTCCGGCAAGGCGACATCGTTGTCGCCGGGTCTGAGTGGGGCCGGGTTCGCGCCATGCTGGACGACAAGGGCAAGCCGATGGCTGAAGCCGGTCCGTCAACGCCGGTGGAAATCCTCGGCCTGAGCGGCGCGCCATCCGCCGGCGAACCATTCGTCGTCGTCGAAAACGAAGGCCGGGCGCGGGAGATCACCGAATTCCGCGAACGGCGGCAGCGTGACAAGATGGCCGGCGCTGCGGCCGGTGCACGCGGCACGCTCGATCAGATGCTGGCCCGCATCCAGGCCGGTGAGCAGAAGGAAGTCGCGGTTCTGATCAAGGCTGACGTGCAAGGCAGCGCCGAAGCCATTCAGGTTGTGGTGATGAAGCTTGCGCATGAGGAAGTGAAAGTCCGGGTGCTGCTGGCCGGCGTGGGTCAGATCACCGAAAGCGACATCCAGCTCGCCAAGGCGTCCAATGCTGTCGTCATCGGCTTCAACGTCCGCGCCACCTCGCAGGCCCGCGAACTGGCGCAGCGGGAAAGCGTCGATATCCGCTACTTCTCGATCATCTACGAAGTGGCCGACGACGTGGAGAAACTCGTCAAGGGCAAGGTTGCACCGAAGGCGCGCGAGAAGTTCCTGGGTTACGCCGAAGTCCGCAAGGTGTTCAACATCACCAAGACCGGCAAGGTCGCCGGTTGCATGATCACCGAAGGCCTCGTGAAGCGTGGCGCCGGCGTGCGTGTCCTGCGCGACAACGTCGTGATCCATAACGGCGAACTGTCGCAGCTCAAGCGCTTCAAGGACGATGTCCGTGAGGTTGCTCGCGGCTACGAATGCGGTCTTTCGTTCGCCAACTTCGAAAACCTCCAGGAAGGCGACGTCATCGAGTGCTTCGAGACGGAGATGGTCCCGGGTTGAAGAAGACAGTCAAAGCCGGACCGTCCCAACGGCAACTGCGCGTGGCGGAGGAAATCCGCCACGTGCTGTCGGGGATCTTCGGGCGCGGCGAGTTCCGCGATCCCGATCTGGCCACCGCCCAGATCACTGTCACCGAAGTCCGCATCGGCCCCGACCTGAAGCGTGCCACAGCCTTCATCTCGCGCCTGGGACGCTCAGACGCGGATGCGCTGATACCGGCGCTGGAGCGAGCCACGCCTTATCTGCGCGGGCAGGTAGCGAAAGCACTCCGGTTGCGTATCGCGCCGGACCTCACGTTCACGCCGGATCTGGCACTGGACTATGCGATGAAGATCGATGAACTGATGCACCGGCCTGAAATCGCCCGCGATCTGCATAAAGAGTAATTGAGCGCGGTTGAGGGTTCTCAATTTGCCGATCGGGCGATGAATGGCGTTTCAGCCAATACTGTCCATCGTCAGCCAGCAAAATCCGTAGCCGTGAATATGCAAGTATTTCCGCTACTTTGAACAAACTCTCATCAGTTGATCATTCGTGTAGCAATGCCGGTCAATCGCTCCGAACGCTGGCCAACGGCTCGCCGCTTCAGGCGACCGCGCCGGCAGGACCTGCACCTCGGCCGCCGGACCGCGACCCTGACCCTCCCGCCGGCAACAGCCTCTGAGGCACCCAGCCGTCCGCGCGATCCCCGCGACGCGTTGTAGGCGTCTTTGTGTGATGAAGCTCGTGCCGTCGCACCGGGGTCCGGTGATCGGCATATAGCCCTGCGGAAATAGGTGTCTGGCACGTAATTTGCTGTCCATGTGGGCATCATGGAAGCAGCATGAATACCGCTGGACCCGAGTCTCTTGTTCAAGGCTTGGACCTCGAGCACATTTTTCATCGCTACGGTGACACCCTCGTCGTCGACGGCGTGTCGCTTTCGATCGCACCCGGTGAACTGGTGGCGCTGCTCGGCCCGTCCGGTTGTGGCAAGACGACGTTGCTGAAAATCGTCGCCGGCTTTAATCGGCAAGCCGCCGGGCAGGTCCGCATCGGCGGCGTCGCCGTCGACCATTTGCCGCCCAACCGGCGCCAGGTGGGCATCGTGTTCCAGAACTACGCGCTGTTTCCCCACATGACCGTCGCCCAGAACGTCGCCTACGGCCTGGATGTGATGCGCGTCGAACGAACGATCAAAGCCGCCCGGGTCAAGGAGATGCTGAGCCTCGTTCGTATGGACGACTTTGCCGACCGTTATCCCAGTCAGTTGTCCGGCGGCCAGCAGCAGCGCGTGGCGATCGCCCGTGCTTTGGCCGTGCGTCCGCGAATCCTGCTGCTGGATGAGCCGTTCGCCGCCTTGGACAAGGCGCTGCGACTGGACATGCAGATCGAGCTGAAACGCATCCAGCGCAACGCCGGTACAACAACGATCCTGGTGACCCACGATCAGGAGGAGGCTCTGTCGCTCGCCGATCGTGTTGCCTTGCTGAACCGGGGAAAGCTGGAACAGTTCGCCTCGCCAACCGAAATCTATGACCAGCCCGCCAGCCTGTTCGTCAACACGTTCGTCGGCGCGGCTAACGTGTTGGCCGGAACCGTGGCGGCGGTCGATGGCGGTGGGTATCGGATCAGCCTCGCTGTCGGCGGCGCCATCCTCGCCACATCGCCAACGGTTTTAAAACCGGGAGCCGCCGTTCACGCCTGTCTGCGGACCGAAGCGTTGGCGATAACCTCCCATCCGGACGGTCTGCCGGCCACCGTCGAAGTGGGTTTGCCGCTGGGCGCGGCTATCATCCACGAGCTCCGTCTGGCGGATGGGACGTCGTTGAAGTCGTCAGCCCCACGAAAACCCGGCGATCGGCCCCTGCAGGCAGGCACCCAGGTGCGGCTGCGCCAGCAAGCCCCCGCGATCGCCTTTCCCCTATAACAGAGGAAACATCATGACCAACCTGCCATTTTCCCGGCGTTCGCTGATGGGCACCGCCCTGACCTTGGGTGCGATGCAATTGTTTCCCGGACTGACCAGAGCCCAGGCCAGGCCGTTGGTGTTCGCCACCTTCACCGGAAGCTGGGAGGTGGCCCATAAGGATGTCCTGGTGCCGGCCTTCCGCAAGGCAAACGAGAATGCGGCCATCGTGCTCGATCCCGATGCTGTCGGTCGACCAGATCGCCAAAGTCCGCGCGGCGCAGGCCAATCCGCCGATCGATGTGATGCTGCACGACCCCGGACCCGCGCTGGTGGCGATCGACCAGGGTCTGGTCGCGCCTTATCCCGTTGCAACCAGCGCCTACTATGCCAGCCTGATCCCGGCGGCTCAGGAACCGATGGGCCCGGCCGGTTTCTTTCAGGTGGTCGGGCTGACCTACAACCCGGAAACCGTGAAGACACCGCCGACATCCTGGGCCGATCTCTGGAAGCCCGAGTTCAAGGGCAAGGTCGGCATCACCAACATGAACTCCACCCTGGGCACGGGCTTCATGGTGGAGATCGCCAAGATGCAGGGCGGGTCGGAAAAAGACATCGAACCCGCATTCAAGCAAATCGCCGCGCTGAAGCCGTCTCTGGCCGCCGTTGCCGCCAATCCGGGCGCACTCGCCTCGCTGTATCAGCAGGGCCAGATCGATATCTCACCGGGCAATTTCAACGCCATCCAGATCCTGAAGGCCCAGGGCGTGCCAGTGGAATTCGTCGCGCCGAAGGAGGGCGCCATCGCCTTCAAGACAACCATGCACATCACGAAAAACTCCCCAAATGCCGACCTGGCTTTCAAACTTATCGAGGCCGCATTGTCGCCTGAGGTGCAGACCCAGCTGATGGAAGCGCCCTACCTGATCGTGCCCACCAACGCCAAGGTTGCGATGAAAGGCGAGATCGCCAAGGTTCTGGCCAAGGACCAGGACGATCTGATGAGGAAATTCGTGTTCCAGGACTGGAAAACCATCAACCAGAGCCGCTCCGCCTGGATCGACCGCTTCAACCGGGAGATCGCGACCTGACCCGATGAACGACACCGGCACCGCCCATCCGATATCCCTGGCGGTGCCGTTGGCACTGTTCTTCGCCGCGTTCTTCGCCGTCCCGCTGCTGCTTCTGCTGTGGGTGAGCCTGCAAGGCGGCGGTCCTCCGGGCATCGCACAATATGCTCGCTTCTTCGCCGACGGCTTGGGCGCACGGGTACTTGCCAACACGCTCCGGATCGGCGTCGAGGTAACTCTCGGCTGCCTCCTGCTCGCCTACCCGCTCGGGCTGGTCTACCGCTCGGCCGCTCCCTGGGCCCGCTCGGTCATCACGCTGGTCGTGCTGCTGCCGCTGCTGACCAGCGTCGTCGTCCGCACCTTCGCCTGGATCGTAATTCTGGGTCGGCAAGGACTGGTCAACAGCCTCCTCCAATCGCTGGGCATGATCGATGCGCCACTCAGGCTGCTGTATACCGAGGGCGGTCTGGTTATCGCGCTGATTCAGGTGCAAATCCCGCTGATGTTCCTGCCATTGGCCGGCTCTTTGGTACGGATTGCCCCAAACCTGGAGGACGCTTCAGCGGCGCTCGGGGCCGGAGCATGGCGCACCTTCATCCGTGTGACCCTGCCATTGACCTTGCCCGGTGCATTGGCCGGCTGCACCCTGACGTTTGCCGCCGCCGTCACCGCCTTCATCACCCAGAGCCTGGTCGGCGGCGGCCAGATGCTGTTGATGCCCAGCTTCATTTATCAGCAGGCGATCACCCTGCAGAACTGGCCATTCGCCGCGGCAATCTCGATGATCTTCCTGGCTGCGGTCCTCGCGGTACTGGCGTTGTTGTCGACATTGTCCCGGCTGTCGCGCGGAGCCGCACATGTCTGACGCGCTGGCGCCGGCCCGTCAGCAATATGGTCTCGCGATCATGAGCTTCCGTTCAACAACCGCTGGCTTGGCAGCCCTGGCGCTGTTCCTCCTGGCGGCCCCGACCTTGATCGTGGTGGTCGTATCGTTCACCAGCGGCCTGTCGCTCCGATTTCCGCCGCCGGGCCTTTCGCTTCGGTGGTACCAGTCGCTGGCGGATTCCTGGCAGTTGCAGTTCGCCGCCCGCAACTCACTCATGGTCGGCATGTTGGCGACCACAGTGGCCGTGCTGCTCGGCGTCCCTGCGGCGCTGGCGATCGCGAGCAGCCGATCGAGCGTGGGGCGAGCCCTGGACCAGCTTTTTCTCTCCCCACTGATTCTACCGGGCCTCGCCTTCGGTTTGGCCAGCCTGATCTTCTTCACCTCGGTTGGACTGACGGTTTCAGTCACAACGCTCGTGATCGGTCATACCGTTGTCAGCGTACCCTATGTTGTACGCAACACGATTGCGGCACTTGCCCAACTCGATCCCGCGCAGATCGACAGTTCGCTTAGCCTCGGCGCATCGCGACTGATGACCTTTCGTCGGGTGACCCTGCCGTCGATCCGATCCGGCATCCTCTCCGGCGCCTTTGTCTGCTTCATGGCTTCTTTCGATAACATTCCGGTCTCCCTGTTCCTGCGCGACGCGGCCACCGACATGCTGCCGATCCGTATGTGGCAGGACCTGGAGGGTAGGCTTGACGTCACCATCGCCGCCGCATCCTCGGCACTGATCGTCCTGACGATCATTCTTGCTGTTGTCATGGAACGTCTCGTCGGATTGTCCCGCCGCCTGCAATAGAGGAACAACGATGCACACCCTTGATCAGCTCAACACGATGCCCCCCGATACGTTCGTCGCATCGCTGGACGGCGTCTTCGAGCACGCGGCCTGGGTCGCGGAAGCCGCGGCATCGCACCGGCCCTTCGCCACCGTCACCGCGCTGCATGAGGCGCTAATGGCCGTCGTCCGCGCGGCGGCTCCAGATATCTGCCTGGATTTCCTGCAAGGCCATCCGGCGTTATCACCCAAAGCCCTGGCAAACCCGGGCCTGACGGCTGCGTCCAGAGCTGAACAAACCGGCCTGAGCATGACTGGCCTGGGCGAGCAACTGGCCCATTTCGAGGCATCCTCCGCAGCCTACGAAGCACGGTTTGGCTTCCCGTTTATCGTTTGCGTCCGCCGCCTGACCCCGCCTTTCGTGCTGCGCAGCCTGGATCGCCGCCTCGCCAACACAGTTGAACAGGAACGCGACGCAGCGTTGACCGAGATCGGTTACATCACCCGCCTGCGCCTGGCAGATCGGGTCAGCGGCCCAGGCATGCCGCAGATCGCCGGCCATTTATCGACGCATGTGCTCGATACCGCGCGGGGCAGGGCGGCGGAAGGTGTCCGGGTCGAACTGTTCCGGGAAGGTGCACTGATCAATGAAGCGGTAACCAACCACGATGGCCGGGTAGCCACCCCGTTGCTGCCGGAAGGACCATTACGGATTGGCCGATACGAGCTGCGGTTTCACCTGGAGGATTACTTTGCAGGGTGGCCAAGCGTATCCGACCCGCCCTGGTATGACATCATCCCGATCCGTTTCGGCATCGCCGAGCCGGAGGGTCACTACCACATCCCGCTTTTGCTGGGGGTCTGGACCTATACGACGTACCGGGGCAGCTGACTCCGGCAACTCACGCCGCCGCCCGCCATCGCGCCATCCGCTCCCGCCGGGCATCGGTCAGCATCGCGCGTCTCGCCCAAAGTGACCGGTACCAGGCAAGTCGGGGAGAGACCTGATAAGCCAGCATGCGTTCCTCCACCACATACCGGCGTGCTGCATTGGCGAGATCGCGCCCCAGTTCCGGCAAAGTGACGAGGCGCAGCAATCGTGCATGAAACTCCACAGGATCGCGGAACAGCAGACCGGTCCGTTCGTCCTGAACGCTGTCTCCGTAGACCACGCTGCCTGCCAGGGTTGCCACCCGGCATGCACTGGCTTCGATGAATTTCAGGTCGGACTTGGCCCGGTTGAACGGCGTGTTGGACAGCGGCATGAATGATATTTCGCAGCCGCCAAGCAGCCGCATGTAGGTCTCATAATCGCAGGTCGGCGTGAACGCCTTGTACGGTGTCTCCAACGCATCGAAAAACGACCGGTCATGCACGACCTCGAACTTCAGTCGCCCGCCCGCCATGCCCGCGACCGCATTGATCGCCGGCATGAACGGCAACCAATCTTGTTCCCGGTTCAATGCACCGAAAAACAGCGTCATCACCTTCATGTCGGCGAAATTCCTGATCTTGGGCAAGGTCGTGACGGCATTCGGGAACACCGCGATTTCCGAGTTATACCGGCGCAGTTCCTCCGCCATGGTCAGCGTGCTGGTCTGCACCGCGTGCACGCCGTAGAATGTCAGCTCCCCACCCAGCTGCATCATTTTGAAATGGCCTGGCAGGTCATCGAATTCGGTAACGACCAGATAGCCGGCATCGACCAGCCTGCGCAGGACCTCGTGACCCTCCGCCCCAAACAATGTCGGCCGGTGGAGCACAAAAATGCGCGGCACATCGTCAGTTGGCGGCTCATTGGCGACGCGATCGGTCACATACGCCGCCACCATCGGATCGGTGCCAATCGCCCGCAGCGGGTAGACCACACGAATGTGCGACACACCGCCCACCGGATCCAGCATGCTTCCGCACAAGATCATCCGCTCGCGCGGTTCTTTGCTTACCCGCCAGATCAGATGGCTGGCCGATGCCCGCCGGGCGTACTCTCGAGGATCAATCCCAAGTGCCTCAAGGCCGACCGCAAGCGCCGCCACAAACCGGGCCGCCGCGTCGACGTCCGGCTCCCGCGTTGCGACATCGCAAACCGTTAGCCCCACACGGGCGAAATCCTCGCGCATCGAAGCCAGGCTGAACTGCGCCTGCCCCCAATCTCCCATGTCCCCATCACACCCGGTGCCACGCAACAGGCGCTCGGTTACCCGCCAATAATCAATATTGGGCACACGGATCAGCATTATCCCGCCCCGGCTCAGGGCCTCGGCATGCCGATGGAGCACGGCCCACGGATCGCGCAGATGCTCCAGAACCCCGTCGTAAATGATGCAGTCGATGCCGTCCGGAAGCTCAAACGGCAACGGGTCGTCTGCCAGGTCGATCGTGGCGACTTCATCCAAATGCCGCGCGGCCAACGTCGCAGCGACCGGATCCCGGTCAATCCCCAGCAACCGCGCCTTAGGGTTCATCGGCCGATAGGCCGCGGCCAAAGTCCCGTCCGCGCAACGCACATCCAGAATCGTGCGGGCCGAAAGGGGAATAAGCGGCAGTAGCTCAGAGGTCGGGGACGAGAGCGGCATCGACGGTTCTGGAAGCCCCCGCGATAGGTAAGGCGGCGGAACCCGTTCGCGGTCAGCCGGTGAGCGCGAGTTGGTATGCGGAATCATCGCCGCCTTGCAAGCGCGATCGCAAGGACATCGCGGATACCGAACCCGACGCTGCTCGCATGGGGTTCAAGCGGATCGAATGCACCGCATCGAGCATCCGGGATTGACACCGGTCCAAGGCGGTTTCGGCCGACAATTGTGGCGCGGCGTTCACGGCGATCCGCAACGCCTTGCTCGCCCGAGCAATCAGCCGTTCCGACCCTATGCTTTCGAGCCGATGATCCTGCTTGCCCAGCCACGTCCGTCCCAGGTGGCATGACCGCAAGAGGCTTGAATCAGCCCACTCCAAAACTGTCGAGGCCGGCAAGACGCTGAACCGCGGCCGCAGGTCGATCGTATCGGCCCAGTCCGACCACTTGGCCCGATGCACCCGAGCCAGTGGCCGGATAGCAACCCAGGGCACCCGCAGCGCATCCGCGACGATCACGCCATGCAATGCCTCGCTCAAGAGCAGTTTGCAGGACCCGATCGCCTTCAGGATATCAACCGGATTGCCCCGGGGATCAATCAGCCGCACCCCGGTCATGTCCGACACAAGCCGCCATACGCCGCGCGCCATGCTTTCAAAATGCGGCATGAATCCGATGTCCGACCCCTGCGCCGGGGACAGGCCAAGCGCCTTCGGGATCAGCAGGGCAGGGTCGCCCAGCGCCAATGCCGAGGGAAGATCGAGCAGGGCGGCGGTGCGGGGGCCTCTCACCCAGTGAACCATCCAGTTCTTGTCGAGGTGGGGTTTGCGCTCATAGCCGCCATAACCCGATCCCGCGACAAGCTTCAACGGCGCCGGTGGATGCCGCCGGTCGAGGACCGATCCGATACCCAGGAACCGGATAGCGGGATTGTCGTCGAAGAAATCAGGCAGCAGACGCGGCCATAGAACCGTGTTCAGTTCGTCACCAAAATTCGTCGATGCGCCCTGCCACCGATAAAGGATCACGCGGCTACCGGCACCGCGGCGTGGTGACCGCGGCTTCGGTCGCATGCCATCCCAAGGCGGCGCGGATAAACCCTGTCGCGTAGGCCACGCGCCAACGGGCGGCCAGTAAAAACGCGGAATCGCGTGGTATCAGACAGGTCGGCGCCAACAATGCCGCGACCAGCACGCGGCGCGGGAACTCCCGCCAAACGCTTTCTGGCTGCTGTAGTAACCGCCGGGTCAGCACCGTGGATGCGCCCTGCCAGTAAAGGCGGGACAGCAACCAGGCCGGCTCCAACCGGCGGGCCTGGATCTGATGATGCACCGTGATCCGCGAGTCATAGCGCACCGAATAGCCGGCATCCTGAAGCGTCCAGGCAAGCTGGACTTCCTCATCGGATAACAGGGAACTGCCGTACCGGCCGATCGCCCCGCCAAACCCACCCGCCGCCAGCAGCGACAGGACGTGCACGACCATGTTGGCCGCATACGGTTCCAGGCCCTTCGGCACCGCGGCGGTGCGGTATTCACCATTTCCCTCATGCTCGATGATCGACAACACACCGCGCAGCGACGCAGGCCACCATGGCGGCAGTGGTGTCTCCCACTTCGGCAAAATGCGGCCGCCGATCAGGGCAGGGCGGCGGCCAGGCTGGATGATGGCATCCAGGATGCTCTCCACCCAGTCGGTCGCGGGAATCGCGTCGTCGTCGATATAGGCGATGAATTGTGTCCGCGCCGCCCAGGCGCCGGCATTGCGCGCCAGGCTCACGCCCAGTTGGTCAATCCGGATCAGTCGCGCGTCGTTCTGGGTCGCAATATCAGCGAGTTCTGCCGCCGTTTCAGGCGAGGAAGCACTGTCCACCAGCAGAATGTTGAAACGATCGCGGGAGACTGTCTGGCGGCGAAGCCCATCCAGGCAGTCGCGGACATACCGGGGGCGATCATGGGTGCATATGCAGACTGTCAGGTCCATGCCCAACACGTTAAATGTCAAAAGTTGATAAATCCTTAACGTCCCACGGCGGCCAACCGTTGCGATCAAAAGATCATGCCAACCTTGATCGGAAGCAAACCTCATGACACGCCATGCGTTAGCGAATTCCGCCGTTCTTTGCCAACTGGATTGGATGTGACCGAGAGATCTCGCAAAGGCGTCGACGGGATGCTCAATGCGAGATCTCTGACCGGTAGTGTCGTTTTCACCCGGCAGCCGAGGCGTTGTATGGATAATCGGCCCAAAAAGGGCAGGGAACGATGGTAGTGGAAGCACTTTTCAGGGCAGTCGTGGCAGATTTGGATGCCGTCTATAACGCATACGAAGCCGCCGGTCTGCTGACCAATGCCGGCGCTGGATCGCTCGCCTGGACACTGCTCGGCGGCAGTGAGAACGCCGAGCGATTCCAACGAGACGTATTGCTGGTCGACGCCCTCGTTCGCAATCGAGTCGCGCTCCTGGTTCTGGACCGTTACGGGCCGCGCCACATCGTGGTGTTCGGTGGTAACAACGTCGGCAAGAGCACGGTCGTGAACCTGCTTGCCGCGAGCTCTGTCGCCCGTACCAGCCCCGAAGGCGGGCACACCAGGCATACTCAGGCCTTTACCGCGGCCGCCTCGCCGTTATTCGCCTGGAATCCGTATGCATTCAACAGATTCACGCAGGTGCCGGCGGACCAACTTGCCAGTGCAGAAGTTCGACTGCTACGCCGTGTCCCCAATCACCACCAGCGCGCTGCCGAATGACATCGTCCTGTGGGATTCTCCCGACTGCGACTCGGTCGGTTCGACCCGCTACCTGGCTTCCGTCATTGAAGCAGTGACCGTCGCCGATCTGGTCATTTACGTCACCAGTGTCGAAAAATATGCCGTATCGGATCTTGTGGAGTGGTTGTTCGACCTCCACGACGCCGGTATCCCCATCCTCGAATGTCTGAACAAAACGCCGCGGAAAGATCGGCCCCAGGTCATCCGCAAACAAACCGACGACGTCTTTCCGGCGGTCGCAAAGCGGCTTGATCTGCCGGCGCCCTCTCTGCGCGTGGTCGCGTTGCGCTACATGACCGATGGCGAAGAAGCCGACCTGTGGGGCGCCGACCACCCCGAAGCGGCGGAACTGCGGGAAGCGGCGCTCGCGAAGCTTGCAGCCCACGACGACAGGATGCAGGGACAGATCGCCCTGCGGTCGGTCGACCGGCGGATGGAGCACATCCTCGAGCCCGCCCGGATGGAATTGTCGGTTCGGAAGAAATGGAAAACCACGGTGGGAACCGCGGTCGCCGCCTTCGTTGCAACATACGAGGACCAATATCTGGCCGGCTCCGTGACCATAGATCCGTTCAAGAAACTAAATGCCGAGTTGCTTGAACTGCTGAACCCCGATATCCCCCATTTGAACGAGGTTATCCGCGCACTTCGCGTCGTCCAGCGCATCCCGACCGGTCTGCTGAAAGCGCTCTGGCGCCATGGCAGCAATCTGGTGTCTGGAACAAGAACGAAAATACCAGGGACGCCCATCTCGCCCCGGAACTAAAAGCCTATGCCAATGCCCATCGCGCCCTCCTGAGTTCGGTTTTTGAACAAATCGACGCCGAACGGCGCATCCCGCGCCATCACCCGTTCTGGGATCGCCTCGCAGCGGACTGGGACACCCAGGCCGCACGCCTGGCAAATGAATTCAGCCAGGCGACCGCCGCACACATGGAAAGCACCGACGTCGAAATAAGGGCAGCGGCCCAGGATATTCTCCAGGCACTGCAACAGCGGCCGAATATACTGGGGTTGCTGAGAGCAGCCCGCGTATCAACCGACATTGGCGGAGTGCTGATCGGTTTTATGCTGCCCGGCCACGGCAGCATCGTCCACGACCTGCTAAGGGATATCGTCATCGCGCCGGCGATGCTGGGCGCGACAGGTGCCGCCGCGGAGTCCGCCGTCGAAGGCTATATCGCCCAGCGCCGAACCCAGATCATCGAAAAACTCCGCACCCAGGCTCGGGATATGGCAACAACCCTCTACGCCATGCCGCTCGATGCCGTCGGGGACACCGTCATGACAAATGTCGGCACATTGGGGCTTCAGCAAGAGCTTCTTGATCGCCTGCCCGCCAACCTGAGGCGACTGCAACAGGCGCTCCCGGGCCAGCCCATCCGGGCACGCCGATGACCGCCGAAGACCCCTCAGCAATTCTTGCCAGGGCCAACCTATGGGCCGCCGAGTTACGCGCGCTCGGTCAACTGGATGACGCTATGGCGGCGCGGCTGAATGAAACGCTGGTCGAATCGATTGGGGAACGTCTCGATCAGCATGACGACCCGCTTCTGGTCATCATGCTCTGCGGCCCGACCGCGGTCGGCAAGTCAACCCTGATCAACGCCCTCGCCGGCGCCGACATCTCTCGCCCTGGACTTGGCGCCACCACCCGGGCAGCAATGCTGTACATCCATGAAGAGGATGATCCGGCCCGCCTGTTCGAATACAGCCATGCACTCGGTCGTAACGATCAGCAGGAGACCGAGATCGTCCGCCACCGTCGCGATGAACTTCTGCACAAGGTTCTGGTCGATACACCGGATATCGACAGCGTCAGGCTGGAACACAAGGAACTCACCGGCCGGCTTGTCCATGCGGCCGATCTGGTCCTGTTCGTGACCTCGCCAGAGAAATACAAGGTCATGCGATCCGCGCGCTGGATTCTGCAACAGCGGCAGCAACGTGCCATGGCCTTCGTGCTGAACAAGTGGGATCGGGAAGCGCTGGGCCTGCAACGCGACCGCCGCCATGAAATTGTCGAGGATTTCCATAATGTGCTGACCGACGAGGGATTTCCCGATGCTCTCGTCTTCACGGTTTCTGCCCTGGCCAGACCGACGAACAACCCGGGCGCAAATGACGTGGAAAACGAGCTGCCGGCACTTCGTTCCTGGCTGGAAACTGGCATCAGTCAGTCCACCGCCAACGTCATCCGCCGGCGCCGCCTGCGCGCGGCGTGGGGGCGGCTCGCGGCGGCAATCGAAAGTGTAACGCCCCAGCCCCTGTCCAAACACCCGATGCTGCCGGAGATCACGCATCAGCTGGCCGGAAGCGCCAGCCTCGCGGAGCATCGCGTGAATGCCGAAGCGTCCATCCTCGAGCCCATCGGTCTGGAAGACGCCGGCTGGCCCGCCACGCCGGGGCTGCTGGGGATGTGGGCCCAGACCCGTCACCGCATCACATCGACCACGGCATCGTTGCGGATGGGTTTCGCCATGTTTAACCCCGCCGCGCCGACCGGCGGCCCCCCTTCATCGGCCACCGCGTTCGGCGCGACAAGCTCTGCCCTGCTGTCGGAGACCACCCGCCAACTCGTCCGCGAGACCGCCGCTGCAAGGATCGGTTTTGGGCCGGTGGAAACCACCTGGATCGCAGAAATCTCCGGGCTGGAACAAGACCTCGCTCAGTTGCCGCTTGACGTTGCAACGGAAATCGTTACCGCGGCCAATCGTCCGACGGTGCGGCGGTTCGCCGGCATCGCGAGCATCTACGCGATAGAGGGCATAATCATCCTGGTGCTGCTGACTGCGGTCGGCCGCATCGGTCTTGACTTCATATTCGGGACCTACGCGCCGGCAAGTCTTTTTATGACCGTGGTTGAGCTTGTCTCCATACTTCTGATCATTGGAAACATCACCGCGAACATGTTCTTTCCACCATTGCGCCAGCGAATGCGCCGGACGGTGGCGCAGCGAGCCAAATCTATAGTTAGAAGCTACCCTGGAACGGATCCGCAAAACCTTGCACGACCATGTGGAGGCTGTCGACCGCCTGGCCCGCGAGGGCCGCGACTTGTTGCTTGTCATCGATCGCGCGGTGATGGCCCTTACCCTTCCGGGCGGCGGCGAAGCGGACACCGGTCGCCTGTTCGGGCAGCCTCCGAAACTTCGGCTGGCGGCTGAGGCAACCGCCGAACAGCTTCCGCCCCAACCCAAAGCCAAGGAAGCCGAAGCCAGGGAACTGGTCGCACGCCGCCCCAGCTTTGATTAACCCGCCGTTGCTGGCATGATTTGCGGCCACTACCAACGTGCCCATATCGTGCCGCGAACACGCCAGAGGAACACCCATGCCCGGACCCTTGGATGGATATCGGATCATCGACCTGACCTCGATGATCTCCGGCCCGTTGGCGACCATGATCCTGGCCGATCAGGGCGCCGACGTGATCAAGGTCGAGAACCCGGATGGCGGCGACCACACCCGCGCCGCCAACAACCGCCGCAACGGATTTTCCGCCTCGTTCCTCAACAACAACCGCAACAAGCGCTCCGTCGCGCTTGGATCTGAAGAACCCGGCGGCGCGCGACGCGATGCTGCGCCTGCTGGGCACCGCCGACGTGTTCGTGCAGAACTTCCGGCCCGGCGTGGTCGACCGCATGGGCCTGGGCGAGGACGCGGTGCGCGCCGTCGCGCCCGACATCATCTACGTCTCGATCAGCGGCTTCGGCGAAACCGGCCCCTACGCCCAGAAGCCGGTCTACGATCCGCTGATCCAGGCGGTCTCCGGCCTCGCGACGATCCAGGCCGGATCGGACACCGAGCGGCCGCGGCTGGTGCGCACCATCGTGCCGGACAAGCTGACCGCCTACAACGCCGCGCAGGCGATCACCGCCGCGCTGCTGTCGCGCGAACGGACCGGCAAGGGCCAGCACATCCGCCTGTCGATGCTGGATGCGATCGTCGCCTTCCTCTGGGCCTCCGACATGGGCAGCCAGACCTTCGTCGGCGACGATATCCCGCAGCAGGAAGCCGCCAGCTTCATCGACCTGATCTATGAAACCGCCACCGGACCGATCAGCGCCGCCGTGCAGACCAACCGCGAATGGATCGCGCTGACCCGCGCGCTGGACAAGCCGGAGTGGCTGGAGGATCCGCGCTTCAAGACCCCGGCGCTGCGCCAGCGTCACATCAATGAACGGCTGATCATGACGCAGGAGGCGCTGCTGACGCGCCCGGCGGAGGAATGGCTCGGACGGCTGACGCGTGAAGGCGTCCCGTGCGCGCCGGTGCTGACCCGGACCGCGATGCTGTCGCAACCCGCAGGTCGTCGCCAACGGAATCGTTGTCGAAACCGAGCACCCGGATGCCGGGCAGCTGCGCCAGGCGCGGCCGGCCGCCCGGTTCTCCGGCACGCCGGCGACAATCCGCCACGGCGCTCCGGCGTTGGGCGAACAGACGGCAGAGGTGCTCGCCGAACTGGGCTATTCCCCGGAAGATATCGAGGCACTGGAAGCAAAGGAGCACGCCGCGTGATCGATTTCTATTACTGGCCCACGCCGAACGGCTGGAAGGTCTCCATCATGCTGGAGGAGACCGGGCCTGCCCTACACCGCTAAAGCCGGTGAACATCGGCGCCGGCGACCAGTTCAAGCCCGATTTCATGGCGATCAGCCCGAACGCGCGGATGCCGGCGATCGTCGATCACGACACGCCGGACGGCCCGCTGCCGATGTTCGAATCCGGCGCCATCCTGATCCATCTGGCCGAGAAATCGGGCCGGTTCATGCCAACCTCGGCCAAAGGGCGGAAGGAATGCCTGGAGTGGCTGTTCTGGCAGGTCGGCAACCTGGGGCCGATGGCCGGCCAGCTCAGCCACTTCGTCAACTACGCAAAGCGTGCAGGCGGGCGATCATCAATACGCCCACGCGCGCTATGCCGGCGAATACAACCGCTGCCTTGGCGTGCTGGAGCGCCGGTTGGACGGCCGCGACTACATCCTTGACGAATACTCGATTGCCGACATGATCTCCTGGCCCTGGGTCCTGATCGCCAAGCCGCTTGGGCAGACTCTGCGATGAGTTCCCCAACGTGTCGCGCTGGCGAGACTCGATCAAATCGCGGCCGGCGGTGCAGCGCGGGGTCGATCTCGGCAAGGAGCTGCGGCGGACCGGCCAGCACACTGAGGAATCACGGAAAATCCTGTTCGGCCAAAGCGCCCGGTCACTGAATATTTAGAGCCGTATTGGCAGTAACTGCATCGGCAGGCCGATAAACCTGCCCGGTCAGACAACGGCTCAAGGCTTGTTCAACGCGGCAATCCGCAGCGATTATTGTTGCACAAACCCTCAGTGTTTCTCGTCGCTCCACGGCGGCGGCCCCAGGTCTATGTGTTTCTCGGGCACCGCCGCGCCAGACGCAGCTCCGACGCCACCGCCGATCAGCGCACCGACAACCACGCCCACCGGCCCGCCGATCAGCCCGATCACCGCGCCGGTGCCGGCCCCGGTCGCAGCACCCCCGGAGGCACGATCGGACTCGCTATGGCCGCACGCGGTCAGGCAGACCAGGGCCAATAAACAGAAAGGCGCGTAACGCATTGATTTTGTTCTCGCTGAGGTGACGCCTCCCGATTCGGGGAGAAACTCATCCAGCCATGTGCCGAGGGTCCGATGCAACACACAGATGTCGGTTTGGAGCGTCGTCAATGAACGATCACCACCCGGCGCGGAGCATAATCCCCCACCGGCAGCCCGCTCATGATGCCGGGAACGTGTTGACCCGATCTATGCCGCTTCCGAAAGTCTTTTCAGCCTGTCAACCATTCGGCGTCCCGCCACCCACGCCGAATGAATCCTTGGATACCGCTCGTCGGAGCGCCGGATCAGGGCCGCAGAGTGGCGATCATAGATCGCCCAGGCATATCCGCCTCGCCAGATTCTGTTGAGCTCAACGACCACCAGTGGCGGCCGACGATCAGCTTCGGTTTTGCGCGACGTGCTCAACATTGTTCAGACTCGGCAAGGTTCATGCTGCAAATACAACGTCCCAGGACACCACAAAGGTGAGGCTGGCCACACCATTCATGGACGCAACGCTGAGGGTCAAGCGGATTTGCATGGATATTTTGTCACACATTGTGACGCCCGCCGTCCCGGAACCCATCAACGAGGCGCATATCCGGGTGGGTCGTTATGATCGCCGTCATGTTGCTTCTCTCGACCGACAGGCAAACCGTCCTGATCTGATCGGCATCCGCCATGGGCCAGGACGATGCCCCGAGGCCGATCCAGGCTTTGCACCCCCGGGCCGCCCCGGGTTTCCCAGCGCGTCGTTCGCGCCGGAAGACCGGCCGGTCGCAAGCACCAGCACAGCGGCGGTCTTGGTTGTCACCGAAATCGCGGGCAAGCTGCCTCATCGGGGATCTTCGGCTCCCCCAACGCCTCATGGAAACGTCAATCGGACCCTGCCCGCGTGGAACGAAGGCGCCGCACGAACACGCACCGGGGCCGCTTATCGGCACTGAGCAGCCATAACCGCCGTCGATGATCGATCACACACCAGGATCCACTACACGTCAGGATCCACTGCACGTCAGGATCCATCACACGCCGGGCCGATCGCGCGGCGCCACCGCCCGGCGATCGGTCGCCCCACGCCGCTAATTCGCCAAATGATCCGCCGCTTTTTGGCCTGTTTGGCTGTTATCGTGCCACGGCGGAGCACCCATGTTGACGTCCTTGGGCTTAGTCGCCGCCCCGCCTGCCGCCCCGGCCGCCCCACCGATCAAACCGCCCGCGACAACACCGACCGGTCCTCCCACCAGACCGACCGTGGCACCACTCGCGGCTCCTGCCGCGGCGCCGCCTTCGGCCCGTTCAGGCTCCTTTGTGCCGCAAGCGGCAAGCATCGAAACAGCTAACAGTGCGGCAACTGCCACGGTTCTGCGCATCGGTTGTTCCCTTCATATGGTTTGGAATCCGATACACAACGCCGCGGCCCCGGTTCGGTGGCAAACCGGGTTGCAGTCGATAAATGGTTCAACCACCCCGTGATATTTTCGGCACGGTTCAGCGCCCGCATGGCCAGGACGGCGCCGGCCGGTCTCGGGGCTTGTTCAGATCGCTGCATTTCGCGGTGTTGACCAAGCCCTAAGCCGTTAAATGACCGGGCAGCTAAATCGGCGTGCTGAGACGCTGATTGCCGCTTCGGCCCTCAGCGATAATACCCGGGCGGTGGGGGTGGGGGATAATTCGGCGTATAGCCGGGGGGCGGCGGCGGTGGCGGGACGCCCGCTGCCCGATAGCCCGGCACCTGATTGCCCCGCGAATACATACATTGCGAATACGCAAGATCATAACGCTGCTGCAAGCTGTACTGTGCGTTCTGCGACGGACCCGCGCCAACCGCGGTGCCGCCAAGTGCGCCGGCGCCAGCTCCGATCGCCGCACCCCGCCCACCACCGATCGCAGCCCCCAGGCCGGCGCCCAGCAGGGTGCCCACGACCGCGGTACCCACTTGGCGATTGTTCGCCTGCTGGGAACCGCCTTGCACCTCGCCGGAAGCGTATTGCTTGCAAAGCGCCTGGTCGCCTTGGAACACATCGAATGGTTTGCCGGGGGCTGGCATGACACCAACCGTCGGCCCCATCGGCTCTGATGCACAGGCACTCAGCAGAAGCACCGGCGCCAACAGCGCGGCCGGCAGTCTCAATGATCGCATCGAACGTTGTCCTATCTGAGCGGCAAGGCGGGCATTTCCCGCCAAGGCCGCTGGCACTGTGTGACATAGGGATAATACCCTGGCGGCAAGTCACACCGATACCAAAATCCTGTCGGTGCCGGACCTGGAATCGGAACGACCTGCACGATCACGTTTGGCGGATAAACTGAGCCACCCAGGCGGCCTGCACGTCGCACACCGGCTCGTAACGACCGATGGCCGCCCCTTCCGCGGCCAGATTCGTGTCCACATTGTTCACAGAACGTCCCCTCGGCTTCCCGCCACGCCGGCGAATGATGATGCCGCCCAGGATTTTGCTCGGCCCCGTCGTCCAGCGGCTCGCGCGCAACCGCCGATTGTGCCAACACGATCAATATGCAGACGGGGAACCACCAACGCATGAACCGGGCCGACCACTGTTTCGTCCCCGCCATAGCGGCGAAACATTAAGGCTCAGCTAACGACACCGACGAAGCCATTTAGCCTCAGGCCTGCCTGTCCAGGATCGGCCGCACGAAAGACAGCAGATTGCCGCCAGGAAACAGATGACCGGCAATGCCGGCCGCGGCCGCCGCACGCATGTCGGTTTCCTGATCACCGACCATCACCGCGCGAGATGGATCCAGTTCCCACATTTTGATCAGATCCAGCAGCATGCCCGGGAGCGGCTTGCGCCAGGGATGCGCCTGTCGATAGGCATCCACGATCGCCTCTGGATGAAACGGGCAGAAGCGGATGTCGTCAATCGTGCCCCCCGCCCGGCGTGCCTCATCGGCGATCCAGTTCAACAGGTCGCGGACCGCATCCTCGGCGTACAGTCCACGCGCAACACCCGATTGATTGGTGACAACGAAGACGTGCCAACCCGTCTCGGTGGCATGGCGGATGGCGTCCAGCGCTCCGTCGATCCATTCGAACCGGTCGCACGATCCGACATAGCCATGATCACGGTTCAGGACTCCATCGCGATCCAGGAACAACGCACGCCGGCGCAAACGACCGGCCAAACCGCAATCGGGCTGCGCCGACGGGACGCCGGTCGTGGCGACAGGCACCGGCCCACGCAACAGACCCTGCCGTGTCAACGCTGGAAGCAGGTCGGCCGCAAGCGAACAACCGGGCATCACCTGGTCCAGCACCACCGGGTCGAACAGGCAGGTTGTGCCATCAGCAGAAAACCAGCCGGCCGCACCGCTCTCGTCCGCGGCCGCAACGGCGAGCAGGCCGGCAAGATTGTCCGCAGGCAGAGACGTCCCACCGCATACCAGGAAACGGTCCTGAAGGCGGGACCTCGCCTGCAGCAGCAGGCCGCCGTCGCCGGCTGCTGCCGGACTTGTGACCGGGATGACCCGAACCGGTTGTGGCAGCCTGGCCTGAATGCCGGCGATGGCATGTTCGGTTTCCGGCGCACCGGCCGGAAGCAGGAACTCGGTCACGCCAAACCGGACGAACTCGCGCATCAGCCAGGCCAGCAACGGCCGGTCGCCGCACCGCCGCAGGTCGGGATGCAGCACCACGCACTGCGTCACTGTCGCGTTTCGCCGAGCCACCCGCGACCTCAGCTTTCCGCCGCCGGTTCGCGGCCGGCCAGCACTTTGTCGACCCGACGCCCATCCATCTCAGTCACTTCGAAGCGCCAGCCGCCGAAGACGATGCGATCGCCAACCCGCGGCACTCGCCGCAACAGCGCCAGCAGCAAACCCGCCAGGGTATGATAACTCCCCTCCGCCGGCAGATCGGGCAGCTTCATCCGAGCCTTCAACTCGTCGATGGGGGTCATGCCGTCCAACGCCATGGTCGTGTCGCCTTCAGGCCCTGGCACGCCTTCCTGATGTTCGGGGCCGGACGCGTCACCGACGATGGCTTGCAGCACGTCGGCGGCGGTGACCACGCCTTCGAAGCTGCCATACTCGTCCATGACCAGCGCCAGCCCCAGCGTATCGGCCTTCAGCCGCTCCAGGGCATCCAGCGCGCTGATCGTATCCGGCACGATCATCGGCTGGCGCAGGCTGGCGCTGACCGACAACTCCGCCGCCGCCCAGGATGCGGTCCAGCAGATCCTTCGCCTGCACGACGCCGACGACGTTATCGACCGATTTGTCGCAAACCACGAAGCGGGAGTGCGGTGCGGCTTTCAGCGCGGCGGCGATCGCCTTGGCCGGATGGGTGCGGTCGATCCAGGACAGTTCCGTGCGCGGCGTCATGATCGCGCGCACCGGCTTGTCGGCCAGGCGAAGCACGCGCTCGATCATGTCGCGCTCCTCCATTTCCAGCACGCCGGTCTGCGCACCCTCGACCAGCAGCGCCTTGAGCTCCTCTTCCGTCACGGACTGGCGCGACGGCCGGTTGCAGCCCGAACAGTCGCAATATGCCGCTGGACGACTTGCCCAGCAGCCAGACCGCGGGCCCGACCATGCGGGACAGCACCGCAATCGGGCGCGGCAACCCGCGATCGCCATCAGTTCCGGCGTCGCGCAACGCCAGTTGCTTCGGCACCAGCTCGCCCAGGACCAGCGTCAGATATGTCGTGACGATGACCACCACGGCCAGCGCCAGGCTTTCGGCAAAGGCTGCGACCCGCGGGAAGGTTTCGAGCCAGGCCTGCAGATGGGACGCGATGCGTGCGCCGCCGAACACGCCGGTCAAAACGCTGATCAGGGTGATGCCGACCTGCACCGTGGGCAGGAAGCGCTGCGGATCATCCGACAGTGCACGCGCCGCCGTGGCCCCTTTGACGCCCTTGCGCTCCAGCACCGCAAGCCGGGCGCGGCGGACCGAAACCAAGGCCATTCACTGAGCGAGAACAGCCCGTTCAGCACGATCAGCAGCAGGATGATGACAACTTCGAGACCGATGGTCATGGGACTCCGGACAGTGCAGCGGGTGCTCAACGCGAATTGTAGAGGTCTAACATAACTCGGGCACGATCATGAGCGCTTGAAAGAGGGATCGAACCAAGGAGCAATCATGCCCGCCATCGCCATACCGCTCAGCCTGCTTGGGCTGGTGCCATTCTTTGTCTTTGCCTTCGGCGCGGTCGGCCATATTCCCGAAACGGCGGAGCGCATGCTGATCGCTTTGATCGACTACGCCGGGCTGATCCTGAGCTTCGGCGGCGGCGTGCATTGGGGGCTGGCGTTGGTGCCGGGTGCGGTGCGGCCGTCGGTGCGGTTTGGCGCCGGCGTTTTGCCATTGATCGTCGCCTGGGTCGCGCTGGTGCTGGCGCAGTTCGTGGCGCCGTCGGTTGCCTTGGCGGTGCTGATCGCGGGGTATCTCGCAACTGTGTTGACCGAGCATCGCGCGGCCCAACGCATGATGGTGCCACAGCGATATGTTTGGTTGCGCTGGGGTTTTTCGTTCGTTGGCGTCGTGCTGATGGTGATGGTGTTGGTTCTGCGGGGAATCGGCCAGACCATTGTATTCTAATAACTTCTGGTCTTTTTTGGCGTTAATGATTTATTAACCACTGCCTACTTACTGACCAAGGTGCCCGCCATGACCAGCACGATAACAACAGAAATGAATACCGCCGAAGCCGTCAGCCGGACCGCTTCCATCATTCCGTTCCCAGTGCGTGCGAAGCCCGCGGTGCTGTCCGGGGAACAGCGGCTCACCAAAGCGCTCGCCTCGCTCAACGCGGCACTGGCCGATCAGCGCGTCGCGGTGGCTGCCTGGCGCGAAGTGCTGGGGGAGTTGAAGACAAGCACCACCAAGCTCGACGAAAGCCTGCAATCATACCGTGCCAACCTCCGGACACTCGGCACCAGCGTTTCGTCGCTGCACGCCAAGGCGCGATCCCTGGAGCAGTGGGCGGACGGCGTCATCGCCGCGAAGGACTGAGCCAACCCACCCGGTCCATCCCACCCGGTCCATCCCACCCGGTCCATCCGACGCGGACCATCTTGCATTCCAACGCCTCTGCCTGCTTCGCTACGGGCAGAGGAGTCCAACAAATGCCCCAGGCCACGCTCATCCAAAGATTGCGTCACGCCCGAGTCGTGCCTGTGGTCCGAACCAGCTCAGCCGATCACGCCGCAACCGCCATACAATGGCTGCATGCCGCGGGCATCCGCATTTTTGAAATTACCATGACCATTCCCGGGGCGGTCGGGTTGATCGCCAGCCTGAGCCGGGACTCCGATCTGCTGATCGGGGCAGGGACAGTCCCCAACGAAGTGGCGGCCCGCGCGTGCCTTGACGCCGGTGCCAGGTTCATCGTCGCCCCCTGGGTTGATCCAGCGCTATGCGCACCCTGCCGGCAAGCCGGCGCCGCACTGATGCTGGGCGCGATGACCCCGACCGAGGTTCGGGCCGCCCTGACCGCCGGCGCCGATGTCGTGAAAGTGTTTCCGGCGTCTTCCGCCGGCGGCCCCGGCCATATCAAGGCCCTGGCCAGCGTCTTCCCCGGCGTTGCATTCTGTCCCACCGGTGGCGTCGAACCCGGCAACCTCGCCGCCTACCTGTCCGCCGGCGCCGCGTTTGTCGGCATGGGCGGCGCCCTGGTTGATGAGAAACGCATCGCCGCTGGCGACCGGACCGCGATCGAGGCAGTCGCCCGCGCCGTTATGCCGCCAGCGTCATCATGACCGCCGACCTGCTCTGCATGGGCGAACCCATGCTGGAGTTCAACCAGCTTCCCGCCCGACCGGACGGCACCCGCCATTATCTGGAAGGTCATGGTGGCGATACCTCCAACGCCGCCATCGCCGCCGCCCGCCAGGGCGCCCGGGTCGGCTACATCACCGCGCTTGGCCAGGACATGCCGGGCGACAGCTTCATGGCGTTGTGGCAGCGGGAGGGCGTGGACACCTCAACTGTCCTGCGAACCGACCGTCACCAAACCGGGGTCTACTTCGTCACCCACGACGCGGCGGGTCATCACTTCCTGCACTATCGCGCCAACTCGGCCGCCGCGATGTACGCCGCATCCGACCTCCCCCGCGCCGCGATAGCCGCCGCTCGGATGCTGTATGTGTCAGGGATCAGCCAGGGCATCTCGGCATCGGCCTGCGACGCGGTGTTCGCCGCCATCGACGTCGCGGTGCGCCACGGGGTGAAGGTTGCCTACGACACCAACTACCGGCCCCGGTTGTGGCCTCCGGCCCGTGCCGCCGCGGTCATGCACGCAGCGATGGCGCACGCCGACTACACCATGCCGGGGGAGGAAGATGTGCGAACCCTCACCGGACTGACAGACCCGGACGCAATGCTGGATTTTTATCTACGCCTGGGTTCCCGGGTCGTGCTGTTGAAGATGGGTGAAGCCGGAGCCTATCTCGGCACACCGGACGCTCGGCTGCGGATCCCGGCGCACAAGGTCGTGCCGGTGGATGCAACCGGGGCAGGGGACACATTCTGCGGCGCGTTCCTCGCCCGCATTCTGGCGGGAGACCAGCCCGAGGCCGCGGCGCGCTATGCCAGTGTGGCAGCAGCGTTAAAATGCACCGGATATGGCGCGGTAGGGCCGATCCCCACCGCAGCCGAGGTGCAGGCCGTTCTCCACCCGCAAAGCACCGCATAACCCAGTCTTGAGGCCGATTTCAAAGCAAACAATGCCGCCGCTCGGCACCGGAATGGCGCCTCGAAATGGCACCACCGTCCGCTGGGCTGCCCTGTGCGGAGTTCGGCTTCATCGTGTAAGTTGAACTGTTAGCGCCTCGCGATTGCGCGCGCTCCCGCCAACGTCCGGAGATTCGAAAATGACCAGTTCGACCGAGTACACCCCACCTAAGGTTTGGGCCTGGAACAAGGCCAACGGCGGCCGGTTTGCGAACATCAACCGCCCGATATCCGGGCCTACACACGACAAGGAGCTACCGGTCGGCCGCCATCCGCTCCAGCTCTACTCGCTGGGAACACCCAACGGCGTAAAAGTCACCATCATGCTGGAGGAACTGCTGGCCCTCGGCCACAGCGGTGCCGAGTATGACGCCTGGCTGATCAAGATCGGCGACGGTGATCAGTTCGGCAGTGGCTTCGTGGCGATCAACCCGAACTCCAAGATACCGGCTTTGCTGGATCGCAGCGGCGCGACCCCGATCCGCGTCTTCGAATCCGGCGCGATCCTGATGCACCTTGCCGAAAAGTTCGGAGCCTTCCTGCCAACCGAGGTCAGCGCACGCGCCGAATGCCTGTCATGGCTGTTCTGGCAGATGGGAAGCGCGCCCTACCTGGGCGGCGGGTTCGGCCATTTCTATGCCTACGCACCGACGAAGATCGAATATGCGATCGATCGGTTCGCAATGGAGGCGAAGCGGCAGCTTGACGTGCTCGACCGCCGCCTTGCCGAGAGTGACCTATCTGGCAGGCAGCGATTATACGATCGCTGATATCGCGGTCTTTCCCTGGTATGGCGGCCTGGCAAAGGGATGGCTGTATGGAGCGGCGGAATTCCTGGACGTGCAGGGGTACAAGAATGTCCAGCGCTGGGCCGACACGATCCTCGAACGGCCCGCCGTCCAGCGTGGCCGCATGGTCAACCGCGTGACCGGCGAGCCTTCAAGTCAGCTGCACGAACGCCATGACGCCAGTGATTTTGAAACCAAGACCCAGGACAAGATTGCGGCCGAAAGCTAAACCGCAATTATCTGGTGGGGCTGCGCCAGCAAACGCGTAGCCCCCCTTCAGTCGCGCCCCCCTTCAGTCGCGCCTCTGGCCGCGCTCCCCCGCGGCGAGCCTAAGCCGCCACCTTGCGCTGCTTCGGCCACCGCGCAGCCACCTGGGGCAGCACTTCCTCCACCAGCCGCTTGGTCTGCGCCAGCATATCCGCATCCCCGTCGGCGATCGGCCGCAGGATGAATTTCGATGCCCCCACCGCCACGTAGTCGTTCAACCGCCGCAGAATCACCTCCGCGTCGCCCATTGCGAAATGATCTGTCGGGTCGCGCCCGGTCCGAGCGCGGTAGTGCTCCATGACTTTGGCGACCCCGGGATCATCCGGGCCTCCGAAGCGGAATGCAAACGCCGCCCCGTAATGATCTTCCTCGATGGTGCGGCCGGTTTCCAGCAGCGCCTGCTTGATCCCGGCAATCACCTCGCCCACCGTCTCGGGCGTCTCGGCGCCTGCCTGCCAGCCGGTGCCCAGTCGGGCAGTGCGTTTCACCGCGGCGTCCGACGACCCGCCGATCCACATCGGCAGATCCGGCTGTACCGGCACCGGGGCGATCGACGCTTTGGTCAGCTTGAAGTGCCGCCCGGCATAATCCAGCGCCTCGCCCGACCACAGCCGGCTGATAATCTCCAGCGCCTCGTCGGTCTTTCGCCCGCGCGTCGTGGTGTCGATGTGCATCGCCGTCCATTCCGCCCCGCGCGGACTGCCGATCCCGAACCCCGGCAGCAGCCGCCCACCCGACAGCACATCGATCGTCGCACACTGCTTGGCCAGCAACACCGGCTCCCGCAGCGCCACCGACACGACGTTGACCCCGAACTTGATCCGCCGGGTCCGCCCCGCGATCGCGGCCAGTGCCGTCATGCACTCCAGGATCGGCGTCCGGCTGACAATGCGGTCGGTCTGCCAGATCGAATCCAGCCCGCCTTCCTCGCACAGATCGACCCAGCGCCAGAATCCGTCCGAGGTCTGGAACGGATATTCCATGATCCCGACGCCAACCGCGATATTGCGCGCCATCCCACGCCTCCCAGATCCACTATCCGTGAATAGTCTCCTGTTTCCAGGAGAGAGGCAATGCGGCCACCCGCCGAGGCACCCGGGTCCAGGCCGCATACAGCGCCGGAACAAAGAACAGCGTCAGCACGGTCGCACTGACCAGCCCGCCCATGATCGCGATCGCCATCGGCCCCCAGAACACCGAGAACGCCAGCGGCACCAGCGCCAGGATAGCCGCCGCCGCGGTCAGCAGGATCGGCCGTGTCCGCCGCACCACCGCGTCCGCGATCGCCACCGCCGGGTCAGAACCCGCCGCCTGGTCACGTTCGATCTGGTCCACCAGGATGACCGAGTTCCGCATGATGATCCCCGCCAGCGCGATGAACCCCAGCATGGCCACGAACCCAAATGGCGCCCCCGTCACCAGCAACGCCGCGGTCACTCCGATCAGCCCCAACGGTGCGGTCAGGATCACCATCGCCATCCGGCTGAAACTCTGCATCTGCAGCATCAGCAGTGACAGCATCACCAGAACCATCAGCGGCATCACCGCATTGACCGACGCCTGCCCCTTGCCGGCTTCCTCCGCCGCACCCGCGGTCTCGATCGCATAACCCGACGGCAGCCCCGCCTTGATCGGCGCCAGCAACGGCACGATCGCGCCGGTCACGTCCGGTGCTTGGCTGCCATCGCTGATATCGCCCCGCACCGTCAGTGCCGGCATCCGCCCGCGACGATCGAAGAACGCCTCCTCCATCACCGGCTTTATCGAGGCGACCTGCGACAGCGGCACCACCCGGCCACTTGCGCTGCAAATCATCACATTGCCCAGATCCGCCAGATCATGCCGTTCACCGTCAACCGCGCGCATCACGATCGGGATCAGATCGAGGTTTTCCCGATACTGGCTCACCGTCACACCTTGCAGCAGAGTCTGCAGGGTCTGCGAGATCTCCTGGCTGGACAGTCCCAGCAACCGGGCCTTGTTTTGGTCGATATCGATCCGCACCGACTTGCCAAGATTGCCCCAGCTGTCGCTGACATTGCGGATATGCGGGTTGTCCCGCATCACCTGCCGCACCGCGCCGGCGATGCGGCGCAGCTCCGACGGATCGGGTCCGGTCACCCGGAACTGTACCGGGTACCCAACCGGTGGACCAAGCTCCAACCGCCCGGCACGCATGCGCACGTCGGCGAAATCCCCCGCGTCGATCGCCCTGGTCAGCGTCCCCAGCAACGCCTCGCGTGCCGGCACATCAGCTGTATTGATCACGAACTGGGCGAAATTCGGCGTCTGCAATTGTGGAGAAAAGGCCAGGAAAAACCGCGGCGTGCCGATTTCGCTGTAGGCAACCCACGACCGGATGCCCTTTTGGCCATGCAACAGCTCCTCGAGTTGCTTCACCGCAGCCGCCGTGCCAGCGAATGAACCGCCCTCCGGCAGCCGCATATCCACCAGCACTTCCAGCCGGTCGGAAGACGGAAAGAACTGCTGCGGCACCGCCACGAACCCCACGATCGAAAGTCCGAAAGCCGCCACCGTCGCCCCGATCACCCACCACCGAGCCGCAACGCACCAGCCGACAGCGCGGCGGACCGCGCGGTAGAACCGCGTATCGTAATGCTCCGATTCAGCCGCCTGCCGCCGCCCTTCCGGCAACAGCATCGACCCCAGGTAGGGCACGAACAACACCGCCACGAACCAGGACAGCACCAGCGCCAAGCCGACCACGCGGAAGATGTCGCGGGTATATTCGCCGGTCGACGACTGTGCCAGCCCGACCGGCAGATACCCCGCCGCGGTCACCAGCGTGCCGGTCAGCATCGGAAACGCGGTGGAGGTATAGGCAAAACTGCCCGCCCGCATCCGGTCCCAACCTTGCTCGAGCTTAACCTGCATCGTCTCGACCGCGATGATCGCGTCATCCACCAGCAGTCCCAGCGCGATGATCATGGCGCCCAGCGAGATCCGCTGCAGATCGATGCCCAGCAGCTTCATGCCGACCAGGGTCCCGGCCAGCACCAGCGGCACGCTGATCGCGACCACCAACCCGGTGCGCCACCCCAGCGACAGGAAACTGACCATCAGCACGATCGCCAGCGCCTCCAGGAAGCTCTCCTGGAATTCGGACACGTCCTTCGCCACCACCTGCGATTGATCATTCAGCCGCACCGAGGCCACGCCCAACGGCAGCGTCGGTGCGATCGTTTCCATTCGCGCCGCAACCCGCCGGCCCAGGTCCAGGATATTGCCGCCCTGCGCCATGGAAATCGTCAAACCCAGCGCCGGCTTGCCATTCACCCGCATGGTCGCCGCCGGCGGGTCGACCACGCCCCGGCTGACCAAGGCGATATCACCCAGCTTCAGCCGCCGTCCCCCCGCCGAGATCGGAATCGCCCGCAACCCTTCCACCCCGTCCAGGCCGTTGCTGGCGCGCACATAGACCCGGTCCTCGGGCGTGTCGGCGAACCCGCCGGCCTCGACCCCGTTTTCCCGTGTCACCACCGCCATCACGTCCGGCACCGACAGCCCCAGCTCGGCCAGCTTGCGGTGCGAAAAATCGATGTACAGCCGCTCCTCCTGATCGCCCACGATGGCAATCTTGCCGACACCCGGCACAGGCAGCAGCGACTCGCGCACATCCTCCACCACATGCCGCAACTGCGGCAGTGAAAACCCATCACCGGTGAACGCGTAGACAATGCCGAAGACGTCACCGAACTCGTCGTTGAAGAACGGGCCTTGCACACCTTGCGGCAGTGTCGGCGCGATATCGCCGACTTTCTTGCGCACCTGATACCAGAGTCCGGGGACATCCGCCGGTGGCGTGTCGTCACGGAACGACACCATCAGGATCGCGTGCCCCGGTTGCACGCTGCTCTCCACGTAATCCAGCGATGGCAGCTCTTCCAGTTTCCGCTCGATGCGGTCGACAACGGATCGCGCCATCTGGTCCGCTGACGCCCCCGGCCAGTCCAGTTGCACCACCATCTGCTTGATCGTGAACGGCGGGTCCTCGCCCCGTCCCAATGACAGATAAGCCCAGACCCCTGCCGCCGCGACCGCCAGGATAAGATACAGCGTCAGCGAACGATGCCGCAGCGCCCATGCCGAGAGATTTATCGGATGGCTCCCACCCAGGCCGTGACCGGCATGCTGGCGTCCAGCAGTGCGGCGCCGCCGGTGACAACCTGCGCCCCACTCTCCACGCCACCGCTGATCGCGACGTCGCCGTTCCCCGACCAGGTCGCCACCTGCACCGGATGCGCCACCGCCCGGTGGTTTTGCCCATCCAGTACCCACACCGACGGCACCCCATCCACCGCCACAACGGCCGATCCCGGCAGCCAGGCCACGCTCTGCCCGGTCTTGTGCTCAAACCGCACGGACGCGGTCATGCCCAGCGCGGGCACTTCGGAGGGCGGCTTGAGAATCGTGACCTTCACCGCGAAGGTGCGGCTGACCGCATCCGCCAGCGCGCCGATTTCCCGCACCCGGCCAGGCAGCACCTGATCTGGCTCCGACCACAGCCGGATGGTCACGCCATCGGCGGCCCTCACCTCCGGCAGGCGGTTCTCCGGCACGTCCACCACGATTTCGGTCTCGGCCGCATGGGCAAGCGTCAGGACCGTCTGCCCAGATGCGACGACCTGACCGACCTCCATCTTCAGATCCGTGATCACCCCATCCGCATCCGCCAGCAGGGTGGTGTACTCAAGCTGATCGCTGGCAATCGTCAGCTGTCGCTGCGCCTGCGCCAGCCTCGCCTCGGCCCCGTCCAGCGCCGCGCGCCGGTTGTCGAATTCCGACGGCAGCCAGGCCGGCGAACCCCGCCCCAGGCGCTGGTAGCGCTGGAACTCCGCCCGCGCGTTCACCGCCGTGGCCTCGGCAGCCCGCACCGCCTGCGCGTCGGCCTCCAGCGCCATCCTGGCGTCGATCGGATCGAGCCGGGCCAGCACCTGCCCAGCTTTGACATGGTTGCCAATGTCCACCGCGCGCTCGGTCACCTTGCCACCGATCCGAAACCCCAGGCTGGCCTGCACCCGCGCCTGCACGGTCCCCGGATAGGTGACCGCGTCATGTGCCGGCACAAAGCTGGCAGTCTGCACCCGCACCGGCCGAGGAGCAGGCCTGGCGCTTTCATCGGCCGAAGCTACAATGGGGCAGACGTCAAAGGTCGAGACGGCAAGTAGGCACGCAACAAGGCGAAGCATGGCAACCAACCTCCGCAAACTCGGTTGGTCATATCTCACCAATGTTCACTGATCAATGTTCATATTCAATCTAACGGAAGCGTGAGCGCACAACCCGACTGGACCGTCACCGGGCTTCGCAGCCAACCGCCCGCGTCGTCCCGCCCTCCGCGACAAGAATGCCAATGACCGGAGTAGGATCGCAGGCGACCGATCAGGCCCTTCGGCCTACGATCATCGCTGAGCGGCCAACCGAGCGGCGCGATGATCGCAACCCTTCAGCGTATCAGCATACGGGTATCGCGAAGTGTGAGGCGGCTCACATCGCGCGCAGGCTCGACTGACTAAATGTCGGGCGCACTTGCTGGCGCAGCGGTAAGCCATCGCCGTCATCCCGCGCCGACCGGTGAACAACGCAGCCGCATCATCAGACGCGGCAGCGAACTGATTTGGCCAGCGAGCCGAATACGCTGGCTCGACATCAACCAACGTTAAGCCTCCGGTTCGTATGTTGGTAAGACCGATGCCAATCGGCATTCTGGAAATGTTCAAAAAACTGGCCACTGAATGCAGATCTGCAATACATTATAACAGGAGAACGAATATGGATGCCCAAGAGTCCTACGCAGAAACCTACCCAGAGATCCGGGACACTTTGAAGGCTACACTGGAAGTTCCAGGTACATGCGGCAAGCTGAAATGTATCCCGACGAGGGATTTTCTCCCGCACCTGATTGCATTCAACGAACAAATCATGGCTATGATCCTCATGCTGAAGTACAAAAATGACGGAGATAGATTTGCTCTTGGATTCGAACTGAAAGTTCATCCGGTTGGCAGGTACAGAAGCGAATCTTACCGACGGGGAGGGCGCCGCTGAGCATGTAGTCCCGGTCAGGACGGACCCCAGCACATTCGCGGTGGGTTGCTACTGCAACGGCTGATGCAATAACGACCGTCCCAATCGACTGGCTCAGAAGTCCGTCAACGTCATCAGTTGGCGGGCTTCTGGCCAATGGCCTGCTGAAAATGTCGGCACGCCGGAAAGAAATCGCCGAATTTCATGATCCCAAGGCTGAGCAGCATGGCGAAATCCCATGTCGTGACGTTCGTGGTCCGATCAGAGCGCCGGATTCCCGAATGCCGGGTAAATCGGCCCACCAGATCAACGCCTGGGGGAAAAAAATCTGACGGCGCACCCCGTCAGATTTCATCCGCTAGTTCGTGTCGCTTACACCAGCCAGAATAGCCCCTTTCCGCAGCCTTTCCATGCCAGCCTTGAATCGGGGCGCGCTGGAGCAGACGCAGGTCCAGATGTTGTTTGTCGACAATGGAGGATATTGGCGTCGCAAGTCCTCGACCGCTGTCCGGGCCGCGTCAAGGTCGCCATTGAGCGCCAGGGCAGCGGCAAGATTTATCCGCCGCTCCACACCCACGGCCGCCGCGGCCTCGACTGCTGACTGCTGCGCTATCGCACGGCGAAAGAACTCAGCACCATGACCATCATGATCTAGAAACAACTCGGCCAGGCCCATGCGATTAAGCCAATAAGGGGCTCGGATACTTGCAGGTTCAGCATCAAGTGCGGCTTGTACATACACCTCCGCTTCGGCTGGACGGCCAAGCAACAACAGCAGCCAGCCCGCATTGGCCCGAGCCGTGGTCTGGTGCGGCTCAATGGAAAGCACACGCATATAGGCGGTGAGAGCATCCTCCAGCTTTTCCGGGTCCTGTCGCAGCACCTCGCCGCGCGCATTGTAGGCAAACGCCTGGTCAGGGGCGAGTGCCACCGCCTGGGTTGCCAGCTTTGCGGCGATCCGGAAATCTTCCTTGGCGTCAGTCGTGAGCCGAGAGGCCAGGAAGCTCGTATAGGTCAGAGCCGCCTCGGCATAGGGCCGGGCAAACGTTGGATCGACGGCAATTGCTTGCTGGAACAGTGCTCGTTGATCGAGCCATTCGCGCGCACACGGATACGACGGGCACTTGATCGCAAGACCCTGCCGCAACAGATGTTCGGCCTTCTCGTGCGCCGATGTCCGCCAGTCAAGAATAGGTGCCAGCAACACCAGTGAAAGCGAGGCGGCTGCGACGATGGCACGCCCGGCACGCCGCCACGCCAGCTCCTGCGACCGCGGTCCAGGCGCGACAGTAAGCCGAAATGCACGCACCGGACGCGCGATGTTCCTAAGCTTTAGCTGTCCAAGATCAGCGAAGACAGCGTCCGTCTTACCTTGGACGGCATCAACAACCGCCTGCGAAACGATTACCCCACCTGCTTCGGCATATGTCTGCAGCCGGGCCGCCGTATTAACGCCGTCTCCCTGGACCTCCCCATCCGGACCATCGATCACGTCGGCAAGATGCAATGCAATCCGCAACTTGATCGGCTCGCCCGGGTGAAAGTGACGAGCGCCGGTGTTCTGGACGTTCACTGCCCAGTGCAACGCCTCCAGCGCACTGCCGAATTCGGCGAAAATGCCGTCCCCCGCCCGGTCCACGATCCGTCCTCGCCACGCGATGACCTCAGGCTCGATCACCGTATGACGTAGCGTCGACCAGGCATGCAGCGTCTCCTCCTCATTCACTGCCATCCGGCGCGAGTAACCAACCACATCAAGGAATGCGATCGCGGCAAGACGACGCCTTAGAGGTCGTTCGGTCCAATCCAGTCGCAACATTTCATTCATGTGCCACCCGAAGAGAAACGGAAATCGCAGCTATTTCCTGAAGTTTTGGCATCTCTGCCGACGGCGGCGCAGTTCTGGCAGCCGCCACAATTTTGTCCTTATCGACAAATACCCAGTTCGTCACGCAGCACGTTCAGGGTTACTTTCAGATACACGTGATCGATGCTGCTGTTGCCCAACAATCCGCCGCCAATCGAACCACCCAACCGGCAACCAAAGCCATTGCGAAGTCTGGGGGTCATGTGAATGGACCGAAAAGCCCGCATTCTATCAGGCAATTTTCTGTCTGATGGCGTGGTCGACATTTCGGTTTTACCTCATGCACGGGATCCGGTTCAGCGCACTGTCGAAGACTTGCTGGCGGCTATCGTTACGGGACCACGTCCTGTCATGACAACCATCATGCGCCAGCTTGGGTTCCCTATAATCAAGTCCATCATGCCGAAGCTGTGAGTTCGCACACACTTATCAACAGCGCCGGACACGCCATCCGTTGCGTCGACGGTCCGGTCCGCAATTGCGCCGGAAGCATCCCGTTAAATCGGTTACAGCCGGATCGGCTCCGGCCTGAAGCCGGCCAAAAGCACGCCTGTCAGCGCCCACGCATCAGCGATCGCCACCGGCCCGCGGAATGATCAGGCCGATAGTCCCGCCAGCACGATATCGATAACCCGTTCGATCAAGGCGTCGGGCGCCGATTTGATGTGCTCCGCTTGGTCCAGCAGCAGCGCCGTCGTGCCGTGCAGGCTTGCCCACACGGCCTCCGCGGTGACAATCGGTTCGGCCCGGCGGAACACGCCGCTTCGCATCAGCCCCTCGATGTTGCCTGCCAGGATATCAAAGGACCGATCGGCCGCCGGCACGTTCTCACAGGCGGCACAAGGTCGCCCCGGCCCGCTCGACGCCATCATCTTGGCCAGGAAGGTCAGCCGGTATTCGTCCGGATGAGCCAGCCCAAACGCAATATAGGCCTGCAGCCCCGCCCGTAGGCGATCGAGGTCGGTGCCACTTCGCCGTTCCGCCTCCTGCAATCGGACCAGCAGCGCCTCGAACGTCGACTCGGCGATTGCCCGCAGGATCGCGTCCTTGTCGGGAAAATACAGGTACAGCGCGGCCGAGGACACGCCGACCGTCGCGGCTATCTTCCGGATCGTCGCCCGCTCAAACCCCTCGGTCAGGAACAGCCGCTTAGCGGCGTCGAGAATTTCGCCGCGACGTGACGCACCCTGGCCACGCGGCTTGCGAACGGATCTGGCAGTTTGAACATCATCCATGCACGCCATATAAACCGTGCGGAGGACAATGCCATCACGATACTGGATTACCCGGCCGGCGCGATCCACGCATCCCACCAGATCGGGACCGCCGCGACAGGCAGCGGCCGAGCGGCCAGGAACCCCTGGATCTCATCGGCGCCGAGGTTACGCATCTCGTCCCAGATCGCGTCGGTTTCCACGCCCTCGGCCACCACCGTCAGACCATGCGCTTTCGCCTTCACGATCGTATCGGCCAGGAATGCCCGCACCTCCGGGCAGGTAACCACCTGCTGAACCAGATCCTTATCCAATTTCAGGCTGGTGAACGGCAGGTCGAGCAACGGAGCCAGCCGAGGCACCGCCGGCCCGACATCGTCGATCGCGGCGCCGTACCCGAGGCTGCGCAGACGCTCCAGCGAGCGGCGTAACATCGGGATGTCCTCAACCGGTTGGCTTTCCGTCAGCTCGATGATGATGCGGTCCGCCGCGAGTCCACTGCAGGCCCGCTGCTCCTCCAACCGATCCAACGCAGCGGGTTGCAACAGCACGTCCAGCGGAAAATTCACCGACATCCGCAGACCCCGTTCAGCCAGGAATGGCCCGGCAAGGTCAGCGAACGCACGCTCGGACACAAGCCGGGTCAGTTCGGCTGCAAGCCCCGCATCCTCGATCTGCGGCACGAAGCGGTGCGGCAACAATGTCCCGCGTTCAGGATGATTGAGCCGCGCGAGCGCCTCCAGCCCAACCGGGCGGCGGTCGGCAATGCGCACAATCGGCTGGTATCGCGTCTCGACCATCGCACCTTGAAGCGCCGCCCGCAGTTCGGCCAGGTCCATTGCGGATCCGCCGCGCGGGGGGGACTTCGCCATCAGGGCCTCTGCGACAAAGCGCGAGGTCGGGCTTGGGATTGTGCGAATATGCGGATGACGTGCGTCCGTCGAACCCAGCACGAGCAAATTGGTATCCGGTGCCGCCACCTCGATGGCAAGATCGGCGAGTTCATCAAGCAGCCCCTCCGCATCGTTGCGGTCTACCAGAAGATGCGAGTAATGCGTTGAGATTCCGGCGAGTTGGGCGAGAGCACCCCGCGCATCGCAGGTCAGAACCGCGCCACCGCCCAATGTCCGGGTGGCGCCATGAACCGCTTCCGACCAAGACCGGCTTCGGCTGACCAAAAGCAGGTTGATTTCCCCGGTATGTGATGCGGGGCGCGGTCTGGGGCTGTCGCCAGCATGTACCCCAGCGTTAATCGACGCAGACAGGCTTTTCTCCATGCCCATCTACTACCTCGCTCGATAGAATTAAGCGAGAGAAATCCCGGTAATGAGATGTAATATAGCGCGGAACCGACGTTCGTATCAAAAAATAAACGTCACAGCATTTCAGGCATGCTACGAGTGTACGATGATTTCAATCTGTAGTTTTATTGCCCCGGGGAATCGCGGGTGTTTGCGCCAGCGGCCTCTACCGCGGCGCGAACCCAGACCAATACCAGAGGCATCGGATGCAGGGTGCACCCGCCGAAGCAACCCCGTTCAGATGGCCTCTCTGAACGGATGCGGATCTTCGCTAGATCGAAGCGCTAGCGCAGTTGGAAGTCCGGCTTCCGCTTTTCCACGAACGCCGCCATGCCTTCCTTCTGATCGGGGGTGCCAAAAAGCGACAGGAACAACGCCCGCTCATGGCGCACGCCCTCTATCAGCGTGGTCTCGAATGCCCGGTTCACCGCCTGCTTGGCAAACTGCACGGCCACCGGCGACAGATTCGCTATCCGCTCCGCGATCTTCATGACCTCCGGCAACAACTGTTCAGCCGGAAACACCCGCGAGACCAGGTTGGCCCGTTCGGCTTCCGACGCGTCCATCATCCGTGCCGTCAGAACCATGTCCATTGCCTTCGACTTGCCTACCGCTCGGGTCAGACGCTGAGTGCCGCCAGCACCCGGTATGACACCCAGGTTGATCTCCGGCTGGCCGAATTTCGCCGTGTCGGCAGCAAAGATCATGTCGCACATCATCGCCAGCTCGCATCCCCCGCCCAGGGCAAAACCCGCGACCGCGGCGATCACCGGCTTCTTGATCCGCGTCACCGTCTCCCAGCCGGCGCCGATAAAATCCTCCACCATCGCGGACGGATTAGTGCGATCGCGCATTTCCTTGATGTCGGCGCCGGCGGCGAAGGCACGGTCGCTGCCGGTGATGACGATCGCGCCGATCGCCTTGTCGGCGTCGAACGCCAGCAATTGTTCGCCCATTTCGTGCACCAGGGCGTCACACAGCGCATTCAGCGCCGCCGGGCGATTGAGCCGGATCAGCCCGACCCGGCCCTGAGTCTCGACAATAATGTTTTCGTAGCTCGCCATGATGCATTCCTCCTGGATCCGGCGGATGGTTCGCCGGCAATGAAGCTCCTGCCGACCATATCAGACACCTGCGCGACGCACACCGGCCGGCTGCACCAGCCCATGTGCCAGAGATCCACGCGGGTCCGACCCGGAGCATCCGAGCATGCTGTCGCGCAGGTTCGCTAACCGAACCTTAACCTATCGTCCGGCATAATCCGCCCGTCCGCGCCGCCAGCCGCACCACAGGGGAAAACATGGGATCGGTCGCTCATCCAATGGAGCTATTCGAACATGGCCTCATGCTGCTCGACCGCGGTGAGCCAGAGCCTGCCGTCACCGTGTTCCAGCACTGCGTCGCGATGGTACCCGATCATCCCGGCGCACTTTACAATCTGGGCACCGCCCTGCTTCGGGCTGGACGCGATGTCGAGGCCCTTGGCATTTTTCTGACTTGCCTGGGGTTCGCGCCAGATTTCGGCAAGGCCTATGTCAACCTCGCCGACACGCTGCGACGGCTGACCTTGTTCGACAATGCCCAGGCGATGGCGGAGCTCGGTCTGCGGCATCTGCCGAACTCCCCAGAGGCGAAGATTTGCCTCGCCCACGTACTGACGGAAAAAGCCCAGCACACCGAAGCCGCCGCATTGTATCGGCAGGTGCTGGATCAATCGCCCGAACATGCCGGCGCCCACAGCAACCTGGGTAACCTGCTGCTCTCAACCGGGCCGATCGCAGAGGCTCTGGCCATGCACGATCGTGCGGTCGCGATCGACCCGGCGGACCCGCATCTCCGCTTCAACCGCGCCACGGCGCTGCTCCAGGCCGGAGCGTTCGCCGCCGGCTGGGAGGGTTACGAGGCGCGCTGGCAGTTGCCCCAGTCTGAACCCCGCGGCTTCGGCGAGCCTTGGCAAGGGCAGGACATCACCGGCCGCACAATCTTGCTGCATGCCGAGCAAGGCCTGGGCGATACGCTTCAGTTCGTCCGCTACGCCCCAATGGTGGCAGAACGAGGCGCCCGTGTGGTTCTGGAGGTCCAGCCGCCGCTTGTGCGCCTGCTGCGGCAGTTGCCCGGCATTACCCAGATCGTGGCGCGGGGCGACGCCCTGCCGCCTTTCGATGCGCATTGTCCGTTGCTAAGTCTGCCCCGCGCCTTTGCCACCCGGCTGGCCACGATACCGGCCCGAATTCCCTATTTGCGCGCCGATCCGGCCGAAACCGCATCCTGGGCCGCGAAGCTGCCAGCCGACGACAAATTGCGCATCGGCCTGGTCTGGGCCGGTTCCCCGCGTCCGCAAGACCCCGAGGCGCACCTGACTGACAGACGCCGCTCACTCGCTCTTGCCGACCTCGCCCCCCTGGCCGGGATCGCCGGTATGCGTTTCGTTAGCCTGCAGAAGGACCCGCCCGGCGCAGCTGCGCATTTATCGGATCCGCTCGTGCTGATCGACCTGATGTCGCAGGTCAGCGATTTCGTCGATACCGCCGCACTCGTTGCCAGTCTCGATCTCGTGATTTCCGCCGATACCTCCGTTGCTCACCTGGCAGGGGCAATGGGCCGGCCGGTCTGGTTGCTCTCGCGCTACGACGCATGCTGGCGCTGGCTCAACGGCCGGCAGGACAGTCCTTGGTATCCCAGTATGCGTATCTATCAGCAACAGGGCCCGCTGGCGTGGCGCGAGGTGATCAATCGCGTCAGATCCGATTTGACCGAGTTCGCAACCGCTCACCAAAGGACACAACCGCTTAGGCGACAGCAATTACGGGCAATCGGTCATCCCCCAAATGCAGCTTTGGACAACGCCGGGCCTGGCTAAACCGCAGCCAGACCACTCATCGGGCGTGGCCTCCGTAGCCTCTACCGCTGCGTCCGCGGACAAAAAAACGTGCTGCGGCCGGACTGAACGATGCGGCGCACACCGTCGCACACGGGTGCTTGTGGACAAACAGGGCAGGGCTCTCCCTCACGCCCGTAAACCTTCCAGGCATGCTGGAAATACCCCAACTCCCCGCTGGTCTGGACGTAATCCCGCAAAGATGACCCGCCAGCGGCGATTGCCTCGGTGAGCGTTTGCTTGATCGCCGGCACCAGCCGTCTGGCCCTCACGCCCGGAATACTGTGCGCCAGCCGTTGCGGCGAGATCCCTGCGCGGAACAGCGCCTCGCACACGTAGATATTGCCCAGTCCTGCGACGATCTTCTGATCCAGCAGAGCCGCCTTGATCGGCGTTTTCTTGCCTTCCAACGCAGCCGACAGCACCGCGACTGAAAACCCATCGTCCAACGGTTCCGGCCCCAGCCCTGCCAGCAGCCGATGCTGATCCTCCCGGGCCGTCTCGACCAGGTCCACCGACCCGAACCGGCGCGGATCGACAAAGCCGACCCGCCATCCGTCGTCGGTCTCCAACTCGATATGCTCGTGCAGGGTGATGTCGTTGCGCCCGACCGGCTCCACCAGCATCCGCCCCGACATTCCCAGATGGATCAGCACTGACCAGCCGCTGTCCAGCCGCATCAGGATGTATTTCGCCCGCCGTCGGAAACTGGTCACCCGAGCGCCGGTCAGCCGGTCGACAAAGCCCGGGGGCAGGGGCCAGCGCAGATCGGGCCGCCGTGCGACGGCGCGCAGCAGAACCCGGCCTTCCAGCCGAACCTGCAGGCCTCGCATCACGGTCTCGACTTCGGGGAGTTCCGGCATAGCTGGTTTCCAGGCTATAGATCCCGGTCATGAGCGACAATCCCGCAACGACCGTCGATTTCGGCTTCCGCTCGGTGGACCCGCGCCGAGAAGGCCGGCATGGTGCGCGCCGTGTTCGACAGCGTGGCGCCGCGCTACGACCTGATGAACGACCTGATGTCGCTGGGCATCCACCGCGTCTGGAAGCAGATCTTCATCAGTGACCTGCAACCAGCGGCCGAAGCTGCACGCTGCTGGACCTGGCCGGCGGCACCGGCGACATCAGCTTTGGCTGGCTGAAGCGCGGCGGCGGCCCGGTGCTTCTGACCGATATCAACCACGCCATGCTGTCGGTCGGCCGTGACCGCGCCCTGAACCAGGGTTTTGCCAACGATGTCAGCCTGGTCGTCGCCGATGCCGAGAAACTGCCGCTGCCGGACCGCTGCGTCGACCGCGTCTCGATCGCCTTCGGCCTGCGCAATTGCACCGACAAGCCGGCGGTGCTGCACGAGGCCAGGCGCGTGCTGAAGCCGGGCGGCCGCTTCCTGTGCCTGGAATTCTCCCGCGTGACCGTCCACGCCCTGGCGCCGGTATACGACGCCTGGTCGTTCAAGGTCCTGCCGCGCCTCGGTCGCATGGTCGCCGGCGACGCGGACAGCTACCGCTATCTCGCCGAAAGCATCCGCACTTTCCCCGACCAGGAAACCCTGGCCGCGATGATGCGGGATGCCGGTCTGGCTCGGGTGAGGGTCCGCAACCTGTCGGGCGGAATCGCCGCGATCCACTCCGGCTGGCGCCTGTGATCCGCAACTAACCCCGATGGCGAGACCGAATGATGACTGGCAAACGGGTTCTGCTGATCATCTCCGGCGGCATCGCCGCCTACAAGGCGCTGGAGCTGATCCGGCTGCTGCGGCGAGCAGGGCTGCGGCGTGACCTGCGTGCTGACCGACAACGGCGGCCAGTTCGTCACCCCGCTGTCGCTCCAGGCGCTGAGCGAATCGAAGGTCTACGCCGACCTGTTTTCCCTCACCGACGAGTCGGAGATGGGGCACATCCAGCTCTCGCGTGCCGCGGACCTGCTGGTGGTGGCGCCCGCCACCGCCAATATCCTGGCGAAGATGGCGGCAGGCCTGGCCGATGACCTCGCCTCCACCGTCCTGCTTGCGACCGACAAGCCGGTCCTGGTCGCGCCGGCGATGAACGTGCGGATGTGGCTGCACCCGGCCACCCGGGCCAACATGGCAACGCTGGCCCGACGCGGCGTCCACGTCGTGCAGCCCACCGAGGGGGCGATGGCGTGCAACGAATTCGGTCCCGGCCGCCTCGCCGAGCCGCCCGACATCCTGGCCGCCATCGAAACCCTGCTGGCTTCGGCGGCCGTATCGCTGACCCCCGAATCACTCACGCCAGGCCCGCTGGCCGGTCGCCACGCACTGGTGACCAGCGGCCCGACGCACGAACCGATCGACCCGGTCCGCTACATCGCCAACCGCTCCTCCGGCCGCCAGGGCCACGCCATCGCCGCGGCTCTGGCCGAACTCGGTGCGCGCGTGACCCTGGTGCGCGGCCCGGTGAACGTCCCCGATCCGCCAGGCGTCACCGTCCGCCCGTCGAAACCGCGCAGGAAATGCTGGACGCCTGCCAATCCGCGTTGCCCGCCGACATCGCCGTGTTTGCCGCCGCCGTGGCCGACTGGCGGGTCGAGCATTTCGCCGCCGGCAAGATCAAGAAGCAACCGGGGGCCGCGCCGCCCACCCTGACCCTGGTGCCAAACCCCGATATCCTGGCCACCATCGCCGCCGCCGGCCCCAATCGTCCGCGCCTGGTGATCGGCTTTGCGGCCGAAACCGACGACCTGATGGCGAATGCCCAGGCCAAGCTTGGTCGCAAGAATGCCGATTGGATCGTTGCCAACGATGTCTCTCCAGCCACCGGCATCATGGGCGGCGGTGAAAACGCGGTGCATATCGTCTCCAGGGCCGGGATCGAGACCTGGCCGCGCCTCGCCAAGGATGACGTCGCCCGCCGCCTGGCCCGTCGCATCGCCGAAGCCCTTCCTTGACCAGCGGCATTCCCTGGCTGATCCGTCCCCTGGGATCCCCGGACCTCCCGCTATACCGGCCGGTGCGGCTCGAGGCGTTGCGCCGGCACCCGGAAGCCTTCGCCACCTCGTTCGAGGAAGAACGGGACAACGACCAGGCGCGGATGATCGGCGAATACCCAAGCCTGACCCTGGGCGGTTTCATGCGGGACCAATTGGTGGCAACCGCGGGGTATGTCGTATCACCGAGGATCAAGCAGCGACACCGGGGCCACGTTGTCGGCGTCTACGTCGCCGCGCCCGCCCGCGGCAGTGGACTGGCGCCCGCATTGCTGGATCGCCTCATCCATGAGGCCCGCTCGACAGGCCTGCTGATACTGACCTTGTCCGTCACGGTCGGGAACATCGCCGCGAGGCGGCTTTATCTGCGCGCCGGATTCACACCGTATGGCATGGAACCACTTGGCCTGCGCATCGGAACACAGCTTTTCGACGAAGAACTGATGTTTTTAAGACTGGATCTGCTTAAATAACCGGCCGCACTGACCATTTTTAGTCAGCCTGAAAGCGCTCTAACTCCGCAGTTCAAGCGTCGCCACGGTCCCGTCCTCGCCATCCATTGTCAGCGAGCCATCATGACGTGCGGCAAACGACCGTGCCAGCGCTAGGCCTTCGCCCCCTTTGCGCGGAACCCCCGAAAAGCCCCAGCCATTGTCCAGCACGGTCAGCGTTGTGCGATCCTGATCGGTCACCAGCCGGACCACGATACGGCCGCTTGGCCGGCCCTTCATGCCGTGCTTGACGGCATTGCCGATCAACTCATGCGCGCTGCGCATCACTGCATCGCGTAACTCGATAGGGCAGGAGCCACGCACCGAAACGCCGACCCGAATGACCTGATCGGGGCTTCGCATCATATCGACAACAGCGCCGGCAAGCTGACGCATCCGGTCAACCATAGAGCCCGGAGCATTCGTCAGGCCAAACAGGGCGTCGGAAATCGTGGCGGACAGGTTGATCCGGTGTTCCAGCTCCCGCGCGATCTTTTCGCCGGCGGGCGTATCGGAAAGACCCGGTGCTTCCGCGATCAGTCCCAGGATGCGCTGCAACGTGTTCTTCGTGTGATGGCGAAGCTGGCGCAAATCGATATCCCGCGCCGCATCGTCTTCTGCCGTATCCATTCTTTCAGAGTTCTGATGGTCCAGCGGCGCCACACCATGGCTGACCAGGGGGCGGCGGGTCTTAAGAGTGGAGGCGGCGACGTAAGACATGTCAGGGGCCTCTTGGTTGTTCTGCACGAAGGACAATGGCCGCTCACCCAAGGCGCCGAGGCCTTAAGACAAGGTTGAAGGTGGCGTCCCTTCGATAAACGAACCGTATGTGGGAAAATTTCCCACGTCAATCGATTTTTGTCATCTTGTGGGTGTTTTTCCCACATCGGTTTGTGCTATAGTCTTTTTAGGTAAGGAATGACCCACCGCAACATGTCTTCGTCCGAACATCTTAACCCGATCCCGCCGGCACCGCTGCTAAAAGCGGCACGCCGGCTGATGCGGCCTTTGGTGCGGCTGATGATGCGCAGCGGGTTGACCTTCCGGTGCTCGCCGACGCACTTCGCCGTCTGTTCGTCGAAGTCGCGGTCGAGGATATCCTGACCGACCCCAAGTCCCGCACCGACAGCCGCATCAGCCTGCTGACCGGCGTGCACCGGAAGGAACTGAAGCGCCTGAGGGAAATCCCGGCGGATGTACTGGACGAGCCCGATGTCGTGACATTGGCGAGCCAGATCATCGCCCGCTGGGTCGGTTCCGCCGCGTTCGTCGGTACCGACGGGCAGCCACGGCCGTTACGCCGCACCAACCCGGATATATCCGATAGCGAACCAACATTCGACGCCCTGGTCGAATCCGTCACCTCCGATATCCGTCCCCGCGCGGTGCTGGACGATTTGCTCGGTCATGGCGTTGTTTTCATGGATTCCGAGGATCGCGTTCAGCTAAACCACAACGCATTCATTCCCCGCCCGGGGGGAGAGGAGCAATTATTCTACTTCGCCCGCAATCTGCACGATCACGTCGGCGCGGCGGTGGCCAATATCAGTGCCGCAGGCTCGCCGCCGTTTCTGGATCGGAGTGTTCATTACGATCGCTTGACGCCGGCGCAGGCGCGGGAACTCGACACCTATGCGCGCGATGCCGCGATGCGGGCGTTGCTGGATGTCAACCGGCGGGCGCTTGACTTGACACAATCCGAAACTGCCGTGGGCGGACCACAGCGCCGGATAAACTTCGGTGTCTATATATACGACGAACAAGAACCGCCCGCGGCGGATGGTCAACCATGAAGCGGCTGGCATCACTTTTTCTGGTCGGCCTGGTGACCGCGTGCGCTGCCAACGCCCCGGAACCGTCTGCTGAAAGCCAGGCCGGACCCCGTCCCGCATCAACCGCATCCGCACCCGTCTGCCGGCTTGGGATCGACGGCGGCCCGCTGATCGCCGACCGCGGCATCGGTGGCACCGGCGCGCCAACCGTAAGCAACCTGGCGGGAACGGCATCGTCGGCGCCGTCGGCGGCCGCCGTCACCCGGGTTGCCGATCGAGGCATCGGCGGCACTGGCATCGGCGGCACTGGCATCGTCGGCGTCATCACCGGCTTCGCCTCGGTCTGCGTCAATGGCCTCGAGGTTGCCTACGACAACAATGCGTCGGTCGATCTCAATGGAACGGCAGCAACGGTGTCAGCCCTGCGCGCCGGCCAGGTCGTCGTGATCCAGGCCGACGGCGCAGCCACAACGCTGCACGCCCGCACCATTTCGGTCCGTCAGGAAGTATCCGGCCGTATTGAAGCGGTCGAACTCGGCTCTGGCGTTTTGACCATCGCCGGACTGCCGGTGTCCGTGCCGCCCGGGACCTGGGGCGCCAACCGCTTCGGACTGGGCGATTGGGTGTCTGTCAGCGGACTGCAGCGTGAGGATGGGGTGATCGTCGCCAGCCGGCTCGATGACGCGCCGTCGGGCGTGTTTTCCGCCCGCGGCCGGGTCGAGCGGAATGGCGACCTCGCGACGATCGGCAGGCTGACTCTGACAGCGCCGATGGCAAACAGCGTCCGTGATAACCAGTTCGTTATCGTTACGGGAACCTACAATAACGGCGAGAAACAGATCAGGACGGTCAGCGCCGATCCGCTGTTCGCAGGCGCGTCCGGTTACTTCGGACAATCGGTCGACCACCTCGTGATGCAAGCCTTCGTGCGGGTCGCAAATGGCGCCGTTTGGGTGAACGGCCTGAAGGTCAGGGCGTTGCCGAACCTGCGTGGGCAGGCCGGATCGGACGGTATCGCCGTTGTGTCTCTGGAGCGCATGCCTGACGGATCGTTCGGCGCAATCGGCTTGCGCGACACGGATTTCCGTATCCATGCCACCCCGGCTCCGCAAGGTTCACGCCGCGTCAGCCCAGGCAAGGCGTTGTCCCTGCCAACACCGACCAGGCACGCCGCCTTGACGACCCCAGCGGGGACAGACGGGACGGGCAGCAGCGCGCTCACCAGCTTTCAACCCACGGCGACATCCACATACCTGCCGCCCAGCGCCGGACAGGCCGTGGGACCGTCCACATCGCCTTTGGTCGTCACCACCGCGCCGGCAAATACCATCACGGTCAACCTCGCCCCGGTGACTACCATCCCGGCGGTCATCGCCCCCGTCAGTACGACGCCTGTCGCCAACCCTATGATCAATATGCCAGTTGTGGCGGGCCCCACGATCGCCGCGACCCCTCCTGCGCCGGTTGTGCCCGTTGACCCATCGACGGTGTTTACACCACCGCCACCGGTGCAGTCCCAGACCCCGGCAACTGGCGTCCCGCAGGTTGAAAGCATCGGCTCTGCCTTGATCAGCAGTAACGATGGCCCCAGTACCGCGAGCCTCTGCCGCAGCAGTCAGAAGCGGCGTGCTCTCCGCGCCGGTCGTTCACGCCCGCTCGGTTCCGGCAGTGACCACAACGGCGACGATAAGTCTGGTGACAACGATCGGGACGGCAACCCCGCCCGCCGGTTCGTCGCTCTCGGCACCCGGCGTAAGCGGCACCATCGGGTCAAAACGATCGACCCTCATCACAAGCCGCGCGGGCCGGCACTGACACCGGCCAGTTAGCGGCCGGCCTGCCACCAGGATTAACTATGCCATGCCCTGCATCGGCTGGCGTCTGCAAACGAAACGAAAGCCGTCATCAGCGTCTTCGACTTCTCAATCCATATGCCCTTCGGCCAAACCGGGATGACAACTTGATGCCGCAAGGGGAGGTCACGCTTTCATCCAGGCGCCGCTTTTGCAACCTGTGCCTGATCTATGGGCTGGTGATCCTCTACTCCAGCACGATCATAGGCCCGGCTGGACCCAATTTCGTTTCTCTCGATCCCGGCGAGGCGTTTCAGCGCTTCCTCGCCACGCGCTTCGTTGTTCATGGATCCGATCAAAGAGCCGACTGGATCGGCAATCTGCTGATGCTGGTCCCATTTGGATTTCTGGTCGCCGGGGCGGTCTGGCCGAAACCGCCGGATTCCAGTTGGCCGGCGGCGCTCTTGGCGCTCCTCATCTGCTTCGGGACAATCGTCGCCATCAAATATCTGCAACTGTTCTTCCCCCCGCGCACCGTGACGTTGAACTACATCACCGCGCAAACTCTCGGGGCCGCTGTGGGCTGCGCCGGTTTCGCGCTCACGCACGATCGCTTCGGCGACCCAACCCGTAAAGCAGACCCGGTCGCGGGTTTGGTGCTGGCGTTGCGCCTGTATTGCGTTGCGCTACTGGTATTTGCCCTCATGCCGCTGGACTTCGCCCTGGACGCAACCGACCTGAGTCGCAGCTCGATCGCTGGCCCGGGACAATACTGGCGTTGCCCGGCAGTGACCGGCCGTTGGCACAACGCGCCATCATCGTCCTAGTCGCGAGCATGGCATTCATTCCCGTCGGTATGCTTCTGACAATTGCCAAACCGGCCACCAAACCAAATGTTGGATCGGTTCGCCGCAGTTTGCCCGCTGTCGCCGGTCTCGGGTTGCTCGTCACATCCGGGCTTTACATCCTCTCCGCCCTGGTGATCAGCGCATTTCCGGTGATGTCGTCCGTCCTTTACCGGACCGCCGGCATCGTGGTCGGGGCCGCGGCCATGCGTTGGCTCGCCCGCCAGGATGCGAACCTGTTGAAAGAACATCTTCGCCGCCTGGTGCCCTGGACGATCCTGCCGTATATCGCATGCCTGCTGGTCTCGAACCGTTTGCTGTCAACCCACTGGCTGTCGTTTCAGCAGGCCGTGAAACAAGCCTACCCACTCGGCTTCCTGCCGCTGTTCGACTACTATATCGTAACGAAAGCGGCGGCCGCCAAGAACATCATCGGTCATGCGGCGCTCTACATGCCGATCGGCATCCTGCTCTGGCTGCGCTACGGCGAACAGAGCGCCAAACGCGTGTTCATGTCAGCAGCCGTGGTTTCATTGGTCGCGGAAACCGCACGCTATTTCCGGCCGGGTCTGGAGGGCGATATCAACGCGGTGCTCGTCGCGGGGGTTGCAGCCACCTTGGCTGCGCGGTCGATGCCCGCGGTCTGGTCCATGATCGAATCCCTCGGATCGACGCCCGTTGCCGAGGCATCACGACGGCAACGAGGCTTGCACGGCAGGCATGAAGTTTCCTCTGAACGGATGAACCCTGTCGAACCTGCTTGATAACGATCGTCGGCGGCCAGCAGGTGCCGGTCGATCGTGATCCGAAAGCCAATGGACAAGGCACGCTGGTATCGTTTCTGGTGCGCTTTACCAATGCCTGGCGTATAACCCACGAACGTTCATTGCACATGACTTGAAGGATATCCCGAAGTGAAGCCGTGGCTCATCGCAGTCGTTTGTTCACCGTCATTTATTGCGACCCTGGCGATGGCGCAAACCTGCCCCGGCAGTTCCCGGCTGCCTGCCTCGGTTATCCAAAGCTCGGTCGCAGGCAACTACGTCTGCGTCGGCAACTATCCCAACGCGGATTGGAACGAACTGCATTCCGGCAGCAACGTCATAGACTACAAGAAGGGTCCGAACGACCCGGTCGATCCAAGCTCGACGGTCGGCACTTTCGCGGTGACCTCAAGCGGCACTGATGGCGTGATAACCTATAATTATAACGGGGGAGGCGGGACCTACAGCTACTACGTGCAGCCCGCGGGAGGCAGCCAGTATTATTTTTGTCCCTCCACCGGAGCGGCGCCCGTCATAACGGTCACAATCCAACCGAGCCACTGCTGACCCCTCAACGGGCCGCGGCCAAAGCAGGCTGGGTGCCGACTGCCGCCCGTATCATCGCGGCAATTCTAGTCTCATTGCTCCTGCTCGGTATTGCAAGATACCCGCTGTCACACTGGCCTCTTTCCATCGCCCTCGCGGCCTACTGCATCGCCCTGTGGTATCGCCCGGTCATCTTTCTCCTTGTTCTGCCCGTCGTTCTGCCCGCCTGGGATCTCGGCATTTGGACCGGCTGGATGATGGTCGGAGAATCCGACCTGTTCGTCGTCGCCACCCTCGCGGTGCTGCTGGTCCGCACGCCGCCGACAACAAGCGATCTCGTCGGCACACCCGCCGTGGCGGCGGTCCTCGGTACAGTTCACCGTCTGCTGGCTCATGGCAACGCTCCTCGGCCTCTCCGCCCCGCTCGCCGCCAGCCATTCGGCTAATGCGCTGTTGCGTCCCGACAACGCGATCCGCATCGCCAAAAGCCTTGTCGAGACCTTAATCTTGTTGCCCTTCATGGTTCGGCGCCAACGTCTCCACCGTGACCTGCCAACCTGGCTTGGCTACGGCGTCGCGGCTGGGCTCATCGCTGTCACGTTAATTGTTATATCGGAACGAATCCTGTTCGCCAGCGTGCTGGACGTCCGTACCGACTATCGCGTAGCCGGCCCGTTTTCCAGCATGCGGGTGGGGGGCGGTCATATCGGCGCCTACGCCGCACTGGCCCTGCCTTTTTCCCTGTCGCTCCTACAACTCAGATCAAAATGGCTTGGCATCGTTGTCGCCGTGCTCGGCTGCATCTGTGGCGGCTACACGCTCGCCGTGACATTCGCCCGCACCGCCTACGCAGCAGCAGCCATCGCAATGACTGTCGCGGGATTAGGCTGGCTTTGGTCGGCGAACCCACGCCGGACGCGCCCGCCCACGGCCGCCATCGTCCCCTCGATCCTGGTCCTGTCCATTCTCTCGGCAACCGTCGCCTTCACCGGCATGTACGCCCGCTTCGCCGCCAGCACGACCGACTTTCTAATTCGACAGGACAACTGGCGCGCGGGCCTCATGGTCCGCGACCGCGGTTTCCCGGCAACCCTGTTCGGGATGGGTCTGGGCACCTACCAACGCACGATGCTGCTGCGCTCCTTGGTCAACCGGCCGACAGACCTCATGCTCAACCAGGATTCCGATGGCACTTATGTATCGATGCAGGTCGAAACGCCGTTCTTCCTCGGCCAAAAGATAACCCTGCCGGATACCGGATCTTTGCACCTTACATTGCGGGCGCGCGCGGCCGACGACCGGACGAACCTGGGTGTCCTGCTATGCGACAAGGTGCTGCTCTACTCGGATCATTGCCGAGGCATCGATATCGCGCTGCACGATCCCAATCAATGGATCAATATCGAAACGATAATCCCGACCAACGACCTCGGCCGCCGCGCGCTGTCCGGACTCCTGCGCCGCCCGGTCGAACTGGCGCTGTTCGGCCCGGTCGGGCACAGGATCGATATCCGCGACATCACGCTGACCAACGACACCGGCCAGCCCGAACTGGTGAACGGTGATTTCACCCATAGCCTGGACCGCTGGATTTTCACCGATGACAGCCATGTCGCGTGGCGAATGCTGAACCAGTACCTGATGCTGTTCTTCGAAACCGGGATCATCGGGTTGGCCGCGTTCATCGCCTTGGCCGGCCTCGCGTTCGCTGGCGGCATCCGAGCCGTGCAGCGCGGTCATCCGATAGGCGCCCCAGTCGCCGGAGCCATCGCCGGTTTCATGGTATCCGGCCTGTTCGACAATGTGCTGGAGGCACCGCGCCTCGCGACCCTGTTCTTCGTGATCTGCTGCTGCGGCCTGATCCAGTGGCAATCGAAAGACTAGCCGCCAGCCAGCAACTCCGCAGCCAGCGCCTCCCATTCCTGCTCCAGACCGACGCTGGCCACCGGTCGCCCCGCCCGGTTGTACCAGTAACGGGCGTTGGAAAGATCGGGCTCCTTACGGTGCAGATAGGCGTGCACCGCCGCACCATCCGCACCCGGGTCGGCCTGGGCGCACTCATGCGCTTTGCCCCAATCGTTTTTGGCGTCCCACCAAAGCGCCTGCAGTGGCAACGACGCCGAGGCCGGAGGTGCGTCCTGCCGGACAAAATCGCGGAAAGATGCCAGATCCATGTTCATGCCGCCTTTGCTGGCAGTAGCAGCCGTCGCAGCTTGCGTACCGCACTTTCGGGAGTCGTCAGCACCGTCTTTCCCGTCGCGGCGGCAACAGCGTCAGCCGCGCGCGACAGGGTGAACTGCGCCAGCGCGATCACGTCGCAATCGCGCAATGCACCGGCCGCCGAAACAGCCGCAGCGTCATGCCCTTCGCCATCGCCGGCATTCAGTGCCGCCAGCGCCGCCTCGGCAAGGCAGGGAACCACCGTCACCGCCGGCGCCACCACCCCAAATTCCGGCGGCATCGACACCAGGGTCGGCGCGAACGTCGCCATCAAACCAATCCGCCCGCGCGGACCCGTAAGCGCGATAGCTTCCTCGATCATCGCCTCGTTCGGCTTCAGCACCGGCATAGGTGCGAGCTCCCGCGCGCAGACCTCGATGCACGGCCCAAACGCGGAACAGGTGAACAGGATGGCCTCCGCCCCACTCGCCTTGGCATACCGCCCAAGCATCAGGAACCGCTCGGTCATCGCCGGCGTCAGCGATCCGTCGCGCGCAAGATCCGGAGCGAGCGAATCATCCAACAGGTTCGCCAGCCTGGCCTCCGGCCAGAGACGGCGGAACGCTGCTTCAATCGGCGGAATGGACGCACTCATGGCGTGGATCAAGGTGATACGCATGCGACAAAACTTGCGGCACGACGACGCCAAGGGCAAGGGGTGACATCGCCCGGTGCCGGGCGTTAAACATCAAGGCCGATGCCGGGCGTTAAAGATCATCGCCCGGCACTGGGCGTTAAAGATCATCGCCCGGCACTGGGCGTTAAAGGTCATCGCCCGGCACTGGGCGTTAGACATCATCGCCCGGCATCGGGCGTGAAACATCAACACCGGCAATTCATTGGGTGACCGCCATGCCTGCACAGAACATCTACGACAATCCGGATTTCTTCGCCGGCTACACCACGCTCCCCCGTTCCATCGAAGGCCTCGATGCCGTCTACGAATGGCCAGCCTTTCAACGACTGCTCCCGCCCACCCTGGCCGACCTCCGCGTCCTCGATCTAGGCTGCGGATTTGGTAATTTCGCCCGTGCGGCGCGACAGCGTGGCGCCCGCTTGGTGGTCGGCGTCGATATCTCGGATCGCATGCTTGCCGACGCCCGAACCCGCGGCGACAACACCGGAATCACCTATCTGCGAGCATCCCTCGAAACGTTCGAGCCACAGCCTGAACAATTCGACCTCGTCGTTTCGATGCTGGCGCTCCATTACATCGCGGACTACGCTGCTGTTCTCCGCCGCATCGCCCGCTGCCTCGTGCCCGGCGGCCGGTTTGCCTTCTCGGTCGAGCACCCGATCTTCACCGCCAGCGGAACCAGCGACTGGCACCGCGCAGCCGACGGCGTCCCAGTCCACTGGCCGGTGGACAATTACCGCAATGAGGGCGAACGCCGGACGAAATGGTTTGTCGACGGCGTGGTGAAATACCACCGCACCATCGAAACCTACGTGAACACATTGCTCGACGCTGGTTTCAGGCTCGTCCGCCTCGAGGAACCGGAAGCGGAAAGTCAGCCGCTGCTGGACAAGCGACCGGAACTCAAGGCCGAACGCCGCCGCCCACCATTCCTGCTCGTCGCCGCGGATCGTTCTGTATGAAGCCACCGCCGCGCCCGCGACCTTGCGTCGCCGCCGCAACCTCCGCAGGATAGGCGCGGAGGACGGCAATCATGCCCATTCAAACGCAAGAACTGCATCCTGGCTTCGCCGCCGAAGCGACCTTCCGTGATCTGTCCGAGCCGCTGGACCAGGGCACGATCGCCGATATCCAGGCGGCCATCGACGCCTACCCGGTCCTGGTCTTCCGCGACCAGCACCTGACCGATGCGCAGTTGCGCGATTTCGCCGCCCGCTTCGGCCCGCTGGAGATCGGCCGATCCGCCGCCCGTCCCGGGCCGCCGCCGCCTGGCGATCCCGCAGATCGGCGACATCTCCAACCTCGATGAGCGACAACAAAGTCCGCGCGCTTGACGACCGCCGGCGGCTGGACAGCCTCGGCAACCGGCTGTGGCACACCGACGCCTCCTACATGCCGGTGCCGGTCGTGCTGGGCATGCTGCATGCCGTGACGCTGCCGCCGCCCAGCCCGTTCGGCAACGGCGAGACCGAGTTCGCCGACATGCGCGCCGCCTACGACGCGCTGCCGCCGGCCATGCGACCAGGCGCGATCGACCCGCTGATCGCCGAACACGACGTGTTCTGGTCGCGCGGCCAGATCGGCTTCACCGAATTCCCGCCCGGCGAGCGCGAGCAATACCCGCCGTCCCGCCAGCGCCTGGTGCGCCGCATCCCGGTCACCGGCCGCAAGAGCCTGTATCTGTCCGCGCACGCCTCGCACATCGCCGGCTGGCCGGTCGCCGACGGGCGCCTGCTGCTGCTGGATCTGAATACCCACGCGACGCAGCCGCGCTTCGTCTACAGCCACACCTGGCGAGCTGGGCGACCTGGTGATCTGGGACAATCGCTGGACCATGCACCGCGGGCGGCCGCACGACGAAAGCCAGCCGCGCGATCTGCGCCGGGCCACGACGCTCGATACCGCATCGACTCTGGAACAAGCGCCTAGGAAGGAACAAGCATGAGCCAGGCGCTGAACGGCATCCGCGTCATCGACATGACGCACAACCAGGCAGGACCGGCCTGCGCGCAGATCCTCGGCTTCCTCGGCGCCGACGTGATCAAGCTGGAGGAACCCAAAGGCGGCGACGTCGCGCGCACCAACATGCGCGACAAGCCCGACAGCGACAGCCTGTTCTTCCTGATCCTGAACGCCAACAAGCGCAGCCTGACGCTCAACCTGAAGACCGAGGAAGGCAAGGCGCTGTTCAAGCAGGTGATCGCGCAATCCGACGTGCTGCTGGAGAATTTCGGCCCCGGCGCGCTGGATCGGCTGGGCCTCGGCTATGAGGCGCTGTCGAAGCTGAACCCGCGGCTGATCTACGCGACGATCAAGGGCTTCGGCACCTACGGCCCCTACAGCGGCTTCAAGAGCTTCGAGCCGATCGCGCAGGCGATGGGCGGCGCGATGGCGTCACCGGCTTCCCGGAGAACCCGCCCACCTACGTCTTCCCGGCGATCGGCGATTCCGGCACCGGCATGCACATGGCGATCGGCATCCTGGCCGCGCTGCAGCAGCGGCATCAGCACCGGCAAGGGCCAGCATGTCGAGGTGTCGATGCAGGACGCGGTGGTCAACCTGATCCGCGTCAGCCTGCGCGACCACCAGCGCTTCGGCCACCCGCCGCCGCGCACCGGCAACCAGCTCGGCCGCACCGTGCCCGGCACGACCTATCCCTGCGCGCCGGGCGGCCCCAACGACTACGTCTACATCTTCGCCCAGCCGCAGATGTGGAAGCCGTTGCTGGGCGCGATGGGCCAGCCGGAACTGGCCGACGATCCGCGCTTCGCAACCGCCGACGCGCGCTGGGAGAACCGCGAGGCGCTGAACGCCATCGTCGAGACCTGGACCCGCCAGCGCACCAAGCATGAGGTGATGCAGCTGCTGGGCGACGCCGGCGTGCCCTGCGGCGCCTGCCAGGACACCGGCGAGGTGCTGGCCGACCCGCATCTGCGCGCGCGCGACATGATCGTCGACGTCGATTATCCGACGCGCGGCACGTATCAGACGGTCGGCTGCCCGATCAAACTGTCCGACTCGCCAGCCGAGATCACCCGCCCGCCGCTGCTCGGCGAGCATACCGACGAGGTGCTGGCCTCGCTCTGCGGGGTGGACGAGGCGGCGTTGCGGCGTTTGCGCGAAGCCGGCGTAATCTAACCGCCCGCGTCGGAACACACCGGCTCCGCCGCGGTCGGAGCCGGGCAGGGCCGGTACGCCGAAGACAGCCATCACACGCCAAGCCGTGGCCTGATCATCCACTGTCGACAACAAACCTTCATGGTTTGTTAATCAAAACCTGGCTGGATGCTACCACGACCGCCGCCTGGGCATGGGGGCAGCATACCGGCGCAAGCGCTCCGTGTGATTGCGACCCGGTGGCTTGCCCGGTAAACCCGCACCCCGCGCCGGACCACCGTTGCCAGCCGCCTGATAACCGACGCGATGGGCGAGCGACCAGGCAAGAATCCTCTGACGCCGGACCTCAACCCGTTCCCCGCCGCCGCGCACCCGACCCAGGCGCCATGCTCATCTGCCTCCAACGCCAGACTTCCATCGTATTCTGCTGCTCTTGAATTGAACCTTCAATCAAGTAAATAGCATGCTCACAATAGTATGCATCTTCAATAGAGCGCTAATAAATATTTAACTATAACGAGTTTGACAACTAAGGTACAGTTTGCCAATGTAGAGCATGGTTAATAATTCATCGCGACGGTTGCGCTGGTCTGCGTCAGGGGCGACGGTAGCCTCGCACGACATGCCCGCGTTGCGTCTGTTGCTGTATAGGCCCAGTAATCCCTGCCGACCAGCCAATTCATCAATATATTTCCAGTGATTGCCGTCGGAACGATTTCGGATCTTATTCGTCGGCGGCGTGACCCGATTTCCACTATCCATCACTCCGCCCCGCCAAATGCCAGGAGGCATGCGTGACCACCCAAGCAACGACTCCGGTCAGCAAACCGACCCAGCAACTGTCGGTCAAACCCGACGCCTACAGTTGGATCAACCCCTACGGCGGCACATGGTCCGCGGCGTCAAACTGGTTGGACACCACGTCCGGTGCGGCAGCAACCGCTGCTCCTGGCGCCAGTAATGCCGTCAGCATAACCGGTGGCACCAACTACGGTTTCGCCGACATCGTCGGCACCGGCGCCGCCGCCCAGCTTGCAATCGCCAACGATGTGCTCCTCTGGGGCACGATCGCCGTCAGCGGCAACGTCACGCTCGCACCGTCAGCCGATCTCGACCTTGATGGTGGCAGCCTCACCGCCGGAAGCCTCAACCTCAACAGCGGCGCGTTGCTGGGCGTCACCGACAACAGCAAGGTGGTTGCGGCCGGCGGTGCCACCCTCGCCGCCGCCTCCCTCATCGTCACCAACAACAGCACAGTCCAGCTCGGCTCGCTCATCGCCAACGCTGTCAACAATCCATTGGCGCCCCAAGCCAACCTCATCGCGGTCGACGACACCGCCGTGCTGGAGGTTGGGACCACAGGCGGCGCTGCGGCCGGTGCCGTCACGATCGACCGGGGTGCATCGGCGGCCGTGACCGGCACGATCGACGGCAATATCGTGGTCAACGGCAATCTTGGCGTACAGGCCTATGGGCATCTCGCCATAGATGTTGGCGATCCGTTCGGCAGCGCGCAAAGCATCACCGGCGCCGGGACGCTGACAGTGACCGAAAATAGCCTCCTTGCCCTCGGGGTCGCCGACAGTGCGGCAATCCGGTTCGGCGGCCCAGGCGGAACCCTCGACCTGTACGCGTTCTCCACCGGGACGATCAGTGGCTTCGCCGCCGGCGACCTTATCGAAATCGCCGGCAGTCCGAACGCGATGGCCACCGGGTTAAGTTACGTCCAGACCAATGCCACCACGGCCACGCTGACCCTCACCAAGGCCGGCAAGCTGATGGGCAAACTGACGCTCGCCGGCAACTACACCGGCAGCCTGTTCCATCTTGGCCTCGACCCGTTCGGCAACGGCCTCATCACCGTGCGCACGATCGGCAGCGCCCCGGTTCAGCCCAACCTGATCCTGGGCACGGCGGGCTACGACACCCTGAATGCGACCGCGAATAATCAAACGCTGACCGGTCTCGGTGGCAACGACGCCCTGAGTGCGGCCGCCTTCACCGGCATCAACTTCAAGGACACCACTGCCAATCTGAACGGCGACACGATCGCATCGTTCTCCGCGTCGGACGTGATCGACCTGACCGACCTTAAATTCGCCACCGCCTCGGTCGCTTACACCCAGGCCACCACCGGCGCGCCCGCCACGCTGTTGGTCAGCGACGGTACCCAAACCGCGACCATCCTCCTCTCCTCCGGCGGCGGCCTGTCCGCTGGCTTCTTCACCACCAGCACGGACGGCGCGACCGGCACCAACCTGAGGTACTCCACCGTCAACATAGACGCCTTTTCCTTCAACGCCGTACCCGGCGGCAGCTACGCCACCGCGTCGAAATGGCTGGACATCACCACCGGCACCACCGCGACGGTTGCCCCCAGCTACGGCAACGCCGTGACCATTGCGGGCGGCGCAGGCTACACCGACATCACCGGCAATGGCCTCGCGGCCAGCCTTCTGACCAGCGGAAGCGTATTGCTCTGGGGCAGCCTCGCCGTCGGCAGCAAGCTTTCGGGCGTCAGCGGCGCATTGGCGCAGACCGGCACACTCGCGCTGGATGGCGCCGCCAACCTGGCGCTAACGGGCTCAGCCAGCATCGGCGGCCTGCTCGAAATTGGCGGCGGAAGCACCTTGACCGCCGCGGGCGGCCTCAACTTTTCCGGCAACGCCGCCATGCTTCTCGTGACCGCCGGCAGCGCGGCCCAGTTCACGACGCTGCTCGGCGCCACCGGCACCCAGTACAACACATCATTTATCGGCGTCGATGCCACGTCCTCCATCGAATTCGGGACCGCGGGCGGTGCCGCCGCGGGTGCGCTGACCATCGACCAAGGCGTGACCGCCGGCCTCGCCGGCACGATCGAAGGCAACATTGTTGTAAACGGCACCCTCATGGTTGCAGGCACGCTCGCAATCGCCTCCTTTGCGTCCTCCCCCCAGTCAATCAGCGGAACCGGCACGATCGAGCTGACCTGGGGTAGCACACTCACGCTCGCCGGCTCGGACAGCGCCGCGATCTGGTTTAACCAGACCCCAACCGGCGTCTACGCCAGCACCAGCGAAGCCCTCACGCTGGCCGGCAGCCTGCCCACGACGGCAATCAGCGGCTTTACCGGCGATGACATCATCAACCTGACCACGATCGTCACAAGACTAAGCTATAGTCAGACCGGCACCGCTGGTAGACTGAGCCTGTTCAACGGAACCACGACGGTCGGGACACTTCTGTTCACCGGCAACTACGTCGGCGGCCAGTTTCAGGCCCAACTCAGCGCCAACGGGTTAGCTAGCAGCATCACCTATGCAGCAACCCCAAGCACGCTGTCAGGCAATCAGACCAGCGGCGGCAACGATGCCTACGCCTGGAACAATGCCAGCGGTGGGTCATGGACCAACGCAGCCAATTGGACGGATACGACGACAGGCGCCACGCCATCGGCCGCGCCGGGTGCCGGCAATGCTGTCACCATCGGCGACATCCTCGGGGCGTCGACGATCCAGATGATCTCAGGCACCGGTTCGGCGGCCTCTTTGACCGTGGCGCCCGGCGCCAACACGATGTTCACCGGCACCATGGCGGTCGGCGGCCAGTTCTACATCAACAACGCCGGTATCAGCCTGGGCAGCGTGACGCTCGCCAACGGCGCGAATTTCACCGTCGGCGGCCTGAATGTGACGTCACCGCTGCAAATCACCGGCAGCAGCGCCTTGACGGTCACTGGATCATCGGCCGGCATGGTCACGGGATCTTCCATCAGCACATATATTTCCGGTGGCCTGGCCGTCCTCGGCGGCAGCAGCGTCAAGGTCATGTCCGGCAACAGCGTGGTCACCGGCATGGTCGCCGTGGACAGCGTCTCGAGCTTCGAGTA
>CAWBPF010000044.1:0-41028 GCA_963790515.1 uncultured Alphaproteobacteria bacterium | reverse complement strand
TTTGCACAAGCCTTGTCCGTCCCAGCACAGCACCTTGACCAAGTCGCCACGGCGGCCGCGGAACACGAACAACTGTCCGCTGAACGGATCCTGTCCGAGTTGCCCCTGGGCCAGCGCGGCCAGGCTATCGAAGCCCTTGCGCATATCGGTATGGCCGCACGCCAGCCACACACGCACATTCGGCGGCGGCGCGATCATCCGCGCAATGCCGTTATGACACGGCGCAGGGCCACCAGGCTGACGTCATTGCCGACCGTAGACGGCTGCCGTCCGGCAATACGATCTCGATCGTCTCCGCTGTGGATCGGTCATTGACGGGTGGCGATGGTGTCGCTGCCATCGGCGTAGCGTCGGTGACGCGGACCGGCACGAAGCGCGCCGGTGGCGGCGATGTCAGGCGGCCGTCGCGGACATGGCGCCGCCAGGTGCGCAGCAAATTGGGATAGACGTCATGGCGTGCCGCCACCGTCCGAACACTGGCCCCAAGCTCATGTGTCTCGGCAACGATCCGCAGTTTCTCTTCCACACTCCAGCGTCGCCGCCGTTCGCGGGCACCGATAATCTCGATCGTGCTGTGCGACATCGCTTTAAGGTCGACCTTACAGTGGACTTTAAGGTCGCCACCTTCGGCATGCCTGCCGCGATCAAAGCAAGGCGGGGATCACCGGACGCTTACTATTGTATTGGCTGGTTGTGCGCTTGTCGCGGCTATCGTCATCGTCACGCTACGTCACTGCACCACGTGCGGCGAGGTCGGCCAGGTACGGGTGAATGAACTGCCGCGCGGGCCGGCAATGGGCCATAATGTGGCTCCGGTGTCACAGGGCGCCGCAACAATTTGAACGCCCTTCAGGGCGGGCTTCAAATGCACTGATCTAGGACGGATCGCTATTCAGGGGCGCCCCAAAAACGCCGTAGTCTCCTTGTAAGCTGAAACTCCAATATCATTGCCTTTCCCCGAGGGCACCTGGAACCGCCCGGTAACCGACCCGACCAGGGCGTAGTTGACGCCTAGCCGAACCAGTTCTCTTCGAGGGCGACGCTGCTTAGTGTATTGGGCGTTGTTCCCGATCGCCTTGATAAGCTAATGAGCGCAAACTCAAGAATTTCAAGCGGCAATTTGTCTTGAACTCCCGCCACATCCTGCGCCACCAAAGCTGGCATCCCATCGCTATGCCCATAGGTACATCCTTTCGAGGCCAATAATGTGATCGAAGCGTGACCCTACGAGACCGGTCCCGGTTCTCTCAAAGAAGGCGATCAAGACTCTTCCAAATCTTTGGCTCTCTCAAAGCCTCGCTTATACCCCGTGCAGATAAAAACGCACCAAGGTGCAGGTCCTTTCCATCGTAGCGGTCCAACAGATCCGTAAATCCTCGGAAGAAAAGAGTTCGTGGAAGTCGCAATGTCAGCAGCGCTTTCAATCGCGGAGAGGTGATAGCCAAAAAAGCGGCCTCATCCATGCCACTTACCGGCTGACGCCCTTGGGCGGTCGATGAGATCACGGATCGGACGCTGGAAATCAAATCACACCAACCGTTATCATCAAGCTCCATTAGGGCGGTGGTCAAACTTGGCCCTAGTCCTTTTATGACAGATCCGGGTGCCCATGACAGAAGCAAAATCAGTACCCAAAGCTTTAGACTGTCCGTGTTGGCGTCAGTAAGAGCTCGCCTCCACCAGTTAACCGCCGTTTTAAGTCTAGCGCAACGCGCTCTTTCGACCAAAGGCAGCTTCTCATCAAGTAAGTCGTCGAATCCGGTAGCACGAGTACCTTTTGATACTATGCCCGCGGCTATCGCCGCCAAGCAATATGTTCGAGTTCCGTCACCCCAGGTACGACGAACACTTTCCACAAAGTCAGACCAAGGCCCGAGCGATGTACGCCATTGAGCTATGCTAGACCGGCACGACCGAATTGCAGCCGTGATTACATCGGAAAGCCCAGCCCTTTCGCCAGCGATGTCCGAACCGGATGACGAAGGAAAATAAAATCCAAATCTACGTCATGGATTCTTCAAATGACACATCAGCTGTATTATCAAATCCTATAAGGCCATAAATAGATGGGTTGAGCATCACATATACACGGTAGCAATCAACTTCCGATCGGCTTGTATTTCCTTGTAATCGAAATATTGTCGATGAACGCCCACCGTTCGCAAGCGCGTTTAGCGCGGATAGCCGATCTCCAGGATCAAGAGCCTCCCAGCGGCCAGCAGAAATAAATGCCTGGCGCGCTTCATCTCCATAGATATCTAATAACTCTAGTTGTCTTACACCCTCGACTTCAAAAAAGAGACCAAGACACGTTGCCTGCAAAAAACCCGCTTGCCCTTGCGCTCGTACTTTCTTGCCAAACAAGCCAGCGCTCGCTTAGATCTAAGTTAAGTCTAAGCAACATGCCGAGCCGCCCTAAAACTGCAGCTTCCGTGGCCGACAGAAAGCTCGCCTGCGCCTTGGCCGCAAATTCTCGCCGACCAGATTTTTCGAGTAATGCTAAGCGGTCTTCTTCCCAAGAAGTCCCGCTTGCGATTAAAATCCTTAACGCCCTCTCAGAAGTGAGAAATTTTACTACATCTCGGACGGTTTTCGGTTCTTGTGCGAACACCCAATCGTTAATAAACAACACGGCTAGCTGTAGAGCATGACTGGTTAAGGTAAGACTGGCGCCCGCGTCCAATTGCTCCAAGCCGGATACAAGTGATGAGAGTTCCCCCGAATTATAGCACCCCGCATAGAAGCGGGCAACATTTAGCCAGTAGGGCCTCCGCGCCAATGCATCGAAACGTTGCGGGCGCGTCCCGCCCTTCTCTGCGCCCGCGGGCGAGTATGGGGCTGTTTCATATAAGAAGCGGCCTGTGAAATATTCCCTGAGGGGTTGAACCTCGAATTCCAACATGCCCTGAACCCTGGATACGAGCGCACCAACACGCTCAACGGCACCGGTAAATAGGCTTAGAACATCTCCTTCATGTTCCTTGTCGATTAGAAACTGTCTAACAAGGGTCTCTAATTCCGATTGACTGATTGATCCAGATCCACCTGGCCTTTCGGCGTCTAACGAAAGCCTCCAAGCGACGTATTGGTGTATTTGAATTAACACATCTCTGTTCTCGCGGACAGTCGCATCCTTTTCAGCCTCTCGACCGAAAAACAAATCCATGTAACTATCGTACAGCGCGGTCCGCTTATCCGGAAGAGAGCGACCTTTTGTACTGATGAGACTAAGAAGAATAGCAAGTTGCATGGGATTTTGTGCGAGACTTCTGATGTGTGACCGAGCCACCCGATCAAGTAGAAGCGCTTTGAACTCTCGCCCCTCGTTTGACGGAAAATTGCGGGCGGCAATCCACTTGTCAGTATACTCCTCGATTTGCCTAATTCGCATAGGAATCAGTGAAAGGTGGAGCCACTCTCGCTCAGGAAAGCCTGGAGAGAGAATGAAGGCGGCGGGCCGGCTGGTGACGATCACCTGCAGAGATCGGCAGTCATGACCGAGCCGCTCACTGCCGGATCTTATTTGTTCGATTAGACGGGCTCGTGTTGTCTTGTCAGCAACCTCGTCAAACCCGTCCAGGATTAGGAGACAATGGCTGTCATCAAGCATGACCGTCAGATCAACGACATTAAACTCACGTCCGCCAGGCAGAGAATATATCTGGTGCGACAGGAACGACTCTATGCTGTCCAGCCCGCTAGCCGGACGTCTAACCTCTTTTTCAGCTGCAAACGGGTCGTTCCCTATCAACCACATCGAATAGTCGCGAAGATCGACGCGCAGCGGAAGTCTCACAGTTGTGGCCAGGTGCCGCTGCGGCACCTTTGCCGTATCTGCCCCTTTACGTAAGCTGCGCATACGTTGGAGTTGGGCAATATACTGTGTAACTGTCGACTTACCCTGGCCTGGCGTACCTTCAAGAACGATACGTTGAAGGCCTTTCTCTGGTGCTACGGCGAGCAGCCAATTGGCAGCTAAAGTCTCTGATCCATCATCGAATTGGGTTTGGTACCGATGGCGCTGCATCGCTGATGCGATCTGCGCCAATGGTCGCTCTGATACATTGCAAGTCTCTGCTGACGGCAATTTTTCTCGCGCTAGAGGCTGTTATGGACCTGCGCTAGAGTAATCACCAAATGTGTGGGCATGGAAATTGCCCGTAGACCTTATCCCTCTGATGTCTCCGACGAAGAATGGGCGTTGGTCGCGCCCTATCTGAGCCTGCTGCCCGAGGCGGCCGGACAGCGCACCCACTCGCTGCGTGAGGTGTTCAACGGCCTACGCTACATCCTGAAGACCGGAGCACCGTGGCGCCTGATGCCACACGACCTGCCACCGTGGGCGGCGGTCTATCAGCAAGCGCAGCGCTGGCTGGCATCGGGCTGTTTTGACGTGCTGGCCGACGATTTGCGGGCGGTGCTGCGGGTTGCGCTCGGCCGTGCCGAAGAACCCAGCGCCGCCATCCTGGACAGTCGAACGCTGCGCTCCTCGCCGGAAAGCGGGACCCGAGGCGGTTATGACGGAGCCAAGCGAAAGAAAGGCTCGAAGCTGCATCTGGCGGTTGACACGCTGGGCAACCTGTTGGCTTTGCATGTCACATCGGCCAAGACTGACGATCGAGCCGCGATCACCCCTCTGACCAAAACTGTGCAGGCTGTCACCGGTAACACCGTCGAGGTCGCCTTTGCTGACCAAAACTATACCGGTGAGAACGCTGCCGCTGCCGCCGAGGCCAGTGGCATCGAATTGGTTGTCGTCCGATTGCTCGAGGCGAAGAAAGGCTTCGTGCTGCTGCCCCGGCGATGGGTAGTTGAGCGATCGCTCGCCTGGGCAACCCGGTTCCGTCGTCTGGTCAAGGACTACGAACGCTACGCCACGACATTGGCCGGCCTGCATCTGGTCGCTTTCGTCTGCCTCATGCTTAAACGTCTGACTTTACTCGCCGTAGGTTCATAACAGCCTCTAGTGGTTCCGCCCCCTCGTTCGATGATTGCATGTGTTTGCGGATACGCAGGGCTCGGAATAAGCAGGGCGACAACCTCTTCGATCGGCATCGCGAGCGTGTCGTCGGCATGATCATCCGCCTGATCTGCTCCTGCGATGCCCGTCAACGCGAGCACTTTGAGCCACATCGTATTGACGGCCGGTTGCCATACGCCGCGTATCCGCCCGCATCGTACCAACCTCGTACAAGAGGGACTTCGGGGCGGTTGCCGCCGCCATATGTATCGCAGCACGACGGCCTGTTCCGGCTTTTGACGTGCGCGATGCCGAGCGCGAGGAGGGCGACAGCGCAGTTCGCCGACGCGGCGCGGCATCATTGCAGACGGGCAAGGCTGGTTCGGTCGGCCGACGCAAGATCATGCCCGGAAAGCCTGGCACTGCAACTTCAAATAAGCAAACGAAGCTATAGGTTCCAGTATATATTTCCGCATATTTAGCGGTCGAAGTTGGGAAACAGAATTCGCCTTCGCTCACGCCATCGTGCGCTGCGCCGACACCCAGGCCCGAATAACGCCGGATTGAGGAAAATCGGCGGAGCTCGCAAGGTTCTGTTGGATCAAGCTCCGCGCCCATCAAAATCCTGCGTCGCGTTTGCGACCTTTGCGGAGACCCCAACTCAACGCTTATCTTTGGTCAAAAACGAACAGTGATCGTGCAGTTGTTGCCATTCGTATCGACAATAGCCGGAAGCTTATCCGGTGCCGACCCGCGACCCGTAAAAATGTGCCTGCTACGACAGGCAAAGATTGTAATCTGGCGCGACGCTCGCGACCCATGGTATCGCATTGTGTCATTGAGTTGGAGCAATGGATATCTACGCAATGCCAAGTGTTTTGATAACAACTCCAGGCTATCTGCTACGCTACGACCTGACCACGCGAGAGGTCTATGTTCTTGAGGACGGCCGGCCGGAATATTACGGAATATCTTGGTTTCCTGGCGGCAACCAAATCTATCTGTCGCACTCAGGCCTGGATAATGCGGGTCTGGCTGACATTCGGGATTATGCCACGTCAGAGGTGGGCTGGCTGTCCCGAGGCGCCGAGGACTCGTGGCCATTCCTGTCCCAACCGCACCAGATATTATGCCTCGATGGAGAAATGATCGCGGTCACCAATACCGGACGCAATTGTCTAACCATGGTAAACTCGGCCGATTGGTCAATTCGGCATCATCGGTTCGACAGTCGCCTTTGGGACCGGCTGGGCGTCGGTGATGAGAGCGGCAGCCACTTCAATTCCATAACTGCGGATGCGGAGTTCCTGTATATTCTTGCTCACAATTTTTCAAAGGGATCCTACACCCTGAGGCTCGAACGCCCAAGCCTTCGGGTCGTTGATGTTACGGAGCATCATGCAACCGGCCTCCATAACATCTGGCGCCGGGACGATAGGATGATCATCGCTTGCGATTCCATGCGCGGTGCGCTGATCAACTTGTTGGATGACAGAACGCTGTGGCACGCCCACGATCCCAGGGCAATTACGCGCGGCCTCGCGGCGACGACGGAATGTGTTTATGTCGGTGCCTCTGCCAATGATAACCGTGCCGCCAGGAGCCTCAGCGAAACGGGGATCTGGGTTGTGGACGCCGAACACTTCACCACGCTGGACTATCATTCACTTGGACGCTTCGGTTGTGTACACGAGATTCGCCTGGTAGACGAGACTGATCTCTGTCATCCAAACGGCCCATTGCCGCGTTCTCTTTATTGCGGCACGCCGGCAACCAGGTTTTTTGCGCAACGCAAGCTGGCGACTATCGCTGCCCGCATCGAAACTGAGAAGCAATGGGACATTTTACTTGGCAGTTTTATCTGCGCTGACGACCTGATCTGCTTCAGTGAAGATCAGGCGTTGTGCTTGGCGGTGCGGCGAAACAGTCATGTAACTGGTTTCGTAATCTCGGGCCTGCTCGACGTGTCAGGCCGACACGCGCAGCACTGCGCATTGATCGGTCGCCATAGCGGCCCCAGTGACACGAACATGGTTGCTGCTATCCTGGCGCGCGATCCGAGCGGCGCAGCCTCTCTCGCACTGTGGCGCGAAGACGGTGCGGGTTGGGCGTGTCTTGGCGCCCGTCCAATACGCGGATTATCAGCGACCGTTGAGCTATCAGGAGAGGGGGACCGGTTCGTCGTGCACTGCGAAGGCATGGAGCCGATTGTCGCAATTTGTTCCGGCGTACCATCAGCGGGTGCACTCGGCGTGCGCGCGATTGGTGGCACGGCAAGCGCAATCCGATGTGCAACCCTTCGCTGAGGTAACAAGATGACTGATCGCCGTGGGACCGACGATGTGTAAAGGTCCGGATTTCGCCCTTCGGACATTGACTGTTGACGTTGATGACATTGGCTAATGCAGGACATGATCGTGCGTTGACGGCATGATATCGTTTGGTGAACGAGGTCAAGCGCCCGAGCCGCGCATCGGCGCGTCGAAGGCGCAGGGCTTGAGGTCGCCCACCAAACGAGGAACGATGAAAGCTACCGTCCTGCCTCAAACACCGCTGGTACTGTCTGATAGTTCGAATACTGGCTTTGATAGCCGATGACCGCAGCTTTGCTGCGGCCTTCGCTCCCGTGGCCGATCACCCGCAACCGTCGCAGACCGGATGCCCAACCATCAAACATCCCCCATCTGCTTCAGCTCCCGACTAAGCTGTTGCACGGCGCTGCTGCCAAACGCCACATAAAGGCGTCGGCGAACAATGACGGCAAGCCAGTCCGGCTTCTCCCGCAGCACGCCTTCCGCAATGATTTTGGCGGTTTCGTCGGCGACCGCCTCGTTGATACGCTCCACGATGTCGTCGGAGAGTTCGCGACCGGCAAACGCCTTGACCCGAGCATTCAGCCTCGCCGTCGCCAGAATCTCCCGGTCGGTGACCGTCGCTCGGGTTTCGAAAAGCAGCTTTTGCAAATCCGCCATGGCTTCGCTTTCGTCCGTGTTGCCGATGCCCATTTTCAGCATATCGCGACGTGCCGTCCTTCACTGACGGGCGATGGTAGATGTGGCTGTAGCGGTTCACAAGGATGAACGACCGGACGCGCAACAGGTGATCGGCCACGCATGACTTTCGACCCGCGGCAGCGGACACCATGGTGGCATCACCGATGACCCGGTCATGATAGGCAGCAAGCCTCCTGACCGCCAGGGCGTCGGCACGTCGGCCTAAGCTTCCCGCTGGTTGGATTCCCTCGCCAGTCGCAGGAGCAACTCGTCAAGCTTGTTCAGGAACACACGTAGAATAGGCGAATCGTTATCCCGTCGGTAGCCGACCATCAAGTCGATCGTCGGTTGCTCGCCGCTCAGCTTGCGGCTGACAACAGACCAAGGCAAGACGTGCGTGATGGAAGCCGGCAGAAGCGCCACGCCTCGCGTCGAAGTAACCAATGAAATCGCCATGGCGAAGTTGTCGATCTCGAGGTGCGGAACGATCGCCACGCCACAGCGACACAAATAACCGTTGACCACGGCGCGCAACACACGCGGTATTTCCGATATCCCAATGAATGTCTCGCCAACGAAATCGCGCGGATGCACAGCTTTGCTCGACGCAAGCGGGTGATCGCTTGGCAGGATAACGACGAGGGGTTCTCGCTCCACCAGCTTGAACACCAGGTCGGTGTCCGGCTCGTGCCGCAGGAACGCGACGTCCAGGGTCTCGTATCCAAGATCGCGCGCCAGCGTCGTCGAGAAGCCGCTTGAAACCTTGATCTCGGCGCGGAACAACTCCTCACGGATCAGCCCCGTCGACCGCGGAAGCCAATCGGCCTCATGCCCAACCAGAACGCCGACCGCGAGACTGGGCTTCGGGGGAGATGCCGCTCTTCGTGCCGCTTCAGTGGCCGCTTGCGCCTGCGCCAGTGTCAGTTTCGCATGTTCGAGAAACGCCTGCCCCGCCGCGGTCAATACGATTCCGCGTACGCCGCGGGTCATGAGCGGAGCACCGACTTCGTATTCGAGATCACGGATTTGGCGACTCAGCGACGGCTGCGCCGTGTGCAGCCGCTTCTCAGCAGCCTGCGTCAGGCTGCCTTCCTCGGCAACCGCAATGAAGTATCGAAGATGCCTTAGCTCCATGCCGAGGTACCATGCCCACGAGGCATGATGTGGGACTCACAAGGTATTTTTCCACCGGGCAAAGCGCGACTAAGTGTCTCATCACGACAGAAATCGATGGCGCCGCGCTCAGCGCCCGAACGAGACCACAGCCGGCACGCGGTTGATCATGCCCATGGGGCATCGCGCCAGATCCGAGGACAAAGCAGATGACCACCTGGGCTCACGACACCGCGCCGACCCAATTCGTGGAAGCCAACGGCATCCGTTTCGCCTATCGCCGCTTTGGCAGCCCCCAGACGTCGCCGATTGTCCTCAACCAGCATTTCAAAGGCACGATGGACTATTGGGATCCGGCCGTGACCGACGGCCTGGCCAGGAACCAAGAGGTCATCCTTTTCGACAACGCCGGTATCGCCGCGAGCTCAGGCGATGTACCGCCCGGCATCCCGCAGATGGGGGCGAACGCGATCGCTTTCATCCGCGCCCTCGGCCTTCCCAAAGTCGATATCCTGGGGTTTTCCATCGGCGGTATGGTTGCCCAGGAGATCGTGCTGCAGGCGCCCGACCTTGCCCGCAAGTTGATCCTGGTCGGCACCGGGCCGCGCGGTGCGGACCTGTCCGCTAGCAAGTCGGCCGAGATTTTCGCGGGCGCCTACGACCCGCCGGAGCATCTGTGGCTTGCCGTTCACTTCTCGCCGTCCGCCGCCGGTCGCGCCGCCGGGATCGCGTTCCTGGAGCGCAAGCTTCGTCGCAAGGATCGTAGTCCCGAGGTCACCGAAAACGCCGCCGCCCGGCAGCGTGAAGCAATCGGCAACTACATCGCCGGCGGAGCGAGCGCCCAGGACCACTTACGCGCCATAGGCTGTCCCACGCTGGTGGTGCAAGGCAGCAACGACGTCATCATCCCAACGGTGAACTCGTATGTCCTGCAGCAGAAGCTGCCGAATGCGCAGCTCATTCTGTATCCGGACGCCAATCACGGCTCGTTCTACCAATACCCCGATCTGTTCCTGAAACACGCGACGATCTTCCTCGACGGGTGACCCCGCCGGGCCGCGAAGACGCAACACCTTCACGCCGAAATCTCGAAGCAACGCGGATCCCTGCGCCGCGAACCTCCGGCTGCGCCGGCCAGAGCAACATCGCCCTGGCTGGAACAGTCCGGGTGACAAAGTTGCGGGCTCAAACACCAAGACAGCGCGCGCTGACTATTTCCGGTCAGCGTGACAGCGCTCTGGTCAACCTGACACGAAAGGAACGCGACAATGACTACGCTTTCAGGAAAGACCGCTTTCGTCACCGGCGCTTCGCGCGGCATCGGCGCTGCGATCGCCAGGCGGCTGGCGGCCGATGGCGCAAACGTGGCGATCACCTATGCCAAAGGCGCTGACTCGGCGGCGGAGGTGGTGGGCGACATCGAACGCGCCGGCGGAAAGGCGATCGCGATTCAGGCCGACGCCACGGATGCCAAAGCCGTCGCGGCCGCGGTCGAAACGATTGTCATGACGTTCGGCCGGCTTGATGTGTTGGTGAACAATGCCGGCACCGCCATTCCGAAACCGTTCGAAGAGACCACGCTGGAAGAGCTGGATCGGGTAATCGACCTCAACCTGCGCGGCGTGTTCATCGCCACCCAGGCCGCACTCGGGCAAATGCAGGATGGCGGCCGCATCATCACCATTGGCTCCTGCGTCGGCGAGCGGATGATGACGCCGGGCCTCGTTGCTTACGCCGCGACCAAAGGCGCGGTGAAAATGTTCACCCAAGGATTGTCCCGGGAGGTCGGCCACCGTCGCATCACTGTCAACACGATCCAGCCAGGCCCCATCGATACCGATCTCAACCCCGTCGCCGGCGACTGGGCGGAACCCCAGATCGCCCTCACCGCGCTGAAACGCTACGGCAGCGTCGAGGATATCGCCGCCATGGTGGCGTTCGTCGCCGGTCCACAGGCTGGCTACATCACCGGCGCCAGCCTGACTGTCGACGGCGGCACCAACGCATGAGGGGCAAAGCGCCATGACCACGCTTTCAGGAAAGACCGCTCTTGTCACCGGCGCCTCACGCGGCATCGGTCGTGCCGCTTCCCTTGCCCTTGCGAAGGGCGGCGCTCAGGTTCTCGTCCACTACGGCCATGGTAAGGCCGCGGCGGAAGCGGTCGTCGGGGAGATCCGTGAGGCCGGAGGTCGGTCCGGTACCGTCGCCGCGGACCTCGCCGTACCCGATGGGCCGCACAAGCTCGCAAGCGAGGTCCGTGCCATCATCGGCGAACGGTTGGATATCCTGGTCGCCAATGCTGGCGTCTCCAAGGCGGCGCCGATCGAGGAGACCACCGTCGAGGATTTCGACCACCTTTTTGCGGTCAATGTCCGAGCGCCCTTCTTCCTTGTGCAGCAGCTCCTGCCGATCCTGCGTGAGGGCAGCAGCATCGTGCTCCTGTCATCGCTGGCGGCGCGGGCTGTCGTCGCTGGCGGCGCGGGCTGTCGTCGGTACGCTCTATGCGTATGCCGCGAGCAAAGGTGCCGTCGACACGCTCGTGAAACATTTCGCAGCGACGCTCGGGCCACGCGGCGTCCGGGTGAATGCCGTCGCGCCGGGTGTCGTCCAGACCGACATGTCGCACTTCACCAAGACAGATGCGGGACGCGACTTCACGCTCGGCACGCAGGCCTGGAAGCGCCTCGCCGAGCCGGAGGACGTTGCCGGTGTGGTGGCATTCCTCGCATCCGGTGAAGCCTGCTGGATCAACGGCCAGACGATCCATGTCGATGGCGGCTCAAAGCTCTGAACGTAGAGAGCGTGAGGCAGCGAGTGGTCCTCCCTCGCGCTACGTCGCCTCGACTTCGTAACGAAAGGCGTGTGACCACGGCACCGGCGACGGACGTGGTTTGTTGAGCCTCCATACCGTTAACCCCCCGGAGACCATCAATGAAACTCTATCATGGCAGCAGCTCGCCCAATTCCCGACGGGTGCGAATTTTCATCGCTGAAAAGGGCCTGGGGATCGACCTGGTTCCGGTCGACCTCGGCGCAAGCGAGCAATTCTCGGACGCCTATCGCGCCATCAATCCCCACGCGGTCGTCCCCACCCTCGTGCTCGATGACGGCACCGCCATCGGCGAGGTTCCCGCAATCATGCGATACCTCGACGAGGCCTATCCCGAAGTTCCGCTGCTCGGCAGCACACCGAAGGAGAAGGCGGTTATCGCCATGTGGGAGCGTCGCGCTGAACTCGAAGGTTTCGCCCCGGTGATGGAGGGCGTGCGGAACGCAGTGGAGCGCTTGAAGGGCCGCGCCATAGCCGGTCCTTACGATTACGAGCAGATCCCCGCCATTGTGGAGCGAAGCAGGCAACGGGTCGCGAACTTCTACGGCGATTTCGAGGCGAGGCTGGCGGAGTCCGCTTTCGTCGCTGGCGATCGGTTTTCCGCCGCTGACATCACCACGCTGGTGACCGTCGACTTTGCCACGCGGGCCTTCGAGATACCATTTCCCGACGGCAGTGTCGCCCTCAAGCGCTGGTACGGCGTCACCTCTGCCCGTCCGAGCGCGACTGCGTAGCCGACCACCCGAAACGGCGTCGAATGTCCAACCTTAGCGCATTCCGATCCTGAACCGAACGGCGATAATCCACCCACACCGACAATGCGCCGTTGAAGTATACCCCTGTGAGGCATCGGCCCAAGACAGTTGCTACGCCGCAACGGTGTGGCTGACGACATTTTGGAACGACGCCATCCAAGGGTCCCGACCCTGTTGGAGCAGAACGACCACGCACAACGTCGCCTGCATCGAGTACTAGCGACATCCCGCCACCCCCTGCGCCGCCGGTGATCCATTACGCTTCGGCCCGTTCATCGTTGCCCGCCGCCACAGATAGGCCTGAAGGTGAAGCCCCCTGCCGCAAGCCCGCCCTGCCCCGGATCACGCTGGTGCAACAGCCCGACCCGCGAACGCTCCGCCGAAAAAGTCTGAACTGAACCCATCACACGTCGCCGGCCAACGCCGCGACCAACAGCCAGACGAAACGATCGTGCGCCCTTTCGCGCCGCCCGCCCCGGACCTCTCTGAACCCCAGGTCAGACCCACAAGCCGACCTAGGAAATTCTTCTTGACAATTATCCGTTATTTAGGCTAACTACCATCACCTAACATTCAACGCTGGGCGGCATGACAACCACCACCAAAGCCAAACCAACACCCCAAACCGCCGCTCCGCAAACCCCGGATCTCCTGTTTGACCTGATCATCGCCCTCCTCGCCCCCATCTTCCTCGGTGTCACCGCCGGCGACGTTGCGCTTGCCAGGTTGGCCGCACGGGAAACCGTCAACGCCTACCGCGCCCAGAACCAGGCCGCCTTGATCGCAGTCGCCCAGATCATCGCCTTCGGTCTCGCCGCCCTCGGTTCCCTCAGCCTCTCCATGGCTGACGACCTCTCGCTTTCCATGACCCTGCGTCTGCGCGGCAACGCCAACGCGCTCAACCGGGCCGCCGAGCAAAACCGCAAAGCGCTCACTGGCGCCCGCCGCCACAGCCCCGAACCACCCGCGCCCGAACCACAGCACCCCGCCGAAGCCGACATTCGGCCCGACAGCGAACCATTCCTCAGCGCCCAGGCCGAACAATACCTTGCCGCCGAAGCACAGGCCCGCCTCGATGAAGAACCGGCCCGCCTGGCTATCGCGGAACCGCAGGCCGCTCCCGCTAACACCGCCGAACGGCGCGATCAGGAAATGTGGGCCATCGCCCTGGCCTCCGAGGCAAGCGAGATCACCGCCAGTCTGCCGATCCTGCCACCGGACCAGCAGCAACCCGCCATCGAACGGGCCGGCAAACTCAGCAGCGCCGCCCACAACCTGCTATACGGTCCCCCGAAAACCCCGCTCGAACTGATCGCCATCCTGGGAATGGTCCAGCAAGACCACCCGCATTCCTGACTGCAGCCCGCCTAGCGGGTCAGCCCGGCCCAGGCCGGCGAGAAGAAGATCGCCAGATTAATCGCAAATCCAACCGACCAGACCGCCGACCGCATGGACGGCCGGTCACCCAGATACAGCAGCACATACACCATGCGCGCCACAATGAATGCGACTGCCAAGACTGTTGATCGTGCCCTGCGGCACCACCCGCATCTCCGCCAGGATCACCGCGGCGGCGAAGAACGGAAACGCCTCGAACCCGTTCTGGTGCGCGCCCTGCGAGCGCGCCCGCAGGCCCGGCCGTGTAGAACCGCGGGTCACGCGGATTGGCGTTGTCGATACTCCCGCCGCCCGTCCAGCTTGGCCGGCAGGATCGACAGAATCGTCAATATGACGGCTGCGAGCAGGCACAGTTCGGCGATGGTCATGGCGACGGCACTCCGTTTAGCCTCAGCGCTCTATTCCACGAACGAGACGGACGGGACAAGCCCATGGCGACTGCGCTGCGATCTGATCATCCGGGATGCCACGGTGTTCGATGGCCTGGGACACCCCGCGGTTCGAGGCCGATGTCGCGGTCACCGGCGACCGGATCGTCGCGGTCGGCGACCTGGGCAACTACGAAGCCGACCGCGACGTCGATGCCGACGGCCTGGCGCTCGCGCCGGGCTTCATCGACGCCCACACCCATGACGACCGGGCGGTGCTGTGCGGGCCGGCATGCATGCTGTGCAAGATGTCGCAGGGCGTCACCACGGTCGTCGTCGGCAATTGCGGCATCTCGCTCTCCCCGGTGCGGATGAAGACCCGCCCGGTGCCGCCGCTCGACCTGCTGGGCGACGAGACCTGGTTCACCTTCGACAGCTTCGGCGAATATGCCGAACGCCTGGCGCGCGATCCGTCGCCGGTCAACACCTACGCGCTGATCGGCCACATGTCGCTGCGGATCGAGGCGATGAACGGCGACACCCAGCGCGCCGCCACCGACCAGGAAGCCGCGCACATGCAGGCCCGCCTGCGCGAGGCGCTGGCCGCAAGGCGCCTCGGGCTTCTCCACCGGCCTCTATTACCCGCCCAACATGATGGCGCCGACCGACGAGGTGATCGCCGTCGCCGAAGCGCTTGCGCGCCGCCGGCGGCATCTACGTCACCCATATGCGCGACGAGGCGAACGACGTCCTGCTGTCGATCGAGGAAACCCTGAAGATCGGCCGCGACGTCGACGTCCCGGTGGTGATCAGCCACCATAAATGCTCGATGCCGGAGAATTTCGGCCGCAGCGTCGAGACCCTGCCGATGATCGACGCCGGCGCCGCCGGCCAGAAGGTCGATTTCGACGTCTATCCCTACGCCGCCGGCTCCACCGTGCTGATGCCGCACCGGCTGCGCAAGGACGTGCCGGTGCAGATCACCTGGTCGATCCCGCATCCGGAACTCGCCGGCCGGATGCTGGCCGACATCGCCACGGAATGGCAACCTCGACCCGAAAGTCGCCGCCGAACGGCTGACCCCCGGCCGGGGCGATCTACTTCCAGATGGACGAGCCCGACGTGCAGCGCATCATGGCGCACCGCCTGGCGATGATCGGCAGCGACGGCCTGCCGCACGACAGCTATCCCCATCCGCGGCTGTGGGGCACCTTTCCCCGCGTGCTGGGCCACTACGCCCGCGACCTGGGGCTGTTCAGCCTGGAGGAAGCGGTGCGCAAGATGACCGGCCACACCGCCTCGGTCTTCGGCATGGTCGATCGCGGCGTGATCCGCGAGGGCGCCTATGCCGACCTGGTGCTGTTCGATCCCGCCACCGTGCGCGATGCCTCCACCTACGACGCGCCGACCCAGCCCGCCGAGGGCATCCTGGAGACCTGGGTCAACGGCCAGTCCGCCTATGTCTTCGGTGACGGAGCGACCGCGGCCCGGGCCGGCCGGCTGGTCACCCGCAACAAGGCCTGATGTCACGCAACTGCAACGCCATTCGGGCGTGACAGGCTTGCGCAAGCCGGGCTAACAGGGCCGGCGCCGCAACCTCCACGCGGACAATCGGCCTTCAGCGACATGTCAGCCACGACCCTACCACTCGATGGCCGCCGGATGGCGCCTGCCCAACCTCTGGGACGCGGTGGCGTTCCTGTGCGTCATCGGCGCGCTGGTCGGCGTCGGCCACGTGGCGCGAGGGCACGCATGGCCCGATCGACGCGCCGGGCGCGACCGAGATCACGCTCGATCCGCTGAACCTGCCGGACTACGCGCTGCGCACCACGATGCGGATGTTCGCCGCGCTGGCGGCATCGCTGCTGTTCACCTTCACCTACGGCACCGCCGCGGCGAAAAGCCGGCGCGCGGCGCTGGTGCTGGTGCCGGTGCTGGACGTGCTGCAGTCGGTGCCGATCCTGGGCTTCCTGACCTTCACCGTCGTGTTCTTCATGAACCTGTTCCCCGGCCAGGTGCTGGGGCTGGAGCTGGCGGCGATCTTCGCGATCTTCACCAGCCAGGCCTGGAACATGGCGTTCAGCATGTACCAGTCGCTGAAGACGGTGCCGGCCGACCTGCACGAGGCCTCGATCAGCTTCCACCTGACCGCCTGGCAGCGGTTCTGGAAGCTGGAGGTGCCGTTCGCCGTCGCCCGGCCTGGTGTGGAACACCATGATGTCGATGTCCGGCGGCTGGTTCTTCGTCGTGGCGTCGGAGGCGGTGTCGGTCGGCGACAACACCTGGAAGCTGCCCGGCATCGGCTCCTACGTCGCGCTGGCGCTGGAGAAGCAGGACATCGTGGCGGTGGTCTGGGCGATCCTGGCGATGCTGGTGGTGATCCTGCTGTACGACCAGTTGCTGTTCCGCCCGCTGGTCGCCTGGTCGGCGAAGTTCCGGTTCGAGACGACGGCCGGCGCCACCGCCTCCGATCCCTGGATGCTGCGGCTGATGCGGCGCACCCGGCTGCTGAAGTTCGTCGGCGAGACGGTCGGCGACGCCGCGGCCTTCGTCGGCGGCCTGCGGCTGTCGCTTCACCGGCCGCGCGCGCGACGCTGACCGTCGCCAGCAGCCGTCCCGAGCGGTCGACGCGCGTCTGGATCGCGGTGCTGCTGGTGCTGGTCGGGCTGGGCGATCTGGCGCGTCGTGATGTTCGCCGTCGCCAGACGCTGACCTGGGGCGATGTCGGCGAGGCCGTCGGGCTGGGGCTGATCACGCTGCTGCGCGTCGTCGTGCTGATGATCCTGGCCAGCCTGATCTGGGTGCCGATCGGCGTCTGGCTTGGCCTGCGTCCGGTCTGGGCGCGGCGGGCGCAGCCGATCGCGCAGTTCCTGGCGGCGTTCCCGGCCAATCTGCTGTTTCCGCCGTTCGTGCTGTTCATCGTCTATTTCCACCTCAGCCCCGACATCTGGCTGACGCCGCTGATGGTGCTGGGCACGCAGTGGTACATCCTGTTCAACGTGGTCGCCGGCGCCGCCGCGTTTCCCGGGCGACCTGAAGGAGGCCGCCGAGCAATTTCCGCATCGGCGGCTGGCTGTGGTGGCGCAAGGTCATCATCCCGGGGATCTTCCCCTACTATGTCACCGGCGCGATCACCGCCTCGGGCGGCTCCTGGAACGCCGCCATCGTCGCCGAGGTCGCGTCCTGGGGCAACACCAAGCTGCAGGCGCACGGGCTGGGCGCCTATATCGCCGATGCGACCGACAAGGGCGACATGGCGCGGGTGGTGCTGGGCGTGGTGGTGATGTCGGCCTTCGTCGTGCTGTTCAACCGCCTGCTGTGGCGGCCCATGTATGCCTATGCGCAGCGGCGCCTGACCCTGGCCTGAGGAATACCGTCATGGACACCAGCGGTCGCCACGCCAGCCCCTGCCTGATCGAGGTCAGGGACTGCCGGCAGGCCTATCACAAGGACGCCAACGCCGACCTGGTGGTGCTGGACGACGTCAACCTGACCCTGCGCGAAGGCGAGATCGTCGCGCCTGCTCGGCCGCTCCGGGTCCGGCAAGTCCACCCTGCTGCGGATCGTCTCGGGCCTGCTGAAGCCGACCGCCGGCGAGGTGACCTGGCGCGGCAAGCCGGTCGACGGCCCGACCGAGGGCGTGGCGATGGTGTTCCAGAGCTTCGCCCTGTTCCCCTGGCTGACGGTGCAGGAAAACGTCGAGCTCGGCCTGGAAGCCCGCGGCGTCGCCCGCGCCGAGCGGGAGAAGCGCGCCGAGGCCGCGATCGACCTGATCGGCCTGGGCGGGTTCGAGAGCGCCTATCCCAAGGAGCTGTCCGGCGGCATGCGCCAGCGCGTCGGCCTGGCGCGGGCGCTGGTGGTGCATCCCGACCTGCTGCTGATGGACGAGCCGTTCAGCGCGCTGGACGTGCTGACCGCGGAGACGCTGCGCACCGACCTGATCGACCTGTGGATGGAAGGCAAGCTGCCGGTGAAATCGGTGCTGATGGTGACCCACAACATCGAGGAGGCGGTGCTGATGTGCGACCGCATCCTGGTGTTCTCCGTCCAATCCCGGGCCGGGTCGCGAACGAGCTGAAGGTGCCGTTCCCGCACCCGCGCAACCGCCTGGACCCGGACTTCCGCCAGATGGTGGACGACATCTACGGCATCATGACGCGGCGCGCGCCGGTGGGCCGAAGGCGGCGACCGCGACGCCGGTGTCGCCGCTGGCGATGCCGCTGCCGCGGGTCGGCACCAACATCATGTCCGGCCTGATGGAGACGCTGGCCGGCCGAACCGTACAACGGCCGCGCCGACCTGCCGGCGCTGGCGGCGTCGCTGCAATACGAGGTCGACGAACTGCTGCCGCTGGGCGAAACGCTGCAGCTGCTGCGGCTTCGCGGTGCTGGAGGAAGGCGACATCCTGCTGACCGACCTGGGCCGCCGCTTCGTCGAGGCCGACACCGACGAGCGCAAGCAGATCTTCGCCGAGGCGCTGCGCGCAGCACGTGCCGCTGGTGAACATGATCCGCCAGGTGCTGGACGAGCGCTGGAACCACCGCGCCTCGGCGGTGCGGTTCCGCGATGAGCTGGAAGACCACATGTCGCCCGACTACGCCGAGGACACGCTGCGCACGGTCATCGCCTGGGGCCGCTACGCCGAACTGTTCAGCTACGACGAGGAAGCCGAGCAGTTCAGCCTGGAGGATATCGAATAGGTCGGGCGAGGCGGATCGCGGGTGCGGCACGCGGATTGGCCGGACGGGTGCGGCCGCGGTTTTCTGATCAGGCAGCGTCGGTAGCTTCCGAAATGTGAACCTTGTCACATCGCGCCAGGCCAGGCGTGGTTATGAGCGGCATCCGGTAGAGCCGGAGGACAGCCGTTATGAGAGTTTCCAGAGAAGCCTTGTTGGTCAGCATTGTGGTGCGTCGCGTCGGCGTGGGTGCGGCGCCGTTCGGGTGGGCGGTGCAGCGGACTGACACGGAGGCGCTGATCCATGCCTCATCCGATCGGTTCGCCAGCATGGAGGCGGCATACAAAGCCGGACAATCCAGGCTGGCCGACTTCATCCCGCGACGGTCGAGGCCGCCCGGGGTGACCGAGCATCGGGAGTGGCAATCATCCCAGGTGGGCGCCGGAGCTTACGAGAGCGTTGCGTAGGTCGTCTTTTGCTGCATCGGTTGCGAACCCTTGTGTGTGAGCTGGCTCACATCCGGTGATCATCGGACGCGGTATCCTTTGTTGCCAGTAATGGTACAGAAGGAGAGGCCATGTCTGATTTCGTCGTTAACGCCATCGAGCCGATGCCGCTGCCCACGGTGCTTTCGCTGGAAGCGGCGGACCTGGTGTCCGGTGGTGGTTCCAATGTTCAACACGGTAATTCGGGAGGGGAACCGGCAAGCTACAACGTGCACAGGACACCGGCCGGTGCCGGGCCGGCGTTTTACAACCTGTCATAGCCGGGGGGGGTTGCGCCCGACTGGACGCTTGCGGGCTGTCGAAACGGGGTGATCGATTGATCATAGGTCTTCGGTTGCTCTGGCAGCGTCGTTTCGGTCGTGAGATCGGGATGGTTGGAACTGGGGTTTGTTTGTATCACAGGTTGTGGGGTTTGTCAAGAAATATTTCCTAGATCCGGACGTCAGTCCGCTGATGACGTTACGTAAGTGGGTCATGATCGCCGGGTGCCGGGCCATTCGTGCGACTAACCTGCTGCAGCGCGATTTCCAGGTTCGCTCGAAGTATCTTGGTCGTCGGATGGTCCGGTCCCAGGGTTCCCTCGGCGCCCGCCAGCGCGCGGCGATACAACGGCGAGGCGGCGGACGCGTCGCCAAGCGCCCGCAGGCAGTATGCCAGATTGCTCATGCTTATGAGTGTGGCCGGATGCTCAGCCCCGAGCACGCGCTCGCGGCTCTCCAGCGCACGGCGATACAGTGGCAAGGCGGCGGACGCGTCGCCAAGCGTTTCAAGGCAACCCGCCAGATTGTTCACGCTGCTGAGCGTGGCTGGATGCGCCGCACCGAGCACGCGCTCGCGGGTCTCCAGCGTAAGGCGATATAGCGGCAAGGCGGCGGACGTGTCGCCAAACGATTCAAAGCAACGTGCCAGATTGCTCAGGCTGGAGAGCGTGTCCGGATGCTCCGCTCCGAGCACGCGCTTGCGGCTCTCCAGCGCACGGCGATACAGAGGCAAGGCGGCGGACGCGTCGCCAAGCGTTTCAAAGCAACGTGCCAGATTGCTCAGGCTGGAGAGCGCGTCCGGATGCTCCGCTCCGAGCACGCGCTCGCGGCCCTCCAGCGCACGGCGAAACAGCGGCAAGGCGGCGGGTGGGTCGCCAAGCGCTTGCAGGCAGTATGCCAGATTGTTCATACTGATGAGCGTGTCCGGATGCGCCGCACCAAGTGTGCACTCGCGGCTCCCCAGCGCACGGCGATACAGTGGCAAGGCGGCGGACGCGTCGCCAAGCGCTTGCAGGCAGCCCGCCAGATTGTTCACGCTGGAGAGTGTGTCTGGATGCTCCGCCCCTAGCACGCACTCACTGCTCTCCAGCGCGCGGCGAAACAGCGGTAAGGCGGCGGACGCGTCGCCAAGCGTTTGCAGGCAAAGCGCCAGATTGTTGACGCTGGAGAACGTGTCCGGATGTTCCGCCCCAAGCACGCGCTCGCAGCCGTCCAGCGCACGGCGACATAGCGGCAAGGCGGCGGTCGCGTCGCCAAGCGCTTGCAGGCAACTGGCCAGATTGTTCACGCTGGAGAGTGTGTCTGGATGCTCCGCCCCGAGCTCGCGCTCGCGGCTCTCTAGTGCATAACGATACAGCGGCAAGGCGGCAGACGTGTCGCCTAGCGCCCGCAGGCAATACGCTAGGTTACTCACGCTGGAGAGTGTGTCCGGATGCTCCGCCCCGAGCACGCGCTCGCGGCTCTCTAGCGCATGGCGATACAACGGCAAGGCGGCGGACGCGTCGCCAAGCGCCTGCAGACAATGGGCCAGATTGTTCACGCTGGTGAGCGTGGCCCGATGCTCCGCTCCGAGCACGCGCTCGCGGCTGTTCAGCGCATGGCGATACAGTGGCAAGGCGGCGGACGCGTCGCCGCTGCCTTGGAGGAAGCTCGCTGCGTAGTTCAGCAGCGTTGCCAGCTCGGGCACGGTCTGGTCGGATGTGCAGCGGGGCTCCAGCGTCCGCACGTGAGGCAGAAGGGTGCGGCAGAGTGGCCAGGCGCCGGGGTCGTTGAACGCGTAGGGGAACACCTCGGCCAGCCGGGCCAAAGCGAGGTTGCGGGGCCCTTCGGCGTCGTTGCTCGCGGCTAGCCGATTGCGCATCACGGCTTGCACCAGGCGGTGAACCGCCACGGCCGGTCCGGCGGCTGTGTCTGGTGCCCGGGTGAGCAGTGACACGTTGGTTAGCGCGGCCAGGGCGTTGGCACGTTCGGGCGCGGGGGCGTTGTCGTCGTCCAGCAGCAGCAGCGGGATCGCTTCCGGGGCGAACCAGCAGAGGCGGCCTAGCAGGGCGTGGGATGCGGGCGGGGTGTTGGTGATGGCAATTTGAAACGTGGCGGCGACGCTGGCGGGGTAGTCCGGGTTGTCGCCGGCCTGGTTGATCAGCGCCTCGGCCTGGGTCGCGTAGTCGTCGAAGCTGGTCATTGTCTGGCGGGCGTAGGCGGCGGCATGGTCCAGCGCCAAAGGCAGGCAGCCGAGTTCGCGGGCGAGGCGGCGGGCGCCGGGCTCGTCCTGGCGGTTGGCGACGCGTTGCAGCAGGGCGATCGCCTCGTCCTCCGGCATTTCGGCCACCGGCAGCGTCTGGGCCTGGCGGGACCAACCGGGATGGCGGGAGGTGATCAGGACGCGGGCGCCGCGTCTGGGCAGCAGGCCGGACAGGGCGGCGGGATCGGGGGCGTTGTCGTAGATCAGCAGGAACGGCACCGGGCGGCGGGCGATCGTCTCCAGTGCGGCGCGGGCGGCCTGCTCGGGCGGGGTGTCGGGCGGCAGGCTGGGGTTGAGTTCGTGTCCCAGGTCGGCGAGACCTTCCAGCGCGCCCTGGCGGTCACCGGCGGTGATCCACCAGACCCCGGCGTATTCGCTGTCATGCCGAGCGATGTAGGCGCGTGCGAGGGAGGTCTTGCCGACGCCGCCAAGGCCGTGGACGGCGGCCTGGGTCAGGGCGGCGGTGGCGTCTTCCCGGGACAGGGCGGTGTGCAGGTCGGTCAGCAGGTCGTCGCGGCCGGTGAACAGGCGGTTTTCCAGCGGCATGGCACCGCCGAAGATGCGGGGGGTTTTGCGGTCGGCGGGTGCGCGGCCCTCGGCGACGTCGAGGATGGTGTCGCGGCGCTGGTCCGGATCGTCGATGACAATCAGGTCGCCGCGGGTGATGCCGGCGAACAGGCCCTGGGGGTTGGCGGCGTCGCAGCGCAGCAGGCCGACGCGGCGGTCATTCTGGCTGGCGGCGGCCAGGAAGTTGCCGAATTCCTGCCGCGTCCAGTGGGTGGAATCGTAGTCTTCGGTGTGCAGGATCAGTAGATGCTGGCATTGCCTGAGCGCGTCGTGGATATCGAGGACGAAGTTGCCGCCGCGGTTGAAATCGTAGTCCTGGACTTTGACCTTGTAGTTCGCGGCTTCCAGGATGTCGGCGACTTCCTGGGCAACCGCGGCGACGGAGCCTCGGCGGCTGATGAAGTAGTCGTAGACGAATGCCGGCGCCGTCGTGGTCATGCAAAGTGTGCCTGACAGGATCGCGGAGGTTCGCATTGGCATGCGATGGCGTGCAAGCTGGATCACGGATGATTGTGGCCCAGCTTGCCTTACCTGGGATGTTGCGCCGGAGCGTTTTCAGATCGGGCGTAAGCGCGCGGAACGCTCGAGCCCATTGTTTCTACAAACAACTTTGTTTTCAGCAAGCCGACCGCTCAGATGGTCGCCGATTGACGTTGACGGGCTTCCACCCCGGCACACCGGGGCGCATTCAGGCTGAGCGTAAGCGATCACTGCGCTGCAGCCTCTTGTTTATACAAGAAAATTCACCAGCCAGACAGTTGCGGTCAGGCTGGCGTTGCTGCAGCGGTTGCATACGCGCCATCACTGGGATGGCAGCCTTGGTAAGCGGCCGGGTCCGATGTCGACCGGGCGGCGGAATGGGCATCAGACCCGACCGCCGGCCGGGCGGTTTAGCCGACGGGGAAGTTGCACTTGCTGTTCAGCGGATGCAGCACATCGGCGGGCGCGGTGGTGCTGACCAGCTTGTACAGATCCCACTCCGACTTGCTTTCCTCGGGCGACTTGACCTGGAACAGGTAGGCCGGGAACTCGCCACGGCCGTCGGCGCGCACCCGCCCGGGGCCGAACGCATCGTCGTCGGTCGGCAACGCCTTCATCTTGGCGACCACCGCGCGGCCGCTCTTTTTCGCCGCTGCCCCGCCCAGCGCCGCGACCGCCTTCAGGTAGTGGATCGTCGAGCCGTAGGAGCTGGCATGCGCCTGGTTCGGGTAGTTGTTCTGCTTGGTCTGCGCCAGCAGCCTCTTGGTGAAGCTGCGGGTGCGGTCGTTCAGGTCCCAGTAGAACGTCTCGGTCGTCAGCAGCCCGCCGCATGTCTGGGTACCCAGCGAGTGCGGGTTCTGGATGAACATCAGCAGCGGCGCGAGCTTCATCGTCTTGTTCAGGCCGAACTCGGCGGCCTGCTTGATGCAGTTCTCGGTATCCAGACCGGCGTTGGCGAAACCGACCACGGTGGCGCCGCTCGCCTGCGCCTGCGCCAGATAGGACGAAAAGTCGGTGGTATCCGGGAACGGATAGCGCGAGCGCGCCCTTGACCTCGCCGCCGCCCTTTTTCACCACCTCGGCCGTCAGCTCCTCCAGCGACTGGCCGAACGCATAGTTGGCGGTGATGAAGTACCAGGACTTGAAGCCCTGCGCCATCAGCGACCCGCCGGTGGAGTGGGCGTTCTCGTAGGTATCGAAGCTCCAGACGATGGTATTCGGGCTGCACTGATCGTCGGTCAGCGACGACACCGTGGCCGACGCGTTCGAGCATCATCTTGTCCTTCTCCTTCGCGACCTGCGCCACCGCCAGCGCCACCGAGGAGGTCGGCACGTCGGCCGCCACGTCGACGCCGCCGTCGAACCACTGCCGGGCGATGGAGGCCGCGACATCCGGCTTGTTCTGATGGTCGGCGCTGATGACTTCGACGTCGCAGTCGAGGTGCGACTTCATCTCGTCGACGGCAAGCTGGGTGGCGGCCACGGAAGTGGGTCCGGTATTGTCACGATAGGTCCCGGACAGGTCGGTCAGCACGCCGATGGTCAGCTTGGTGCGGCCTTGGGCGCGGGCTCGGCCGAGCGGCGCGAGCGATAGGGCGGCGGCGCCACCAAGTAGGGTACGGCGTGTCGAGATCATCTTGCTGTCTCCCTGAGGCCGAGGGTTTGCCGCGGCCTTAATCTGCCCGGATTGGTCCGGATGCGGACCTTATGGCGCAAATTGGGGGGCACTCTCAAGGGGGGTGACACCGGCTGGTGACGCCGAATGGTGACCGTGGGCGGGATCATACCCAGGGCGGGATCATACCCGGGGCGTCGGATCTGCGGGGCGTCGGACCTGCGGGGTGTCGGACCGCGACGGCACCAATACTGGGCGCCCGGGACCTCGCCACGCGACGTGGAGGCGGCCATAGCTATCTGACAGCGGTTTCGGCACTGTCCGAGACACCCTGGCCCCGCACGGTGGCGCATTCGGGCGGAGCGTCGGTGGAAGGTTCGTCGGGCCGACGTGGTTGTCTGAACTGACGGTGCCGCAAGGTCACGGGCAGGCTGCCGCGTCTGAGCCGCCGTCACTGATAGATCACATATGGTGCGGCGTTCCTTTTAATTTAAAAATAATGCCACTTTTGGTACAGCATCGGCCGACAAGGAGGTTACGGGAGTGCCAATCCGTCTCCGAAACGTGTGTCGTTTTCAATATCTATACAGGGACGGTTCCGCTTCCGTCGCACATGCAATTGCACTCAGAATGATACGGACATCAATTGCCACAGCCTGCTGCCCCGGTAACTGAAATCGCTTGACTTCGAATGCCGAAACTGGAAAAAAGCATCACCTACGAAACAATAGTTCCAGTATAAACAGATTGTCCTAATCAATCGACCGCCCGGCATGTGGAGGCAGGCAGTGTAGAGCCGATCACACGAAGCAGAACATCTCCCTGCACGGTTCAGATCTACAATCTGTATTTAGCTTTAGACAATTATCGTCCGACGACCGCGGGCGGTTTGCGTGCCTGACCAAGGCTGCCGCCTTGCGAAAGGCAAGTCTCGGCCGTACTGTGGCCATAACCTCAATACTTGGAGCGTCAATCCGTGTTGTTTGTTCCTTCATCACGACTTCTGCTCGCAACTGGCGACAGCCAGACCAGTCAAAAATTTGTCCTGTCATCAAATGGATGGTTTGATCTGCAGACCCGTCTGCAAAGTGTCCTGGCGCTGCCCTATAACTATGGGGAGTACCGAAATCAGGTACGGCAGTGCTTCATCCGGCCTGCAGATGAAGGAATGCTTCGATGCGATGAATAAACTGCAGGGTGTTGTTGTCAAATATGGCAATCCCAAGCAGTTGCGGGCAAAAATACTGAAGGATCCGAACTTCCTGGCCAAGGCCGAGCGGCCGAAGAACGATGCGTATGCGGCGACAGTGTGGACGCTGGAGCAGGCGCATCAGAACGCGTTTTCACTGGCGTCGGCGCTGAAGTCCATCCCGGCCAGCGCACGCGACACCCCTGCGTCCGAAGTCGTAACGGGCGTCAAGAGCCTGTTCTTCGATACCGACCAGATCGCTGACCGGATGCAGCAAACGATCGTGCAGCTGGATGCGCTGATCAGTGAATTCCAGTCGATGTCAGACGAGCTGGAAGATGCCCAGGCGTCGATGCGGATCTATACTAACTCATCGTCCATGACGCAAAAGGCGCTGAACCAGGAAATCGGCGGATTGCAGTCCAAGATAGCCGATCTGGAAAAGCAGCGCGACGCGGCCTATTCAAAATGGCTGGCACTGACAATCTCCGCCTGCCTGGTACCCGCGGTGATTGGCATTGTCGGGATCGCGATCATGGTGGTGCTGGCCGTTCCGACGGGAGGCGCAAGTTTTGCGGTCGGCACCGCGGTGACCGGCGCAGCCGCCGGCATTGCCGCGACCGGCCTGGGTGTCGCGGCGGGTGTGGCCCGCACCTCATACGAAGATCTCGTGGCACAGGTCAGCACGACATCCGATTTCATGCAGAAACGCGTGACCTATCGACACGATCTTGGCGCGCTGGACTCCGCGATGAAGTTCTCGCTGCCGGCCGCCAGCGATGTGATCGATCAGGTGAAGATCGTCAGGGATGCCTGGTTCAGTTCCCTGCAAGAAATAAAATACAAGGTCAACGAACTGGACGTGAGCAACCTTGCCAGCGGGCCCTGGCTGAAGGAGCAGGAAATGACCGCGTCCGCGGCGAACTGGATCAAGGTGGACGATGCCATGCGCGCTTTTGTCGGCGGCACCTTCATCGATGCAAACCTGTTGCCCTTCGGCGCCGCGCTGCCGGATGCCGATCCCAACTGGCAAAAGAAGCTGCTGCAGCAAATCGCGGCCTGAGCGTCAGGCCCCGACCGCTATCCAATCAACACCGACATGACGGAGAAGTATGATGCCTGACCCCTCGATCGCCCCGGCTCCTGGCCTTGTGCGGCCCGCGGATCCGCAATCCGGTCAACAAAGCCAGTTCGCGCTGTTCAGCGACAGCTGGCTGCAGCTTCAGGTCTACGTTGGTTCGGCGCTGGAACTGCCGATCACCACCGGTGATTTCGAAACCAAGTATGGGTCGCTTGGTGCCTCGCAGGTGATCAAGGACAGCATCACCGCGATGCGCGGGGTGCGGGATTCGGCGACGCAATTCGGCAATCCGAAGACGTTGCGGGCGGCGTTGATCGCCAACCCCAACCTGCTGGCCACCAAGGAGCCGCCGGCGGAGATCTACACCCACACGGTGTGGCTGGGCCAGCGCGTGCACGAGACCGCGGGACGGCTGCAGAGCGGCTACCAGTCGGTGCTGGATGAACTGCCCGGACTGCCCGGCAAGGACCAGGTGGAGGCGTTGAAGGCCTACCTGTTCGACCAGACGCTGGGTCCCATCCCGCTTGCCAAGCAGATGTCCGACGACGCCGGCGCGCTCATCAAAAAGCTCGGTTTGTTCGAGCAGAAGATGAACGAATACAATGAGAAGCTGCAAGCCTTCACGTCCGGGTCGTCGGCCATGATGGCGGAAGTGAACGGTGCCATCGGGTCCTCGGAACAGAAGATCAAGGACCTGGAACAGTCGCGCGACGAAGCCTACAAGGCGTGGAAGGATTTCACCATCGCGGCGGTCACCACCTCGGTCGGTTGCGCATTGATCGGTGGGCTGCTGGCGCCGTTCACCGGCGGCGTATCATTGCTGGTGGGTGGCATTGCCGCCATCGCCACCGGCGTCGGCCTGGGCGTCAAGGCTGCGCAGTGCCGGGCCGAATACAACCAGTATTGCGACCTGATCTCGACCGAAACGGTCGAACTGCAGAAGAAGCAGCGGCTGCGCAGTGATCTTGGTGACTTCAACACCCAGATGCAGCGCGTCGGGCCGGCGATGGCCAGCTTCCTGAAGAACCTGCAGACGGTGGAAGGCGTGTGGGTGCAAATGAACACCGATATGGTGAGCATCAGCAACAGCATCACGCCCGACAACGTCGGCAGCATTCCGTTCCTGGTCAAGGCGAAGGCCAACATGGCAATCGCCAGCTGGAAGTCAGTCGACGACAGTGCCAAGCAGTTCACGGTGGAATCACTGGTAGACTACACCAGTATTGCATTTGGCGACAAAATGCCGGAAACGCCGGCGCAACTCGCAGCCTGAGTTTCCTGGGTCCAGCTTCGTCATCAACCGGTCAGCCTGCCGCTGCTTCCCCGCGGCGGGCTGACCCCCTATTCAGGCCCGCACAAGGCAAATCTGGACTGGCCTGGCCGAAGCCTGAGCTTGCCGCACAAGGCCGGGACAGCAATTTGCCCAAGGGCGTACAACGAGAAGGACGATCGCCATGACCGATTTCCTTGGACTGAACCGGGCAATACCCAGTGCGCCGCTGCTGAACCGCGACGACCCAGGCCGCCTTGGTTTCGAGACGACATCGTGGCAGCACCTGAACCGCTACGTGCAGGCGGTTGAACATCTGCCGGCGGGCATCGATGGCTCCCTGGCGGTCGCAAAGGTGGTGGCCAGGCTGCGGTCGGTGGTCGGCGATTTTGGCTCCCCGCAGCAGCTTCAAGCCTTGATCAAGGATAATGCGAACGCCCTGGCGGCGGAACAACCGCCGCAGACGCTCTATGCCGGCACCGCATGGATGGTTGACCACCTGCACCGGTCGGCCCGGTCGATCACTGAGACCTTGCAGAATTTTGCTTCTCTCAGCGGCTCGCCCGGTGCGGTTAAGACGGCGTTGCGCCAGCTTGGCGGCGATGCGGAACAGGCCCGTAGGGCAATTGGCCCGATGGTCGAGGCGTTGAAAGGCTTCAAGACAGCAGTGCTGGATGCCAATGGCGCCCTGACCACGGCTTTCGCACAGGACGCCGACACGTTGCGCCAGATGCAGGAAGACGTGGGACGGCTGACGGCCAAGGCCGATGCGGTGGAACAGCAGATTGCCAAGCTTGGCTTCTTCAGTTCTGGAAAAAAACATGAGCTTGAGCAGGAACTGGCGGCCCTGTCCCAACAAAAGGCGGCACTTTCGGACCGGTCCGAAGCGGTCCGCATGGCGCTTGCGGGCGTGGAACTGGTGCAGAACGAGGGGTTCTGGCTGGAATCAGGCGTGGATGATCTAGTCGGATTTCTCGACCGGCTGAGGCAGGTGCTGACTACATTCGGTTCAGGCCTGACCCAGGTCGCCGCGGACGCACCCGAAGCGAAGCTGCAGGAAGCAGCCGGCATGGAGCCGATATTGGGCACCGCGACCGCCATCAGCCAATGGAATGCGATCGCCGCAGCAGCGGAAAAGTTCCTGAACCGATCGACCGTCGCGTTTGCCGACGCTGGAGAACAGCCATGATGCCGAACCGATCCAACCGACCCACGCCGCGCCGCGGTATGCTGATGGCGTTGTTGCTGGTTGGGGGGTTGCTGACGTCTCGGGCGGAGGTCACAGGATATCAATGTGGCGTCCGGCACCGATGCCCTGGCGCGGATCGTGCAGCTTGAAAGCGACGTGCGCACCATGCGGGCGGCGGCATCGGTCCCGCTCGGTCCCTATGACATCGGCACCCAGTGCACTTGGTGCAGTTCCAGTTTTATTGGGATCTGCCTGGCGCATACGACGCAAACCTGGCACACAACGGTTGATTTTACCTGGACAAGAAGCCATCTGAACCAGATACTTGCGCAAATGCAGCAAAACGCCGACGCATTTCCGCAAGCTTTTGCGCCTGTTCAAGCCTGGATCAACAGTCTGCCGGCTTTCACTGCCCGGTTTGACCGTGCGGCCGATATCGTTCTTTCCGTGCAGCAGCAGATCAAGGCCGGCAACGGTCCCAATGACCAGCAGCGCGAGGCCGTGACGCAGGCGCTGCAAACGTTGATCAACGATCTGGCAGCCAACGCGGGCCAACTTGAAGACGGCACCAAGGCGCTGGCCGTTGCCCTGCAGCAGCAAAGCGCGTTCGGACCCGAACTGCGGCAGGCGATCGGCAGTGCCGATAAATCGGCCAAATCGTCGCTGGCCAGTCTGGAGAACGCCGCCAGCACGCAGCGGTGCCAGGACGGGGTGTCGGACAAGTTCAACGTCATAAAGGGGGAATTTTCGAACTCGATCGGGAATATCTCGGCAGCGTTCCAGAAGCTGGAGGCAAGCCGGCAGGCGTCGGACCGCGGCCTGGCGTTCTTGCTCGGCTCGCTGGTTTCCGCGCGCACCGACATGCAGTCGGTGATGGACGAGATCCACGCTGCCAGCAATGACGCGCTTGGCAGTTTTTTGGCGCGGTTGCATCTGGCGTCGGCAAAAGCCCAGTTGCAGCAGATCACCGACTACGCGACCTCCCACCTGCCCCGCGGTGCCTGATCAGCCCGCAGGCTACGGGTCCGGTTTCCCGAGCCCGTAGCCTGTGGGAGGTGAGCGGCGGTCGCTTGCGCAAGGCCGCGTTACCCGCCGAATTTGGGTGTCTTCGGGAACCCGTTCGGCGGCAGGCGTCCGGCCGTACCACGCTCGGCCAGCCAGGGACGCAGGTCGGTTTCGGTCCGCACCCGGTCGCCAAGCTTCCAGGTCAGGCCGTCGGCGAGCCGGAAGACCTTCGCGTCCGACAGATCGCCGTCCTTGTAGCGCTGCAGGATCACCCCGGCGCCGCGCGCCATTTCCGGCACCTGGTCCAGCGGGAACACCAGCAGGCGGCGGTTTTCGCCGATGATCGCGACGTGATCGCCGTCGGCGGGCACGCACAACGCCGCCTCCTCCTTCGGCTTCAGGTTCAGCACCTGCTTGCCGGTCCGCTTTTCCGCCAGCAGTTCGGCCGCCGGCACGATGAAGCCGCGGCCGGTGTTGGAGGCGATCAGGTATTTCGTCCCCTCCGCGGCGACGAACAGCGCGGTGATGTCGTCCTCGTTGGTCAGTTCCGCCAGCAGGCGCACCGGCTGGCCGTCGCCGCGGCCGCGCGGCAGGTCGGCGGCCTTCAAGGTGAACGCCTTGCCGTTGGTCGCCAGCAACGTCAGCCGGTCGGTGGTCTGGCAGGGCAGCAGCAGCCGCAGCTTGTCGCCTTCCTTGAATTTCAGTTCGGCCGGGTCCGCCACCGCGCCCTTGATCGCCCTGATCCAGCCTTTCTCCGACAGGATGACGGTGATCGCCTCGCGTTCGACGAAGGCGTCGGTGTTGACCTCGACCACCGCCGGCGCGGCGCCCGAGTTCGGTGCGCCGGTCGCCCAGCGGGCCGGAGCCGAACTTCTTGCGGATGTCTTCCAGTTCCTCGGTGATCCGCAGCCCAGCGCAGCTTGTCGCTGCTCAGCAGCGCGCGCAGGTCCTTGAGTTCCTTGGACAAGGATTTGTGCTCCTTGCGGATCTCCATCTCCTCCAGCTTGCGCAGGCTGCGCAGGCGCATGTTCAGGATCGCCTCGGCCTGCACGTCGGTCAGGCTGAACCGCTCGATCAGGCGCGGCTTCGGCTGCTCCTCCTCGCGGATGATGCGGATCACCTCGTCGAGGTTGAGGTAGACCAGCAGGTAGCCGTCCAGCACCTCCAGCCGGCGCTCGATCGCGGCCAGACGGTGGTTGGAGCGGCGGACCAGCACCTCGTGCCGGTGATCCAGCCAGCAGCGGATCACCTCCGTCAGCGGCATCACGCGCGGGGTGCGGGTGGCGTCCAGCACGTTCATGTTCAGCGGGAAGCGGGTTTCCAGCGCGGTGGCGCGGAACACCGTCTCCATCAGCACTTCGGGTTCGACGCCGCGGGTCTTCGGTTCCAGCACCAGCCGGATGATGTCGCTGCTTTCGTCGCGGATGTCGCCCAGCAGCGGCAGTTTCTTGTCCTCCATGAGCTGAGCGACCTGCTCGATCAGCCGGGACTTCTGCACCTGGTAGGGGATTTCCGTGACGACGATCTGCCAGGTGCCGTGCTTGCCCTTCTCGACCTCCCACTTCGCGCGCAGGCGGAAGCCGCCGCGGCCGGTTTCGTAGGCGGTCAGGATCGCGGCGCGGTCCTCGACCAGCACGCCGCCGGTGGGGAAGTCGGGGCCGGGCATGTGCTTCAGCAGATCGGCGGTGGTGGCCTGCGGGTGCTGGATCAGGTGGATCGCGGCGGCGCAGACCTCGCCGGCGTTGTGCGGCGGGATGGAGGTCGCCATGCCGACCGCGATGCCGGCCGCGCCATTGGCCAGCAGGTTCGGGAACGCCCCCGGCAGGACGATGGGTTCGGACTTCCTCGCCGTCGTAGGTGGGGCGGAAATCGACGGCGTCCTCGTCGATGCCGGCCAGCATCGCGCTGGGCGACCTGGGTCAGGCGGGCCTCGGTGTACCGCATGGCGGCGGGGTTATCGCCGTCGATGTTGCCGAAATTGCCCTGGCCCTCGACCAGCGGATAGCGGGCGGCGAAATCCTGCGCCATGCGGACCATGGCGTCGTAGATCGAGGCGTCGCCGTGCGGATGGTATTTGCCCATCACGTCGCCGACCACGCGGGCGCATTTCTTGAAGCCGGCGGTCGGGTCCAGCCGCAACTGGTGCATCGCGTAGATCAGCCGCCGGTGCACCGGCTTCAGCCCGTCGCGCACATCCGGCAGCGAGCGGGACATGATGGTGGACAGCGCATAGGCGAGGTAGCGCTCGGACAGCGCGTCCTTCAGGTGGGTTTCCTCGATCAGGCCGATCAGATCATCCGGCATGTTTCGTCGCGTCGTCCTTCTGGTTTTCATCCGCCATGGCGGAGACTCGGTCGTATAGCATCGCCGCGCCTGTGGCAGAGGTCGATGCTGATGTCCGAACGCATCGCGCGCCAGGAAATGCCCGGTCAGGCGCAGGCCGTCGCGCCAGCCGGCGACAGTCCGGCGGCGCCGGTCCGGCCAGGAAGCCGGGCAGCGGCAGCAGCCGGGCGGCCCACTCCCCTGCCCCTTCGCTGGTGACCGCGCGGCCGGTCTTCGGGGAGACATAGGCCAGGTCATCGGTGCGTCCGGTGACCGCGCAGGCGGCCAGATCCAGGCCGTAGCCGAGGTCGGACAGCACCACCAGTTCCCACCGGATCAGGTCGGTCAGCGATCGCCTCGCCCAGCGGCAGGCGGGGGATCAGGCGCAGCAGGCCGTCGAAGATGCGCGGCTGCGGCTCGCGTTCCGGCAATGCGCCCTCGGCGACGGCGCAGATAGCGGTCAGCATGGCCAGCGGCAGCGCCTCCTGCATGGCATAGGCCGCGCCGGCGTGGATCAACTCGCCGGTGAAGGTGCCGAGTTGGTCGGGCAGGCGCGCGGTCCACTGGACCTGGACCATGTTGCCGGCCTGCCAGATGCGCGGCCTTGCCGCGGGAGGCGCCGCCGCGGGCCAGGCCACGGTGCACGCCGTGCGCCTCGGTCATGACCGTGGCCACGGCATCGCCCTCGCCGTACGGGCGGGCGTCCAGGATGATCGCCGGTGCGTCCCATTCCATAAGCAGACATTTAGGGCAGAAGCGGCGCCAGCGCCAACGGCGGTTGTCGCGTGACCGGGGCGACGTGCCCGGCGCGGCGGCCCGTCCCCCGCATATCGGCGGACCGGTTCTCGGGGATATCGGTGGGCCCGTCCCCGGGATGTCGCAGGGGCCGGTCCGCGGGCTATCGGAGTGGCCGGTTCCCGACATATCCCCGGGCCAGTCCCCGACATATCCCCGGGCCAGTCCCCGGCGGGGCGCAACGCATTGCCCGGCGCTGACGGGCGATATTCGTTGTTACGTCGGACAGGCGTCCTTTGGCGCCGCGATGGTGCGTGTGGAACGATGCGGATGGGTCGGGCGACGCATCTGATCAGCGCCAGCATTCGATCTTGACGGTGAACCTGCGGGCGCTGTCGCCGATCGCCGCGGCGCTCATGGCCGCATGCGCCGGACCGCTGTCGACAGCGATCTGGTTGGCCTGCAGAAACGCCCGCACCACGCTGGTCTTGACGGCGAAATTGACGTTCTGCGGCATCATGCCGGTCAAAGCCGCAAGCATCAGACCATCCAGCATCGAAGACGCGACGCCAATGACCTTGCCGGTCTCGTCGAGCACCGGTCCGCCGCTGTTGCCGGGCTGGATCGGTGCGCTGAACTGCAGTTGCCGAACGTCCCCGCCGGCGCCGGCCAGAGCCGTGAGCGATCCGGTGGTGACTGCCATCTCCGGCGAGACGACACCCGTCAGCGGGAAACCGGTCACGACCAGCGATTCGCCGGGGCGCAACCCTTGGCCATCGCGAAAGCTGGCCCAGCCGGTCGCGTGTCGCCCGGTTCTGAGCACCGCCAGATCGTTTGCCGGGTCGGCCGCAAGCAGGCTGGCCGAGGTGCTGCCGGTGGAATCGGTCACGCGCAGGTCGGGGCAACCCGCAATGACATGGTTGTTGGTCAGGACATGGCCCTGTGCGTCAACGGCGATACCGGTACCGGCGCTGACGACGCGACGGGATCCGGCGGACCCGATGGCCATGTTGCCGCCCATCTGGTGAGCAATGGTCATGCGTATGCTGTTGGCGAAGGAAAGCGCCCTGGGTGGGCCAAACGGTGTGCCGGGATCGACGCCGACCATATCGGCTGCCGCGGCGCCGGACCGCTTCAGTTGCCAGGCGCCGACCCAAGGCCCGGCGTTATTGCCGCTGACCGACCGTACCATGAACCAGAGCACATAGTCGGCGCCGGCGGCATCAGGTGCCACGGTATCGTTTTGCTCGGTCAGGTTCGCTGCGGTGAAGAGGTGCCTTCGAACCACGACGTCAGCCAGAACATGCTGCTGCAGTCGCATGCGTTCGGCCTCGAATTCGACCGCGCCGCCGCCGGGCTGCTTGACGGCCTGTATCGCCAGGACCCGCAGCCGGTCATGATCCGGCAGCACGATACGCAGACTGGCAGGGATCGGCGTTGCCTCCGGCGTGATCTGGCCGAGCACCAAACTGTCGGTCCGGTTCAAGGCATCGAGAACAGCGCCGGGATCCATCAGCTGGCCGTCCAGCTTTACAGTGGCACCGCTGAAGTCGTAGGGCCCGCGCGCCGCCGACAGCGGGGCGGCGACCGCGCCCGGCGGCGGCTGCCAGCCGACTGCCGGCCCGCGGTTCGGTGTCGGCCCGGGGTTTGGTGCCGACCCGGGGTTCGATGCCGAAACGGCGCAACCGCCAAGCGCGAGCATGCCCGCGATCAGGATCAAGACGCCGCGGCGACCGGCAGCCGCGCTATCAGCGACTGGCTTACGACCGAGGCCTGGCGTCTGGATGGCGGTTTCGATAACCAAGTCCGCGAGCGGGGCCATCCGCATCTCCATCTGCATACGATTATATTGCTAATGTGATACGATATCATAATCGATTTGAGACGGCCAGCCCGGGCGATAAAGCCGTGATAACGCGCGCTGGCGCTGCCAGTGTCGTCCTTTCAGCTTGTGAACCATCCGATCGGTATGCGGTAATCCGCCTATTCCACAATGGATCTGACGGAGCGGACATCCTGCAGCCCAGGCCACAGCCCGGACTGATGAGTTTTGCCTCGGCGTCGAACCGTCTGCTCGGCTCGCCGCTGCGTAATCTGGTGCTGGGCGTGCTGTATATGCTCGTCGTCATGGCGCTGGCGATTATCGCCTATGTGGCGGCCGGGTGGCGCTTCGGCGACGCGCTCTACATGGTCATCATCACGGTGTACACGGTCGGCTACGGTGAAACCATGCCGGTGGACACGCCGCTGCTGCGCGGTATCACCATATCGGTCATCGTGCTGGGTTGCACCGGCATGATCTTCCTAACCGGTGCCTTGGTCCAATTCATCACCCTCAACCAGCTCAATCAGGTACTCGGGTTCAAGCGCATGAACGCACAGATCGACCGGCTACGGGACCATGTCATCATATGCGGTTTCGGCCGGATCGGCCTGATGCTCGCGCAGGAGCTGAAAGCCGGCGGCATCCCGATCGTCGTGCTGGAGCAGGCTGACGCGGCCATCACCCTGGCCCGCGATCTTGGTTACCTGTGCATCCAGGCCGACGCCACCGATGAGGAAGCCTTGCTCGCCGCGGGCGTCGTGCATGCGCGGACGCTGGCCACGGTGCTGTCGAACGACGCCGCGAACGTGTTCATCACCCTGAGCGCGCGAAGCCTTAATCCAAGGCTGGAGATCATCGCCCGCGGTGAGCTGCCCAGCACCGAGAGCAAGCTGCTGCAGGCCGGCGCCAACAAGGTCGTGCTGCCCACCCATATCGGCGCCGAGCGCATCGCCGAGATGATTCTGTACCAGGAAACCGCCAAGTTCATCCGCGGATCAGAGAAGATGCGCGACTTCGAGCAGGTGCTGCATGTCGCTCGGCCTGGAGATGGAGGTCGTCGCCGCCGCGCCCGGACAGCGCCGTCATCGGCAAGACGATCGAGACGGTGGAACGGCAGGCCAATGGGGCGTTCTTCATCGTGCAGATCAACCGCCGCGGCGGCGAGGCGGTTACCCGGCCGGAGCCTTCGACGGTGATCCAGGCGGGAGACGGTCTTGTCCTGGTGGGGCGCGGTGCTCAGGCCGAGGCGTTGGGCCAGTTGTTCGGGGCGCCTGGACAGCGCGCGTTCCGGCTGTCGACCCGGTAGGGCCTCCGTAATACGGAAAGCCTCCTGGCGTTGCGGCCTGCGGAACCGGCCCTGGTCGTCCGTCGGCCCTCGTCGCCCGTCGGCCCTGGTCGCCCGTAGGCCCTGGTCGCCCGTCGCCTGGGGATCAGGTTTCCGGACCAGGAACGAAGCACAGGATGCCGTGCACCGGCGTCCAACATACCACCGCCCTGTCCGGTGGGGTTTTCCGACCGATGGATGACCTTGTCGGCCAGCACCTCACGCCACTCGCCGTTGATCATTGCTTCGTAATGGTCACCACTGGACCGGAAGTCGGTCGGGCGGCAATCGGCGATGGAGCAGCAGGGCGTGCCGGTGCCGGGCTGATGAAGGCCGTGGAACCAGGGCGCCATCCTCAGATCGGCGCCCTCCGGCGGGTTCGCCACGGCGCTCGCGGTGAGCAGGCAGAAAACGAGGGCTAGGACCGGTTTCATGGTCAAACTCCGAGCGGCGCCGGGCAGACATGGCGTCGGTGACAGGACATGGGGTGGGTGGAGGCATCGCAGCCGCGGCGGGGTGATGACCTTAACAGCGATCGCCGTGGGTGGTGTCGCGGCAGACGATAGTATTCCAGCTGCGTAGTCCTAACCGAAGGTTAACGGCCCGGATCGGCAGCAAGTTGTTTGCGCCGCGCGGTGTCCTGCGTCGTGGGCAACGATCAACAACGATTTTCCCCTGTCTGGAGTGCGCCCCTGCGGGTGGACAAAATCAAGCTGGCGTTTTGACCGTCTGCCGGGCGTGTTGATCCTCGAACTGCGTCGGGCTGAGGTAGCCTAACGCGGAATGTAACCGCTTCGAATTGTAGACCTCATCAATGAAATCGCGGAAGGTCCGCAGTGACATCCTCAAAGGTTTCATAGGCAACCAGATAAACCGCCTCCACCTTCAAGGTCTTCATGAAGCTCTCCGCCTTGGCGTTGTCGTAGGGATTTCCGCGGCGGCTCATCGAGCCCTTCAGGCCATGCTCGGCAAGCAGCGCGCGATAGGCCTCCGAGGCATATTGGGATCCACGATCGGAATGGTGGACGCAGCCCTTGGATGGCTGACGGATCCTGATGGCCGACTTCAGAGCGGCAACCGCGATGCGGGCATCCATCGACCGGCTGATGGCGAAACCGACCACCTTGCGTGACCAGGCATCCAGGATGACGGCGAGATAGACGAAGCCGCTGGGAATGGCGACGTAGGTCAGGTCGGCTACCCAAAGCTGATTGGGACGCTCGAGAACCACATCCTTGGCCAGATCCGGGAAGATCGGGCCGCCGTGTTCGCTGTCGGTGGTAACGACATAGCGGCGGCGTTGCTTTGGTTGCAGATCATGCGCCTTCATCAGGCGGCGCAGCCTCTTGTTGTTCACCACCACGCCCTGATGGCGCAGAGCCGCGCCCACTCGCCGATAGCCGTAGCACTCGAACTCATCGCAGATTGCCTTGATCCGGACGAGAACCTCACCGGGTGCCGTAACCACCGGCGCAGGATCATAGAAGGTCGAGCGTGACAGCCCCATCAGCTCGCATCCCCGGCTGACCGAGACACCACGGGTCCGGTAACGACGGAGGCGTTCACGCTTCTCGGCCGGGGAGCATGCTTCAAAGCCCCCTTTAGCATCTCGATCTCCAGCGCCTGTCGCCCCACCATCCGTTCAAGGGCCGCGATCTTGGCTTCGTATTCCTGAAGCAGGTCAGCCGCCTGCACGTCGTCATCCAGGGCACCGGCTTCGAACTTGCCGACCCAGATGCGGATCAGTTGTCGCGAAATATCGTGACGCTTGGACAGTGCGTGCAGCGTCTCGCCGGCGATGAACTCTTCTGCCACCTGACGTTTGAACGCGACGCTATGGGAACGATGCTTGGCCATGGCTTCCATTCTCCAGAAGCCCGACAAGGGGGGTCAAATCTACGAACTCAAAGTGTCCACCCGCAGGGGCGCACTCCACACAGAAGTTAGGACTTTCGCGTGTGTGCGCCTTTTGCATCGCTCACGCTGGCGTCCTCGCCTGTACGGTCATCTCTTGATGCAGAGTCAACCTCCAGAGCGCCACTGCGTTGGCCACGTAGCGTCTCAAGGAGCTTGGTTGTGGCTGATCGATTATGGTGGATGCTGATCGCCGTGTGCAATGTGATGATCTTTGCGCTGCCGACGCAGGCACAGCACGAATCGTTCGAGCAAGCCTCTGCGGCCTTTGTTCAGCGGTACGCCGAAGAATGGTCCGGCCCGGCACCCGATGCACTTGCCTACATGGATAAAGTCTATCCCGACCAAGTCTATTTTTATGGTAAGCAATTGACCCACATGGCACTGATGAACCTCAAGCGCAAATTTGCTCTGCGATGGCCAAAACGGACCCTCAACGTGCGCCCGGGCTCGCTTCAGGTTATGTGTGATCCGAATCATCTTTGTTCGGTAAAGGCGATCTATGATTGGCACTACCGAAGTCCGGAGCGACAGGCAGAGTCCAGTGGCTCCGCCAACCTTCAGCTCGAATTGCAGGATGGAATGACCATCCTCTCTGAATATGGGAGCGTCATACCCTCGAACCAAAATCGCCCTTTTATGACCCAGGCACAACGCGCACCGCTTTCACTTCCGGCAACGCAGCCAGCCGTTCCTACGCCACCCGTGACTGAAGCGCGTCCACCAGCAGAGGAAGGAGACCCCCAATGGCGGGAAACCACGCCATCACCTGACGATGTCGTTGCGCTGCGCAACGCGTATGTCGCGCATGGTGGTGACAAGGATTGGATCACGGCTTGGTTGGCGCAGAAGCGCGATTTTTCGGGTCAAGCCATCGTCGTGGGCGCCACCGAAGACCAAGCGGCCGCTGGTGCCGATGGCTCGGTGCACACAGTTGGATTTACCAGCGCCGCCGGAACCGTGGCTTGCATCAACCCCGATGACGCAACGTCCCTAAAAGTCGGCGAGAAGGTCAACCTCCACGGCGAGATCACCATCTTCATCGACGATGTCATGTATCTTGGGCAATGCTCGATCCAGCCAGGATGAACCAGCCGATCAAAGTCTTCTGCTTCTAAAGATCATTTCTGTTGTTTTTCTAACTGCTGCTTTACAGCAGGATCAGTCTGCTTCGCCGGGTCGGCGTTGATGGCAACGGGGGCAGTTCCTGTCTTTGTCATCCCGACATCGTCGGCGGCCTTTTTAGACAAGTCAATTTTGCGGTCCGGGCGGGTTGGACCCCGATCGGTGACTTTCACATCCGTGGACCGGCCAGTGGCTTTGTTCGTCACCGTTGCCTGGGTGCCCAGCGGCAGATCGCGTGAGGCTGCGGTGTTGCTATTCGGATCAACTTTATCGCCATTGGCCGTCTTGGTGTGGCCGCTCTGACCCGCACTGAAATACGATGCTTGGCCGTTCTGTTGCACAGGTGCCTGTGCATAGGTTACGGAACAACAAAGCAAAACGCCTGCCGAGGCCAAACCGTAAATCCGCATGTCTCATTTCCCTGTTGCGTAGCACGCCTTGCATGAAAGGCAGGCAGCTGACCCAGACCAATAGAAGCGTGGCTTGTCGAGACACAACGGAGCCGGACAGTCTGGGTTTCCCATCGAACAGCAGGTGGAGATCGCCAACCACATCAAGCGGACGCTCGCAGCAGCAAGAACGTTAGAAGAACATCTCTGTCGGGCTTGTTGGCACGACATGCCGGCCGGCTTCAAGGCAGACAGAGGTGCGAAAGGAAGGCGACTATTTATTGCTGCTGTTGGCTTTATTCTCTTCATGGTGGCCAACCGCAGCGCCAGTCGCGGCGCCCGCCACAGCATGGCCGCTGCCAACTTCATGCCCGGCGGCGGCCCCTACCGCCGCACCCTTGCCGGTGCCCGCATTGGGCTTGCTGTCACTCGATTGATCCGCTGCGAACGCCGGAGCCGCCAGCGACAGGGCTAGAAGCTGTTATGGACTAGCAGTTGAATAATCACCAACTAGCCGGGCATGAAAATTGCCCGCAAAACTTACCCGTCTGACGTCTCTGACGACGAATGGAGACTGGTTGCGCCCTACCTCGGCCTGCTGCCCGAGGCTGCCGGACAGCGCGAGCATCCGCTGCGCGAAGTATTCAACGGCTTGCGCTATATCATCATGCGCCGCGTTCAGTAAACTGAACAGAACAAGTCCGCCGCTCGCCGCGTAACCGCCATCCGCCTCGGCTTGCCCAGCGTGCCCGAAATCCGAGGCCTTGTTGCCAAGCTGTTGTTACGATCACCCCTACGCCTGCCATTCGTTCTAGCCGGGTCCGCATGGCGACAACGCCACCAGTTCGGTGCAGCTCAGGCCCACTATCGCTCTCGTAAAACGCAACTGTAGTTGCG